>NZ_WBVY01000010.1:0-73296 GCF_008932285.1 Brucella tritici
ATGCCGTCGATCCGCTCGACTGGCTATCCCAAACCCTGAACCGTATCGCTCAAGGTTGGCCTGTAACCGAAATCGAAACTCTGATGCCTTGGAACTTCAAGTCTAACGCCATCGGCTGACCGCTTACCACCATAATGACGTATCGTACGGAAAACAGTTCGCCGAACCAATCGTCGAAACGATGATGCCGCGCTGATCCCGCCTGTTCATTGGCTTCAGTGGTGAGAAGCGCATTTAACGCTTTTGATTTATGAAAATCGAGACGACCATGCATGACCCCGCTCCTGCATATTGGGAGCGGTATTTATCATAAAGTCAAATTTCGATCATCTTTGACTTTCGTTGATCGACAAAAGTTTACGACCGTGCCGTGGTCAGACGGGTGCGGGTTGTAAAACCGTGAACAGCGCTCCACCGTCGCGATTCAGGTCCTGAATGTCCAGGAGAAGCAAGCCACCGGATTCAGGCACGGCGAGTTCTGTCTTGGTGGCGTTCATGGCTGCTGCAACTGCCTTTTTGTTTCCCCACACTTTTCCGCGCCTGGTCACATCCGGACCATCTTCAGGACTAGCGATGCTGAATTCGACTCCACCCACATCAACGCCGTCGCAAATGAGATTTCCGGTTCCATGCAACAATGTAACAGCCATCACGATTCCCTGTGTCTTAATCCAAATCATCCCAAGTCTAGCAGCTTGTCAGTTTTCAGAACCATCCTGCTTCGCTTTCAACTGCTCATTTAATGAGAGCTTGAGCCGGGCATTTTCCGCTTCCAGCTCTTCCAGTTCTTCGTCTGTCACCGGGCCGTCTTCGGTCTTGGGACTTGGCCTTTTAGCACGAGGCCGCTTTTGTGGTGATTTGGGAACGGGAGGCAAAGTAATGGTTTCATCCGCTTGCTCCTCCTTCTGCTCAGGCTTCACATTCACTGGCGGATCTTCAGGCGCCTGCGGCTCTACAGTCGACGATAACACCTCCTGAAGAGGTGCCCGTTCAGCCTGCCGGGTTGCCTTGTCACTCACTTCATCGGGATCTTTGGTCGTAACTTTGATGGAGAGTCGCGTTGGCATTATAGGATCAGGATGGAGAGCGCACTGAGGATTGCGTCCTCGTCTGCAAGCATCGAACTCGACGCTGGAAGGAGATCGGTGTCGATCTCGACCAGGAGGATGTCTCCGCCTTCTTTGTCGGCCGCATTCCCCGCGTAATGGAGAGCGTATGCCTGTGAAAGGTAGACCAGGTCGGCGTGACTGGATGCTTGCCAGTTGGAAGGCTTCTGGCCACGCGGCTTCAGTCCTTCACGCAGGATGGAATCCAGATGGATGGACGAGGTTCCGTGGCAAATCCGCATTTTATCCAGCCATCCTCGACGTCGTCACCCCATTCGTTTTCAGTTGCGCCATCAACATTGGGCCGACAGAGAAGCCCCCTGCCCTCGCCTTGTCGGTCAATGCTCGCAGATAGCCGCCTGCCGAGTTGATGTGGTTGGCGCGCTGCAAGATACACGCAATCACGACAGCGGTGTTTTCCTGCCCGAGGATGTCTAAGGCATCGGCATATGCGCTCGGCGAAACCCCGAGATAGCCACGAACCTGCGCGGCCGTCGCCATCAAGTCTCTCCAGCTCGCGATCCCGTCGACGGCGTAGTCGATTATGTCTGGGCAGGCCTTCAATATCAGGCCGAGCGGATACCCTTTCGGCGGCTCCACCGATCTAGGTTTTGGCTCAACCTCGACCCCGCTCGTTTCTGGAGCAGGTTCAAGTTTAAAATGTGAGTCTGGGTTTGATTCAGTATGTTGCCGTCCAGTATGGACATCATTGCCGTCCATATTCTGATCATTCGTAAAGGAATTCAGCGCGTTATCCACTTCGACGCGGATTGCCACCAGTTCGTCGAGAATCGTCTCCAGCTCCGTGATAGATGCTCGACGCGGAATAGCGTCTACAATGGCACGGAAACGCCTCCAGAGACCGCTCCAGTCGCCTTCAGCGACTTCTTCGACGGCAACTTCGATCAGCTTGGAGATATCGCGGCGTTGGAGCGTAATGCGCTCTCTTGTCCGCTTGATGCGTTGGGCCTCAGCACGCACCTGGTCGGCCGCCTGAGCGATCTCGTCGGCGCGAGCGAGCAATGGTGCCAAAGACAGCCCAAAAGCCTCCTCAATGTCCCCTTCCCTGCTCTTGTGGGCGTAACGCTTCCCGTTCGGGCTGTCGCGCCTCAGGATCAGGCCTGCGTCGACCAAAGAGGCTAGATTACGCCTCAGAGACGTGTCAGGCATTCCGTGAGCACGCAGCGAGAGCTGGCGGTTTGATGGGAACACGATCAGCCCGTTCTCCTCTGACAACTCGCTGTCTGGATAAAAGGACAACAGCGCCGACAAGACCGCCAACGCACGGTCATTCGTTCCCAGCACGCTCTTAGCTTCACAGATATCCTTGTAGAGCGCCCACTTATCGACCGCCCTGCCCTGCCCTTCGGATTCACGTGTGACACGTTGCGCTGCCAACGAGGCAAGCGTCATCGGTCGGCTCCCAAAGGGAGTCGTTGCATATTCTCCAGCTTGCATTTCTCTCACCTAACTGAAGGCAAAAGAGATCCGTTCGCCGCAAACGACGTCAAAACGCTTGACACGGATTCTGAGAAATGCGATTCGTTATCTTGCTAGAGAATACCGAAAGGCTTCGCAGACCGTGTGTTTGTGGGGCCTTTTCTCTTTCGCGGTTTAGTTATCTCCATTTCCTGTTTCTGATTGCCTGAACTCCTCATAGAGGACGTCCAGACGGCTCGATAGCCAGTCGCCGAAGGGTGCAGCCTTCGTGCTAGTTAGCTCGATAGCGACCTTCTTCGGCTTCTGATTCATCATAAAGCTGACCGAATTGTCTTTGGATGTCCAGGACTTAGCAGCAGGCGCAGATTGAGGCACAGTCTTCTCGCCTTTGGCCACTTCGAAGGCCTTCGAGAAACGAGTCGGGCTGTCCGCCGCCTGGAAATCCGGCGTCTTGATCAGTTCGCGAACGGCTTCGACTTTGCCATCGCCCGACATCAGCTCTGCGAGCGATGTCCATTTCGGCCTACCAACTGACTTCGCGCGCCCAATCGCATAGATGACGTCTTCAGGAATGGCTGAAGTCACCTTACCAAAATGCGAGATCGCGGCTTCAGTCAGGCCGAGGATGGGGCAGATCGCCCGCTGAGACAGCCCTACAGCCTTCAGCTGGAGTGTCCACATCGCTTGCTCGATCCAGGTCAGGCTTTCGCGAACACCATTCTCAAGGGACTGCTCTTCGATGAGCTGGCGATCCGTCAGTTCACGAACGTAGGCCTTAACCTTGATGGGGTCAGAGCGACCATCCTCCTCGTTCAGCGCCTTTATGGCTGCGAGGCGACGATAGCCGTAGGCAAGCTGATAATGCCCCGGCTTTGATGGATGCGGCCGCACCAGAACAGGGATTTTCTGGCCTTCGGAAGCAATCGAGAGCTTAAGGGCTTCGAGTTCCTCGTTGGCTTCAGCATCAGCTTCAAAACGATCCTTGAACGGAGACCGCTCGATCTTGCTGGCTTCGAGCGTGACAATGCTGTCCTCGGTCAGCTGGGTGAGCGCACGGCCGACGTTTGAGATCACTGGTGACGAATGACGTCGAGCCGCCATTGGGTTCAGGATCGCTTTATCTGCGCCTTCCCCTCCCCTAGCCTCGACATCGGCCATTTGCTTTAGAATGCTTTTTTTCATGGGTTACGTCCCCAAACTTTATGGATCAGGCTCAGGATGTCGAAATTAACGCGATCCGCGCTCTCCAAGGCCCGTTTCAGGGCTTCTCGACCCACCTCTCCAGATTCCAGCTCGTAAAGTGTCTTCTTGGCGACTGCAGCGCCCGCGATAGCCGTCGATTCCAATGCCTCAGCAACCAGAACGTCGTTCCCGAACAGGCGGCGCATTACACCAGCCATATATTTCTGCGGGCCATCGTTCGGGTTTACGCGGGTGAGCAAGAACTTGAAATGATCGTGCTCGAACTTTGCTCCGAACTGCACCAACACTTCCGACAAATCCGAGATCATTATCAGGAATTGGTTGCAGCTCGCGACGTCAAGCATTGCCGGATGAACAGTGACAATCAGGGATGTCGCCGCATATAGAGCCGCAAGCGTCGTGTAACCGAGTGAAGGCGGTGTATCGAGAATGACGATGTCGTAACGATCTTCGACTGTCTGAATTGCCTTAACCAGGCGCTCGAAGAAGAGGCCCAGCTCGTCTCGGTTTCGGTCAGCCAGATATGACGGAGTATCGAACTCGAAATCCATCAATTCCAGATTTCCCGGCACCAAGTCGACACCCGGGAAGTATGTGGAACGAATGACGTCGTACAAAGGGAGACGCTCTTCGTCATACCGCAGCGCGGCATACGCGGTCGAATTTGGTTCAAGGTCGAATTCAGGTTGAATGCCAAAAATCGACGTCAATGATGCCTGAGGGTCGAGATCTATGCACAGAACGCGATAGCCTTGCAGGCCAAGAAAGTGCGCAAGGTGGGCAGAAGTCGTCGTCTTGCTGGAGCCACCCTTGAAGTTGGATGTGGCGATAACCTGAAGCTTCTCGTTGCCACGGCGATACGGCAGCAGGCTCACGGCTTCGTCTGGACGAAGATCAGCTAGGAATTCCCGAAGTTCTTTGACTTGCTCGATGGTGTAGGTGCGACGATTGTTTTCCGCGCGATCAGGCTGAGGCCCCCTCCCCTCAATGGTGAGTTGACGCAAGGTGCTCTCAGGGACATCGAGGAGTCTGACGAGATCGAGTGTCGAAAAAGTGCGCGAGAATGACTTTCGCGAGGAAGGCGGATAAAAGGCCTCACGCATCTCCCTCAACTCAGCCGAGAGCTTGGCGGTGTAGCCTTCGATCTTTGACGCAGTGTCTGTGACGACGGAATTGTGCGACTGAAGCATTTAGTTCTCTGGACGGTTTTGAACCCGATACGGTTCACTTTCCGTCATAAGACCCGAATGCAACCGATTCTACAAGGAATTTTTCGTTAACGAGAGCTTAACGGAGGCATTGGCTGACGCTCGACTTTACAACTGTAAAGTTTTTCACAGGGTGGCCGTCGTTGCGGGCGACTTTACAGTTGTAAAGTTTTTCGAATTCTTTGCGAGCCGACGATGTGAGGAGCTGACGGTTCTAACCGAGTGCAGCAGCAAGGACAGCTTCGAATACGTCCTTTAACCTGCGCTCTTCACCACTAGCAATATGAGCGCCGAACCGACCTCATTGATTACAGGAACGCAAAAATTGAGAATATTGAAAATGGAGGGAAGGCCTTCCTCCCTCTCCTATCTCGGGCCTCTCCTATCTCGGGTTTCGCTAAAGTCGGTTTTCGACACCCTTCTTAGTGATCCGTTTGATCTCGGCTTTCATCCCCTCAAACGCCTCACCAATCATAATGGCAGCGTCTTTATCAGGCTGCCTCGAGATCTGACACTTATGCTTGATATGTAGGGCCGGAACTAGAAACCACGACATCGTGAGTGTGGTATCCCCCGTCACGCGGTCGATTTTTAGCTTGTTCAATGTGACATTGAACTCGCCGTACGGCATTGCCAAGTTGTTTGAGCCTGGCGTTTCCGGTATCAATATGGCATGAAATTACCCAGCTCCTTTCCCCGGTTGAAGGGGTTTCGTTTTCCGCGTGAAATTATTGGCTACGCTGTCTGGACCTATCACCGATTTGCGTTAAGCACGGCCGATGTGGAAGATCTTCTCGCTGAGCGTGGCGTGCTTGTCAGCCGGGAAACCGTTCGCGTCTGGATTAATCGCTTCGGCCGCCATTTTGCCGACTGTATCCGCAGGGACCGACCAAGGCCGAATGATAAATGGCACATTGATGAGGCCGTCATCACTATCGGAGGAAAGAAGTATTGGCTTTGGCGGGCAATTGATGCGGACGGCGATGTTCTTGATATTCTGGTTCAAACACGTCGTAACACCAAGGCTGCCAAACGCTTTTTCTCCAGACTGGTGAAGCAATTCGGTCAACCACGTGTCGTCGTGACGGATAAGCTGCGCAGTTACATTAAGCCAATACAAAATCTTTCACCAGATGCGGATCATCGGGCTCATAAAGGCCTGAATAACGCCATCGAAGTCTCGCATAGGCCAACGCGAAAACGGGAAAAGATATTTGGGCGGTTCAAGTCAGCGCGACATGCGCAAAGGTTCCTTGCCGCTCACGATCAGATTAATCTGATTTTCCGTCCACATCGCCATAAACTCACAGCTTGTTCCTACCGCCATGCACGTATCGATGCATTTGCATTATGGCACGACTACACTGCTGAAATGAACGCATGAGCAAAAGCTCAACGGGGTCGTGCCGCCTACCTCAAATAACTTGGCAATACCGTCGGAGCACCATCTGGTATTGGAGCGCTCGACGGTGACTTGTCCGTCGTGTCTGCGTTCACCGGCAGCTCCGGTATGGCGCTGAAGGAGCAGATCATGCCGCTTCATCACGCGATAAACACGTTTGGCGTTCGGCCATGAACAGCCCTGTTCACGGGCCTTGCGCCGCAGAATGGCATGAACGCGCCGATAGCCATAGGTCGACATTTCTTCAATGACCGCCTTGATCTGAGCAACCAGATCAGCGTCGGGAAGCGGAGGTCTCCCTCGGGCTTTGGAAAGGGTGCCTGTGGCTCGCGCCGCGATATTCGACCGGGCAACACCTAGCGTCTCGCATAACGTTTTCATCGCAAAACGTCCTTCGGCAGCGAGATTGAGTGCAGCATCCGTTTTTTTGGGCCGTTGGCGATTTCGAGGGCCTCCTTGAGAATTTCCCCCTCCATCGTTTTCTTGCCCAGCAGGCGCTGTAATTCCTTCACCTGAGCCTGAAGCGCCCGGTATTCCGAGGCAGGGACAACCTCCTCTTCGGCTGCCGTTGCAACCAATGCACCCTGTGACGCAAGTTTGCGCCACGCGAACAGTTGGTTAGGCGCAATGCCATGACGACGCGCGACCACACTGACCGTTGCGTCCGTCTCGTAGGTTTCGTGGACAATTGCAAGCTTCTCCGCTGTACTCCAGCGTCGACGCCGCTCAGGGCCGGAAAGAATTTCCATCTTAATGCTATTACCAGTCATAATGTGAACAGTAGTCCTATCACTTATTTAAGTGGGAGAAACTGTCCGGGAAATTAGGGGGCTATTCCAGAACCCGCCTTTTATGAAGTTGTTTTAGTTGTCGTTAGGTAGGCCCTGAAGTTCTCTCGCAGCCGACACTGCAATCGACATGAATGCCTTCATGTGGGATGTTACACGGTTTGCTTTCCAGGCGAGGACGATTGTTACCGGAGGTGGTTCGTCTTCGATCTTCAGGAAGGCGACGCCGGATATCTGCAGATTTCGTGCGGTGGCGGGGACGATTGCGATCCCCATTCCCGCGCTGACTAGGCCGACGACCGTATGAACCTGCGTCGCTTTTTGCGAAACGATGGGTGAAAAGCCCGCGTTTTCGCACATTGTGACAATGGATGTATTGAAAAGGGGGCTAGTTTCTCGTGGAAACAGGACAAAGCTCTCATTTGTCAATCGCGCCAATGACGTGCTCTTTACGGATGCGAGCGGATTGAACGCTGGCACCGCAACCAGAAAATCTTCTTCAAGTACTGGAAGAGTTTCGATGCCGCTTGCGTATTTGGCGGGCCGTGTAATTCCAATATCTATCGCACCGAGCGGCAAGCTGTTGATCTGCTCGGCAATTCCCATCTCCTTCAGTTCCAGATTCACTTCCGGAAAGCGATCGTGAAAGCGGCGAAGTAATCGCGGTAAGAAGCCATAGCTGGACGAATGGATAAAACCGACAGAAAGGCGACCAAGTTCGCCTTTGCCTGCGCGCCTTGCGTCAATTTCCGCTTGTTCCATTTCCTTCAAGATTGATCGGGCTCGATCCAGCATCAGTTCACCGGCAGGCGTTAGTTCCACGCGTCTCTGCGTTCGTGCGAAAAGCATAGTTCCAAGGTTTGCTTCGATTTGCTGGATCTGCCGAGAGAGGGCAGGCTGCGCGATACGAAGACGAGCCGCAGCACGCCCGAAATGAAGTTCTTCGGATACCGCTTGAATATAGCGTAACTGTCGCGCGTCCAACATATTGATACCTCTAAGTTATCAATAATTGCTCTATTATGTATTAGACGTCAAGTTTTCTAGCTTCTAGGTTCCTCTCATCATAAAGGTGCGGAGGCACCAAGGGAGGTTCCATTGCTAGGGTTTCGTGTCGCGGACGACTTTCGTCGTCCGGCAAATGATCTTGTCGAAAAATTCCGGGTTATCCCAACCGCTATCATCAGCGACAACATGAACCGTGTGTTTGCAGGTGGTTCGGGTCTTCGACCGTTCCATGGTGATAACGTAATGTGCGGTAGTGCTTTGACGGTGCGCACGCGGCCTGGCGACAACCTCATGGTTCACAAGGCACTCGATATCGCCAAACCCGGTGACATCATCGTCGTGGATGCCAGCGGCGACATGACCAATGCGATCATCGGCGAAATCATGCTTCGCTATGCCATGTCTCGTTCGCTTGGTGGCTTCGTCATCGACGGTGCGATCCGTGACACGTCGGCGATCCTCTCTGCAGGATTTCCGGTTTTTGCGAGCGGCGTGACGCATCGCGGTCCCTACAAGGATGGGCCCGGCGAGATCGGTGTTCCTGTTTCTGTTGGTGGTATGGTCGTTTCCTCCGGTGATATCGTGATTGGAGACACTGACGGACTCATCGCTGTCCCCCAAAGCCATGCTGAAGAGATTCTGGTACTTGCGACCGCTCAACAGGATCGGGAGGCGGCGATCCTGCAAAGCATTGCAGATGGTACGATCGATCGCAGCTGGATCGACCAGACGCTGAAATCTAAAGGGGTTTGACACCATGGCCTATCAAGCCTCTTATCTGGTCGAGTTTAGCCGGAATGTGCTGGTCGCTAATGGAGCACCACAACACGTTGCACTCGCCGTTGCGCAAAATCTCGTCGAGGCGGATCTGCGCGGCGTCAGTTCGCATGGTGTAGTGCGGCTCGGCATTTACCTGAGGCGCATTGCCGAGGGCATGGTCGATCCGCAGGCCGAGCCGGAACTGGTCACGGACAGCGGCGCGATGGGGCTTCTGGATGGCCGCAATAATTTTGGCGCCTATGTTGGCGACCGTGCACTCGCCATCGCCATGGACCGTTCAAAAGAGCGTGGCGCTTGCATTCTCGGTGTTTCACGGTCCAACCATTTCGGAACCGGTGCATCTTATGTCAAGAAAGCCGTCGCGCGTGGTCTGGCCCTGATCGTTATGTCGAACGCATCGCAGACCATGCCACCGACCGGTGGTGTGCGACCTTTCGTGGGAACGAACCCTATCGCGTTCGGCTTTCCAACCGGCGGCGAGGTTCCGTTCATTCTGGATATGGCGACCAGCCTCGTGGCACGCGGCAAGATTATCGTCGCAGCCAGCAAGGGCGAAGAAATACCCTTGGGCTGGGCGGTCGATAGGCAAGGCAATCCGACGACGGATGCCAATGTGGCGCTTGATGGCGCGGTGCTGCCGATGGGCGGGCCTAAAGGCTTCGGCCTCTCAATGGCAATCGATATTCTGTGCGGCGTTTTGACCGGAGCGGGTTTCGGACCGTCCGTCAACAATATGTACGATAACTGGCAGGACCCGCAGAATGTCGGGCACATGTTCATCGCGATCGATATCGAGCGTTTCATGCCGCTATCGGCATTCCGGGTCAGGCTCGACGGATACATCGAACAATTGAAAGCAGAACCACGTGCCGAAGGCACAGACGAGATCCTTCATGCCGGTGAACTGGAGCATCGCGCCGAGCAGAAGAGGCTACGCGAAGGCATTGTCTTGCCTGCAAAAGTCGAACAGGAACTAGAGAGTTTGGGCGCACCCTATGGGATCGAGCTGCGCCGTTAGCGCTTACGGGAGGAAAGAATGAAATCGTTTACATACCACATCCCCACGCAGATCGAATTCGGCAATGGCCTGATCGCCAAGCTTCCGAGCTATGTGCGCAGCCTGAAGGCGAGCCGTGCAATTGTGGTTGGTGATCCTGGCGTCGAACGCGCCGGGCTGGTGGAGAAAGTCAGCTCCATCCTGAAGGCAGGCGGTATCGCGACGGTTGTATTTACCGATGTCGAAAGCGATCCGGCGACAAGGTCAGTTGACGAAGGCGTTGTCCTTGGCAAAGATCACAAAGCCGACGTTGTCGTCGGTATCGGCGGTGGCAGCGCTCTCGATACGGCGAAGGCCATCGGCCTCATGCTGACCAATAAGGGCAATATTCGGGATTATGTCGGTATCGACAAGGTGCCGCTTGCCGGTGCTCCGGTCATCGCGGTTCCAACCACGGCCGGAACGGGAAGCGAACTGACCATCTGGTCGGTGCTCTCCGACAAGGTTCAAAAGGTCAAGATCAGCGTCGGCAGCACACTGAACTGCGCCAAGATCGCGCTCCTCGATCCGGAACTGACACTGTCCCTGCCTTCCGCGATCACGGCGACGACAGGCATGGACGCGCTGACGCATGCGCTCGAATCTTACGTCAATACGGCAACTCAGCCAATTTCCGAGGCGATGTCGGAACAGGCAATGGTCTTGATTGCCAAGAGCCTGCGAACTGCTGTCAACGACGGTTCCAACCTTGAAGCGCGCGGCGACATGCTGCTCGCGAGTACAATTGCAGCTATGGCGTTCAACAACACACGCCTCGGCGTTGTACACGCCTTTGCCATGCCGCTTGGTGCGAAATTCGGTATTCCGCATGGACTGGTCAACGCGATCATGCTGCCTGAGGTGATGCGCTTCAACCATCTGTCCAACGCGAAGAAATTCGCGCGGATCGCCGAGATTTTCGGCGAGGATATCAGTGGTCTCTCCGCCGAGCAAGCCGCCCTGCTTTCGGTCGATGCGATCAGCAAGTTGAGAGCCGATGTGGGCATCAGCGCCAAGTTGAGCAATTTCGGCGTCACGCCAGAGCGTTTAGATGAAGTGGTCGAGGAAGCGTTGCAGTCCGGCAATGTGCCGGTCAATCCTCGCCAGCCGACGCATGACGATATGCGTGCCCTGCTGCAGGCCGAATTGAACTGATCGATAGTGGAAGAAAATCATGAGCGACATGTTGAACTGGTTGCGCGGTAACACCGGCGCGACCTACGGAAACTTTATCGGCGGCGAATGGCGGGCACCAAAGAGCGATACCGCCAAGATCTACAATCCGGCGCTGCGCGATCAGTGCCTGGGTTCATTTGCAAACAGCGAAGAGACGGATGTCGACGAAGCGGTCAAGGTCGCGCACGAAGCCGGGCTTTCCTGGCGTAACGTGCCGGGACCCGAGCGCGGTGCGATCCTGTTCCGCGCCGCAGATATCCTGGAACAGCGTCTGGACGAATTAGCGTTTATCCTTGCCGCCGAGCAGGGCAAGGTCTTGGCAGAGGCACGTGGCGAAGTCGGTCGCGCGGCCAAGGAGATGCGCTTTTGCGCCGGTGAGGCGAGCCGCATCGACGGCGATGTGCTGCCGAGCGAAAAGCGCAATGGTCTGGCCATGACTTTGCGGGAGCCGATCGGTGTTGTTGCTGCGATCGGCCCATGGAATTTTCCGGTTGTCACGCCCGTCCGCAAGATCGCGCCTGCTCTTGCCTATGGCTGCTCGGTCGTTCTGAAGCCGTCGAACCTGACGCCGTGGTCGGCGGTCAAGCTTATGGACGTCTTCAAGGATGCAGGCGTTCCGGCAGGCGTTGTCAGTCTTGTTCTCGGCAGTGGCCGCAAGGTCGGCGAAGCGCTGATCCGCCACAAGCTGGTCAAAGGTGTGAGCTTCACCGGATCGACCGGCGTTGGTGCGGCCATCAGCGCCGAAGCAGGCAAGTCGTTTGTGCGTACTCAGCTTGAGCTTGGCGGAAAGAATGCAGCAATCGTCTTCGATTATGCATCGGCTGAAACCGTCGCAAAGCAGATCGGCGCTGCCGCGTTCCAGTGCACTGGGCAGCGATGCACGGCCGTCAGCCGCGTTATCGTACTGGAAGATCGCGCCGCAGAGATTATCGAGGCGCTGCGGGCAGAAATGGCTACGATCAAGGTCGGCCCGGCCTGGGAGCAGGGCGCCACGATGGGGCCGATGATCACGGCCGATCAGAAATCATCAGTTCGGCAATACATCGATATTGGTAAAAACGAAGGTGCCAAGCTGGTCGCCGGAGGAGGTTCGCTGGAAGATGGGGACTTCGCTCAGGGTCATTTTGTCGAGCCGACGCTTTTCACCGACGTGGCCGCGGGTTCACGGCTCGCGCTTGAAGAAGTGTTCGGCCCTGTACTATCGGTCATCAAGGCCCGGTCTGTAGATGACGCCATCAGAATCGCCAACGAGGTCGATTACGGTCTAGCCGCATCTGTTTACACCCGCGATGTCGATCTGGCTTTGCGCTTCGTGCGCGAATCCGAAACCGGCATGGTCCATGTCAACCACGGCACGGCCAGCGAGGCGCATATGCCTTTTGGAGGGGTCAAAGCATCTGGCTTCGGCGCTTACTCAATTGGCCATTCAAACCAGGAGTTCTTCACCACAATGAAGAGTGCCTATTTCCAAAGCTGAAATTCAATAACGGGAGGATTGAAATGACGTTTATCAAGCAAGTTGGGCTGGCATTGACCATCAGCGGCCTCATGGCGTCTTCGGCCATGGCGGAGACAGTGCTGCGGCTTGGACATGTATGGCCGAATTCTGAAATTCACGCCGCTGCCGCTCAGAAATTTGCGGACGATGTGAAGGCCGCTACGAACGGTGAAGTGCGTATCGACATTCACGGCAACAGCACGCTGGGAAGCGATCGTGAATTGCTCGAGGGCATCAAGTTCATGACCAACGACATCTGGGTCGGCGGTGCGGGCGTTCTGTCGACAGCGTCTGAAACGGCGCGTATCTTTACGCTTCCGTTCATGATCCGCGACATTAACCACTACAACGCGGTTTATGACGGTGAGGTTGGCAAGAAAATCACGGACGGCATCCGTAAAGAATCCGGTTATGAGGTCGTGTCCTACTGGCTGCGTGGTCCGCGCTGGTTGACCACGAAAAAGGCGATCAACAAGCCGGAAGACCTGTCGGGCCTCAAGATCCGCGTGCCGGATAGCCCTGTCACGGTCAAGTCATGGAATCAGCTGGGTTCTGCGGCAACTCCGATGAACTTCGGCGAAGTTTTCAATGCGCTCCAGCAGGGCGTCATCGACGGCCAGGAAAATCCGCTGTCTCTGATCGTTTCCTCGCAGTTTGCGCAGGTGGTGAAGTTCCTGATCCGCACCGAACATGCCTATGAGCCGGTTGTCGTGGTCATGGATGCCAAGCGTCTTGCAGCCATGCCGGAGGAACAGCGCAAGGCAATCATGGATGCGGCGAATGGCGCTGCAAAGAAGTACTCCTTGGATGAGGTTCTGAAGGGTGAGCAGAACTTTGTGAGGACGCTTCAGGACGCTGGAATGACGCTTGTCGAACCCGACAAGAAGCCCTTCCAGCAGAAGGTCAGTGCGGATTTCGTGAAGGCCAACTTCCCGGCTGTATCCGAGCTCTACAATACGGTTGCGGGTGCTGGAGTGCCTGCCGCAAAGTAAGGCCGTATAACATACTAGGGAGGAATATATGAAGCATTCCGCGTCCGAAGAAGCCTTGCCGGGCCTTCGGCCGGTTCAGGAAGATCATCGCCCGAGATGGGCGGTGATCCGCTGGATCGATCGATTGAACGAGCTTGTGCTTAATATTCTAGCTTTGACTCTCGGCGTACTCGCTTTGCTTGGTATCGCGCAGGTCATTGCCCGCTATATCATCGGTTCACCTTTGACATGGTCGGAAGAGGTCATCCGCTTCGCGCTGATCTGGAGCGTTTTTCTAGGCGCGGGCATCGTGGTGCGGCACGGGATGCTGGTTGCCGTCGAGGCGATCTATCTGGTCGCACCGTCCAAGCTAGCAAGGGCCATCGGCTTCATCAGCCTAGGCATATCCGGATTTTTCTGGGTAGTGCTGATGTATTACGGCTGGACCGTACGCGGGATGGTTGGAAGCCTCATGTCAGGTTCGCTCGAACTGCCGATGAGCATTGTCTATCTCGCCATTCCTGCCGGTGCTGCGCTCGCGCTCATCAATACAATCGTCGTTGCGATCGACCCGCCTGAGCAGGTCATCACGCAAGCCGCAAGCTAGGGGCGCGCCATGTATCCGATAGCCATCGGCTTCTCACTTTTCGCATTCTTTATTCTGGCAGTTCCCATCGCGATCACGCTCGCGATGACGTCGGCCATCACCATGTATAGCTCTGGAATTCCATTGCAGGCCATGGTTCAGCGCATGTTCGCCGCGCTGGATTCCTTTCCGCTGACCGCCATACCTTTCTTCGTACTCGCTGGCGCGTTGATGGAAGTGAGCGGGATTTCGACCCGTCTCGTCAATTTCGCCCAGGCTCTTGTCGGGCGCGCAACAGGCGGTCTCGGTCTCGTGGCCGTCATGTCGGCGATGTTCTTCGCCGCTATTTCCGGTTCGAGCGCTGCGACCACGGCGGCTATCGGCGGGATCCTTATCCCGGCTATGTCCAGACGCGGCTATCCACGTCCGTTCGCAACCTCGGTGCAGGCCTCTTCCGGTGAACTGGGCGTCATCATCCCGCCGTCCGTTCCGATGATCATCTTCGCCTTGACGGCTGGCGTCCCGGTCTCGATCGGCGATCTCTTCCTTGCCGGTATTTTCCCAGGCTTTCTGGTCGCCGGTGGCCTGATGTTCACCGTCTACATCATCAGTAAGCGGAACGGTTACGGTAAGACGCAGGGGCAAGACGGTCTGCTTCCCGGTGAGCGTGACGGAGTGTGGAAGAGCTTCAAGGCTGCCATTCTTCCGCTCATGCTACCGGTCATGATCCTTGGTGGCATCTATGGCGGTATTTTTACGCCGACCGAAGCAGCGGCTGCTGCAGTCGGTTTTGCATTGGTTGTCGGTGGTCTGATTTTCCGCAGCATCAGCTTCGATGGCCTGATGACCGCGCTTCGATCTTCGCTTCTCAACACGGTCGTGGTGCTGCTGATTATCTCTGCGGCCAGCGTGTTCGGCTGGGTGCTGACTGCAAACCGTATTCCTGAAATGGTGTCTCAGTTCTTCATCGCGATCTCCGACAACCCGTTGGTATTCTTGGCGCTGATTAACCTGATGCTGCTGATAGTCGGCATGTTTCTCGAAACCGGAGCTGCGATCACCATTCTTGCTCCGATCCTGACGCCGGTTGCGGTGAAGCTTGGCATAGATCCGCTTCACTTCGGTATCGTCATGATCGTCAATCTTGCTGTCGGCATGACCACACCGCCAGTCGGGGTCAACCTGTTCGTCGCCTGTCAGATCGCGGGATTGAGAGTGGAGCAAATTCTGAAGAGCATGCTGCCGTTCTATGCGGCACTGCTGATTTGCCTGGCGATTATCACCTACCTTCCCGAACTAAGTCTATGGTTGCCAACCGCACTCAAATAGCGGTTGGAGATTTCCTGAGACATATAATGGAGGAATGCCATGTCTGCTTCTGCGAAAAAGCAATCCATCTATGAACCGGATCAGGAAGGGCTGTATTTTCCCAGACCGCCTGTCTTCTCGACGGTTGCCGAGGAGCGGCAGCATCGCCGCGAGCGCCTTGCGGCCGTGTGCAGAATTTTCGCGCGCTACAAGTTCGAATATGGATTTGCAGGCCATGTAACCGTTCGTGATCCCGAGCATCCGGGTCTTTTCTGGACGAATCCGTTCGGGATGAGCATGTCGCGTGTCAAGGCCTCCGACATGATCCTTGTCGATCATGTCGGAAAGGTCGTCGAAGGCACATGGGCCGTCAATCAGGCCGGTTTCGTTCTGCACTCGGCGATCCATGAGGAAAACCCGGACATCATTGCGTCGTGCCATGCGCATACCGTCAACGGAATGGCATGGGCAGCTTTGGGTCGTCCGCTCGATCCAATTACCCAGACTGCATGCGGCTTCTTCGGTCATCAGGCGGTGATTACGGAAGAGGCAGGAGCCGTCGTCGTGGAGCGCGGCGCGGGCTTTGCAGTCGCCAAGGCGTTCGGGGATTCGAAAGTGGCAATACACCAGAACCACGGCCTGTTCAGCGTCGGACGCCATAGCATCGATGAGGCGGCCTGGTGGTTTATCGCACTTGAGCGCGCCTGCGAGATTCAGTTGAAAGCGGAGGCAACCGGTTCACCGCTGAAGCTGGTAGCTCCTGAAAAAGCAGCACACTCTGCGAAACATTTGGCCACACCCTTCATGGGGTGGCTGCATTTCCAGCCGATCTATGATTGGATCATCCGCACCGACCCTGATCTCGTAGACTGACGGACATTGAAATGGATGCAAAAAACTATGCAAACGGCACCTATAAAGTCCTGATTTGCGACCTTATAGGCCTTAAGTTTGACGAGAAAGGCGAACCTGATCCCGGTGAGGTTCGGCAATATATCGAGGGGCTTGGCGAAGTTTTCCACCTCGGTGGCATTCAAACCGCCGCCACCTTCGATGCTGGTCGCATCCATTTCTTTTATCAGCCCAACCTCAGCACGGAAGACGAACTGCTAACTGAAACGAGCGATGGCCGCTATGACGCGGTCATCGCTGCCGCAACCGTGATCCCGAAACAGAGCGTGTTCAGCGTTGCAGGCGTGCGCATAGGTGCCGGCACCGGTAATATGCAATCATCTTCCTGGGGTGGTGGTGATGGCCGTGGCGGAAATGCCGTGCTCATGAACACGCCCGGTATCAACAGCCGGGCGACGGCGCAGATGGCGATACGGGCACTTTTACGATTCACACCCGACCTGCCTTTCGACACCCTTCATCATCTCGTCATGGCTGGGAGTTTCGATACTGGACGCGATCTTCGCAGTTTTCCAACTGAAAAGGCCGATGGCAAGCGCCTCACGGTATTTGGCTATGGAAATATCGGGCGTGAAGTTGCCCGCCTCGGCAAGGCCTTCGGGATGTCGGTCACGGTCTATGCTCGCGAGCATTACCGCCATAAAATCGAAGCTGAAGGTTTTCAATTTTCCGGGGATGCCGCTGCTGCCGCATCCGGCGCGAATGCGATTTCCGTTCACGTTGGATTGGGTAGCTTCGATCCCCAGCTAAAGCATTACGGTAATGCTGGCTTCATCGGAGACGAAATACTTTCCGCTATGGCGGATGGAGGCGTCCTGATCAATTTCGACCGGGGCGAGGTTGTCGATGTGGCGGCGCTGGACCGGGCCATGGCACGTGGCAAAATTGCCTCGGCCGCGATCGACGCCGATATCTTTCGATCCGATGATGGCGTGCAGAGCGGACCATTGGTTCCTTTTATCCCGCTTGCTCGAAAGTATTCGGGTAGGTTGCTTTTGCTTCCTCATGTAGCGGCAGACACGGATCATCCTTCACGGGTAGCAGGGGCAAAGCAAGCTGTGGATCAGATCGTCACAGCGCTACGCGAGCGGCGTGCCAGCAACCTTAGGGGCGATCTGCCTGAAGACTTTTCTCCTTGTGGTTCTGCATCATGAAGCTCTCAGAGCCTAGAGATTTTCTGCGGAGCTTATTCAGTGTCGCCGTCAAGGCTGCAGACCCTGCTTTGAGCCTGGCTGCGCATCTTCCGTCACCGCCTGAAAATGGTCGGACCGTCGTTATCGGTGCCGGAAAAGGTTCTGCGCAGATGGCGCGTGCTCTTGAAGACTTATGGCCAGGTCCGCTTACGGGAACTGTCGTCACACGATATGGGTATGGATGTGCCACACGGTCGATCGACGTGCTGGAGGCATCGCATCCCGTTCCTGACGAAGCCGGTATCACGGCGGCCCAAAGGCTGCTGGACACGATCGCAGGCCTATCTGAAAATGATCTTGTGATTGCGCTGATCTGCGGTGGCGGCTCCGCACTGCTGCCAGCCGCTCCTTCTGGATTTACGCTGGAAGACGAGATTGAACTCAACAGTACACTTCTGGCATCCGGCGCTCCCATCTCCGCCATGAATGCCGTTCGAAAGCATTTCTCCCGCATCAAGGGAGGGCGTCTCGCTGCCGTCACAAAGGCGAAGGTTGTCAGTCTGGTGATCTCCGACATACCGGGCGACAATCCGGCGCTCATATCGTCCGGGCCTACAATCCCCGACAGGACGACGCGGCATGACGCTTTGCGTGTGATCAAACAGTATTCTCTGGCAATACCGGATCGAGTGCTCGATTTCATTGGCTCGTCTGATGCGGACGCCCCGCAGCCTGAGAATCCGATTTTTTCCCGCAATCATCATCAGGTCATCGCTTCGGCTCGCGTATCGCTTGAGGCCGCCGCCGCGTTGGCCCGATCATCCGGCATCGAAGCTCATATTCTGTCTGACGCCATCGAAGGCGAGGCGCGCGACGTCGCGGCAGTACATGGTGCAATTGCGGCTGAGATTGCCCGGCGAAACCAGCCGTTTGTCTCAGCCTGCGTTCTTCTTTCCGGTGGAGAAACGACGGTCACTGTCAGAAGCAAGGGCGGTCGTGGCGGGCGAAACGGCGAGTTCGCACTTGCTCTCTCTCCGTGGATCGATGGCCTAGATGTGCATGCTTTGGTAGCGGATACGGATGGTATCGACGGATCTGAGGAGAATGCAGGGGCGTTCATCGATGGGACGACGGCGAGGCGCATTCTGGAAAATGGCATGGATGTAAGAGACATGCTCTCACGGCACGATAGCTATTCTGTTTTTTCGATGCTGAATGATCTGTTCGTGACTGGACCAACAGGGACGAACGTCAACGATTTCAGGGCAATCCTGATCCTGCCACAGCAGAGATAGGTGGCATGCCAGCAGCCCTTGCGGATCATATGCGCCACTTCAATGCCGATATCACTGAGGATCAGGTGCTTCCGCTCATAGCCGACGGACTGATCGATCGCGTGCTTGATGATTGCTGTCCGCTGTTCCCCGGCTATTATCTCTATTACCCGAGCCGCAGGCAGCATTCCTCCGCGCCTCCGGGTTTTCCATGCTGATCCAAGCTCTACGCTTCCGGGGCTAAAGCAATCGTGACGCGCGTCCGCTGCGCCGCTTGGCATTGTTGTAATAGTCGGATGCCTGCTGCACGGAGCGATGGCGTGATTGTTCCATCGCTTCCGGGAGCGGAATGCCACGATTGGCCGCTTCGGTGAGATAGCCGGAGCGCAGCCCGTGCGCCGAAAACGCCTTCGGATCGAGACCGGCGCTCGCGGCCCGTGCTTTGACGATTGCATTGACCGTTTGGGCATCGATTGCCTGGCGTCCGACATTGTTCCATCGATCGACGGCGCGAAACAGACTGCCGCTTTCGATCTTCGCCGCTGCAATCCATGCATGGAGCGCGTCGACGGGGCGACCGGTCAGATAGACGACCTCGTCTTGCTCGGCACTGGCCGTCTTGGTGCGCCCGAGGCGGATCGACAAAGAGGGGAGGGGGCTGCCATCCTTGTCGATTACGGGCTCTTCCAGGGTGAACTGTTCCAGTGCGAGGCGTACGACCTCGCTGCGCCTGCGGCCGCCAGAGGCAAAAGCGACCATCAGGATGGCCCGATCGCGCAGCGTGCGCAAATCGTCGCCAACACAGGTTTCCAGAAGTTTCGTCATGATGTCGCCGGTAATCGCCTGCGCACTCTTGCGGCTGCGCGGACGATTGGTGGCGCGCACGGCAAGACGCAGAGCGGATTTGACGGACGGTGCCGAAAACGATCCTTCCAGCCCGCGCCAGCGGGTCAATGTCGACCAGTTGGACAGACGCCGCCGCACGGTTGCTGGCGCATGCGGTCCGGATGCGCGCAAAAAACCTTGGCTGCGTAATTCCGCTTCCACGCCGGCTGGCATGCCGTGATCGGGATCGATCTCGCGTTGCTGGTGTCGCCACAGATGATGGGCGATGAATTTCAGCAACAGGGCTTCGGGTGTCGGGAAGGGCAGGGGGCTACCGGTGGCAGCCAGCGACCAGGCTTCGAGATAGGCCAGATCCGAGGTTAGCGCACGCAGCGTATTCTCGCCCATGCCTTCCTTGACCAGATGGCGGAGCGTCTCGACGTCCTGATCGGTCAAAATCTCCGCCAGCATGTCGCGCCGGTTCATCGGCAGCACGGCGGCAATCGTATCGAGCTGTAGCGCACGGCACTCACTGGCGGGATCGGGCAATTGGGCCAAAGACAGCCTCCGTGATCGGTCAAGAGGCGCTGCTTTCGCGCGCCTTTGCCCGACTTTTACCGATTTGCGGCTTCAAATCAATCACCATCGATACTGTATAATTATCGATGGTGATAAACACAGAAAAACACCGTCGATGTAACGAAAGCTAAGCGCCATTTAGGTTGATAAAACGATGTTAAGCCATTGTTTTTATATGCTCTAAAAATCGCGATAAGCGAGAATCTGCTCGGCAATTCGAAGGCACGGGCGCCGGGATGGCATGTCTGATTGCTCTCCAAAGAGATTACCACGCTGCGCATTGCTGGAAATCGCGCTGTTGGCTTGTGAACAGATAATCACAACCCCATTCTGAGACACCAGTATATGGGTTCCTTTTTCGAAAAGGATGTTAGTTAACGTGAGCAAGTCTTGTGCAACCACAGATTTCGGTTAGCTTGAGTCGGTGGGGAATCTTTTCGGAATACGATGCCATTGGACGAATATCCAAAACTCAAGACATCTGTACCAGGCCAATATCTTGGCTATGGCCTTCAACCGGTGCGGCTTTGCTACCATCTGATGAGTGTCGCAAATGGTTGTCGGGTCTCGCTGGAACTATTTGATGATATCGCGATCCACGATGCGTCCGGCGGGGTGGGCTTCGAGCAATCAAAAAGCTCGCTGACTGGTAATCCAGCGTCAGATCGCTCGGCGGAATTGTGGAAGACCCTTTCGAATTGGGCTTCACTGCCTACATCACTCTTTAATTCTGCAACAGTGTTTCGATTTTACGTCACACCCGTCAAAGTTGGCAATCTCGTGCGTGATTTACATGACGCCAACGATGAGACCAAAGCAGCCCTGCTACTAAAGAAATTCAAAACGAAGACCTTTAGAGGTAAAAAGGGCGTTGGCGTGGAGCCGTTAATCAACAAATTTCTCGACGCAGGCGATGACATTTGTCTGAAAGTGATTAGACAATTTGAATTGCAAACCGAAGAAGACCCAGTCGACCCAATCCGGGGAAAGCTGCTTGCAACACTTCCCGAAGAAAGCCTTGATCAGTTCTGTGCCGCCGCAATCGGAATGGCCAAGACCGAAGTCGACAGCCTAATTCGTAAAAAGAAAATACCGATTCTAGATTCAGGAGCGTTTCGGCAGAAGCTAAGAGCCTTTATAAGAAAACATGACTTTTCAAAGCTTCTTGCCTCGACTACGGGTGTACCCGGACCTAATCAAATCGCTGATGTTCTGAGCAGACAGCCAACATTCGTGCGCCAGCTTGCCGCTATCGAGGTGTCGGAGACCCTCATGACAACGGCGGTGAGTGATTTTCTACGAACGATAGCTGACAAAGTCACATGGGCCGATAACGGGAGTATAGTCGACAGTAGCCTAGAAGAGCTCGACCAGTCACTAATTCGCCATCATACTTTGACTTCTGATGAGCTTGCGGACACCCATGGACATCTAGTTCCCACGCATAGGGGACGACAACTTTACCGCAGGTGCGCAGAATTACAGATGCCATTGGAAGGCCAAACCCTTCCCAGCTACTTCGTCGCTGGAGAATACAACTGTCTCGCAGACGAGCGCAAGGTAGGTTGGCACCCGGACCATCTTTCTTTGTTTCCGAAGGCAACGTCATGACGACGAAAACCCTTTCAACGGTAGCATTGGTACAGAATCCTGCTTTGGGAGCGCTGCTTCTGTGGCGGTTTGGCAAATCCTATCAAGAGGAGCAACTGGGTACAGCTGCTCAGTTACATTCATTCTTTGTGGTGCTCCCACTCCTTTATCATGCGCCTACACTTGATCGCATCAAATCTACAAACAACTCGTCTGGTCTTTCACAATTTACGAAAAAGCTCGGCGAAGAACGAGAACTGCTGATCTCAATACAGGAACGCGCACTGAAGATGAGGGAACTGACATTGTCCGCTGTAGGAGCGGCGATTTCCAGCGGACTCATGCATATCTCTTACGATACGGGTAGGCTTCGGAGTAATGAGGTGCGTCCTCCACAACCGCCTGTAAGGTTAAAGTATCATATTGCGGGAGCAGAAAAACTGGGTCACTGGTTGGCTAGGCTTACCCTTGAACAGGCATTTACACTATTGTGGGTGGAACCTTAGATGCATTTTCAGATTTTGAGTTTGATTCTCTGGCCCAAGGCCAATCATCCACCGCGTGTGTTAAATTTCGTGCCCGGCATGGTGAATGTCATCACGGGCGCATCGAAAACGGGTAAATCAGCGGTCATTCCAATCATTGACTATTGCTTGGCATCGGGGAAATGCAGCATTCCGGTTGGAACAATACGAAATACCTGCGATTGGTTTGGTATTGTTGTGGATACTCTCGAAGGCAAAAAGCTTTTGGCAAGAAGGGAGCCCGGTGATGCTAGGCAGACGGGGGATATGTATCTCCTTGAGGGCGATGAAATCGACATTCCGGACAGGATCACAGAAAAGAACACGACTACGGATATAGTGAAGCGGAAGCTAGGAGAATTGTCTGGTCTTTCTCGGCTCCGTCTCAATCCAGATGCAGATGTTGCCTATCAAAGTCGTGTAAGTTTTCGCGACCTGATGGCTTTTAACTTCCAGCCTCAATATATCGTCGCGAATCCCCTGGCTCTATATTTCGGAGCCGACACGACCGAACATCGCGAAAAACTAAAGGCAATATTTCCTTACGTGCTTGGCGCGTTGACGCCAGAATTGGTCGCTGCTCGTTGGGAGATCGATCGTTTACAGCGTCTTCTTCGGCAAGCAGAGTCCGCTTTGTCTACGGTTAAGAAGGCAGTCCGGGCTTGGCAGGCAGAAACCAACGGTTGGCTTAGGCAAGCATTGGAACTAGGCCTTCTACCCCAGGGAACGTCGATGCCCGAAGACGATCCCAACCATACGATTGATCTCCTCCGTTTGGCGACACGCGCTGACACACGAACATCATTCGCGACTGTTGACTCGATAGAGCCCTCGCTACGCCAACTCGAACTTTTACAAAATCGAGAATCGGAAACTGCTGCCAGACTTTCCATTCTCCGGCAACACCTTGGAGAGGTGGAACGCCTTGTTGAAAGTAGCAGAAAGTACGGTGGGGCCATTCGAATCCAGAAGGACCGGCTGGATATCGCGGATTGGCTTAAGACCAGGACAGAACCCGTTAATGATCCCCTAGCGGTACTTGCGGAAGGCCGTGAGAAAATCGACGCGCTCGTGCAGGCTCTTGCAGGGATCGAAATCCAGTTGCGCACGCAACCGAGCTTATCTGATACTTTCGACAAAGAACGCCTACGGATCAGATCGGACTTGGATATTGCGACGAAAGAGTTGGCTGCTGTTCGCCAAGAGATCAATATCCTTGAACGGCGATCTGACGAGGTGAAGGAAGCAACCTACCGACGCGATAGAGTAGAGCGTTTCCTTGGCCGGCTGGAACAAGCTCTCGAAACGTTTGAGCGCGCCGACGATAGTGGCGCGCAAGCTGATGAGGTTGGTCGCCTATATGGGCTAATCGATGAACAAAAGGCTATTTATTCAGAGCAACAGGTGCGTCGACGAACTGAAAATGCTCTTCTTTACGTTGCAAAAATCGCGGCCTCCATCCTCCCCAAATTGGATGGGGAATGGCCAAACGCACCGATTGAGGTTCTGATTGATGACCTGACGGTGCGTGTTGTTCATCCCGATCGCAAGGACTACTTATGGGAAATAGGTAGCGGGGCGAACTGGCTCGCCTATCATGTCGCGGTAACTTTGTCACTCCAGCGTTTCTTCAGAGAGCTTCCGGATCATTGCGTTCCGGGTTTCCTTATCTATGACCAGCCAAGCCAGGTTTACTTCCCGTCGGGATTTGACAGACCCGGTCGGGATGCGCCAGGGCGAACGCGAAATCAGGACATTGCCGCCGTACGGGGAGTATTTTCAGCCATTGCAGACGAGATCGTTCTTGCGAAAGGCCAGTTGCAGGCGATTGTGCTCGACCACGCCGGTGCTGACGTTTGGGGAGAACTTTCTGGCGTTGTACCTATTGCTGAATGGCGGGATGGTGACGCACTGGTTCCGGATTTATGGCTCGCGCCTGCAAGTTAAGCGTAGTTCAATGTTGAAAGTATGCTCTTCGGTCAGTTGTGTTCATGAACCGACACGTCTCTGCTTGTTGTATTAATCACGATCCAGTAGCGGAACGGCCTATGCCAGTGAACTTTGATCTGGCGCGCGCGGTCCTGCGCGGTGAACCCTCGCAATCATTTGGTCTGAGCAAAGCAGACTTCCAACGAAGGGATGGCTAAGCAGTAGCCTGCCGAGAACTTGAGACCTATGACCGACCGAGCTGGATTGGGACCTAGTAAAAAGATAAAACCATACTCGAAACAAGCATTGGTGAAAAAATGCCGGAAATGACCCGACAGCAGGTGATTGAAGCCATCAGCGATGGCCGAATCGCAGCGGTAACGATCGATACAACCGTCTTCGACAGCAAGCAGAGGGATTTCCGCCGCACCGATTTCCGGTCGATCTCACAGATCAGAACCCGGCACACACCTATCCTGATCACGGATGTGATTGCCAGCGAGATGATGGCTCATTTGGAAGTTGAGGCTGCGGACACGCAGCGGGCACTGAAGACGGCTCTCCGAAGCAACAATCTCCGGTGGTTTCGACAGAGTCCGGCAGGCGAGCACACAGCTTTGTTTATAGACAAAGATCCCGCGGAATTCGCAAGATCAGAGTTTGACGATTTCGTCAAAGTTGTAGGCGCTGAGGTAATTAAGGTCGCCGATACACCGGACGGCCTAGCTGAGCTGTTCCGCCGATACTTTGCTGTGCAGACGCCTTTCGGGAAAAAGGAAACTCGCAAGCAAGAATTCCCTGATGCCGCTGCACTGTTGTGCCTAGAAGAGTACGCGAAGGCGAAGGGCAAGCTCGTCATCTGTGTTGCCCAAGACAGTGCGTGGAAGGACTTCGCCGCGAAGTCAGAGCACTTGGTTACGGTCTTTCCGCTGACTGAGGCACTCGGGATTTACAGCGAGGCATTCGAGGACGCAGATCTCGCCGACAAGATCGTCGAGCTTTGGCTCGATGGAGATGAGAAGCACTTCGAAGGCGCGGTTCGCGACGCAATCGTCGAACGGCTCACATATATCGACTACGATGTTGATGCCAACTGCTCAGTCGAGTTTGAAGCGGAGCCTATGGATGCTAAGCTCAAAGAAATCCTGATGGGCACGCTCGCCAAGCCGGTAGTACTGGCAGCCGATGACAACACAGTCACATTCTCAGTCGAGGTCGACATCCAGGCAGATTTCGAGGCTAACTTCAGCTTTTCGGTCTGGGACAGCCTTGACCGAGAAAGCGTCAGCATGGGCAGCGAGTATGTGGCGACCACTACGGACGTACCTGTTCATCTCACGATTGTCGCGGATCGGGACGTTACTAACGGCATTGTGCTCCACGAGATTGAGGTCAGTCAGAAAACTTTCACCGTAGATTTCGGCTACGTCGATGCGTTCCCGGTTGAAGAGCCCGACTACGACTAAAGTCCGCGCCATGGGAGAAAGATGGCGTTGCTGAGTGCTGCTGGCGGTATCGGGCAGCATTTGGAGCCAAAACGGATGGTATAAGTCGCGAATCTGACCGTTAACTCCGGCTCCTAATGAAAGCGTAAGGCCCCATACTGAGCGTCACATCTGGACGAACATGAATTCTTGACTGGCAATCAAAGCAGCGAGGCGCTTCTCAATGGTCAGTGGTGCACCGGTTCGGCATTCATGCAATGGAAGAAAACCTCGCTTCGAAGCCGTCTTTCTTGCCAGATGCCGGGGAGGAAAACTCCAACCGACCGCCTGCTCCAGTAGCAATTGTTTTGGCAATGGCAAGACCAAGTCCTGCACCGCGCACAAGAGCCTGACCGCGCTCGAACGGCTCACTCAGCCGAGCAAGCGTTTCGGGCGGCACGACTGGGCCGCCATTAACAACACGCAGTTCCCCGTCGCTTTTAAGACTTACGAGAACAGGCATGTCCTGTGCACCGTGTTTGAGTGCGTTTTCGATCAGGTTGCGCGCTAGTATGGCAAACGCATCCGCATCAATGCTCTTAAGCACGGGGCAATCAGGGAGAGTCAACTCAATGCGACCGACAGCATCGGTAGATCCGTTGAACTCGCCTACAACTAATCGAAGGATTGCAGCAATATTTACTGGCTTTTCGGCAAGGAGCCGTCCGCCCTCGGCTCTTGCCAACTGCATCAGTTTTTCTGTCAAGCGGGCGAGGCGGCGCAGCGCCGTTTCCATGTCCTGCGCACGTTCGCGCGTGGTAGCATCGGGCGCCTCGACGATCAGTCTTTGCGACTGTGCGAGCGCCGCTGCCACCGGGGTGCGCAATTCGTGGGCTGATTTGGCTGCAAGACTGCGTTCGGCTTCCAGGGTCAGTTTCAAACGATCCAACAACCGATTTACCGCTATGGCAACAGTGTCAATTTCGGAGGGAAGCCCATTTACGGCGACCGGATCAAGATCTCCACTGCCACGCGCCTCAATCTGATTGCGAAAACTGCGAACCGGTGCCATGGAAAGACGTACGATGAACCAGACACCGATCAAGCCGAGGAGGACGGCCAGGGAGAGAGGTACAGCAAGCGTGTATAATATGTGTTTAGCC
This sequence comes from Brucella tritici, assembly GCF_008932285.1. Lineage (NCBI taxonomy): Bacteria > Pseudomonadati > Pseudomonadota > Alphaproteobacteria > Hyphomicrobiales > Brucellaceae > Brucella > Brucella tritici. The sequence continues at coordinate 26,864 of NZ_WBVY01000010.1, forward strand.
GTATCGCGCCGGTGGGAGAGGGGTTCAGCGACAGTAATTGTGAGACTACCCTGCATTGCGGCGTCAGAGTAGAGCCTGTGGGTTGGTGTGCTGCTGAAACCCATTCTTGAATAGGGCGGAAAAATGGTCACATCCGCATTATGTGAACGCATCTGTACGGTTCCGGCTGCGTCACGGACCACATAAGTGAAATATTCGTCGTGCTGGCGCAGGGTGGCAACCCGCTGTTCGGTGTCGTCGGCATCGCGTCCCAATATCTCAAGCGCTGCGACTGGCAGAATGCGCTGCGCCGTTTCTTCCAGGGCGCTGTCAAAGGCCATATTCAGTTCGTGGCGCAGAAGCTGTGCTGTCACAATGGTGGTAATGACCCACAGCAGGGTCGCACCGAGTCCGAGCCAGAGCGAAAGCCTCCATTGCAGGCTCTTTGGTTGTATCATTTCGCGTTTCCAAGCCGATAGCCGATGCCGCGAACCGTGTCGATGATCCCGTGCCCAAGCTTTTTACGGAGGCGGCTGACATGGACCTCAATCGTATTGCTCTCAACTTCCGACCCGAAGGCATAGAGCCGGTCTTCGAGTTGCGACTTGGTCAATGCAATGCCGGGTCGCTGCAAGAAGGTTTCCAGCAGCGCCCATTCGCGGCTGGTCAGTTCAATGGTGCGTCCCCCTTGCCTCACTGTCTTGGCGGCCAGATCGATCTGGAGGTCGCGCATTTCGACCAAAGGGTTGGGATTGCCGCTATAGCGTCGTGCAACAGCGTTCAGTCGCGACGAAAGCTCTGCCAGATCGAACGGTTTGATCAGGTAATCGTCGGCCCCGGCGTCAAGACCTTCGATCCGGTCGGAAATCTGATCCAGCGCCGTGAGAATAATGACTGGCGTGACGCTACCTTTGGCGCGAAGATTGCGCAAAAAATTGATACCCAGCCCGTCGGGAAGCATCAGGTCCAACAGGATTAGGTCGTAGACTGCCGAGCCGACATGCTCGGTTGCGTCGTCGAGGCGGGTCACCCAATCCACAGAATGGTTGACAGCGATATGGTCGCGAACGGCCTTGCCCAGGATTATATCGTCTTCGATCAACAGGACGCGCATCCAATAGCACCTTTTATTCGATAGAAAACGGGAACCCGTGTCGTCTGGTCAGATGCGAACATATTCTAACTGAAGCCGTAAGCTGTCATTCCTCTGACGTCATATCCTTGCCAGCTTCAGCTGTTCGTCAGAAATGGCTGGCATTGTTCTCTTCAAAGCGCATTGATCAGGAACAATGATATGATGGTAAATTACCTTGCGGCAATCTCCTTTTTAATGATCGCAGCAGGAAGCGGCGTGGCGCGAGCCGATGATGACTGCCATGTATCGATGGACAAGTGGCAATCCAGGGACGCGGTTCAGGCCATGGCTACTTCTCGCGGCTGGACCGTGGCGCGGATCAAAATCGATGACGGCTGTTATGAGGTCCGTGGCTCCGACAAAACCGGAATTGCTTTCAGGGCTAAAGTTGATCCCGCTACGCTTGCTATAGTCAAAATGAAACACAAGGATCGCGAATACGATCACGACGATGACCGCCACCGCAAATCAAGACATGACGAAGAACAGCGGTCAGGCGCTGTGCCGGACACGCCCTCCAGCCCCTTGCTCGAGAAAAACTCACTGCCAAATGTCGTCGTGAAATAAGCCATCGCGCTTACCATTGAGAGCGCCTTCATCCAAGGAAAGACTTGTTATGCCTCGCAGTCCTGATCGTTATTCAAAAAGCATGGTTGTGATTCACTGGCTCACCGCCGCGTTGATCCTCGGAGCATGGTTCACGTCGGTGGGTGGACGCAGTCTGGCGGAGAATCCGCCTTTCTTGCATTTTTCTCTAGGGCTTGCCGTACTCGTGCTTGTGTTACCTCGTCTCTTTTTGCGGCTTTCCGGTGCAGCGCCGTCAGAATCTCCGGCGCAAGGCACACTTGCCCTTGCGGCAAAGGCGGGCCATGCAATCCTCTATTTGCTGCTGATCGCCTTGCCGCTCAGCGGCTGGTATGCCGCCTCGCGGATGGGAGTAGCGATATCCTTCTTCGGTCTTTCCGTGCCGGCCATTACGGCCCCAATGCAAGGCTCCCCCGGATTGATCGCCGAATTTCATGAGAATGCCGGCACCATTATTCTTTATCTGGCCGGCCTTCATGCGCTGATAGCGATATGGCACCAGTTCATTCTTCGCGACGGTACACTTAAGCGTATGTCGCTGCACCGATAGCTGGCGGATTTACTGTAAATGCTTGACGCGGCGGACCTGCTGGCAGGTCCGCCGTTTTCGTTTATCGCGGTTTGGAGCGGTTCATTTCTTACAAAGCGCTGAAGCAGAAACCGCATCGGTGTCAGGTGGTGTTCAGCTCTTCTTGCGAGAGTAGCGGGCATAAGCGCGGATCGATCGAGGTCCGTGTGCCGTTTCTTTGAAAGAGGCAGACTGGCATGAAAGCACTTCTTGCAGCATTGGCAATGACCACGGCGCTTACGCTTCCGGATATCGCAATGGCCCGGCCCGTAACACTGACAACGACGCTGAACAGTTATGGCGGTGACGGCGCGTATCTTGCTTATTACATCATGGATGCTGAGGGTAAATATGCCGGTAGCCTTTGGATGGCTGGCGGCAAATCCAAATATTACGAACACCTGTCCGGATGGTATCGTGCAACGGGTGGTAATACGAGCGAGATCAACGGTATCACCGGCGCGAGTGTCGGTGCGGGTCGTACGCTTGAAATCACAGTTGATTTGGCCGACGCGTTTTTTGATGCTGGCTACACATTGCACGTCGACGCTGCTGTGGAAGACATGCGCGACAGTCCCAATGAGGTGGTTATACCACTCACATCCGGCGGTGCGAAAGCTCCAGTCAAAGGACGGCGTTACATCGCAACAGCCGATTATTCTCTATAATCGGTGACCGCCATGTTCCGAGTTATCCATCGTTGGGCGGGACTTCTTCCCGCGTTGCTCCTGATTGTGCTCAGTATCAGCGGTGCAGCCCTGTCGATCTTTCCCGCTGTCGAAAGTGTCTCGTCTCCACAGGGGGAGTTGACGCTTTCGACCGCCGATCTGGCGGCGCGTGTTCAAGCGGTCTATCCGCAAGTAGAGCAAATCCGGCGGACGCCGTCCGGCCGGATGACGGCCTATTGGTTTGATAACGGTGCGCCCCGGGCGACGGTCATTGACCCCTCTACTGGTCAGGGTGTCGCGTCCGCCGATCCCAATCCGGTTGAACGTTGGCTGACAAGTCTGCATCGTTCGCTCTTTCTCGATGATAGCGGCCGCATTGTCATGGCTGCTGGTGCTGCCGCCATGCTGGTGCTGAACCTGACCGGGGTGGCGCTTGTCGTACGACGGGTCGGAGGCTGGCAGCGCTGGTTTTCGCGCCTGCGTGGCCCGCTTTCCGGGCGTCTGCATGTTGAAATCGCTCGGCTGGCCGTAGCGGGACTTTTCCTTTCGTCTGCAACGGCCCTGTGGATGACGGCTTCCACCTTCGATCTCTTGCCGGACGGCGCGGTGTCGCCGGTCATGCAGACCGAGGCAAGCGGCCGGACCGGAGCGCTACCGGCTACGATGGAACCGTTGCGGCAGATTCAGGTTGCGCAATTGCGCAGCCTGTCATTCGCCGATCCGTCTGACCCCACGGACATTCTCACCCTCAAGACCGACCGGGGAACCGGTTATATCGATCAAGGCACGGGCGCGCTTCTCGGCTGGAGCGATCTGACTGGGTGGCGACGCCTGTCGGAAACAATCTATATGCTGCATTCAGGACGGGGGGCTTCCGTTTTGGGGCTGCTCCTTGGCCTGATGGCTCTTGGCGTTCCGGTCATGGCGGGTACGGGCGTTTTTCTCTGGTCCGACGGGCGTCGCGGAAGGCCGCGCATTCACGAAAACTGTGCAGCAGGACGAGCGGAGACAATCATTCTCGTCGGCAGTGAAGGCGGTAGCACATGGGGTTTTGCAGCAACATTGCATGCGGCGCTGTCCAATTCTGGCCAGACGGTTCACGCTGCGCCGATGTCGGCCTTTGATCCAGGTCGTTATCGGCAGGTCCGGCGCATTATCATTTTGGCCGCTACCTATGGCGAAGGCGATGCGCCCGCTTCGGCCAAGGGGTTCGTTGAAAGGCTCTCGCTTCAGGCAGCGGATTCGGCAATTCCGCTGGTTGTGCTCGGGTTCGGCGACAGTAGCTTTCCTGCCTACTGCGGTTTCGCGCGGGCGGTGACGGAGACGGCGCATGCCGCCGGATGGAGAATGCTCATACCCTTTGACACAGTGGACCGTCAGTCGCCGCAGGCTTTTGCCCGATGGGGGCGGAAACTCGGTGCTGCGGTGGGCATAGACCTGGAACTCACGCACCAGGCCGTTCAACCCGCCGCCGTCCCGCTTACGCTTGTGTCGCGCCGTGATTATGGTGCCGAAGTGCAAGCGCCCGCAGCAATCCTGCGCTTTGCCTTGCCGAGGCTTTCCTTCTGGCAGCAATTGCGTGGCTGCGGACTGGGGCGCTTTGTGGCCGGCGATCTCCTCGCCATCGTTCCTTCGGGATCAACCGTTCCCCGGTTTTACTCACTGGCTTCTGGACGCAACGATGGCTTTGTCGAGATCGTCGTGAGAAAACATCCGGGAGGGCTATGCTCTTCCCAGCTCTTGGAACTGGAGCCTGGAGACACGATCAGCGCTTTCCTGCGTCGCAATCCAGATTTCCATGCGGAGGATAGAACACATACGCCCCTGATATTGATCGGTGCCGGAACCGGAATCGGGCCTTTGGCGGGCTTCATCCGCGCCAATACGCGGCATCGCCCGATCCATCTGTTCTTTGGAATGCGCCGGATGAATAGCGATTTTTTCTATGGCGACGAACTCCGCGAATGGAAGCAGAAGGGGCAAGTTGCGCAGATTAGCTCTTGTTGTTCACGCGGGAAAATGCCGCGCTATGTGCAGCATGCTCTTCGGGAGGAAGCCGATGAAGTCACTCGGCTGATTCAGGAGGGGGCGCGGATCATGGTGTGTGGCGGACGCGATATGGCCAACGGAGTCTCGTCGGTTCTTGTCGACATTCTGGGTTCCACAGGGCAGACATTGGCCAATCTCAAGGCGGAGGGACGTTATGTCGAAGACGTCTACTGAGATGCAACGTTACGCTTTGAGCGGGCCTACCATGGGTACACGTTGGTCGGCATTGTTCTCTCAAACAGCGGGGTTCGATCCCCAACCCGTTCGGGTCGCACTTCAGGCGGCAGTGGACGCAGTGGACGGTGCAATGTCCACGTGGAAGCCCGATAGCAGACTGATGCAGTTGAACGCCGCGCCGGTGGGACGCTGGATAAAGGTGCCGCAGCAACTGCTGGACGTTTTGCGCCTTGCGCTCGACATTGGCCGTGCATCAGGCGGCGCGTTTGATATTGGTATGGGCGACGCCGTGAGCGCTTGGGGTTTCGGGCCTTCGGAGGCTCACCGGGAGCAGATACGGGCAGCGCTTGAGCGCAAGCGCCGACCCGCTCATGAAATCCTGGAACTGGACATCGAGGCAGGAATGGTGCGAAAGACAGCTCCCGTTTCGCTCGATCTCAATGGAATTGCCAAGGGATATGGCGTGGATCGTCTGGCGGATGGGTTGCTGACTTTCGGGATTTCGTCCGGCCTCGTCGGAATCGATGGGGAGGTGCGGACGCTCGGGTTGCGTCCAGATGGCAGTCCTTGGTCGATTGCAGTAGAGGCTCCTGACTATGATCGTCGGGCAGCTCATTCGGTTCTCGCCCTTCAGGATGCGGCGGTCGCCACCTCGGGCGATTATCGGCATTGGATTAATGTCAACGATTACCGCCTGTCGCACACCATGGACCCAAGTCGCGGTGCTCCCTTGATGGGGCCTCCGGCGTCAGTCACCGTCGTGACAGGTACCTGTGCCGAAGCGGATGCATGGGCAACAGCGCTAATGGTGCTTGGTCCGAAGACCGGCGCGGTACTGGCAAGGCGGTTACGCTTCAATGCTCTGTTCTTATTGCGTGCTGGAGGAACAGCAATTCGGTGTGAAGCTGTAGGTGACTTATTCACCAGTTCACATTCTGATTTACCATGACGTCCATTTGCCGATGTTGGGTGAGATTCTCAACGCCCGAAGCGCATTGAGGATGACAGCGACGTCAATTATCTCCTGGAGCAATGCACCCTGAACAGGTTTTAGATAACCGAACGCTGCTACGATCATGGCGATTACAGAAAGACCAATCCCAACCACAACACTTTCGACAGCAATACGCCTTGATCGCTTGGCAATTTCTATCCCGGCGCGAAGTCTGTCTATTCTATCTACGAGAAGAACGACATCGGCCGCTTCTGCCGAGGCCGCCGCTCCCCTCGCACCCATGGCAACGCCGACATCAGCCGCTGCAAGTGCGGGCGCGTCGTTGACCCCGTCTCCGACCATCATCACGGGGCCGTTCTTACGCTCGCTGAGCACGGTCAGTACCTTTTGATCGGGTGAAAGCTCGGAGTAGATGGCATCAAGCCCCAAGCCCTTGGTAATGCGTTTGGCCACTGCAGCACGATCACCTGTCGCCAGCACTAATCGCTTTACGCCGTCCTTGCGTAAGCCGCGTAACGTATCGACCACTTCGCCGCGCAAGGGATCGGCCATAATGATATAACCCGCGATGCTGCCATCTATCGCGACTGCAATCAGTGCCGCTCCAGCTTCTGTATGGGGGATTTCACTCAGTTTCGCATTGACCTGTCTCTCAACGAAGCTATGTCCACCGACAACGACGCTTTTGCTATCAACCCTGCCAGCCACGCCATCTCCTGCCAGTTCGCTGACGTCGGTCGGCAATACAAGATTTATACCGCGCCGCTGAGCGGCCAGTACAAGAGCCTGCGCCATCGGATGTTTGGATACCTGGTCTAGGGAGGCGGCGAAACGCAGTAGATCATTTTCGCTCAATCCTGGCTGCGCATTGATTGAAGTAATTTGTGGGCGGCCATCTGTCAGTGTTCCAGTCTTGTCCAGTACCAGCGTATTGATACGGGCCATGTTCTCTAATGGACGAGCACCCTTTACCAGCACGCCGAAATGAGCGGCGCGCGATAGTCCCGCAACAAGAGCGACTGGCACCGCCAAGATGAGAGGACATGGTGTCGCCACGACGAGAACGGCGACCGACCTAATCGGGTCTCCCGTGAAAAACCACGCGCCGAAGGCGATTAAGACGGTCACTATCAGAAAGCCGATAGACCATTGGTCTGCTAGCCTAGACATCGGGGCTTTCGAATGCTGGGCCTCTTCCACGAGCCGAACAATGCCAGCGTAGGTGCTATCTTTTGCTTCGTGTCTGGCAACAATATCGAAGGCATCGCCAGCATTTACTGATCCGCTCAAAGCATCGGCTCCGGATGTAAGCGAAATCGGAAGTGACTCTCCCGTCAAAGCAGACATGTTTACGAAAGCTTTTACGGAAGTGATACTTCCGTCGACGGGGATGACGTCTCCCTGACGGATCAGAAGGCGGTCACCCGGACGAATAGTTTCGACGGCAATCTCTTCGAGATGGTCATCGACATATCGCATTGTTGTTCGCGGTGCGCGGGACAGCAAAGCATGCATCTCACGGCGTGCTCGTCCCTCGGCAAAGCTTTCAAGAAAGGCTCCCCCAGTATACATGAGAGCGACAATCGAAGCCGCCAGCATTTCCCCAAATGCCAGCGCGGCCGTCATCGACATCGCCGCGACGATATCCAGCCCAAACTCCTTTCGCCATAAACTCCGGAGAATCTCGACGAGCAAAGATCCCAGCACAGGCAAAGTGGCAATGGCCCAGATTATCCGTGCTCCCGAGAAGTAGCCGGAAAAGTGCAAGCCGAGCCCCATCACAAGTCCGCACAAGGCAAAAATCAGCAGGATTGTTTTTGATCGATCTTCAACCGAGAACCGCATCTTCATAGTCTCCCCCGACCTATAGAATGAGCAAATTATAGAGCCCTGCCTCTGACCGACTACAGTAATTCTTCTTTACATATGTATTCCCTATAAACTCAGATCGACGGTCAGACCGCTGTGCCGACTAGGGCCCCAATACCAGCCGTGATTGCCATGGCCAATGCGCCCCAAAAAGTGACGCGAACGGTTGCCTTAAGCATATTAGCTCCTCCCGCCTTGGCGCCGATTGCGCCTAGTAAAGCTAGAAACAGCAAGGAAGAGATAGCAACCGCATAAAGCAAGATCGAGGGAGGCGCGATGAACGCCATCAGCAAGGGTAGGGCGGCCCCAATCGAGAACGTGGCCGCTGAGGTCAGTGCTGCTTGCACAGGCCGTGCTTCCATGTGTTCGACAATTCCCAGTTCGTCACGGGCATGTGCCTCCAGAGCATCGCGTGAGGTCAGCTGTATTGCCACCTCCCGCGCCAATTCCGAAGTTAGGCCGCGATCAATATAGGCTTGCATCAATTCATCGAGCTCTGCTTCGGGCTGAGATTCGAGTTCCCTGCGCTCTCTGGCAAGATCTGCCAACTCCGTATCGGATTGAGAGCTGACGGAAACATACTCACCCGCCGCCATGGACATCGCGCCTGCGACAAGGCCCGCGATGCCAGCGACCATTATCTGTGTTGTTCCCGTTGAAGCAGATGCGACGCCCATAATGAGGCTCGCCGTTGAGACAATGCCATCATTGGCGCCGAGTACCGCTGCGCGAAGCCATCCGATCCGAGATACGAGGTGGTTTTCTGTATGCAATCGGCTCATTGAGCTACCTCCGGACGTTGGATTCATATCATCATACCGCTATCGAGACCCTTTGCCAGTGGACTGAAAATTTGAAGTTATAGAATTCTTCTCCGGTGATTGGGGTTTTACCTTTTTCGTTAGAGTTTATGCGCAGGTTTTGAGGATCTGCCTGTTCGAGGGAGGCTTGAAAAGTTAACATTATACATTATAGTATATTATATAATGTTAACGTCGGAGGCAACGATGCCCGTCACCAGAATATCTGAGAAGCTGTCGGTATCTTCGCAGCCAAACGCGCAAAAACTCAGTGTACTCGATCGAAGCGGCTTCAAAACGCTGATCAACAACCGTCCCGATAATGAAAGCGCAGACCAGCCTGGAAACCAGGCTGAATGCGATGCAGCCCACCAATCCGATCTCTCTTATGCGTATATTCCGGTCACAATGAATACGATCACTGAAGCTGATGTGCGTGCGTTTCAGGCGGCGGTCAGAAAATCCGATGGCCCAGTGCTTGCGCATTGCAAGACGGGTATGCGCTCGCTCAGCCTTTATCTGATCGGCGAGGTATTGGACGGACGCATGTCTGTTGAAGACGTCGTACCATTCGGACATCAGCTCGGCTTTGATACCAGTGTCGCAGTATCGTGGCTTAAACGCTTTGCTGACCATCAACCGCGGGTAAAAGGCTTTTTCGATAAGCGAACCTCCAGTGTTCAGTACGTGGTGTCCGATCCGGCAACCGGTATTTGCGCCATTGTAGATCCCGTTCTCGACTTTGATGAAAAGTCGGGGGCCACGGCGACGATCAATGCAGACGCAATTCTCGATTACGTCCGCAATAGTGGCCTGACGGTCGAATGGATTCTCGACACTCATCCACACGCCGACCACTTTTCCGCAGCTCAGTATCTCAAGGAGAAAACGGGCGCAAAGACGGCGATAGGCGAGCATGTAATCAGAGTCCAGAAGCTGTGGAAGGAGATCTACAACTGGCCCGAACTAGCTACAGATGGCTCGCAATGGGATCGGCTCTTTGCCGATGGTGAGGCGTTTAAGGTTGGTTCCATCGATGCCAGAGTTATGTTCTCGCCGGGACATACGCTCGCTTCAATCACTTACGTGGTCGGCGACGCGGCATTTGTCCACGACACAATTTTTATGCCCGACAGCGGTACGGCACGGGCCGATTTTCCCGGCGGCGATGCGCGAGCATTGTGGGGGTCAATCCAGAATATCATAGCACTTCCCGATGAGACGCGGCTATTCACCGGACATGATTACCAACCGAGCAGTCGTAAGCCGCGGTGGGAAAGTACAGTGTCTGATCAAAAGAAGCACAATCCGCACCTGGCGGGCGTATCGGAAGAAGCCTTCGTTGCCTTACGGACCAAGCGCGACAAAACGCTGCCAATGCCAAGGCTCATCTTGCATGCGTTGCAGGTGAACATAAGTGGTGGACGTCTACCTGAGCCAGAAGCCAACGGTAAGCGCTATCTGAAGTTTCCGCTGGATGCTCTGGAAGGGGCTGCATGGGAATGACCGTGAACAGCATAACGATGATGAAAGATGGACTATCTTCAGTTGAATTATCTCTGCGCGCGAACGAAGTCGCAGACCTGCTCAAGACGTTGTCCCATCCAGCGCGTCTGATGATCGTTTGTACCTTGGTGGAAGGCGAGTATTCCGTTGGTAGGATGGAAGAAAAGATCGGGGTTCATCAACCGCACCTGTCGCAGCATCTAACGGTGTTGCGCAGTTCCGGAATAGTCGAGACGCGACGGGAGGGGAAACAGATTTTTTATCGCCTCACAGAAGAAAAGGCAGCGCAACTGGTCGCCTCCCTTTACGACATCTTCTGCGTGGAGAAGGCGAAATGAGCGCTGACAGTGCGTGAGAGAGTTAGGATCCTATGGTGTTGAGTAATTCCATCCTTGCGGCGGTGGGTTCCGGAAGTGTTGTTGGCTTTATGCTGGGATTGCTTGGCGGCGGCGGCTCCATCCTCGCTACACCGTTGCTCCTTTATGTCGTCGGTGTGAGCCAGCCCCATCTCGCCATCGGTACGGGTGCACTTGCTGTTTCAGTCAACGCGTTCGCGAATTTTACGAGCCATGCTCTGAAGGGTCACGTCTGGTGGCGTTGTGGTGTTGTCTTCTCCGCACTAGGCGTTATAGGGGCAATTATCGGATCTAGTCTCGGAAAAGCTCTAGACGGTGATCGCCTCATCTTTTTGTTCGGTATCCTCATGATCGTCGTCGGTCTGTTCATGTTGAAGCCCAAAAAGAGATTGGACGTGGAGCGCCGCCCGATCGATTTAAGAATGTGTCTCGTAACGGCAGCAGTGGCTCTCGCTTCGGGTGCGGCATCAGGATTCTTCGGTATCGGCGGCGGCTTCCTGATTGTGCCCGGCTTGATGTTGGCAACAGGTATGCCGATGATCAACGCAGTCGGCACATCCCTTCTCTCCGTGGGGGCCTTCGGACTGGCCACGGCTCTGAATTATGCCAGTTCCGGTCTTGTCGACTGGTGGCTTGCTGGTGAGTTCATCGGAGGTGGTATCATAGGAGGGGTACTCGGAATGATGCTCGCCACGCGATTGAGCGCATACAAGAACATTTTAAACCGTATATTCGCTGCGATAATCTTCATGGTTGCGTCATATATCCTGTATCGCAACTCTATTGGCGTCAGATAACTAACCAATTGGCAGCCTCCCACAGCAGTGACCAAGTGAAAACTGAATGATTGCCCATCCGACAGCCCGTGCATCTCGGGCCTGTTCAATGAACGGGCAGTCTCTAAGCAGAACTTGATACAATTATCATAAAAGAAAAAAAGTTATAGTTGCCAGTGACATAAATAAAACTGTCAACCACCCCAGACTAACCATCCAAATGGGTGCTGTGAGTCGCCCCATGATACGTCTGTTGGTTGCCATTGCCAGCAGGACTATCATCAGAGGTGTAGCCAGCACACCATTGAGAAATGCCGACCAATATAAGGCGCGTATCGGGTCTATTGCGCTTAAACTGAGAATGACCCCACCAATCGTTGAAATAGCGATCGTGCCATAGAACGCCTTGGCTTCGCGAGGACGCCGAACAAGTCCTTCAGGCCATCCAAACATCTCCGCGACGGCGTAAGCAGCCGACCCCGCCAATACGGGAACAGCGAGCAACCCGGTGCCAATAATGCCGACGCCAAAGGCAACGAATGCAAACTCTCCGGCAATCGGTCTCAGCGCCTCCGCAGCCTGGGCCGAAGTTCCGATTTCGGTTATACCGTTGACATTCAGTGTGGATGCCGTTGCAATAATAATAAGCAACGCGATTACATTCGAGATCGCCATTCCGATCAAAGTATCGATCTTGATTCTATTAAGTTCCGTGTGAGCTGTTTTCGGCGATGCAATTAAACGCCCGAGATGTCGGCGATGCAACTCTTCAACTTCTTCTCCTGCCTGCCAGAAAAATAGGTAGGGACTGATCGTTGTGCCAAATAGTGCGACCAAAGCCATGGCATGCTCCTTGTCGAAAACAAGGCTGGGTATGAGTGCACCTCGCAAGGCTACGTCCCACGGTACATGCACTGTCATTACCACTGCCGCATATGTAAATAGCGAAAGGGTTAGCCACTTGAGAACTGCGGCGTAGCGCCTATAGCTCACCATGACTTCAAGCGTCACGCATAGAACTGCAAAAGCTAAAGTGTAGAGGATTTCGGGCCCGCCTGCGAAGAGCCGCACTGCAGCCCCCATTGCTGCAAGATCCACCCCTATATTGATAAAATTTGCGAGGAATAGCAATACAACCGTCCCACGCAGTAACCACGGCGAATAATGTCGGCGCAAGTTTTGCGCAATTCCTTGTCCGGTTACGACGCCGATACCAGCACTCACACCTTGCATCGCAGCCATTAAAGGATAGCTGAACAACATGGTCCATCCGAGCGAATAGCCAAACTGCGCTCCCACCTGGCTATAAGTTACGATCCCGCTCGGGTCATCATCCGCAGCACCTGTAACAAGTCCCGGACCAAGAACGCGCAGGAAAGTCTGAGGACGGTGTAGATGTCCATCGTGGCAAGGCGGCGAGTTGTGCTGTTCCATGGGCTCTCTGAGTGATGATCAGGTATTTCTGGGACATAAACTGTCGCGGTGTATTTTTAGTATATCTGCTACGTCTGGTGAGTGCTTACAAATTCTCTATTCTTTAGAAGTCACACACATCTTCTACTGAAACGCCATTTTACGCGTCTCCTGATGCGAAAATTATTTTTGTAGCCTATTTTACGATGAGGACTGACTTTTTACCCAACGTGACAATCTCATTTGCCTGGCTACCAAGAAGCAGGCGCTGCGCCCCAGAATATCCGTGAGTTGCTACAACTATAAGATCGCATCCGATCGAGTCTGCTGCTTTTAGAATAGCATCCGATGGTATTGGATTGACCAAGTGCAGAACGTTGACATCGAGATCGATTTTCCGCGCTCTGTCCTGGGCATTCTGAAGAATACTTTCCGCATGTTTTTTCCAGCTTTGATCATATCTAACTACGATGGCCTCATCATCAAACATTCCGCCAAAGATACCGGCGCTGCTGTAAGGTGCAGTCACTGTTGCTACTGTCGCATCACAATCTAACGCTTTTGCCAGAGCCAGCCCTTGCTCAACACAGCGATCAGCAAGATTGGAACCATTGGTTGCGATCAGGATATGCTTGTACATACTGAACTCCTTTTTCCCAGCAAGAAGTCGCCACCAACCACTGCCTAGGAGAGTAACCCACCTGGTATACTCATGAGCAACTGTTCAAAATCAGGGCTTCTTCCAATACTTCCGCATAAATTGTATCAAAATCTGTGATCATACAACAGATACGCCATTGTTGGTGACGGAAACCGAATCTGGCTAGGGGGCTACCGTCAGTTCGTGTCCTCTGGGAGGGCTGGCATATGGACGATAAAGGCGCGTATAGCCTATTCTTGACTGGCAATCAGTGCGTTTGATGTCCATGCGGTAGCAAACCAGACGAAAGCATGATTTCGACTGCAGATTATCTCGGACGCCCTATTACCGTTGCAAATAGAAAACGGCTCGTGCTGACCGTCAAAAATCGGTCCTTTAATGTACCGCTATAGACCGACGAAAGCACATCATGGTGCTCGTCACGCGATATGGCGATATTTAGCAGTGAACAGTTCATCACATTGTTAGGCGAAGAACCGGTATGGAGGGCGATTATCCAGAATTTGAATAAAGGAAAACACTTCACACATTACGTGGATCTAAGGAATTGATATCGTGTTCTGAGCAATTAATATTCTTTCATGACTTTAGAATGGGCGGCCTACAATGGAAAAAAATAAAGACCAAATTGGCTCTGATCGACTTGGTTCGGCTTACGCGAAACATCGCATTTTGTTGTCGGTAACACCTGCTTCGCAACCACAACTCGGCGAAACCGATCTCGATCCACGGGATTGGCTCGCTGCAATTGTTGACGGTTCAGACGACGCCATCGTTAGCAAGGATCTGAATGGCATTATTAGAAGCTGGAATAGAGGTGCCGAGCGCCTATTCGGTTATCATGCAGAGGAAGTCATTGGAAAGCCGGTCACAATCTTGATACCAGAAGATCGGCTTGACGAAGAACCAGCTATTTTAAGCGAAATTCGAAAGGGAAACCGAGTCGATCATTTCGAAACAGTTCGGAAGCGGAGAGATGGTACGCCAATCGATATTTCATTAACGATTTCACCTATTCGAAACACAAACGGCGTTATTATTGGTGCATCAAAAATTGCTCGCGACATCAGCGAGCGCTTGGAGGCTCAAAGCCAACAAAAGCTCCATATGGGCGAAATGCGTCATCGCGTGAAAAATTTGTTCGCTCTGGCAAACGGAATCGTCTCATTGAGCGCAAGATCGGCTACGCAGGTTGATGAGTTTCGCGAGGCGGTTCAGGCGAGATTGGCCGCACTTGCCAGGGCGCATGAACTGACGATGCCGACATGGGATGATGCCGATGTTACGATCTCGTCGGTCCCGTTGCAGAACTTGTTACGTACTATTCTAGAGCCTTATGGTGAAAACAATTTTCATATCACGGGCCATGATCCTGCCGTCACAGGAAAGTCGCTGACAAATCTCTCGCTGCTTTTGCATGAGCTGACAACGAATGCTGCCAAGCACGGTGCATTAGCGAGTTCTGAACGCGAGCTTTCGATAGATATTCAAGAGTCGTCTGACACTATTTTCATTTATTGGCTTGAAACAGGTAATGAGTATCATGATGACCAACCCAGCGAGGGGTTCGGTACAAGACTGGAAAGGGCACTGGTGTCGGCCTTGAACGCAGGCTTTGATCGATTGTGGGTGGAGAATGCCCTCAAAATATCAATTTCACTTCCAAAAGCGCTACCCGAATAGGGTGTGCTTCCATGGCATCCTTGGCGGACAATCAATGCAAATCAACACGTATGGCGCAACCGGCTTCCATTTCCCTCGGTCCAGATGTGAAAGGCTCGTAGTCTGTATCATCGCTTGATTTATGGATCAGCGATATCGGAAGAGTTCTGTGTCAGGAACTGTCTCGCCTGTTATGGCGGCTGTGATATTTTGAGCTGCAATCATCGCGAAGGTAATTCCGTTGCCACCGAAGCCCATAGCGGTAAAAATGCGCTCGTAACCGGGAACTCGGTCGATGATCGGCAAGCCATCTTTGGTCACACCGAATGGAGCTGACCAAACATAGTCGGGCTTATCAATCGTCACTCCGATGAGGTCTTCCAGCTTACGAATGATGATTGCCGCTTTATCTGCGAGTTTCTTCGAATCCTCATTGCTATTTTGCGCCTGTTCGTCCTCGCCACCGGCGATAATACGACCAAACTCATCGGTTCTGAGATAAAGATAGGGATCTGCAGCCTCCCAGACGAGCATATCTCGCAACCAAGGTGGCGCGTTTCGCAAAGGCTTTGAAGCCAACGCCCAGGTCGATGTGATACTGTGCGATTTCGCCTCCATTTGAGGCAGATATTCATAGCCGGTGCAAAATACTGCATGTTCAGCAACCAGAACTTCGCCTCGACGAGTTGCCAAGGCTACGCCTGAAGGCAACTCTGCCATATCCGTAATCTCGACGGGCGAAACAATCTGGGCATTGCGGGTTAGAACCGTGTGCAACAACCCTGCGGTAAGTTGCGCGGGATTGGCTGATGCAGAAATGTTCGACAAAATTGCTGCGGGGCGATTCAATCCAAAGCGCTCTAAGAGGACTTCGTGACTAAGATAACTGGCACTGATGCCAACTTTGTTGCGTGCAGCTGCCTCATTGGCAAGCGCTTTCGCTCCCATCTCATCGCCAGCCAGGTAAAGCGCTTGCTTTGCATGCATTTGGCAATTGAGCTCGAGCGCACCCGACAAATCAATCAAGTCCTGAACCGCCTGCGCTGATCTTAACCAGGCAGCATGAGCTCCGTGCTCACCAATCTTCCGGCTTAGTCGGGTCAGGGGGACGTCGATCTCATGTTGGATCATTGCTGTCGATGCTGATGTCGAGCCGCGTGCCGGAGGGCGCCGATCAACGATCAATACGCTTTTTCCCCTGCGCGTCAACGCTTCTGCCGTCAGTGCTCCGGAGATACCTGCTCCGAGACTATTACGTCAAAAGCCCTTCGAGGAAGATGGGTTTCTGCTTGAACGGTGGAATTGGGTGTTTTTATCCAGAAGGGGATGCCTGTTCGAAGGTCGTCTTTCCGAGTTTCTGCATCATGATCGGGCATGAACGATCTCCTCCAAATCTATTCTACGATAAATTTGGCAAAGACCCTCTATTATTCAAGGAATCCCGTAGTTTTGTTTCGTCCGTAAGTCCGCACATTCAGTCGTTATGCCGGACAGATATCAGACTGAATGAGGAACAATCACCCGGATGAAATGTTCGGTTTTCTTAGAAATGAGAAAGGATTGTTCAATGGACGCGCCGCAATTTGATGTCAAACGTACGTGGCCAGCCTTAAATGGTGCCGTTCTTCTGCCAATGTCGGAGGGTCCTACAGAAATCCCGCCTGCTGAGCCGGAACAGCAACCGAAACCACCACCGGAATCAATCCCCGATAGCGAACCGGCTAATCCGGATGAACCCGAGCAGATACCTCCTCTTCCGAATCCGGGGCAACCTTCACCGGAACCAAACAGTCCTGGCCAGCCAATAATGTGGGCATCTCGCGACGGTCGGGATAGGGCTGACACTTGCGAAGCATAGGCGGGGGTGCCGCAGTTTTTTAGAACGATCATTATTTCGCACCGTGTTGTTTTGCCCTTCTGGTCGCAGCGCGTAGCAATTCTTCCACATTCGCAGTGGGAGATTTATTGCAGTTTTCGTCCTCGATGGCTGCTCGGATGGCTTCGACTTCGCTTTCCGTAAGGTGTTCAATCCCGATAAGCCGTGAGCGCGCACCCTTTACAGATCTAAGTACCTCGTCCAGCTTTGCTTCTACAGCGGTGGAATCGCGATTCTGCGAGTTCTGGATCAGAAACACCATCAGGAAAGTAATGATCGTGGTGGCGGTGTTGATCACGAGTTGCCAGGTATCGGAAAAGCCAAAAAGCGGACCAGAAATGGCCCAAACGACGATGAATCCCAACGCGCAGCCAAAGGCATAGGATGTCCCTGCGATTTCAGCGATGGTTTGGGAAAGACGAGTGAAGAACTTTTCCATGACAATTCCTCTACGACTGTAAGAACGTGCCCCTATCCGCCGCCCAACGCTCAGCGTCCCGATAGAACTGACTTGTTCACCCATCGGTTCCGTTTCTGTGAATTTTCCCTGAAAAGCGAGCAATTCGCCAAGGTATTCTGGTTGGAAGTAGAAAGCCCCCTACGACGAAGACTATGAAGTGGCCGGAACATTTATCCTGTGTAATCGTTGGGAAAACAAGGTCGATAGCAATGACTGCACAACGCAAAGCTAGCGATAATGCTCGTCTTAATAAGATGCTGACGACGCCAAAAAAGGAACCGATCACCGGTTGAACGTCTCCGTGGCCTACAGGAACGCCACAGTTATGTCATCCGTCGAACGATCATACTGGCGATGCTCGTCATAACGCCATGGATTTAGCGATGAACAGTCAGACAGGTCAGAATTCGAATTCCTATCGGGATCGATCGTCGGGAATTTTGCGATACTTCCCGCGCATGATGCTCCTTGTCTTGGGTCTATTGTTAATGGTCCTGCTTATATGGGCCCTGTTGGGTGGCGGACATTTTACAACTAATCGAGAGGGAATTCCAAACTTGTCGGCTGGTGGCATTACGGAAGATTAAGGGCTCATGCGTTTTGACAACTCATCCCAACAAAAGCGGGCACTATAGGCGGTCAGCCGTGGATGCCCTAAAAGCATTAACGGAAGGAAGAACCATCATGGCTAGTCAACCCGATAAGCATGCTCCTCTCACAGAAGATGAGGATATCAAGTTTCTGGCCGAGAATTCGGACCTGTCGCCTTTGCAGGCGCGTGATTTGATTGATCGCCTTGGTCACCGGGACCGACCGAAACTTCTTGCAGAGGCGAGGAAATTCAAAGCGGAAAGCTAGAGCGGCTGATAGAAATGTCAAAGCAGCATTTCTGACTAAATCGTCGGGAACAACCAGTAGGTGGCGTGAGTTTATCTAATCAGGTTCAATTCGTCACAGGAGCGAGGCAGCTATGGCTCTGCGCGCAAACTGGAAAGGTCTGTTGAAAGTCGATCAGCTTTTGATGCCGGTCGGCCTTTATACGGCTGTATCGACATCAGAGCGGGTTTCTTTTCATCTCATCAATCGCAAGACGGGTAATCGTCTCAGTCGTGAATTTGTCGATAGCGATACGGGTAAACCTGTTCCGCGAGAGGAGCAGATGAAGGGATATGAAGTTTCGTCCGGCAAATACGTCAGTTTCAATGATGAAGAAATCCAGTCTGCAATTCCCGAAAGCAATAAAACACTCAATATCACGCATTTCGTCAAATGCAGTGAAATCGACGATGCTTATCTCGATCGACCTTATTATCTGACGCCCACAGATGATGACGAGGTGTTCTTGCTTCTCCGTGATGGAATGAAAGCTGAAAACGTGGCGGCAGTCGCTGAGGCGGTGCTCTTTCGCCGTGCGCGTAAACTTCTCATTCGTGCGGATGGCGATGGCATGATCGCATCGACGCTGAACTTTGATTACGAAGTTCGACCCGTAAAAGAGGCTTTCGAAGATCTGGAAGCATTCAAGTTCGATCAGGAAATGCTCGATCTGGCCAAACATATTATCGGCACCAAGATGGGCCGCTTCGATCCGTCAAGTTTTGACGACCGCTATGATGCAGCACTAGCCGACTTGATTAAGGCAAAGATTGAAGGAAAACCTCTCAGAAAGCCTGAAGCTCCCAAGTCGGCCGACGTGATTGATTTGAAGGAAGCCTTACGCAAGAGCGCAGCCTTGAGCTCTCCAAAAAAGCAACCGGCTAAATCCGGAACAACCAAAGCGAAGCCCCGAAAGGCTGGATAATGGGACAGCCGCTCGAAACCTATCATAAGAAACGTGACTTCAACCTGACGAAGGAGCCCCACGGCAAAGCCAGGCGAAGCAGGGGCGATTTATTTGTGGTGCAAAAACACGATGCGCGTCGGCTGCATTATGATTTCAGGCTGGAAATGGACGGAGTGTTGAAAAGCTGGGCGGTTACACGGGGCCCAAGTCTGGTCCCGGGCGAGAAACGTTTGGCCGTCCATGTGGAAGATCATCCGCTTGAATATGCCGGATTTGAAGGTACGATCCCCAAGGGGGAGTACGGCGGCGGGACGGTCATTGTCTGGGATAGCGGACAATGGACCTCGGTTGGCGATGCTCGCAAAAATTATAAGAAGGGGCATCTCGAATTCGAACTGAGCGGCGATAAACTGAAGGGGCGCTGGCATCTGGTTCGAATGCATGGAAAACCGGGCGAAAAGCGAGAAAACTGGCTACTCATAAAGGGCGAGGACGAGTTTTCACGAGAGGCTGACGCCCCCGATATTCTTGAGGAGAAACCGCAATCGGTGAAAACCGGGAGAGTTATCGCCGATGTGGAACATGAAGCGCCGGGCTGGTCGTCCAAAACCGGACCGCTGGATAAAAACCGCGCAGCGAAGGAAGGCAATGCTGTGCCATTGTCGAGGCGCACAAAGAAAGCTGCGATGCCGCCATTCATAGAACCTCAATTGGCGACATTGGTATCAGCCGCGCCCGGAGGAAGCCGCTGGATTCACGAAATCAAGTTTGATGGTTATCGCATTCAGGCGCATGTCGCTGACGGTAAAGTCGTGCTCTATTCACGCAGCGGGCTGGATTGGACAAAGAAATTTGGCCGTTCGATAGTCAACGATCTTCTGGCTACGGGGGTCGAGAATGCCATATTTGATGGCGAGATTGTCGTGGAAAATAAGGCGGGCCTGTCGGACTTTTCGGCACTGCAAAGCGATCTGAGTGACGGACGTTCGGACCGGTTCGCCTTTTATATCTTTGATCTGCTTTATCAGGATGGCCGCGATTTGCGGCAAGTGCCGCTCGTCGAACGCAAATCCCTACTGACAAAGCTCATTTCCCATCCCTCGAGAACGCTGCGCTATAGCGAAGCCTTTGATGCCGATGGTGAAACTGTATTGAAGAATGCTTGTGGGCTCGGACTGGAGGGGATCGTCTCGAAATTGAGCGATGCTCCTTCTATTTCCGGGCGCAGCAAGGGCTGGCGCAAATCGAAATGCATAGGACGGCAGGAATTTGTAATTGCCGGATTTGTGCCTTCAAGTTTGACGTCTCGCGCAATTGGTTCTCTGCTGTTGGGCGCTCAGGAGAAGAAAGGACTTGTTCCTGTTGGGCGTGTGGGAACTGGTTTTTCCGTCAAGCTGGCCAAATATCTTTACACGAAGCTCACGTCGATACGTCAGGAACAAAGCCCATTCGCAATAGAGCTGACCGCTGAAGAAAAACGCGGCGCGATATTCGTCAAGCCGCAAATGGTTGCAGAAATAGAGTTCCGTGCCTGGACTGCAGACAGAAGACTGCGCCATGCATCTTTCCGCGGACTGCGTGACGACAAGACTGCCGAGGAGGTCACATTGGATAAAAGTGCAATGCCATCTCAGCCGTATAGGACATCCCACGAAGAAGCTGATGTGAAGCTCACTCACCCGGATCGCGTGTACTGGCCAGAGGAGGGCATAACAAAACAGGGGCTGATGGATTACTACGCCGAAGTTTGGTCACGAATTGAACCATTTATTGTCAATCGGCCTTTGGCTCTGCTGCGCTGTCCGACCGGTATCGATGGCCAGCATTTCTTCCAGAAACATGCATGGAAGGGTCTGAACGAACATATTGTTGAGGTGGATGATCCCTCGGAGAAGGATGAAGAGCCTTACATCGCGATCAAGGATTTTGACGGTTTGATCGGTTTGGTTCAGGCTGCCTCGCTAGAAATCCATCCTTGGGGTTCGAGCCTCAGGGACTGGGAATTGCCGGATATGCTAACCATGGACCTTGATCCAGGGGAGGGGGTTGCCTGGGAACGTGTCATCGACGGGGCCTTTGAAACCAAAGAGCGGCTTGAGAAGCATGGCCTGACAACATTTGTAAAAACATCCGGAGGAAAGGGACTGCACGTCGTCGTGCCATTGAAGCCGAAAGCCAATTGGGACAGCCTCAAAATCTTTACCAAGTCGATTGCCAATGAGATGGCGGCAGACAGTCCTGACCGCTATGTTTCAACCATTTCCAAAGCCAAACGCAAAGGCAAAATACTCATTGATTATTTGCGCAATCAACGAGGCATGACGGCTGTTGCACCTTACTCTCCACGTGCTCGCGCTGGAGCAGCCGTTTCCATGCCACTCGCCTGGAATGAACTGAATCCCGCTATCGGTCCAGCACATTTCACGATCCTGAATACAGCAACGCGGCTAGCAGCTTCGAAGCTTGATCCCTGGTACGACTTTCGCAAAGCGGCGACGGCTTTGCCAAAATAGTGCGAAAAGGTTGTCTCTTGAGCAGCTAATGCTGCTTTTTCTCGTTGGCAAGGCTTTTGCGCAAAGCATCCATGATGTTGATGACATTGCCGCCGGCCGCCGGGGCGGTCGCTGCAGATTTGGGTTTTGTCGGCGTGTTAATTTTCTTTTTCTTGGCGGCGATCATTGACTGCAGGTTCTTCTGAACCGGATCCGTCAGCAAGTCCGGCTTCCAGTCGTCCGTTTTGCGCTTGATCAGTGTGCGAACCATGGAGAACAGCTTTTTGTCGGGCTTCTCCGCCTTGATGCCTGCGAAGTAATCGTCGGCTTTTCGAACTTCATCACCGAAATGCAATGTCCATAGCACAATACCTTGTCCTCGTGGCTCCAGAAGAACAGCTCGTTCACGCCGATACATGACTAGCCTTGCCAGACCATAGACGCCGCTCTTGTCCATTGCCTCCCGAATAACCGCAAAGGCTTCCTGCCCGACCTTGTCAGATGGTGAAAGATAATGGGGTTTATCGTACCAAATCCAACCGATGCTATCGCGCTCTAAGAATTTTTCGATATCGATAGTGCGAGTACTTTCGAGAGCCACGGCTTCGAGCTCGTCGTCCTCGAGGAGGACATAGTCTCCTTCGGCCTTCTCGAAACCCTTAATTTCGTCTTCGTCGCGCACGGGCTTATGTGTCACTGAATCGACATAGCGACTGATCACCCGGTTGCCCGTTTTAGCATTGAGCGTGTGGAAGCGCACTTTTTCGCTTTCAATGGTCGCAGGCATTATTTCCACCGCGCAGGTGACGAGCGATAACTTTAAGTAACCTTTCCAGAATGCGTGGGGCACCGGCTTATCCTCTTTTTAGTGAAGAATAACCAGCTGAAGGCTGGAAGGTTCCGGGTTTAAATGTTGATGCGGGAACCCACCGCTCATTTGGGGTGTTATCTCACCGATGAAATCACGACAGAAAAATCGGGGATCACTTTGGCAAAGAAATCAACGGTCCGTTCACGCCTGATTCATACCAGTGATGCCGAACCTGGGCTGAAGCGTATTCGCTGTGGCAAAGGTTTTCGCTATGTCGATACCCAAGAACGTGCTGTTAGTGTGGCGGATAAAGCGCGCATTGTAGCCCTTTCCATTCCACCCGCTTGGAAGGACGTTTGGATATGTCAGAGCGAATATGGGCATATACAGGCAACAGGCCGTGATGCGCGTGGCAGAAAGCAATATATCTATCATCCCGACTGGATGAAACGACGTGACGACAGCAAGTTTTCGGGCTTGCAATATTTTGGCAGCGATTTGAGCCAACTGCGCGAGAAGATCGATGCAGATATGCGTCGACGCTCTCTCTGCCGAGAAAAAGTTGTCGCGACAATTATCTGGTTGATGGACCGACTGTTGTTGCGCGTTGGTAATTCCGGTTACGCGCGTGCAAATAAGAGCTTTGGCGTCACGACTTTGTGCAACCGCCATGTGAAAGACGAAGGAGTCAGCCTGCGCCTCGTTTTCACGGGTAAATCAGGTCAAAACTGGAACCTGAAACTGTCCGATCGCCGAATTACACGTATTGTACGCTCCATACAGGAACTGCCCGGTCAGCACTTGTTCCAGTATGTCAATGATGAGGGGAGTTATCACCCTGTTAGCTCTCAGGACATCAATGACTACTTGCAGGATGTCATGAAGAGCGAATTCACATCCAAGCATTTCCGAACCTGGGCTGCAACCGTCGGCGCGCTTGATGCATTTCAATCTATGGAACTTCCCTATAGCGAAGCCGCGAAGAAGCGAGCACTCAATCAGGTGATTGATAAAATTGCACAAGCCCTTAGCAATACGCGTGCAGTATGTCGGAGTGCTTATATTCATCCGAATGTCATCGAACATTGGCTTGAAGGCGTGCTGGCATCCGAAATTGAAGCAGTCGCCTCAAATCGGCTTGTGGCCCCTCGACTGAGCAAAGCCGAACGCAATACGCTGAAATGGTTGATCGTGTATGCCTAAAGTCGGAACCATTTTTCTTGCATGAGGTTAGTCATGGAATGACAAGGAAGGATATCACATGAGAACGGCCAAGTTTCTACTCGGCATTTCGGGGTTGGCACTGGGGATCGCTCTGGCTAGGGCCGCGTCACCGCAGGTGCCAAAAGGTGTTATTCCAGTCAAGCCATTTGACATCTCGCGCTACCTGGGAAAATGGTTTGAACTGGGCCGTATCGAAAACCGGTTTGAGCGCGGGCTGACCCACACCTCCGCGGAATACTCTTTGAATGCAGATGGAACGGTACGCGTCGTCAATCGCGGCTTTGATCCTTGGAAGGGATGCACTACAAGCGCAACTGGCACTGCGCGATTTGTCGGTGCGACAGATGAGGGTGCGCTGCAGGTATCGTTCTTCGGCCCGTTCTTCGGCGGCTACAATATTGTCGATCTGGATGCAAATTATGAATGGTCAATCGTGGTCGGATCAAGCCGCAACTATTTCTGGGTATTGTCTCGGTCTGCAGTTCTAACCACGGAGTTGAAGGCGCGCGCCGTCGCAGTGGCATTGCTTCTCGGAATCAATCCCGATGCGATCCATTGGATACCTCAAGAAAAGCCGCTTTGAGAATATCGTCTTTTCCCGAATGATGGATTGCCATTTCGCGGCATGATACGGCGCAACGTTCGCATGCCTTTACACAGGCTTCCATTCCATCCAAGGCGCGGCAACTATCGGCGCAGTCTTCACATATCCGCGCACAGAGCATACAGAGCGCGTGATGATAAGGACTTTGAAGCATCATCATCTGCGCTGAAGCTCCACAAATTTCGGCGCATGCCAGCATGGTTCGGAATTGCTTTGGTTCGACATGCGGCCCTCCACGTTCAAGGCAATGGTCCGACGCCATTTCTGTACAGGTGCGATGGCATTCGAGACAGGCACAGATGCAATTCATTAGCGTTGTATCGCGCATTGTCATTTTCTCCTATCCAATGATAGCTCCCAACAGCGAAGCCACACTTTTGTTTCAATGGAACAGCAAGCAATGTTGGCGGTTATGCATCAGACGCTCTCTGAGGAGGAGCCGATGGGCAAACGAAAATGGAAGAAACGAATTCGACGGGCGAAGGCTGGTCAGGAGATTGAGCAGGCCGCTGCACTTCCTTACCGGTTTGAAAATGGCAGCCTTAAGATAATGCTTATTACATCGCGCGGGACGCGCAGATTTACCCTGCCGAAAGGTTGGCCGATGAAAAAAAGAAGTATGGCCGATGTTGCGCGCATCGAAGCTCAGGAAGAAGCCGGAATTGAAGGAAACGTCGCTCGTTCGACAATCGGCCACTATCTTTATTGGAAACGCTTGAAGAGAGTATTCATCCCAGTGAAGGTTAGGGTTTATCCCTTGCATGTTCAATGTGAGAAGGCGCAATGGCCAGAATATGAGCAGCGTCAGCGCAAATGGCTTTCCACAGAGGAAGTGGGTCTGTTGGTTGACGAACCTCAATTGATGAGCCTCATTGCAGCTCTTAACCGGAATGAAAGCAAATAACTTCCTTCATCGGGAACATCGGCCTCCCTTGTCGGTTAGAGGCATCTGTTCAAAGGAGAACGACATGGTGGATACTGTCGACAAGCAGGCGTCGAATAACAATAAAACGACATCTCGCGCACTGGATACTGAGTCTGAAAAGCTTAAGGCGCGAAAAGAGGCTGAACGTTCGAAAAAGGACGACCTAGATAAGGAGCACTGGCTTTACGCACAGCGCGTTGAAGACGAATGAAAACACTTCTTCCCTTGATCATCGGCGTGGTTTTACTTTTGGTCGTTGGCTCTCTTCTGTATCGAATAGCCGATGACGATGCTGGCACGCAGCCTCCTCCTCATTCTTTACAAACCAATCCTCCCAATTAAAAGTGCCCGTTCCATGCGGGCGCTTAATTACAGAATAGGCTTGCCGCCAGTGACCGCGATGGTCGCACCCGAGGTATAACTTGATAGCGGGTCGGCCAGCATGACGTAAGCAGATGCCAGTTCCGCGGGCTGGGCTGGTCGCTTCATTGGGGTCTGCTTTCCAAAGGACGCCACAGCTTCTTCCGGAAGTGTGGAGGGGATTAGTGGTGTCCATACTGGACCCGGCGCAACTGCATTGGCGCGAATGCCTTTCTCCGCCAGCAATTGAGCTAGACCTGCCGTAAAATTCTGGATAGCGCCCTTGGTTGTCGCATAGGCCAACAAGGTCGGGTTCGGCATGTCTGAATTGATCGAAGCTGTATTTATGATTGCCGCGCCCGGCTTCATATGGGGTAAAGCGGCCTTCGTCAAATAGAACATCGCATGGATGTTCACGCGGAAGGTCAATTCCCATTCAACGTCGCTGATATCTTCAAGCGAGGCAAAACTCGATTGGTGTGCCGCGTTGTTAACCAGAATATCGATCTGGCCAAATTCTCTCGCGGCCCGCTTCGCGATCTCCCGGCAGTTTTCTGCGCGCTGAAGGTCACATTTCATCAAGATAGCCTTGCGCCCCTCAGCCTCGATCAAAGCAGCGGCTTCAAGCGCGTCAGCCTCTTCCTGGAGATAGGCGATAAGCACATCTGCACCTTCGCGTGCGAACGCAATTGCAACGGCCCGACCGATGCCGCTATCGCCGCCCGTTATGATGGCTTTGCGGCCTTCAAGCTTTCCGGACCCTTTGTAGGATTTTTCGCCATGGTCGGGTCTTGGATTCATTCGTTCCGTCAAGCCGGGTATGGATTGACGGGGCGTATCGAAAGGTGGGGCGGGATATTGCTCATTCATGACGGGTAATCCTTCCTCAGCATAGTTGCTGCTTCGGACCTAACCACCGGAGACATCCTGTGTTCCAATCACGTTACAAAAGAGGCCTAAGATCAGGCCTACTGTTCCAGACCACGTCGCCGAAAAAGTGCTTCCGCGATGACGGATAGGTCATTGTCTCGGTTGCTGAGTACAAAGCCAGCGAAGCCTTTGCTGTCGATGGCGGGGTTGACCGGCAGTGCAAAGACAAAGGGAGTCGAGCGCGTTTCAAGCGCTTCGACAAGTGGCAGCACGGCTGCTGGTTCGAGCGCAACATCCAGTATCGCTGCGTCAACCAGATTACTTTCCAGATAACGCAATGCGTGCTCAATCGTATTGACGGGTCCGAGAATGAAAGCCCCAAGGGACCCAAACTTTTGCGCGGCTTCTTCCGATAGAAGAAAGCTGTCTTCAAAAACCAGGATACGTTTGCCAGAAAATGAATGCATGGCACTATCATTTCGACTTGTCATAACAGACAGTTGGTCATGCCTTAATTCAAAACGCAAGCTATCAGCGGGTCGCGTTGCAGCGTCATAACCAGTTCCTCATCAGACAATCGAGCCTGATTGCTTCCATTCATGAACCATCGACCATGTTGTGCAGTTTATGGCGGGCCCGATGCAAGCGGCTTTTGACCGTACCGATTGAGCACTCGCAAAGTTCCGCTGTGTGTTCGTAGCTTTTGCCTTCAAACACCACCAGCGAAAGTACCCGGCGATATTTGTGCGGCAGTGTTTGCAGCGCGATTTGCACATCATGTGCTTCAACAGTGTCTTCCTGGGAGGGACCTACGCTCGCAATTGGAGATACGCAATCGGAAACACCGGGCGCTTCTCTCTTCTGCAGCCGGATACGGGTGCAAAAAGTGTTGCGCATAATAGTGAAAAGCCACGATTTGAGGGGGGAATAAGGGACGTATTTCTCCCGATTGGCGAGAGCTTTGAGAAGTGTTTCCTGAACGAGATCTTCGGCATCTTCCCTTTGTCGATAAAAAGTGCGCGAAAAAGCGCGCAGAGCGGGGATCATCTCCACAAGATCGTCAGGTTCCAACGTGTAGTCGGAATGAAGAGGGCAAGGCATCAGTCTGACCTTTCCGAACCACGGTTCGGTTTGAGAATGGGGCGGCACAAGGCCGCCCCCTTTGGTCATGAATTCTTGTGGCTTTTCTGTCCCGCCTTAACATGTTGCTCATGCGAGCCGCCACGTGATGAGGACTGCTGATTGTTGCCACTGCTTGCCTGCTTGCCATCATTGTTATGGCTTTGCTGACCAGCTTTTACATGCTGTTCGTGGGGGCCACCCTGGGTATGGCTTTGTGAATGACTCTGGGCCATTTTCTTTCCTTCCGGTGGTTTAGGTGTTTCAAAGTGCGTTTTGTCGCGCGTGACATAAGCCTAACCCCGTCAGGCCATCGATGTTCCGCGCTATCGCTGTAACAAACTTCACGTTTGGACTCGCGCTATGGTTCACTGGCGAATTCGTCGGCCATCGTCGATCGTTCAGGAAAAGCACACTGCAATAGAGCGCTTCGTGACGGACAGGTCCCAACGCGACTTCCGCTTGTTTATGCGCACGGCGTGTCATCGCGTACCGGTCGCGGAGGCAGGCGGTTGCGATTCCGTGGACGCAGGTGGCTTGCTGTCATCTACCATGAAACCCCGGCCCGGTATTTGGGAGCCGTAAAAGCCAACGGCAGCCCAGACAATGAGTGCCAGAATGAGGCTGACGATAAGGATCACGAAAACATGACGACCTTTTCGACCCTGACGGGCATCCTTGGGAGAAAGCTCCTTCATAGTGGCTGCTCCGTTCCCGGCCTATAGCCATCGACGGCGTTCCTGTTCAATCTGGTCGGATGTATAGGGAGTTCCAGAAGCGTTGAACCCTTCCCAGCCTTCATCGATATAGGCGTTGCGTCTCTTCCTTATGTCCACGCGCGCCCATTCATCGAAAATTGCTTCGGCCTTTTGTCGTTCGTTCTCGTCACAGCGAACGACGATCAGTGTGCTGCCTCGGCGAATTGCTTCTGAATAGGCTTGCGCTTCTTCCTCAGGAATGCCGCTCTCCATAAACGCGCCGACAATTCCGCCTGCGACACCTCCGGCAGCTGCGCCACCAAGCATCCCGACCAGTGTGGCCGTGAGCCAGCCACCAGCAACAACGGGCCCGACGCCGGGTATTGCGAGCAAGCCAAGTCCTGTCAGCAATCCAGCACCACCGCCTGCGACGGCGCCGACGCCAGCCCCGGTTTCTACGCCCGTGATTGTGGATTGGTCTTCCCGCACCGCATCACCGGCATATTGTCCGTTGGTATTGTTGGATATCAGACTGATATTGTCGGCCGAAATGCCTGCTTCTTCCAGCGCACGGACCGCGTCAAGCGCTTCATCGTGATTGTCGAATAGACCTGTGACATGTACCATCGTCGTCTCCTTCATTCAGTTTAGGGCTTAGCTACTTGCTTATCGGGTCGTTATGTTGCCCTGATAATCGAGCTGAACCTTAAAAGGCTGTCCGTCGCGCATCGCTTCGGCCCGCCAAATACCATCTTCGCTGAGTTCGAGGTTCATGATTTCGGTATAGCCTTCGTCAGTCAGGCGTTGCTTTGCCTGCTCCTCGGTAAAGCTGTTCTTCCCCGGTACAGGCGCTTTTGGATTGGTTTCACCAGGCGTTGTTACCGCAGGTGTTTGCGGCTTTTCCGACGGAGATGTTTGGGCAAATGCAGCGGATGCGAATAGAACAAGTGCAGCAGCTGCGGGATAGTGGATTGACCTTTTCATGGAATTCCTCCCTTCTGTGAGAGGTGTCCTAACCAGTGAAACGAATGAATGTTCCATAAGCAATATCGGAAGACAGCGAACGAGAAACGGCAAGGTCTAGCTTTGAATAATGAAATTTGAACCGAGACACGAATTAACGCGCTCCGAGAACCATTTCTCTGATCCAGCGCGTTAAAAGCTGATTGTAGGCCTTTAGATAAATAGCGTCCGAAAGGGCATGATCTGCTCCGCCAAGTGTTCTCACGGTGAGCGAATGTGCGTGGATGAACGCGCTTTGATAGCTTGCTATGGTCGGATGAGGCACGATTGTGTCATGTTCGGATTCAACAAGCAGCACATCGCCATGAAACTCTCTGGCCTGATGGAGCGCACGATTATCTTCTGCTCCCACCAGAGCCGAGCGATAGGCCTCGAGGTCGACCCGGTCGAGTTGTGCTTTCGGTAATTGCCAAGAACTATCGCGATAAAGGGCAGGGGCCCTGAGTGCCAGCCATCTTACGGGCCGGAACTCCGTCAAAAGCGTAGCGAGATATCCCCCATAACTACTGCCCACGACGACAATCGATCCCTCTTCGACCATCTTCAGGCTCGCCAGCCGATCATAGGCCGCAATGACATCGTCCAGATTTTCTCCCCGTGTGACTGTCTTGTTGCTGGTGATCGTATGGCCGTGACCGCGCATGTCGAAGGTCAAACAAACACAACCTAGCTCAGAAATTGATTTCGCCCGTTCGATGTCGCGTTCCTGATTGCCTGCCCAGCCATGTAGAAACAGGATACCCGGAATCGTTGTATCGGGTGAGATAACTGTGGCTTCCAGCTGAAGCGGGCCCACATCGATGATTGTATCGTTACGGATCATGATAGATTTTCTCTATGCGTGCATACTTATGGAGGGGCTGGCCGGTATCGTCCTGGCCGACATAGACGATAAAGTCGTTGATCTCGAACCGGGGAGCCGCGCCGTAAGTCTCGCGCGCCAAAACTTGTAACGCAAGGATGGACTGGTCTCCTATCATCGCTTCCACAGCTAGTATTTCGGCAGGGGAAGCGCCGCCCACGCGCCAGGACTGTTCGAGCACGCCGCAGCAAAAACCGTCTTCCGTTATGGGGCCAACCAGGACGTCATAGTTTTTTCGAGAGGCGACAAGCCCGAAATGCTCTCCAGCCGCCATATCGTAACGCCGTGCACCTTCAATTATTCGGTGCGCGACGGGCATGCGCAACCGCAACAACAGTTCATCCCATCCTCCCCGAACCACGTAAAGTCTACTGCCGGCATAAACGCTTTCGCCCATGGGGTCGTGCGCAATGTATTGGCGGCCAAGGTAGCTCGCCGTCAGACCGGCGAGGCTGACTTGTCCGACAGAGTAAGTGGATGAATTCTCGACGTCTTCTTCAATCACCATTCCTTTTGTGATCTCGCTTTGCGAAAGCGATTGAAGAAACACGTCCAGTTCGTGGTTGTTTTCAAAGACACATTGGTTTTTACCGCCAGATGCGTAAGGGTCTTTCAGTCGGATCTTACTCTTGTCGAGCAAAAAGGCGCCTGCACGTGCAGCGTGATCGTGCGAGAAAACGGAGAAGCCCGCTAGCGCTGCACTTCCCAAATCCTTGGCGAATTGCGGTTTCCAACCGGCAGGCAACTCGTCTTGCTCGTTCCAGGCGGGGTGGGTCGCCAGTTTTGTCGTCATGTACTCCTGATCAACACAGCCACCCCAAAACTGATTTGCGTCGAGTTCGGGATGGCTCTTTCTGATCAGCGAGACAGTCGGGATGAAAAACGTCCCATCTACATCGTCGAAATTTTGCGAGGAAGGACTGAGACTGCTTCCTGACAACTTCGCCAACCGCGCTGCGAGAGCCTCGACACTGGCAACATTGTGTTTGCTGTCGGTAGTCTGGCTGACGACACAGATTTTCTCGATAACGTCCATGAAAATTAGGCGGCTTCTGCGTGACGATTGATCGAGCTCTCAGCAAGTTGGGTCAAATCCTTGTCGGTCTGGCCTTCTTCCTGCAAGGTTTGGTCGAGTAATTTGGCCACGTCTTTGTAACCAAGCGTTTCAGCCCAGCGTTTCAATGTGCCATAACGGGTGATCTCATAATGTTCGACTGCTTGTGCTGAAGAAATCAGTCCTGCGTCCAAAGCTGGCGTATCGGAATATTCTTCAATGATTTCTTCTCCCTCGGCAATGATGCCCTCGATGGCGTCGCACGTCTTCCCCTGGGCTCGCTTGCCGAGAATCTCAAAACATTGCTGCAAACGCTCGACATGGCCTTCTGTCTGCTCAAGATGTTTTTTGAATGCGTTTTTGAGCTTTTCATCGCTCGCTGCCCGCGCCATCTTGGGCAGTGTCTTCACTATCTTGCGTTCAGCGTAATAAATGTCTTTCAGCGTATCGTAAAAGAGATCGTCCAGTGTGCGTTGTTTGGTTCTGGCCATTTCAAGCTCTCCCAGTTTGGTTTCAAAGGCTAGTGCCGCAACACTTTCTGCGGCAGACCTGCCAAACCCGTTAGAGTGGCATTTGTTTCATCTTTTCCCTAATCTTCTTAAAACAGGATGTGGCATGCCATCGGAGCGAGTGTCTCAGGGTAGTTTTGAATAGGCGCATGAGATGGTTCGCGTGGTCAAGACTTGGACGTGTGTTCCGGTTTTCCCTTTTGCTTCGTCGATGCCATTTTCTCCAGTTCTGCCTTGCTCATGGATTTTTCCATCTGCTTTGATGCACCGCGCAAGCTGCTTTTGGCCTTGTCTCCACGCTTGGCGGCGAGAGCGGCTCCTGCGGCTTGTTGCTGTGCTTTCGATTTTGCAGGCATGTCATTTCCTCCGGCGTCGCACTTGTTGGAATGAAACGCTGCCTCCGTTAGGCGCGAGCCCAAAGCGGAAATAGCTCTTCCAAACAGGAGAGGCCCAAATTTGTTCCAACGAAGTGTTTAAGTCTTTCGTTTGAAAGTCACGCCAATCCTCAGTTCCTATCTATCGGTCGACGGTGACGGGTTACGAATTAAAACGCTATATTCGCGACGCCTTGTTGAAGAAATCGTTCACGTGCCAGCCGTCCAAGACGCTGATCAGCAAGGAATACCCATTCCAGGTCGTTCTTTTACTTACCGAATGGCATCGGACGCATCTGGTTCAGATGCTTAAAGGCCGGGAAAGGCTTGGGGGATATAAAGCCACCGAGATAGAAAAAGACTGGATGCAAGACCGACAGAACTGCCAGCGCCAAAAGCAACAAGTTATTCCAACACTACTGCGAGCCGAAGGGTTGCAAAGCGTGGGGATCGATCAGCTACAAGACCGCTACTGTCCAACTCTGGTTCTGCCGCGAGCATAATCAGGAAGGCGAAGACGCCTTGGTTGGACGGCGCAAACAAGCGCTACTTGGTGCCACGCTGCTTTTCAACGCAGGTTTTTGCTTCCTGCCCAGGAGAACATGCGTCTATCTCGGGCTTCTGTATCTGATCTTGCTTTTGCGACGACGGGACTTGGGTGCTGTCAGGATCGGATGGTGGCTGGCCCGGTGCAGCTGGAGGATTGCCTGGCACTTCAGGTTCCTGCCCACCAGATTGCGATGGCGCTCCAGATCCTTGCGCAAATGACGCGCTGGACATGATCACGAGGCCAACTGCTGCAGCTATCCATTTCATTCGACCGGCTCCTCGTCGTGTTCAATCGTCTAAGGTAACTGTCTTATCGCAGTGATGTTCCATCGACGTATGGACGCATAAAATAAGCGCCCTAGTTAATTTATACCCACCGATGCGTTCCAAAAAAGGGACGCAACAACAGGGCGCAACGAGGAGACGCCTTCATGCCTGAACCGAAAGAAGACGGCCAATCAGCGGAGGTCCTGAAAGAAAGTCTCCCCTCCAAAGCCGCAGCTATTCATGAACTCATTCGCCGCGAAGGCGAAAAGGAAATGAACAGAGAGGCGATGGCGTTGTTCTGGTCGGCAATCGCCGGTGGTATCTCGATGAGTACCTCGATGATCGCCCGGGGCATTCTGGAGGCCTACCTTCCCGGCGGCAACTTGTTCTTTCTGCTCAGTTCAGCCGGCTATACCGTGGGCTTCATAATCGTGATCATCGCCAACCAGCAATTGTTCACCGAAAACACGATCACCCCGGTTCTGCCTTTTATGACAGAACCGACAGCGTCTCACTTTTTCATGATGATAAGGCTGTGGAGCATCGTTCTTTTGGGCAATCTGATCGGAGGAGCGATTGCCGCCCTCGTCATAGTCTTGATGCCCATCTTCTCCGATGAGGTTACGCGCACATTTACCGATATGGGCAAGCATCTTATGGAGAACACAAGTAATGAGCTATTCAGCAAAGGCATCATGTCTGGATGGCTGATTGCGACTTTGGTCTGGATGCTGCACAGCACCAAACAAGGACATATTTTTCTTATTTTCCTGATCACCTATCTCATTGCAATCGGTGATCTCACCCATATCGTAGTCGGGTCGATTGAGGTGCTGTTCTTGCTGTTCATCGGCGAAGTTTCCACTTTCGACAGCATCTTCAAATTCGGGCTTCCCACGCTTTTTGGAAACATCGTCGGAGGCACGTTCATCTTCGGGCTGATTTCGCACGCCCAAATCCGGGCCGACGAATAGTCAGGAGATAAGGAGGCGTGCATGTGCAATCTGTACAACATCACCACAACACATGAGGCCATGCGCCGTCTGTTCCCGAAGTTAGGTGACGTGACGAACCGCACCGATCCGCACATGGATATCTTCCCAGACTATCCAGCACCAGTTTTGCGAAACATCAAAGGCGACGAGCCTGAACTGGCATTGCTCCGCTGGGGAATGCCCACACCTCCAGAGAAGTTGAAATTTGACGTCGACATTAGCGTGACCAATATACGAAATCTCAAGTCAGGGCATTGGCCGTCATGGTTCGGCGTCGAGCATCGTTGCGTAGTACCAGCCACCTCATTCTCTGAGTACGGTAAAATCCGAGATACGAGAACAGGAAAGCTTCCCGCTCACTGGTCTGCTCTGAACGAGGAAAAACCCTTGTCCGCGTTTGCTGGAATTTGGACACGATGGAAGACAATCCGAAAACGGAAGGAAGGTCCTGTAGAGATCGATATCTTTGCGTTGCTTACGACCGAGGCAAATGGTGTTGTCTGGCCGGTTCATCCAAAGGTAATGCCCGTCATTCCCCGCACCACGGAAGAAATTGATACATGGCTACGTGCTCCGTGGAATGAAGCCAGGGAAATGCAAAAGCCCTGCCCGATGCCGATCTGGTCGACCTAACGCCAAGCAATGACAACAAGGAAGTATAGGCGAGTTTATTCTGAGGAGGAAGGAATGTTTGGACCAAAAGAACCCGGCGACTATCCAAGACGCGAAATCGACTGCCAAGAAGCGGTATCGCAAGGAATTGCGGAGCTGGTCGAGCGAGCTGTGGTATCCGGCGCCAGAGACGCGGAGGTCACTGCGGCCATAGCCCGCACTCAGGTGATCGGCGTACCCGAACTCATCCAGGACGCTGTAGAAGCCGGATGGTCCGAAGAGGAAGCGGCAACCGCAATAAGGGTAGTTGCTGAGAACATGCACCGCGGCGTGACAGGAACAGACCCGGAGGAATAGCCCCGGAGCCCCATATTGGAACATTCCCCCGCTTCGCTGGTTCTGTCGCTCATTCCAGCAATGCCCATGCGCCTGTTAACGGCGTGGCTCGCTTCGGCAGGCGCATACCCCGTCAGCTAAACGGCTGGCGGGGTTCATTATTTTTGAGTCCGATTTAAAATTAATATTTAGTGATAATAATTAGATATCTAATATTTCTGAACAGAGTACGCTTGCCTTCTAAATATAAGGAGGCTGACATGCCGTTTTTCAACGAAGCGAGCCGAATATATATGCCTGCTGAAGTGGACTTCCTACGCAGCTGCTTCACCAACGCTGCTGTCTTATTGGAAGAAAGTGACCGCAACTATTCGGGTAGTGAACTCGCATCCTGTATCCTAATGCTCTACGAACACGGACTTCGTGACATGTCGCGACTAAGTGAACTTGCTGCCAGATTGGCGCATCAGAGATATACTATTCGGCTCGACCTACGCGAAATGCGGACCAATTCCGACATAGCTGAAGGATCAAATAACCCAGTCGCGGGTTAATACCATCGCAATGACACCAATTGCCCCGCCTATTAAGCGGGGCTTTTTTTTCGATATGCGCGCGGTGCCTTGGGGCGCAGCTCCCACAAGAATCAGGGACTTACCTTTCTAAGGAACAAAATTGATCAGAAATAGTTTTACCATCGCTCCCCCAAAGAGAGCGACCGCTGAGTTTGGGCACACCGAACTCACGCGCCCCGGATGGTTCGCAACGGCCATTCGGGGTTCGTCTCTGTGCGAGCAGGAGATATCGATGAGAGACAGAGCAAAGAAAACACCCCGAATTGTAAATCCTTGGTCAGATCCAGAGCTGGTGCGGGAGAAAGAAGCCGTTGATCCCTCTCCTGTCGAACCCAGCGATCATCAAGAAAAGCCTACCCATGAGCAGACAAACTCGCCCGGCCATCCTAATATCAGACTTCCAAAAGAACCCTATCCGGATCGGTCGAATGACTAGTATTTACTTTTTTGCCCATTTGGATAAATTTTCACTGCCCTTGGGAGAGAGGGCTCAGTAGCCTTAACCCCGCGCGGTTTTCGCTGCGGGGTTCTTTTTTAGGCCGCCCGCCTTTTCTCCAAAGCCCTAAGTATCTGTGCGAAGTATATGATCTTGTTCAAATCATAGATTCGACTGGCCGTGACTTTTCGCCGAACCGATAACAAGCCTTAAATATTCCGAGCGCGAAGGAGATGCCTTTATGCTCGATCAGGTCGTTGAGTTCTTTCGCACCATCTAGCAACTGGTAATAGCTCTTGCTACCGCCGCGGAGGTCTCGGGCGTCGACGTAAAGGTCGCGATAAATAGGCGCGTTGGGACTCCCAAATGTCAATCGCAGATATCTCATCAAACGATTCTGTCGGATTAGAAACCGTGGCTATCCGGCCGAGGAACCTAAATTCCGAAACTGCGTTATTCGAAGAGGCAGAGACCCAGTTTCCTGCCTGTCTTATCAGCCAAAACCAACTTACTACCGGGATTTTACCGGCGATTTGACGTAAAAAATTCATAAGAGGAGATGAACTATGGCCAAGGAAAAAAATCTCGAAGACTTGTTCCACGATACTCTCAAGGACATCTACTACGCTGAACGTAAAATTCTCAAAGCCCTGCCAAAAATGAAGCGTGCGGCACAGTCAGAAGATTTGAAAGCGGCTTTCGAAAAGCACCGTGAACAGACTGAAGGCCACGTTGAACGGCTCGTCCAAGTGTTTGAAATCATGGGCAAGACAGCAAGAGGCAAGACTTGCGATGCGATCGAGGGAATTATCGCCGAAGGCGAAGAGATCATGGAGGAATTCAAGGATACCGCGGCGCTTGACGCCGGACTGATCTCGTCTGCACAAGCGGTCGAACATTACGAAATCACACGTTATGGGACATTGAAGCGGTGGGCGACGGAACTTGGCATGACCGATGCTGCAAAACTGCTCGATCAGACGCTACAGGAGGAATCCAAGACGGACAGTGATCTGACGAAACTTGCGGATGCGTCAGCTAACCAACGCGCCAAAGCAGCGTGATCATGAGCTAAGGGTGCCGATTAGCACCCTTTTCATTTGAACATTGATCGCGAAAGAATTGGAGCCAGCCATGTCAGCCAGCAACAAGGCCACAAATGGACGGAAGTCGCTCAAGCTTCATGATCAGAAGCTCGACGCAGGTCAAGGCGGAGACCTTCACCAACTCGCCGACGACAAGACGCAAATCATGACTACCGCCCAAGGCGGGCCAGTATCGGATGACCTCAATACGCTCAAGGTCGGCGATCGAGGTCCTACGCTGATTGAGGATTTCCATTTTCGGGAAAAGATCTTTCACTTCGACCACGAGCGTATTCCTGAACGCGTTGTCCATGCCCGAGGCTATGGTGCGCATGGCTATTTCGAAACGACGAAATCTCTTGCGGAATATACGCGGGCCGACATTTTTCAACGGGTCGGGGAGAAAACGCCAGTTTTCGTCCGGTTTTCCACCGTTGCGGGATCGAAAGGATCGTTTGACCTTGCCCGCGATGTGCGCGGCTTCGCAGTCAAGGTTTACACCAAGGAAGGCAACTGGGATATCGTCGGCAATAATATTCCCGTCTTTTTCATCCAGGATGCCATTCGATTTCCCGATATGGTTCATGCCGTCAAGGAAGAGCCTGACCGGGCTTTTCCGCAGGCACAGTCAGCCCATGACAATTTCTGGGACTTCATCGGTCTGACGCCGGAATCCATGCACATGATCATGTGGGTCATGTCGGATCGTGCAATTCCGCGCTCCTTCCGCTTCATGGAGGGGTTTGGGGTTCATACCTTCCGCTTCGTGAATGCCAAGGACAAGTCGACTTTCGTCAAATTCATCTGGAAGCCAAAACTTGGTCTCCAATCCGTTGTCTGGAACGAGGCGGTGAAAATCAACGGTGCGGATCCGGACTTTCACAGGCGCGATCTGTGGACTGCGATACAAGCTGGCGACTTCCCTGAATGGGAACTGTGCGTCCAGCTCTTCGATCAGGACTTCGCCGACAGCTTCGATTTCGATGTGCTCGATCCGACAAAGCTCATTCCCGAAGAAATTATTAAGCCTATCCCAGTCGGGCGGCTGGTACTTGATCGTATGCCAGACAATTTTTTTGCCGAAACGGAACAGGTTGCGTTCATGACGCAGAACGTCCCTCCCGGCATCGATTTCTCCAACGACCCATTGCTGCAGGGACGCAATTTTTCTTACCTCGACACGCAGTTGAAGAGACTTGGTAGTCCTAACTTTACCCATATTCCGATAAACGCGCCTAAATGCCCGTTCCATCATTTCCAGCAGGACGGCCATATGGCGATGCGCAATCCTGTCGGACGCGCAAACTACCAGCCTAATTCATGGGGCGAAGGCTCGAGGCCTGACCCAAATCGTGGGTTCCGATCGTTTGCCGCGCAGGAAGACGGACAGAAAGTTCGCCTCCGACCGGAGAGCTTCGCCGACCATTACAGCCAGGCGCGTCAGTTTTATTCGAGCCAGACCGCGACGGAACAGAAGCATATTGCGATGGCACTGACCTTCGAGCTGTCGAAGGTGGAAACACCTGTGATCCGCGAGCGTATTGTGTCACATTTGCTGAACATCGATGCCAACCTCGCGGAAACGGTCGCCGGTAAGCTCGGCATCCGCAAGATGCCTAAGGCCGCGGATGCGATGGTGCCCGTGCGTGACGATCTTGCTCCGTCTCCTGCACTTAGCATTATTGAGAACGGACCCGGCAGCTTCAAGGGCAGAAAGATCGGAGTGCTCGTTGCCAATGGCACGGATGCGCAGGTACTCAAGGGTATCCGGCACGCCGCCGATGAGGAAGGTGCCATGGTGGAGTTGGTCGCACCAACGGTCGGAGGGTTCGAAGCTTCCGGCGGCGAATGGATGGAGGCCGACCATATGATTGACGGCGGTCCATCCGTATTGTTCGATGCTGTAGCCCTTGTGTTGTGTGAAGAATCGGCCAACCAGCTCATCGGCGAGTCCACAGCGCGGGACTTTGTTGCCGATGCGTTCGCGCACTGCAAGTTCATTGGCTTTACCGCAGGCGCAATGCCGTTGCTTGCCAAGGCCGGTATCGAACCCGAAATGGACGAAGGGCTTATTCCGCTCGACAATGCACAGGCAGCCAAGGAGTTTGTTGCATCTTGCCGCAAGCTCCGGCTATGGGCGAGGGAAGATGTGGTCAAACTTTGATTTTACGGTCGCCGCTGATGTGAAGAGATGTTTCGAAACTAAATACAAAACGGTCCGATCTGAGCCGGACAACTTTGAATCTTAAAATCGGATCGGGCGGCAGGAAGTCGCTCGATCCCTTACAACATCATTCTATTTTTCTTGAATTTGGTCGAGAAAGATCGATCCTAGATGGTCCGAGCCATTTCCTCGGTCAATAGACCGTCCTGCATCTAAATCGATTTAAGGCGATTTTCGACCACGTTGTCTCTCCGACAATGGTTCGGCCTACACAGCAAGGAACACGAGGCTGTTCGCTCAGGCGATCAATTTGACGCCCTGCTTACGCCAGTGGCTAGCCCGCACTCGAACGGCATGTCAGAAGCCTTCGTTAAAACCCCGAAGCGGGATTATATCCACATATCAGCTCTACCGGACGCCGAAACTGCGCTCCGCGCTCATCCACGGATGGATCGAAGATTACAACCAAATACATTCTCATTTTGCGCTCGAGATAGCTTCCCCTCGGCAGTTCATCAGGGTTAAATCAAACTAGCCGACTTGTCCGGTGAAATGGGGAGAACTCCACTCTTGATCAGTGCAACCGCTCATGCCAGATGGCTTTTCATGCTTGACGGCATGTTTAGCTTAACTTCTCCGCGAAGTCGAACTTCGAACATTGCTGAAGAACCTTTTTTCACGCAAAGCGTTATATCGCTGGAGGTGCACAATGGTTTGGTTTTATTGGTTCTACGGCACGATGGTTTTCACAATGACTGGCCTTATCGGATTTACCATTTGGAATGAAATGGACGGTGACTGATCTGCTCGCTGATCTGAACACGGGTTCAAGCTGCGAACAGCGGTCAAAACGCCGCAAATAAGTCGAACCCAAGGCCCATTAAGTCCACTAGTGCACGGACGCGGTACCCGATATAAGCTATTTTTTGGCGTAGTGCCTAGGGACAAGAATCATGTTTGCTGCTGATAAAGAAGTGATTTCGTGCGATGCATAGTTAATTGGCTCGATAGGGGCCGTGCGCCTTCCACTCCTTCTTTTTCTCTTGCAGTGAGCCAGTTATGAATTCCACCCAACGCAGGCCTTTCAAGGGCATGTTTGGTTTTGCGCCAGGCATACTGATTGGTTTGATTGCTGCCGTTCTTTTTTTCGCCGGAAGTGGTTTGGTCGCCTATCTGAACACGCAAAGTATACGTGTTGCCAATCAGAAAATTGTTGAAACACATCGCGCGATTGTCTCCCTTAAAAACCTGCTTTTACAACTTCAGGACGCAGAAACGGGCCAGCGAGGTTACCTTCTGACGGGCGAAGACGGTTATCTCGGTCCTTACTTGAATGCGCGCGGCGCGATTGCGAGTGAATTTGAAAAAGTTGCTGAAAGGACGCGTGACAATGTCGGCCAGAGGGACCGGCTAGGCTTTCTGAAGCAGCGCATCGCGGCAAAGCTCGATGAAATGGCCCAAACGATCGATCTGCGAAAAACACAGGGATTGAGCGCAGCGCTCGACCTCGTCCGTTCTGATCGTGGTAAAGTGGAGATGGATGCTATCCGGGGCATGGTTGACGCTATGTCCCAGACTGAGAACGAGGTTCGAACCAGTCGCCTTGCAGAGATGGACAGCGCACAGCAGCAGGCATTGATTAGTACTGTGCTAACTGCCGCTCTTGGAATTCTGCTAACGGTGGTGATCGGTTATCTTCTGGGCAAGGCTGCAATCAGCCGTTCGCGCGAAGAATGGTTGCAAACAGGAAAAATCGGCCTGGGATCCGCCATGATGGGAGACCAGCGGATTGATGAGCTCGGCGAAAATATTCTGGACTACCTCGTCGCATACACCGGTGCCGTGGCGGGAGCCTTCTTTAGTGGAGTGCGCGGTCACTACCGACGTACGGCTGTCTATGGAATCCCGGACATCAAATCCGTTCCCCTAGAGTTTGTCGGTCGCGAAGGCCTGCTCGGGCAAGCGTCGACGCAGGGAAGCCTGATCGTTCTCGATGACGTGCCTGATGGCTATCTCTCTTTCGGTTCCGCTTTAGGTCAGGACAAGCCGAAATATCTCGTCATCTTGCCCGCTGTGGTTGAAGGCTCAACCAATGCCGTGCTGGAAATGGGTTTTCTCAAGCCCGTGGATGAGAAGGTTCTCTCGCTTTTAAAGCAAGCTTCCGAAGCAATAGGACTGAGTGTGCAAGCTGCATCCTATCGGGGCGAATTGCAGAACCTTCTGGAGGAAACCCAGCAACAGTCGGAAGAGCTGCAAGCGCAGGGCGAGGAATTGCGCGTCAACAATGAGGAACTTGAAGAGCAAAGTCGTGTTCTCAAGGAATCGCAGTTGCGGCTCGAGCTACAGGCGGCAGAGCTCGAGCAGACAAACACTCAGCTTGAAGAGCAGGCAAATCAGCTCGAAATTCAGCGATCCGATCTTGAGAGGGCAAATGCATCGGTTCAGCTGAAAGCCGCTGAGCTTGAGCGTTCAAGCCAGTATAAGTCTGACTTCCTCGCAAATATGTCGCACGAACTACGTACGCCGCTTAACTCTTCGCTCATTCTGGCGAAGTTGCTGGCCGATAATCCGCATGAAAACCTGACGGACGAACAGGTCAAGTACGCACGGACAATCCAGTCGTCAGGGAATGACCTGCTCAATCTAATCAACGATATTCTCGATCTTTCAAAAATTGAAGCCGGACATGTTGAGATACAGCCTGAGGAGGCATCGGTCGTCCGTCTGACAAACGGACTGCGGCAAATGTTCGAGCCTGTCGCAAGCGAAAAACAGCTTGAATTCATCATCTCGCTCGACGAGCATCTGCCCAAAACGTTCGAGACCGATCCGCGACGACTCGAGCAAATCCTCAAAAATCTGATCTCCAATGCAATCAAATTCACCGAAAAGGGTAAAGTGGAGCTATCGGTCCGGCCGCAAGGCTCCGACAAGATTGTGTTTTCGGTTGCCGACAGTGGTATCGGTATTGCCGAAGATCAGCTCAACAGCATTTTTGAGGCGTTTCATCAGGCTGATAGCACGATTAGCCGGAGATTTGGCGGCACCGGTCTGGGCCTTTCGATTTCGCGGCAGCTTGTGCGCCTTCTTGCAGGAACTATCGCAGTCGAGAGCAAGCCCGGACAGGGCAGCCGCTTTTCGGTTACGTTGCCCTTAAGGCAGATGTCTGCCAGAGACGTTTCTCCAACCACTTCGTCCTTTTTGCCGACGAGAAGCCCTGGTGAGATGCCTGGGGCGGTGTCAGAGGCGGCACTTGCGCGCCAGCTTTCAGATGATCGCGAGGAGATTGGGGGAGACAAGCGGGTACTCCTCGTCATTGAAGACGATGAGACATTTGCAGCGATTGTCCGCGATCTCTCCCGGGAAATGGGTTTTCATTGTGTTGTCGCGCGCACCGCAGAGGAGGCTGTCAAAACCGCGCGTGAATTTTCGCCAAACGCGATCGTACTCGATGTTGGACTGCCCGATCAGTCGGGACTTTCGGTATTGGACGGCTTGAAAAAT
Source organism: Brucella tritici (assembly GCF_008932285.1). Lineage (NCBI taxonomy): Bacteria > Pseudomonadati > Pseudomonadota > Alphaproteobacteria > Hyphomicrobiales > Brucellaceae > Brucella > Brucella tritici. The sequence goes on from NZ_WBVY01000010.1 coordinate 69,590, forward strand.
GACGTTCGCACCCGGCATATCCCGGTCCACGTCATTTCTGCAGGCGATCATACACGGACCGCGATCTCGCTGGGCGCTGTCGGTTATCTCCGCAAGCCCGTCAGCCGCGAGCAAATTGTCGATGTTCTGGCCAGGCTTGAGAAAAAGCTGTCCCGGCGTGCGAACCGTGTCCTGATTGTGGAAGATGACAAGAACCAGCGAGAAGCGGTTGCCAGTCTGCTTGGCTCCGGGGACGTCGAGACCTTTACCGCAGCGAGCGCTGCGGAATGTCTGAACCTCCTTCGCGAGCAGACCTTTGATTGCATGGTTCTCGACCTTTCGCTGCCTGACACTTCCGGCTTTGCATTGCTCGAAACTCTCAGCCAGGAAAACATTTACTCGTTCCCGCCGGTTATTGTTTATACCGGCCGGGAGCTTTCAGCGGAAAATGAGCAAAAGCTGCGCCGTTACTCCAAGTCCATCATCATCAAAGGCGCAAAATCGCCCGAGCGCCTTCTCGATGAAGTCAGTCTTTTTCTGCATCAGGTCATTTCAGAACTGCCGCCCGAGCAGCAAAAAATGATCCAGAAAGCCCGCCATCGCGATGCGCTTCTTGAAGGTCGCAGAATTCTTGTTGTTGAAGATGATATCCGCAATATCTATGCCCTCACCAACATTCTTGAGCCCCGGGGCGCGGAAGTCATTATCGCGCGTAACGGACGCGAGGCACTTGATGCATTGTCGAAGAGCCAGGCCAGTGAATCAACCGCTATTGATATTGTTTTGATGGATATCATGATGCCAGTCATGGATGGCCTCGCCGCCACCCGGAAGATCCGTGAAAACCCGGCGTGGAAGAAACTTCCCATCATCACACTTACTGCCAAGGCAATGCCGGATGACCAGCAGCGTTGCATCGAGGCCGGTGCAAATGATTATATGGCCAAACCACTTGATGTCGACAAACTCCTTTCGCTTGTTCGTGTCTGGATGCCCAAATGAGGGGAGCGCAGTCCAACGATTCAGCAGAAGATATCGAAATGAGGTTGTTACTGGAGGCGCTGTTTCTCCGGTATCATTATGATTTTCGCAATTACTCACTGGGCTCGATCCGGCGCCGTCTGAAACAGGCGCGCGAGCAACTGGGATTTGCGAGTTTCTCCGCCATGCAGAACCAGCTACTTCACGATCCCGACATGCTGTCGCATTTGCTCCGCTTCCTCACCATCCAGGTCAGCGATATGTTTCGCGATCCGGATTATTTCAGGGCAATCCGCGAGCAGGTGGTTCCGCATTTGCGGACCTACCCATCGCTGAAAGTCTGGATAGCTGGATGTAGCAGTGGAGAAGAACTCTATTCCATGGTGATCCTTTTTCGTGAGGAAGGGCTCGAGGACCGGACGCTTTTTTATGCGACAGACATCAATCAGGACGCTCTGAGCGCAGCAGAGGCTGGGGTGTTCGCCCTTGATCGTGTCCGGTCATTCACGGAAAATCACCAACGCTCGGGCGGGCGAACGTCTTTGTCAGATTACTACCAGGCGGCCTATGGTCGGGTGGTCTTTGATAAATCCCTGCGCCGTAACGTGGTCTTTTCAGATCACAGCCTTGCCACTGATGCAGTATTCGGCGAATTGCATCTTATATCCTGTCGAAATGTGCTGATCTATTTCGATCATGCGCTTAAAAATCGTGTCCTTGGCCTTTTTAAAGAGTCGCTTATCCATAAAGGTTTCCTGGGTCTGGGCGCCAAGGAAAGCGTGCGCTTTTCGGATCACGCCGGCACATTTGCGGATTTTGTACGCGAAGAAAAGATCTACCAGAAAGTCTCATCGTGAAGACCCTGGCTCCCGAGGCAATCCTGATCGGATCTTCTGCAGGCGCGTTTGAAGCCTTGTCGGCGATTTTGCCGTCATTGCCGCTAAACTACAGCCTTTCCGTTATTGTTGTCGTGCATGTTCCGCCTGACCGGACAAGCCTGATGGCTGAACTTTTTAACCGGAAATGCAATATTCCGGTCTGGGAAGCTGAAGACAATCAACCTGTTGAAAAGGGTAACATTTACTTCGCCCCGCCCGACTATCACTTGCGTATTGAGGCGGACCGAAGCTTTTCTCTTTCTCAGGATGATCCTGTTCTTTATTCGCGTCCATCCATTGACGTACTGTTTGAGAGCGCCGCGGAGGTCTTCGGCACCGGCCTGATAGGTGTTGTGCTTACCGGAGCCAACGAAGACGGGGCAGCGGGGCTTCGCCATATCGTCGATGCAGGCGGGAAAGCCATTGTTCAAAACCCGGAAAGTGCCCATGCCTCAGCAATGCCATAGGCAGCGCTAAGCCGATGTGAGCATGCAGAGATTTTGTCGCTCGATGCGATAGCAAATTATCTAAAAAAGGTTCAATCCAACTCATGAAACCCGTATCGTTTCTCCTTGTGGACGATCTTGAAGAAAATCTTCTTGTGCTGGAGGGTCTCCTCCGACGCGAAGGGTTACAGTTGCTGAAAGCGAAATCCGGTGATGACGCGCTTGAATTGCTGTTGCAGCATGATGTTGCGCTGGCGTTGGTTGACGTCCAGATGCCCGGACTTGACGGATTTCAGCTTGCAGAATTCATGCGAGGCAATGAGCGAACGCGTCATGTCCCCATTATATTCGTGACAGCGGGCGGTGGAGGTCAGCGTCGTTTCCGGGGTTATGAAGCGGGCGCCGTGGATTTCATCCAGAAGCCGATCGAGCCTGACATCCTGCGCAGCAAGGCGGACGTTTTTTTTGAAATGTACAGGCAAAAGCAACAGCTCGCTGTGCAGCGAGATGAACTGGCGCTGCAGGCCGAGGCACTACGCATGGTAGCCCATCAAAAAGACATCCTTCTTCAGGAAATCAATCACCGGATCAAAAACCTTTTTGCTCTGGCGTCCGGGCTGATTTCGGTCAGTGCGCGCTCGGTGGGCACCAAGGAAGAACTTGTTGCCGATCTGAGAGCACGTATGAATGCCCTCGCCAACGCACATGCACTGACACTGCCTGATCTAAAAGACGATGGGGGCGTTGAGCGGTCCTTTTCGGTTTCTGCTCTGATCGAGGCGGTCGTGTTACCTCACAAAACCGAGCAGAGTTCCCGTCTCGATATTACAGGGTCCGACATCACCCTGTCTGGAAATACGTTGACTTCTCTTGGTCTTCTGTTGCACGAACTTACGACAAATTCCGCGAAATATGGCGCTCTGTCATCCCCTGAGGGCCGGCTTGTAATTCATATAGAGACTGACTGTGAGATGGTGTACCTTCACTGGACAGAGACGGGCGGTCCAGCTCGACAAAGTCCGCCGGGACGGCAAGGGTTCGGAGCGACGCTCGAAAAGGCGACGTTGCAGGGGCTGAATGCAACGCTAACGCGCGAATGGAAGTCGACGGGGTTGTCACTGCTTTTAAAACTCCCCATCGCGACATTACATGGACCAAGAGATCAGGCCGTTTAAGCGAGCGCAATCGTGATAGCCCCAGAACCGCTTGACCAGAAAATCCTGATCGAAAGTAAAATCGGGCGTACCAGATAGTGTTGAGTTTCATCTCATTATGGACCGGTGCCCGCGCCGCGTTGAACCGGTCGGACGTCACGTTTTATCAAACGCGGGATTGATAATCCCGGATCATGGGCAGAGGAGAAACGGAAGTATTTCACGTCAACAGTCTGCATCGGTAACATTGGTTAGATCAACGAAAAGAG
>NZ_WBVY01000030.1:0-354 GCF_008932285.1 Brucella tritici
GGCGCGACATGTGCAAAATTTCACGTCGATACATGATCCGATCTACAACCTAAATTATTTCCCCCGAAACCAATTCAATGCCGCCGATCATCGTGAGTTACGACAAGCCGCCACTGACATGTGGCGCCAAATCACGTCCCTGAAATCCGCATGACAGATGCGGGTTTTGTCGCAAATTTTTGAGTGGGGTATAAGCGGCCTTATCTCCGGACACAGTTATGCAGCGAGCTCCGCAAACACCTCGAATGGCGACCGATTTTCATTAGCGAATTGCTTCTTACCGATCATATGAGCAACTTCGATGCCAGCGATTGTAGCAGACGCTGAATCAAAGGCTTTGAAGCCTAACATGTG
>NZ_WBVY01000031.1:0-309 GCF_008932285.1 Brucella tritici
GGCACCGAAACCTGCCTGCGTATCCATGGTTATGTTCGTTACGACGCAACCGGCGGTGACCGCGTTTATGCTCGTACGCCTGGCGATCTGGACCGTGACACCTGGGGCAAGCTTGCTCGTGCAACGCTCCGCTTCTCGACCGCTTCGGAAACCGAACTCGGCACCCTCCGCACCTACACTGAAAACCGTTTCAACTTCACGGACGGTTTCCAGGGCGGTCATACGCTGAACTTCGCTTACATCCAGCTCGGTGGCCTGCGCCTCGGTCTCGATGAGTCGGCCTTCCACACCTTCACCGGTTACCTCGGC
>NZ_WBVY01000011.1:0-60884 GCF_008932285.1 Brucella tritici
CCATAACGCGGGGTGGAGCAGCCCGGTAGCTCGTCAGGCTCATAACCTGAAGGCCGCAGGTTCAAATCCTGCCCCCGCAACCAAACATTCAAACCCCGTAGAAAAACTGCGGGGTTTTGGCGTTTAAAAGGGGATTCCCTTACTCTGCACTGGCTTGAGTCAATACTATAAGCTTGGACGGTCAAACCTGATCCGAAATCCAAGCGCTATATCCGCGCGGGAATTGATCAACGATCGATTATTCTGCCTGCCCGCTCCTTGCGTACGGCCATTTCCAATCGCGGATTTCCGGCATGTCTTCACCATGTTCGCGTACGTAGTTTTTGTGCAGCGCTAGTTTCTCCTCGAAACGGGCAATCAGGGGCGCAACAGCAGCATTGCTGAGCGGCAGCCGTTTTATTGCACCGATTGCGAGATGAAAGCGGTCCAGTTCATTCAAAACTGTCATATCAAATGGCGTTGTCGTCGTGCCTTGCTCTGTGAAGCCATGTACGTGGAAATTGGGGTGGTTGGTGCGCTTATAGACAAGCCGGTGAATGAGGTAGGGATAGCCGTGATAGGCGAAAATCACCGGGCGGTTGGTTGTGAAAATGCGGTCGAATTGGTCGTCGGCAATACCATGCGGGTGATGTTGCTGTGACTGGAGGACCATCAGGTCCACGACATTGACTACCCGGATACGCAGGTGCGGCAGCGATTGACGCAGAAGATCGACTGCGGCAAGCGTTTCCATCGTCGGAACGTCGCCAGCGCAGGCCATGACGATGTCGGGTTCAAGACCATCCTCGGTTCCGGCCCAGTCCCATATGCCGAGGCCGGCTTCGCAATGGTCCACGGCTTCGTCCATCGACAACCACTGGGGTTCCGGCTGTTTTCCCGCAACAATAACGTTGATGCGGTTCCAGGTTTTCAGGCAATGATCACCGACCCAAAGCAATGTATTGGCATCAGGCGGGAAATAGACACGGATGATATCGGCGCTCTTATTGGCGACGAGGTCGACAAAGCCGGGGTCCTGATGGGAAAAGCCGTTGTGATCCTGACGCCATACGTGAGAAGTCAGGAGATAGTTGAGGGATGAGATGGGCTTTCGCCATTTCAGCTCGCGCGCGACTTGCAGCCATTTCGCATGCTGGTTGAACATGGAATCTACGATATGAATGAATGCTTCGTAGCAGGAGAAAAATCCATGTCTGCCGGTCAGCAGATAACCCTCAAGCCAGCCCTGACACAGATTCTCGCTCAATACTTCCATAACTCGCCCGTCGGACGAAAGATGGTCGTCTATGTCGAGAGTTTCGGCCATCCATACCCGGTCACTGGCTTCGAAAACAGCGCTGAGACGGTTCGAGGCGGTTTCATCCGGGCCGAAAACGCGAAAGTTCTTCTCCGGCTCGTTCAACTTGAGTATGTCACGCAGATACTCGCCAAGTATCTTGGTGGACTGTGCGTCAATCGCTCCCGGTTCAGTCACATCGACGGCGTATTGGCGGAAGTCGGGTGTATGCAATTCCTTGCGCAGTAATCCGCCATTTGCATGCGGATTGGCGCCCATGCGCGCTGAGCCTTTCGGTGCAAGTGCGCGCAGTTCAGGCTTCAATGCACCTTTTTCGTCAAATAGATCCTCTGGGTCATAGCTTTTCATCCAGTCTTCGAGAATTTTGCGGTGCGCATCATTTTCGCGGCAGTTGGCAACCGGCACCTGATGCGAGCGCCAGTAATTCTCGACGATGAGGCCGTCGACTTCCTTCGGGCCGGTCCAGCCTTTCGGGCTGCGAAGGATGATCATTGGCCAGCGGGGACGTTCCGACGATTTGACGTCGGCGTTTTTCTTGATCTTTTCGATCTGCGTGAAGATCGTATCGAGTGTCGTCGCCATTTTCTGATGCATGGCTTCCGGTTCGCTGCCCTCGACGAAGAATGGTTCATAGCCGTAGCCTTTGAACAGGCTGGCCAGATCATCGTCGGAAAGACGGGCAAGGACGGTGGGGTTTGCGATCTTATAGCCGTTCAGATGAAGGATCGGCAGCACGGCGCCGTCGCGCGCAGGATTGAGAAACTTGTTGGAATGCCACGAAGTCGCCAGCGTTCCCGTTTCCGCTTCACCGTCGCCAACCACGCAAGCGACCACCAGATCGGGATTGTCGAAAGCCGCACCATAGGCGTGGACCAGCGCATAGCCAAGCTCGCCGCCTTCATGGATCGAGCCCGGCGTTTCCGGCGCGACATGGCTTGGTATGCCGCCGGGAAAGGAAAACTGTCGAAACAGTTTGCGCATGCCCGCTTCATCCTCGCTGATGGGCGGGTAAATCTCGGAATAGGATCCTTCAAGATAGGTGTTCGCCACCATGCCGGGACCGCCGTGACCCGGCCCGCATATGTAGATCACGTTGGCGTTTCTTTCTTGAATGATGCGATTGAGATGCGCATAGATGAAGTTGAGGCCGGGCGTCGTGCCCCAATGGCCGAGCAATCTCGGCTTGATGTGTTCCGGCTTCAGCGGTTTGCGCAGCAAGGGATTTTCCATCAGGTAAATCTGCCCGACGGAGAGATAGTTCGCCGCTCTCCAGTAACGGTCGATCAGCGCAAGTTGCTGTGGCGACAAAGGGCCCTTGGCGTTTTCGTTGTTCATGCTCTGTCTCCTTCGCTGATTGTTACGCTGTCACGGCGCGCGTAGCTGACTGCGGCGTTCTGAATGGTTTCCAGTGTTTCGGAGGCGATGGTCTGTTCTTCGTCCGTGGCCAGCACAAATGCTGCTGCCGGACAGGATCGGTTCGTGATCCGGAAAGCGTTGTCTTCGTTGGCGGTTGCGTCGACTTCAAAGCCGAGCCAGCTGAGACGCCCGCAGACCGCTTCACGGATTGCGGGTTGGTGTTCACCGATGCCTGCTGTGAAGATAAGCGCATCGAGGCCGCCGAGCGTCGCGGCAAGTCGGCAGATTTCGCCGGCTATGCGCGCGGTAAAGATGTCGAGGGCTTCCCGAGCCCTGTTGTCCTTGCTGCTGAGCAGATCGCGCGTATCGCCGCTCAATCCGGACAGGCCGAGAAGGCCGGAACGATGATAAAGCAGATCGGAAAGCTCATCGGCTCGCATGTCTTCCTGTTGCAACAGATGAAGAAGAACGCCCGGATCGAGGGCTCCGCAACGGGTCGCCATCGGAATGCCGTCAAGCGTTGAAAAGCTCATGCTGGTGTCGACGCTTTTGCCACCGTCCATGGCGCACAGGCTGGCCCCACTTCCCAGATGAGCCGCAATGATCTTTCCGCGGGCAAGCTCGGGCTCCCGTCGGGAAAAATTTGCGACGATGGATTTGTAGGACAAGCCATGAAAGCCATACCGCTTTATCCCGCGCTCGTGGAGATCGCGTGGAATTGCGAAGCGCCGGAAATTATCCGGTATGGTTTGATGAAAGGCAGTGTCGAAGGAAGCTGTTTGGGCGAGGTGTGGAAAGAGTTTTCGGACCGCCTTTATCAACGCCACACTTTTAGGCTGGTGAAGCGGAGCGAAAATGGACAAGCGGTCGATGGCATCGATATGTTTGCCGTCTAATAATATTGGCCCGGCGAACTGATCGCCACCAAAGACAACGCGATGGCCGACGGCAAGAATGTTTGCGGGATTGATCTGCGCAGCCAATTTCGCGAACAGCTCATCCAGAATGCTAACAATATTGTCGGTGCCCTTGGATACCAAGGCAATGTCCAGCTTTCCGTTCTCGCCGCGCAGCCGAAATGTCAGAGGCGATCCGTTCAGATCGATCTCACCCCGCGATAGTTTCCGGATGTCCTGCCCGTCATAAGCGAACACGCCGATCTTCACAGTTGAGGAACCGGCATTGAACGTAACAAGCTGCTTCTCCACGCGACAGCTCCCCTTGGTCGTGGCTGATGCAGTACAAGATAGGGGAATGTTTCGGGTTGACGATATGCCCTGTCGAGATGTTCGAACTTATCTTTGTACCCGGATTTCTGGCTCCGAGTGCCCGGCAATGACGCGCCCAGTTTGGCAGAAACTCCTAATCTGCATCTTTATCGGGAACAAAATGGCTCTGGATTCATTTAGTTCGAGCGTTTGTCCGGGAATCACCGGATGATTTGCTGTGTCCAGGTTTCCGGTCGTCACAAATCGGGAGTTTGGGGGCATATCGGTTTTCAACGATTGGAGTTCATTATGGGGATTTTCGATAAGATTAAGAACGCCATTTGGGGAGAGGCACAAGCGGCAACTCCTGGGACGGAAACGGCTGCACAGCCTGCGCCGACACCGACCGCTTCATCTACTGCCGCCGCTCCGGCGCCATCTGCATCTGCACCCGCCTCAGCGGGCGCTGTCGACGTAGGCGCCATTCTGGACGCTGCTGTTGCCAAAAGCGGCCAGAAGCTCAACTGGAAGACTTCGATCGTCGATCTTATGAAAGCTCTCGGCCTCGACAGCAGCTTGGAACACCGCAAGGAGCTCGCCAAGGAGCTGGGTTATACCGGCGACACGGGCGATTCTGCGACCATGAATGTCTGGCTGCACAAGCAGGTGATCCAGAAACTCAAGGATAATGGCGGCAAAGTACCCGCCGGATTGTAATCAGGAGGGTTCCCGATGGGAAGCGCAGGAATAGGCTGGATTGCGGCAATCATCATCGGCGGTTTGGCCGGCTGGATTGCCTCCAATTTCATGAACAGCAATACCGGGATATTCATGAATGTCATCCTCGGTATTATCGGCGCAGCCGTAGCGAGTTTTATCTTCGGATTTCTCGGTGTTTCGTTCGGCGGCTGGCTGGGCTATCTGATCGCGGGCTTTATCGGCGCTTGCATATTGATATGGTTGGGCCGATTGGTAAGTTAGTAAAAAGGCGCCGCAAGGCGCCTTTTTCTTTTGCCGGATTGGAGCACATCCCAAAAAGTGGAACCGGTTCCCAACTTCGGGAGACATGCTCTAATTCCGAGCCCGATGCTCTGCGAGGAAAATGCGGTCATCGCGGTTGGAGCAGATGACTGCGAAGATGATCGCCAGAACGGCACCCAGAAACGTATCGAGGATACGTTCGGAAATCATGCCGTCGTGCGGTACTCCCGGTGTTGCCAGATAGGTCATCAAAAGCGCCATCGGCGTCACCAGAATCTGTCCCAGTGCATAATTGCTGCCGATAATGACCTCGGTGGCGAATTGCAGTCCAGCCAGAATTGCAATGACGGACCAGAGGCTGGGACCTTGCGCAAGTACCAGCCATGTAATCAAAGCGCCCAGAAGCGTGCCCGCCATGCGCTGCAAGGCCCGGTTCATGCTGATGTGCAGATGCGCGCCCTGCATCACGGCGACAGCGCCCATGGCCGCCCAGGCTGGATGTGTTGCGCCAAGAGCATAGGCAGCCAGCGCGGCAGTCGCTGCGCCAAGCGAAATCCGGCTGGCGGCAATAAGCCTGTGAGCGGTCGGGCGTGACGGCTCGGACGGAAACGGCTTTTCCGGCGATGCCTGATGACGAAACTTCTCGGTCAGGGCGCAGATCAGGCAGGCGAGAGCCGAGACAATTGCTGTCGCGGCAGTACGCTCGAAGACATCATAAAGCGACCCAACCGGCGCCATGGAGGCACCGGCAGCAAAGATGAATATGAGTGCGCCGGGCGGTCCGAATTTTCCGGTAACGGTTATGAACGAGAATATGCCCGCAGAAAGTGCCAACAGCAAAAGCTGGCCGGGCAAGGGCAGGCCAGCCCATGCGGCGAGCGACATGAAAAACACGGCGAGCGTCTGGCAGATCGCACACAGGAAAACGATCCATTCGCGTTTTGCCTCCGGAGCAAACCGGCCAAACAATGCGACAAGCGAGCCAAGCGAAGCAAAGCCGATCAGATGCGACCACGAGGACAGGCTGACCAGCGGAAGCGCGATAGCGACCGTGGCGGCAGCCTGAAGCCCGGCAAGTGACGAGTTTCTAAGCGAAGGCTGGCCAGCAAGGGCGATGCTTTCCCGAAACTGCTGCGGCTTCAAAAGGTTATAGGCGGCATGACGCCGCCCGGAAAGAAATCCGTCCGCTCTCATTGTTCAGAGTCCTGCTCGCGGTCGGATTTTATCTGCGAGAGCCGGTGCTCAATGCTGTCGAAGCTTCGAAGCATAGTTGCAATGTCATCGTCCGACAGATCGGCGAGCATTTCCTTCTCGCCCTTCGCCAGTTCCTGACGAATTTCGGCGACCCGCTTTTCCCCTTGCGCCGTCAGATGCACCAGCCTCGCACGGCTGTCCCTTTCATCGACGCGGCGTTCGGCCAGACCTTGACGACATAGAATGTCGAGAAGACGCACGAGGCTGGAGCCGTCTATTCCAACCAGAGCGGCCAGTTCCTTTTGCGTTACGCCGCCACCGGTCTGGTGAAGATGGACAAGGGGAACCCAGGTCGCATCGGTCAGTCCGGCTTCGGCAAGCCGGATGTCGAGTGCGCGCCGCCAGCGCCGCGCCAGCAGTGAAAAGCGAATACCGAATTGAGAACGGGGAGTGTCTGAAATCATATGATGATTAAGGCATAAAATAGTTTGAATTGCAAATCAAATTATAATTGAGTGCATGCAAGGAGCGGCTGAACAGTGTCGGAGCGTCGACCTGATTGAACCAGATCGACGCTCCAAATGTTTGTCTCGTCGCATTATCCTCACGCAAAGCCGCATCGCACTTTTGTTGGAAATGCTTTAATTGTTCCGCTTTTATTGATTGAGTATATTAGCAAATCAAAGCAAACCGATCCCGACACGGAGACCATATGGCGACTGAAGGACTTGGACCAACACTGGGGCCTGCTGTGGTTCTGCTCGCGGCTGGTGTTGTGGCGGTGCCGCTGTTTCGCAAGCTCGGTCTCGGTTCGGTGTTGGGATATTTCGCTGCCGGTGCTCTGGTCGGGCCGTCGGTTTTCGGCTTTTTCACCGACCCTGCAACGATCCTGCATTTTTCCGAACTTGGCGTGGTCATGTTCCTGTTCGTCATCGGACTTGAAATGCGCCCCGGCAAGCTCTGGACGATGCGGCAGCAGATATTCGGTCTGGGTCTTGCGCAGGTTCTAAGCTGCATTGCCCTTCTCACCGGCGCGGGCGTTCTTCTGGGCTTGTCGCCGATAACAGCTCTGATTGCCGGCTCCGGTTTTGTGTTGTCTTCCACAGCCGTCATCATGTCGATGTTGCAGGAGAGGGGAGAAATAGCCACATCCGACGGCCAGAAGGCTGTATCCATCCTCCTGCTGGAAGATCTGATGATTGTGCCGCTGCTGGCACTCGTCGCCTTCCTTTCCCCCTCTCAGCATGAATCCGGTGGAATCCTGGGCATTGCGACAGCCATGGGCGCGATTTTGCTGCTGATTGTTGTCGGGCGCTGGCTGCTCGATCCTTTCTTCTCCTTGCTGGCCCGTGCGAGAGCGCGCGAAGTCCTGACGGCTGGCGCCCTGATTGTCGTGCTTGGCGCCGCTCTGCTGATGGAAGCGAGTGGCCTTTCGATGGCGATGGGCGCTTTCCTGGCCGGTGTCATGCTGTCCGGGTCCAGCTACAGGCATCAGATCGAAAGTGACATCGAGCCGTTCAAAGGGCTCCTGATGGGGCTGTTCTTTCTGGCTGTGGGCATGTCGCTCGATCTTGGCGTGGTCGCATCGGACTGGCCCTCGGTTCTCATCTTCCTCATTGCCTATGTGATTACAAAGGCAATCGGTATCTATGCTGTCGCCCGCATTTTCGGTTCCAGCCACCGATCGGCGCTCGAGCGGACACTGCTTTTTGCGCAGGGCGGAGAATTCGCCTTCGTGCTCTATACATCGGCATTTGGGAACGGATTGATTTCGGCGCGCGACAATGCGCTGTTTTCAACCGTCATCATTCTGTCGATGGCTGTTACGCCATTCGTTCTTATTCTGGGTTCCCGGCTTCTGCGCGAGGAAGCGCCGTCTCTCGAAGGCATTGAAGCCGCGCACAATCTCAAAGGCCGGGTGCTGATGATCGGCTTCGGGCGCTTCGGGCAGATCGCGTCGCAATTACTGCTCGCACAAAGATCGGATGTTTCGATTATCGAAGCCGATCCCAATCGCATCCGTGAAGCCGGGCGGTTCGGTTTCAAGATATTCTATGGCGATGGATCGCGGCTCGACATCCTGCATCATTCGGGTGCCGATGAGGCGGAAATCATCATGGTGTGCGTGGACGACCGGAAGACGGCCAATCGTATCGTCGAGCTGGTCAAGTCGCATTTCCCGGCAGCAAAGCTGATGGTGCGTTCCTATGACCGCACGCATTCCATCGAGCTGTTGAAGGCGGGGGTGGATTTCGAGTTGCGCGAAACATTCGAATCCGCACTGCTGTTCGGAAAGGAAGCGCTTTGCGAGCTTGGGCTGGACGAGGTGGTCGCAGAGGACACGCTGCGCGATATTCGCATGCGCGATGCCGAGCGGCTGACCGCACAGGTGCAGGGCGACATCTATTCCGGCGCCGATCAGCTGCTGACCGGCGTGCCCGTTCCTGAACCTTTGACACCGCCCGGCAAGATTACCAAACTCGCCGGGGAAGAGGGCTTAAACTGAGCAATACAAGACCAAACAATCAGGTCGGGCTTCACTCACCATAGCATTGGAGAAGCGGCGTGCTCGGGTCAGACGCTAGCCGAATTCGCGGCTCTTGGCTGTCTTCTGGGTATGGGCAGTTTCACTTGCGCGCAGGATCAAGTTTGCCCCAACGAGAATCTTTACCGGCGGTTGCGGTTCGGCGGTGTTGATTAAATCGTCGAGCACCGTGACTGCCAGATTTCCGATTTTCCGCTTGGACACGTCAACCGTTGTGAGACCCGGTTCCATGGTGGCGCTTTGCGGCAGATTATCGAAGCCAATCACCGAAACATCGTCAGGAATACGAAGTCCCTTGCCCTTCAGTGCCCGGATGAAGCCATAGGCGATGATATCGTTCGTGCAGAAATAGCACTCGGCGAGATCGAGCCCCGAATGCAGCATTGCGCAAGTGTCGCGATGGGCGCCTTCATAAGTCGATTCTACCGAGAGAACGTCACGCTCCTGAACCTTCAGGTCCAGACGCTGCATGTTCTTGAAAAATGCATCGCGGCGAAGGCGGAAGTTCGTCGTCTCCGTATGGCTGGCGACAAAACCGATCCGCGAAAAGCCAAGCTGCTTGAAGCGCGACAGAACCTTGAAGACGGCGTCCTCATTGTTCATGTCGACGAAATTGGCTTCAATGACCTCATAAAACGTATCGATAAAGACGGTGGGCAGGCCAAGGCCCTGTATCATATGGATATCTGCCGCCGAAAGCTCGGTCCCAAGCGCGATCACGCCGCGCACCGGCGCGCCGGCCAGCGATTCCGCCACCGCACTGATCGGCTGTCCGTCGAAACTCACCACTTCCAGCGTATAGTTCCGGCGTGTCGCTTCCGAGGACATGCCGTCAATATAGTCCGAGACAAAAACACTGTGATCGCGATTGACCGTCTCACCATGCTTGGCAATCTTCAGAAAGCGGATTGTTTCTCCGCTGCTTGGCGCAGTCTTTGATGCGCGCGGAACATAATTCAGTCTGGAAACAGCTTCGAGGACGCGCGCGCGCGTTTCGCCCGAAATTTCGCCCTTGCCGTTGAGCACAAGAGAAACCGTTGCCGGAGAAACGCCCGCAGTCTCTGCGATGTCTCTGATCGTAAAAGACTTTTTCTTTTTCATATGCTCCGCACGATTACAGGAATTCGGTTAAGGACGCAGGCTCCGGGAACGAGAACATCTGCCATTTGTATGGCATTTGCCCTCAGGAACTTCAAATCCGCAAATTGCACCAGATTCAATATGTTGCCGGTTTGGTTCTCAAATCAAGAACGAACAGGCTTCATCTTTTTCAACGGCAAAAGGTTCGATTTTACATCCTGATATGAATCATATGTTTAGTAAACAATATGAGCGATTTTTAAACCGATTAAGGTAAAAGCGATCCACAGGCAACGGAAATTTGCCGATAATGCGCTTGACAGTCGCATTGCTTCTCGTCATTTATTTAGTGAATAACAGTTTTGTTTACTAAACATGGTAGGAGGAGACCATGCAGAAGCCAAGCAATCAGCTTGCTATGCTTGTTGTCATCAATCTCGGATTGCTCGCACTCGGCGCGTATATCTCGGGCGGGTCTTTCCTTTCCCTGTTCAACCTGCAGTCCATGGCAGGCCAGGTGCCTGAAATCGGACTTCTGGCAATCGGCGTGATGCTGGCCATGTGCGCTGGCAATGGCGGGATCGATCTTTCGGGTATCGCGCTGGCCAATCTAGCGGGTGTGCTCTCCGCCGTTATTGTTTCGATGTTCATCTCCAGCGCTGAAAACCAGCTTGGCTTCAGCCTTGCCTTCATCGGTCTGGCGCTGGTGATCGGCCTCGCGGGCGGCATCATAAACGGCGTGCTGATTGCGCGTTTCAACATCACCCCGATCCTCTGCACGCTTGGCACGCAGATGGCATTTACGGGACTTGCGGTTGTTGTTTCCGGCGGACGCGCGGTCATGGTCGGCAGCCCCGATCTTCTGTCGCGCATCGGCAACGACATGTTTCTGGCTGTTCCGATCAGCTTCCTCATCTTCATCGCGATGGCGGCGCTTATCGCTGCGGTCGTGCGCTTCACGCCCTACGGTTACTGGCTGATGCTGATGGGAACCAATCCGAAAGCCGCTGTTTTTGCCGGCTTCCCGCGCAATGGCGTTCTGGTTGCCACCTATGCAACCAGCGGCCTGCTGGCAGGAATGGCAGGGATCATCATCGCTGCACGCAACGTCAACGTGAAGTTCGACTATGGCAGCTCATATCTTCTGGTTGCCATTCTCATCGCCGTCATGGCGGGCGTTAAGCCGGAAGGCGGCTATGGCCGCGTGATCTGCGTGGTGCTGAGCGCTGTTGCACTGCAACTCATGTCCAGCCTGCTCAACTTCGGCGGCCTTTCCAATTTTGTCCGCGACTTCGCCTGGGGCCTGCTGCTGCTCGCCTTCCTCGCGGTCGGAAAATACGACATCGCGGGATTCTTTACCCTTGGCAATCGCCAGAAGGGAAACATCGGTGCGCACCCCTCAGGCACCCGAGCATAGATACTGGGGGATTGTAAGTGTGGAGGAAATAATGAAGGCAAAAACGAAAAAACTGCTCGCTGGCACGATCATTGGCGCGGCTGTTGTCGCAGGCAGCGCGGGCACGCTCGTCGCACAGGAAAAGCCGGTTATCGCAACGGTCGTCAAGATCAGTGGTATTCCGTGGTTCGACCGTATGAATACCGGTGTGGAAGCCTATCAGAAGGCAAATCCTGATGTGGTTGCAACGCAGAGCGGCCCTGCGACGTCCGACGCCGCGCAGCAGCTCCAGATCGTTCAGGACCTCGTTGCCAAGGGCGTAAACGCTCTCGCCGTCGTTCCGATGGACCCGGCTGTTCTCGAAGGCACCTTCAAGCGCGCCATGGAACGCGGCATCGTTGTTGTGACCCACGAGGCCGACAACCAGGTCAATACCATGGCCGACGTCGAAGCCTTCGATAATGCGGATTACGGCACGGCGCTCAACGAACGTCTGGCAGAATGCATGGGCAAGAGCGGCAAGTGGACCACTTTCGTTGGCTCGCTCGGCAGCCGCACGCATATGCAGTGGGTTGGCGCAGCGGAAGAAAACGCCAAGAAGTATGCCGACATGCAGCTCGTCGATCCGAACAATGAATCCTTCGACGATGCCAACGGCACCTACGAAAAGGCCAAGGAAATCCTGCGCAAGCATCCTGACCTGAAGGGCTTCCAGACCTCTGCCGGTAACGACGTTCTCGGCGTTGGCCGTGCAATCGATGAAGCTGGCCTGAGCGGTAAGGTCTGCCTGGTTGGTACCGGTCTGCCAAATCCGTCGGCTGATCTTCTGGAATCCGGTGCAATCACCGCAATCGGCTTCTGGGATCCGCAGAAGGCCGGTATGGCCATGAACGCGCTTGCTCGCATGTTCCTTGAAAAGAAGGAAGTGAAGGACGGCACCGACCTTGGCGTTGAAGGCTACAACAGCGTTCGCGTGAAGAAGGGTGCAGGCGAGGGCCTCCTCGTCATCGGCAACGGCATGGTTCTCGCTGACAAGGCCACCTACAAGGAACACCTGTTCTAAGAGCACCACGACAGGCTGACTGACCATCGCATGCGGACATCGTTCAGCCGCATGCGAATGGTGTCAAAAGCCCGGATACAGCCCCCGCTGCATCCGGGCGCCTGGACCGAATGAACCATCAAAAATCAAGACATTAGCGGGCGGCAGTTACAGCCAACCCGGTCCTACAGCCAGCGCGGTCGCCTTTGCGAACAGCGCGGCGACAAAGGAATTCAACGTGTCAACTAAGACGACGAATGGGACGAGCAACGACCGGTCTCCGGATCGCTATCTCGAACTGCGCAATATCCATAAGCGGTTTGGCGGCGTTCACGCGCTGCGCGGCATCGATCTGACAATCGATCTTGGCCAGGCCTATCACCTGTTGGGTGAAAATGGTTGCGGCAAGAGCACCATCATCAAGATCATGTCTGGCGCGCATGCACCCAGCGAAGGCGAGATTATTCTGGATGGCAAAACCTATACAGCGCTGAACCCGATCCAGTCGCTGGCAGCCGGTATCGAGACCGTTTATCAGGATCTGTCGCTTATTCCCAATCTGACCGTTGCAGAAAACGTAGCGCTGAATGAGCAGCTCGTTGAAGGCAATGGCCGACTGTTTCGCAGCGTCAAGTTTTCGCAGCTTCGTGAGACCGCAGAACGAGCTTTGAGCACGGTTGGGCTGCCGACCGACAAAGCCTTCCTGAACACGATCGTTTCCGAGCTGCCACTTGCCATGCGCCAGCTCGTCGCGATTTCGCGCGCCATTGCAACGCATGCCAAGCTCGTCATCATGGACGAGCCGACCACATCGCTGACCCGTCGCGAAGTGGAAAATCTGATTGAAGTGGTCGAGCGTCTGCGCGCAGAGCGCGTCGCCGTGCTTTTCGTGACCCACAAGCTCGATGAATGCTATCGCATCGGTGGTAATGCGGTTGTCTTCCGCGATGGCCAGTGCGTGGCACAGGGTCCAATCGAAAACTATACCAAGAAGCAGCTTTCCGAGCTGATGATCGGCAGGGAAATCGACGCCGAGCGCTACCGCACAGGCCAACCAGGTGAAGCAGAACTGCTGAAACTCGATAAGCTGTCGGCGTCTGGTTTCAAGGACATCGGCTTTAGCTTACGCAAAGGCGAAATCCTCGGCATTACCGGTCTTGCGGATTCGGGCCGTAACGAGCTTGCCATGGCAATCACCGGCGTTGAGCCTGCCCATTCCGGCTCAATCCGCCTCGAAGGGACTGTAACCGAGGTCAAAAGTCCTGCGGAAGCCATTGAGCGCGGCATAGGCTATGTGCCGGAAGACCGGCTTGCGGAAGGCTTGTTCCTCGATAAGTCGATCTTTGAAAACGAGATCGCGCTGATCTTCAAAAAGCTCTGCAACAGCCTTGGCATCGTTGATCAAAAAGAGGGCCGGACTATTGCCGCCTCACTGATGAAAGAGATGCGGTTGAACACCACTAATCTCGACCTGCCGGTTGGTGCGCTTTCGGGCGGCAATCAGCAGCGCGTTTTGATCGGCCGCTGGTTGAGCATCGGCCCCAAGCTTCTGGTGCTGCATGGTCCGACTGTTGGCGTCGATGTGGGATCGAAAGACACGATTTATCGCGCAATTCAGGCGCTGGCCGAAGCTGGCATGGGTCTCATCATCGTCAGCGATGATCTGCCGGAGCTTCTGCAGAATGCAGACCGCATTCTTGTCATGAACGCAGGCAGCATCGTTGCCGAATTCGATGCGGCACAGGCCACCGAAGATGAACTCTATCAAGCCATGATGTCGTCGCAGAAGGAAGTTGCCTAATGAGTGCGTCGCAGTATCAACAGGATTTAGGTCGAGTCCAATCCTTCAAGTTGGGTGAGTTCATTCGCAGGCGCCCGGAATCGATCACTTTCTTCCTGCTTGTGGCAATCTGCACGATTGTTTCGATCATCAACCCTGCATTCCTGCAAGCCTCGACACTGATCGATATTGGCCGCGCCAGTGTGGTGATGGGCCTGTTTGCGCTTGGCGTCTTCATCATCCTCGCCGCTGGCGGCATCGATGTTTCCTTTACGGCGATTGCTGCCACGACAGTCTATTCGCTGACGCTTCTGGTGCAGTCCTACATGCCGGAACTACCGATCATCTTCATCATTTTGATGGCGATTGCAGGCGGTATTTTCCTTGGTGTTCTCAACGGTCTTTTGGTGCATTACCTCAATGTACCGTCGCTGATCGTCACCATCGGCACGCAATATCTCTTCCGCGGCTTCCTACTGGCTTTTGTCGGCACGGTCTGGATCATGTCCCTGCCTCCGACAATGGGTGCTTTTGGCCGCCTTCCGCTGTTCCAGTTTGAATCGGCAACCGGCGCCACCATCACCATGCCATTCTATTTTCTGGTGCTGCCTGCGGCCGCAATCCTGACCTGGTGGATATTGAACCGCACCTTGATGGGCCGTGCGATTTTCGCAATGGGGGGCAACAGCCAGATTGCTGCCCGTCTTGGCTATAATCTGCGCACCATCCATATCTTCCTGTTCGGCTATGCAGGTGGTCTGGCAGGGCTTGCCGGTATCATCCATGTCTGCGCCAACCGCCAGTCGAGCCCATTCGACTTCGTGGGAACCGAAATCAGCGTTATCGCGGCTGTGGTTCTCGGTGGTGCGCGCATCACCGGCGGCACCGGCACCGTCGTCGGCACTCTTCTCGGTGTGCTGCTCATCACCGTCATCAACAGTGTTCTGGTGCTCGTGGGCATCCCCAGCACGTGGCAGCGTCTCGTCGTGGGCTGCTTCATTCTGCTGGCTGCCGCCTTCTTCGTCACCCGCCAACGCAAGAAATAACCCGATACTCTCAAGAGGAAATCATGAAGAAATTCCTGAACGATCCCGTCAATTTCGTGGATGAGATGCTTGAAGGCATCTATCGGGCGCATCCCGAGCTTACCTTTGTCGACAACGACAAGCGTTGCATGGTCACAGCCAATACCAAATCCGGCAAGGTCGGCATTGCAACGGGCGGCGGCTCCGGCCATCTGCCACTGTTCCTTGGCTATATCGGCGAAGGCATGATCGACGGCGCGGCTGTCGGTGGCGTGTTCCAGTCGCCGAGCTCGGAACAGATGTATCAGGTCACCAAGGCAATCGATCAGGGCGCTGGTGTTCTCTACATTTACGGCAATTACAGCGGCGACATCATCAATTTCGATATGGCTGCAGAACTTGCCGATCTCGATGGCATCACCGTCAAGCAGGTCGTCGGCAATGATGATGTGGCGTCCTCCATTGTCGGTGAAGAACACAAGCGTCGCGGCGTCGCCGGTATCTTCTTTGTCTATAAGGCCGCCGGTGCCGCCGCTGCCAACGGCCTGTCGCTTGATGAAGTGACGCGTCTTGCCGACAAGGCACGCCTGCGCACCCGCACGATGGGCGTCGCTCTCTCGAGCTGCGTTGTACCGGAAATCGGTCACGCCACCTTCTCGATTGGCGAAGACGAAATGGAAATCGGCATGGGCATCCATGGCGAGCCGGGCATCAGCCGCAAGAAGCTTGCCAGTGCAGATGCGGTTATCGACGAGCTGATGGAACGCATTTTCGCCGAGCAGGCCTATGCCAAGGGCGATGAAGTTGCCGTGCTGGTCAACGGTCTTGGCGGCACGCCGCTTGAAGAACTCTACATCATGTTCCGCCGGGTTTCGCAGCTCTTTGACGAGCGTGGCGTCAAGGTCAAGCATGTCTGGATCGGCGAGTTTGCCACTTCAATGGAAATGGCTGGTGCATCAGTTTCCGTGCTGCATCTGGATGAAGAACTGGAGCCACTGGTTGCCGCTTCCGCAAACACGCCATTCTTCAAGCATTTTGCGGGTTGAGGTGCTGTCGTGAACGTCATTACAGCATCTGATCTGATCAACCTCTTCGACAGCTGGAAACAGCTTTTTGCAGAGCAGCGCGAATTCCTTATCGCGCTGGACGGCAAAGTTGGCGATAGCGATCTGGGCATCACCATGAGCAAGGCCTTTGCAGCAGCTTCAGAAGCTGCCCATGCGGAAGGTGAAGCTGCAGGCATCGCCAAGCTTCTGCGCACAGCTGGTGCTACCATGGCCCGCGTCGCGCCATCAACCATGGGTACGCTGACCGCAACCGGCTTCCTGCGTGCAAGCAAGGCCTGTGACGGTATCGACGCGCTGGGCACGCCAGAGATAGCCGCTTTCTGGCGCGCCTATCGCGATGGCATTGCCGAGCGCGGCAAGGCCAAGGTTGGTGACAAGACGCTGCTCGATGTGCTGGACCCGATTGCTGTCACGCTTGAGGCACAAACCGCAGCAGGTGCTTCATTGACAGATGCGCTTGCAGCCGCGGCCAAAGCTGCCGAAGATGCTCTTGAAGCGACCAAAACGATGGTTGCCCAGCATGGCAAGGCCGCAGCCTTTCAGGACAAGACGATCGGTCTTCAGGATGCAGGCGCAACCGTTGGAATGCTGCTGATTACCAGCATGTCGGCTTTCGTTTCCGCAGGCTGATATAAGCAGGCCAATATTCACATGACAGATAGACAAAAGCCCCGAGCTACAGGCTCGGGGCTTTTGCAATTATGGGCTTAGAGCCTGTTCCAAAAGTCGCCATGCCGGTCTGCAAATGGCAATTTCCTGCGTTCCGGTGCTCATGTACGTTAAGTACATTGCGCTCCGATACTCGAAAATCACCATTTTCGCCACGGCCTGCCGCTTTTTGATTCAGGCTCTTAGGCTGGTCGAAGTATGTTTTAGTGCGACTTGGCCGCTGGATCAGGGAGTTCCGACAGGAATCTGGTTCAACAATGCAAACAGAATGGCTGAGAGGATTGCTGCTGCCGGGACGGTAACTACCCAGGCGGCGGCAATCGTCAGTGCATGCGAGCGACGGACCAGCTTGCGACGGCGACGCTCCTCAACCGGAATAGATTCCAGTGGCAGGGCCTGGCGGGCTTTCTTCAACCGACGCTCTGTGTCCCATTCCCGGAAGAACCCAACGCCAAAGATTGCACCAATGGCAATATGGGTCGAACTGACCGGCAGTCCCAGCCAGCTCGCCAGAATGACGGTGATCGCAGCGGAAAGTGACACGCAATAAGCCCGCATCGGGTTCAGTTTGGTGATCTGGTTTCCAACCATCCGAATGAGCTTGGGGCCAAACAGGCACAAGCCGAATGAAATGCCACATGCGCCGATCAGCATAACCCAGAGCGGAATCACAACACCGTCGTTTAGCGCGCCGGTCTGCGATGTCTGGACAATTGCCGCGAGCGGCCCGACAGCATTTGCCACATCATTTGCGCCATGGGCAAAGCTGAGCAATGCCGCCGAAACAACGAGAGGGATGCTGAACAGGACCTTGAGTGACTTGTTGCGATTTTCAAGGCCGTGTGACTGGCGGCGGATGACCGGGATCAAAATCAACCAACTTCCGACGCCGACAGCCACCCCACAGATCAGGGCTACCTCAATTGATACATCGATCAACTGTTTCAGCCCCTTCATGATCAGATATGTCGCAAAGGTTCCCGCCATAAAACCAACAAGGATTGGCACCCATACGCGGGCAGCGGCAATCTTGTCTGCACGATAGACAATACGGGCTTTGATCAACCAGAGAAAACCAGCCGCTATGATCGCGCCCAGCACAGGGGAAATGACCCAGCTTGCTGCGATAGCCGTCATTTGAGACCAGTTCACCGCACCGAAGCCAGCTGCGACGATGCCTGCGCCCACGACACCTCCGACAACCGCATGCGTGGTCGAAACAGGAGCGCCGATCCATGTTGCCAGGTTGACCCAAAGCGCAGAGGCAAGCAACGCTGCCATCATTGCCCAGATGAACATGATCGGTGTTGCAAGCGTGTCTGGCGCAATGATGCCGGTTGCGACCGTCGATACAACATCAGCACCGGCAATGAGCGCGCCAGCACTTTCAAACACTGCGGCAATCGCAATCGCGCCACCCATGCTCAGCGCATTGGCGCCGACAGCTGGTCCCATATTGTTGGCTACGTCGTTGGCGCCAATGTTCAAAGCCATGTAGGCGCCAAAAACGGCTGCGGCCACAACGATAAGCGTCTGACTGGTCTGGCCCAGCAGCATGGCAGCGCCAAGTCCGGCAAGTATGATGAAAACAAGGGCGATGCCCGGCGCCACAAGCGGACGCGAGACGTAACTCGCCGCCGTTTCCAGCTTGACGAAGCGGCCCAAGTCTCGATCCAAAGTCTCCAGATGACGAGCTTCGAGATCTTCGTTTGCCATGATTTACTCTTGATTTCTAACGCAGCGCACCGGCTCAATACGGTCGCTTGGGAATGACCCATTTCAGGAATTTGACCGGTGTTTAAATGCCGCGATTTTAAAAAGTCAATGATTCGAGTCTGCACAGATCAGTAAGAGCCGCGACGAAAGACACTATACAGTAGTTGGCTAATGATTGAGGCTATTTAATAGAATAATAAAATCAATATATTATGAGAATATTTTTGCTGCCGGGCTCTTCGGGCATCCAGGTCGGGAGTGCTTCGGTTTCTAACGGGCAATCATTCGGCTGCCCGGCGGGGCAGATAAGGTATGCATTGTGCAGGAAGAAGAATGCAGTTCCCAACTGGCTTACCTCACTTGCAGCGCGGAGGTATGACTTATTCCACTTTATGCCGACGGCCTGCATCCCCTTGCAGGATGGGGGCCATAAACATCGTCTAAGGCGCGCTTGTGTTTTGGAATGGTCTGAGTCACAAATACTTCAAGAATGTTACTGCGCATTTTGGGAAGGAAATCCGCCTTTATTGTATGTCGTAACATTCTAATAATTATAATAAGGGGAACCTGGAAAATGAAAACTGGTTTTAAGACGCATTCTATCGCGAAGTGCTTGATTGTCTCGACGGCGCTGCTGGGAGCGAGCTTGTCTGCCCAGGCTGAGAAGATAGGCAATTGCGAGGTCACCGGCACCAAGGGTTCAGACCCGATCAAGCCGGTTGTTCCGGGACAGCTCACGGTGCAGACTACATTGCCTGCACCAGCGTGGTGGAATGGCGATTCACCTGATGCCATGAAAGACGGCTACGAATACTGCATGGCTGTCGACATGGCTTACCGCGCGGGTCTCGACAAGGTGAAGGTGGTCAATGTGTCTTTCGATGCGCTGGTGGCTGCGCAGACCAAGGATTTCGATATCGCTCTGGCCGAAGTGTCCATCACCGACAAGCGCAAGAAGGTGGTTGATTTCTCTACACCCTATTTCGATTCAGATATCGGCGTGGCAATCAAGAAGGGAACAAATTACACGCCTGAGACGGTCAAGGATCTGCGCATCGGCGTGATGCAGGGTACGACCGGCGCGTCCTTTGTTGATCAGAAGTTGAAGCCAAAGGAAGTCAAGGTCTTTGCCGATACGGGCGCGCTATCGACTGCCCTGATGGCTAACCAGATTGATGCCGGTCTTCACGATACGTCGATCATGCTGGGTGTCGCGTCGAACTCGCATGGCATGGTTGAAGTGCCGTATCAGTATACTACCGGTGAGTCCTATGGTGCCCTCTATCCGAAGGGGTCTCCCAATGAGCCCGTCTTCAACAAGATGATCGAGGACATGAAGAAGGACGGCACCTTCGCTGCATTGTCGAAAACATATCTGGCCGATGCCTGGGGCGCCGATCCGGCCAAGATTCCTTATCTGAAGCCATAATCGCGTTTTCGCATCGGATCGCTGCATGCAGCGGTCCGATGCAGCCGTTCCATTGATCGTTCGTCCTTGCCTGCAACAGAAGCGGCAAGATTGCGGCGTATAGAAAGGGAGGCTCGCGCGATGTCCGCCAACACCCCTCAGCCCGGTGCCAAGCCGACTCTTGGTCTTTACGACAGCGAACGCGGTTGGAGCGCCAGTGCGCCGCCGCGCGATACCATGAACTGGGCCGTCACAGCCCTTGTCGTTGCGCTGGTCGTTGTAATCGCCAGCTGGAAAACCCTGCGCGACATCAATGCGGCCCTGACGGAACTTGGAATGGGCGGCATCATCACGGCAGGCCTGCTGCTCTTGTGCGGTTTGGCGACGCTATTGTTGCTGAAGCCCGCAATGCAATCCTGGCGATTGTCTACGGCGGCTCGGCAAGCGCTTGCGACAAATGATTTGATTTCTGCGCGTGCGGCGACAGCTACGGCACGCGATTCCGCATATTCGACGCTGGGATATGGCGCGGTAACGGTGCTCTTGCTGACGGGTATTCAGTTCCTGTTGGTGAACGATCTCGCCGTCAGCCGTACATTTCTGCAAATACCGCTGATCGCAAGCTCCTTCTGGCTGGTGCTGAAGGCATTCTGGGTGAATGTCTACATCTTCGTCATTGCAGAGATTCTGGTTCTGATCTGGGGCCTTATCGTTGCAATCGCGCGTTTGATGCCTGGCGAAGCCGGACGCCCCGTCCGTCTGATCGCAACGGTTTATACCGATATGTTTCGTGGCTTGCCTGCGATCATCAATATCTACCTCATCGGCTTCGGCATTCCCCTGACGGGTTTGCCTTATCTGAAAGATCTTTCACCGGAATCCTACGCGATCATCGCCCTGACGCTGACCTATGGCGCTTATGTCGCCGAAGTATACAGGGCCGGGATCGAGAGTATCCATCGCAGTCAGGTTGCCGCCGCGCGTTCTCTTGGTTTGTCGTATTTCCAGACACTGCGTTACGTCGTCGTGCCGCAGGCGGTTCGGCGTATCATACCGCCGCTACTCAACGATTTTATCGGCCTTCAAAAGGATACGGCTCTCGTCAATGTCATCGGCTCGATCGATGCGTTTAATCAGGCGCGTATTATCGGTGCGAACAACTTCAATCTTTCGCCTGTAACGACCGTGGCTCTGCTGTTCATCCTGATAACGATCCCGCAGGCTCGCTTCGTCGATCGTCTGCTTGAGCGTGAACAGCGGCGTACGCAATCGTAGCCCTTCCGGAGAATATGAACGATGGCGATGATAGAAATCCGTGATGTAACGAAGTCCTACGGCCCGGTCAAAATTCTCGACGGGTTGAACCTCAGTGTGGACGAACATCAGGTGGTCTGCCTGATCGGTCCTTCCGGCTGCGGCAAATCCACCTTGCTGCGTTGTCTGAACGGGCTGGAACAAATTCAGGGTGGTGAAATCTGTATCCATGGTGACCGCATGTCGGGTCCCGGTGTCGACGTCAATGCGCTCCGGCGTGATGTCGGCATCGTGTTCCAGAGCTACAATCTTTTCCCGCATATGAGCGTGGTCGAGAATGTCATGCTGGCGCCGATGAAAGTGCTCGGGCAGAAGCGTGAGGATGCGGAAGCCCGTGCCTTGTCACTGCTGACGCGCATCGGTCTGGAACATAGGGCGACGGCCTATCCCGACCAGTTGTCCGGAGGCCAGCAACAGCGCGTTGCAATCGTTCGCGCACTGGCGATGAGCCCTTCGGTTTTGCTTCTGGATGAAATCACGTCTGCGCTTGATCCCGAACTCGTGTCGGAAGTGCTGAATATCGTCCGCGATCTCGCGGCAGAAGGCATGACGATGCTGCTCGCCACCCACGAGATGGGCTTTGCGCGGGAAGTTGCGAGCAAGATATGCTTCCTTTACGCAGGCAAGGTTCATGAGGAGGGACCGCCCGAGCAGATATTCGGAAATCCCCGGGAAGAACGTACCCGAAAATTCCTCGAACGTATTATTGAAGCGGGGAGGCTTTAAAGCGCGTTTCGATCTGACTGGATCATTCGAAAAGCTCTATCTCATTGTTTTCAAGCATGTCTTTATCCCCGAAACCGGTTCCCACTTTCGGGAGACCCTAGTTCTGGTCCAGCACTCGCGACAGGCTGAGTGCTGCCAGCGTGCAGATTGCTCCGGATATAAGATATCCGCCGATGAAAATTATTCCGAGGCTGCTGGCGAGGCCGAGTGCCACGAGCGGGGCGAAAGCTGCACCCACAAGCCAGGCGAGGTCTGACGTCAGAGCCGCGCCGGTATAGCGATAATATTGCGTGAAACGGGAAGACACCGCGCCGGACGATTGACCGAATGTCAGCCCCAGAACACCAAAGCCTATCAGAATATAGGCATCCTGCCCCGCGCTGCCCGCATCGAGAAGGAAAGGCGCGGAAAAGCTGAAGAGAGCGATAATTATCGCGCCGATCATCAATTCGTTACGTCGCCCGATGCGATCAGCAACAAATCCGGACAGGATGATACCGATCAGACCGACCGCAGCACCCGCCACTTGAACCCAGAGGAAGCGTTCAGCGGGCTGGGCGCCCGAGAGAACAACCCAGCTAAGCGGAAAGATCGTTACGAGGTGGAACATCGCAAAGCTTGCCAGTGGCACAAAGGCTCCCAGAACCACATCGATACTATGCTTGCTCAGCATTTCAAAAACGGGTCGCGGCTGAAGTTCCTGCGCATCCATTGCTGCGCCGAACTCGCTGCTCGCAACGATGCGGAGGCGCGCAAACAGCGCGACGACGTTAATCGCGAAGGCTACGAAAAATGGATAGCGCCAACCCCATGCAAGAAAATCCGCTTCGCTGAGATTATGTACGAAATAGGCAAAAAGAATGCTTGCCAGTGCGAAGCCGATGGGCGCCCCCAATTGCGGGATCATCGCATACCAGCCACGCTTGCCCACCGGCGCACTCAAGCTCAGAAGGGAAGCCAGACCATCCCATGCGCCGCCGAGCGCGAAGCCCTGGCCCAGTCTGAACAGGGCGAGCAAAAACACAGCCCAATATCCGATCGTCTCGAACCCCGGCAGAAAGGCGATAGAAGCCGTTGAGCCGCCCAGAATAACCAGAGCAAGCGTGAGTTTTGTTCCTCGCCCGTAATGGCGATCAATCCACATGAAGACGAACGAACCCACAGGTCGCGCAATGAATGCCAGCGAAAAAACCGCGAACGACATCAAGGTTGCCGTTACCGGATCAGGGGCGAACGGGAAAATCAGCTTGGGAAAAACCAGAATGGAACCAAGCCCGTAGACAAAAAAATCGAAAAACTCGGAGGTTCGCCCGATGACAACGCCGATGGCGACATTTCCCGGCGACAAAGGCTTTCCGTCGCTATGGATGCGTCGTGCGTCCTGTTCGAGACCTGATGATGTCGGTGTTGCGGACGAACTCATGAAACTCTCCGAGGGAAATGTATCATGTGCTTTATGATGTCGCACAACGACAAGTTATCAAGGAACAGGTCAAAAAAAAAGCAGATATAGTTGTCTCGTAGTCTGTTGGACTGAACAATTTTCATAAACTGAAAAATGGGTCTTCCCGAAATGCGATTGTGCCTTATCATGATGAAGGAACAGAATGTAGGTCGGGTTAGACATGAACGCATTCTTCAGTTTCACGCGAAAAGCGATCCCAGCCGTGGTTCTTCTGCCGGGGCTGGCTGGCTGCAATATGGTCGTGATGTCGCCATCTGGTGACATTGCAGCGCAGCAGAGAGACCTCATCGTCGTATCGACGATCCTGATGCTGATCATTATCGTGCCGGTTATCTTCCTGACGCTTTTCTTCGCTTGGCGGTACAGGCAGTCAAACAACGCCGCCAGATATGATCCCGAATGGCATCATTCGACAGCGCTGGAAGTGGTCATATGGACCGCTCCTCTGATGATTATCATCGCATTGGGCGCGATCACCTGGGTGAACACACATAAACTCGACCCTTACCGGGCATTGGATCGCATTGATGGCACGCGGCCGGTCGAGGCCGGAACCAAACCCCTGACGGTCGAAGTTGTAGCGCTCGACTGGAAATGGCTGTTCTTTTATCCGGATTACGGTATCGCCACTGTCAACGAGATGGCGGCACCGGTAGATACGCCCATCGACTTCAAGATCACGGCCTCGTCGGTTATGAATTCCTTCTATATTCCGGCACTTGCAGGCATGATTTATGCCATGCCGGGAATGCAGACGCGGCTTCATGCGGTCATCAACAAGGCCGGTGAATATGAAGGATTTTCATCCAACTATAGCGGCGAAGGCTTTTCGCATATGCGCTTCCAGTTTCACGGGCTTGACGCCTCGGGTTTCGACAACTGGATAAGCCAGGTGAAGCAGAATGGAACCGCCCTGAACAGGGATACTTATCTGAAGCTCGAAAAGCCGAGCATCAGGGAGCCGGTTCGTTACTTCGGTGCCGTTGAAAGCGGACTTTTCGAAGCCGTGCTCAATATGTGCGTTCGCCCCGGCCAGATGTGCATGAGTGAAATGATGCACATCGACAGGATGGGCGGCGCGGGCCTTGATAGTCGCGAAAACAAGGCCCGGCTACAGCATGATAATCGTCATAGCGCCGATGCCGCGCAGTCCAGCGCAACTGATATTCAAGCTGTACCCGACGCGCAAAGGGAGCAGGGTCATGACATGCACAATATGCCCTGAAGCCCCTTTGTGCCGATGGCGTGGAGCAGGGTTAGCGGCAGTTCTGCGGCCAGGATAAGCCGTAGGGCAAGACCAAAAGATTGAAGAATCTGCAATCGGATAACAGTAACTTCGGGAATGTTCTATCATGATTGGCGGTGACAGTTCCACGAGTATGATCTTCGGGCGCCTCTCCCTGGAAGCGATACCCTATCACGAACCAATCCTCCTGGTGACCTTCATAGTGGTCGCAATTGGGGGTATCGCGGTTGTGGGGTTGATTACCTATTTCAGGCTTTGGGGGTATCTGTGGAATGAATGGTTCACCAGTGTGGACCACAAGAAGATCGGCATCATGTATGTCATTCTTGCATTGATCATGCTTCTGCGTGGTTTTGCCGACGCCATCATGATGCGCATCCAGCAGGCAATAGCGTTCAACGGGTATGAAGGCTATCTGCCGCCGCACCATTACGACCAGATATTCACTGCGCATGGCGTTATCATGATTTTCTTCATGGCCATGCCCTTCGTGACGGGCTTGATGAACTATGTTGTCCCGCTGCAGATAGGTGCGCGGGACGTTTCGTTCCCGTTTCTCAATAATTTCTCGTTCTGGATGACAACCGGCGGCGCCATCATCATCATGATGTCGCTTTTTGTGGGAGAGTTCGCCCGCACTGGCTGGTTGGCCTATCCCCCCTTGTCTGGCATTGACTACAGTCCCGATGTTGGGGTCGATTATTATATATGGGGCCTGCAGGTCGCGGGCGTGGGGACAACGCTTTCTGGTATCAATTTGATAGCCACCATCGTCAAGATGCGTGCTCCGGGCATGTCCTTCATGAAAATGCCGGTCTTCACCTGGACCTCGCTTTGCACCAACGTGCTCATTGTGGCGACATTCCCCATCTTAACTGCAACGCTCGCCCTTCTGTCGCTGGATCGTTATGTGGGCACGAATTTCTTCACCAACGATCTTGGTGGCAATCCGATGATGTATATCAACCTCATCTGGATATGGGGTCATCCGGAAGTCTACATTCTTGTATTGCCGGCTTTCGGCATTTTTTCCGAAGTGGTCGCAACCTTCTGCGGCAAGCGCCTGTTTGGCTATGCGTCGATGGTCTACGCAACCTGCGTCATCATGATCCTGTCCTATATTGTGTGGCTCCACCACTTCTTCACAATGGGGTCTGGCGCCTCGGTCAATGCGTTCTTCGGTATCACGACGATGATCATCTCCATCCCGACCGGGGCGAAGATGTTCAACTGGCTCTTCACAATGTATCGCGGACGTATCCGCTATGAAGTGCCCATGTTATGGACGATCGGCTTCATGGTGACATTCGTGATCGGCGGTATGACGGGTGTGATGCTTGCAATTCCACCGGCCGATTTCGTATTGCACAATTCGCTCTTTCTCATCGCCCATTTTCATAACGTGATTATCGGCGGTGTTGTCTTCGGCCTGATGGCAGGGCTCGTTTATTGGTGGCCGAAGGCATTCGGCTATAAGCTTGATCCTTTCTGGGGAAAGATGAGCTTCTGGTTCTGGCAGATCGGCTTCTTCTTCGCCTTTATGCCGCTGTATGTTCTTGGGCTGAAAGGTGTTACCCGGCGGCTGAGCCAGTTTGAAGATCCTTCCTTGCAGATATGGTTTGTCATTGCGGCCTTCGGCGCTGTCTTGATTGCGCTCGGAATCGCCTCCTTTCTCGTTCAACTCGTCGTGAGCTATTTGAAGCGGGAGCAATTGCGTGACCTTACCGGCGATCCATGGGGCGGCCGTACGCTTGAATGGTCGACGTCCTCGCCTCCGCCGGAGTACAACTTCGCCTTTACGCCCGTGGTTCACGATCTCGACAGCTGGTATGATATGAAAAACCGCGGCCATGAGCGCCCGCTGACCGGCTTCCGCCCCATTCATATGCCGCGCAATACAGGCGCCGGTGTCATACTGGCCGCACTGAGCGTCGTCCTTGCCTTTGCCCTCATATGGTACATCTGGTGGCTGGCAATCCTGTCCTTTGCCGCTTTGCTGATCGCCGCGATAGGGCACACATTCAACTATCAACGTGACTTCTATATCCCCGCTGAAACAGTTGCGGCGACAGAAGACGCCCGTTCAAAACTTCTCGCTGGATAGGCCCGATGACAGAGATACATCTAGATCAAGCCGAGAAGCCGCAGTTTTATCTGGCGGAAGACCATCATCCGGAAAACAGCACGACGCTGGGCTTCTGGCTCTATCTGATGAGTGACTGCCTGATATTTGCTGTCCTGTTTGCCACCTATGGCGTGCTCGGTCGCAACTATGCGGCAGGACCTTCACCGGCAGATTTGTTTGATCTCAATCTGGTCGCAATCAATACGGCAATGCTGCTTCTGTCGTCGATTACATATGGCTTCGCCATGCTGCAGATGCAGCGAGATGAGAAAACTGCAACATTGTTCTGGCTGGCCATTACCGGCATTTTCGGCGTAGCATTTCTGGCAATCGAGATTTACGAATTTAGTCATCTCATTCGCGAAGGCGCGGGGCCTGGCCGTTCGGCATTCCTGTCCTCCTTCTTCACCCTCGTCGGCACGCACGGGCTGCACGTTACTTTTGGTATCGTCTGGTTGATTACGCTTATGTTGCAGGTCATGCGCCATGGGCTGATTGTCGAAAATCGCCGACGCCTGATGTGCCTTTCGATGTTTTGGCATTTTCTGGATGTTATCTGGATTGGTGTGTTCTCCTTCGTATATTTATTGGGAGTCCTCGGATGAGCGTAAATAGCCCACACCACGGAACCCAGCCCAGCCACCATCAAGACCCGCATGGATCAGGGGCAGGCGAAGTCCACGCGACTTTCAGCGGCTACATGACAGGCTTTGTCCTGTCGGTCATTCTCACAGCCATTCCGTTTTGGCTTGTCATGGGGGATGTGCTTGCCAGCAGGCAGCTAACCGCAATGCTTGTCATGGGCATAGGGGCTGTCCAGATCGTGGTACATATGATCTATTTTCTACATATGAGCCCGACGTCCGAGGGGGGGTGGACGCTGATGGCGCTGATATTTACGCTCATCATTGTCGGCATCGCTCTGGCAGGCTCACTTTGGGTCATGCATCATCTTAACGAGAATATGATGCCCGTTACCCATGAAATGATGAAGAACATGCCCTGACGTCGGGCATCAATGTTCCCGGTCAAATTAAGGGTCACTCGTTCAATCACAATAGCGGCCCTTGCCGCAATTGGAGCGCATCCCGAAAAGTGTGAAACGGCTTTCGGAGAAAATGCGCGTGAGAAAAATGATTAGAGCGTCGATCTGATCCAGTCAGATCGAAATGCTCGCTAATCCCTTGGAAGCTGCCGTCTGGCCCATTCTCCTTCGGGAATGGCGCGTCCGATATTATAGCTGAAGGCATCGATCACCATCGTTTCGGCATTGGCTTTGCAGGTGAAGTCGATAGCATACCATTTGCGCTGGCTGCGAAAGGCGCCGTCGCTGACCGTCAGGCCAGTCGCCGAAACAGAACCGCCTTCACGCGCGAGCATGTCCGGAAAGGCACCAGCTTTGTGGCGGCGCACCTGTTCCAGCGCCTCGATGCCGCAAATCTGAATGATCCGGTCCTTCGGGGCGAGCTTTCCCAGCGCCTGTTTCACACGAGGATCGGACATCGCGTCCTTCGAGTAAATCTCACGCGCTCGCGTGAGTTTTTTGGCTGATGTCACCGGTTTGGGGGCATCGGCCTTTTGTGTTGGTGCGGTTTGAGTTTTTTCTGCGCTGGACTGGCCGGATTCGGACGGCTTTTCGGCCTGAAGAAGCTGCCCGGCGGGTTCTGTTTCCGCTGCAGAAGGCTTTTCGTTAGCCTGCTCAACATCGGTCGCCGCATCAGCCTCAGAGGGCTCATCCGGTTTCTGTGATTCTTCAGGCGTTGCGGGCGGTAGGTCCTGCTCCGGCGGCGACTTCACCTCCTGCTTTGCGGCTGCAGACTCAAATGCCTGCGGCTGGGGTGGAGGGGCAGCCTGTTCCGGTGTCTTTGGTGCCTGTGGCTGAGGTTTCTTTTCAGGGAGAGGTGGCTGAACCAGCTCCACATTGACGCTTTGTTCTGAAGCGGGCGAGGGAAGATTTGGAAGGCGAACCAGAAACAGCAATGCCAGCACCAGATGCAGGGCCAGGGAGGCTGGCAGCCCCCAACCGGCCTGTCGCAAAACTCTTCTGGTGAACTGCAGCATGGCTCCAACGATCAGGGACTCGAAAGCTCCAATCTAGAGCTTATCCCGAAAAGTGTGAAACGGTTTTCGGATAAAATTCGCGTCAGAATAAGCGGTTAGAGGCCGACATTCGGTCTGTCGATGATTTCACGCAGGGCAAAACTGGAGTTGATCTTCACCACATGCGGCAGAGCCGAGAGCCAGTCGCGATGGATGCGCTCATAATCCTCAAGATCGCGCGCCGCAACGCGCAGAATATAGTCATATTCGCCCGACATAAGGTAGCAGACCAGCACGTTGGGGCAGCGTTTCACCGCCGCCTCGAATTCGGCCAGCGTCTTGGCGAATTGGCCCGAAAGTGAAATATGGACAATCGCAATCATCCGGTATTCGAGCGCCTTCTGGGAAAGGCGGGCATGATAGCCCGCAATCACACCGCTCTTTTCCAGAATATCGAGGCGGCGCGAACAGGCTGAAGGCGACAATCCAACCTTCTCTGCAAGTTCTGCATTGGTAATGCGTGCGTTGGCCTGCAATGTCCTGAGAATTGCAAGATCGATAGGATCAAGATTGCTCATTCGAAGAGCCTTCGAAAAAGAGGGTAATCGGCGCAATAATTCACCAAAAAGACGGGGCGGGCAAATCTTCTTTGCAAGGACATTGCGAGCCGCAGGTGTTCTCATTTTGGGATCGACAACGACCCACGGCAAGTGGGCAAAAATGAGAGGAACGCTTATGCGTGTCGGTTGCCCGAAGGAAATCAAGAACCATGAATATCGTGTCGGACTGACCCCCGCCGCAGTTCGTGAATATGTGGCTCATGGCCATGAGGTCTGGATTGAAACAAAGGCAGGCGCCGGTATTGGTGCCGATGATGCCAGCTACATCGCCGCTGGCGCGAAAATAGCTGCTTCTGCAAAAAACATTTTCGAGAAGTGCGACATGATCGTGAAGGTCAAGGAACCACAGCCCGCCGAATGGGTGCAGCTTCGCGAAGGCCAGCTTCTCTACACCTATCTCCATCTTGCGCCTGACCCCGAACAGACCAAGGGACTACTCGCGTCTGGCGTGACGGCAATTGCCTATGAAACGGTGACGGATGATCGCGGTGGGCTGCCATTGCTCGCTCCAATGTCGGAAGTGGCGGGCCGTCTGTCGATACAGGCTGGTGCAACGGCGCTGCAGAAAGCAAATGGCGGCCTCGGTATTCTGCTGGGCGGCGTTCCCGGTGTGCTTCCGGCAAAGGTCACGATCATCGGCGGTGGCGTGGTCGGGCTTCATGCGGCCAGAATGGCGGCGGGTCTTGGTGCCGATGTATCCATTCTGGATCGCTCACTGCCGCGTCTGCGCCAGCTCGACGATATATTCAGCGGTCGTGTTCATACCCGCTATTCCAGTATTCAGGCGCTTGAAGATGAAGTCTTCTCTGCCGATCTCGTCATCGGCGCAGTGCTGATCCCCGGTGCTGCGGCGCCGAAGCTCGTCACTCACGAAATGCTGTCCGGCATGAAGAAAGGTGCGGTCATCGTGGACGTGGCCATCGATCAGGGCGGCTGCTTCGAGACCTCCCATGCAACGACGCATTCCGATCCCACTTACGAAGTGGATGGGATAGTCCATTACTGCGTGGCCAATATGCCGGGCGCCGTTCCGGTGACCTCGGCGCACGCCCTCAACAACGCGACCCTTCATTACGGTCTGGCGCTTGCTGACCGTGGTTTGAGGGCAATTGCCGAGGACAAGCACCTGCGCAATGGCCTGAACGTTCACAAAGGGCGCATCACCAACAAGCCGGTTGCGGAAGCGCTTGGTTATGAAGCCTTTGCGCCTGAAAGCGTTCTGAACGTGGCTTGAAGCCTTATAGGAACAGCATTGAAAGGTATTGCGATGGCGCTTTGTGCCATCGCAGTAACAAGTCACCCAGCAATATTCAGGTGCTTCGGTCTTGCACGGGAAGGGAAAAAGCTAGATTAGTACTATAGTTGCATTTTTCGTGATGCCGGGCTGCAAAGAGCGCTTTGTCTGCGTTCCGGTGCTCACGTACCTTTAAGTACGTTCCGCTCCGGTACTCGAAAAACACTCTTTTCGCCACGGCCTGACGAATTTGCAACTGTAGTGTTAGGCTGTAATCCATGTCCTGGCAGGAAAATCCCGTGCAGCTTAAATTTTCGCGATCGGCATTGTGTTTCACGCTGGTGCTTCTGACGCTTCTTGTCCTGCTCGCAACAATGGGGGCAGGGTTGGGCTGGATCAGAAGCTTTGCCGGGGATGTGATTGCCGTCATCTTTGTTTATGCGGTGCTTAGAACCTTCATTGACGGAAATCACCTGCTGCTGGCTTTGATCGCGTTTCTGACCGGGGCGGCGGTGGAGTTCGGTCAATACCTCGCAAAACAATTCGATGTCGAGATCGGAAATCCGGCCCTGCGTATTATTCTCGGAGCGACGCCGGATTGGCTGGACGTTCTGGCCTATGCGGTAGGTGCCGGAATTGTCGTTGTGTATCTGCTGGCGCGACGTCAGGTGGAGGCGTCAAACTAATTTATAGAAATTGTTGCGCGACCTTGTTTTGAACAAGATGTGCACCTATATGGCTGTCATAGGCATTGCTTAAGAGCGCTGGAACGCGTCTGTCGCTCGCAATAGCCTTCATCGCTTGATGCTTTTGACCACGGATGTACTGGCACTGGTAGGAAAGCGATGATCAGGAAGGTCGGTGCGTTTTCGCCCCGGCCTTTTTTGTTGTCTGCGGTTTCCTGAGAATAATGACAAACGGCCTGCTGAAATCCTCAAGCAGGCCGTTTGGCTAGAAATTAAGCAGCGAGTGCTTCGTCTTCCGAGGTCGGGACTTCCGAGATCGTCTTCAGAACCTGCGAAGCGATCTGGTATGGGCAGCCCTGCGAATTCGGGCGACGATCTTCCAGATAGCCGCGATATCCATCCCTGACGAATGCGTGTGGGACGCGGATCGAAGCGCCACGGTCGGCAACGCCGTAGGAGAACTTGTTCCATGGGGCGGTTTCATGCTTGCCGGTCAGGCGCATGTGGTTGTCCGGGCCGTAAACGTCGATATGGTCCTGCAGGTTTTTGTCGAACTGCGCCATGAGCGCTTCAAAATAGTCCTTGCCGCCCACTTCACGCATATATTTGGTCGAGAAGTTGCAGTGCATGCCCGAGCCGTTCCAATCGGTGTCGCCGAGCGGCTTGCAATGGAATTCGATATCGATTTCATACTGTTCGCAGAGGCGAAGCAGGAGATAGCGGGCCATCCAGATCTGGTCGGCGGCGTTCTTGGAGCCTTTGCCGAAAATCTGGAATTCCCACTGGCCCTTGGCCACTTCCGCGTTGATGCCCTCGTGATTGATACCGGCATCAAGGCAGAGATCGAGATGTTCCTCGACGATCTTGCGGGCGATGGAGCCAACATTCTTGTAGCCGACGCCGGTGTAATATGGACCCTGCGGGGCAGGGAAGCCCTGCTCCGGGAAGCCGAGCGGACGGCCATCCTTGTAGAAGAAATACTCCTGCTCGAAACCGAACCATGCATCATCGTCTTCAAGGACGGTTGCGCGGCTGTTGGATGGATGCGGCGTGATGCCATCTGGCATCATGACTTCACACATCACCAGAACGCCGTTTTTGCGCGCGGGATCGGGATAGATCGCGACCGGCTTCAAGACGCAATCCGAGCTGCGGCCTTCGGCCTGCATCGTCGATGAGCCGTCGAAGCCCCAGAGCGGCAGTTGTTCAAGTGTCGGAAAAGCGTCGAATTCCTTGATCTGCGTCTTGCCGCGCAGTCCGGCAGCAGGGGTGCATCCATCGAGCCAAATGTATTCGAGCTTGTACTTGGTCATCGCTAGTCTCTCTGTCATCCTCGGTTGATCGATCACCACAAGTCATGCGGTGTCGCGCGGCTCGGTGTTCGATTTAATAGAAGCAAGGACCGTGCCAGTTTCAAATTTACCGCTTTTTCAAGGCAACAAGGGCACATGCGATCAGGTGGGCAAGATTTGTGCAGCAGGAAAAGGAGGGCGCCTGCTCAAAAAACAGGCAACAGATTACAATTTCATCACGTGTGAAATACTGGGTGCTTCATCCCAATCTTGTCACCTGTCACTCAAGCCCAGAAGCCCCTGGAATTCAAAGGCATAAAGCAAAATCGAACAGGCGGACAGAATAAGTCGTTGGACGCTCCGACCACCATTCTTCACCTTACCTTCAAACAAAAGGGGAGTGACTGATGGCACGTTCGATCAACAGAAAATCGGCTTTTCTGGCAAGTTTAGCGTTGAGTGTTTCGGCAATGACTGTTTTCGCAGCCAATGCTGCGGAAATTACCGTGATGGGATATCGCGGCGCATTCCAGGACAATTACGTCAAGGCCGTCATCCAACCGTTCCAGAAGGAACATCCCGACATCAAGGTCACCTATTACGGCGTGCAGAATGCAGCGACATCGCTGGGAAATATGCGCGCCCAGAAATCCTCGCCCCAGACGGATGCGGTCATCTATGACCTCTCGGTCGCCAAGATTGCCGATGAGGAAGGGCTGGTCGAGAAGCTTGATCCGGCATCGCTCAAAAATTATGCGGATGTCGCCGATCTCGGCAAGGAACTCGCTGGCGCTGCAATACCGATCACATATGACACGCTTTCGCTTCTTTATAATCACGATGCATTTGCGGAGGGTTCACCGGATAGCTGGGAAGCGCTCTGGGACAAGCAGCAAAGCGGCAAGGTTATCATCCCGGCGCAGGGCGGCGGCGATATTCAGGCCATCCTGCTGACGATCATCGCGAACCGTCTCGCTGGTGAAGACGACTATACGAAGACTGTGAAGCCGGGCGTCGACAAGCTGGTGGAACTGGCGCCTGCCGTGCAGACGTGGGAACCGAAGCCCGATGCCTATACGCTGGTTGCAAACGGCACGGCGACTCTGTCCATCGGCTACAATGCCCGCGCCCAGTTCTATTTCGACCAGACCGGCGGAAAGCTTCAGTCGGTCGGCCCGAAGGAAGGCACGGCTGCGCAGGTGAACGTCATCAGTGCGACCTCCAATGGCAAGAACATGGATGCAACCAGGACATTCATCGACTATGCGATAAGCCCGGAGGCGCAGGCCCGGTTCGCCGAGATCATGTTCTATGCGCCATCGAACACGAAAGCGGACGTGAATGACGAAACGAAAAAACGCATTCCGTACATGGACCCGGTCCAGCGCGAAAAGCTCATTCCGGTCAACTGGATGACAATCGGCGATATGCGCGACAAGCTGCTTAATCCCTGGCGTCGTCAGATCATTCCGGCTGGTCGTTAAAACTCTACCTCACCCTGAAATTCACGCTTCCGCCCCGTTTCGCCGGGGCGGCAACGACCCCTCACAGGTTTCGATATGGTAGCAGAAAACTCATTTCTACAGTTGAAGGCTCTTACCAAGCTCTACGGTAACAATTACCGGGCAGTGGACGACCTTCATCTCGATCTGCCGCGCGGAAAACTGCTTGGCCTCCTCGGCCCATCCGGTTGCGGAAAGACGACAACTTTGCGCATGATTGCCGGTCTCGCCTCGATTTCGGACGGCAATATTCTGATCGATGGCAACGATATTTCACATAGGCCGCCTCATCAGCGCGATATCGGTCTGGTTTTCCAGAACTATGCCTTGTTCCCGCATATGACCGTGGCCGAAAATGTCGCTTTCGGTCTCGATATGCGCAAGGTCGGCAAGGCCGAAGCAAAGAAGCGCGTTGAGGAAGCACTCGAAATGGTGCGGCTTCCCGGCTACGGTTCGCGCAAGCCCAAGGAGATGTCCGGTGGTCAGCAGCAGCGCGTGGCGCTGGCGCGCGCGCTGGTCATCCGCCCGCGCATTCTTCTGCTCGACGAACCTCTGTCCAATCTGGATGCGAAGCTGCGCGATGACATGCGGATCGAAATTCGCGAGATCCAGAAGCGCCTCGACATCACCACGGTGTTCGTTACGCATGACCAGGTCGAAGCGCTCACAATGTGCGACGTCGTCGGGGTGATGGATAGCGGCAAGCTGGCACAGCTCGGTTCGCCGGAAGAAATCTATGAGAAGCCATCCTCCCTGTTTGTGGCCAAATTCGTCGGGCGCGCCAATGTCCACAATTGCGAGATCGTCGACGAAAATGTCTGCCGTCTAGGCAGCGGCACCTATCGCTGCAACACGCATGGAAAGTCGCGCGGCTCAGGGCAGATCGCCATTCGTCCGCATCGCATCAATCTCACGCCCAACCGCGATCGCAATCTTGTCAGCGTCGTAACCAACAGCGCGCATGGCGTGGTCGAGCGCACGACTTATATCGGCGACATCGTTCAATACGACATCGAGATTGAGGGCGCCTGCCTGAAAGTCGAAGTACCGACCGCCAGTGCGGGACATGCGTTCCATACCGGTGACCGGCTGCTGTGCGAATGGAAACCGGAAGATATGCTCGTTTTCGGGAGCTGATGTCATGACAGCGATCACATCAACCGACATCATTCCGGCAAAGCCATCGAGACGCAGGCGCTATAGTCTCGTCGCCGTTGCGCTCCTTCTGCCGATGGCGTTGATCAATCTCATCGCCTTCATCGCGCCGGTTGCGCATCTTGCGCAGATATCCT
Organism: Brucella tritici; assembly: GCF_008932285.1. Lineage (NCBI taxonomy): Bacteria > Pseudomonadati > Pseudomonadota > Alphaproteobacteria > Hyphomicrobiales > Brucellaceae > Brucella > Brucella tritici. The sequence continues at coordinate 35,307 of NZ_WBVY01000011.1, forward strand.
TCCTGCAGAGCGAGAGTGGCGGCGTCCTGACAGACCGCTATACGTTCGAAAACTACATCAATTTCTTCACCGACAGCTTCAATTGGGGGCTTGTGTTCAACTCGCTCTGGCTGAGCGCGTTTATCACGCTGGCAACGCTGGTTTGCGCCTATCCAATCGCGCTTTTCCTGCATCGTGTTTCGCCGGTCTGGCGCAACTTCCTTTTTGTGGTGACGGTCTCGCCGCTGCTCGTCAGCAGCGTGGTGCGCACCTATGGCTGGATGGTGCTTCTCGGCGATCAGGGGCTTGTCAATGGAGCTTTGATGAATCTCGGCATCATTTCCTCCCCCATCAGGCTCGTCAACAATGCGCTCGGCGTATTCATCGGCATGGTGGAAATCCTGATCCCCTATATGGCGCTGTCGCTGATTGCCGGTTTCGGGCGCCTGAACGCCTCGCTTGAGGAGGCCGCGGCATCCCTCGGCGCCAATGCCTTCACGCGGTTTCGCCGGATCATCCTGCCGCTTACATTGCCGGGTATCGCACTTGGCTGCCTGCTTTGCTTCGTGCTGGCGATCAGCTCCTTCATCACGCCGAAATTGCTTGGCGGCGGGCGCGTGTTCCTGCTGGCGACGGAAATCTACGACCAGGCCGTGATCCAGCTTGAATGGCCGCGGGCCGCCGCAACCTCCGTCATTGTCCTGATCATCTTCGGGCTCGCCTTGATGGTCTATTCCCGCATCGCACGTCGCATCGACTGACTGGCAAAGGAGAAACGAGATGATTGGTTCAACTTCATTGCCATTCCGCCTTCTGGTCGGCCTGCTCTATCTGTTCCTGCTGGCGCCCATTCTGGTCGTCGTACCGCTATCGTTCAGCAATGACAACTATCTCACTTTTCCGCCGCAGAGCTGGGGTGTGCGGTGGTATGCGGAAATGCTGCATCATGAAACGCTCATTCAGGCGTTCTGGATCAGCCTCGGCATTGCATCGGTCGTCACCGTTCTGTCGCTTCTGGCGGGTATCCCGGCGGCCTATGCCATCCGCCGTTATCAGTTCCGTGGACGCGAAGCGGTGCTGAACCTCTTTACCGCGCCGCTGCTTCTGCCGTCCATCGTGCTCGGCCTTGCCATTCTGCTGGTCTTCGTGAGGCTGGAACTGCTCGGTACATTTACGGGCCTTGTGATCGCCCACCTGATCGTGACGACCCCTTACGTCATCCGCATCATGATAACGGCATTCTCTACTTTGCCACCATCGGTCGAAGAGGCCGCCACGATGCTGGGTGCGTCACCTTTCACCGTGTTCCGTCGCATCACCCTGCCGTTGATGATGCCGGGTCTGGTGGCAAGTGCGGCTCTGTCCTTCCTTCTGTCCTTCGATGAGGTGGTGATCTCGCTCTTCATCACCGGACCGCGCATGACGACGCTGCCGGTTGAAATCTTCAACTACGTCGAAAGTCGCACCGACCCGATGACAGCTTCCATCTCGGTCGTGCTGATCGCGTCCACGCTGCTCATCATCTTCGTCATCGAACGCACACTCGGATTGTCACGCACAATCGGCAAATAACCTCCCAACTGAAAGTGACTGCAAGCATGGAAAATATCGCCCTCTGGATGTCGCAACCGCATTTCAGCTATCTCGAAATTGCCCGAACCTGCGGCTTCTCATCCTTCGTTCTGGAACTCGAGCACGGAACTTTTGACCTGTCGACACTGGACCAGTTTCTGGCTTTCACCAAGGCGCAGGGTCTCTCCACCCTGACCAAGGTGCTGGCACCGACGCCAGAAGCCATTCAGCAGGCGTTGGACTTCGGATCGGATGGCGTCATCGTTCCGCATATTCTCGGCGTGGAACATGCGCATCAGGTTACGAAGGCTGCAAAATATCCGCTGGTCGGCACGCGCTCTTATACGGGTGGTCGCATTTTCGGCTATGCCCGTCCGGCGACCGATGCCTTCGAAAAAGAGAACAAGCGCACCAAATGCTTCGCCATGATCGAGACGGCGGAAAGTCTAGCCGACGTCGAGAAGATTATCGCGCTTGATACGGTTGACGGCTTGTTTCCCGGCCCTTCGGATCTGGCGCTTGCGCGTGGTCGGGGAGCCTACGCTTTCAATGATGACGACAAGGCCGATCTGCGCCGTTGTGCAGCCGCTGCACGCGCTGCCGGGAAGCCATGGATCATGCCCGCCTGGACTGAAGCCGAACGGCGCTTCGCACAGGAGGAAGGCGCCGCGATGCTGGTCGTCGCCACCCAGAACATGACGCTTCGCCAGGGCATGGTTTCGACTGTGAACATGCTGAAAAGCGAAGCCCTGGTTGCCTGATTGAACTGAACACCCATTCATTCGCTGGAGGAAAAAATGAAGATTAGCCTGATCCAAACGAGCCCGCAGACCGATAAGGCAGAAAACCTGCGTATTACGCGGGGATTGATGGAAGATGCCGTGCGCACGGATTCTCCGGACCTGATCGTGCTGCCCGAATATTTCGAATATTACGGTGGTACTCCGGAAGAGAAACTTGCGGCAGCCGAGAGTGTTCCCGATGGCCCTGCCTACAAGATGGCGCAGGAGTTTGCCCGCGAGCACAAGGTCTTTGTCCATGCCGGAACCCTGATGGAAAAGGTTCCAAACGAAAAGCGGATCTATAATTCCACCTTCGTCTTCAATCGCGAAGGCAAGGAGATTGCGCATTATCGCAAGATCCATATGTTCGACATCGTCGGGCCGGACGGGACGGCCTATAAGGAATCCGCAACCGTCAAGCCGGGCGAGAATGTTGTCGTCTATGACCTTGACGGGTTCAAGGTTGGCTGCGCGATCTGCTACGACATCCGCTTTGCCGAACTTTATCTGGAGCTGGAAAAGGCCGGTGCCGATGTCATCGTGCTTCCCGCCGCATTCACGCTGCAAACCGGCAAGGACCACTGGGAGGTGCTGGCGCGTGCCCGTGCCATCGAAACCCAGACCTATTTTGCCGCCTGCGGTCAGACCGGCAGCACGGTTTCGAATGGCGAGCGCCGTCATACCTATGGTCACTCGCTCGTCTGCGATCCGTGGGGCCATGTTGTGGCGCGCGCGTCCGATGGCGTCGGGTTCGTGACGGCGCGCATCGAGCGCGCGCAGATCGAGCGTGTGCGTTCACTTATTCCGATGGTCAGCCATCGCCGCATCGGCAAGCAGTTGCAAGCCTGCGCATAGGAGGCGTCATATGTATACGATCAATCCCATGCCGGAACAGGTTCCTGCCGGTGATCTCCAGCTTCTGTCGGGGGTCGAAACGGCCACTGTCGGACACTGGCGTTTCTTCGGCTTCATGCACCGTTCCATCCAGCCGCTCCTCCCGAAGCGCCGTGTGGTCGGTACTGCCGTCACCATCGCCATACCGGGCCCGGATTCCACCCTGCTTCACCACGTAACCGGAATGCTCCGTCCCGGCGATATTCTGGTGGTGGACCGGATGGGAGACGACCGCTATGCGTGCTGGGGCGGCGGTGTGACCATCGCTGCGAAGGCTTCGGGTGCGGTCGCCGGGATCGTTGATGGTCCTTGCACGGACCTGACGGAAATCGAGGATTCCGATTTTCCGATGTGGGCGAGGGGTATCTCGCCCATCACCACCCGGCTCTATGATCTGGGGGGCGGCATCAACATTCCGGTCTCTTGCGGCGGTGTCGTCGTCAATCCCGGTGATGCCATCCTGGCCGATGAGAGCGGAGTTCTAGTTCTGCCGCGTGACGAGGTGAATGCGGTCGCCTCGCGTGCGCTCGAAATACAAGACAAGGGCAAGGTGCGCGAAGCTTCGGTGAAGACAGGTCTCAAGCTCGGTGACGTGTCTGGCGCCACCAAGAAAATTCTCGCTCACGCGGGAAGCTGATCCGATACGGGCCGGTTTCGGCCGGCCCTCATCATTTGTGAGAAGGAACATGACAATTTGCTTATTTTCATCTCGCAAGTGTCTTAGAAGGAAAGCACGAATCTGGTTGCCCGAAGCGCAATAAGGGACTTCAAGAAACGCAGGCGCGCGGGTGATTGAAATGGGAAGGGACATGCCCGTCCATGAATATCCGTTTTCTGGAAACGGTGATCTGGTTGTCGGAACTGCGTAATTTCCGGGCGACGGCGGCTCGCCTCAACATGACGCCTGCGGCAATATCCAATCGTATCGGCGCGATGGAGCAGGAGCTGGGGTTCCGGCTTTTCGACCGCGATGCCCGCGACGTCAACCTGACGGCGGAAGGCGAAGCTTTTGTCGAGGGCGCGCGCGATGTCGTGCGCCGTTACCATGATCTGGTAGAAAGCCTGAGCCCGCAAAATGGGCTTGAAGGCACGCTGAAGATTGGCATCGTTCCGAGCCTCGCCATGACCATATTGCCGGGCATTCTCGATATTGTCCGCCAACGCTACCCGCAAATCCGCATCTCGATCACCACTTCATCTTCGAAGGGGATTGTTCAGAAGCTGGAGCAACGGGAGCTCGACATCGTTTTCGCCATCCAGCCCGAGCCTTCGCCCAATCTGCGCATCGTCGACATATGCACTTTCGGCATGTTCTGGATATCGCGCAGCAATCAGTTTCCGGGCGGGACAGAAGACATGCTGTCACGCGATGACCTGCTCGGCTGCAATCTCATTTCCTATGAGAGTGGTTCCTACAATTATCAGCAAATCATCAATTATTTCACGGAAGAGCGCCTGAAAGATGCGACCGTTCATTATTCCAATTCGCTCACCACGACGATCAACATGATTTCGGCGGGGGTTGGGATTTCCGTCATTCCGCCGGTGGTAATCCAGAAAGAGCTTCGGACAGGCGAGCTGCAGGTGCTGAATACCAACGCCGCTTTCCCGGCGACGAGCTATAGCGCTATTTATCTGGAGAGCGCGGCAACGCGGCTTATCACGCTTGTGGCCAATATCGCCCGTGAAGCCGGGCGCAATTTCAGCGGTAATTTCAGCGATAGTCTGGCTTATCAGGATTAGCGCGCAGTTTCCGCTCAGGCTGGTTTCAATTTGCCTTGAATTTCATCGCTGCAATAAATGCTGATGATCTCTTCAGCGACCAGGCGCTGCAATTCCCAGAGATTGCGGTCACGAATACCTTTTTCTTCCAGATGCTTGACGGTGAGATAGAGATATTCGGCGCAGGAACCCATATGCCCGCAAGCGCGCGCAAGCAATTGCGCCACGGACGTCAGGGGCATGTTGTCCGAAAGCCTGTCTCCGCGCGGTCCAGCCCAGAAAACGAGCGCACGCACAGGCCCATCCTCCGTTTCGACCGTGACCCAGCGAATGGAATAGGCATCGTCAATTGAACTGATTTCGCGCCGGATCATTCTGCGCAATTGCCCAAGGCGGTCCTTGTCGGACAGGCGGAAAACGATACCCTTGCAACTGCCGCCGGATCGAAGCGCCAGCATGAGGCCCGGCTGGGCCATCGTTGCACGCCAGCGCGTCAGCCGAAGGCAGAATGACCGGTGCCAGCCGCTCGCCGTTCCGGCGCGCGAGTCCACCGCATCGAAGTCCGGCTTCCAGATCAGGGAGCCATAGGCGAAAACCCAGAGCGGGTCGTCTCCTGCTTCGAGGAAGAGCTGTTCTGCCAGTTCATCGACGTCATTGTCGGTGATTGGTGCACGGCTCGGATCGGGGCCGCGATCAACTTCAAGCCGAAGGCTCAGCGAAACGAGTTCCTCGGTCAAAGCCATCCGGGGCAGATCGGTAGAAGGCACGGCGTATTCTGGCTGATCGTAGTTCTTGGTCATTCTTTCACGGCAAAGCATGTTCATGGGCGCGTCGCCTCATATACTCGCATTTTTGCGCATATCATCAAGCTGCCGCAGCGAAGAAAACAACGATTCCCGGTCGCGCAGATGCTCTTCATAAAGAGACACGAAAATGGAATTCGTCGTTACGTGCGGCTCCGGTGCGGATTGCGCGCGTTGCAAGCTGTTGTTGGCCTTGCGCTTGGCATCTTCGACTTTGGCCTGCAATTCCCGAAGCCTACCAGAGTTGCCAAACGCACCAACGCCGGCTTCCGGTGCGCCTGAGGCGACTGTATTCGATGTCGAGTGGATCATGGTCTGCATCTCCAATGGCAAGATATAGAGCTGATCGTGGTGTCTGTTTATGATATAATGATGTTGGAAAATGTACTAAATTACATTCTTGTGATGTTGTGTTTTGGGCATTGTTTTTGAGAATAATTCTATTTCTTGCTGAGGGAATTTTTAACATTATCGCCGCGTTGGAAACGAGGCATGCAATGCCAAAACATCCAGCGAACGGGGAAAAATCACATGGCCGAGCTGTGAGCGTATGGAATCCGGGTCGAGCGCGCAACTGGCCTCGGAAAGCGGAATATCAATCAGCGTCGTGATTCATGAATGGCAACATGTCGACCGTGTCGATTGCCGTCGGCTCGACAGGCTTGCCGTCTGGCTTGGCAAAAATCATCACTGCGAGGCAGTAGATCAGGAACACCGCTACGCCGATAGCTAGCAGGCTGGCAAATATGAGTGGCCAATCGAACATGCCCGACACCTTGGCGCAGTTTGCGCGCCAACTCAACCGTCTCTTGCGACAGGCAAGTCTCAGCGCTAGCCTGTCGGAAAAGAACGACAAGTTTTTATTGGGGGACGCAATGTCCGAAATTAAAACACTGGGGTCCAGGCGGGTCTATGAAAATCGTTGGATGAAGGTTCGCGAGGATCGCATCGTTTACCCGGATGGCAGTGAAAGCATTTATGGCGTCGTTGAGAAGAACGATGCGGCAATGATTTTCGCGATGGACGACGAGGACGGCGTCTATCTGGTGGAGCAGTTCCGCTATCCGGTCGGGAACCGCTTCTGGGAGCTTCCGCAAGGAGCGTGGCAGGAGCAGGCGGACGTCGATCCACTGGTTCTGGCTCGCGGAGAGCTGCGAGAGGAAACCGGGCTGACCGCTGCGGACATGGTCTATCTCGGCGAGACTTACGAAGCCTATGGTTTTGCAGCCAACAAGTGCCACATCTTTCTCGCCACAGGACTACAGATGGGAAAGCCCAGTCTTGATGCCGAAGAGCAGGGGCTGACCTGCCGCCGCTTTCCTATCGGGGAAGCAATAGAGATGATCCTTCGCGGCGATATCAAAGATGCCTGTACAATTGCGGCCTTTGGGCTTTTGAGCCTGAAAGGGATTATCTGAAACAGCCACATGGATGCAGTTGCACCCACTAAGATCAGTGAGGCAATCTCCAAAGCAGATACAAGCCCACAATTGTAGGCGCGATGACGCCCGACCAAAGCCATATCTGGTCCATCAGCAACAATCGCATCATTTCTTGTGTGTTTCGATCCAGGTTATGCCGAAGACGACTGCGCTGACGGCCAGGATCGCTGTTATTTCAATCCAAAAAATCAACTGCATGGCGATGTCCTCCAGCATGGTTAACAAACAACTAACGAAAAGGTTCACTAAAGGGCGGCTTTCATTGACATAGTGACATCATGATGTCACTATGTCTGCATGAAAATCGCGGAAGATCATGCTCCCCTCTACGCCAAGGTGGAAACATCGCTGGCAGACGATATTTCAGCCGGCATTTTGCTGACTGGCAGTCAGCTTCCTACAGAAGATCGTTTGATAGAACGATTCGGTGTCAGTCGGACGACCGTTCGTAAGGCCATCGAGAATCTGGTGGCACGCGGCCTCGTCGAAATTCGCCGTGGCAAGGGGACCTTCGTTGCTCAACCCAGGATCATGCAGGAATTGACGGAGCTGACGGGCTTCGTCGAAGACATGCAGGCGCTTGGTCGGGTCGCAACGGCGCAATTGCTCGATAAAGAAATCGTGCCTGCGGATGTAGAGGTTGCGCGGCAGCTTGCATTGCCGTCGGGAACTCTGGTGATGCGGATTCGGCGTGTTCGGCTTGCCGATGGTGTCGCCATGTCTTTGGATGAAACATATCTGCCGCGTGAAATCGGTGAGAAGATCGTCACGCACGATCTGGATGTCGAGCCGATCTTCACCTTGCTGGAAGACAAATATAATCTGCCCCTCATAGAGGCGGAATATCGGCTGGAGGCCGTAACCGCCGCGCCGGATATTGCGGCGGCCCTCGCTGTTGCGCCCGGCAGCGCCGTATTCATGATCGAACGGACATCCTACACGGAGGGGCACCAGGCGATAGACTACGAAAGACTTCACTATCGCGGTGATCTCATCAGTTTTGTCACGCGCCTTGCCCGGCGACCGCGCAATCGCAAATAGCCGGAGGGCGAAATGCTGGTTTTATGGCTGTTCATAGCGGCTTTCGGTGCAAGTGCGCTTGGCGGTGTTCTGGGCATGGCAAGCGGCATCTTCATCGTGCCGGCTCTGACGCTGTTTTTCGGCGTGGATATTCATGTCGCTATCGGTGCGAGCATCGTTTCGGTCATCGCCTGTTCCTGCGGCAGCGCTGCTCCGCTTTTGAAGCGACGGCTGACCAATGTTCGGCTCGCGGTTGTTCTTGAGACGGCAACCACGCTTGGTGCGCTGACCGGCGTGTTCCTGATCGGGATCATTTCGACTTCAGTTCTGTACGGCCTGTTCGCGGCCATTCTGGTGCTTTCCGCAAAGCAGATGCTGGTACGGAGGCGGGAGGAAATAGGTTCAAGCGCGTCTGGTGCGAAGAGCCTCGCCACAAGCCTTCGGCTGCATTCGAGCTTCCCCGACCACATAACGGGGCAGGAGGTGCATTATCGGGTTGGTCATGTTCCTCTTGGCATGGCGCTTATGTATGGGGCGGGAATGGTCTCTGCACTCCTGGGAATTGGCTCGGGCGTTCTCAAGATTCCGGCAATGGACACGGCCTTGAAGCTTCCGATCAAGGTCTCATCCGCCACCTCCAACTTCATGATCGGTGTTACCGCTGCTGCGAGCGCCAGCGCCTATTTTGTTCGTGGTGACATCGATATTGGGATCACAGGACCGATTGCACTTGGCTCGGTCGTCGGGGCGCTGGTCGGAGCCCGCCTGCTCATGAGCCTTCCGGCGGAAAAACTGCGCATATTCTTCGTTGCAGTCCTGCTTGTGCTCGCGGTCCAGATGCTTCTGAGCGCTTTCGGTATCGAGATCATTGGAGGTTCGAAATGAAAGTCTCTGGAGACATCAAGCGCCGGGACAGGGCCATTGGTGCACTTCTATGGTATGGGACATGGCTCGCCTCCGCCCTGATCGCAGCCGGTATCATCATGAATGTCATTGCCCCAAAATCGCTTGTGCTGAACGGCTACGACATTGTGAAGGCCGGTGTCGGGGTATTTATTCTTTTGCCGATCACTCGGGTCGCACTGACGATGTATCTTTTCCTGCGTGAGCGTGACTATGTCTACACCGTCATTGCTGCAATGGTTCTGCTGATTATCGCAACCGGCATCGTCGTGGATTTTGGTTGATCAAGGCAATCTCTAAGGTAAGACATTGCGGACCTGGCCGTGCTTCGCTTGGTTCTATCTCCATTACAGGCAGAAATAACATGACATCACAAACAACTACACGCAAACCGCGCGGCCGCGACCTGGGCCTCCCCTTTACCGGCACGACCGGCCCGCATAATGCTATCACAGATGTCGACGGCGTGGGCGTCGGCTTCCAGACGATCATCGAGAATGAGCCACGCTCGGGCCGCAAGCGTCCTGCGCGCAGCGGTGTGACGGCCATTCTGCCTCATATGCAGTCTGAAACTCCGGTTCCGGTCTATGCTGGTGTTCATCGCTTCAACGGCAATGGAGAAATGACCGGCACGCACTGGATCGAGGACGGCGGCTATTTCCTCGGACCAGTCGTCATCACCAATACACACGGCATCGGCATGGCGCATCATGCCACCGTGCGTTGGATGGTTGACCGCTATGCCTCGACATATCAGACCGATGACTATCTCTGGATTATGCCCGTGATCGCGGAGACCTATGACGGTGCGCTCAACGACATCAACGGTTTTCCGGTTACGGAAGCCGATGTGCGCAAGGCGCTCGACAATGTTGCGTCCGGCCCGGTGCAGGAAGGCAATTGTGGCGGCGGCACTGCAATGATTACCTATGGCTTCAAGGGAGGCACTGGCACTGCATCGCGCGTGGTCGAATTTGGCGGGCGCAGTTTTACAATTGGCGCGCTGGTGCAGGCCAATCACGGCCAGCGCGATTGGTTGATCATTGCCGGTGTGCCGGTGGGGCAGCATATGCGGGATGGTACGCCGCAGAGCCAGTTGCAGGAGCGCGGTTCGATTATCGTCGTGCTGGCGACCGATCTGCCGTTGATGCCGCACCAACTGAAGCGCCTTGCGCGCCGTGCAAGCATCGGTATAGGGCGCAACGGAACGCCGGGTGGCAATAATTCCGGCGATATTTTTATTGCTTTCTCTACCGCCAACCAGCGGCCGATGCAGCATCGCTCCACGCCCTTTCTGGAACTGGAGATGGTGAATGACGAGCCGCTTGATCCCGTCTATCTGGCGGCGGTCGATAGTGTGGAGGAGGCCGTAGTCAATGCCATGCTCGCCGCCGAGGATATGGGTGGAACACCCTATGACCGGCTGCTGGTTCAGGCCATAGATCACGAACGTCTTTGCGCTGTGCTGCGCCAGTATGGGCGCCTTGCCTGACGGGCCATAGGGTCAGGTATCAAGGTTCCAATCCTGCCGGATCACGATCCGGTTCATGTCACACGGTTTCCGTCATGCTGATCGGAAACCGTGAACGCCTCCCACCATCTTGCCGTCTTGACAGTATTCTATCGACGGCACTACGCTACAGTAACACTGCAGATTTTTACTGAAGTTAGGGGAGGAATTCATGACTAAAAGTTCAATTATTACAGGACTGGGTCGGGTTTCAATTTCACGACGCCAGTTTATAACATCGAGCGCACTGGGCGCTGGTGCTCTGCTTCTACCGTCCTTGCCGTCTTTCGCAGCGGACAAGCCCAAAGTGGGTCTGGTCATGAAGTCGCTCGCCAACGAGTTCTTCAAGCAGATGCAGGCGGGTGCCGAGGACTATGCTGCCAAAAACACCGACAAGTTCTCTTTTGCTGCTGTCGGCATGAAGGACGAGCGTGATTTCGCCGCCCAGGTCGATGCGGTTGAGAACTTCATCACGCAGCAGTTCAACGTGATCGTGCTCGCTCCGGCGGATTCCAAGGCCATGGTAACGCCGGTTAAAAAGGCTCTGGAAGCTGGCATCAAGGTCATCAACATTGACGTGGCGCTCGATGAAGAGGCGAAAAAGCAGGCCGGCGTCGATCTTGCCTTCTTTGGTCCGGACAATCGCGAGGGTGCAAAGCTTGCCGGTATGGCGCTTGCCAAGGAACTCGGCAAGGACGGCAAGGTGGTTATCCTTGAAGGCAATCCGGAAGCAGACAACGCCAAGGAGCGCAAGAAAGGTTTTGACGATGCCGTGGCTGAAGGCGGCCTGACACTGCTCGATTCCAAGACTGCACATTGGGAGACGGAAGAAGCCAACACGCTGATGACCAATTTCCTGACCCAGTATCAGGACATTCAAGGTGTGATGGCAGCCAATGACTCCATGGCGCTCGGCGTCGTCAAGGCGCTGGATGCTGCTGGAAAGTCGGGGCAGATCAAGGTCGTGGGCTTCGACAACATTCCTGCTGTCCAGCCTTTGATCAAGGATGGCAAGATGCTTGCCACCGTCGATCAGTTCGGTGCGCAGATGGCGGCCATGGGCATTGATTACGGTCTCAAGGAACTGGCGGGTGAGAAATTTTCCGGCTGGGTCAAGACGGATATCAAACTGATCACCGCCCAAGATCTCTGAACCCGAAATTTCTGAAATATTGCCAATTTTCGGGCGGCGCCGGTAGCGCCGCTCCTCCTCATCCGGCAGGCAGGAACAGACATGCAGTCAGCCGACGCCATTTTAAGATTGGAAAATGTCGGCAAGACCTTTCCGGGTGTAGTTGCGTTGAATGGTATCACGCTGGAGTTGCAGCGTGGCGAGACGCATATCATCCTGGGCGAAAACGGCGCCGGCAAGTCGACCCTCATCAAACTTCTCGCTGGCATATATCAGCCCGACACCGGCGAGATTTTTCTGAACGGCCAGCCCTACAAGCCAAAGACCCCGCATGATGCGCAGGTTCAGGGTATTCGCATCGTTCATCAGGAACTCAACCTGCTGTCGCATCTTTCCATTGCCGAAAACCTGATGCTGGAAAGCCTTCCGAGGCGCTTCGGGATCATGGATCGGGCAACGCTGAACCGCCGCGCCGAAGAGCTTTTGGCGGAGGTAGGCCTGGCGGTTGATCCACGCATGCCTGTCTCGGAACTGGGCGTTGCGCAAATGCAGTTGGTCGAGATCGCCAAGGCGCTTGGTTATGACAGCAAACTGCTGGTTCTGGACGAGCCGACGGCGACATTGACGCCGCCGGAAATCGAGCGGTTGTTTGCGATCATCAAGCGTCTGAAGGCGAAAGGTGTCACGATCATCTACATCTCCCACCGTCTGCACGAGGTTTTCGAGATTGGCGACCGCGTGACGGTTTTGCGCAATGGCAGACTGGTCGAGACGCGCGATCTGCTGGGGTTGAGCGTGCCGGATCTGGTACGCATGATGATCGGCCGCGACATTGCGGATGAGTACAGCTTCAATGCGGATATCAGGCCCGGCGCCGTCGCCTTGGCGGTGAGGGATGTGAAGCGCAACAACGGTGCCCAGCCTGTTTCGTTCTCGGTGCGCCATGGAGAAATTCTTGGTGTCGCCGGTCTGGTCGGGTCAGGCCGTACCGAGGTGATGCGCGCAATCTTCGGCGCCGATCCAAGATCGGCGGGGGAAATCGATATAGATGGAAGGCCGGTAAATATCCGTGATCCACGCGATGCGGTGCGCAACGGCCTCGGTTTCTTGACCGAAGACCGCAAGAGCCAGGGGTTGCTGCTTGACATGCCTGTCTATGTCAACGCCACGATCACCGATCTGAAAAAAATCTCGCACGGTGGTCTGCTGGACGGTAGCGTGGAGAAAAATGCGGTGGCTGAACTGGTCGAGCGGTTGCGCGTCAAGACGGCATCCATCGACACGCCGGTACGTAACCTCTCCGGCGGTAATCAGCAAAAGGTGGTTCTGGCAAAATGGCTGTTTCGCGGGTCGTCCACACTGATACTTGATGAACCGACACGTGGGGTCGATGTTGGCGCCAGGCGAGAGATTTATCAACTTCTGTGGATGCTGGCCGCCAACCAGAAGGCAATCATCATGATTTCCTCGGATCTGCCCGAGCTGATCGGCATGTGTCACCGCATCATTGTTTTCTCCAACGGCAAACTGGTGGGGGAATTGGACCGGTCGCAATTCGACCAGGAACGTATTCTTTCGCTCGCTTATCAGGAGCATGTTCACGCATGACGGAACCCACTTCTCCATCTGCCCAACACCCCGGTGCTGTCGATCGCCAGAAGCTGAAACGCTTCCTGTTGCGTGATGCCGGCGTATTTCTGGCGTTGATCCTGATAACGCTGGTATTTTCCATCACCGCGCCCTATTTCGCAACGTCGGGCAATGCGCTGAAGATTTTCGTTCAGATTGCGATCAATACGGTCCTTGCGGCAGGTATGACCTTTGTCATCCTAACTGGCGGCATAGACCTTTCCGTTGGCTCGGTGCTTGCCTTATGTACGGTTGTGGGCGCGCTTATTATGACCTCTGGTCTGGAGCCTGCCTTGTCCATCCCGCTGGCTGTTCTGGCATGTATTGCCGTTGGCGGGCTTTGCGGGTTCATCAACGGCAAGGTGTCGACCTACTGGAAAATCCCGTCGTTTATTGTCACGCTGGGCATGCTCAATATCGCCGCCGGTGCGGCACGTGTGGTCTCCAACAATTCCACTATCACCGGGCTTCCGCAGGGTTTTGTCGATTTCGGTAATCTGATTGTCGGCGGTTTCCTGCCGTCGATTTTCCTGATCGCGGTGGCTGTGATCGCCATTGGCTGGTTTGTGCTGCGCTTTACCGTTTTCGGGCGCATGATTTACGCGGTCGGTGCCAATGACGAGGCGGTGCGCCTGTCCGGTCACAATCCAGATGCCTACAAGATCGCTGCGTTTGTCATTTCCGGTGTCACTGCCGGTATTGCTGCGATTGTCTATCTCCTGCGCCTGAACATCGGCAGCCCGATTGCGGGCGTCGGGTATGAACTCAACGCGATCGCAGCTGTTATTATCGGCGGGACAAGTCTTTTCGGCGGCAAGGGATCAATCGTGGGCACGCTGGCCGGTGCCTGTATCCTGCAGGTGCTGGCGACCGGCCTGCAATTGCTCGGCATCGGTGATAACTACAAACCGATCATTATCGGTACGGTGATTATCCTCGCGGTGATTGTCGATACCTATCGCGAGAGGCTGTTGCGGCGTATTCGCTGACCGCGCTATCAAAGGGTTACGTTGAAGCGAGTGAAAGGCTTCAACCCGGCGCATTATATTTCGCATCGCGCCGGGTTTGGATTCGAGCCTATTTCTTCGTTCCGGTTGTCAGCGGGACCACGATCTCTTTCCAGAACTTGTCTTCATCGATGTAATTCTGAATGGCGGCCTTCTGAGTGCCAACTGGTCCGGGCTTGGCTTCAGCATTGCCACCAATGTCATTGTTGGTGAATGCAAGGCTTCGGCCATAATCCAGACCCATCTCCGTATTCACGTCGACATAAACACCGGTGACAGGTGCGGCTGTTCCATCCTTCGGGCGGGGAGCGTTGTTCCATGCGAGCACAATCGACGGGTCGATGACATAAGCGGCTGCAAAAAGGTCCCACACATTGTCGGGTCCGAATGTGGTTCCGCCTTCAGCCTTGATCCGTTCTTCCCGGGCAAGCCAGAGTTTCTGAATGCCCGGAAGGCTGCCGTTTACCATTTTCCGATAGAGGTCTTCCGGCATTCCGCCCGTATGTTCATTGGCTTCCAGGCCCGAGATCACCTGATTTCCATATGCCTTGAAAGTTTTTGAATTTGGATCGCCCCATTTTGACCGGACGCTGATCTTGGCGGCCTCAGGGTCGGCCCACCAGTTGAACTCCGCCGATGCTGATGAGTTTCCGGGGACATAGAATGCGCCGCCCATATAGACGATTTCGGCGACCTTCGACGGAAAGCTCGGGTCCTTGAGAATGGCGCGTGCGATATTTGTGAGCGGTCCGATTGCTACCAGTTTGACCTGACCGGGATATTTGTTGACCGTGTCGACGAGAAAATCGACGGCGTCTCTGTTGCCATCCGGGTCCGGATTATCCAGACCATATACCCATTTATAGGATGGCGCTTCGCCATATTTGTGTTTGTAAACATCGGACCATTTTGCCGAGGGATCGGCATCAATCTCGTTGCCCGCATCCGGTCGCAGATAGCCTCCCCAGCCGGTAATGGGGCTGATTTGCAATTCGGCTGCCAGCACTTCCGGGGTGGCTTTGTTTCCTCGCCAGTTGCGAATGCCGTATCGGCTGCCTTCATAGATGGGAACTTCGGAGCCCAGCGCTTCCAGTTGTCGGACGCCTGCAGCTACCCCGGCTGGCATGGGTGTGTTTCCTGACACGACAGTCACGCCGAGCAGGTCGATGTTGGGAGCGCGCTCGAGCAGAAGCATTGCGGTGCCATCGTCAAAGAGTTCGACCATGTCCGCGTCCAAAATGACTTTCGTGCGAGATTCCTGCGAAAATGCAACGCCGGATACTGCCAGTGAGCAAGTCAAAGTCCAGGCAAAGATAGACGGCCTGATATCCATTCTGTCCTCCCTTGGTGGTGATCTGCGTTGGTAAAACGCAGCATCAGGATAGAATATCACGCAGTTTTTCTTGTCAATATCAGCGGATACTGTATGCCCGTATGTTAAAGGAAGACGGTTCTGATCTGTATTCAATGATAATAGATTGAGTTCGGAGATTCAGCGTATCAAATAAACCTGCACGCCTCGGGAGTGGATTGTCGCTACCGTCAGTCCCAAACGGCTTTCTGCAGTAAACCACATTGCATTATCGCGGCACGCAATGTGGTTCCCACAGGTCGTTTGTCGGTCGGCGCAACAGGCCGACCGACGGAGCTTGTACGCCAGCTTATTTCTGCCAGCTCTTGACCAGTTCGTCGTAATTGACGGTGACAGGCTTTTCTTTCTCGGTCTCTATCTTCAATTGAGGAGCGAGGTTGCCCTTGGAAACGGCATCCTTGTTCCAGTATTCGATGTCATGTTCCTCGGCGAGTTTCGGTCCAATGTCACCCTGGACCCCTGCGCGTTCCAGACGCGAGAGGACTTTTTCCTGTTCGGCGCATAGTGAATCCATCGCTTCCTGCGCCGTTTTCGCGCCGGAGGATGCATCGCCGATCGCCTGCCACCACAACTGAGCAAGCTTTGGATAGTCAGGTACGTTGGTGCCGGTTGGCGACCACTGGACGCGGGCTGGAGACCGATAGAACTCGATCAGACCGCCAAGTTTCGGTCCACGATCCGTGAAGCTTTGATGATGTATCGTTGAATCGCGGATGAAGGTCAGTCCCACATGGCTCTTTTTCACATCGACCGTCTTGGACGTGACAAACTGCGCATAGAGCCAGGCGGCTTTGGCGCGATCATCCGGGGTGGACTTCATCAGGGTCCAGGAACCCACATCCTGATAACCAAGCTTCATGCCGTCCTTCCAGTAAACACCGTGCGGGGAGGGGGCAACGCGCCATTTGGGCGTTCCGTCCTCATTCACGACCGGGAGGCCGGGCTTGGCCATATCGGCGGTGAAAGCCGTGTACCAGAAAATCTGTTGGGCGATGTTGCCCTGTGAGGGAACGGGACCGGATTCGGAGAAGGTCATGCCCTGGGCTTCCGCCGGAGCATAGGCTTTGATCCAGTCGAGATATTTCTGGATAGCATAGACCGAAGCCGGTCCGTTGGTGTCGCCACCGCGTGCTACGCACGAGCCGACCGGGCGCGACTGGTCATCGACCTTGATGCCCCATTCATCGACCGGCAGGCCGTTCGGCAAGCCTTTGTCGCCATTACCAGCCATGGAAAGCCACGCATCGGTAAAGCGCCAGCCGAGTGATGGGTCCTTCTTGCCATAGTCCATATGGCCGTAGACCTTCTTGCCGTCGACTTCGCGACCTGTGAAGAACTCGGCAATATCCTCATATGCCGACCAGTTGACGGGAACGCCGAGATCATAACCGTATTTGGCTTTGAAGTCGGCCTTGTTCTTTTCATCGTTGAACCAGTCGTAACGGAACCAGTAGAGGTTCGCGAACTGCTGGTCGGGAAGCTGATAGAGCTTCTTGTCCGGAGCGGTGGTGAACTTGCTGCCGATGAAATCGTCCAGATCGAGGCCCGGATTGGTAACGTCCTTGCCTTCATTGGCCATGAAGTCTGTCAGATTGCGGACCTGTTGATACCGCCAGTGCGTGCCGATCAGATCGGAGTCGTTGACCCAACCGTCATAAAGATTCTGGCCTGTCTGCATCTGTGTCTGGATTTTTTCGACGACATCCCCTTCCTGAATGATGTCGTGCGTGACCTTGATGCCAGTGATGGCTGTAAATGCAGGTGCCAGCACTTTGGATTCATAGTCGTGGGTGGTCAGGGATTCGGAAACAACCTTGATGTCCATGCCCTGGAAGGGCTTGGCTGCATCAATGAACCACTGCATTTCCTTTTCCTGATCGGCGCGCGAAAGGGATGAAAGGTTGCCGATTTCCTTGTCTAGAAACTGCTTTGCCTCATCCATTCCCGCTGAAGCTGCGCCTGTCATTGCCAGCACGATGAGTGCCGTAGTCGTCATTAGATGCCGTCGCATGTTGATCCTCCCAAAGCTTGCGAGTGCATATCGACTTTTTGGGCGCGGTATGTCCCCCGAGCCCACTACTGCATGAAGCGGACGTATTTCGCTTCGGACTCCTTATACAAAGCGGAATACGCCAATGGCGTAGACCACTGAAAGGGCGAGAGCCCACCACAGGTTCGGACCAACCAGCCCAAGCCATGCCAGATTGATGAATGCGCTGCCGAGCAGCGAGATGAACAAACGGTCGCCGCGTGTCGTCTCGAACCCCAGAATACCATTGCGGGGTGCCCCTCCGGGGGAAGCATATTCCCAGATACCCATGCCAACGAGCAGGGCGGCGATACCGCAGAAAAAGGCTGCGGTCTGCCAGGTCCAGGCCATCCATGAGAAGTCAGGCATATGAAACATGTCATACCCTCCCCAGGGCGAAGCCCTTAGCAATGTAATTTCGGACAAACCAGATCACCAGCGCGCCGGGTATCAGCGTGAGAACACCGGCCGCAGCAAGGAGCCCCCAATCCATTCCGGCAGCCGATACGGTGCGTGTCATCGTAGCGGCGATGGGCTTCGCGTCCGTGGTTGTGAGGGTGCGTGCAATCAGCAGTTCCACCCAAGAGAACATGAAGCAGAAGAAGGCGGCCACGCCGATACCTGATGCGATCAGCGGCATGAAGATCTTCACGAAGAATCTTGGAAACGAATAGCCATCGATATAAGCTGTCTCGTCGATTTCTTTCGGTACGCCGGACATGAAGCCTTCGAGAATCCACACCGCCAGTGGCACGTTGAACAGGCAATGCGCCAGTGCGACCGCAATATGCGTATCGATGAGCCCGAATGCCGAATAGAGCTGGAAGAACGGCAGGGCGAACACCGCCGGAGGCGCCATCCTGTTGGTCAGGAGCCAGAAGAACAGGTGTTTGTCGCCCAGGAAATGGTAACGTGAGAAGGCATAGGCCGCAGGCAACGCCACTGAAACCGAAATCACCATGTTCATGACCACATAGATGATCGAGTTGATATAACCCGAATACCATGCGGAGTCGGTGAATATGGCGCGATAGTTCTGCAGTGTCGGCTCATGCGGAAACAGCGTCAGCGACGTCAGGATTTCCTGATTGGTCTTGAAGCTCATATTGATGAGCCAATAGATCGGGATCAGAAGCAGTATGATGTAGATTGTTGGTATCAACCAGCCGAAGCGTGAGGTCTCGCGTCTGCTCGATTTCTGTCGGACGGCGTTTGAGACCGGCATGATTGCAGGCGCACTACCTACAGAAGTTCCCTGTACGGCATTCATCTCACACCTCCTGATCGTGGCTGGTCATGACGGTGTAGAACACCCATGACAGCAGCAGGATGATGAGGAAGTAGATCAACGACATGGCCGCCGCCGGTCCAAGATCGAACTGACCCAGCGCCATCTTGACCAGATCGATCGACAGAAATGTTGTCGAATTGCCCGGTCCACCGCCAGTCACCACGAAGGGCTCGGTATAGATCATGAAACTGTCCATGAAACGGAGCAGAACGGCGATCAGCAGAACGCGTTTCATCTTTGGCAGTTGGATATAGCGGAACACTGAAAATCGTGATGCTCCGTCGATTCTGGCCGCCTGATAATAGGCGTCGGGGATGGATACAAGGCTTGCGTAACACAACAACACCACGAGGCTGGTCCAGTGCCACACGTCCATGATGATGATTGTTACCCAGGCATCGAACGGATCGTTGACGTAATTGTAATCCAGCCCCAGCCAGTTGGCGTAATAGCCAAGCAGGCCGATGTCACTGCGTCCGAAAACCTGCCAAATTGTGCCGACCACGTTCCACGGGATCAGCAAGGGCAATGCCATTGTGACCAGGCAGACGGGGACCCAGAAGCCCTTTTTCGGCATATTGAGCGCAATCAGGATGCCAAGCGGTATCTGGATCGCCAGAACGATGAACGAAAAAATGAGATTGCGCCCGAGCGCATCCCAGAAACGACCGGAATGAAGGATCTGCTCGAACCAGTCTGTCCCGGCCCAGAAGAACTGGTTGTTGCCGAACGTATCCTGTACCGAATAATTCACCACTGTCATCAGTGGAATGACGGCGGAAAAGGCGACTAGCACCAGCACGGGCAGAACCAGGAACCAGGCTTTGTTGTTCCAGCTTTTTTCCACGGTCAGCCCTCCATTCCCACGCGCCAGGAATCCGCGAATATGCCGATGGCCTTCGGATCGAAGGTCACGCGCGGTTCGGCGGGTATCTCGTCGTCTTCGCCGATCACGACTGCGAGTTTCTGCCCCTCGAAGCCTGCCCGCACGATGCGGTAGCGCCCGATATCCTCAATCTTGTCGACGCGGATGGGCAGGCCTTCGCGACCGAGCCTGACAAACTCCGGCCGGATGCCCAGTTCGATGCTTTTTGCATCGCCAGTCTGCGGGATGCCGGGAAGCGGAATGACCTGCGCACCCACTGTCGCAGTGCGGCCATCGATCCGTGCAGGCATGAGGTTCATGCCCGGCGAGCCGATGAAATAGCCGACGAATGTATGCTTCGGACGTTCGAACAGTTCAGCAGGCGTGCCGATCTGCACGATTTCCCCGTTATGCATCACCACGACCTTGTCGGCGAATGTCAGTGCCTCCGTCTGGTCATGCGTGACATAAACCATCGTGAAACCCGATTGACGGTGCAGGCGTTTCAGCTGCGAACGCAGCACCCATTTCATATGTGGGTCGATAACCGTCAGTGGTTCGTCAAACAGGATCGCATTCACGTTTGCGCGTACCAGACCTCGACCCAGTGAAATCTTCTGCTTTTGATCCGCGGTCAGCCCGCGCGCCCGCCGCCGGGCAATGCCGCTGAGATCCGTCATTTCCAGAATGTCCTTGACGCGACGCTCTACTTCCGCTTCCGGCATGCGACGGTTACGCAGGGGAAAGGCGAGATTATCGAAGACAGTCATCGTGTCGTAAACGACGGGAAACTGGAAGACCTGCGCAATATTGCGGTCCTCGGTGGCAAGTCCGGTCACGTCCTGACCATCGAACAGGATACGTCCCTCGGTCGGCTGTAGAAGGCCGGAAATGATGTTGAGCAGAGTTGTCTTGCCGCAACCGGATGGGCCGAGCAGCGCATAGGCACTCCCATCCTCCCATTCATAATTGACCATATTGAGGGCATACTCGCCTGCGGCCTGTGCCTTCGCATTATAGGCGTGGCGGATATGATCGAGAGTGATACGTGCCATCGCAGTCCTCCTATCCCGCCAAACCAACTGCGCGGCCAGTTTCATCGAAAGCCATCAGGTGTCGCGTGTCGAGGTAGACCTCGATTTCGCGGTCAGGCTCGATGATCTGGATGCCGTGCGCCAGCATGACCCAGCGATCGCCTTCGTAATCGAGATGGATAAAGCTTTCCGATCCGGCGATTTCGGAAACCAGCGTGCGGGCCCGAATGGGAACTGTAGCGTTCTCCGCTGGGCGGACGAGCAGATGATGCGGCTGAAATGCAATGGTCAGCGGCCCGTCACTGATACTTGCCAATTGGTTCGGCACGGCGATGGCCTGACGATCTGCCCGCAGGAACTTGTCGCCTGATTTGACCATGCGCGCAGTGTTCAAGGGCGGGTCGGCAAAAGTGCGCGCCGTGACGAGATCGAGCGGGCGGCGATAGACGTCGATTGTCCGGCCAAACTGTGTGATGTGGCCTTCCGAAAGTGCAGCCGTATTGCCGCCGAGCAGCAGGGCCTCCGAAGGCTCGGTCGTTGCGTAGACGAAAATAGCACCGGATTCAGCAAAGATGCGCGGCAGTTCCTCGCGTAATTCCTCACGCAGTTTGTAGTCCAGATTGGCCAGCGGTTCGTCGAGCAGAACCAGATTGGCCTTTTTCACGATGGCACGGGCAATCGCCGTGCGCTGTTGCTGGCCGCCAGACAGGTTAAGCGGTGTTCGGTCAAGATAGGGCGTGAGTTTGAGGAGGTCTGCCGCCTTGCGAACCTCACTGTCGATTTCCGACTGTGGCTTGCCTGCAATGCGCATCGGTGACGCTATGTTTTCATAGACTGTCAGAGCCGGGTAATTGATAAACTGTTGGTAGACCATCGCCACATTGCGCTTCTGCACGGGCATGCCGGTAACATCCTGCCCGTCGAACAGGATCGAGCCTTCACTTGGTTTATCCAAGCCTGCCATGAGGCGCATGAGGGAGGTCTTGCCGGACAAAGTTGGTCCGAGCAGGACATTCAGGCTCCCGCGTGGCAGGACCAGATTTGTTGGATGGATATGCGTGGCTCCACCAACCATCTTCGAGATATTTCGCAATTCCAGCATATGTCCCGAGGCCTCCTCCAACCGTCGGAATTATTGCGCTTATTGGCAAATCCTCTCAATATGGACTTCAAGGGACTGCGCCTTACCCCTTATGAGCAATCTGTATTCTACAGGCAGTCTCTGCATTCGTTCGGGAAACAAGCATATTCCAACGCATGTTTCCCAAAAAGCTTTATCCAGCTTACCACAACACCGAACCAGGCGCTCAATGAGCACCATCCCGCAGATGCGGCTGTCTGACTGTGATTATTGACGCTTGAACAAACTCGGTTTGGATGAGTTGAATAAGCACGTCGCTTATAGCTTTCACGATAGTGCCGAGTAGCGTTATCGCCATTGTCGAAGAAGAGGGCATGCGCATTAGCAACTGACATGTTCCTCCACCTGATCACACGTTCAGCCTTTGCGAGTGTGAAAGCCAAATCATGAAAATCGAAAACAAAAGGAAAGTCAAATGAAGATAATTGTCGCGCTTGCGAAGCACGGCAAACTTCGGTCACGCTATCGCTGACAATGACTGACCAAGGCCCTGAAGAGACGGCAGGGGCCGGTCAAAACCGGCCCGCAAATAAAATCGCTACACAGATTGTCTTGGAGATAATTCCGTCAGTCTTTAGAGAAAATCGTCGCATTCTGTGATGTCGTAACCATCATATTGTAGTCGTTGACGATCCACTGAAGATCAGAAGAGGCTCCGCCCTTGCGTGCGTCGCCCTTGGTCTTTTCCAGCTTTTCCTGGAAGTCACGCAGCTTGCCAAGAAGGCTTGCAGGACGAGTTTCGAAAACGTGGAATGAGTTTGGATGTTCGGTTGCGTAATCATCCATTTCACGGACGGCAGCTGCATAGGAATCCATGGCTCTGCCAAAGGCATCCATGTCGACGACCGGCTTGTCGTTATCGGGCAGCAGCTCAACAACAGTGTTGGCACGGATCATGACGTTGCGGACATGCCAGTTGGCCTTCTTGCCTTCAGCCTTTTCAATCGCATCAAGCTCTGCCAGATCGATCTTGCTCTTTTCTTCGCCGAGCAGTTCATCGACGCGCTTGCGTTCCTTGGTGAAGTCCGGCGCGTATTCCGCGATCTGCTTATGGAACTCCTTGGCACCAGCAAATTTGTCGGACTTGTAGTCCTTGCGATCATAATATTTGCTGGCCTTATCGATAACGGGCGCAAGCTTCTGATAAATAGCGATATAGCTCACCATCGCCTCGTCGAGTGCGGGCAGTTTCGGCTCTGCCGTCGTGGCAGCTTCTGCTGCCTCAATCTCACTGCGCACATCATAGAGCGAGTAAAGTCCGTAGACGTTTCGTTCCTTGCCGGTCGGTCCCTTCTTCATGTCGACCCAGCTGTCGTAGCGGTCGAGCGATTCCGAGGCGCGGATCGTACGATTGAGAAGCGCTACGTAGGCATTCATTTTTTCGATTGCGGCATTTGGATCGGCGTCGTCGGCCGATTGTGCAAAAGCTGCTGTCGGTAAAATCACAGCCAGCAATGTGAACAGGATTGCCCGAGGCGAGAAGCTTTTCATTTGTTTTTCCTCTTTGGTCACATCCCGTATCAAGTGTAGGGGAGGCAGGATGCGTACTGAAACAGGACCTCAGGCGCTCTTCCTGAAATCCGGACGTTACGTTTTTCCGGCTACTCTCTGGCATTATCGGGAAGCCAGTTGCGTCCAGAATGGTTGCGGATGGTGGTAATGATCGTGACGGCAATTGAAAGAACGATGAGATATTCGACAAAGCGCATCGGCATAACCAACCAGCCGCTGATTGAGCGTTCGACCAGGCCGTGAAGGCTCACGATCTGAAAATCGTAATTTACACCTGTGCTTCCGCCACCGTGACTGACGATTTCGTTGACTTTGACATGACTGCCCTGACTTCCAAAAATCCACGCCAAAGGCTTGTTGTAGATGGGATTGCCCCTGCTATCGACGCACATACCCACAAACGACATGAATGATATGACTATTGCCGCAGCTTCTGGTCGGCGCCAGTCGATTTTTGCAAACCAGAATATTGCGGAACAAATCACCAGAAGAAGAATGCTTGCAAAACCATCGACGAAGATAACGGCCTGCATTCCAAAGACAAGAATAGTTCCTACAAGGCTGAAAGCTGCAAGGCCACAAATTGCGATGACAAAAATACCGAGCACACGCATGAAGGTTGATTTTTCCATGGCGGCATTAAACACTGCAGATAGTGACGGGCAAGTCATTGGGATAAATATCACCAGTTTTTGCGATACAAGCGCATCTTGCCATTCGTACTCTTGAGGAAAGACTGGTTCTCATCCCGGTTGATCTTGGCTTTCAAGACCGAATGCGGCGCGAGAACGCAAATTCATCTTCTGTCTGACCAGATGGAGATCGGGTTCTGGTACCGGATTTGCAAATTCAAGGTCGTGGGGAAGCGAAAAAGGGCGCGATAACGCGCCCTTGTTGCTAGTAATGGCCTCGCCTCACACGTGGCCCGCTGTAATAGTGATGTCTGTGATGACTGCGCCACGCATTATGCCTGTAATGGCGGTGCGAATTCCAGCGCGGCCCGCGATAATGCCGGTGATGCGAACGCCAATGGTTCCGCTTGTAATAGTGCCGCTTGTTCCAATGTTTCCGTGAATGATGGCCCCGATGGTCCCGGACCTGTTCGACATTCGAACTCACGTCTGGCTTTGCGACGTTAAGCGTTGGCGCTGCGTTTGCGGCACCTGCTCCGATCAGCATTCCGACACCGAGAACACCGGCGATCAGTCCTTTAACTAGGTTCATTCTGCGTACTCCTTTCAAGTTCGCATCCTGAAACCTAGCGCATGAACTGACGATGAACAGGGAAATTCTGGAAATATCCGGCTTGACGACCATGCAATATTTCCAGCCAAAAACTGCCCCGGACTAGCACCTCGGCGATTCAACAACTACGTATAAGGGTGAAATCTTAACCCACGAGAACGTAAGGGAGAAATATGCTCAGAACTGGCGTCGTTGGAACCATTCTGATGCTGCTTGCAGCTTTTCCCGCTGCGGCAAACGACGCGCAATTGGTCGCCGATATGGCTGCCAAGTGTTGGAAGTTGCCCGAAGAGATAGATTATCAAAGAGCATCGGCAACTTTCGAGGTTACGTATAATGCCGAGGGTGAGTTGGTGCGCATCGTGACGGTAGAGTACCAGCCGGTTCGGCGAGCAGGTCGGGAATTTGCGATCAGTGCTCAACAGGCGCTGAATGAATGCGCGACCAACACTCCGGTCAGGTCTCGGACAGTCCGCGTGGTAATGCGATATACGGCTCCATCATCGGACGGGCCGTTGATAATGAAGAAACCTCTCCGGTAGCCAGACAGTATTCCCGCGAACGACACGCTGTCCTTCACCTGGCCTGATTGACTGTTATAGCGATCATGTGGAGGACATCGTCAGCGCTGCAGCCGCGCGAGAGGTCGTTTGCGGGTTTGGCGAGGCCCTGGAGCACGGGGCCGATGGCTTGT
>NZ_WBVY01000032.1:0-268 GCF_008932285.1 Brucella tritici
AGCCAGCGCCGTAAGCATCGCAGACGCGGACATATTCAACGGCTTCTGGCTCTGGCGCGACGATTGCGTCGGCAGCCTGAGCGCCGGAAGCTGCAACCAGAGCTGCAGCGGAGCCAAGGAGAAGGCTCTTGATGTTCATTTCTGACCTCCAGTCAAAGTTAAAAATGGGTCTGGGCATTCTGATTTGGCTGAAGGACAACCTGTCCCCATCCCCTTTTGAAAAAGTCGCCCCGAAGCGCTCCTTCTTCTGGATGTGAAGATACTCGCC
>NZ_WBVY01000033.1:0-247 GCF_008932285.1 Brucella tritici
AAAATGGTCAAAACGGATGACCTCGCGACATCCAGGTATGGAAAGCACGCCGCACTGTTCGGCAGCTTCTATCGCATTGGCCTTGATGCGTTCAGTTCCGAGTTTTGGTACCTGAGTGTGCTGCGTGCCGACACAGCTGCCGTCGCCGCGATGGCTCTGGTACAATCTGTGCTCGGAGACTGGCGGAATGCAGGATGACATTCTCGAAATCTGATGTTCAATGGAATTGACTTGCGTGATTTGACAA
>NZ_WBVY01000034.1:0-246 GCF_008932285.1 Brucella tritici
GGTGCATGTGGCCTATGGGCGTGCCGGAGCCACCAAGCGGATTACCGTCGGCAATGCGACCCGTCATGAAATAATGATGCTCGATGCAGGTGGAATGAAGCTCAGTGCGATTCTGCCCGATGGTGGCGTTCGCCGTGCCATAGTTGGAAACAACGTGATAGGTGCCGCTGTTGAGGCGAATGACCGCGTTCGGCTTGACGTCAGGCACGATCAGCGAACGATCATTGTTGTCTTCGTCGGCATAGA
>NZ_WBVY01000035.1:0-245 GCF_008932285.1 Brucella tritici
CCTTCATGCCCAGCGCATGGACGTTGATTTTACCGCTTTCCCAGTTCTTCTCGATCAGTTTCTGGCCGAGTATATCGAACCACCAGACATTTCCGCTCAAGGGGTCATAGCCGGGGCCTTCGCCCAGCGTATAGTGATCGCCCTTGACGTCGCGCACTTCCATCTTTTCCAGGCGGGCGGAAACGACGCCGTCACGCATCGAAAGCCGGTCCGGCGTATAATGGTAAAGCTCATGACCGCGCTTC
>NZ_WBVY01000036.1:0-244 GCF_008932285.1 Brucella tritici
TGCTTCAGCAAAAGGATTCGGAAACAGTCACAATAGTGAAAAAGGCGTCATGGCGGCCTGACGGTTTCATTTGTCGCTACGGCTTTTTTCCCACTGGGCAGAATGCGGATGCGAAAGCCGTTCAACACGTGTCTGCTTGAAACCTTCGTGCGACGAGGTTGGGTGCTCAATCGTCACCATGATGTTTCCCGTGTCCTCATAAATTTCCTGTCGGACGATTTTCAGTTCATTACCTGCATTTTCG
>NZ_WBVY01000037.1:0-244 GCF_008932285.1 Brucella tritici
CGGCCTCGACCTGCCCAAGCGCGCTCGACACTTCGAAGGCCGGTTTCCAGTCACGGCTGATTTCCGGCGCATAGGCCAGCGACGGGTTGATGACGAGATCCTCCACATAGCCGATGAGCCGGTGCCGCGCTCGTTTTCGCTGTCACGCCGCGAAGCCGATATCGCGATTACGGTCGAACGTCCGGAACAAGGCAGGCTGATCGCGCGCAGGCTCGTCGATTATACGCTCGGTCTCTATGCGCAT
>NZ_WBVY01000038.1:0-243 GCF_008932285.1 Brucella tritici
AAGATGCATTCATCTCGAACCGCATCGACGATTACATGCCGCACGTTGTTGGTGGTCTGAAGTTCGCTCAGGGCTGGGGCTCGATCGCTGCTGTTGCAGCTTACGACGCCAACCTTGAAGAGTGGGCTGCCAAGGTTCGCGGCGACGTCAACATCACGGATCGCTTCTCGGTCTGGGTACAGGGCGCTTACAAGTCCAACGACGACGAATACTTCTCTACGTCGGATGGTAATGGCGGTCTTT
>NZ_WBVY01000039.1:0-243 GCF_008932285.1 Brucella tritici
CTGGTATTGAAATCTGACCGAAACAAAAAAATGCGGCTCTTTGGGCCGCATTTTTGATTCCGTAACGGGAAGCGCGCTAAAAGCCGGTCGTCTTCGCATAATGCAGGGGCCGCTTACCGCAACAGGCGATGAAGCAAGTTCCTTTCAAGTTTTTCAGTCGTTTTTGGAAGCTGCTGATCGCAATTTGCACTCTCCCGTTCAACGGCGGACAAGCCCTTATTTCATCCGCAATGGCGCTGGGAG
>NZ_WBVY01000012.1:0-41861 GCF_008932285.1 Brucella tritici
AAAAAGGATGACACTTTTGGGAAAATGAGACCCTTTGAAAGTGATCGTCATTCCTCTTTACCTCCCGCAATGACACGCTGTGATCATGACAGGACGCAGAAACAGTAAAAATTTTGCGACATAACCGCGAGGTTAGCTGTGTCAGGACCATACGGAATTTAGACTGGCAATCTGAAGCACGCGATATCGGACACCGTGCACTCTAAGGCACGGTTTCCAGATCGGTTTCGCGAAATTCGTTATCCGTCGCCAAGATTGGCACACGATAATATTTTGCGCACGCGTAATGAATGCAGTCTGCCAAGTTCAGACCACGACGGCCTTTCCGGTAGGTATTGGCCGCGTGGAGTGAAAGCGTCGTGGTTCGTCTTGCAGGCGGCAGATCGCGAAGCTCAATGGCGCGGGCGTCCAGAAACTCCATGATAATTGGCTCAACATGATCAATGGGAAGATCGAACTTGTCTGGCCGAGATAAGGCGAGGGCAGTTTCCAGAACGACAAGCGGTGATGTAAAGCGCTTTTTGGCATTCATGATCGCGGTGGAAACGCGTTCGGCTTCTGGTTCGTCGGACAAAACAGCGACGAGGGCGCAAGCGTCAATAAACATGTCGCTCACGATTCCCACATTTCGTCATAGGCTTCCTTCGGTAGAGGCTTTTTTGCTGCTTCCTTGCCTGCAACGTGATATTTTTCTCGCAAACGCGCTGCAGTCTGGGCCGGTGTTTCGACGTTCAGACGGCGCTCGATCGCTTCGCGCATGGCAATGACGATTGCATCAGAAATGCTTACCTTTGCGATCTTTGCGAACTTGCGCGTCAACTGGTCGGCGGTTTCATTTGTGACATTGATTGCCATGACTGGCACTCCATGTAGATAAATATTTACTTTAATGTAGATGCTTTTCTCTACATTCGCAATGGGGAACCGGTCGTGCGGGAGAAACGCACGACCGTCCTGCGGCTTATTCAGCCGCTTGGGAAAACTCCTCTTCATCGTCGACGCTTCCAGCTTCTTCGCCGGTTTCGTCGTCCATGGTTTCGGCTGCGGCTTCATCCGCGATCCGAACGGGGACCGGGAGCCATCCGCTTCCGGAAGCGAGCCGTTCTGCGATCAAACCGCTTCGGCTTTCTTCTTGGCGGCACGGACTGACAATTCCGCATCCTTGCCCTTGGCTTCGGCCACTGCCAGTTCAATCGTCGTCCTGTTGACGTGATTGAAATAGTTGTCGGCGGTCGGCTCGAACCAATCCGACATATCAACGTCAAGTGACCGGGCAAGTTGATTGGCCTGCGCCACATCGCCCTTGCGCTGGCAGAATTTCGGCTCAACCGCATTGACGGCATGAGCGGCGGCAAAAGCCAGAAGCGATAGAAGCATGTCTTGTGGCTGCTCACGCAGCCAATCGAACAAGTCATCAGGATTGCCGGGAAGAATGTCACCGTAGCGATCCGACAGGTCGTTGAAGGCCAACAAGCCTTCGCAGTTCGCGGCATCCTTCATCGAACCGTCAAGCCGCTCATGGCTGACGCGGATTTGCAAGGCGCTATGACCGCCGTAGGGATAAACAACCTCGATCAACATCGAATGCACCACGGCAACGAGCCCGATGTCCGCATTGTTCGCCAGTTCAATGCGCAGCGCCGCTGTCTTGTGTGCGGTCAGGTCCTCTATTAAAGCCGCACTATGCGTCATCACTGGAAGGGAGGGAGCCGTCAACTCGGACGAATGTTCCGTCTCGCTGTTCTCAGTCTCGTCATCAACCGTCGCCGTCTCGGCCTTCACAAAGCCACGCTCGATCCGAACCTTGCCGTAGTAGTCCATCATCACGAACGCACCAGCCTGTTCCAGTGCTTCGGAACTGAAAGCTTCCGTCTTGGCCGTCAGAGCGTCAATACGCTCCTGAACACCTTCAAGCTTTTCCTCGGCCTGATCGTCGGCGGCATCATGCTCAATCAATTCGGCAATTTCGTCATATTCTGCCTGTGCTGCATCAAGTGCGACCTGATCTTCAGCGGACAACGGCACGTCTTCGGGATAAAAGCGTTCCATGCGGTGCAACCCATCGGGAACGCCCGTGCTGCATTCGACCCACTGCCAGCCTCCGGCCTTCACCTGCTCGGCAATCACGGTGAATCTCTCTGCAACCAGCCTTTCCAGCAAGGCGGCATCCGTGGCATATCCACCGTCTCGCGTATCGAACAGGTCACGTTTGACCGCTCCGCCTGCCGCTTCATATGTCTCAACGCCACCGATGAACTCAAAACGCTTGTCGTCTGCTCGTATCATTTCCTCGGTCAGGGCATACCTGATCCGGTGCGCGTCACGATTCCAGTCAGGCAGGGCGTTCCAGACTTCCATCTGGCGCTTTTGATCATCGCAGATGGTAAAAGCTTTCAACTGGCTATAGCCAATTTCCTCGTCCCGGAACAATTGCAGCAATTCGGGTGCGACGCGCGCCAGCGCGAGGCGCTGCCGCACTATGGTTTCAGAGATCGCAAAGCGAGCGGCGATATCAGCAATGTCTTTTCCCTCATCTGCCATGGCCTTGAAAGCTTCATATTGGTCAACGGGGTTCATTTCTTCGCGCATAGCGTTTTCGGCAAGACTGATTGCCGTGGCATCCTCGGCGGCACGTTCCTTGCACTCGACCGCGAAATCTGCCGCAATCTCACCAGCCTCTGCCAGAAAAAGCAGCGCCAGACGGCGGCGTTCACCAGCCGTCACGAAATAATGGCCTTTCCTATCGCCCTCGCGCACGACCAGATTTTGCAACGGTTGATAACCGTCGCTACGCAAATTTGCCGCCAGTTCTTCAATACCTTCCTTGCGGTAGGTTTTGCGCACGTTCTTCGGGTCACGATCCAGCTTGTTCAACGCGATAATGATGGTTGTTGGCTTGTTCTTATTGATCATGATCTTCTCCATTTTCCCGCGAAGCGGTCTTGCTCTTGCCCATCGGGCAGGAGCCCCACTCCTGCTCCCGAGCTCGTGCGGAACAGCGGGAGAGGGGGTAGCAAGGAAAAAAAACGGAGGGGGTTCGCCCGCCCGAGGCGTAGCCGGAGGGTCGGTGCAGATCCGCGTATGCGGATCCGTATCGATCCTGCACGAGCTGAGGACCAAAGGGACGATGCGAGGAAGGACGGGGAGACCGTTTTTTTCTTGCGAGGGGGAGAGGGCAGCGCTCTTTCTCCCTCACTAGTGAAACTAAAGATGACCGCCGTTGCGGTCGCCATTCATCATCTGATTGTCAACGAGGGAGGGAGCCGACCTGTTTGCACGCAGGACGGCTCCCAGGTGATTGACGCCAAGGGCTAGCAAGACGTCAGCACCTATTCCGGTTGTCGCCGGATTGACGCACTATGCTGAAGTCGTCGGGTCGTGTAAACAAGAGATAGCCAATTCGGTAATTGAAATTTCTTTGAGCCGCTATGCGCCTTGCACGAGTGCGATCGTCACCCGCATGGGCAGAAACCGGCATAATGCCAGGTTCCGTGCCGAAAGCATAGAGCGCCGGCGCGCAGCTACGTGCCCAGTCCATTCAATCATAACTCTATTTTTCACCGCATTCAGCTAGCCAAATCGGCTACATCGATTTTCCCATAAAAGGAATGAAACAACGTTTGACAGGAGATATGAAGGGACGTTCGTTAGAAGAATGGATTGATATTCTTGGGCTTGAACAGGTCGACGATCCACAAATAAAGAAGCAGAAATGACGAAATCGATTTTCGACAAGCTGCGGACGCTCGACGCTCCTACGCTTGCGGCGATCTCTAATTTCATCCAGCATTTGAAGACCAAGCCTGACAGCATTGACGAAAGCGGCAATCAGGATGCGGCGTTCGCCGCATCCTGATTGTCCCTTTTTTTGAGGAGGAAGAAAGATGGACGCGATACCTGTGCTTTTGCCGGGCCAGACGCTGCAGGATGCGCGCAGCATGATTGAGGATGTCTGTTCGTTCCGAACGGCAGACACAAATCTGATCATAGAGGATTGCCGTGCTTACTACGGCGACAAGGCAAGCATCATGGCCGCTTGGTTCGGTATGGATGCGTGGTTTGAAGGTGATGATGCATCCAAAGCCAAGTGGGCAACAGTCCTCAAGCACATGATTCAATAGGAGCTGGATCGTGCGCATTTTGACTGATGAAGAGGCGACAGGCCTGGTCGGATATCCAGAGGATGGCGTGTATGTCGCCATGGCAGAGCATAGCGGCGACAATCCGCGGCTGCTAGGTGGCGAATATTGTGAAGGTGGCCTTTCTGGAACGGCTCTGAAGGCCGCGGCTTTGCCGCGCTATTATCCGGAGACAGCGCAGCTCGTCGTTGCTATCGTCGAAAACGGGCGTTTGATGACGCTTTGGGATTACAGGACTGGTGATGCGCGAGACCTGTCGCCGGCGACGCGAGCGATGTTTGAGCGGATTGGCGATCTGGAAGAGGAGGTTCGGCTTCTGAAATCCAATCAGGATTATTACCGGCAATGCCTGATCGCTCTAAAGAAACAGCATCCCGATTGCCAGGATTCCATCAACGACGTCTTTTTGTCGATTCCTTATCCGGGACTGGAAAATGAGCGACGATAAGTACCATCCTTACCCCCAAACCGGACCGAATTTCCTGACCGTGGCGAAGCCACAGAGCGGAAAAACAGCATCCATTATCGTTCAGATGAAGTGGGGCGGAAAATGAGCTCTCCACTGAAAACGGCTTTATTTATCGGCTTCCTCATGTTCCTGTTGCAATTCGTCGTGGGCGCAATTGTAGGGCGTTTCTTCCTCGGCCTGCTCATCGCCACTGGCGGGGCGCTATGGCTCGGTTATCAAGTTTATCAAACCGAAAAGTCGTATCATTCATGGTGATTGGCGTGGATGGATGCAAAATGCGACTTGCGGTTTACGAATGGACTTTAGCAAGCCGATCATGTATTATATAGCAATATCAACAACATAGTTCCATAATGCGTATTATGCGATTTTTGTATATAACAGCAATATACAGATGCGACAGATGGGCAAGATAGAGATGCGACATTTTTAGGTCGCGTGCTCTGTTCAGATCGAACGAGGAAAGGAAGACTGGCTCTCTATTGATGTGTATCAGTTTAGAGAGTTGCCATGTCTTGTTTGATTACTATGTCGCAGAGAGAACTCAATCGATTGGAAGTCATTCAGAAGATACGGGATCGCCGCCTGACCGTTATACAGGCCACCGCATTGCTCGATCTCAGCCGCAGCCAGATTCATCGTCTTTTACAGGCTTACGATAAACTTGGGAGTGCTGGACTGGTTTCGGGAAGACGCGGTCGCCTGAGCAATCATCGTTACAGCGAAGATTTCCGCAATGGTGTTCTGGATTTGGTGCGGGGTTATTATCGGGATTTCGGTCCGACACTGGCCTGTGAGAAGCTTGCCGAACGACACCAGCTTTCGGTCAGCAAGGAGACGCTGCGGCAATGGATGACGGTGGCTGGGTTGTGGACGTCGCGTCGTGAACGCAAGCGACAACTGCATCAGCCGCGCGGCCGGCGGGATTGTTTCGGTGAACTGGTGCAGATCGACGGGTCGCATCACTGGTGGTTTGAGGAGCGGGGTCCCAAATGCGCCCTCCTCGTTTATATTGACGATGCCACCGGCAAGCTTCTGCATCTGCGTTTTGCCGGATCAGAGAATACATTCGATTATTTTCATGCGACGAAGGCCTACTTGCAGGAATGGGGCAAGCCGCTGGCCTTTTACAGCGACAAGCATGGTGTGTTTCGCTCCACACATGGTTCAGAGAAAGATCGAACAAGCGGCCTGACACAGTTTGGTCGGGCACTTTATGAGCTCAACATCGATATTATCTGTGCCAATACTCCGCAGGCCAAAGGCCGTGTCGAGCGGGCCAACAGGACTTTGCAGGATCGCCTGGTGAAGGAATTGCGACTGCGCGGCATTGATACAATCGAAGCAGCAAATGCTTATGCGCCGGAATATATTGCAGACTTCAATGCCCGGTTTGGCAAGGAGCCGCGCAATCCGAAGGATATGCATCGACCGCTGGCCGGGCATGAGAACATCGACAGCGCGATGTGCCGGAAGGAAGTACGGACACTTTCGCAAACACTGACGCTGCGTTACGACAAGGTGCTGTTCATCCTGGAGCCGACGGAGCTTGCAAAGCGGCTGGCCCGACAGAAGGTGATTGTCTGCGATTATCCGGATGGCCGTCTGGAGATCATGCATGGAACGGACACCCTGCCCTATACAACCTTCGACAAGCTTCGTTCTGTTCACCGGTCGCCTGTTGTCGAGAACAAGCGATTGGATGACATGCTATCGATTGTGGCCGAGATGCAGGCAGGTCGGGAATTGCAACGCAGTAAGAGTGGACCACGCAGAACGGGGCAGACGAACCACATGTTTGGTGTTCGCGACGGCAGCACAGCCAACGGTTATCAGAAGCGTGAGCGCAAATCGCGCACCGCTTACATGAACGATCCTGAAGTTACTGCACGTCGGGAAAAAGCATTAGCCCGGTTGGCTGCAGCCGAGTGAAATGCCCATCTTTAATGACATTTGGCACTCTCAAAGCTAAAGCCGAAGAGGTGGATATTCACCCGCCCCCATTCCTCGCTTGCAACCCTGACCAGCCTCTCGGAATGGGGGCTGAACGTCAGCACCTGTCGCATTTCTATCTTGCTAAAAACGTCGCATCCCTAACTTGCTAAAACATTGTATGCAGTCGGCCAGATAGTCAGTAATTGTGCGGCAGAACGGATCTCGAGCGCAGTCCACTTACTCTCAATCCAGTCATTGTTTGCCAGGAAAGATATGAGTCGTGTTTTCGCGCTCGATTGGGATAAAACCAATCGTCGGCCAGAACAATTCCGCATCAGAGCCCGCTGAGTAGAGCACGATCGGGCGATCAAATGTCATCGCATGGTTAAGTACAAACAATGCAATCTGTCGATCAACCCCGCGCCTCCGGAAAGCCGGTCGAACGTAGAACCGCCGCATACGTAGCCAGTTGCTATCCATGAAATCCTGTGTTGTACCGCCAATACCGGCGATCTCACCATCGACAGTTCCGAGAGCTAGAATTTCGCCGGGGCGGTCAAAGCGATTGGCCCCGCTGCGCCATTCGTCACGAAGCATGGAAATCATATTGCGGCCTTCTGCTTCGGCCTCTTGCTGCAATTGATCCAATTGGGCGGGCAGTTCGACAATCTGCCTAATCACAAAAGCACTTCTGTCACCCGTCATCTGAATTTCGCCTCCTATCGAGTTGGTTCCACCGAACCTCAATTCGGACGCCAGTTTAATGTTCGGCATTGGCGGCGCAAGAGCGCCAACGAGCTCATTGTTTTTAAAGGGAAGAAAGGGCTCTGCCCTCTCTCCCCACAAGCATCGCCTCGACCTTTCGATGCAGCAAGTCGGTCGCACCATTCCAGGTGCAACCGCGTTGCGCACCATCAGGCAGGGCGGGGGCCTTGCCCGCTCTTCGCCGCTGCTTGCCCCCTCTCTCCCGGTCTGACTTGCGACGCCGCAGGAGCAGGAGCGGGGCTCCTGCCCCATGGGCAAGAGCAAGACCGCTTCGCGGGAAAAGGGAAAATGGAGAGCGAAATGGTAAAAAGAGGCGAGGAAATGCCTGTCAGGCTCGTCGTTGTGACGGATGCTCACATGCAGGCTTTTGGTAAGAGAACGGATCAGCGGGGCGTTGGCGAGAACTCGGATGACCTTTTCGATGCCGATCACGCAAAACGGCTTCTGGAACTGGCGGCCGCCGAGACGAACGCGCGGCGCGTGGTAATAGACTACAGACCGGGAAATGTCGCTGACGCTATCGATAAGCTGGTCTATATCGCGGCTTTTCTGATTTCTGGTCGATCAACGCTGGCAAAGGACGAGATGAGAAAGGTGCTGAGGAGTGTCGAGAATTTGGACTGAGATGGGCAAGAAGCCCGCTCAATTGCGGGCTTTGCCAGATTATATTTTGACCTTCAATGAGAAGGTCAATGCAGAAACGATATCATCATCGAAGTCATAGGACGCGTCCAGATAAGGACGGCCTGTTGCAGGGTTGACGACCTCATTCGAGACTTCACCGCCGGTAAGCACCCCTATCAATCCACCAAATCGAAGCTCATGGAATATCCTGCAGAACGCTCCAGTCGGTCCACTTTAACGACCCGAAGGCAAGCCAATCCGGCGCAATTCCCGACTGCATTTTCAATTCAAGGGATTGTGGCAGCTTGGCGGACCCGTTTACATCCCATGATCCTCCTGCAAGCGGATTTCCGCCAGCGCCAGGTGGGAGACCTGTGAGATCGAGCTTACCGGTGAACTCGTCAAGTTTAACCTCGGAATTATAAACCAAGCTGGCACGAAATGCGTATTCCGGAACCTCGTAGGCGAAGCCACTGCGCCATCCCCATCCGTCTGCTTCCAGCGTTAATCGACCGAGACCGTTCCAGCCAAACGGGTTAGCCGGGATAGGCGCGACCAGCTGTTCTTTGAAGCCGTCCATGGATTGGTAAAACACACCACCGATGAGCCGAAACTGGCCCTTCTCGCTGACGTCGAATTTATAAGAACAGGTTCCGGAATAGCCATCGCTATTCATTTTGGTTTCGGTGTTGTCGTTGGCGCCAGCCCAGTTTCGACCGGGATTTGTATGTGCGCCCCATGGCTGCGAATAGTCGAGAAGGCAATCAAGGGAATCGATGATACCGAACTTGAGACCGATCCGCGGAACCAATAAGCCTCAGATTCCTTAACACCGTCGGTTCGTCCCCCACCAACTGGTCCGTCCCACGGACTGCTATCTCTGACGTTATTTAGCTTCCTGTTTGGCATGACATAGATGGAGGTCGCCTCCGTGGCGAACCGATCCGGATCAAACAGAAGGTCTATGTTATAGCCGCCACGTTCCAGTCCGCCGGCAGAACCATGACTGGCCGTTCCCAATACAACGCAGCTCGTACAAAGCAGGGCCTTCAAAGGCAGTTTGACCATTAATTCCCCTCCGAGAATGGTGAAATTGATCCCCTTGATTAGGACAAACCCCTGCACCTGATGATGGATATTCACAATTGATAGTTCATGTTTGACGATCTGAACTGTCAGACTTCGACAGAAACCGTTTTAAATTAATTCCGGCGAAAATTATGTACGGCGGAATTGCCAGTGAATAGTGACCACAGTTTAATTGCAGAACATCCGGGTTTACGCCAGCATTATTCAGACTTTCCAACAGAGCAATTGACACTTCTGGCAATACAACCTTGTCTCTTTTTCCCAAAACGATCTGAATATCCAGATCAGGACGGGCGAGACTGTAA
Source organism: Brucella tritici (assembly GCF_008932285.1). Taxonomy (NCBI): domain Bacteria; kingdom Pseudomonadati; phylum Pseudomonadota; class Alphaproteobacteria; order Hyphomicrobiales; family Brucellaceae; genus Brucella; species Brucella tritici. Next base: position 9,327 of record NZ_WBVY01000012.1, read on the forward strand.
GCGTAGTTCCCCAGATCAAGCGGTGCCCAAGCCCTGTGCAGTTGAGAAAGGTTTATCGTGGGTTCAAAGCTCTCGCGTATTGCTCGCGTTGCTCGCCCGGTCCAGACCATTTCGGCCAGACTGCCACCTGTGAGAAACAGCGAGGCTTTCCTAACGTTGGTATCATGAGCGGCGACCAGTCCTGCGACCCATGAACCGAGGCTCATTCCGAGTACGGAGATTTCTCGATATCCTTCGCTTTTCAGCCAACGAATGAGCTTCTGTCCATCCCACACGGCCTGCCGTAGTGACTGGATCGTTCGGCCAAGATTTGCGCTTAGCATATAATCAGCGTAGTCGGCCCCCGGACGGCTCCTTTCAAAATGATACGGCATAGCAATCTCAACGACTGTGATGCCCCTTTTGGACAAATAACCCGCTATCTGTCGGTTGCGGGATCGTGCGTTCCAATGATGAAAGATTACCAGTGCCTTGTCGCGCGAGCCGCTATCGGTGATCTTCGACCAGACCAGGTTATTTTCCTCAATGTCTGTCGAAATATCAGATGGAAATTTGAGGAAATCCCCTGCCCGCTCAAAATCGTTGTCGTCGCCGAGTGGCGCTCTGAAGTACGATGGCGTGGCAGTTGCCTGCACCCCGAGCTTGCAGAATTCTTCGATGTTGGAAACATTCGCAGCGCCCGGAAACGCGCGTTCTGCATCAAGACTGACGATCGTTGCTTTTTTAGCATCTTCTCCGCGTCGTGCCCGTTTCTCATCCCATTGATCAAGCCAACTATGAAACACTTTGATTGCTAACCTCACTCGCACGCCCGCGCCCGAAGGCCGGATCAAATAAGCAGTAAATAGCGATTAGGAGCCCGGCAAACATCAGGACCGTAAAGCCGGAAAACGCGTCGATAGACAAATAGCTTGCGAAAAGCAGCGCCACAACTGCGGTCATTTTCCAGAGAGCGACTTTATAACGACTTCCCGATCCAGCGCGGATCACACCATATAGAAAAACAAAACAGGTTGATATTGCGATGAGCAGGCTGCTGAAGTGTGTCGGCATCCGATAGCTAATGCGACTGTGCACGTCTGTACGATCGAATAGGATCGATGAAAGGTCGCTAATCACCCATGCAACGATGCTTGGGTCATTTGACGCCAGATAAGAGCTTTGCAGCTTCATGACGGTAGCGATCAGCATACCTAAGAGTGTGCAGCGGAAAACCCACAGCATAACCCAAAACCCGGTATCGCTTAGATCGCCCGCGTCCAAGAGGATCCGTGATTTTGCCGCGCTGCGGATTTTCCAAAAGTCATTGATCACAGAATAAAGCAGAATAAGACCGGCGAAAAAAAGATAAAACGATAGGCACATATAGAGGTAGGCGAGCGCCGTGAAAAAGATCGCAACAGGTATCGTTACGATTTCAGGCCGGACTATCGCGACTGTGCCCCAATCGATCGCGTAATTACCTCCGCCTTTGATGAGAGGCATCAAACAGACGCCAATCCACTGGAAAACACCCGCAAATAATAAGCATATTAGGAACACTGCCCAGAATGAACCGGATGAAGCATCAATAATTCGCTTCCATGCGCTGTCGCTGTCCTCGATTGCGCCATCGACAAGCCCCCTCCGTTTTTCGTGCTTCCACGAATTCACCAGTTCAAAAACAAAGGCAAGGAAGAGCGGGAGGAATACCATGAACACTAATGTCCAGTTCGCCGCCCAAAGGAAGCCGACCTGCTTGATGACGCCATCGGATCGGGTGAACTTAACGTTGTGAATGCCTATGATGAACGAAAGGAATCCAAGGGCGGACATTCCGGCAAAAACAGAAGCAGACAGATTCAGGGGAGAACCTTCGCTGAAAAGCTTCTCAGACTGTCTGGCTAGGTTCCATCGCCTGCCATCGTCATCGCGTACGGAATCCGATCTTGCTATTCGAGCTGCACCCCGGTCTGGCTCCGATGGCCCAACACTTTCGGCCCTCTTCATCTCGCGTCTTTTCGCCACCAACCGGGACTGAGCCGCGCTAAGCTCCATAATCCATTCACTTCTGGCAGCCGAGTCACCGCAGCTTAGAACTCTCGCCAGCAAACCGATGTTGGTAGTGCTTATGCCTTTCTCATTCTCCTGAAACCAGAGCTGTACAGTCCGTAGATCAACGCCGACGCGCTTGGGATCGACAAGCGTTATGGCCTCCGCAAGTAGCTCCGGCGTCCAGGGACCAGTGCGAGCGCCGTCGCTGCCGAGCGGGCGACCTGCGCCCTCAGCGGCGATACGCTTGAACAATTCCTTGAAATCGCTCCCGTCTTTCGGTGGAACGAAAAAAAACTTTCCGTTTTTTATCAATCTCTTACCGGCTCAAATTTCGTTGCGTTTCGCTTCGTTTCGTATCCTAGCGTGCAAGATACCTTAATCAACGTTTTTATCATTTAGATTTTGGGATGGCTGTTTCGTCAGAATTTGGTGCATAGAGGTAAGAAACTGAGCATCGTACAGTAAGAAGTACCCGATCTTCTAATGAGTATGCTTCTTGCTGCTATCAACTATGCGTCAGTTTTGAGAATTGCACTTATGAGCTTAACCCATCTTCTGAAAATGACTTTCGGAGGCCATTATGGATGCAATTGGGAATGCGATAAGTTGGGAGAACGAAAGCGGCGGCGTTCCAGAATGTAACGCTGGCCCGACGAAACGGCTGCTGGAACTATCGTCTTTGGCTGACGACCCGCGCCGGGTCGTTGATTATGAGCCGCAAGATGTAGATGACGCAATCGGCAAACTGGTCTATCTCGCAGCCTCAATTATCTCAGGACGGCTAACCCTCGCGAAAAACGAAGTGGCCACAGTTTTGAAGAGTGTCGAAAATATCTAACTGTGATGGAAGCCCGCTCGCGGGCTTCATTTATTTGCGGTCTGTCGCAATCCATTCGCCAGATGATTGATCCTTGGCAAATCCAACCGTCCTCGCAATAGCTTGCGCTGACGGATTTTTTTTGACGTTGGTAACGCACTCGACTACGCCGTTGGCACCGTCAACAGGCCAACAATTCGCTAGTGAGACGGAAAGCTTTTCAAGTTCACTCCTATCCCACAAAAGCGGATTTTTCTCTTCCAGTTTCCTTACGGCAATCAGTGCTTCAGCTTGAGTTGGTACATCGAGTTTAGCGCTCGACGCTGGCTCATCTGGAACGGGACAAAGTGTCGGGTCGGCGTTGATGGCCGCAACTATGTCGGCCTTGGCCAGTGCTTTTGCGTTGCTCGTAGAGTTGGAGACTGCGAACCAAGTACCGCCCGCACCGACTGCGATGCCGGCACTAGCAGCCAGTGCGAGAAGTGCGTTCTGATTCATTAGAGCTCCTTAAAGTTTCAGGTTGAACCAATAGCGCCCCTTAAGACCTTGATAATCGGGAATGTCAATAAAGTAAGGGTCTTTTCGCATAGGCCGAGCAATGGAGACGACCTTTCGACAACTATTTCCGCGATCCGAGTTACCAATGTCTCGATATTGAACATCCTTGTATTGCTGAAGTTCTTTGTTCTGTTCCCTGATCTTGTTGGTGCAGGTGTTGATTGTCTTTTCGCAGCGGTTCGACAGCATTGCGCCGCGATCACTCATATTGCTGGCTTCCTTGAAACCAGATGGACAATCCTCGTAAGGCTGATATCCGGGTTTGCCAGACTTTGCCTCGTGGCAAATGGGCCATGAGAAACCCGGTTTTGCCATGGCCTTGATCAGTTTGGTCATTGGCGGGACACAATAAGGGACGCCATGCCACGAAGGGTTTGAGGATGCTGCGCACAAAAGAACCTGGCAACCCCAAGATGGCGTGCCTCCCGTGTCTTGCGCAATTGCAGCGGATGGCGTCCCGGCGATAGTGCCAAGGCCAGCGAGTGCAAACAGAAGCTGCTTCATTTCAGGTCATCCTCATATTGTAGCGGTTGAAACCAACCCGGTAGGCAACATGTCTCGGGCGTGAAAAGGGGACCGTGTGATGAGATCTCCGGCCGCGTAGCTGCATAGGGCGATAAGTGTGAACGCAGAAAACCAGTAAATTCCAATTCGATAGACCAAGAGCTGATTTGGTATGTCGCGGCATACCGCTGGATAGGCAAAGACGCCGATCAAGAACGCATCGAACGACATTTGCCGTTGTTCGTGGAAAAACAGCGATATGGTGAGGAAAAGGGCCGCGATTATGCCGTGGACCCACCAGATTTTCGACGACGGGATGATAAGCAAAAACGATAGCAAGATGGCCAACAACAAGCAGGCCATGGGATCGCGCGCGAAATTGAGCGCAATATGAGCGATCTCCGCCAACTATCGGTCTGTCCTTCTTGGTTTTCTGCGCGCGTCGGCAAACGGGGGAGAGATCTCGCTTTTGCGCTCTACGAGCAGGTTGAAATCCGCGATTGGCTGACGATCGAGCGTTTTGTCGACTGCCTTACGCCGCCACTCGTTCATATCCAGAACGTAAGTTCCCCACATGCCATATCGCGCCGACATGGCGGCACGCTGATAGCTGAGATATTGAGGGTGGTTGAGGTAGGGTGAATCCACCCTCGCCCAACCCACGCGAAGCATTTCGAGAGCTAGGTCGCGTCCCCGTGATGTGCATCTTGCTCGTGCCATGCCTTCAGCATCATAGCCGACGACACCGCAGGAGACGGCAGACGCCCCGATCGTTCTTTTGAGCCAAGCTTTGGCAAAGGGGCCACAGGGTACAGGCGGCGGTGCTTTCGTGACGTCTCTGTTCGTCCATTTCGGATCCAGCGCCCATTGAGGCAATTCGCACGCGTCAATATCCGCGAGCCGAACTCGTTGGGCATAAGCGGGAAACCAGAGGGTCCGACCATCAATAACCGCGACACGACCCTTGAAGATTGGAAGCGGTGCCGGCTGGCCAGGTTGAACCAGTAAGCTGACAGCTGGCGCGCTTTGAAGAGAGTCAGCTGCGAATGCTGGTGTCGATGCGAGGGCAAATGACATTGCTACGATCAGATATTTCATTGTTGGGCATTCCTCGTCCGTTCGTTTGCCGATTTGCTCAACAGGATGGCAGGATGCTGAACGTCTTCGAATTGCCAGAGGCCTGCCCGCTTCTCACGAGCTTCCTGTTCGGCCACTGCGTATGCTGGATAGTAGGGAAGCCCGTCAGCCTTCAGCGCGGCAAAGGCATAGCCGCTCGTAATCAATACCGTCGCTAAATCGAGGCGATTTCCGCCGATTGTGGCATAGCAAATGACATAAGAAGTATCGGCAGTTTGCGCTACGGGAGCGCACACGGGTTTGGTGTCTTTGATATAAGCGGCGAATACGGCAAGCGACGCCTCACCGCAGTCCTTCTTGTTTCCGGTCGTATCAGTGAAAGCAGTTCCTCGAAGGCATGACTGAACACCATAGAGGCGATAGCGCTGGCCTTCTGAGACCCACGTATCGCCAGTTTCCAAAGTAACGCCCGGCTGGAGGTCGAAATATCCCTCCGGGGCTGCAAAAGCCGTCGTCGATAAAAGGACCATGCAGAGCGATAATAGGGCTGGCTTCATTGGGCCTTCACCCGCGGATCGGCCCACATACCATAGGAGCCGTCTTCTCCAATCTTCTGCGCGTTCTCCAGATCGGGACGCTCTAGCTTCCCGTCTTTCGATTTCGCAATGCGGAGCGCGCCAAGAGAGAGCAATTGCTCTTCGAGCATATCAACCGTGTCCAGGCTCCCGGGGTAATTGTAATAGCCGTAGCACGTCACATTTTGTTTGGGTGCGCTCTCTTCACTAACAAATGCCCGACAAAAGAGAACCTTCGGCGACTGCAACATGATCTGCAGCTGCTGCTTGGCGTAGTCAGTGCAAGAACCAGCAAAATCATCCTTGCGATTGACCATTTCGCCTTTGCAGGCTTCTAGCCCGTACAGATTAAGTACGGTCTTATCATCAACCCGAAATTCGGTCGGTGAAGTTGCCTTATAGCCCGAGGCGGATGCAAACCCCTTCCGAGCCGTAACTTTTCCGTCGCCGTCATAATACTCAATGACAAGCACGGTCTTCCCGGGCGATGCCAGCGACTTGATGTAGTCCTTGTTGATTGCAGGCGCGGCGATTGCGGCTGTTGCCAACATACAACTGCTCATTGCGATTGCGATGGTTCTCTTCATTTTCTAGCCCTTACCGTCTTGCTTATTCGTTATCCCTATTCATAGGGGGTTTATGATTTGCGAAAAAGCATGTATCACTTAGCCAAATTGGTATCATGCTATTATGAACTTAATCGGTTTTTGCTGCAACCTCAACAGCGCATGTGAGGTCTGCGACAGGAGCTAAAGGGCTAGAATGGAGAGGCTTTCAATCAAAGCGCTATTGTTAAGCGCCACATTGTTCATCCCGTTCGGGATTGCCGCCACTTGCGCAGAAGAAAGAGGCGCAATTGCGCCTTTCGCGCAAGATGGCGACGCCGAGGCCGCAACTCACGACGCATCCGGATCACGCTCGGATTTGACCGTATTCAACCGCCGCTGGACAAGCAAAAGCAAAGAATTTGTCGTGGGTTCCGATGGCATCGTTTCTGCGGAAAATAAAAGCGGCAATGGCACTAATACGAATAACCATATTGGCAACGTCTCCAGCGCCGTTATAGCCACTGGCTCTCTCGCTAGTATTACCAATCCGGCTATCTCTCTTCAGGATGAATCTGCCCGTTTAGGTGATTTGCGTTTTACTAAGCAGGCCGCTGTATCCACTCCCGAATGCGGCCCGTCCCCGCTATCACCAGAGGAAATCAAAACACTGGTCGAACAGGCCGCTCGCCGACATCAAGTCGATGCTCTGTTTGCTACCGCCATCACCTGGGCAGAAAGCCAGTTCGATCGTTCCCGCAATTCAGACAAAGGCGCACGCGGGCCGATGCAGCTCATGCCGGGAACCGCTGAGCGCTTCGGCGTCCGCGACGTCTGTGATCCGGCGTCAAATATTGAAGGCGGCGTTAAGTATCTCCGGGTGCTTTTGGACGAGTTCCAAAACCCCCTGCTTGTTGCCGCTGCCTATAACGCAGGCGAAGGCCGCATCTATGAGTACGGCGGCGTTCCACCTTTCAGGGAAACCGTCGGATACGTCGCAAAAGTCGTCAATTACCAGCTTGGCGTAACCATGCCAGCGCCGAAAAAGAAGCTCGTTGCGAGCGGTCGCAGATCCTCGCCGATCATGGCGAGCGAAACTCAATCCGGGGTCATTGCAGTCAAGAAAACCGGCACCTTCGTTGGTGGCGTGATGCATTTTTAAAGGAGAGAAGGATGATCAACGAACAGAATAAGGTTTGGCATATCAGCGCTTCAAAGCTGGCAGTCTGCCTTGGTTTGCTGGCTGCTGCGCAAATTGTCGGGGCGGATTTGGCGTTTGCACAGTCAGGTGGCGTTAATGGTGCCTTCGCGCCGGTTCAGACAGTATTTCAAGCTATCGTTGATTTCATTAGCGGCCCTATTGGTCGTCTGTTTGCGATCATCGCTGTTATGGCGCTCGGTTTCCTCGCATTTGCTGGCCGACTGTCCTGGTTTCTTGCGGGCGGTGTGATCCTCGGAATCGGTCTTGTTTTCGGTGCTCCATCAATCGTCGACGAGCTGATTAGCACGGTTGGAAACTAGCGATGGCTGAGTACGAGGATGTAAAGCCGCAGCTGACACCGTTGGTAATCGGGTTAACTCGATCTCCCACCATGTGGGGTGTCCCGTATATGGCAGTGGTCGTCGTTATCGGCATCACAATCATAGCATGGCTGGTCAGCAAGTCGTTCTGGACCCTGCTCCTGGCCCCGATCAGCTATGCGGTGCTGTTCTCCCTTTGCGCTTGGGACAACAAAATTCTCGATGTGCTTGAAGTCACCGCGCGCAAAACGCCTCGCACACGCAACAAGTCCTTCTGGGGAACAAATTCGTACGGACCTTAGCTAATGTTGAAAGTCGTCAGAGAAGAACTCGGATTTAGCAAGGTCGCTCATAATGAGCGGCCTATGGCTTCGCATATCCCATATCTGAGGCATATGTCGGATACAGTGATCGGCTTGGAAAACGGCGCACTCTTGTCGGTCATCAAACTCGACGGCCTCTTTTTCCAAACCGAAGATCAAGCCGAACTCAATATGCGCTCGAATGTTCAGAGTACGATCATTCGTGCGCTTGGATCGAGCCGCTTTTCTGTCTGGTCGACAGTAATACGCAGACAGGTTGACTCGGAAATCGGCGGCGCATTCGATGATGCGTTCTGCGAACAGCTGAATAACCGCTATATGAGCCAGTTACGCCATAAGCGCATGTTCGCCAATGAAATTTATTTCTCGATCGTGCGAACTCATATGCGTGGCGCACTCGGCCTCAGCGATATAGTAAGTCGTGCATTCACACGTTCTGGAGGCGCTGAGGTTCGAGATCAGCAAACGCGTGAAACCGTGACCGAACTCGAAGAGCTCGTTTCCAACATGGCGCGCGAGCTGCAGAAATATGGTGCGCGCGAGCTCGGGATAACATATTGCGATGGGGAGCCCTATTCCGAACCATGCGAGTTCATAAATACCATTATAAACTGCGGCGTGCCGCGCAAAATGCGCCTTCCCCGGATGGGCATTCGAAATTACGTCGGAACGTCACGCCTACATTTCGGTAAGCGAGCGATGCAAACGCAAGCCGCCACCGATGAGGACAATCGTTATGGCGCGATGCTCTCTATCAAAGAATATCCGCCATACACCGGTCCCGGAATGCTGGATGGACTGTTGCAGGTGAATCATGAGTTCATTCTGACGCAAAGCTTCACAATTTCCGACAAACCGATTGCGCTGGAGCGTATCACCCGGCTTCAGCGCCAGATTGCCGCGTCGGATGAGTCCGGAAGTGCAGTCGAAAGCGATATCGACTTCGCGCTTAACAGTCTCATGAATCAAGAGGCTGTTTTTGGCATTCACCACTTCTCTTTGCTTTGCCTGTCTCGCGACCTTGAAGGTTTGAGCAGAGCAGTTTCCGAGCTTGGTAGCTGCCTGACCGACATGAACATCAACTGGCTGCGCGAGGACGTGAACCTTGAAGCGTCCTTCTGGGCACAATTGCCCGGCAACCATAGCTATCGTGCGCGAAAGGCCATGCTGTCTTCGGCAAATTTCTCCGGCCTTTCATCAATGCACAATTTCGCGACCGGTCAATCGGACAATCTTCATTGGGGTTTGCCGATCACGATACTAGAGACCACCTCGCAAACCCCATACTGGTTCAACTTTCATCGTCGCGATATTGGTCACTTCCTTGTCACTGGCCCGACTGGCTCCGGTAAGACCGTCGCCCTGACATTCCTGCTGGCGCAGGCGATGCGCATCAGCCCTACCCCTAAAGCAGTCTTCTTTGACAAGGATAGAGGTGCCGAGATTTTCGTGCGTGCCATGGGGGGAGCTTACGAAGTCCTCTCGCCGGGAACACCGACGGGTTTCAATCCGCTTCAGCTGGAAAACACCGGCCCCAATCGTGATTTTCTGCTTCGCCTTTTGAAATCAATGTTGCGATCTAGCGATCAACGCGACTTCAGCCAGGAGGACGCAGACACGCTGGAACGCGCAATTGCCCGTATCATGGAAGAGCCGGCAGCTCAGCGCAACTTACCAAACCTTTCGGGCCTCTTGGTAGGCAGATCGCGGGCAGATGCGAACGACCTGGCGTCAAGGTTGCGTCCTTGGATCGATGGCGAAAAAGCATGGCTGTTCAATGCGCAGCACGATGTGCTGTCATTCTCCGGGCGTAGTGTCTTCGGTTTCGATATGACCAGCATCCTCGGCAACGAGGATATCCGAACCCCCGCACTGATGTACCTTTATCACCGTCTCGATGAGCTTCTGAACGGCGAGCCTGTCATGTTCTTCATGGACGAAGGCTGGCAGCTGCTTATGGATGAAACGTTCAGTCATTTCATCATCGATAAGATGAAAACCATCCGTAAGCTCAACGGAATTGTAGGTTTCGGAACTCAGTCGGCAGCGGATATTGCCAAAGCAAAGGCGTCTCACACCCTTATTGAGCAATCGGCCACGAATATTCATTTCCCGAACCCGCGCGCTGACGAAGAGAGCTACATCAAACGCTTTGGCCTGACGGTTAAAGAATTCAATTTCATCAAAAACACTCCGCCTGAAAAGCGCACGTTTCTCGTCAAGCACGGGAATGACTCAGTCATTGCCCGTCTGGATCTCTCGAAAATGCCTGATCTCGTCAAAGTGCTGTCGGGTCGAAAAGAGACCGTCGAAGAATGTGCTGCGCTGCGGGAACGATATGGCGATGAGCCTGAAAACTGGTTGGCTGAATTCTGCGGATGGGAGAGGAATGATGCATAAGAAAACTGCTCTATGCATATTTTTGGCGTCAGCGACCATGCCTTTGTCAGCATTGGCTGGTGGCGTTCCTGTCATTGACGGGTCGAATTTGTCCGAAAGAACGGTTCGTGATCAAAAAACGTCCGAGATCGAGAAGACGGATAAAGACCGGTTCTCCCTCAACAAGAGCGTAACATGTGCCGTCTACCGACCGGGGCGCAAGGACGATCCCGTTGCAGCCGCCAAAGCCAATCAGGAAATTTCCGGGTTGGTCAAACGAGTGGCGCGCGAAGAGGGTGTAGACGAGAATCTGTTTCTAGGGCTCGTTTATCAGGAAAGCCGCTTTAATCCATGCGCGAAATCGGGCGTGGGAGCTATCGGTTTGGCTCAGTTGATGCCTGATACCGCTAAAGAGTTGGGCGTAGATCCCCATAACATTGAACAGAACCTGCGCGGTGGTGCTCGTTATCTCAAACAGCAGCTCAAGCGCTTCAACGGCAACGCCAACCTCGCTCTTGCAGCGTACAATGCTGGCGCTGGCAACGTTAAAAAATACGGCGGCATTCCCCCGTTTAAGGAAACGCAGGGGTACGTCCGGAATATCACGCAGAAATGGACACCGGCGTTCGGCGGATCAAAGGACCTGCCCATGAACTACGGCGGTGGCGATACAGCATATTCCGGTATGCGGGATTCGACCATCAATGCGATGGCAACGACGCAGGCAACCCAGGAAAGTACCGCCAACGTCGCTTCATGGCTCACGCAGCTCGGCGGTATGCAATCCGGCACAATTCAAGACAGTTGGGATCACAACGCCGGCGCGCGAAATGCGAACCTCGAAATGGTCAACCAGGTGATTGTCCTCGGCAATTCAATGGCCGACCTGCTCAACAGCCGCAATGCAGTTTCAGCCAGTGGCATTTCTGGCGCATCACAATCGTCTGCGTCCAAGAAGAAAGACGACAAGCCCCGAGAAACGACCGGCGTTTGTGATCCCCGTACCGGCCTCGAATGGAATCCGGAAGAAAAGGCTTGCGTTCAGCAGCGTGAACGCGAGGCGAACATCAAACTTAACCTCGATCCTCAATAAGGGAGATTATTATGAAACGACTGATCATTTCGGCGTCAGCGATTGCCGTAGCTTCGGCATCGTTCGCTCCCACGGCGGCTTATGCAGGTGGTGTCCCGGTCATCGATGCTGCCAATTATGAAGTGGCAAAACAAACCTCCGTCACGACTGACAAAATCCTCGGGACAAACAAGGAAATCCTGACAACGGTCGAGGAGACATTGAAGGCCGTTACCGGTGATCGCGGCGGCGATGCCAACCAGATGCAAAACCTGGCCGTCGGAAATGGCTTCAGCGTATCGTCAATGCCCTCTTTTGACAGCCTTATGTCCGGCGGAGTGCCAAATTTTGGTAGCATGGGCGGTGACATCGCCAAAGTGGCATCCACTTTCATCAACGGGCTTCAGCTCGTTAAGAACTTGTCGGGACAAGCAAATAGCAGCTTCAGTGGAGACAAGTCATATGAACAGATGGTCAACACTGTGCTTGGTGTCGCCGCACTCGTAAATGGCTCGCAACAGGCGGTAACGACGCGCCGAAGCGCTTTTGAACAGGCCGGGCAGAGTATCGGTCAGGCAAAGGACATTAAAGGTTCCATCGACCAGAACACGCAGCTGCAAGTCCAAGCAGGGCTGACCATCAATGAACTGATCGGCGTCATGAACGGTGCCGTGTCGTCGTTGCAGACTGATAATCAGCGCCGCCTCACCGACATTTCCAATTCCAAGAAGGTGTTGACGTACAGTGCAAACTAATATCGCAAACATCTTCCTGAAGTTCTTTATCCTCACCGCCATCGCAGCCGGTGTTGCCGGCTGCGGAACGGTCAAGGAAAAGACTGCTCCGTGCAAACGTCCAGCAAATCTCACGTCTTTTGCCGAAGACATTCGGCACGACTGCGGACCTATGGCCTTTATCAATGGCGATCCAGCGACCGCCATTGCTGCAATCAATTCGATAGCGTCGGAATAGTCGGGGGCCGCTATGCATGATTTCTTGAGCGATCTTTTGGAGAGAATTGATAAGTCCGGCGAGAATTTTTCTTCGCAGGCTTACAATATTATCGGCTCTGAAATCACGCCGCTGCTCAAGGTGATGTTCGTCGCCTATGTTGGATATTACGGTATCCAAGTAATAATGGGGACTTCGCGTATCAGCGTGGCCGAAATTGTTACTCGCGTATTCCGCATGGTCTTCATTCTGGCATTGATCAGCAACTGGGGTTACTTCAACGATTTTTTCTACAAGTGGCTGAACAATACTCCTGAAGATGTTGGTCGCGCTATCTTGACGGCCACCAAAACAGGAATTACCGAACCGACAAACGGTCTTTCCATGATTTGGCAGACCGCCAATCAGGCAGCTTCGGCCTTTGCTGAGCAGTCAGGCTATTTTACCATTTTGCCGTCGATGATCGGCTTTCTCATAATGGCCTGCGTGGCAATCTTTATCGCCGTTGCTCTCGCAATACTCGTTCTTGCGAAGGTGATGTTATGGGTACTGATCGGAACCGCACCCATCTTCATCGCCTGCATGTTGTTTGAACAATCGCGCAGTCTCGGGCAGGCGTGGTTCCAACAAGTTCTTCTATATGCACTGATCCCGTTATTCGTATTTGTCGTCGCCGCCTTCCTTATCGCTGCAATGGACCCTGAACTGACGAAGGTATCCGCTGCCGCCACGGAGCGACGCCTTACACTCAGTGATATTTCAGCCTTCCTTCTGCTTTGTTTTGCCGGGGCATTTGTCCTTTTGAACATCCAGGTCCTCGCTCAGGGCATTGCAGGAGGATTGGCCGTTGGTATCGGCGCCGCCGCAACACGGCTTGTTCGCATGACCGGTGTCACCGCTCCAATGCAGATTGCGCGAGCTGGCTTCAAGGGGATCGGTGCGAGCTATCGCGGCGGAAGGTCGCTTTACAATCGTTTTGGCGGTGGCGGCGGTGGTGGTTCGATTTCCCCGACAAGCCAGGGCGCAAAAGAAGCAATGCAAAACCGAATAAGCAGCAACAGCCTGCCTCGCTGATGCTGCAGGTTCATAAGAGGTAAAGGGCTAGATCATGACTGATTCCAAAGAAGCTGCATTGAGAAGTTATTTTCAGGACGGTGATCGTTGGGAGAACGAAATCGTCCGGAAAGCAAAACGTTCAAAGGCCGTGGCATGGTTCGTAACCATCATATTCGGGCTCGTCGCGCTTTTCGCGTTGCTCGCGCTCGTTATGCTGGTTCCGTTAAAGTCGTTCGAGCCTGTGATTGTCGTCGTAGACAAGGCTACGGGCTACATCGAAACCAAAAGCGGGCTGACAAAAGCGCAAAATCTGACGGATTCACGCGCAATTACCCAAGCCAACGTCGTTCGGTATATTAGGACACGTGAAGGCTACGATCCTTACGCGATTGATACAAACTTCGGCACGGCAGCACTGTTATCGACAGGTGATGCCGCTCGCGAATTGCAGGAACAATACAGCGCTGCCAACCCGAAGAACCCGGCCAAGGTATACGGGAAAAACAAGCGGGTGCTTGTCGATGTGAAGTCTGTCACGTTCCCCAACGATTCCACCGCTCTTGTCCGTTTTTCAACGACTGAAAAGTCCGATACCGATGCGATCACCAGACACTATATTGCAGTCGTGCGCTATCGCTATACGGACGAACCAGCCACGAACGAATGGCGGTTTGAAAATCCTCTCGGCTTCCAGGTTTACAATTACAGGCGGGATCAGGAAACCGTCACGGAAGGGAGCAAGGGATGAGAAACCGCTTCCTTCTTGCGGCGGCGTTCTCGACCGTCCTCATTTCGCATGCCCACGCTGCCCAGACGCCTAGGGCTGGCTCGCTGGATTCACGTGTGACCAGTGTCGTCTATCAGCCCAACAATGTCGTCAAAATCTCTGCGACGTACGGCATATCGACAATGATCATCTTCGATGAGGATGAAAAGTTTGAGACCATTTCGCTTGGCGACACAGAGAGCTGGCAGGTTGCTCCAACCGAAAAAGGAAACATCCTCTTCGTTAAGCCGACGGCCAAGAATGTCGTCACCAACATGAACGTTGTCACGACCAAGCGCATCTATTTTCTGGAGCTGCACGACTACGCACCAGATGCTGGCAAGAAGGTCTTTGGCGTGCGCTTCATCTATCCTGAAAAGGATCTGAATGCAGCGATGCGCAAAGAGGCCGAATATCGTGCTGCCAATCCGAATATTTCCAAGATCGATAAGGCTAATGTCAACATCGACTATTCCTTTACCGGAGATACGAAACTGAAGCCGTCGATGGTCTTCGATGACGGCAAGAAGACCTTCTTCAAATTCACCGGTCGGACACCTGCAATTTTCGCAGTAAACAGTGATTTTTCCGAGACATTGCGAAACTTCCGCAAGGAAGGCGAATATCTGGTCGTAGATGGAACGGCAAGACAATACACCCTCCGCGATGGTAATCAGTGGATCTGCATCTTCAATCTTAGAAAGCCGGATTTTGGCGCACCCGATCCTGACATCATGGGTCCCGCACCTGATCATGCGGCAACCAAGAGAAGAAGGAGCGGCAACTGATGAAACAGTCTCCCGAATTGGAAGCACTGGCGGCGGCTGATGACTCCGGTGTCAGCAACAAGAATGCAAAGCGGAACCAAACGGCTGCGATGGCCGTATTTCTGCTGGCCGGTGTAGCTATGGCTTATTTTGTTCTCAAACAGCCCTCGGAGAAGCCGCGCGATCTCGTGCGCAGTGACGAGGAGTTTAGCACGACGTCGTTCAGACCGCCGTCTTTCGTGCGCGATCAGGATCAGCCCCCTGCCGCACCCGAGCCAAATATCATCAACATTCCACCGCCTCCACCGCCACCAGAGCCGGAGCAAGTCGACACCACGACATTTAATGTTCCTCCCCCTCCTCCCCCGACGGTCGCTGTGAACGAACCCGCTCAGGCATCCGCGCCGGAAATTGTTGAAGAATTTCCAGACCGGTTCAAATCGAAGCTGATTCAGATGGATCAAGCGAGATCTGGCGGAGCGAATGGCGGTCTTGGTGGCGATAGTGGCGAGGGAACACCGACTGTTGCTGGTGAAGACAGAAACAGCAAGTTTCTGGCGACGGCCTCGGCAATGGCCGACCGAAATGCCAAGGCTACGAAAATCAAGCGTATCGACGCGGTTGTGCCGGAAGGAACGATGATACCCGGTATTCTCGAAACCTCGATTGTAAGCGATCTGCCAGGCCAGGTTCGCGCCATTACGTCAGAGGACGTCTACAGTTTTGATGGTCGTCGCATTTTGATTCCGACCGGCACTCGACTCATAGGTGAATATCAAAGCGACGTAATGACAGGCCAGACCCGCGTTTTTGTTGTCTGGACCCGCTTACTGCGTGATGATGGTGTAAGCGTGCGCCTGAACTCCGTTGGAACTGACAGCTTGGGTCGTTCGGGTCTCACCGGCATCGTCGATAAAAAATGGCGTGAACGGTTCGGTGCCTCCATCATGTTGTCCGTAGTCGGCGCCGGTGCAAGCTATCTGACAGGTTTTGGTAGCGGTGAAGCCTTCGGTCGTAACAATGATGATGCGAAACGCGGAGAAGAACTAGCCCGCCAGACGATCGCCGACACTTTCTCTCAAATGGCAAATACCGCTCTGAGCGAGAACTTGCGCATCAAACCGACAATCAGCGTCCATCAAGGCGAACGCATTTTCATATTCGTGCGTCAGTACCTCGATTTCTCAGAGCTGTACGACGATCCCGTAACAGAGGCGATGAAGGAAATTCAACGTGAACGCAGGGATAAGTAGAGCGACAACGACCATACAAAGCAGATATTACTTTCTGGATCGGGCACTTGAGCCACTGCGGCCATTTCTCAACGATCCAAAGGTCGTTGAAATCTCGGTCAATAAACCAGGTCATGTCTATGTTGAGCGACTTGGTGCTGATCATATGGAGTTACATGAGGTTCATGCACTCTCAGCAGTTGAGATTCAGAATATCGGTGAACGCGTCGCCGGAGCAACCGACCAGTTCATCAGTAAATCCGCGCCCATCTTAAGCGCTGCGTTACCAACTGGTGAGCGTATTCAGATCGTTCTTCCACCCGCTTCACCGGAGGGCGGATCCATATCGATCCGCAAGCAGGTCTTTAGCAATTTTAGCTTGGAGGAATACAGAGATAGCGGTTCACTGGATAAAGTTTCTGTTGCTGTTGGCGGACTGAGCGACATTGATCGTGTGCTCATCGAATATCTGAAGCAGAACAGAATTTTCGATTTCATCAACACAGCAATCACGCAACGAGTGTCGATGCTGATCAGCGGCGGCACATCATCGGGGAAGACAACCTTTCTGAATGCCTGCCTGAAATCGGTCCATCCGAAGGAACGGATTATCACGCTGGAAGACACCCGCGAACTGTTTCCCATCCAAGAAAACCGCGTTCATCTGGTAGCTTCGAAAGGCGGGCAGGGCACCGCTGACGTCACAATTCAGCACTTGCTTGAATCATCGCTTCGTATGCGGCCTGATCGTCTATTCGTTGGCGAGATACGCGGCGCTGAAGCTTTTGCATTTCTTCGCGCCATTAATACTGGTCATCCGGGTTCTATGTCGACGATTCATGCCGATACGCCGCAAGGTGCCTATGAACAGCTCGCCATGATGATGCAACAAGCGGGGCTATCTGGCGGATACTCGAAGCATGATCTCATGTCGTATATCCGGATGGTCATCCCCATCGTCATCCAGTTGCGTCGCGACGGCGGAAAACGTGGCGTATCGGAGATATTTTTTGCACGAAATGAGGAGCCATGAGCAAGGGTTACAAAGCGGTCTATCTGACATTTTGTGCCGGCATAGCCTTCCTTGTCTGGACCTTAGCTTATGGGGTCGTACTCGGGGTAGTCTATAAAGACAGCCGAATTTTGAATATCACCATCACCGAAAATCCTTTTGCGCCGCTTCAGCAAGTCTGGGCCTACGCGTCCAACTCAACTCTGCAACGAGTTGCCATCGGTGCCTTTTTACCTGCCATCGCCGCCGCCGTATTTGCGGGCCATCTCGGTCTTAAGGCTCACGAAAATCCCTTAGGGGATGCTGCTTTTCAGGACGTCATGGGCCTTCGTCGCGGCAAGTGGTTCCGAAAGACAGGGCACATATTCGGGCGGTTCGGCCGCAATGTGCTGCGAGCGGCAGACAGTCGCCATCATCTGATTATCGGTCCTACACGATCGGGTAAGGGAGCGGGCTATGTCATTCCAAACGCCCTCATGCATGAAGGTTCAATGATCGTATCCGACTTGAAGGGCGAAATTTTCAAGGCGACAGCCGGATATCGCAAGAAGAATGGCAGTCAGGTCTTCCTCTTTGCTCCCGGCTCGGAGAGGACAAATCGTTATAATCCTCTAGATTTTGTGCGACCCGAGCGCGGCAATCGCACAACGGATATTCAGAATATCGCCAGCATTCTGGTTCCCGAAAATGTTGGCTCTGAAAACTCAGTTTGGCAGGGCTTGGCTCAACAGGTCGTAGCCGGAATTATAAGCTATGTTCTGGAGAGCCCCTATTATCACGGACGGCGCAACCTCGGCGAAGTCGTTTCCTTCGTGAACAGTGGCGTTGATCTTCAGGCGCAGATCAAGTTCATCAAGGAAAAAGAGCCGAACCTTTCAAAATATACGGTCGAAAGCTTTAACGCATTTCTTGCATTGTCAGAGCGGGCGGCGGCATCCGCGCTGCTGGATATCCAGAACGCGCTTAGACCCTTCCGAAATGAACGTATTGTAGCCGCGACAGAAGTAACCGACATGGATATCGCCGCCATGAAACGGCGGCCTATCTCTATTTATTTAGCACCTAATATTACCGACATTACAATCTTGCGCCCACTTCTCACTTTGTTCGTGCAGCAAGTCACGAATATTCTGACACTCGAACACGATCCCAATTCGCTTCCTGTCTATTTTTTGCTGGATGAATTTCGGCAGCTTAAAAAGATGGATGAGATTATGACGAAGCTTCCCTATGTGGCTGGTTATAATATCAAGCTTGCTATCATCATTCAGGATCTCAAGAATCTCGACGAGATTTATGGCGAGACTTCGCGTCACTCCCTTCTCGGCAACTGTGGTTATCAGCTGGTGCTAGGTGCCAACGACCAGGCGACAGCGGAATATGCATCCCGGGCACTCGGAAAAAGAACCATCCGCTACAAGTCGGAATCCCGTACCATTGAAATTCTCGGTTTACCTCGGCGCACAAAAGTTGAGCAAATCCGGGAACGCGATTTGATGATGCCGCAAGAAGTGCGGCAAATGCCAGAAAGTAAGATGATCTTGCTCGTCGAAGGTCAACGACCGATCTATGGCGACAAGCTGCGATTTTTCAACACCCAACCCTTCAAATCTGCTGAAGCTTATTCGCAATCGCACGTTCCTGATGTGCCGACGATTGAATATTTGCCCCATAGGCCGGTTCCAGCACTCACGAGCGAATACGCGCAAGACGGGCAACGGGCCGCTGAGCAGACAATTAGCCCCCTGCCCTACAGTCCTCAGTCAGATGAGAAAACTCGGCCGAAAGCCAGCATAACCGCCTCCCCGTCGATTCCTGAATCTGGTGACGGGAACCAAGAAAATACCAGGACGGTCAATCTGAACGTCAAATTGCCATCAACTGGCATAGACAAGAAATCAGCAATCCCACCGGGTTATATCGATGATCGGATAGAAGAAGTCGAAGCGAAACTTAAACCGAGCGCAGAACGATTATTGAAGGCTGTCAACGAGAAAGTTGATGCTTCTGGCACATCCCCTCGAAAGCGGAAAAGTTATCTCGACATATTCAACGCTACTGTCCCGGACCCAGAGGATATTGGGCTGATGACCATTTCCAACTAGCCCGTGAACCCATAAACGCGAACGACTGAGATGGGGTGGCTTTCTGTCTGTCCGCTGCTGACCGCATAAGCTGGAAAAGCTGTCGTTCAATTGCCCGCCGAACTTCGGCAGGGATGCGCCTTCATTCATGTCGTTCATTGATTATCTGACTGTTCGCGAAAGTGGACGTAGAGTGGCGACCAGTCATGCCGCCGAGAGCAACACCGTCTCTTCTTTGTATGAAAACCGCTTCGAGATGCAGACGGTGTCCCTCCGAGGGCCCCGCGATAGTTCAAGGGTCAGCAGGCTGTCATTCGAAAACGCAGGGCTGAGCTCGAGTTTGAGATACTCAAAGAGTTGTCGGTCATGCACAGCAATCATCACCTGCCGTCCATGCTCCTTGGATAGTGTTCTAAGCAATGCGGCAAAATGAGCGATATGGACGTCATCCATCGATTGTACCGGATCGTCGAGGATCAGCCAGGGGAGCTCTTTGGGCACTGAGAGATGAAGTGCCGTGAATAGAGTCAATGCACCGGTATTGAGATTGCCCGCGCTCAACATCGCACCAGGAGTTCCGCCAGCCTCGCCGCCGTCCCGATGCTCGGTGATTAACTTGGGCTGAAGTTTCTGGGTAGACGATTGGGGGATTCTGAATGCGGGAACGAAGGGCTCTCCCGGCGCGAGCCGCACAAATAGGTCACGCCACACGCGATTGAGCCGGTCGTTAAACTCGCGTCGAATTATGGCAGAGCGCACTGTGTCGACGGCGCTCCGAATTGCGTTGCCCTGATCGCGGAGGACCTGGGCCCGTGACAACGCCTGATCCGCGTGTTGCCAGGACGCGAGGTCTGCCGCAATCCGCTGGTCGACCTCCCCGCGGCGGGAGATTGCCGTACGGATTGTGGCGACGTGATCAGCGCCCTTGCGCCGCATGGCAAGTCGATGTTCAAAGTTCGTCGCGCCGGCTGCCAATATGCTTTCCAGCCGCACGACGGCAGCTTCGAATGATTCATCCTCCTCAAGCCCAGGCGTTCCTATCGAACGGGCAAAGTCGCTCAACGTATCACGTGCGGCCGCAAGCGCAACATTGCGCGACTGAGCTTCGCTTACCGCGCGTCGCGCGGCTACATCGGCCGCACGCAATTGCGCTCCCTCGTGTAGCGCATCATGCAGGCTTTCAAGTTCGGTTATGAGCCCATCTGTAGAAGCCGTTCGCCGATCGAGGTTGGCCAAAGTTTCTTCGTCAAGTTTTCGAGATCCAATGGTCTCGATCTCACGTGCCAGACGTTCAGCCGTAACCTGAACCTCACTACGGGTCCGCCCTAAGGTGAGTAACCTCTCCGCCGAAGCGGATAGTGTTCTTACCTTGTCGTGAACATGGTCGCTGAGCGACCCTTCGCCTCGCTCTCTGAAATCTCGATCGCATACCGGGCAGACGTCGTCAGTAATGAACGACGTCAATTCCGCCAATGCGGCCCCAAGACTACCCGCACTGCTCGGCAAGCGAGCGAGTTCTTGATCGATTGTATCGCGTTGGCGCAGCGTAACATCTCGCTCATCCTGCGCTAGAGCGTACCGTGTTATGTCGGCACGGGCTTGTGACGTGCGATCACTCAGCTGCTTTTTTTCGGTGTGCAGGCCTGCTAGCGCCACCTCAGCAAACCGTTCCGGTTCGCTTGGCAACGCGATAGCGGGTAGGAAGGCCTCAATACGACCGCGCACATTGGTGATGCGCGTGCCGTAATCGGCTTCCCAGCGTGCAAACGCTGCGCGGGC
Source organism: Brucella tritici (assembly GCF_008932285.1). NCBI lineage: Bacteria > Pseudomonadati > Pseudomonadota > Alphaproteobacteria > Hyphomicrobiales > Brucellaceae > Brucella > Brucella tritici. The sequence continues at coordinate 30,379 of NZ_WBVY01000012.1, forward strand.
AGCCTCCGATCCGGACGGGGTGACAACGGCACTGGACAGAGTCGCGCTTTGTGCCGCGTCGATTTCGCGTCGGATCGAGGCGAGTCTCCGCTGCTGATCAGTCAGGCGTGCGAACGCGTCAATATCACTGCTTTCCGAAAGAGCGGCCGCCACGTTGGCTAGCGTATCCTCCCGCACCTCAGTTGGAAGCTGAAGCGCGGAGCAGAGCGCCGTAAGGTCGCCCATCGTGTTCTGGATTTGCTCGCTTAACTCCTCGCGCATTGTGCGTTCATCGGTGAGAAGTCGGTCCAGCCGAAATTGTTCGTTCTCGGCTCCCGCCCAGCCATCAATGATCTTGCGGACGTTACGCACATCCGCCAGAGGTTTCAGCCCAGCCTCCAGAGCGTCCAGCCGATCAAGGCCGAGCAGTTTGGTCACGAACTGCGCCAGAGGCGATTCCGCATCGTTGCCTGCATCCTGATAGATCTGCAGCAACTGGCCGAGCAGGGCTTGCGGCAAAAATACCCGCTCCCGGAAAAAGGCGGCTCGCTGCTCGTCAAGCGCGCTCACCGACCGCGGACCAGTTCCACTTAGTATTACGCTGAAGTTCTGTTCTGTGGTGCCCGCCAAAGCCTTGAGTAAGACGCGGCCTTCGGACGCCGAACGATGCAGCAACTGCTTCTCATATCCAGGGTCCGCACGCTCCAGCGACTGAACCATTCCGGTAAGTGCTAATTCAATGGCTGACAGAAGGCTCGTCTTTCCCGCGCCATTTTCGCCATGGACGAGAACCACCTTGGCGTCGAGTGGCGCATGGATTTTCCCCCGAATGCTGCGGAAGTTGCTGATATCGAGGCTTCTAAGGACGAGGTCGCTCACGATTGGTCCTCTTCCGGTTCGGGCTGAAACGCACTGTTAATTGCCAGCGCAACCGCATCGGTCACTGCCTGCTCCCCTCCACTGGATGCGTTAATCAATGCATCAAGGAGGGAGGTGTCGGAGTCTGCCGGAAGCGCACGCACGAGCTGATCCATAGCGGGGCCGCTGCCGTTCTGAGCTTCAACCATGGGGAGGGGCAGAGTAAGGGGAAGAAGCACTCGGATTCGATCATCGAGTTGGCGTTTGGCATCGTCGTCTGAAGGCTTTCCTTTATCGTCGAGGCTAATGCCTTCGACCTGGAGCACTCGGCATGTCTCCGACAGAGCCTCGATCCCTTCCGCCAATAAAGCGCCAGCGAGAATCGCGGTCACGACATAGCGCGAGCCGGTGACGTCGAGCGCTCGGCTCAAGGCTTCCAAGCGTTGGCGAACACGGTCGCCGTCGCGGTCGCCATAGTCTCCAGTTGTCGTGTCGACCAGAAGCACGAGGTCCAGCGCCCGACCGTCGCGTCCGCGCATAGCACCGGTGAAAGCAAACTCGACGCCCGCAACTTTGAATGGCGTCGGCAGGTCGCTGTATCCGGCATCTCGGAGGCGCTCTTGGACAACATGAATGAGGGGCGAGTTGCTCATAACATCATCTCCGCGACGAATTCTCGCTGGAGCGTCGCGGGATCGTCACAGCGCGCGAGTAGATTGCCAAGGCTGACATGCGTTTCTCCAATCTGTCCGGTTCGCCCGGGTGCGGAGCGAACTCGCCGCGCAGTTACACCACCCCCTGCCATTTGATGCCAGGCGTTGTCGGCATGGACGACGATTGCATTGTCATTCGCGAAAGCTCCGCGACTCTTCAGGCCAATCGCTTCGGTCGCCGATTTTACCACAAAGAATGGGCGGTCGACACCGTCTGGACGCAGGGCGCGAGCGGTAAGGGCCCCTGACGTCAGGGCGTCCGAGACAGGCCCGCGCAGCTCCCATAACCCAGCTTGACGCCCATTTTCCAGAAGCGACAAGGCAATCCCAAGGCATCCAAAACCCATGCTTTGAGCGTTTTGGTCGGCCGCGAGGAGATTAGGTGTCGAACTGGAGAGCGTTTCATAGGCCTCCGGGTTGGAAGGCAGAGCACCTGATCGGAAGAGCGAAAGCATTCGCGACCAAAGCGCGATGGCTTGGTTTACGAAAGCGGTCCTGTTCTTGGTCCCAGGAGCGGGGACAGCTAGGCCGGCGATGTCGTCTCGAAGCGTTTCCAGCAAGGGCGCAAGTGCGACAGCAATGTGCGCTTTGCCCAAAGGCGCCAAGCCAAGTTGCATTAAGATGGCGAGCTTGTCCGTAAGGAGCTTCAACACCAGCGCGATGAGTACCTTTTCGCCCCACGCGCGCAACAGCGTGGCCGCATGAACGGCAGCCGGATCGCCATTGTAGGCGTCCCCGTAAGACAAGCGGAGGACGTCACGCTGCCCTTGTTGGATTCTATCCTCGCAGAAGATATGAGCCGCTGAAGCGGGCGCGCATGGCCATGGCCATGCGTGTATGGCCCGCGCCCGCGCAAAAAGGGTTTGAAGATTGTTGTCCTGGATCGAGAGTCCCAGCACCAAGGTCTTTTGGGTTGTCGCAAGCCCAACGACTGCGTTGCACATTGCTGCGAACTCTGCCGCTTCCGGCCAACCCATTATCTGAGGGTAACTACCAGTCAGAAACCGACGAAAGACTGCCGGCTCACGCGTGGCATGCACAATGCACCCGTGGAATTTCAGCAGTCGGGCGCGTCCGGCGGGTCCCCGCAGCTGATCAGGATCGACGACGACTTGCAGCACGCCCTGAACACCACCGCTCAGCCGTTCGACCGCTGCCTCGATGAAGCCATCCCAATTGGCTGAGGCTATCGCTTGTACTGCTCCTTCAAGGATTAAAACCGCAATGCACAGATGCTCAGCGGCTGGAGCGGCCGGGTTTTCGAATGCCTTTCGGATATTTATGGCATCCCAGAGTACAAAATCGGGCTCGGTGCCAGGGATACGAATGTCGAGCACGCGCGAATATTTTGTCCACAGGCGCTCGATGATTGCGTCGTGTTCGGGCCACGCCGCCAATGGCTGTGGGTACTGCGCCTGGACATTGTCCGGTTTGATTTCCGCAAGATCGAGTGCTTCTTCGAACGCGGGCAAATAGGCTGCCGCAGTTGCCGGATTAATCGCCTTCGCGCGGATATAATCGAAAGCTTGTTCGATCAAGTTGCCAAGATTAGGAGCCTGCCGCGAGATTCCAGAACCGACCCACAGCGCGAATTCACCATTCTCCACCGCACGCGCCATTGAGGCGAATTCGACGCTGAACTTCGCAAGTACTTCTCGCACTGAGATTTCGTTCGCTGTCGGCCCCAGCGCCACATCGCCCCCCATTTTACGCGATTAGCGTTACCCTTTGGATTGACATTACATTTCAGCGACGCGTTGTCCAGTGCGAGAAGAGTTAGTTCTCTTCGTTTCACAATCGGCAGCTGTTCACCGAGGATGCTCAGAACCCGATGGTCGGCAAGAGCCCCCATTCCGCCGTTCGTGTCTCTCGGATGAATGGCGGGTTTCAGGCGCCGACGAAAACTCCCCGAACGGCTGGGATTAAGGTCGTCTGCTGACTGACTGCTTTGATGCTTTCATATCGCGCCCGATTCTGATTCAGGGCTCAGCATGAGCCGATATGACCTGACAGACTTTGAATGCCGCGTAATCAAGCCGCTGCTACCCATCTGTCGATCGCGCGGCGGGCTGACAACCAAGATACACGTCGTCGTTGACGCGCAAGGATTCCCGATCCGGATCGGTCTGCTCGCCGCCAACTTTCTCGCTATGGTGCAACGCGCCTCGCTCCTTGTTTATGAGTCTGATGGCCTAACCCTTACGAAAAAGCCGGGGCGCAAAAGCGCCCGGCTGATTTTTAATTCTCCTTGCCGTCAAAACGGCAAGAATCCTCCAAGGAAACTGATGGTATCAGTTATCCATGCGAAGGCGGCATTAAACCAACCTTGAATGACAGTAGCAACATACACGATTGCAACCAGTCCAAGCACGAGCCAGAACAGAACCGCAAAGAATTTTGCAAAAGCGTCGTCGGCCTTCGGATCGGGAGGTGAATTATAAATATAATCGTGTCGCATCGTCCTTTAACGCTCGTGTTCGTCGCGTTCCTTCTTTTGCTGCTGCTCTTGTTCTAGTTCCTGCAATCGCAGAACTTGTTGCTGAGGTGGATCGGTGCGCATGGTTTCTCCATCGCGAACAACGCCCTTCACTTCCAAATTAACCTGATTGTCGAGCTGTTTGGAACCTTCAACTTTTCCATCTGTCCGATCCCGCTCTTCAAGCACGTTCGCTTCCCATGCCCGGCGATCGACCATTTGCTCGACACGCTGCTTCTGACCGTCGACTTCCTGAATGACAGTTTTCAAAACGCGTTCCGTCCCAGTGGACCGCAAATGAACTTCATCGCCGATTTCAGCGCCGGCGCGATGCAACGCATCCGGTAATCCGACACCCCATACCGTGCGATTGCCATTGGCCGTTTCAATAACGACAAATGGCGAAGGCTCATTTTTTTCATTATCCTGATAAGGCTTTTCGCCTGTCTCAACGAGGATGCCCTGCACACCCTCCTTATAGTCGACGGTCTTGGAGTGGGACGTTCCAGAATTATCTGCATTCTGTGGCTCTCTATCGACCTTGCTCGACTGATCCGATCCTGCAGATTGCTCCTGATCCCGGTGAGCCGCATCCAGCGCCCTGCCCTCGATCGGAACAATTTCATTGCGCAAGTAGGACTGCTCGCGACGCGCCAGATCTTGCCAATCCAGTTCCGCCGGCTGATAGCCCTTGACCGAAATACCGTGCGCCTGGCCCTCCAACCAAGTTTCACGGCGGAACTCCTTGCTCCCCGTTATTTCGATGCTCGTCCAGCCTCGATGCGCTGCTGTTTCGATCATCAACCGAACGCCCTGAGCATCGAACGATTTAGCGCGCAGCTTCTCTCCATTGTCCTGGAACACTTCGCGCTCACCCTTTGAATCGGCAAAGACACGCTGCGTCCCCCCGTGATCCTCACGAATATAATATCGGCTCGTGATCTCATCCGGGAATGAACGATCCATTTCGGCCTGATAGGATGCTGCAGCTGCTTTCTCCTCGTCATCAATGCTTGAACGAGGTTCGTTAGCATTATCTGCCGATGGCTGACCCTGCTCTGCTTCCACGATAACATGCGCTGGCTTGGCAATTTCGGAATCGGCTTCGCGAGCGATCTGCATTGACGAGCTATCTTGCTCGCTTTCGCGAGATGGGGTTTCAACGGTCAATCCACGCTGTTCAGTCAGTTCCATATGCTCGCGCATTAGATTGACATGCTCGCGCGTATACTGCGCTACCTGTTCCAGATCGGCTTTCTCTTCCGGTCCGAGATTGCGGCCAAGCCGGAACAAAGCTGTTTCAACTTCTTTCTCATATGCCTCAAAATCGCTTCTCGACATTTCGCGCACTTTTTCACCCTCCAAAATGATGTTTTGCAACTTTACCAAATTGGTGCGGTAATGTGACCCGAATTCTGCATGAACGATGTTAGAAGTTTTAGCTTCCGATTGATGCGAACTGGTTGATACAACTATATCTCTTTGCTGGATGGCGTATGAGGCAATCTGATGATTGCCGCTTGCCATTGCAATTTTCTCCCAACTCTGAGTTACCTTTACGGTATATTCAAGGCTGCGCACGCTTCGCGCCACGCTCCGCCGACCTGACCGCTTGGCATCATAACGCGACTGAGCCGCCGCACTCGTCCCCTCATGTTCCGTTCGTCCCTCGCGATTAACCGGCCGCACCTGATTGCGCGTGTAGGCTGGAGCATTTGCAAACTCGCGCCTGTCCGTCATTTCCATAGCGATTCCGTGCTGGCGCGCCTTTTCAGCCATAAGTTCGCGCCATTGGCGAAAAACCTGTGGCGAGGTTTCTACCCGATCACCGGCATCCGAACGCATAGCGATAATGGCATGGGCATGGATATGCGGTCGCTTTCCGCCCTGCCCCATCTCCTTCGGATCGCTGAACGGATCATGCATCGCAAATATGTAGCGGTGTCCTTCGAACTGAGCGGCCAGAAAATCCCGAACAGCGCCTTCGAAAGCCTGAACATTGGTGCCAGCTTTAGCAGACATGATGACATGCATCACATCCCTGCCCTTGCGGCTATGCAACTCCCGACGCCACTGCTTTTGCACCAGATCGCCGGCGGAACGCGTATCGGAGATATCGCGCCCCTTATCATCGCGAACTTCTCCCTTATGATCCTCGACCAGATTTCGCAGCTTGGCGGCGCCATATTCCACGCCATTGCCATACCCGGTAAAACGGAACCGCGCCCTCGCCAGCTCGGACACCGCGCTTTCGTTGTAACGTCTCTGAATAATGTCAGCCGCCTTCGGGTCGCCGGTCAACCGTTCCCCTTCTGCGCTGCGCAAGACTACCAGACCGTCAACTTTCAAAACTCCATGTGATGGCTGCGAAACTGCATAAGCGAAGCTGCGATTACTTAATCCGCTCGCCAGGCTGTCGCGTACGAGCTGGTGCAAAGCTTCTTCTGTTTCGAAACCAGTAGCTTCGATCGTCACATGGAAAGTTCCAATATCCCTGCTCTCGGCACGATTTTGAAACAATGGCTCCCAATCTTCCCGCAACCGGGCTAGATCCTCGCGACCATGAAGGCGCTCACCATTTTCCTTTTCGACGTGTATTTCCCCGCTGCGTGATACGTAATTGACCATCGCGCCGAACCGTGCACCGCCACCGTACGATGCCATTTTTACCACGGACGGTTGACTGCCTGCTGCGACCGCGGCCAGACGCGCTTCCATCGGCCTAGCCGCCGCAATTGGCTTGCTTGCCGTACTTCCAAAGAACTGGAAACTCCGTGCCCTTGAGGATCCCGTGCGCATTTTCGGCACTGAAGCACTACCTGCTGCGGTGGCACCTCCTGCGATTTGCAGTTCGCGCAGCCTTCGGCGCATCTCTTCTTCCGCGCCACTCGCAGCACTCGAACCCAAAGAAAGCTCATGCAACAGCGCCGCGCGATGCTGCTCCCATTCACTCTCAAAGGCTCCGAGAAAAAACTCCATCGACTGCTATTCCTTGCTGCGATGCCTGTATCCAGATCGCTTGGTAACGCGCCGTAACTCGCTGAGGACGCCGATCTGCATCTTCTGCACATCCCCGACCACCATGCGGATTTCGCTATCAGATACCGATTTTCCACTATTCAGAGCTCTGGCTACCTGATTGAGATTGACGCCAATCATACGCATGTCCTCTAGCATGAGAGACAAAAGCGCCCGGTCTTCGTCATTAAAGACTGGCTTCACTCCTGCCCCTTGCAGGAATACAGCTTTAAAAAATGCACTCATCGTCATGTCAGCCGCCTTTGCGGCTACATCGATTGCATCATATTCGTCCGCCGAAACGCGGCTATGAATGGTTTGCGGCTTGGCTTTAACTGCCACCCCACCATCGGTAATTCCCTCATCCATAAGCTTCAACAGTTCCAGCACAGAGTAGCAATAATCAATCGCGGACGTGTTTCGCGATTGATTGGAAAAAATGTAGCACATTTTTCCGTATCCTGCCTAACCAAATAAATAGGAAATCATTAAAGATCGTCCAAATTGGTCTCGCTTCGCTCACCAGGGTTCACCTCCAGGCCGCTTTATTCGCCTTTGTGTACCCCTCGTACTCGCCAGCAAGGGAGGCTTCGCTCTTCGCCCTTGCCGGACTGCGTGCGAGCGGCACAGACGGCTCTTGCGCGGCTCCGGGGTTCATCATCAGCTAGAAAGGAACTGGGGAGATCAACCACACGACGATGTCATGTGGTTATGCGATGTGAACACACCGTGTGATCCATTGGATATAGTGTGTTGTCACATCGTGTGAAAATATCGTAGTCTGTTCCTCAGTCCATATAACTAACGATCACCACTCGATCCAAATGCTCGTTAGTCTGATATGGCCTGAACCGGACGTGGGTAAACGTTCATGCTCTCTTCGTTTGAAGGAGAATTCATGACAGCTCGATTTTCAGCAGTTAGTGGCAAAGGCGGCGCGGGGAAAACGACCACGGTCATTTTGACGGCAGGTGAATTCGCACTCCAAGGTCAACGGGTCCTTCTCATCGATGCAGATCCCCGCCAGAACCTGGCCGAGTGGTGGAAGCGCTGTGAAGCGAAGGGCAACTTACCTGAATCGATTTCTCTGACGACCGCACTTCGCCAGAGCTCAATCGAACAGGTTATGTCTTCACACGCGGAAAAGTACGACGCCGTGATTATCGATGCTCCCGGCGTCGATAGCGTGGTCATGGATACGATAATAGATCATTCTGATATCGTGATTACGCCCATTCAGCCTGCACAGGATGAAATAAAGGCAGCAGGCGAAGCCGCGGAAACCATTGCCACGCGAACAGATCACAACCAACGTGTAATTCCTCAGGCGGTTGTGCGAACACGCATCAACATCGTTAATCGCCACCTTGAAGAATATCGCATCATCCGTCCATTCGTAGAAAATTTAAGCCAACATGGTTACAATACGACGTTGCTCGAAACTGAGCTAATCGAGCGCAACTGTTACCGCGAGATCCGCAGCGGCTGGGGAACATTGCAAATGTTGGAATTAACGGATGCTATCTGTAAGGCCAGAACCGAAGTCAACGCGTTTGTTTCTGAGCTCGACTATTTAAGGGACCAGAATGTAATGGAGACGGTGAATGGCTAAAAGCAAGGTCACACTGTCAGACTTCCCTGTCGCATCCCGCAGACGCCCATCAGCAGAAGAGGAGAATGGCCCCAATGCTGCTGCGCTCCCAGCGGCGGAAAACGCACAAATGCAAACTACAGGGCCGTCAACGGAACTGGAAACGCGAAGAGCTCGTCCTAAATCACAATTCGTCACGCCAGAAGAAAGAAGGGCGAACGATACCCAACAGGCAAACCAGCGGGAAGATTCCCGAAATCGCTTACGTGAACTTCGTAGAAATCGTGAACGAGAAAGTAAGCATTTTGTAAATGTCTCACTTGATTACGACACCAAAAGGCGACTTGAAAAGGCAGCCCACGACAACGGACTTAAGATGTCGGTTATCCTTAGAGATGCCATCGACCAGTATCTAACAGAAAACGGATACTGACCGTGCTTGGTCGTAGCTTTCTTCTAGGCTTGGCCGTCGGGATCGGAGTCGGTCTATATTTAGCGCCTTATCTAGCTGCTAATGGCTTTGGCCACACGATTGAGCCAATCAACTCATTCGCTAACAGTCAAGTTAGCACGCCCGCCGTTTCAGTCGAATGGCCGACCAACCAGATTGCCAAAGAAGAACTCTTTCGCTTTTCCAACTGGAATTATGCCGCCTACGGCAAGGATTCCATCACTAATGTTATCCGCTGCATTCATATCAAACAGCAAACTATTGCTTGCGAACTGTCAGCTACACTCAGTTGGCTGAAGGACACAGCGTTGATCGAAGCAGTCTTTGAGGGAAAACCAGGGAACTGGCGAATGGCCGCGGCGAAAACACGTTAGTCAACATATTCTAGTTCATTTTTTTCCGTAAGAGGTCGCTTTCTGCATCCGTGGGGCAGAAAAGTTTGGTGATGAATTCCGTTTCATCAAACTCTACAGTGCCAAACCAACGAGAATAATTCATATTATTCAATTAGGCGGCATGGAGTTTAAGGGGTTTTGACGGTGAATAACGAATCTGCTGATTTCGCAACAGAACATTCATTGGAGAAAACCAATGATCCGGAAATCGATAAGCCCATCTACAGACGTCGCGGCTTTGAGGGTATCAGCACGTTTGAAGAAATAGACCAACGACTTGCAAAATATCTAAGAGAAGCGCGTGAACAGGCTGGCCTTAAACAGGCAGATTTTGCGCCACTTATGGGGCTGTCTACACCGGTATATGGTCGTTACGAACGTGCATTCTCAAAACTGCACGTTACGCGCATGATACACATCTGCGAAGTATTGGGTTTCATGCCAATCGATATGCTCTTCGCAGCAGCACCTCATCTCTGGGGTGAAAACGAGCAAGAAGCCAAAGATCGTGTCGAGCTAGCAAAACTTGTCAGCGATCTCCCACATAGTACGACACGCGATCTGCTGTCGTTGGTAAAAAAAATGGCGGAACTTCAGAACCAAGTTGATGCAAGCTCGAAGAGCTCGAGCCTGGCTGAGAAATAGATGATCGCGTAAACGGCCTCACATGATCACCCGCTTGCAATCTCATGGAGATAATCGGCAACCGCCTGTGCTTTGGCTGCTGCAGTGATAATGGCGCGCTTATCGGACTTCAGAACGGCTAGCCAGTTTTCGATATAAGCGGCTGTGTTTTCGCGAGGATCATGGGCCACGCCCAGGTCAGCGCAAAGGAAAGCTGCGGACAGTTCGGCCACCAGTTCTTCGAGTGCGTAAGCGTTTGTGCCGAAGCGGCCAGCCAGATCGCGACCAAGACGATGCTTTGCGCCTGACCAATGACCAATTTCGTGCAGAAGCGACGAGTACAGGTGGACATCGCTTAAAAAACGCTCCCGGTCGGGCATGAGAATGTCGTCAGGTCCAGGACGATAGCAAGCCTTCGTGCCGCCGTAGTGAATGACGGCTCCGGTCTGGCGAACAAACATCTCGACGGTTTCATTGTGAGGCACGAGCGCCATCGGCATCGGTTCGGCTGGGCTGTAATAGTCGGAAGGCAGGTTCTCGATCTGCTCTACGTTGAATACCGTGTAGCCCTTGAGATAAGGGATAGAACGGTCGTCATCGGCGTCCTGATCCTTGGGGGTAAAGGTGCCGAATTTGACGACAAGCGATCCACGTTCGCCCTTCCGGACTTGACCGCCGAGATCCTGCGCCTGACGATAGGTGATCCAGGTGGTTTGTTCGTAGCCGTTCATCTGCGACGCGATCCAGAGCATGAGAACATTGATGCCGCGATAGGTTTCGCCGCTGGATCGGCGGGGGATGATGGAGCTCGGGCGGGTATTTCCATGCCACGGGCGAACCCAAGGCTTGGTGCCGGCTTCCAGCTGCTCGATGATGAGGTCGGTAATGCGCTGATAGGTGTCGATGACGTTGTTCATGGCCGTCTCCATTCGTTGGTTGACGGCAAAAAACGGAGATAGCCGAGACGAGCCCATGCACCTATTGGCCGCAACGGAAGTGGAGGACCGCGAAGCGGTTGCATTGGGGAGGGGCTATCGCAGCTTGTCCGTCAATCAACCAACGGGTGGGGCGGCCCAAATGTCACCCACCGAAGCAAACGGACCAGATCTCTGCGCGGAAGATGTACCGCTTATCGTTCGCGGTCGTCGGAATCCCGCTCCGCCTGCTTGTGCGTCGACAACTCTGAAAGCCGTGATGGGACCGCTGCGCTTTTCTGCTCTGGTGGCATTCGTTCGACGGCGGGAACATCTGGGTAATCCCCCCACCAAATAACGGGCTTCAAAAGTAGAATTTTCTCGGGCTATATGATCGAGGAGATTTTAATGAAGACGAGCAGATTCAGCGAACCACAAATCCTTGCCATCCTTCGCCAGGCGGA
>NZ_WBVY01000040.1:0-243 GCF_008932285.1 Brucella tritici
CACCTTCACCGGTTACCTCGGCGACATCATCAACGACGACGTGGTTGCTGCTGGCGGCTACCGCACCAACCTCATCAGCTACACCTTCACCGGCGGCAACGGCTTCTCGGCCATCTTGTCGCTCGAAGAAGGCGGCAACGGTGACTCCGACGTTGACGTAACGCTGAACGACTACACGCCGCACATCGTTGGCGGTCTGAAGTACGCTGGTGGTTGGGGTTCAATCGCAGCTGTTGGTGCATA
>NZ_WBVY01000041.1:0-235 GCF_008932285.1 Brucella tritici
CCCAGTCGCCGCCCCACGTGCCGTAGAAGCTGGTGACCGCACGGTAGGTGTAAAGACCGCCATTACCATCCGACGTAGAGAAGTATTCGTCGTCGTTGGACTTGTAAGCGCCCTGTACCCAGACCGAAACCTTGTCGGTGACGTTGACGTCGAGGCGAACCTTGCCGGCCCACTCTTCAAGGTTGGCGTCGTAAGCTGCAACAGCAGCGATCGAGCCCCAGCCCTGAGCGAACTT
>NZ_WBVY01000042.1:0-234 GCF_008932285.1 Brucella tritici
ATCGGGTTGGAGCAGCCGCAGCCGTCGCCATGAATGAAATGCTGATATTTTCCACCCAGTCTAAACATGGCAACTCCCAACTAGCGCGATTGCTAAAGACAGCTAGCGGATTGAATTTGACGTTTGAATCCCGACTGAATGAGATGCTGTTTCAAACGTCAAATTTGAAAAATCCAATAGATACCGAAGAAGAAATTCGATCATTGCTATGAGGGTTAAAATCTATGGCCTCGG
>NZ_WBVY01000043.1:0-233 GCF_008932285.1 Brucella tritici
AAACCGTTTCAACTTCACGGACGGTTTCCAGGGCGGTCATACGCTGAACTTCGCTTACATCCAGCTCGGTGGCCTGCGCCTCGGTCTCGATGAGTCGGCCTTCCACACCTTCACCGGTTACCTCGGCAACGTCATCAACGACGACGTGATCCTCGCTGGCGGCTACCGCACCAACCTCATCAGCTACACCTTCACCGGCGGCAACGGCTTCTCGGCCATCTTGTCGCTCGAAG
>NZ_WBVY01000044.1:0-207 GCF_008932285.1 Brucella tritici
CAATCGTCGCGCCAGAGCCAGAAGCCGTTGAATATGTCCGCGTCTCCGATGCTTACGGCGCTGGCTTCTTCTACATCCCGGGCACCGAAACCTGCCTGCGTATCCATGGTTATGTTCGTTACGACGCAACCGGCGGTGACCGCGTTTATGCTCGTTCGCCTGGCGATCTGGACCGTGACACCTGGGGCAAGCTTTCTCGTGCAACGC
>NZ_WBVY01000013.1:0-20007 GCF_008932285.1 Brucella tritici
GGCGCGACATGTGCAAAATTTCACGTCGATACATGATCCGATCTACAACCTAAATTATTTCCCCCGAAACCAATTCAATGCCGCCGATCATCGTGAGTTACGACAAGCCGCCACTGACATGTGGCGCGAAATCACGTGCCTGAAATCCGCATGACAGATGCGCCAAAGAATACGTTACGTCTGCACTCTCGTTAAAGTAACAGTGCCCTGGATACACTCGAATTCATCCAGCCGTACATCATGGTGTGGATTCGCCGTTGTTTATAAGTATACCGATTCGATTGGCGTACTTTGCCGGAATGTTTCCGGCTATGCGGATCGAGATCGAACCGTAAGCAGGGTTTTAGGTAGGAGTTGATCGGCAACATCAGAAGCGATAACCTTCTGTGACCAATCGACGGTGCCCTGCTGGTTCGGTGCGCACCGTGTGGAGCGTTAGGGCGTTCCATTGACGAGCGAAGCTTGAAGTTGGCGGAGCTTTAGCGCCGAAACCTACTCATCAATGAGGTTGATCGCCATTTCGCGGCACTTTTCGAAGGATACCGATACGGCTGGCGCTGTTCCATCCACGACGTTGAGCCCTTCTCAGAATTTCCGCGGGCGGAGTAGGTGGCGAAAATGAAGAACCGCGCGTCCGAGCTCTCTGAACGCCTGGTTGATAAGGACACCGCCTGTACAAATCGCGTCTTCATGGCAGCCGCATATTTGACATATTTGCGCTCCTACCAGTTTATCGGTCCAGAGGGTGTAGGGAAAGGGTTGGGAACGTTCTAAAATCTCTTGGCTGACTTGCTGCGCAGTCATGACCCGCGCGAAATAGCTTCCTGCGATTTGGCAGCCTTAATGATCCAGCGTTGGAAGCGCGCGCCAAATGGCTTGCTCAACGCGGCGCGGTCCCACGCGAGATAATAGCTTTCCGACAGCCGCAAGCGGAGGTCATAGGGTATAATCAGTCGGCGCTCGGCTAATTCTTCTCCAATCATTGAAATTTGGGCCAATACCACGCCGCGTCCACTCAAAGCTGCGCCTATTGCGCCGGTAGACAGGCTAAAGGAAAATCCGGGCGCTGCATGCAATGTATCAACACCTATATGGCGCGCCCAGTCGGCCCAGTTCGGCGGCGGTAAATAATCGCTCTCCCAGTCAATGCCCAACAGCGGTAGCGACAAAATATCGGCCGGCTGCTGCAGCGTACCGCCAGCCAGCAATTGTGGCGCACAGACCGGGACCACCCAGTCGCGATAAAGCTCGACATAGTGCTCGTGCGCCAGCACGCGTTTACCATAGGTTATGCGGAAATCCGCCGGCTCAACGCCAAGCTGGGGCTCGATGTCCTGTCCGCTCAAGCGCACGCGTGCTTCCGGATGTTGTGATTGCCAGTCAAAAATCTTTGGCCCAATCCATCGGTTGGCTACCGATGTCAGCGCGCTCAGGATTATTACGCCGTGATTGCGCGCCCGTTCGAGTACATCTCCCGCCCGGGCAAGTTGTTCGAATCCCTTCGAGATCTGCTCGTGATAAATCCGGCCCCAAGTGGTCAGGGCTATCTGGCGTCCTTCTCGCTCCAGCAGCGTGACGCCAATAGCCTCTTCAAGACTGCGTATCTGCTGACTGACAGCGCCGGGTGAAACTCCCAGTTCGCGCGCCGCCTTTGTCACTGTTCCGCAGCGCCCAATCGCCTCGAAAACCTGCAATCCCCGCAAGGGCAAATTAAGCATAACCGCTGTACTCACGTTGGTACTTTTTAGCTACTCTAAATAAAAACGCAGGACTAGTCAGCTTGTATTTGCTGTGCTCCCCCCTGAACATGCTGGCAATTAAAATCGAAAATTGGGGAACGATCATGTTTTTAAGGAATGCTTGGTACGTCGCTGCCTGGGATCATGAGGTCAATCGCGAGTTGAAGACGGTGACGATTCTCGGTGAGCCGATCGTTCTTTATCGCACCAGCGATGGTCGGCCGGCGGCGCTTGAAGACGCGTGTCCGCATAGGAAATTGCCGCTTTCCATGGGGCGCATCAAAGGTGATCAGGTCGAATGCGGCTATCATGGCCTGACCTTTGATATGACCGGCACCTGCACCCGCGTTCCCGGCGCCGAGAAAATTCCACATGTCGCCTGTGTACGATCCTATCCTGTGGAAGAACGCTATGGTCTTGTGTGGATCTGGATGGGCGAGGCGGACAATGCCGACCCGGCGGAAATCTTCCATGTCGAGCATTTCGATGATCCGGCCTGGGGCGTCAATCGTGGCGAATCGATGATGCTCAACTGCAATTATCTCTACATGACTGACAATCTACTCGATCCGTCTCATGTCGCCTGGGTGCATCAATCTTCCTTCGCCAGCTCAGCCTGCGAGGAAACGCCCCTTGAAACCACGGTGGCTGCGGACGGCGTGACTGTATGGCGCTGGATGATCGATTCAGACCCGGCGCCTTTTTATGCACCCTTCCTGCAATTTGCAGGCAAAACCGATCGCAAGCAGCATTATGAAGTGCGTTATCCGAGTAACGCCATCATTAAGGCAATTTTTGCCCCGGCGAATAGCGGTGGCGAGGGCAAGTCTCTGCCCGAAACGACCTTTATGATGGACAGCTATAATTTCATGACCCCGATCGACGAAAGCCACACAAAATATTACTGGTTTCAGCTTCGAAACTTCAAGCCGGATGATCCGGCGGTGTCAGCAAGTTTCGCCAAATCCGTGCGCGGTGCATTTGAAGAGGATCGTGTCGTGCTTGAAGCCGTGCAGCAGGGAATGGCCAACAAGAAGACGCCAAATCTTGATCTAAAGATCGATACGGGCCCGCTGCGTTTCCGCCGCCGTCTGGCGCAGATGATCGCCGCGGAAAACTCAACCGCCGTGGCAGCTGAATAGGCGGTCTTAATGGCGAAAACTCAAGGTTTTCGTCCATTTATGGTAACGGCAAAAATCCGTGAGAGTGACACGATAACCTCGTTTCACCTGACCGCCTGCGACCGTGAACATTGGACGAGCTTCAAGACAGGCCAATATCTGACGCTAAGGGTGCCTAGTGCGCAAGGAACAGAACAGCGCAATTATACCGTGTCGTCATTTTCAGCCGAAACCGCAACCTATCGCATTACCGTCAAGCGTGAGACGGCGTCGTCAGCGCAGTATCCCGACGGTCTCGCATCCAGCTGGCTGCATGACCGGGTGGAAATCGGCGCCCACATCGATATTGACGGCCCGCACGGCGCTTTCACCTTGGATGAGACGAGCTGCCGGCCGGTGGTGCTGCTGTCGGGCGGCGTCGGACTGACGCCGATGGTCGCCATGCTGCGGGCGTTGGTGGAACAGAGTGATCGACCGGTCTGGTTCATTCACGCCACCGATCACGGCGGCGTACATGCCCTGCGCGAGGATGTCTTGTGGCTGGCGGCGGCAAGAGACAATATCCGGGTGCATTTTTGCTACCGCACGCCTCGCGTGGAGGATGAGAAGTTGTTCCACTCCACCGGCTTGTTGTCGAAAGAGACGCTGCAGGCGCTGCTGCCACTCGACGACTATGACGTCTACATGTGCGGACCTCTACCGTTCATGCAGGCCATGTATGATCTTCTCACCGATCTTGGCATCGCTGAAAACCGCATTGCCTATGAGTTTTTCGGTGTGGGCAGCCGGCTGAAAAAGACTAGCTCATCTCTGACTGCTACAGCCGTGGTCACCGCTGAACCGTCGCTGAGCGGTGACGCAGTAAGCGTTGCGCTCGCCGTGAGTGGCCAAGTTCTGCCCTGGAACGATAAGTCACCGTCCTTGCTGGACTTTCTCGAGGATAATGGTTTCGAACTGGCGTTCAGCTGCCGTGCAGGCATATGCGGCTCCTGCGTGCAGAGACTGGTGTCGGGGACCGTGAGCTATTTTGAAGAACCGCTCGATGGTCCCCAACCGGGTCAAGTCCTGTTGTGTTGCGCGAAGCCACAATCAACCATCGTGCTTGATCTATAACGACCTAAGTAAGAAGGGACACGCGCGTGAACGCAGGTTTCATCAAATATAAGGCAAAAACGGTTGCATCATTCATTCCGACGAACTTTGACGCCATGCGAGCGGACTTCATCGCAGCAGCGCAGAAAGCCGGAGCAAGCCTGGAACAGATCATTCATCCGTTGCATGGACCGACGGGAGAGCAGCTTTCGACCGATGTGGCGTTGATTGGCCGTCGCGATGCGCGGCGCATGCTGGTCATTCTGTCAGGCACCCATGGCGCGGAGGCGGCGTTTGGCTCTGCCTGTCAGAGCCGATGGGTCGGGAGCACCGACTTAGCCGGATTGCCGGAGGATCTTGCCATCCTGCTCATCCACGCCATCAATCCATGGGGCGCGGCCTGGATGCGCCGAGTAACCGAGAACAATGTCGACCTAAACCGCAATTTTATCGACTGGTCGAAAGAGCCGCCGCGCAATGAAAATTATCGCCGTGTACACGAAGTTGCGGCTTTCACTGCCTGGGACGGTCAGGAGCGCGAGCAGGCCAGACAAGCTTATGCCAGGTTACAGCAGGAACTGGGTGGGCCACAGGCGATGGTGGCGGTGGTCGAAGCGGGCCAATATGAATTTAGCGATGGGCTCTATTATGGCGGCTCGCAGGCGGAATGGTCCAATCTGACGCTGCACCGCATCATGCAGGATCATGTCAGTGAGGCGGAAAACGTCGTCCTCTTCGATCTACATACCGGTGCGGGGCCCTATGGTTATCCTGCACTGCTGTCAATCGCGGAAAGCGAGCATGGCGGGCTGGACTGGGGTAGAACCATCTACGGTCCCGCAATGAGTGTGGTGCTGACCGGAACCAATGCCACTACAGATACCGGTATCGCCGCGACCGCAACAGGCTATGTTTCGGCGGCAGTGCGGAAGATGTTGCCCCGCGCAAAGCTGCTGCCTCTGGTGGTGGAATGCGGCACGCTGGCGCCGGGTGTCATGGCAGAAGCGGTCAGCGCCGACAACTGGTTGCATCTGCATGGTGATCCTGCCAGCCCGCTCGGTCTGGACATCAAGCAACGCCTGCGCACCGGCTTCATTCCAGAAGACCGGGCCTGGGAGGAGGCATGTATCCCGGCCAGCCTGCGCTATTTTGATCGCGCTTTGCAGAGCCTGCATGACCTTGCCGCCCAGAACCCGTTGCCGGCGCGGGTCGCCGCCAACGTCGTACCACCGATGGCGGCAGAATTGCTCCCGCCGGCAGTGGAAGTGCATGATTTGCACAAGTCTTTCGGCAGTCTGGCGGTACTTGGCGGTGTAAATCTTGTGGCGCGGCCGGGTGAGGTCGTATCAATGATCGGCTCATCGGGGTCGGGCAAAAGTACTTTTCTGCGCTGCGTTAATCTGCTTGAGCAGCCCGACAGCGGCCGTATCGTAATTGACGGCGAAGAAATCGCGATCCGCCGGCGGCGGGACGGCAAACAGGCACCGGCAAACAAGCGCCAAGTAGAGCGCATTCGGGCCGATGTCGGCATGGTATTTCAGAACTTCAATCTCTGGCCGCATATGACGGTGCTGGAAAACATCATCGAGGCGCCAGTGCATGTACGCAGTCAACACCGCGCGGATGCGGTTGACCATGCCCATGAACTGTTAAGGAAGGTTGGACTAGCAGAAAAGCATGGCCATTATCCGGCGCAGCTTTCCGGTGGCCAGCAGCAGCGCGCCGCCATCGCCCGTACACTCGCCATGCGGCCAAAGGTCATTCTTCTCGACGAGCCGACGTCAGCGTTGGATCCGGAACTGGTCGGCGAAGTGTTGCGCGTCATCCGCCAGCTCGCCGAAGAGGGCAACACCATGATCCTGGTGACGCATGAAATGTCCTTTGCCTACGAGGTCTCGCACAAGATCCTGTTCCTGCACCAGGGCAGGGTGGAGGAGCAGGGTGCACCAACAACTCTATTCAGCAATCCGCAATCGCCGCGCCTGCGGCAGTTTCTGGCGCGCACATTCATTAACTGACACCACAACCGACAACAAACACAAGGGGAAAACGTGATGTGGAAAAATCTGGCGCTCGCCAGCATCATGGCGATGGGCATTTCAACGGCTTCGGCCGCCGGTGAAGAACTGCGCATTGGCACTGAAGGCGCCTATCCGCCATGGAGCATGGCCGATGCGCAGGGCAATGTCACCGGCTATGACGCGGATGTCGGCAAGCTCGTCTGTGCAAAAATGGCGGTGAAATGCACCTTTGTTGTACAAGCCTTTGACGGGCTGATCCCGGCGCTGAGGGCGCATCAGATCGACGCCATCATTTCCGGCATGTCGATCACCAATGAGCGCAAAAAGGAGATTGCTTTCTCGAAAGGCTATGGGGACGTCCCCAATTTCTTTGTCGCGCCCAAAGGAAGTCCTGTCGCGGCACTGACTGACTTCGACGGTCTGATGAAAGCGCTGGCCGACAAGCGGATCGGCGTGCAATCGGGCACGACCCATGCCCGTTATATCGCCAAGCACCTTCCGGATGCCGATCTGAAGACCTATGACACACTGGAACAGATGCAGATCGACATGGCCAGTGGCCGCATCGATGCGTTTTTCTCCGATGTCTCGGCGGCTGATGATTTTCTTGGCAAGCCGGATGGCGCCGGCTTCAGACGGGTCGAGGTGCGTATCGACAGCGCCTCGGACGAAACGCTTGGCGATGCCGCCGGCATCGGTCTGCGCAAGGAAGACAGCGCGTTGAAATCGAAAATTGACGGGGCGCTCTGTGCGGCCATTGCCGATGGTTCGATCGGCAAGGCAAGCGTGACCTGGTTCAAGATGGACATCAGCAAGCCATGCAAGTGAAATGCCAATCATAATGCAATAATTTCAATGAATTACTAAGAAAAGCTGCGCTGCGACAGCAGCGCGGTTCTCTGTCGGGCGGTGGCAAGGTGTGAAAATGGAAATCAGTTTTTTACAAATCTGGGAGGGTGGCTGGATCGGGGCCATTCTTCGCGGCGCGACCATCACGATCGCAATCGGTCTGTGCAGTATGGTGCTGGGCGGCGTGATCGGCACCCTGTGCGGACTGATCAAATGGGGGAGGATCTTTCCGCTCAATCTGCTTGTAGACGCCTATACGTCGGTGGTGCGCGGTATTCCGGAACTGCTGATCATCTATCTGCTGTTTTTCAGCTCGGTGGAATTTGTCAGCAAACTCGCCAGCGCTTTTGGCTATGCCGGCATGGCGGCGGGCGGCTATGCTTTCATCATTGCCGTAATCGCCATTGGCACCATATCGGGCGCCTATACCACCGAAGTGGTGCGGGGCGCCCTGAACTCAATTCCCAAGGGCCATCTGGAGGCGGCGAGTGCGCTTGGCATCGGGCGCGCCCGTATATTTCGCCGCATCATCCTCCCGCAAATGCTGCGCATCGCTTATCCCGGCATGAACAATGTCTGGCAGATCACCATCAAGGATACGGCGCTGGTTTCAGTCGTCGGACTGCAGGAACTGATGCGGGTGGCTTTCATCGGCGCCGGTTCGACCCGCAGCCCGTTCATTTTCTATCTCACCGCCGCCGCTACTTATTTCCTGATCACCATCATCAGTCAGGCGGGCTTGGTGCGTTTTGAACGCCGGTTGATTTTCAGCCTAAGGAGGGCCTGACATGGATATAGAATTTATTGCCCGCGCCTTGTCCGTGCTGCTGAAAGGATTGAGCATGACGCTCATTCTGGCAGGCTGCGCCATTGTGGCCGGCTTTGCCTTTGGCCTGACACTAGCATTGATGCGCATGTCACAGCGCCGCCTCGTTGCAGGCTTCGCAAGGGGCTATAGCGTCGTGTTTCGCGGCACGCCGTTTCTCGTCCAGATTTTCCTGCTTTATTATGGGCTTGCACAGTTATCCTTCATCAAGAACAACGCGGTGATGTGGTGGTTCATCGGTGACGCTACCCATTGTGCAATTCTGGCGCTGTCGCTCAATACCGCCGGTTACAGTTCGGAAATCCTGCGTGGCGGCTTTGTCGCGGTTCCCACCGGAGTATTGGAAGCGGCGCGCGCCTGTGGCATGAGCCGGCTGCTGCAGTTCCGGCGTATCCTGTTTCCGCTCGCCATGCGCCAGGCCTTGCCGGCCTATGGGAACGAGCTGATTTTGATCGTCAAGGGCACGAGCCTCGCCTCAACCATCACAGTGCTGGAGATTACCGGATATGCGAAGCGGCTGATGAGCCAGACCTATGCCATTTTTGAGATCTTTGCGGTGGCCGGTTTGCTGTATCTACTTATCAATCTGGTGGTGGTGTCGCTGGTGCGGCTGATTGAGCGCGCCCTCGCCGTGCCGACCTGAGTCATTCCCTCCTTGGGGCAGGTTCGGCTATCAAGGATTCGCACCTACAGCGTTTTGTTGGAGGATTCACCAAAGATTGTACAGCTGGGCGCGCTACGTCGGGTTCCAGCCGGAATGTAACCTAACTGAGAGAGTGAATTTCATGCGACTGGTCATTGCCCGCCTCAATCATGAGACCAATACTTTTTCGCCGGTCGCGACGCCGCTGGCGTCATTCGATCCCCAATGGGGCGAGGCAGCGCTTGCATTCGGACGAGGTAGTAACACCGCGCTGGGCGCATTCATCGCCTATGCCACGAAAATAAAAGCCGAAATGGTGATTCCGCTCGCTGCAACAGCCAATCCGAGCGGCACGGTTGACGACGACGCATTTGAGACGATGGCCGGCGCGATTGTCGCAGCAGTGGCAAGGGGCTGCGACGCGGTGCTGCTAGATCTGCATGGCGCCATGGTGACGAAAAGCCATGATGACGGCGAAGGTGAATTGCTGGCCCGGATCCGGCAGGTGGCTCCATCAACGCCTATCGGCGTTGCACTTGATATGCATGGCAATATCACGCCGGCAATCATCGTCAACAGTGATTGCATCGTTGGCTTCAAAACCTATCCACATGTGGACATGTATGCTACCGGCGAACATGTCGTCAGGATCATGGACGCCATGTTGGAGCGCGGTATGCGTCCGTATCAGGTCATGTGCCATCCGCCGATGCTGGCGTCAACCCTGTGCATGAATACCAATAACGACTGCGCCATGACCGATCTGGTTGATTTGGCCAGACAAGCAGAGCGCCGCGACGGCGTGCTGGCGGTCACTGTGTTTGGCGGGTTTCCTATCGCCGATATTGCCGAAACCGGTTTGTCCGTGGTGGTGGTGGCAAATGAACCGGCCGTGGGGCAAGAGGTGGCGAGAGACATTGCCCAAGCCGCCTGGCAGCGCCGCGAGGAATTGGTCTATCGGGAGGAACCCTTACAGGATTCGCTTGCTCGGGCGGTCAAGGCCGCTTCAAGCCCCGGAACCGGGCCGGTACTTCTACTGGACCATGGCGACAATTGCATGTCGGGGGGCACCTGCGACAATGTCGATGTATTAAGGTCTGCGCTGGCACGAGGCATGGCCGGAATCGTGGCTGGTCCGATTTGCGACCCAGAAACCGTACGGCAATTGACGGAAGCGGGCGTCGGTGCGCAAATGAAGATTGATCTCGGCAACCGGCTGCAGGCCGAAGGGTTTGATCGAATGGAGCCGCCTTTGCGCCTTTTCGGACGGGTCGGGGCCGTGAGCGACGGCCAATATATCGTCTCCGGGCCGATTTACACCGGGCAAGTTTGCCGGATGGGCAAGGCCGTGAAGTTTGTCACCGCGGATGCCATCATACTCATTACCGAGCGTCCGCACGAGCCATGGGACCTGGGCGTTTTCACCTCGACCGATATCGATCCTCTAGCGGCACGTTTCCTGATCCTAAAGTCGCGCATGTATTGCCGTCCGGTATTCGAACCGCTGAGCCGCGCCACAATCGAATGTGCAAGTTTCGGCGTCACCAGCTCGAACTTTGATAATTACTCCTTTACCAGGCTGGCGCGGCCGATTTATCCGCTTGATCCGCAAACCGGTTTTGATCGCTGAACTCTATCGGTCACGGGCCAGCGCGCGCACCGGCCGTGAACGCCTGCGAAAATCGGCATGACCCTAAAAGATGGATGGCGCCAATAACGCTAATCCAGACCGCTTAGGCGGTGCCGCGCTTGGTCAACATACAAAGCAAAACTCCCAACCATAGAGATATATGCGATGATGCTATTGGGCAGGATGACGAAGCCTATCGACGGTTTCATTTAGAACGCCTAGGCTCAGGACCTATTTGCAGATATCAATCGCCTTTGATTCACTCGGATCGCAATGAGGCTTTTGCTACGAGTGGTGTCCTGTCGCGGTCGGAGGCACCGATGTGTCGGATCAAACCCTGTTTTCCGCTGTCTCACTGAGTCCCGCGGGTCGATGACCGCCTGGTCCGGCACTATGGCTCGAACGGGTGGGCCTCCGGCGAAGCGTTGCAGGACTTGATTGACTTCGAGCATTGAAGGCTGCCGATCTTCTCGCTATATTTCCGCGCTGAAGGCGATGTTGATCGCGGCACAAGCACGCGAAGTTCACAAGTATAATCGGAATAAGCGTCTTTAGGGTCAGGACTTCGGTAACGGGGCCGTTCCAGTCAAGCAAAAAGTGACGACCGCAGCCGCGCCGTCATGGTGCCATTGCGGTAAATAATCCCGACAGATCCCCTTTCGCCGCTGCCTGACTTGCTTTGCCCTTCGTTTGAGGTCCGCCCGGGCTCATGCTTCGGTCCGTGGTCAGCGCGATAGCTGCCAACATGATGCTGGTCCAGTGCGGTAATTCCGATGTGCCCATCTCATTGGCGTGCTCGGCAGAGGCCGGCGACAGTCCTGACCACGGCATCATCGGAACCGCGTCCCGGTTGGGACCTCGAAGGTCTGCGGTCAGGCAGACGTCAACGATATGGTTCTGATGTGAAGGCTCAGGCCGACTTGGCGAGCAATCGGTCTGAAGAGAATTCGGTGCCATCCGTCCACATCCGGTGAAGGATGGTACCGATGCGCCTTGCCAAAGCCACCATCGCACGCTTTGCACCTCGGCGTTTGGCGACTTGTGCGGCCCAGCTTCTCAGCCATGTCGAGCGACCCCGATGTATCATAACGGTAGCCGCCTGACACAAGGCTCTTCGCAGATTGGCGTCGCCAGCTCGCGTAATACCGCCGATCACGTCGCGCTCACCGGACTGGTTGCGCGAGGGTGTAAGGCCGACCCATGGACCCACCTTCTTGGACGATGAGAACCGCGCGGGATCATCGACCGCGGATCGGAAAGTTAAGGCGACGACCGCCCCGATGCCAGGCATCGTCGTCAATAGCCGGCACACCGCGTCGTCCTTCGCAAGCAGACGGACCTGACGTTCGAGTCCCGCCAGTTCATGGCGAAGGCTGGTGCGCGCGCGTAACATCGGTCCGGACGCTGCTTGCAACATGGAATTGCCTTCCACCAACTGTTTGATCCTGGCGTCGAACTGGCCGCGCGAGATGGCGCCGACCTTCAGGCCGAAGTTTCTCAGCAATCCGCGCAATGACAGTTCCAGCGCGATCATGCCTTGTTGGATCGCCTTGCGGGCAGACAGAAGTGCACGAACTTCCTGTGCCGACACGGATTTACAATGTACGGGCCTGAACCAGCCCAGATGAAGCAGTCGGGCAATCCCTTCCGCGTCGCGCCGATCCGTTTTGATCGGCATTGCCTTCAGAGCACCCTTCACCTGTCGGGTTTCCATCAGAACAACTTCCAGCCGGGCATCGGCCAAACCGCGATGCAGCCACTGGGACAGCGGCCCGGCTTCAAGCCCTATGATAGCGACCGATCCCTCCAGGGTGTTTGCAAAATCCACGATCGCTTGGGGATCACTGAGAACCTGCGCTTCTTTTACGATCTTGCCGTGCTCATTGATTACACAGACCGCAGTCTTCGCCAGTGATACATCCAGTCCTATGAACAGCTTCATCCCATATTCCTCCGATTGAGACCGATACGGGAACAACGACAGCTTGCTGCGGGCAATTTCAAGATGCGTCAGCCGGTGGCGTGGCGCAGGCCCCGTTACAGCATCTCATTGATCACAGCCAGAAGATTACGGTAGCGGCGAGTGCGATGGCTGAGAGGAAGACCATAGGGCACCTGTCATAGCGTGTAGCGACGCGCCTCCAGTCCTTGATGCGGCCGAACATGATCTCGATGCGGTTGCGGCGTTTATAGCGGCGTTTGTCGTATTTAATGGTCTTGTTTCGGGATTTCCTGCCCGGGATGCAGGGAGTGATACCCTTTTCCTGTAGGGCGTCGCGAAACCAGTCGGCATCATAGCCACGGTCGGCCAGCAGCCATTGGGCCTCGGGAAGCTCGTCAAGCAAGGCGGCTGCACCGGTATAATCGCTGACCTGACCTGCCGTGATGAAGAAGCTGATCGGGCGACCGTTGGCATCCGTTACAGCATGAAGCTTGGTGTTCATGCCGCCTTTGGTGCGTCCAATCAGGCGTTCCGCGCCCCCTTTTTTACCCGCAGGCTGGAAGCCGTGCGGTGGGCTTTGAGATAGGTCGCATCGATCATGATCGTCTTGCGCTCTGGAGCTTGAGGCACTGCCAGACCTTCCATCATCCGCAGGAAGATGCCCTTGTCGCCCCAGCGTTTCCAGCGATTATAAAGTGTCTTGGAGGGGCCATATTCCTTCGGCGCATCGCGCCATCTGAGCCCATTGCGATTGACGAAGATGATGCCGCTCAGAACGCGCCGATCATCAACGCGAGGACGGCCGTGGCTATTAGGGAAATACGGCTGAAGACGTGCCATTTGCTCGTCTGTCAGCCAAAAGAGATCACTCATCATTCAGGCTCCTTCGAGCCCGTCTGAATCACAATCAGCGTGACAAATCAATGGGTCTTGACCCTAGGGCGTCGGCAATGCCCAGCACGTCCGCCACGAGTTCATCGACGGTGTAGGCGCCCCTTCTTTTCGGCTGAGCGCCTGTGGAATAACCGCGCTGATTGACGGCGATCGCACTATAGCCGGCGTTTGCCAGTTCCAGCATCACCTCGGTCCAGCTGTCGGCGAATTGCGGAAAGCCGTGAAGGAGCAGAACGACTTCTCCATTTCGTGGGCCGCATGCCAGCCTTGAAAATTGCATCTCACTGGCCGGCAAGGTGAAGGTTTCAATACCAGGCTGCTGAGCCGGGTCATCAACTTTGCGCGTCATTGTTGAAATCTTCTTTCGAGCCGGTGGCCCATCCAGCGTTTGCGAGCCATTTCAGCGCCGACAGACTCGGCATGAACAGGTATTCGCCACCTTTCATGACGTTGAAGGTCTGCACCCCATCCACCCGCCTGCGGACCGGCGCCTGCGGGATGGTAAAACGGCCATTTTCTTCATGCAGCCCGACGATCGGATCGCGCTCTTCACCGAGATCGACGAAGTTGCCGCGATTGATCCACTCCTGCTGCATGAACTCGATGGTATCGTACGCACGCGCGCTGATGAAAATGAAGAAGATCCCGCGATCGCCCTTAGCGTCGTCCTGCGGTGTCACATCCTCCGAATAGACCGGTCCGAAGGTCGACGAGCGTCGGATGATCCGGTGTATATTGACATCGGTCAGCAGCGTCAGTTCGGAGTCGCGCGGATTGAGCCGGCGCATGTGACAGCCGAGTGGGACGACACGGCCCTTCGGATCTTCCTTGAAATTGAAGTCATTGTTGCGTTCGGGATCGCCGCCCAGTTCCGCATCGTCTTGTTCTGGCGCCAGAATGAGCGGCGCTCCGGAACGCCAGCGTCCAAACATTTTTGCCGCGAGGAATTCGCGCTCTTCGGCAGTCTCGCCCTGCGACTTGAGAAACGCATTGAAGCAGCCGACGCGGCTTTGGAACTTGCGCAGGACCACAAATGTGCCGTTCTTACCGAGAACCGGTGGTTCCGGCATGGCCAGCGGCTGGCCATTCTCACTCTCATAGCCGAGAATGAACTCGCCAGCCCTGATCGGTCTCTCCTCGCCGGGTAGCGGATCGACACCACTGCCAGCCACCGCCGGCTGCGAGATCGAATCCCGGAAGCCAAATGGGTTCTTTGCGCCGTCCGGGGCGCCAAAGCGATGCTCGCCGAGCAAGGTAATGCCGGTACTTTTGTCGAGTTCCGCGCGCGCCGTCGCCAGGGCCTTGTCGAGCGCCGCGTCGTCGACGGCGTAGATGGTCAGGGCCAGATGACAGTTGCCCGGCTTGAACACGTCTTCCCAATTCTCCGGCGCATTCGGGCCGAAATCCCGCAACTGCTCACGGCGAGCTGCCATGCCCTGCTGGAAGGGCAGGGGAAAGGTCTTCAGTTGCGCATCGGGAAGTCCTAGTGCCTTCAGGCCTTCGAAGCTCAGCGCCGCTCCAATCCAGAAATCCAGATCGTCGCTCCAGTTGTCGGCCGACGAGATATGGGGTGACAGCCTGCCGAGCAAG
This sequence comes from Brucella tritici, assembly GCF_008932285.1. Lineage (NCBI taxonomy): Bacteria > Pseudomonadati > Pseudomonadota > Alphaproteobacteria > Hyphomicrobiales > Brucellaceae > Brucella > Brucella tritici. Next base: position 14,348 of record NZ_WBVY01000013.1, read on the forward strand.
TCGCGGGCACCGTGTGCTTCGTCGAAATGCAGCATAGCATGGATACCGACATAGGGCTCCGGCCGGCTTCTGAGGATCAAAGCCTGAATGTCATCGAGTTCAAGCGACACGCTGTCGCGGCGAAAGCGCTCTTTCAATTTTTGCAATAACGCCATGGTTCAGCCCACCTTGTCCAGGAATTCATTGACGGCATGCTCCATTCGTTGGAGCCGTCGGACATCGACGACCGTCACCTGGGGATTGGCGACGAACCAGCCGGCCGCAGTTATCTGGTGCTCGGCGATAAAATCCTTGACCTTCGGGCTGGCAATGCCAGGCCAGCCCTCGACCGAGGCGAAAAGCAGGTCCATCAGGTCCGGAATTTTGGTGGCGAAGTCGTTGATGTAGGTATCCCAATCACCGTCATAAGCGGTCGCGAACAGGATGCGCGTATCGTTGTCGAAAAAGACGAAGCGCATATTGTGCAACGTGCCGACTTTCTGCGCGCCATCGAAATTGCCGTTCACGAGGTTGAAGATACGGCGCAGTCGATCGGCGCCACCTGGCTTAAGATTGGCGATGGCGGTCAACTCGGAGACATTGCCGGATTGGGCCCCGACCCGTCCGGCGGAGCCTGCAGTGCCTTTCAGATCGGGATTGTGCTTGGTGACCATCTGCTCAAGCGCCAGCTTGGCCAATTGCGGGGCATCGCCCACCACTTCCTCGATCCGGCGGCGGATTGCCTGCAGGCGCGTTTCGTCTATCTGCGGGGTGTCTTCAGTATCGGCCATGGCGGCCTCCTTTCGTGACGGTTTTGAGTTCGGGGTATCAGTCCGGGATTTCGCCGATCGTTTCCGGTTCGACGCGCGGCTGCGCGTTCCATTCGTGCCGACGCTGAGTCGAGCGTTCATAGGCGGCGATACGCACGCGCATGATCGAACCGAGCGGCTGGTGCGCTTTGACGCCATGCCATGGATTGAACGACAGGACATCGTCGCCGTAGACCCTTCGCGCCGGAGAATACGCGTCCTGCTTCGGGATGCGTAGCGTGGCGACAGGCTGATGCGGCGAAAGCCCTTCCGGCCATAGAACGGCCGCATCCTCCACCGGCATCTTGTCGATGTCGCGACAGAGTTGGGCGCGCAGCTGGTATTCGGCTCCCTCGTTTCGGAAATGCTCGACCACGAGATCGCGCATGGTCGAATCCCCCACGGTCCCGACATCCTTGCCGGTCAATGCACGTACATTATCCGACAGCGGCGCGGCGCTGATCTTGGCGATGTAGTCACCGAAGCGAACCGCGGCCATGGAGTGATAGGTCTCGCCAAGGAGGTGATCATTGTCGCGGGCGAGCCCGCGCAATGTTGCGCCCGGTTCGATCCCGACCGCCTCGACTGCTGCCTCGACGCCGCGGGCCACCCCAGCCATGGCGCGCTGCAGGAAAGCTGGATTGTCGGCGTTTTTCTCCAGGAGCCCGATCAACTGTCGGTATTTGCCGATCGTGCCAAAGCTCAGGGTTGGAATGTTGACCAGCAGGAAATCTTGGTTGCGGCCGGCATCCTGTGGAAGCAGCCGTTCTCCCTCGACGCCGATGATCTTGATGGCCATGCCACGCGGCGCGGGAATGGTGTCGGAATGAATGTCGCCTGGGGCGGACGATAGACGGATGACGACGGGATACGTGGATGGGCGAGCGAAAACACCCTGTCGAAGATGGCTGGGAAGGTCCGGTACCACGAGTTCGCCCTTTAGGAAGCCGTGACTCTTGGCGTGTGCATCGCGAACGGCGTGGCGATGCCGATCGAAGGCCCGGCGGTTGGTCGTCGCCATGATCTCGAGGATTTCGGCAGTGAGTTCTTCCTCATCATCTGTTCGGACCTCGACATCTTCACCGTAGTGGACGTATTCGCTCAAATCGGCGCCTCGAATGTTTCGCTACAAAAGCGTTTGCTCTTTGTTCAGTTTCGGATATCGTTTGATATCTGAACAATAAATCCGTGAGCCCCGAAAAAGTTCCAGCGTCATTTGCTTTGAGGGAATCGAAAATGCCGGTGAGCCGAAAAGAGACCCAGCGTCAGACCCGCGATAGGCTTCTGGAGGCTGCCCACGCCTCGATTGTTGAAGAGGGCGTCGCTTCAATCTCGATCCGCAGTATCTGCGCCGCAGCAGGGCGCACGCAAGGCGCATTTTATTCGAACTTTTCGAGCAAAGACGATCTTCTTGTCGATCTGATGGAGATGCATATTTTGGAGGAGGTATCGTTCCTGCGTCGGATCTTAAGCGAGGCCGCCGGCAACGACGTCGACGAAACGCTTCGAATTCTAACCGAGCGACTTGCCTATGTGGCGACTGAACCGGAATGGTCGTTGCTCTCGATTGAATTGCAGCTTCATGCCCGCCGGGACAGCAAATTCGCCAGACGCCACAATGCCACCAAGGCAACCTGCTACCGGGTGTTCTGCGAGCTCATTGAGGATCTCGTTATTCGCTACAATCTTCTGCCGGCCTTGCCTCCGTTGCAGATCGGCATAGGCCTTTACGCTTTATGGTCGGGTATGGCTGTGCAGGGCGATGTCGCTCAGGCCATGCCGCGCGAGCAGATGCTGCTGGCATTCTTCCGCGCGATGACAGGACGGAAGACGCCACACGGTGGATCTGATGAGTTAGATGAACTCCCAAGCGAGTCTGGAAGCGTTCATCGTTAATCAACCGAATGGAGAGTTCGATGGCAAGCCACCGGGCGCGTTCTTTCAGTTTTTCCAGAACCCGCTTGGGTGTCTCCTCTAACCACTATCATCGGGACAAGAAGCCGAAAGCATTGGTTGTGGAACGTCAATCGGAATACGCGATCGACTACGATCTGGCTTTGGATAACTTTGGCGCCCGAGCCCTGTTCGCGAATATCCCTGGTGAAGCAGGCAGGGCAGTGTCAGAAGATGAAGATATCGCAGTTGTATTGATAGATGCCGACACCGTCGATCTTGAAAAGTGTCTGACCGTTTTTCGACGGCTACGCCCGCTGAAACTCATCATTGTCGCAGGATCGGATGCCAATCTCCGCGATGAATATCCGTGCGATGTGCGGCTGGTTCGGAAACCGCTCGTCATCAGAGAACTCGAAAAAGAGTTTGCCTACCTGTGATACATTGATCCGCTCGAGGACCGCGCCGAAGCTGGAGGAACTGTTGGTTTCACGCGGAACTGAGCCCATCCAGCAACGGCCGACATTTGGACGACAAATACAGGAAAAATTTCAAGCTCTCGCGCCAGCTGTACCTTCCTAACACCGCAGCTGTGAAGGCCTATCCGTTATCATTGGAAGCCAAAGGCTGTTCCGCTTGGCACAGGTGATAGCCTCTGCGTAACCCGCATCAGCGCGATGATCTCGCAGCCGTAGCGGTCATTGCCCTGCTGGTCGGTCCACTTGGTGTAGTGGATGCGGCCGCGAACCAGAACCTTCATGCCCTTTTCGCAATGCTCCTCGATCGTCGTGCCAAGGCCGTTGAAGGCGGTGATCCGGTGCCATTCGGTGTCCTGCACCCGGTAGCCCCTTTCGTCGCGGACGACCTTGCCTTCCGAGTAGCGGGGGCGCGAGGTCGCGAGGGTGAAGTGGGTGATCCTGGTGCCGCCCTGGGTGGTGCGGGTTTCCGGGTCTTGGCCGATGTTGCCAGCGAGGATGACGATGTTCTGCATTTTCGGTCTCCGTTGCTTCTCGGAGGAACCATTCCCTCCGACGAGACCCGGCCAAGGCCGTCTGGAGACTCCTGCATCGTCGCCTTCGGCGGCGGCTCGACCCCCAAGGTCCGGGTGGAGCGGGCAGCCGCGCCCCGCGCGGCAACACGGCCGGAAACCGCGGGGGTTGCCGGAAGGAATCAGAACGGACTTAGGGGATCAGTCAGTCGGAGGGGTTGGTGCTTCCATAAGCCCGATGGAGACCGGGCCAGAACAGCATCCTTGCTGGTCGCAGATGAGACAGGGCCAGACGCACCGCCCCGGCGGAGCACCGGCCACGTCCCCTTCGCCTGCCAATCCGCGCCCCGGCTTCGGAGGCAACCCAGGATTTCCGCGAAAACGAGACGCCTGCCGGGTTGTCCGCACGAATTGTCAGATCATCGTTTTGACGGCACGAGACTCGATTCAGCGCATTGCAGGACGGCATGAAGATGTTCGCGGCGCAGCTCGTCGCGCACTCCATAGGCCGATCAGCACCGCTTCGACCGCCGCGCTCGCAGATCCGGCCTGATACCGATGTACCATGCCTGATGAGGCGACCGATGCCGCAACGGCTCTTCAGATGGAGAGCACTGCTTTGGCTTGAACGGAAGGCCGGAACGTTGGCGACCCCGCATGCCGGGATGCACAGGGGAAGGAAGGATATGTGGAAAGGCCGCAAGCCGTTATGGCGCTGACTGGTTGTCAGGGACATTCTAAATATTGCGGCGGCGCCCTTGGCGCGGCCGTTTAATGGAGAATCCGTTCTCGTGCCGCAATGATCGGCGTCGCTTCAGGATTCCAGCGGCGTTTGCACCAGCCGCCCTCCGGAAACATGAAACCGCGTGTCGCCGATGCGCGCCGCATAAGGTCCGAAAGGCTGGACCTGCTCGCGGTCGATCTCGTCGCAGAGGATCAGGCCGGAAGGTTCTGTCGCGAATTTTTCACTTCTGCTGCGTTATTGTCGCTTCGGTGCGCATAATTGGGCGAGGTGACTGGGTATGGCGATCGATTTCAAAGGGTCTCATTTCCCCAAAAATGTCATCCTTTATGCGGTGTTCTTCTATGTTCGTTATTCCGTTTCCTATCGTGACCTTCAAGAAATCATGGCCGAACGTGGCGTGAACGTTGACCATGCAACATTGAACCGCTGGGTTGTCCGTTACGCGCCACAGATTGCAGATCAGGCACAGAGACGTAAGCGTCGAACGCTTGGCTCATGGCGTGTTGACGAAACCTATCTAAAGGTCAAAGGCAAATGGACATATTTGTACCGGGCCGTTGATCGTGACGAACAAACGCTTGATTTCATGCTCTCCGAACGCCGAAATCTCGGTTCTGCACGACGTTTCTTCAAGAAAGCCATCGCAGCCAACGGTGTTCCAGACAAGATTGTCATTGATAAAAGCGGCGCCAATCTGGCGGGAGCCCAAGCTGTAAATACAATCCTTAAAATCACAGGTTACAGCAAGATGATTGAAATCCGGCAGATCAAATATCTCAACAATATTCTTGAACAGGACCATCGTTTCATCAAGCGGATTACCAATCAGATGTTGGGGTTCAAGGCATTTCATTCAGCCGCAGCGACAATCGCGGGTATCGAAGTTGCGCATATGATCCGCAAGAGGCAATTCGCAAACGACAATTGTTCACCATTCATGGTCTTTGCGGAACTCGCAGCATAATTGCGCCCGGAGATACGCCTGCCTTTAACCCGCTGAAAATTTGCGACACAACCCCCCAGAACCGCTTGACCAGAAAATCCCGATCGAAAGTAAAAACGGGCGTACCAGATAGTGTTGAGTTTCATCTCAGTATGGACCGGTGCCCGCGCCGCGTCGAACCGGTCGGACGTCACGTTTTATCAAACGCGGGATTGATAATCCCGGATCATGGGCAGAGGAGAAACGGAAGTATTTCACGTCAACAGTCTGCATCGGTAACATTGGTTAGATCAACGAAAAGAG
>NZ_WBVY01000014.1:0-18436 GCF_008932285.1 Brucella tritici
GCGGCTTAGCCTACCGTAGGTAGTTTCATCAATGTCCATGACGAGCCCCTTCACGCGGAAGCAGTGGAGGGGCTATTTCTGAGTACGGTCGACAATCCTCGTGGCGCTTGTTTGAGTCCTATCGGTGGGCACTGTTACCTTAACCTAAGTGTAAACATCAGTTGCGATGGCATAGGTTCATATCTCTTTATGGCGTTACGGAGCTAAATTACTGCGGGTGAGTAGCAGGACCCAGAATCTTGACTGGCAATCATCGCATCGCGAGAGTTCCTGGTTGGCTGACAGTCCCGTTCCATTCTGTACGACGATGGCTGTTTTGATATGCCCGGCCTTTCACCGCACAATAGATCAGAGCCCAAATAATCTTCGATCGATCATCCTGCAAATCATTTGATAGACGGTACTACTCTTGCGCCTCTCCGGATGATAACAACTGTCAAGGTTCATCAGTTGTGAAAATGGTATGGCTCTGAAATCGGCGACCCTTAAGGATGTGGCGGCACTGGCGAATGTATCGCGCGCTACGGCTGCCCGCGCACTCAACAGTTACGGTTATGTTGGTGATGAAACGGCGCAGAAGGTTCAGGCTGCTGCGGAGAAACTGGGATATAGAGGCAATCGACTGGCTCAGGCTCTGCGCAGCGGGCAGTTGCCAATTATCGGCTGCGTTCTTGGCGACATCCAGAATCCGTTCTTTGCAAAAATTGCCCATGATGTTGAAGTGCTGGCGCGAGAAGAAGGGCACAATCTCATCATTGCGAGCAGTGAAGAACAACTGGATCAGGAAAAATCACTGCTGGCCAGCCTGCAATCGTTGAGCATACGCGGTTTCATCGTCGCGCCGACATCAGCCGAAGACAGTTCGCATCTGCAACGGCTGATCGACGAAAACGTACCTCTGGTCCTGATCGATCGCGCAGCGCAGGGTGTCGCGTGCGACAGTGTCGTGGTCGACAATGAAGGTGGCGCGCGCAAGGCCATTGAATATCTGATCGAAATGGGGCATCGCGATATTGCGCTTTTGCAAGATGATGCACGCATCTTCACATCGCGCGAGCGTTTCAATGGCTATAAGACTGCGTTGCTTGCCCATGGCATCGAACCCAGCGAAAAATTGATCTGCGTCGCACAGTCGACGGTTGAGCATGCCGTGGATGCAACGATACGCCTGTTCAGTCAAAAAAAGCCTCCAACGGCACTTTTTACCGTCGACAGCTTGATGACACAGGGAGCGCTTTTAGCCTTCCGATCGATGGGAATATCGATTCCTCATGATGTCTCTCTGATCGGTTTTGATGATTTCAATCTGGCGACTTTTACCGATCCACAGATCACGGTCGTTTCCCAGCCTGTGTCGGAAATAGGTCGTGCTGCCGGCCGGCTTCTGCTTGAAAAAATAGCAGGAAAAAAGAGACTGCCAGAGAAAATAAGCTTTGAAACCAAGCTGATAGTCCGGGGTTCGGTCAGCCGTCGATGAGCCAACGAAGCTTGATTTTCTGCCTGTAAAAAAATTCTGAAACCTACTTGCCACAGGAAAAATCTTGTGCGCTAAATATATGTGAGATCGATCTCACATTGTCTCAACGAGTTACAGGCGCAAAACCGGTTCGGGCTTTTCTCGAGGTTTCAACTGCGCAAACGGGAAGGTAGTAATGCTCAACTTCGATAAAGATCGCTTTGTAAAAATACAGGGCGGCGCGGTCGCAATTGCAGAGGATGTACGCGCTCTGATGCGCAGGCTGCTCGACGATGGCCTGGAACGCATTTTCTTCATGGGGACGGGCGGCGTACAGTTTTTGACCCAGCCCGCAATCGAGATTGCCCGCAACGCAACCGTTTTCCCGGTGTCAGCGGCATTCTCCGCTCAGGTTGTTTTAGAAGCGCCCGCCGGGCTGGACGAAAAGGCACTCGTGATCCTTCCATCCCTGTCGGGGACGACCAAGGAAAGCGTGCAGCTTCTGGCATTCTTGAAAAAGAAGGGTGTTAAAACGCTATCGCTTACCGGTCACAAGGACACGCCTCTGGGCCTTGATGCCGATTACAACTTCACCAATTTTGCAGAGGACGACACTTCTTCAGAATCGTTTTACCTGCAGACCCTCTTGATCGTGCTGGCGCTGCTGGCTGAACGCGGTGAATTTCCAGAATACGACGAAACCGTCTCCGAGTTGAAGCGCCTTCCGGAACTACTGGTTTCGGTGAAGGAGAACTTTGAAGAAGGCGCAGCCGCGCTCGCGCAGGAAATAAAGGACGAGAAGTATCACATCTTCACCGGCGCTGGCACGGCGTGGCCAGAAGCTCACTATTACGGCATGTGCATTCTCGAAGAAATGCAATGGATCCGCACGCGTCCGGTTCATGCTTCCGACTTCTTCCACGGCACGCTCGAACTGGTTGAGCCAGGCGTCAGCCTGTTCATATTCAAGGGCGAGGATGCATGCCGTCCTTTGACGGACCGGGTCGAAAACTTCGCAAAGCGCTACACCGATAAGGTTCGTATTCTGGACGCCGCTTCTGCCAGCCTTCCAGGCATCTCCCAAAAGACACGCAGCCTGATCTCCCCAATCATCCTGGCAACCATGCTGGAACGTTTGAGTGCTCATCTGGAAGTGCTGCGTGATCACCCGTTGACCACGCGGCGCTATTACAAACGTGTCGAGTACTAAGAGCCGTCCCCGATCCGGTTATGCCGGATCGGGTTCCTGCATTCTGACGACATAAAGAAACAATAGCAAAAAGAGAGGAACTTCGAGATGAAATGCAAAACGCTTTTGAGCACAACAAGCCTTGCTTCACTCCTGATGTTTGGATTGTTGGCTGGCAACATGAATGCAGCTCTCGCCAGTGACGCTGTGGTTGCGGAACCTGATGCTCCCGTCGAATATTCTGGCACGTTGAGCATTTTGACGAAGTTCGGCCTTCAGCAACTTTCCCCCTATTTCGTCAACGCTGCCAAGGAATATGAGAAGCTTCACCCAGGCGTAAAAGTCGAGCTTATTCAGGAAAGCGACGACAGCGTGAAGGGGAAAACCAAGGCCCTGGTTGCGTCTAACTCGCTGCCAGATATCTACTTCACCTGGACTGGGAGCTGGGGCGAGAACTTTGTGCGAGGCAATCGTGCTGTCGATCTGACCAAGATTATTGGTCCCGACACGCCATGGGGCAAACAGCTTGCCCATGCAGCAGTCAGCGCATTCCAGTATAATGGCAAATTATACGGAATTCCGCTTTATCTGGATGCAAAGTTCATGGGCTATAACAAAGCCCTTTTTGACAAGGCCGGTGTGGCGGAACCGAAGAGTTTCGATGAACTGATCAGTGCATGTGCAGCTCTGCGCAAGTCCGGTGTGACGCCGATTTCGTTCGGTAACAAGGAAGGCTGGCCAGCTGTGCATTTTGCCGGTCAGTTGCTTGCCTATAATGTACCACAAGCGACGCTTGAAAAGGATTTCAATCCGAAGACGGCCGAATATTCGGATGCAGGCTATGTTGAGAGCCTGACACAACTGAAGAAGCTCATCGACGATTGTTCGGACGGCGCAGGTACAAACGGCTCATCCTATGCTTCGGCATTGCAGCAGTTCAGCAACGCCAAATCCGCAATGTACTATCAAGAAATTATCGAGTTTGATCAAAGCACGGCAGATGGTGCACTGAAGAAGGAAGACTTTGGCTTTTTCAAACTGCCAGCAGCGAAAGACGCAAAGGGTGATGTCAAATCAATCGAAGGTGCGCCTGAAGGCTATATGATCAATTCCGCGTCGAAGAACATTCCGCTGGCTGTGGATTTCATGAAGTTTATCACCTCGCCCGAAAACGGGAAGGTTTTGTCGGCCCCACCTTATGGGCAGCCAAGCGCCACTGTTGGCGGATATTCGGCTGAGAGCATGAACCCGTCTGTCGTTGAAGGTCTCAAGGTTATCGCGGATTCGTCCTATCTGATGCCGTGGCTTGATACGGCCAATCCACCGCGCGTTGCATCTGTCTGGCTTTCGGGCCTGCAAGCCCTGATTGGTGGATCCATGACACCGGAACAGGTCATGGAAAAGGTAAAAAAGGCTGCAGCCTCTTCCCGATAAGGATGTTATTGGCCGATGACTGTCATGAAGCGTGAATATAGAGGGGAGGCTGTCAAAAACGGCTTCCCCCTGCCGGACGGGTCGCAATTCGACAAGTCCGGTTTGCTGGCGAAGCTGCTGTCGTTCCGTTGGGTTCTGATCGCGTTCGTTTTAATCCTATGGTTTGTCTACTATCCCATCATCAACAACTTTATCGTCAGCACGACAAATCAGGATATTTTTACTGGCGAAACTGCCTTTGTCGGTCTGGATAATTATCGACGTCTGCAAGACGATCCGGTGATCTGGACGGCAATCTTGAACAACACGCTTTATGCTGTCATTTCGGTCGTGTTCCAGGTGTTCGGTGCATTCGTGCTCGCGGCGATCATTGAAGGTCTGCAACATGAAACATGGCGTAGGTTCTGGCGCGCTGTCTATTTCATACCATCAGCAATTTCGATCACAGTGACGGGGCTGTTGTTTTACTTTATCTATCAGCCCGATATAGGCCTGCTGGATTCCGCTTTTACCCATATGGGACTTGCCGCTTGGTCTCGGGCATGGCTGGGAGAAGAACAGACCGCGATCTACTCAATCATTGCCATGAGCCAGTGGCAGGGCTTTGGCTATTCAACTCTTCTATTTGCCATAGCAATCCAGAAGATCCCGCGCGAACTTTATGATGCGGCGACTATGGACGGCGCGGGTATGTGGCGTCGGCTGTGGAACATAACTTTTCCACTGACACGCGAAATGACCGGTCTCATGGTTATCGTTACGATTACCGGAGCGTTTCAGGTCTTCAACGAAGTCATGGTTATGACAGGCGGTGGCCCCAACAACAGCAGTCAGGTGTTAGGAACATGGCTCTATCAACAGGGCTTTATTGAAAATGACTTCGGTTATGGCGCGGCTATCGCTTCGGTAATTTTTATCATCACGCTGCTGACCGGCTTTGGACAGCTCTGGTATACCAGAAAGCGGAGGGTAGAACTATGAGCAACGCCCCCTATCAGTCGCGCGAGATGCAACCCACGGATTTTGTGCAGACGCTTGTGCGTGTCTGTCTGGTTACTTTCCTCATTAGTCTTGGTATCGTTGTAATCTATCCGCTGGTGTGGATGGCCCTGAATGGTTTTAAGACTAACTCCGAGATATTTGGTGAGCCCTTTGCGCTGCCAACAGGCTTCACGCTCGACAACTATATATCGGCGTGGAACCAGGGCATCAGGAACTATATTGCAACGAGCATCATCGTCACGCTGGTTTCGGCTGTCTGTACGGTTCTGGTAAGCGCCTGGACTGCTTATGGCCTGACGCGATCCAAACTGCCGGGCAAGCCGTTCTTTGTCGGTCTGGTGCTTGGCGGATTGATGTTGAGCCCAACGGTTGCGGTCATTCCGCTGGTGCGGATCATGCAAAAGCTTGGTCTCTACAACACCTATTGGGCGCTTATTATTCTCTATACCGCGTTTCGCATCCCGTTCACCACGTTTCTTATTCGCGCCTATATGCTTGGTCTTCCGCGCGATCTGGACGAAGCCGCCGTCATGGACGGAGCCAGTGAAGGTCAGATTTTCTGGCGTGTGACCTTACCTCTTTGCAAGCCGATACTCGTCTCGTGTGCAATCTTGCACGTTCTGTTTGCCTGGAATGAATATCTCTTCGCCATGATCTTCACCAGTGGTGCGGATGTGCAGACCCTGCCCGTCGGCCTTACATCGATCATGGCAAAACACGGAACCAATTATGCCGTTGTCTTTGCTGCAATGACACTTTCGGCACTTCCGATCCTGATCGTCTTCTTCGCCGCACAGCGTTTCTTCATTCGCGGGCTGGCGGAAGGCATCGGCAAATAGCGTGGTGGAAAATGTTAAAACGTGAACAGTTGATCGGTGCCAACTTTTCGTTCCAGCACTATCCCTTTCAATGGGTGGTCGAACAGCTTCGGCTGATGGGCTTTCAACGTATGGAACTATGGGGAATAGCCCCCCATCTTGATCTGTTTCATTCTGACCGGGCACGGCTTTCAGGTGTTCGGTCAATTCTGAATGATAACGGGATCAGCGTACATTGCTTCACCCCGGAACAGGTTCTTTATCCGGTCAACATAGCCTCGGGCGACGTAGCTTATCGTGAAAAGAGTGTTGAATGCTTTCTGCGAGCAGCCGATTTAAGTGCCGAACTGGGTGCGAACTACCTCTTCTTGACACCCGGACGGGGTTTTGAGTGCGAGAGCCGCGAAAGCGCGTGGAACCATTCGCTTCAGTCGTTGGAGAGAATTACGGCACATGCGGCCAATCTGGGGCTTCGATGTCTGCTTGAGCCTCTACAGCGCACTGAAAGCAACATCGTCAATAATGCCGCCGATCTTGAACGTCTCTGGCAGGATCTGCATGCGGAAAATGTCGACCTGGTACTTGATCTGGTTGCCATGGCCGCGGCCGGAGATAAGGTTGGTGATTACTTTTCGAGATTTGGCAAACGTCTTGCCCATGTTCATGTCGTCGATGGAACACCGGCGGGACATTTGGCGTGGGGGGACGGAAATTTGCCACTTGACGGCTACCTTGCTGAAATCGCCCATCATTCATTCCGGGGCACATTGACCTTCGAGCCATTTGGCAACGGCTCATATGCACTGGATCCGGTTGCAGTCTGGCGGCGCTGCCTTGATGCGATTTCCCCCCATTTTGATACCGCGGAATGATGATGAAGAACGCAAATCTCAATCTTGTTGCTGTGGGTGACAACTGCCTTGATGCTTATCTGAACAAGGGGGTCGTTACTGTTGGTGGAAATGCCCTCAATGTTGCTGTGCAGTGGAAACGGCTTGGGGTCGGCGCCCGTTATATGGGCGCACTGGCACCCGACAGGGAAGCAGAGATCATGCTTGGTGTGATCGAAGATGTCGGACTTGTGCCAAGCGATATTGAAACTATTCAGGGAAATTCAGCTGTAACGCTTTTGACCGATATTGGCGGTGAACGGCATTTTCTGTTTGAATCTCTGGGTGTTGGTGAAAACTACATGCCAGACCAGCCGCGATATCAGTCATTGCTTTCAGCGGACTGGATCCATCTTGGAACCAATTCCAGTCAGGAGCTGGTGCGCCAGCTCGTCAACGACGGTGCCAGGTTTAGTGTGGATGTCTCGACCCGGCATTTTGACCTGGCACTTGAAGGCGTCCCCCTGGTGTTTGCGTCAGGTCCCGACGATCCAGAGGAACCGGTGCAGCCACTGATTGCGCAATTCAAGCAGGCTGGAGCGCAACGGGTCGTTATCACCTGCGGCAAACGCGGTTCATTCTATGACAATGGACGTCAGTTGTATTCTGCAGGCTCGGTGCCCGTAAATGTGGTCGATACGTGTGGGGCCGGGGATAGTTTTATTGCCTCATTCCTGGTGGCGCTTCTCCTGGGAGACTGTTCTGAAGAAGAGGCACTGCAATACGCTGCTGTCAGTGCCTCTGAAACCTGCACCCACCCGGGCGGCTTTCCCCAACCCTTGCAGTCAATCCCGCAGTGGCTGCTCGACAAATATCAAGATGTGATAGCAACAGCGCAGAGGGTCCGTCTATGAACGCAATCAAAATGAGGCCACCTGTTGCCGCAGCAAAACGGGATCGTTCTTTCTGGTTGCAAAGCATTGGCGCCGATCCGGTCACCGCACCTTTAACGGGCCGGCAGCAATGCGATATTGCAATCGTTGGCGGCGGATATGCCGGTCTTTGGACGGCACTTCGCTTACGTGAGCAGGAACCAACGGCGCATATTACGATCCTGGAAGCAGATTTTTGCGGTTCGGGGGCATCCGGGCGTAATGGCGGACAAGTCCACAGCTGGTATGCTGAAATCGATATGTTGCGCGATCTTGTCGGCGACGCCGATGCACGCATGCTTTGTCAGGCAACCTGCGACGCGATTGACGAGCTGAAAGCGCTGCAAGACTGCGGAACCATCGACATGGATCTGCGTCTTGATGGTTGGCTGTGGACCGCAAGCTCCCGCGCCCAGGAGAATGCATGGGGAAAAGCCCTGGACATCTGCCAGAAATCGGACTTCAACCCGTTTAAGCTACTGAATGCACCGGATATTGAAAGGCGTACGGGTTCAAGCGCTTCCTATACAGGAATTGTCGAAGAGCGGGCCGGGACGGTCCAGCCCGCCAAACTTGCCCTTGGGCTTCGCAAGCTCGCGCTCTCGAAGGGGATTGTCATTCATGAAAATAGCCCGGTATTGGAGATCGTTCCAGGTGAGCGAGCCGAACTGAAAACGCAACAGGGTACATTGACTGCCAGCAAAGTTGCCTTAACGGTCAATGCCTGGGCTTCCGCGATACCCGAACTTCATCCCTATCTGTATGTGGTAAGCAGCCAACTGATCGCGACAGCGCCGGCCGCGGATCTGCTGGAGCGTATCGGATGGACCGATGGTGCCTCAATCTGCGATGCGCAGCATCACGTGCTTTATTATCAGCGCACCACGTCCGGTCAGGTTGTCTTTGGACGCGGGACGGGTGGAATTGCCTATGGTGATCGGATCGATGCACGGTTTAATCGCAGCGCTGACGGTGGCGCAGACAATATCCGTGAACTCCACCGCGTCTATCCTCAGCTAAAGGACGTGCCGATCCTTTATGACTGGAGCGGTCCGATCGACTGCACCGCGCAGCATCTGCCGGTGTTCGATCATTTACGACACCATCCGAATATATTCTATGCGCTGGGGTTCAATGGCACCGGCATTGCCCAGACACCTGTCGCGGGCCGGATCCTTGCAAGCCTGATGCTTGGCCGCGTGGATAAATGGAGCGGCTGTGGTTTGGTGGGGATCAAAAATCGCACCAGGCTTCCGCCCGAACCCGTGCGCTACCTGGGTGCGAGAATTGTCCGCCGGGCTATTCGCAGAAAAAACGATACCGAAATTCTCAACCGTGTCCCGGGTCCCATAACAAGGTTTCTGGCCAGTCTGGCTCCGTGAGCAACGCAACCCACGCCGAACAAGAATACAAGGAACGGGAACAATGGCCGATCTGTCGCTGAAGAATATACGCAAATCCTACTCCAATCTCGAAGTACTCCACGGCATTGATCTTGATATCAAATCGGGTGAGTTTATTGTCTTCGTGGGGCCGTCCGGCTGTGGAAAGTCAACCCTTTTGCGCTCGATTGCAGGCCTTGAGACAATCACGTCGGGTGATCTCATCATCGCCGGGGAACGTATGAACAATGTCGCTCCGTCAAAACGGGGTATTTCCATGGTTTTTCAGTCCTACGCGCTTTATCCGCATATGACAGTTTATGAGAATATGGCTTTCGGTCTGCGGATCGCCGGCGTGACAAAGGCAGAGATAGACAAACGGGTCAGAAAAGCGGGCGAAATCCTCCAGCTGAGTCACTATCTGCAACGCCTGCCCAAAGCCCTCTCAGGCGGGCAAAGGCAACGTGTTGCGATTGGACGAGCGATTGTCAGGAACCCGCGTGTTTTCCTGTTCGACGAACCCTTGTCCAATCTTGATGCGGCCCTGCGGGTCGCCACCCGCATTGAACTTGCAAAACTCAAGCAAAGCATGCCCGATGTGACCATGATTTATGTGACGCATGATCAGGTGGAGGCGATGACACTGGCGGATCGGATTGTTGTGTTCAAGGATGGCCATATCGAGCAGATCGGAACACCTGTGGAGCTTTACAAAAAGCCAGCCAACCTCTTTGTTGCCCAGTTTATCGGTTCCCCCGCCATGAACATACTTGCAGGCACCATATCGGAGGCGGCAGGACGCAATTACACCTGCCATCTCGACTGTGGGACGAAACTCGCACTTCAAGCCAATGATGGAAGTTTCGCGCTCGATGATAGAGTGAGCGTTGGAATCCGACCCGAGAATACCAGGATTGCCCGCGAGGAAACTGGCAGCCCCCTCTTTTCGGGAACCGTGGATCTTGTAGAGCATCTGGGCGAGGCGCAAATCCTTTACATCGACATGGTCGGTTCCGACACCAAATATCTGATCAAAACCCCTGAGGAAGCGGATTTTAGGCTCTCAGATACATTACGATTTACAGCTTCGACGAAGGACATGCATATCTTCTCCGCCAATGGAACAGCCGTTCCGGTTCAAGTAATCTAGAGTTTTGAGTATCATCTTTGGGCAGTGATTTCGGCGCAGCGGTATATAGTGCGGTTTTGAAAAGGTAACGCATTGATCTCTGGCAAACGCAATTGATTGTCGTACGGTGTTGGTCGGAAAAGATCGTAGCGGCGAGCTCCGCATTATGGAGGCCATTCACCGTATAGCGAGCAGCCATGGCAATGTCGGGAACGGTAGTAGTCCCGGCCCAACTTCAACGAAGATTGAGCCGGGGTGCTGTTAGTAGTCGGTGATCTTTTTCATGTAGCGGCGACCGTCCAGCATGACCTGTTCACGTTTCGCCGCCAACTTATAGGCAAATTTCCAAAGAGCATCGAAGAAAATCAACGGCACGAAATATCCCTTGAAAGTGTCATCTATGCCAGCGAGATCGAGTTTCGCTGCATCCAGCACCAACATATTGTCCGGCTCGCCGAAACGGTACAGGAAATCCCGGCCACGCTCGGCCAGCGCACGCGTTTCATCGAGCCCAATCATGACGACGAAACAGGCATTTTTATCGAGGACTTCGAATGGGCCATGGAAGAACTCATTGGCGTGGATAGCTTGCGAGTTGATCCACAGCATTTCCATGAGCACGCAGATGGAGAATGAATAGGCTGCGCCATAAACCGGACCGCTAGCCATGGTGTACACGACTTTTTCGCGGCCATAGCGCTCTGCATATCTGGTAAAGGTTTCATCAAAATGCTGCTGACCGCGTTCAATGGCCGGTTGCAGTGCCGGCAGGCTTTCCAGCAGTTTGGGCAGCAGGCTGGACTTGTCGCGTAAATCGACAACGCCCGCCAGCAACATGTAAAGCACGCTGTAATTGCTGTCGGCACCATCGATCGGAATGCCGGTGGTGTAGGACGCCTGGTATTGCAGCACGTGGTCGGCGGCGGCGGCGAGCGGCGATTGCGGATCCAGCGTCAGGGAGATCACGCAGGCGCCCCGGCGACGGGCATGTTCTGCCGCCCGCACCGTTTCCTTGGTGGTGCCCGTCTGGGAGCACAGAATGACAATGGCATCGCTGTTGAGGCGACGCGGGTCGCGTGTGACGAACTCGTCGCCATTATAGACATCAGAGGTCAGCAGTCCCGAATGGCGATCCAGAAAATACTTGCCCGGATGCATGATTGACAGCGATCCGCCGCAGGCAACCAGAAACACATGCGAAAAATCCCGCTGCGCAAGCGCATTCAAGGTTTCAGCAATATCGGTAGGAAGTTGTTTGGGCATTCTATTCCTCTTTTCAGCGTCTTGAAGAGCCCGGCTGTGCCGATCGGCAGCCGTTCCGGTCCAGTGCAACATTTCCCGGTACCAACCCCGCGATACGTTGACAGTTCTACTTTAGTGTGCGAACGTTCTCACATCTTGTCAATTGGGAAAATAAGAATGATCAAAATCGCGGCGATGGGCGATAATGTCGTCGATTGTTACATTTCGCGTCGGGAAATGTTTCCGGGCGGTAACTGTGTCAATGTCGCTATCCATATGAGCCGTTTTGGAGCCGAGGCGGCCTATATCGGCGTGGTTGCCGCAGATGCGGCTGGAAGGGTCATTCAGGCCGCACTGCGCGACGAGGACGTCGATACTTCGCATCTGCGCATGGAGGCCACAGGCAAGACGGCCTATTGCATCATTGGTCATCGCGGTAACAATGATCGCTATTTCATCCGCTTTGATCTCGGAGTGTCGATGTTTGAGCCGAGCGCCGCCGATATTCAGTTTGCGCGCCGGTTCGATGCCGTCCATATCGGTCAGTCGAGCGGCCTTGACGGCTGGCTGGATGCCATTGCGCCGCAACGTCTGTCCTATGATTTCTCCACCCGGCGCGACGTGGAACACTATCGGCGCATCGGCCCGAAATGCTTTCTAGCCGCTGTTTCGGGCGGTGAGCTTTCGCCGGACGAGGTTACGGCGACCATTGCCTGCCTGCGCGAGAGCGGCGCGGATTGGGTGCTGATCACCCGCGGCACCAAGGGCGCAGTTCTTGCCGGTGCGCAAGGGGTTTTCCATGCCGAAGCAACACCGATTGTGGCGGTTGACACGTTAGGCGCTGGTGACAGTTTCATCGCCCGCACCCTTTATGGCCTGGTGAAAGGCGAGGCGCCCGCAACATTGCTACAGGCGGCGTCACGCGTTGCTGCGGCGACATGTGGCCAATATGGTGGTACAGGTCATGCCGCGCCGATTGATCTCGGCGAGCCTATAGCCGAGTTGCAGGATTGAGCTCGCTGCGCGTGTCTTTTTGAGGTTAAGACCGGCCAGATCAACCGGGATGGCGGGCGAGCGAACAACGGGGCTGCCATTCGGCATGCAGCACGATATCCTGCTGCGCCCGATCGGCGCTATCGAGCCGCTCCAGGACCAGACGAGCCGCGGCTTCGCCAACCTCGAGCAGCGGCTGCCGGATTGCCGTCAGTTTAGGGGTAAAGAACGACATCCAGTCCAGATCGTCGAAGCAGACCACGGACAGTTGCTGCGGAATGGAAATATCGAGTTCGCTGATTGCCAGCATGGCGCCGGCTGACATCAATCCATCGGTGGTAAACAGCGCTGAAGGCGGGGTTTCCCGGGTCAGCAACGCGATGGCGTGCTGGCGGGCAATATCGATCGAATAGCTGCCCACCTGGGCAACGAGGCTCGGATCAAAGGCGATCCCGGCTTCCTCATGCGCTTCGATATAGCCGAGCAGACGTTGCCAGCTCGGATAAAGCGATGAAATATCGATTTTCTTGTGCTGGCGGTCGTGAAGAAATGCGTTGAGATTCTTGTAGCGGCCATGCTCGAGTTCCGCCAGTACGCCAATCCGACTATGGCCGTCGAGAATCATTTGGGTCACTGCGGCGTGGGCGGCCTGGCGGCCATTGACGGTCACCGAATCCGCCTTCAATCCCTTCACGCGGCGATCGATCTGAACCACCGGACAGCCGCTGGCAACGACATCGTGCAAGTGCTGCGCCTTGAGAATATCACAGGGCGCAATGATGATGCCGTCGGCCTGCTTTTCGCGCAGAAGATCCACTGCCTCCAGCTCACGATCGATCGATTCATCGCTGTTGGTGACGATCAAGCCAAAGCCGCGCGCACGAACCACATCGGAAATACCGCGCAGAATACTGGCGTAAAACGGGCTTTGCATGTCGCCCGCGACAACGCCTATGGTCTTGCTGCGCCCGGTGATAAGACTGCGTGCCAGCAGATTGGGGCGATAGCCCAGCATATCAGCGGATTTCTTCACCTTGTCGCGGATTTCTTCGCTGGTATAGCCATAGCCGCCCAATACACGTCCGGCGGTCGCGGTGCTGACGCCGGCCAGGCGCGCCACATCGGCAATGGTCGTCTTGTCGGCGCGTCGTCCACTCATGTCTGCGCGTTCCTTCCAAGCAGTTTCACGCTGCTCAATACCTGTACCGTTTCATAGGCGATGATGGGCCTGATCTCAACTTTCAACTTGACGGATGCGATCAATCAATGGCTATATTGTGAGAACGTTCGCATATCATTTTCAGCAACGCAAGTAGAAGACGAGCCTCGCACGGGGATAAAGTTCCAATCAAAGGGGAGATAAATGACCAATCGTCGCAAAACCGCATCCCGGCGCATGATGGTAGCGCTGGCGGCGCTGGCCACGGCCGCCAGCATCACCTCGGTGCATGCCGCACCGATCAAGGCACTACAGGACGCTGTGCCGGAGAATTACAGGAAGGGCGTCAAGATTGCTGCCTTCAATGACTGGCCACCGGACGAGTTTGTCGAAGACGGCGTCCTGAAAGGCTGGAGCATCGACATGGCCAAAGCCATGTCGGAACGCATTGGCGTACCATTCGAATTTACCGCAACCAGTTTCGACGCCATCATTCCGGGCCTGGCCAGCAAGCGTTTTGACGCCGGATTTTCTTCCTTCGGTGTGACGCCGGAACGGCTTGATTCGCTTGATTTCATTCCTCAGCGCAAGGAAGGCACCGCCTATGCCTTCTTGAAAGGCAAGGACTTTTCCATCAAGTCGGAAAAAGATCTGTGCGGCCATAGCGTTGCAGTGATGACAGGTGCCTGGGACTACCAATATCTGAAGGAAAAGAGCGCGGAATTGTGCGAATCCGCCGGTGAGAAGCCGATTAACCTGCAGCAATTCACCACTCAGAACGCTGCCGAGCTGGCCGTGTCCTCGGGGCGTGTTGAGATGGTGGCGGCCGGATCGGCAAAAATGCATTATATGGCCAAGATTACCGGACGCTTCAGCGTATCTGAACTGGTCAGCAATCCGGTCTTCAACGGCATTGGCGTGCGCAAGGGTGATGCGCTTGGGCCAGTTTTCCGTGATGCCATCCAGTCCATGATCGATGACGGCTCCTACAAGGAAATCATGGCAAAGTGGGGCGTTGATGGCGCCGGCACCCTGGAAAAGGCGGTTCTGGTTACTAAGGACAATCCGGAGCCAAAATAGTCAGGGCCGATTGAAGGAGAACGCCCGTCAGCCGGCGGCGGTGCGAATACAGCCGCGGTCCATTACGCAAGGGCCGGCCCGGAACACGGGCCGGCGGGTTTGGTAAGTTCGAATACGAATTTCGCTAAACACGATACGGTAGTCTGGAGTAAATCATGGCAAGAACAGCAAAGACGGTCGCGCACCGGCCGGATATACATAGTGTCAAACCGATACCCGTGCGCCATCCGTCTCGATGGATCACCGGCGCCGTGCTCATTCTGATCGCATTGAGTTTTGTCAATATGCTGGCGACCAATGAGAACCTGCAATGGAACATTGTTGTGCGCTACATGTTTCATCCCGACATTCTCGCTGGCTTGGCGCGCACGCTGTTCCTGACTTTTGCCGCAATGATCTTCGGTTTTGCAATCGGCATCATACTGGCCGTGATGCGCCTTTCGGCCAATCCGGTGCTGCAATGGGCAAGCTGGCTGTGGATATGGTTCTTTCGCGGCGTTCCACCCCTGGTTCAGCTGATTTTCTGGTACAATCTGGCGCTTCTGGTTCCCAATCTGACCATTGGCGTTCCGTTCGGGCCGACATTGTGGTCCTGGGACATGAACACGCTGATCACGCCGATGAGTGCAGCACTGCTTGGCCTGTCCTTTACAGAAAGCGCCTATGCCGCCGAAACCATCCGCGCTGGCATCCAGGCGATCAACCCGGGCCAGACCGAGGCCGCCGCGACGCTTGGCATGACGCGATTTCAGATCATGACGCGGATCGTGTTGCCCCAGGCAATCCGCATCATCATTCCTCCGATCGGCAATGACACCATTTCAATGCTGAAATTCACGTCACTGGTCAGCGTTCTGGCCTTGCCAGATCTGCTTTATTCGGCGCAGATGATTTATTCGCGCACCTACCAGACCATTCCGCTGCTGATCGTGGCCACGATCTGGTATCTCATCCTGTCGACTGCCCTGACCATCCTCGAGCACCATGTCGAGAACCACCTGAAATCCCGGCAGACCACCCGTTCCGCATCATTCCTATCCAGACTTCTGCCCTTCAAATTTGCGCTTGGATATCAAAAATGAATGAAACGCCCGCGAGCTTGCCACTGCTGCAGGTGGAAAGACTGACCAAATCTTTTGGCAATCACCGGGTGCTCGACGGCATCGACATGACGGTGGAAAAGGGGGACGTGACCTGCATTGTCGGCCCATCCGGCTCCGGCAAAAGCACATTGCTGCGCTGCCTGAACTATCTCGAAGTGCCGGATTCCGGTGCCGTGTTGCTGGAAGGCGAGCCGATCGGCATGCGTTGGCAGGGTGAGCGGCTTTATACGATGTCCTTCAACGAACTGGCACGCCAGCGCCAGAAAATGGGCATGGTGTTCCAGGGCTTCCATCTCTTCCCCCATAAGACCGTGGTGGAAAACATCATCGAGGCGCCTATGATCGTACGCAAGATAGGTCGCCGGTCGGCCACCGCCGCGGCGATGAAGCTGCTGGAAAAAGTCGGCCTTACCGAGCGCGCGAATTATTATCCCGACCAGCTCTCCGGTGGGCAGCAGCAACGCGTGGCGATTGCCCGTTCATTGGCGATGCAGCCTCGGCTGATGCTTTTTGATGAACCCACATCAGCTCTTGATCCGGAACTGGTCGGTGAGGTTCTGGCGGTGATGCGCCAGTTGGCCGAAGATGGCGTGACCATGATTGTCGTCACGCATGAAATGAACTTCGCTCGCGAAGTCGCCGACCATCTGATTTTCATGGATGGTGGCGTGATTGTTGAATCCGGCCCGCCTAAAAAGGTTATGGGCAATCCACAACATCCGCGTACTAAAAGTTTTTTGAAGCGCGTGGCGTGACAGGAACGAATGATGATAATTCTCAATGCACAGCAAACCGAAGCCGCGCTCGATTATCCGGGATTGATCGAAGCCTTGCGTCAAGCGCATGCGAGCGGCAAACGACCGCAAAGCGACACTACCGTGCTTCAGGATCGGAAAAGCGCAGACAACCAGTTTGTGTCCCTGGTAGCTTGGCTCGAAGGGGAGGCGGTTGCCGTCAAGCTGGTCGGTGTTTTCCCTGCGAATGTCAAACTTCCTGTGGCCCAACCTTCGATCCAGGGCACGGTAACGCTGTTCAGCGGTCAGACCGGCGAAGCACTCATGGTCTGTGATGGCGCCATTGAAACCTTCAAGAAGACGGCGGCAGATTCGGCACTTGGCGCCAGCCTGCTGGCGCGCAAGGACGCCCGTACCTTGCTGGTGGTTGGTGCCGGGGGGCTAGCGCCCCATGTGGTGCAGGCTCATTGCGCCAGCCGACCGTCGATCGATCAAGTCTTTATCTGGAACCGCAACTTCGACAGGGCGGAAAAACTTGCCAGCCGACTTGACATTGCTGGCGTCGACATCGTTGCCGTGGAGAATCTCGATAACACAGTCTCGATGGCGGACATCATATCGTGTGTCACCATGTCGACCAATCCGCTGGTTAAGGGAAAACTCCTCAAAGAGGGCGCTCATGTCGATCTGATCGGTGCCTATATGCCGGACATGCGTGAAGCCGATGATGACGTGTTCCGTCGTGCCGGACGGGTATTTGTTGATACGCGCCATTGCTGTGATGGTTCGGGCGAACTCGGAATTCCGCTCGCCACTGGACTGATCAAGCATGAGCAGATCGAAGCTGATTTGATTGAGCTATGTCAGCCAAAACATCCGGGCCGCAGCGATGATCGCGAGATCACGGTCTACAAGAATGTCGGTGGCGGGCATCTCGATCTGTTTACTGCCCAATATCTGTACAGCACTTTTTAGAGGTGGCGGGGCCACGTTTAACACACACGATATTGAACACCGGATGGATGCGAAGGCCCGTTGTTGACTGGCAATCATAATCAACGGTCTGGCCTTGAACGTTAAATGGATAGGTAGCTAGTGAAAATAGCATTGACAAACTTTGCCAATCTGCGATTTTAATTGCAGTGAAGGGAGAATTTGATGGTAACGATGAACGTATCGCTCCCTCATCCTATGAAAGAATGGGTTGAGGCTCAGGCCAAAACGGGACGCTATTCGAATGCGAGTGACTATGTGCGCGATTTGATCCGTAAAGATCAAATGCGCAGCGATAAGATCGCAGCGATGCAGCGCTTTGTTGACGAGGGCTTACAAAGTGGCCCAGGAAGTCGTTCACAGGATGAACTCTTCGCAGTGGCACTCGCTAACGCCGAAAAATCTCTGAAACGCAACTGATGGAATTTAAACTCTCTGTTCTTGCGGAAGACGATATCATTGCTATCGCCGAGCAGGGTATAGCAATGTTTGGGCCTGTGCAGGCGAAACGCTATCATGCAGAGTTGTTTAACACTCTGGATTTAATTGCAAAGAACCCACAAATGGCACGTGCACGTGAAGAAATTTCTCCACCTGTGCGGGTGCACCCGTTTAAAGCCCACCTCATTATTTATCAAATTGAAGCAGACGGAACAGTTTTTGTAATTCGGGTACGTCATGCATTTGAAGATTGGGTCAGGGATCCGTTTTAATCTTTGCTTTGATCGTTTCAGATTTCGATGCAGTATGGCCTGGATTTCATACATGATGTAAACGTTCCTGACTTGGAATCAGAAACAGGGTCTTGGCCACCAAATTTGCCCCGCTTACACGGCACTGTTACCTTAACCTAAGTGTAAACATCAGTTGCGATAACGGGTGATGACCGAACCTCGTTCTTCGCTTTACCGCCGCCATCGTTATCCATCTGAGATTATTGCAGAGGCGGTGTGGTTGTAT
>NZ_WBVY01000015.1:0-13363 GCF_008932285.1 Brucella tritici
CCTGAGCGAACACAGCCGAAGGCGCGATGATACAAGCGCTTAAGAACGCTAACGTTCTGATTTTCATTGTATTTCTCCAGTGAATTAAGTAACAGACATGAAACTCCCGCTGGCGACATAAGTTCCATAAAGTTTTTTAAAGAGGGACCATCAGCGCTTCCCGCGGTGTTTTAATTCACAGGAGAGTGGTTGCCAGAAAATCATATCGCTCGATCTTGACCTTCACATTTGAACCGATCTACGTGCGATCACAGTAAGCGTTCGGTGCTGAGCGCAGCTGTCCTTGCTTGACGTTCCATGGAAACAGGTCGTCGACTTTGGGAATGCCCCTTATGATAGTGGTTAGTCTAGCCTTGAGAAAGGTAAGGCGAGCGATGTCGTTGACTTTACAGGTCTCGATCAGAGAAGGGATGCGACCTCAGGGGAACCGTCATTGGAGGAACGGCGCAAGGAGCTGGCCAATTGGCCGGAGGACTAATATCTGGGGCTGGCAGTGCGGCTGGCGGCATTATCCAAGGCACTGGGCAAGCAGCAGCACCCTCCATTGAGCAAATGCTTCCCCAGGGATTGAAGGTCAATCCCGTCGACTATTTTACAGATACGTTGCTGCGAAATGATAGAGCACCCGCTTCTAGTGGGGAGGGTCAAAATGCTGCTGATTTCACCCGACAGGCAGGCAGCATTTTCTCCAACCTGCTCTCGACAGGCCAGATAACCGACGAAGATAAAGCTTGGCTCGTCCGTCAGGTTACGGCTCAAACGGGAATGAGTGAGACCGACGCCCAAAATCGCGTCAATCAGACAATCGAGCGGGTCCAGACCGTGAGAACGGAAGCGCAGAGGAAGCTCGATGAAGCGCGAAAGCAGATTGATGAGGCAAAAGAACAAGCCAGCAAGGCGCTTGAGGAAGCAAAAGCACAAGCATTGGAGACTGCTGAGAAGACCAAAATAGCTGGCATTCTGAGCGCCTTCCTTTTGGCTGCTTCAGCCTTAGTTGCCGCAGTGGCCGCCTATATCGGAGCAGTGCATGGTGGTCGTCACCGAGACGAAGGCCGAATTTGGAGCGGCTTAGCCTACCGTAGGTAGTTTCATCAATGTCCATGACGAGCCCCTTCACGCGGAAGCAGTGGAGGGGCTATTTCTGAGTACGGTCGACAATCCTCGTGGCGCTTGTTTGAGTCCTATCGGTGCATTTCTGGGACAGCAGGCGAGGGCATTAGCTACATACCCCCTAGTGTAGGGCAATATTTTCTGATCAGGTGATACCTTTTAATCCGTTCAATGCTGATGGAATCGTGACTCGATTGCGGTGAATAGGACCGGTCAGTGTGCACTACTGATCGGGAGTTTCTATTTATCCGTGCTGCGTGAACTTTCTCGCGCAATAAGAGTTATGTTTTCAGGAGGAGAAAGAATGAGCTGGTGGTTTATCGGAACGATAGTGGTGGCGCTACTCGCCTTGATCGGCTTTATGATTTGGGTAGAGAAAAACCGTGAATAACGGCAGCGAACTGCTTCATAGAAAGGCTCAGCGATCGTTGCGTTGCGGGTCCAGGCAGGTTACCGCTCGACACCTCGCATTGCGTTCTAGGATGTCATCCAGCATTAGCCCGTTTTTCGCTGCACCGGCGCGCCTCCACAGCATTTCAGAAATATCTGAAGATGACCAGAAAAAGCCAAATATTTTCAAAGACTAAGAGATCTGTTACACCCACATACACCCACATTGACGTTGCTGGCCCCGGCTACGAGGGCATTAAAGGCTTGCTCTTTATTGCGCTCAATCGTCCAAGCAAACTGGTGATCGCACATGTCTTTCGCAAGGTCACAGAATTCTCGTTCTAGTTCTCGGCGGTCTGTTGTCCACGCCTCAAGCATCTCAATTCCTCAGGCTGGCGCAGCGGCTCATCGGAAAGCCAGATTCTTTGAACCTTTTCCGATGCTTTCGGTTAATTTTATCGACCCCGCTTTTCGTTGTTGTCGCGCTTCAGTTGGGCAGCCTGCAGTCGTTCTGTTTTAGCATCCACCACAGCTTTTTCGTTCGTAAGAATAGCCTTCGCGACCCTGTCCGTGATCGCGTTTTTGGCTTCTATACGCAATTATGGAATCTTGAAAAGCGTCTCTTTGGTTAACGAGAGGGGCTTCTCTTCAATCATAGTAGTAACGCTGTTCCCATAAATGGAGCGGAGCAGCTGAAAGTTCGTATCGAATGAAAAAACCCCTATGTTCGGCAGAAATCTTAGCAAATTGAGCCGCGCGTAATATCGCGTCTTAAATCTTTTCCGGAATCTTGACTGGCAATCAAACGCCAGCTTTGCCTCGCTTGTCTACGTCTGAGACTTTAAGTAATGGATGGAAATTTTACTCCGAACTATAGTCTAGTTTAATGAAAGGGCGCCTTACTTAGCGACTGAAGCTGTAATCTCGATCTCCACTTTCGCACCGCGTGCAGGGATCTGGCAGATTAGGAACGTACTGGTCGGCCGAATGTCTTTGAACACTTCCCCAAGCACTGGCGTTACAGCATCGGCGGCCTCAAAATCTGTAACATACACTCGGCTTGCTACGGCATCGGCGAGGCTCGCCCCTGCTTTCTTCAACACGTTGTCGATATCTGCGAGCGCGTTACGGGCCTGTTGCGCTGCATCAGGGGGAAATATGCCTGTTGTTTTATCGCGGCCAGTGGTCCCCGAAACATAAATTGTGCTTCCATCAATAACCGCTTTGGCATATCCGGCGATTGCCTCCGAAGGGACTCCAGAAAAAATTCTCTGTGCCATTTTTCCGTCTCCTTGTCTTTGATAGTTGATCGTGTTGGGTGGGCGTTACACTATTTGAGATCTACCGATGATGGTTAGAACCGGTCCGGTGATAGGCCCGATATATCCACTGAAGACGAGTGTCCTTGTGCGAGTTCAGCCATGACTTTACCAGCCATTGGCCCTAGGCCAAAACCGTGTCCACTGAAACCCGTGGCCACTAGAAGTCCATTGACGCCGTCCACATGGCCCATAACTGGGATCACATCAGGAAGTGTGTCGATGATGCCAGCCCATACCGCTTCGATTTCGAGATCAGCGATCGCCGGCAGGAAGCGGCTTAATTCATCCTGCGCCTGCTGCACGCGATAATGTGCAGGTTCAACCGCCTCGCTTGTCGGTGCAATATCTGCAATTGGCACCAACGGTCGCGAGGGCGCAAACCTTTGCAGAGGGCCAAGGTAATTGATGCGGGCCGCGTCAGGATTGTTTTTATGTGTTTCTTTATAGTGACGCATGGTGCGCCAGGAATCGAAGCGTACGTCATATTCCCCGCCCGCCACTGAAAAAACGAATGCTCCACGTGCGTCTTGCCGAATGCCTGTCAGTGGGAGTGAAATGCAGGGATTGACGGTGAGATCTGCGGCCGGGACCGTTCGTGCCACGGTTGCGCGTATTCTTTCTTGCGGGAGAATGTACCCAACCGCGCGCAACAGCTTGGAGCTTTCGGTGCCCGCAGCGCACAGCACCTGATCTGCGCGATAATGCCTGCGGCCAATCCAGACCCCGTGCACATGACCAGCCTGAATATCCACTCGTGTCACACGCGCGCCAAGGATAACGGAAACACCGGCTTCAATCGCCGCTTCAAACATGGCTCGCGTTGCTCGGCTCGGTTCGGCACGCCCGTCTGATGCGGTAAACATGGCCCCGCGCACTTTAGCATCGTCTGCGATAAGCGGAAGCTTTTCGCGAATTTGCGCTTGTGTGAGCAGAACCGTGTCCAACCCAAACTGTGTGGCTTTGGATTGCCAGTTGGCTTGGTTGGCAAGGTCACCGTCACTGGTGGCAAGGACCACGTTGCCGCCACGAAGCCAGCCCACTTTACGGCCCAGATCCTGCTCCAGCCCTTCCCACAGGTTGAGAGAAGCCATAGCCAGCGGAAGCTCGCGAAAGTCACGGCCCTGCTGACGTACAAAGCCAAGATTTCGGCCGGATTGTCTGGATCCCGGTGTATCACGCTCGACAATCAGCACACGCAAGCCTGATCGTGCGGCATAAAGAGCCGTTGAACATCCGACTATACCGCCGCCAACGATGATCAGGTCCCATTTGTCCGAAGAATGCGCCTTGTGCGGAACAGTCATCTAGTGAACCTTGGAAAGGAAAGAGCGGGTTCGCTCAAACGCGGGATTATCCAATATTTCCGCCGGAGCGCCACATTCGACAATCTGGCCCGCCTGCATGAATGCAATCCGATTGCAGACATCGCGTGCAAACGACATTTCGTGCGTCACCACCATCATTGTCAGGCCATCTGCTGCCAGCGACCGCATGACGTCCAGCACTTCCCCCACCAGTTCGGGATCAAGTGCACTGGTCGGTTCATCGAAAAGCAGGACCTTGGGCTTCATTGCCAAGGCGCGTGCAATGGCAACGCGTTGCTGCTGACCTCCAGATAACATACGGGGATAATGGTTTAATTTATCGGCCAACCCCACGCGAGCCAACAGTTCGAAGGCCTTTTTCTCGGCCTCGCGTTTTGGAACTCCCAGCACATGGACGGGCGCTTCTATAACGTTTTCGAGTGCTGTTTTATGGCCAAAGAGGTTGAAGTTCTGAAACACCATGCCGATCCGGGCACGTTGGCATGCAATCAGCTTTTCTGGTAGTTCGTGCGCAAAATTGCCTTCGCGCCGGTAGCCGATTAACTCGCCGTCCACCGTAATACTACCTTGCTCGATGCGCTCCAGATGATTCACGCAGCGCAGCAGCGTCGACTTTCCTGACCCCGACGGGCCGATCAGACTGATCACCTCACCAGCGGCCACTTCAAGGTTGATGTTACTGAGAACAGTCATGCTGCCGTAATTTTTCGATACCCGGTCAAAGACAATCATCGGATCAGACATATTATTGAGCTTTCTGACGAAACAGACGACGGGTTGGGCGGAGTGGGGAGTTATGGGTCTGCTGATTGGAGCGACCAAAATGCCCCTCAATGCGAACCTGCGCAGCACTCAAGATGGTCGTTGCCGCCAGATACCAAATGCACGCCACGATCAACAAAGGGATAGTCTGAAAATTGCGTGAATAGATCGTTTGTGCTGAATAGAGCAGGTCAGCCAACGATATCACACTCACCAGAGAGGATGTTTTCAGCATTCCAATCGTTTGATTGCCGGTCGGAGGGATGATCACTGGCATCGCCTGCGGCAGTATAATGCGCCACAAAGCCTTTCCGTTGGTCATACCAAGTGATTTTGCCGCTTGTTTTTGACCGGGTTCCACCGACATCAAGCCGCTCCGAATGATTTCGGACATATATGCGCCTTCATTCAAACCCAGACCAAGGACGGCAGCCGTTACCGGCGATATCAATGAATTGGTGGGAACCGAAATCCACCACGATGTGAAAGGCAGCCCGATTGACATTTCGGGAAAGAGGGCGCCGAGGTTGTACCAGAAGATCAATTGTACCAGGACGGGGGTTCCACGAAAAAACCAGATATAGGCATTGGCTACATTCGAAATAACGATATTGTTGGACATTGCCATAATGGCCAAAATCGTTCCCAGAACAACTCCAATAGCCATGGTGACTACCGTCAACCATAGCGTGAGATACAGCCCCCACAGGATACGGCTGTCGAAAAGATATTCTCCAACTACATTCCATCCAAAATTAGGATTAGCCGCAATCATCTTGACGCAATAAAGTATGAAGATGATAAGCAGCGTTGCAGCAATCCGCGTCTTCCAGGCGCTGGACGGGACATATGTTAACATGGGCCGGTCAGGTGAAGGCGAGGGGGCGAAAGTTGAATCATCCGACATGGTGGCTGTCTCTCAATCGTATTCGCATTGATGCGGCCGATGAGCCCGATCATCAGTTATGTCACCGGCCGAGATTGCTATTTTGAAGTTGGGATCGTGGCCAGATTTATACCAGGCTCGTGTTCCATCGCCATTGGCGAGACAGTCCAATTCGCGTAAATTTTGTCGTAATCGCCGCTGGCCTTGACTTCCTTGAGAGCTGCAAGCAGTGCTTCGCCGAGATCCGCTTCATTCTTGCGAAATGCGATGCCACTGGGCATTCTTGGCAAAATCTGCATGGGAATGACTTTGACGGGATGCGGTGCCGACTTCTGAATTTCTCCGGCAAGGGCCGCAGAGGTCAAAACGAAGTCGCTGCGACCGGAATAAACCGACAGCAATGTCGCTTCGGATGTGCCGAATTCAGAAACGCTAGGTTTTTCCTTACCGGCTGCAACGCAGGCTTCGCCGATTTCCTTCGTAATCATATCGACCCATTCGGTGCCGCTTTGCGCAGAACCTTTCAGCCCGCAAAGGCCGAGATGGTCGTTTATATCAGCGCCTTTTTGCTCAAGGACATAAGCTGATGATGTCGTGTAGCCGTAATCAACGAAACTAACAACTTTCTGTCGTTCGGCATTGTCGGTGATGCCTTCCATCGCAATATCCCAACGTCCGGATTGGACACCGGGGATGAGGGAATCGAAGGAAACCGATGTAACATCGACTTTGACGTTGAGACGGGCGGCGATCGCGTTCCAGAGATCGACTTCAAAGCCGACCATTTCGCCAGCGTCGTTCATAGACTGGAAGGGCGGATATTTCGCGTCAGTAACTAGCTTGATGACACCGGCTTCGCGATATTTCTGTGGCAGGCTTTCCGCTGCGGTTTGCGCACTGACAGAGCCTGTTATCATGAGAAGGCTAATTACCGCCCCGATGGTAAGCACCATTGCATTTTTGGAGCGCTTTGTTTTTACAACACGCATTTTTTAGTTCCCCTTTGGCCGTGATTGTTTTCGAGCCACCCGGCCTCAAATGGCTCGCTTTTCTAGGCTTTGTTCTGGCGTTCCTTCTCAGCCGATCACGAACGGATTTGCTATCTCCTCTGCGGTGGATAACCACACGGCTTTGGTTTGTAGGAATTCTTTAATTCCTTCTATTCCGTTTTCGCGCCCTATTCCGCTCTTTTTATAGCCGCCAAACGGCGTGGTATAGGACACATCGCGATATGTGTTTACCCAGACACTGCCCGCTTCCAGGCTTTCTGACATAAGGATGGCGCGACGCATATCCGACGTCCAGACGCCAGCGGCCAATCCGAATTCGCTGTCATTGGCGATGGCTACAGCTTCTTCAGGCTCATCGAATGGGATGGCAGCTAAAACAGGTCCAAAGACCTCTTCACGGGCAATACGCATATCATTGTTCACGCCAGCGAAAATTGTTGGTTCAACGAAATAGCCTGCCGCACATTCATCCAGATCAGGCCGTTTGCCACCGAGGATGAGTTCTGCACCTTCCTGCCGGGCGATATCGATATAGCCCAGCACTTTCTCATACTGCATGGCATTGGCGATGGGACCGATGCGGGTCTCGAGGTGTTTGGGATCGCCAATGCGCGCCGTTTTGGTGAAGGCCGTCAGTTTTTCCAGAAATTCATCATGAATTCTGCGCTGCAACAACAAGCGCGAACCCGCGATACAGGTCTGACCGACTGCGCCGAAGATGCCGCCGACGACGCCGCGTACGGCATTATCAAGATTGGCGTCCTCAAAAATAATATTGGGCGATTTGCCACCAAGTTCGAGGCTAACCCGCTTGATGTCTTTGGCGGCCAGCGCATAAAGATGTGCGCCTGTGCGCGTCGATCCCGTAAAGCCAACGTGGCGGGTGAGGGGGTGGGTTACCAACGGTTCACCGACTTCAGGCCCATAACCCGTCACGACATTGATCACACCTGCGGGGAAGCCAGCCTTTTCGACCAGTTCCATCAATTTGATAGCGGTAGCGGAGGTATATTCGGCCGGTTTCATCACGAGCGTACAACCGGCTGCCAGGGCGGGAGCAGCCTTGAGTGAAAAAAGAAACAGGGGTGCGTTCCACGGCACGATGCCGACACAGACGCCAAGTGGTTCGTGCCGCGAGAAGCTCAGGGCCTTCTTATCGCAGGGGTGCACCGCACCTTCGATCTTGTCCGCAAGCCCGGCATAATAGTGATACCAGCGCGGAATATAGCGAATTTGATGGCGCATTTCGGCGAGAAGGCGACCATTATCGCGCACTTCGATCTCAGCCAGCTCATCTGCATTCTGTTCGATGAGGTCGGCGAAGCGCTGTATAATGCGGCCACGCTCGCTGGGATGCAACTTTCTCCACGGGCCTTTGGTAAAGGCATTATGCGCTGCTTGAATGGCTCTGTCAGCGTCTTCGGCATTGCCGCGAGGCACCAGAGCCCACGGCATGGCCGTAAACGGATCAATGGTCTCGATATATTGGCCCGATGACGGCTCTACCCATTCACCGTTGATGTACATAGCAAGTTTTTGCAGGTCGTGGGTCGACATTGCCCCTCCTCTTGGCGAGCCTTTGTGCGGGAAGCATGGCTTCCTTTCGCGGTGCGCGGCCCGGAATTATTCATTTCAATGCACTAAAGATATCGTTACCTATGCAAAATGATATTACTTTAAAAGTCAACAGTAAAAGTGATGAAGTCGAAATTGCGCTAAAATCGCGGTAAAACCGCAGAATAATCGAGATAATGCTGGCGTAAACGATTCTTGTCCGAAAAATCGATAGCATTTTTAAATTTACGCACTTGATTATGATATCATAATGGTTGAAGTTTACTATCACATTGACCTTTTTAAGAGCGACTATCGTGAACACTGACCAGCATCTCTACAAAAAAATCAAAAGTGAAATCGATCGTCGCGTTGAGACGGAAGAATGGCCTGCGAATTTTCAGATCCCTTCGGAAGGTGATCTGGCAGCAGAGTTTGATGTTTCACAACTGACCGTGCGCCGTGCGTTGCGCGAGCTGCAAACGGCAGGTGTGTTAATCCGCGTGCAGGGACGGGGCACGTTTGTGCTGGGGCCGCGCATTCAGTGCGCCGTGTTCGACCTTCCCAATATCAGCGACGAGATCGCCAGCTCTGGCGGCGCGCACACCTGTCAGGTTCTGGTTCACACAACCCTTGCGCAGGACAATCCTGCGCGCAACATTTTGCAATTGTCCGCAGATGGGGTGGTTTATTACAGCCGGTTTCTTCATCTGGAAGATGGCACGCCCATTCAGCTTGAAGAGCGCTATGTCAACGCCGCAGAAGCTCCGGGATATCTGGATCAGACGTTTTCAGCGCAAGGCCCTGAAGCATGGTTTCGGCGCGAAACGGTGGTCACAACAGTTGATAATGCCATTCGTGCCATTCGCGCTGAAGACGACATACGCCAGCTTTTGCAGATCGATACCAACCAGCCCTGTCTGCTTCTGGACCGTTCTACCTGGCGCGACGGGATTCCGGTCACGCGCAGCCGTTTTATCTATCCCGGAGACCGTTATCGGCTGCGTTCCGCGCACGACGCGCGCACCACCCGTATCGCATTAACACCCAATTTGGGCACTGTCCGCTGAATCCTAGAACGGAGTTTGAGATGAGAGATTTTATCAATAAGCTTGAAGAGCGCGGCGATCTGCTGGTGGTTGATCGCGAGATTGACCCTGCGCATGAACTTGCAGCCGTCACGCAGCTTGCGCAGAAAAAATGGGCGAAGCCCGTGATGTTTACCAACGTAAAAGGCACACGGTTTCCCGTTGTCAGCAATGTCTACAGCACGCGCGACAGAATTGCCGAAGTGATCGGCATTGACGCTAAGGATTTTTGCACCCAGTGGAGCCGTCTCGCATCTCTTGGCACGTCAGAGATGAAAGAGCCGCTAAAGCTTGCCGAGGACAGCGAGCTTCCCGAATATGAAGAAGTCAAACTGTCCGATCTACCACTGATCACCTATTCTGACCGCGACGGCGCGCCCTATTTCACCTCTGCAATGTTTATCGCCAAAGATCCGGAAACCGGCGTTGGTAATTTGTCTTATCATCGCTCGATGTTTATCAGCGATAACGAGCTGCGCTGTCGCTTGGCACCTCGCCATCATCTGACGATCTATCATGAGAAGGCGGAAAAACTGGGCAAACCGCTCGAAGCGGCCATGTTGATTGGTACGCCTTCGCATGCATTTCTAACCGCAGCAGCGCCACTGCCTTATGATGTCGACGAATTGGAAGTGGCGGCGCGGTTGCGTGGACGACCGATTTCCATGCGCAAATGCAACCATATCGATCTTGAAGTTCCCGCAGAAACCGAAGTGGTGATCGAAGGTCGCTTTCTTCCCAATGAACGCCGCGCTGAAGGGCCTTTTGGCGAGTTTATGGGCTATTACGTTCCTGTCGGACCGAATGCGGTTTTCGAAGTGCTGGGCGTCACCGTGCGTAAAGACGCAATGTTCCATTCGATATTGTGTGGTTCACCTGAAGAAGTACTCACACTCGAATTATCGGTTTCCGCGAATATCTATCAGCGCCTGAGTGCAGCGCTTCCCGGTATCGTCAATGTAACCTGCCAGCCATTCGTCAATCACGCCATCATTCAGATCGAGCCGCAGTTCGAGGGACATGCGCGTCAGGTCATGCTGGCGGCTATCGGCGCGGAACCCATATGGTCAAAGCAGATCACGGTGGTGGATACCGACGTGAATATCTACGACATGGATGATGTTCAATGGGCCATTCTAACGCGGTGTCGCCCAGACAAGGACATGCTGATCATCCCGGATACACCATCATTTTATCGAGATGAACAGAAGGACCATTGGGGCAGGCTGCTCGTGGATGCGACCAAGCCATGGGGGCGTGAACAGGAGTTTGAACGTAAGCGATTGCGACTTGGCGACAGTGTCAAGGCCAGCGACTGGTTCGAGGGAGCTTAATTGATGAGCGTTCAACGTCTGGTGATAGGAATTTCTGGCGCTTCGGGTGCAGCTTATGGGCTCAAAGCATTGGAACTGGCGCGATCCGTAGGCGTTGAAACACATCTTGTCGTTTCGCGCGCAGCACTTCTCACCCTCCATCAGGAGCTTGGCATACAAAAATCAGAGCTGTCGCATCGCGCCGATGTTGTTCATTCGGCCGCTGACGTCGGTGCTTCGATAGCATCGGGATCGTTCAGGGCGATGGGTATGCTGGTTGCTCCGTGCTCGGTCAAAACCATGTCCGAGATAGCGTCGGGGGTGACGTCGACACTCATGAGCAGGGCAGCCGATGTGGTTTTGAAAGAACGGCGTCGACTGGTTCTCATGGTGCGGGAAACGCCGCTGCATCTCGGGCATTTGAAAACGATGACAGCGCTCACTGAAATGGGGGCGATCATCATGCCACCCGTTCCAGCCTTTTATTCGCATCCCGCAAGCATTGATGAGATGGTCTGCCATTCAGTGGGTCGCGCTCTTGATCTGTTCGGTATTGAAACCGGCACTGTCAAACGTTGGGATGGGCTGAAATCTGGATCTTAAAGGCAGAGGAACAAGCGAGTGAACGATATAGAACGTCATTCAGCACTTTGGAGCTTTATGCTTCAACTCTATGCCAAGCCCGGAATTCCGGCTGCCTTGCTGAGCTTGCAAGACAATTATGCCATTGATGTGCCGTTTTATCTGGCGGTTCTGCACGCGGTAACAACAGACCGATATGTCACGGCAAAAGCGCTCAGCGCTCTATACGCCGAAATACAAGAATGGCGGGAAGAGGTCGTAATCCCGCTGAGAATTGTCCGAAAGACGCTGAAGGTGCATGCGTGGGCGACAAGTTTTGAAAATACGGGTGCCTTCCGCGAGACTATCAAAAGTGCTGAGTTAAACGCCGAAAGAATTGAAGTTGATGTTTTGGAAAAACTGATCCCAATCTATTTCAGCGTGGATTCCATTGATGACAAACCAAATATTTTAGCGGTTTCGCTGATGTTCTTGAATGTCTTCGGCTTTCCGGCGCTGGACCAACTTCCGGCAGACGCTGAATTTGTAGCCAGAACATTAGCAAGCAATCATTAGGGGTGAAACCCATGATTCATGCAATGTGTAATCACGCAAGTGGACTTGACCCAGCCCGACTATGAATGTGATTATGCGCTATTAATAACATCATTTGTTGTGAGATATGAACAGTTCAGACCAACCATTATATGCTCAAATAAAAAGCGCTATCGACAAAAAGATCGAAACAGCAGAATGGCCGGCAAACTTTCAGGTGCCTTCAGAAGATGACCTTGCGGGAACCTTCAGTGCATCTCGCCTGACAGTGCGCCGGGCATTGCGGGAATTGCAGGCTGACGGGGTTCTGTTGCGCATTCAGGGACGCGGAACATTTGTCATTGGCCCGCGGATGCAATGCGCGATTTTCAATTTGCCAGACGCTTCAGAGGAAGTGATCCTGTCGGGCGGCGCGCATAGCAGCCGTGTTTTGCAGCACGAGGTTTTGAGTGCGGACAACCCGCGGCGGAATATGTTGCAGAGCTCGCCCGAAAACGACGTCTTCTATTCCAAGCTTTTGCACCTCGAAGATGGAACACCGATCCAAATCGAAGAGCGATATGTGAATAGCGCTGAAGCGCCCGATTATCTCGAGCAGGACTTCACCCTGATTACCCCGAATTTCTGGCTGTTGCGTAACACGATTGTCACGACAGTCGACAATACAATCCGTGCTATACGCGCGGATGAAGACATTCGCGAAAATCTGCAGATTGATATCAGTCAGCCTTGTTTGCTTGTAGATAGGCAGACATGGCGCGATGGGATCCCTGTCACTCGAAGCCGATTCACATATCCGGGAGATCGTTACCGTCTGCGTTCTTCGCACGAGGCACGCGCTACCCGAGTGACTTCTTCGAGTCTGAGTAAATGATCAGGCTAACGACGCTTTAAAATCGGGCATCGCCGATCCCGGTTTACTGGCTGGTTCGAATTGACGGGATTGTCGCAAATAGTCTGACAAATTAAGACACAATTTGCTTGGCGAATACGGTGTTGACTGGCGGTCTGCAATTACAACCGTCTCAAGCTTTCGGGTTGAAGCACGGCTATTCTTGACTCTACGTCAAAATCCTCGGGAAAGCTGGTAAAACGGATCAGTTCGTGTCAGCAATTTGGCCCGGCTTCAAATCCCCCAGTTCATGCCCGCTTTAAAGGAACGAATGATTCTGACTGGCTATCAAAACTGCCGGCTCGCGCCCGGTGGACGGCCAGTAACACGCTTGAATGCGCGGCTGAAAGCCGCTTGAGACGTATAACCAAGCTTATGCGCTACAGTGTCAATCGCCAGCCTGTCCCGGTTTAGCCATTGGCTAGCAAGCCGCATCCGAAGTTCGGAAGCATAGCGAAGCGGCGGAATGGCACTGTTACCTTAACCTAAGTGTAAACATCAGTTGCGATAACGGGTGATGACCGAACCTCGTTCTTCGCTTTACCGCCGCCATCGTTATCCATCTGAGATTATTGCAGAGGCGGTGTGGTTGTAT
>NZ_WBVY01000016.1:5000-6180 GCF_008932285.1 Brucella tritici
AAGAGTAACGGAGGCGCGCGATGGTAGGCTCAGAACGGTCGGAAATCGTTCGTCGAGTGCAATGGCATAAGCCTGCCTGACTGCAAGACTGACAAGTCGAGCAGAGACGAAAGTCGGTCATAGTGATCCGGTGGTCCCGCGTGGAAGGGCCATCGCTCAACGGATAAAAGGTACGCCGGGGATAACAGGCTGATGACCCCCAAGAGTCCATATCGACGGGGTTGTTTGGCACCTCGATGTCGACTCATCGCATCCTGGGGCTGGAGCAGGTCCCAAGGGTATGGCTGTTCGCCATTTAAAGCGGTACGTGAGTTGGGTTCAGAACGTCGTGAGACAGTTCGGTCCCTATCTGCCGTGGGTGTAGGAATATTGACAGGATCTGTCCCTAGTACGAGAGGACCGGGATGGACGTATCTCTGGTGGACCTGTTGTGGCGCCAGCCGCATAGCAGGGTAGCTATATACGGACGGGATAACCGCTGAAGGCATCTAAGCGGGAAACCCACCTGAAAACGAGTATTCCCTATCAGAGCCGTGGAAGACCACCACGTTGATAGGCCGGGTGTGGAAGTGCGGCAACGCATGTAGCTTACCGGTACTAATAGCTCGATCGACTTGATCACTCCCATTTACAATATCCATCGAACAACGTTCGATGTTGAAGGCAATATGGCACTAGGGCAATAAGGCAATATGTTGCCTAAAGCCCTTAACCATCGCCTGCACAGAAAGACAAAGCACGAAGGCAAAGGACAGGCGCAGCCTAAACATACTGCCCTATTCCCCTACTGCCTTACTGCCCTAAACCAGCTTCTCATATTTGTGTTCTTCGCCGACCTGGTGGTTATGGCGGAGCGGCTGCACCCGATCCCATTCCGAACTCGGCCGTGAAACGCTCCAGCGCCAATGGTACTTTGTCTTAAGACACGGGAGAGTAGGTCGCTGCCAGGTCTGCCAAGCACACAAATCAATCCATCTTCTCAAACCCATACAAAACAGATCAAATCGCGCTCAAAGCGAAAAAAAAATACCAAAACCGGTCATAATATCGCACCCATAACGCGGGGTGGAGCAGCCCGGTAGCTCGTCAGGCTCATAACCTGAAGGCCGCAGGTTCAAATCCTGCCCCCGCAACCAAACATTCAAACCCCGTAGAAAAACTGCGGGGTTTTGGCGTTTAA
>NZ_WBVY01000017.1:0-4961 GCF_008932285.1 Brucella tritici
CGCCCTTGCTGTTCGGCTAACGGTTCCCATCACCAGGGCCCGTAGAGGACTTTCACCTCCAAGTCATCGAACGGATACCATCCCGGTCGAGCGATGCTTGCGCACCACGCGCCATGCTCGGCGCACCTAATAAAAAGCCGCCTACTCAAGGCAGGCGGCATCAAATTAAAAAGGATAAGCGTGAGCTATTGCGGTTTGCGGACAACACGCTCTCTGTATTCGTCGCGTGTGATATCGCCCGCGACGTAGGCCGCCGTCGCTGCTTCCAACAGTGGGTCGTGGACATAGCCCTGCCGCATGTTTGCAGCACGCGCCTGATCCGTAGCCTTTTTGCGCTTGGCAACAGCTTCTGGAGATCGATCCGGACGGGGGGCATGAAAGTTCATCTTCAAAACTCCTATTGTGACAACTCCTAGCACAAAATGCGCACAAAATCCAGAAAACAAAGGGATTTCCGCGACTTTCGGTATAGTGCGCCCGGCACTCAGCCGGGCGCTGTTGTGCTATCAATTACGCGGTTCCCATTCGAGAACGGCCTGAAGGCTTGGGTCGTCCTGCCCCCCGAAGCGGCCTAGGTTGGCGTTGTAGTTCAGGCGGCGGATCGAGAGGTTCCGTTTGAAACCTTCGCCATCGGCCTTAGCCTTTCTCCAGATACCACCGACCTCAATATTGAAGCCACGCGGGGACTTGGCGAAAACG
The DNA here is from genome assembly GCF_008932285.1 of Brucella tritici. Taxonomy (NCBI): domain Bacteria; kingdom Pseudomonadati; phylum Pseudomonadota; class Alphaproteobacteria; order Hyphomicrobiales; family Brucellaceae; genus Brucella; species Brucella tritici. Next base: position 700 of record NZ_WBVY01000017.1, read on the forward strand.
CGATGCGTAGGGGCGTCCGGGTTGTCGGAATTGAAAGGCACGACCTCGATGTCGATGTCGTCAGTCAGGGTGGAAATACGGCCTTTGCCGGATGCGGTGTCGAGGTCTTCGCTATCGAACTGGATGAAGTTGGTGATTTCGTTGGCCATGGTATTCACTCCTCTATGTGGTTGCGATGATCGTTCCAAGGCACGGCGGTAAGCGGTGTTGCACCCTTGGGCGCGGAGCGCAGCGGAGGAAGCCGTGGGCCGAAAAATTTGTTCGGGCGAGGAGCCGCAGGCGGGGAAATTTTTCAGGCTTCCGGCTTTGCGGCAACTGCGTCGACGTGCGAACGAGCGTCAAAAGCAACCGAATTAGAGGTGTGCTCTATGCGCCAATATGGCAACTCGTCTCATGGGCACATGACCGTTGATACAATACCGATTGTGCAACGCATGATAGCCGGATAAAGCGCATTTTCAACAGATGTTGTGTAATCATGGAGTATACGGATAGCCAAATTGGTTCTCCGCGCCGATTATTCGACCTCGCCAATTTGGCTATGCTGGAAGGCTTATCTGGAAGCATGGGTCCGTCGATATAGATGCGGGCTCTCTACGTCGGCCGCCCATATTCCAAGCAAACGTTCGCGCGCTTCGTTCTCGGCATACCCATATTCGGCAATGTCGATGCCGTGGTTTCGCGGCAAGTAGCGCAACATCGCTTCAGCCTGACCCGCACGCACCATTGCAATGCCGATATCCGTATTCGGAAGAAAGCCCTGACCGACGGAACGGTTATAGCGATCCACATCAACGATCCGACAGGACACATGCTTGCCGTCGATCATTTTGCGAAGGTAGCTGCGCGCAACCAAGCCACACGGCCACGTCTTACCATTCAAAAAGCCGCTTTGCTCCTTTTCGCAAGCGTCGATTGCGGCAATCCGCACGCGCTGTCGTCGTATGCTGATCGTATCGCCATCGATGACGCGGGCTGTTCCGGCAACGGAACCCGACCATTGTTCAGCGGCAGCTAGCCCGACAGTCAGTAGCAGGGCTACCGCGGCGGAGAAAATGTAGCGAAAGATCAATGTATTCCCTCCATTCCATGTCGGGCAGCAAGCCCGAAAACCGAGCGGGCAAGATGCAGTTCGCCGGCAGCGGCGCGCTCTGTCATGGCGCGCAAATAGCCGCCCGGCGACTTCACTTGCCTCTCGTCGAACTTCTGCAGCGTGATTGCGATAGCAATCGCGGCGGCCTGTTCCCCCATCTGATCGACAGCCCGGCGGCGTGCATCTTCGGAAATCCCGGCCATGCGGCAGATTTGCGGGGCGAGACGGGCCAAATCAGTCCAGGTGCGGGGGCGCGATATTCCATAGGTGTTCAGCGCCGGTATTGCCCGTAACAGATCCTGCAGGGCCACTAACGTTTGTGGCGGGTGTTGCGGTTGATTGACTAGGCTCGATTTGCCTCCCAGGCTTTTTTCGAAAGCCCTCTTACTGGCGAAGCCGGTCTTTAAGATACCGAGTTGTTCGGCATAAGCCGAACGCATTTCCTCTCTACTATCTTCAAGGGAATAGGGGTTTGTAATCTGTTTGTGCATGTCGTTTTCGGCATATGGGCATGTCGAATCTTCGCTTCTATCTGAAGACTGATGACGGCGAGGCAGCTGCATCACCCGCTCGACGATCCATTCAATCAAGCTTGTCGCGCGTCGCAAAACAGCGCTTGATGCCTTGTTCGCGATGCCTACTGCTTCGAGAACACGCGCAAAACGTTTCTCGATCATGGCGCGCAGCCGCGCGGGCAAGTCCTCGACAGAGGCGAGCGCGTTGCGCAAATTGCGAACGGCGCCGCGATAGCGACGCAGGTTTGCAGTGAGTGCATTCTTTTCCGCCTTTGCCTGCCGGACCATTCCGTCTAGCTCCGTGAAGCGGGCAATCAGAACGCGTAGATCAATACCGCAAGCGTCGGCAATACTGCCGTCCGCATTTCGGACCGGATAGCGCTTGTAGTTGCCGCTGTCCTGCATGGTGATGACACCGGCGTCAAACAGCCGAGACAACATTCGGCTGACGCGGCCCTCGGATCGGCCGACCTCGAAGGCAAGCGCTGCATTGGATTTGAACACGATCGGTCGTCCGCCCTTGTCATAGCTCTCAGCTGGAGCCGTATTGATCAGGGCCACAAGCAAGTGCGCTTCGATGCCATTGATGAGGCCAAGGCAAGGAAGAGACTGCGCAAGGCCGATCAGCTGCCCACGCGTCACCGATCCAATTTCCGTGGACTGGGCCAGCCGCCGAAACTCGGTTCGTTGTGGTGTCTGTTTGCGGCCAACTTGCCGCGCTGGCTGTAGGGTCTCCCCCATCCTCCTCGTCTCCTTATTGAGGACCAGGCAAAGCTTTCCCGTTCGCCGAAAAGCGTTTTTGTTTGACTTTGGAAGTTGGGAGTGCGATCTATGAAGAACTGAATGTTTGTAATTTGCACCCCGCTTCCGGATTTTTTCGGGAGCGGTTTTTCTTTTATAACCTGGTCAGATTTCTCCTTGAAATGGTTATGAATTACATCGGTGCAATGTTACCGATTTGGCTCTCTCCGACAACCCTTATTGTGCTACACCATATTAACGATCTTGCTTTTATAGCGGATATGTCGGGATTTTATGGGTATTTCAAGGTAGAAACCGTGGTTCTATGGCCGGTGATGCTCCTAGTGCCGCATCAGTTAATTTACCTTTTCGGTAACTTTCATAAGCGGCGAGGTATTCAATCTGTCGCTGCGCGATTCGGGCCTCCGGCAACCCTACAGCGCGATATGAAAGCGCGGGTGCCTCCGGCCAACTACGTTCGCTTCGCTCTCTTCGTGTCAATTTGCAGAAAGGAATGAACAGATCCAAACTCTGTTCGCCGGTCACTATTGACATGGACCACAACATGGACCATTTCTTACGCTAAGTATGAGCGAAATACAAAGGAACATGGACGATGCGCGTATCTGTCAGCGACGCGAAAGGCCAGCTCACCGAACTGGTAAAGCGGGCGGAAGCCGGGGATGAAGTCATTTTGACCCGTCGCGGCCATGAGATTGCACGGATCGTAGCCGTTGCGGCAGCGCCCGGGCCCAAAGGCCGACGCGCACTGATGGAAAGGGTGAGGGCAACGGCGGCGACGAAAGCATTACCCGGGGCTGATGCTGCGCGCAGCCAGGACTTTCTTTACGACGACGATGGAATGCCCATATGATCGCTGTCGATACATCCGCGCTCATGGCAATCGTGCTCAATGAGCCGAAAGGCCAAGCTTGTATGACGGCAATCGAACAGGCTGATGAGCTATTGATTTCCGCCGGAACAGTTACTGAAGCCCTCATTGTTGCTGCGCGACGTAATGTCGGCGAAGAGGTTGACGCGTTGATTTCCGGGCTCGGCTTCGAAATCGTATCCGTGACAGCCGCTTCCGCACGCCGGGTCGCCAATGCTTACGCCAGATGGGGCAAAGGCATTCACCCAGCTTCGCTCAACTATGGTGACTGCTTTTCCTATGAAGTTGCTCACGAGCACGGCTGTCCATTGCTCTATGTAGGAGACGACTTCGTTCAAACGGACCTGCGCTCGGTTCTATAGTGGTTGACTCCAACCAAAGCGATATCCGGTTAACCGGCGATGCAATGTTTCTCCCCGCTATGACTTCTTCGAGAAAGCAGCCTCGGTATTGCCTCGACCGAATGAAATAAGCTGGTTGCGCGCCTAGGATGCTTTTTTTCCCATCGGTTCCAGATTAACGCGCCTGCTAATAACAACATTTCGGCACCAGAGCCCTTTCCTTTCACAATGACTCATATCCGCACGATGCGAAGTAGTTTTGAGCATTTTGTGAATCGATATAGGCTCTAACGGTGAATGAACCGCAATACTATCCTATTCCTGGACACGCTGCCCCGGACGCCTAGCAAATTCCCGATGCCTGTGTTCGGATATTGTTCCCTGCACACTTCAAATTTGAGATCGTGCTTGATAGGATCCGCCGCGTGTGAACATCGCGGATAACGTGACCGGAGATGTCTGCATATCCCCGGCGGTCCGGGAAGAGCGCCGGGGATTTAGATGATTTGTGCGATGATGATGAACGTCGCAACACAGCACGTGCACACCATAAGTAAGCGGTAAGGCTACCCCACATATCATTAGTCGGCGTGATGGGCGATTTTCCGTATGAATCATACGGAGAGTCCTATGAATGACGATATGAATCATTCCCAGATATTCGAGGTTTTGACGGCGGA
>NZ_WBVY01000018.1:0-3008 GCF_008932285.1 Brucella tritici
TCCGCCTGGCGAAGGATGGCAAGGATTTGTGGTTCGCTGAATCTGCTCGTCTTCATTAAAATCTCCTCGATCATATAGCCCGAGAAAATTCTACTTTTGAAGCCCGTTATTTGGTGGGGGGATTACCACGGTGACGGTGGGCACGATCCATGGCGGCACTGGACGCAACACGGTTCCGGAAGAATGCCGCTTGCAGGTTGACCTGCGTTTGCCGGATAGTGCCACCGCAGACGAAATTCTGGCGAAGATCAATGCAATGACGCCGGAAGACCTAGGCGGCGTGGACGAATTTGAGCCAGTATCTTGCGGTAGCAATATGAACCATGCTGATGAAGCTCTCGGCGAGTTGGTCGTATCGAGTAGCAATGGCGCGGTTGATTTTCAGTCTGCCAAACATCCGTTCGATTAGGTTGCGCTGTTTATACAGCGTGCGATCATATTCAATCTTCACGCGGCGGTTTGCTCTGCCAGGAATGACGGGCTTGATATTGCGGCTGGCAAGATCATCACGAATGGCATCCGCATCATATCCCTTGTCAGCAAGAAGCGCCTGTGGCGCTTGCTCGGGTAAGCTGATCAGAGTGTCGTAAGCCTTGCAATCTGCGGCTTCGCCAACCGTCAGATGGAAGGCAAGCGGTCTTCCTCTGGCATCAGCCAGACAGTGAAGTTTACTGGTGAACCCGCCCCGCGAGCGGCCAAGAGCGCGTCGATGAATCCCCCCTTTCCGCCCGCTGCCGAAATATGGGCCCGAACTGTGGTGCTATCGATGCTGTAGTGGCCGCTGTCAGCCATGATCTCAGCGAGCGTGATCGAAACAGCCTCCCAGACCCCGGCTTCGCTCCAACGCCGAAACCGCCGATAGATCGTATTCCAATTGCCGTATTTGGGTGGGACATCCCGCCAAGGCGTCCCGCAGCGAAGTCTCCAAAGTATGCCGTTGATGATCGCACGATTTTGCTCCGGACGACGACCGCGTCCCCGATTGACTGCTTCAATCGGCAATAAATCCTTCAGAACACGCCATTCGGATTCGCTCAGATCGCCTCGGCTCATGACTGCCTCCAAAAAGCAGTCTTGAATCAAGCTGCGATCAATTCGTCAACCAATTCGTCCACGCCGCCTAGATATCAGCTTTGAGATCGAGGCATTTCTTAATCGACCACCTTTTGCGCAAAGCGAGCAGGGTCGGGCGCTATTCGACGAAGCGGCGCGGATCGCGCAGGCGCTTGGCATTCACCTCGAAGGTATGGAAACGGGTGGCGGATCGGACGGTAATTTCACAGCAGCTATTGGAGTTCCTACACTTGATGGTCTTGGTGCAGATGGCGCTGGTGCTCATACATATAATGAGCATGCTCTGATATCAAGCATTGTGCCACGAACCGCACTTCTTGCAAATCTCATCTTGGCACTACAGAAACGCTCCTGCGTCCGGATTTCGGAGGGCGCATAAAAGAGCAAAGCTCAGCATGTGGCACAGTTGATCACGCTCCTTGTTGCATCGCTGGGTCGCAAATGCCGATTTCAAATCGCTGGAGCAGTTCCAGCGAGAGGTGCCGCATCCTTCTTCGCCCACTCACTGGGCTTCCAATGCACCGGCTGATCTCCTATGTTTCGGCATCCTTTTTCTCATTTCGCTGGACGACTCCAAAACATGAGCATGCTCTTCACTTCCATCTCAACAGGCAGCCTTTCAATGCCGAACCGCGTGGTTATCGCTCCGATGTGCCAATATTCAGCCGAAGAAGGTCGGATGACGAGCTGGCATATGATACATCTTGGTCAACTTGCATTATCGGGAGCGGGGCTTTTGACCATTGAGGCCACCGCTGTTAGCCCCGAAGGACGCATCACCTATGGCGATGTTGGCCTGTGGGATGATGTGACCGAAGCGGCCATGGTTCCTGTTCTGGAGGCAATCCGGCAATGGTCTGACATCCCGGTTGCGATTCAGCTTGCCCATGCCGGACGCAAAGCGTCGACCGAGAAGCCGTGGCTCGGTAGCGGGCAAATCCGGCCCGATCAGCCAAATGGTTGGCAGACTGTTGCACCCAGTAGGCTACCTTTCGCTCCGGATGACCATGCACCCGAAGCCTTGGACAAGGCAGGGATGGAGCGCATCCGTGATGCCTTCGTTGAGGCGGCACGCCGTAGCGTGCGATTAGGCATTGATGCTATCCAGTTACACGCAGCACACGGTTACTTGCTGCATCAGTTTCTCTCACCTTTGTCGAACCATCGGGAGGACGCTTATGGTGGCAGCCTTGAAAACCGCTTGCGCTTTCCGCTGGAAGTTTTCGAAGCTGTAAAAGCCGCTGTTCCGAATGATTACCCGGTTTCTGTCCGAGTTTCGGGGACGGATTGGGTGGATGGCGGCTGGGATATCGATCAGACCGTCACCTTTGCACAGGCATTACAGGTTCGCGGCTGCGCGGCCATTCATGTGTCCAGCGGCGGATTGGACACTCGCCAGAAGATCTCGCTTGCTCCAGGCTATCAGGTACCGCTGGCTCGTGCGGTCAAGTCGGCAGTCGACATACCAGTGGTAGCGGTGGGAATGATCACGGACTTCGAACATGCGGAATCAATTGTGGCAACAGGTGACGCCGATATGATCGCACTTGCACGAGGAGTTCTTTACGATCCACGCTGGCCCTGGCATGCGGCGGCACATCTCGGTGCGCAGATTGGGGCAGCTCCGCAGTATCTGCGCTGCGAGCCCCGCACCCACCGTCAATTGTTTCAGCCCCGATAATATGATTATCGGGCAAGGCAAAGCCTGCTTCTGCCGTCGTAAAGTCGGCAGAGGCATGAGTGGTTTAGTCGCAAATTTTTAAGTGGGGTATAAGCGGCCTTATCTCCGGACACAGTTATGCAGCGTGCTCCGCAAACACCTCGAATGGCGACCGATTTTCATTAGCGAATTGCTTCTTACCGATCATATGAGCAACTTCGATGCCAGCGATTGTAGCAGACGCTGAATCAAAGGCTTTGAAGCCTAACATGTG
>NZ_WBVY01000001.1:0-1096912 GCF_008932285.1 Brucella tritici
AGCCTTCTCCTTGGCTCCGCTGCAGCTCTGGTTGCAGCTTCCGGCGCTCAGGCTGCCGACGCAATCGTCGCGCCAGAGCCAGAAGCCGTTGAATATGTCCGCGTCTGCGATGCTTACGGCGCTGGCTACTTCTACATCCCAGGCACCGAAACCTGCCTGCGTATCCATGGTTATGTTCGTTACGACGCAACCGGCGGTGACCGCGTTTATGCTCGTACGCCTGGCGATCTGGACCGTGACACCTGGGGCAAGCTTGCTCGTGCAACGCTCCGCTTCTCGACCGCTTCGGAAACCGAACTCGGCACTCTGAAGACCTTCACCGAACTGCGTTACAACTGGACCGGCGGTGGCGACGGCGAAGAAGACGCATACGGTTCGAACGAAAACAGCTCGCTGCGTTACGCTTACATCCAGCTCGGCGGTCTGCGCGTTGGTCTTGACGAATCGGCCTTCGTAACCTTCACCGGTTACCTCGGCAACGTCATCAACGACGACGTGATCCTCGCTGGCGGCTACCGCACCAACCTCATCAGCTACACCTTCACCGGCGGCAACGGCTTCTCGGCCATCTTGTCGCTCGAAGAAGGCGGCAACGGTGACTCCGACGTTGACGTAACGCTGAACGACTACACGCCGCACATCGTTGGCGGTCTGAAGTACGCTGGTGGTTGGGGTTCAATCGCAGCTGTTGGTGCATACGACGCTCGTAACGAAGAGTGGGCTGCCAAGGTTCGCGGCGACGTCAACATCACGGATCGCTTCTCGGTCTGGGTACAGGGCGCTTACAAGTCCAACGACGACGAATACTTCTCTACGTCGGATGGTAATGGCGGTCTTTACACCTACCGTGCGGTCACCAGCTTCTACGGCACGTGGGGCGGCGACTGGGCTGTCTGGGGTGGCGCTGCATTCAAGGCAACCGAAAAGGCTACCTTCAACCTGCAGCTCGCTTACGACGACTCCAAGACCTTCGCAGCAACCGCAAACGTTGCTTACGAACTGGTTCCTGGCTTCACGATCACCCCGGAAGTTTCCTACACCAAGTGGGACGACGAAAACATCAGCCTCGACGGCAAGGATGCTTTCCAGGGCATGGTTCGTTTCCAGCGCTCGTTCTAATCCCTCTGGGATTGTTCAAAAAGAACCCGGCAGCATCGCTGCCGGGTTTTTTGTTTGCGGATTTTCACGGTTGCGATCTTGCTTTCACCGAAATCTCGGTCTTTGTACGAATAGAAAGCGGTTTGTGTTCCGCTGCTTCGCATTCGATAATTTCCAGCGTGGAGACGCCACGACATGTTCAAATGGTTTTGGCCCGGAGTTACGTGGACCGCAGCGCTGACCGCGCTTGCGCTCTGGTTTGGTGCCGATCGGGTCGAGACGGATATTGCATCACGTACCGGCGAAGCATTGGCTCCATATATATGGACGGGCTTTGATGTGGACGGTCGCGATGTGACGCTTAAAGGTATTGCGCCCGATCCAGAGGCTCAATCCGCTGCGAAAATGGCGCTGGAGCAGGTGAGGGGGATTCGCGAAATCACCGATCTGACGAGTGTTCTTCCGCTCGTGTCGCCCTATTCGCTACAGATAAAGAAGAGTGCAGACGGAATCATTCTATCTGGTTCCGTCCCCGATAATGATGTCAGGGATCGTATCATGACGGCGGCTGAAAGTGCGGCTCCCGGCATCCCGCTTGATGATGAGATGGCCGTAGGCCGAGGCAGCCCGGCGAATTTCGTTGATTCGGTGGAGTTTGCCTTGCAACTTCTGTCGGCTCTGCGGGAAGGAGAGGTTGAGATTTCAGACCTCAATATCTCTGTCAAAGGCAAAGCTGCAGACGATGCCAGCTATCAAAAGATAGAATCCCAGTTGCACTCCCCGCTTCCTTTCGCTCTGAAGGCAGGACGGGTAGAGATTGGCGAACCTTAGCTTTTACAGCGAGGAAGGCTGACGGAATCTCGAATTTCGTCCCCTGTTAGTTTTCTGTTCGGAATTGACAGCCCGCCTGTTCGAGCCTTTCCTTTCTCTTTATGAATAGGCATAGCGGATCATATGTTCCATTTCCGGAATAGAAAGCGGACCTGACAATGCTTTATTTAGCCGTATCGTTTTGGCCGGTTCTCGTTGTAGCGGTTTTAATCGGTGCGGGTGTGGGCTGGCTGACCGGTTCGAAATAGTGGCGGCAAATTGGGGGCGGGGAAAAATTGACGACGAATATGTTCGTCGGGCTTGAGTAATTTGGAGTACGAGGAAACCATATGCCGTTGCTGATTGTTCAACTGGCTGTTCTTGTTGCCATCGCTTTTGTTATTGGCTGTGTTCTGGGTCGTTTCGTGCGGCACAGAAGTGCGGCGATGCCGGATCACGAGCGTACAATTATTGCAGCGGCACACGCGACATTGCCAGTTGCTGAAAAGCCGGAAGCGTCAAATAAGATCTCTTCCCCGGCAAAAACTGAAGAACCCAAAATCTCGTCCCAGCCGCGTGAACCCGAGGAGCTTCAGTTGAAAGCTGTGCCCGACGCTGAAGTGGTTGGGAACTGGCCTTCTCGGGAGGAAAAGGCGGAGGCTGAGGCAAATGCCGAGCCTGTACGCGATCCGGGCCGACCTGAGCTTTTGGAAGCTGCGCGCCTTGGAAAACCTGATGACCTTACCGTCATCAAGGGCATTGGCGGGGCGGTTCAGGGATTGCTCAACGGGATCGGCGTGTTTCATTACGACCAGATTGCCGGCTGGAATGAAGACGAATCGCGCTGGATCGAGCGAAACATAGGCTTTCCGCGCCGTGTGGAGCGCGAGGACTGGAGCGGGCAAGCCACCAAGCTGGCAAATGCAGCAAATAAAGCCAGTGCTAGGAGATCGGAAAAGCCCGGCAAAACAGCGACCAAACCAAGATCGCGACGGACAAAAAAAGCAGGCGAATAGCCTGCTTTTTCATTTCAGAGCATTTCTACTATTTCAATATAAGTGCGAAGTTTTCTAGCGCCGACCGTAAATCAGATCGGTCTGGATATCGGCGCTACCGGTCAGACGGGCTTTGTAGACCTCATAGTTTTCCATGACGCGCTGAACATAGTTTCGCGTTTCGGAATAGGGGATACGTTCGATCCAATCGACGACCTGATCGATAGGCTTGCCGCGTGGATCGCCATATTTCTCGACCCATTCCGATGCCCGGCGGGGCCCAGCATTGTAACCGGCGAAGGTCAGAACGTAGGACCCGTTGAAACGGTCGAGCTGCTCACCGAGGAAATGGGCGCCAAGCGTCGCATTATATCCTGCATCGCTCGTGAGGCGCGGTGCTGAGAAGCTCATACCGTTGCGGGTCGCTACGCTTTTTGCCGTTGCGGGCATAAGTTGCAGCAGGCCGCGCGCGCCAGCTTTCGAAACCGCGCCGACGTTGAATTCACTTTCCTGCCGCGCAATCGCATAGGCAAGGGCTTTGCCCGATCCGCTTATATTGGCAGTGGCGGGAATTGCGCCGAGCGGATGCGACAGAGCACCAACATCAAGGCCTCGCAATGCAGCATTTTTGCCGACGCGCAGCGCCAGATAGTGATTCTCGTTGCGCTCGGCCATGACCGCCAGCAGAGCCAGTTCACCGACGCTGTCCAGTTCCTGCGATAGCTGGTTGTAAAGTGTCGTTGCGCGACTACTGTAACCGACCTGTTCCAGCCGCCTTATCGCCTGCACGGCGGGACGAGCGGCAAACCGCGCGCGATCCGTTTCAGTTGGTCTTGGATAGATGAGCTCAGGCGCTTTTTCACTCAGCTTGGCCGCTGAAAGCTGGCCGTAAAATGTCGTGCCGAAATGAGCGGAGCGACGATAATAGTCGCGCGCATCGCCACCGCTACCTGCTTCAGCCGACCGCCCGAGCCAGTAGAAGGCGCGAGAAGCTGAAATCGGACGCGACGAGATTTCTGCGATCCGGGCAAAATGCGGAGCAGCCGCCTTCGGCTGGTTCAGGGCGCGAAGCGCATACCATCCGGCATGGAATTCCGCTTCTGCGGCCATCGTGGGTGATTCGGCTGCATGAGCCGAAACCAGCTTGTAGGCGAGTTGCGGCTTGCCAAGGTCGAGCAGTTCCCGCGACAGGATGCGGCGTTCAATCCACCACGCATCCGGATCGACAAGCGCCGCAGCCTGACGTGGTGCCTTCAGCATAAGGTCCGTCGCCTCGTTATAGCGCTCGGCGCGCCGCAGATAGCGAATCTTCAGAAACTGATAGGCCGCATTGCCCTGCCATGTCCGGTCGACATCCGCTATCGCCTTGGCTGCGTTCGGAGATTTTTGTGAGACTGCCGCAAAGGCGTTGTAGAGCGATTGAGCTTGTGCTGGTCCCGCAAGCAGTTTTGCGGACTGCATGCGGTCATTGTAGAGAGAGCTTAGAATACGGCGCTGATGATCCTCGCGCGTCAGAACGCCCGAAAACTCTTTCAGTATCTTTTGCTCATCATCGGCCGAAAGACGCTGCGTGGCCCACCACGGCGAAAGCAGTCCGCGTGCTTTGCCTGCGTTGCCAGTGCTGACATAGGCGCGGGCGAGCAGGATCATACCTTCTGTGGTCTGCGGGCGTGTATTGCCGAATGTTGCGATTACGGCCGCTGGCGTTGGGTTTTCCTTGAACAGAGCCCGCTCAGAATTGCGGCGTAGCACGGACGTTCCCGGCCAGCCGCGCAAATCCGTTGCTGCCGTTGCGATTTCGGTACTTGGCACGCCGTCGAGACCGGATGTCGCGATAGCCCACGTCAAAATCTGGCGGTCGAGCGAGCCATGCGGCATCCCGTTGCGGAATGCAATAGCACTCGCAACGTCGCGGGAGGAAAGGGCATCAAGCCCGCTTTTTAGCGTTCCGCCAATTGCTGCCGGGTTTTCCGTGCGGCTGACCGCTGACGTCACGACCGGGTCGGGTGTGGCGGGACGCGGCTTCGGTGTCACCAGATTCATCGGCGACTGGTGTGTCGTCGTCGGCGCAAAGGGGCGCGCGAGCGGGGTTGGCACATCAGTCGGCAGCGAAGATTGCGCGAGCGAAATCATCGGCTGTAGGGCAACCGCAACAAAGCAGCTCGCGAGGAGTGCTTTTCTTTTCAAGGATATCGCTGCGACTTGTTTTGACATTGGCTAACTAGAACAAAGACTTGGTTGATACGCAATATGTTGTTGAAATCCGGCTTTTCTTAGCCCGGTTTTTGTCCGGCGTTTTCAATGATGATGATAAGCTCAAGGAATGAATCCATCCTTAATAAAGCGTTATCGCGAGTCGTTGCTCGCCGCTCGACTGGTAGAGACCTCCAATGTTTCCAAAAGCAATCTGGCGAATAGTCGGTGGAGCATGGAGGCCGCCGCGTTTTTTGCCGCAAAACTGCCGTATTACGCTTGTTTTGCCAGCTTACCCCGCTTGCTCCACTCGTGTGGCAAGACTATTGTGCAACGCCTCAACCCGGTCAGAAGCCCCAGTGGGATTCCAAGCTGATTGGTGGAATGAGGTCCAGTCTTTCTTTTTTCAGGAGTTCACTAATGCTGAAGGGCTCAATTACCGCGCTTGTCACGCCATTCGATTCCGAAGGAGCGTTCGACGAGAAAGCCTTTCGCGCATTTGTAAACTGGCAGATCGAAGAAGGCACCAAAGGACTGGTTCCCGTCGGCACGACCGGCGAAACGCCGACCCTGTCGCATGATGAGCACAAGCGCGTCATCGAGGTTTGCATCGAGGTCGCGGCTGGCCGCGTTCCGGTGATTGCCGGTGCGGGTTCCAACAATACGGTGGAAGCGATTGAACTGGCCCAGCATGCCGAAAAGGCTGGCGCTGATGCTGTTCTCGTTGTCACGCCTTATTATAACAAGCCGAACCAGCGCGGCCTTTACGAACATTTCTCGCGTGTGGCCCGCTCCATCTCGATTCCGCTCATCATCTACAATATTCCCGGTCGTTCGGTCATCGACATGACGCCGGAAACGATGGGCGCTCTCGTTCGCGACCACAAGAACATCGTGGGCGTCAAGGATGCGACCGGCAAGATCGAGCGCGTATCGGAACAGCGTGCAACCTGCGGCAAGGATTTCATCCAGCTTTCCGGCGAAGATGCTACTGCCCTTGGTTTCAACGCCCATGGCGGGGTGGGGTGCATTTCGGTGACGTCCAACATCGCGCCGCGTCTTTGCGCCGAATTCCAGGATGCATGTCAGGCTGGCGATTTCACCAAGGCGCTCGAGTTGCAGGATCGCCTCATGCCGCTGCACAAGGCACTCTTCATCGAGCCGAACCCGTCGGGCCCGAAATATGCGCTGTCGCGTCTTGGCCGCGTGGAAAACGCGCTGCGGTCGCCGATGGTGACGGTGGAAGCTGCGACGGCAGAGAAGATCGATCAGGCCATGAAACATGCGGGTCTGGTCAACTGATCTGTCTGGAGTATTGCCAGCAAAAGTGTGAAGCGTTTTTGCGTGCGGCAATGCGACAAAACAAAGAGATGGAACGGCTCTTCGCTTCTATAGCCGTTCTTATTTACCGCTTTCGCTGATTTTTACGCTCCCGTAGCTTCGGGAGCGTTTTCATTTCAGGTATTGCACATTATATGGTGCCATCATGAACAAGCCTAAGAATTCTCCCGTGCGCAAGATGATCGCGGAAAACCGCAAGGCGCGCTTCAATTTTGAAATTCTTGATACGCTCGAAGCCGGTCTCGTCCTGACCGGCACCGAGGTCAAGTCGTTGCGCGCCAATCAATCAAACATAGCCGAAAGCTATGCGAGCTTTGAGAATGGCGAGTTCTGGCTCATCAATTCCTATATTCCGGAATATACGCAGGGCAATCGCTTCAATCACGAGCCGCGGCGCTTGCGCAAGTTGCTCATCAGCAAGCGCGAAATGTCCCGCCTGTTCAACTCCGTATCGCGCGACGGGATGACCGTGGTGCCATTGAAGCTTTACTTCAATGATCGGGGGCGGGCGAAGCTGGAACTGGCGCTGGCGCGGGGCAAGAAGACTCACGACAAGCGCGAGACCGAAAAGAAGCGCGACTGGAATCGCGAAAAAGCTCGCTTGATGCGGGATAAGGGATAACGATCAGTAGAAGAAAGAGCGCCTCAGGCGCTCTTTTGATTCAGATAATCGCGTACATGCCGGAATACGGTTCGGAACATGGTATCCGTTAGCCGCCCGGTATTCGTGTTATAGCGCGAGCAATGATAGCTGGAGAAAATCCGCAGGCTGCCGATGTCGCTTGCCCGGTCATGGCCGAAGGGATGTCGCGCAACCGGGGCACCAAGAGCACGGACCGTCGATTGATGCGCAATCGTTCCCAGCGTGACGATTGCCTGCAGATTGCGAAACCGAGTCAGCATCGGTAACAGGAATTGTCGGCAATTGTTGATCTCGGAGCCGATGGGCTTGTTTTCCGGTGGCACGCAGCGCACTGCATTGACAATGCTGGCATCCAGCAGGCGCAAGCTATCGTCGGGACGGGCTTCGAACTTGCCGGCGGCGAATCCGAATTCACACAGCGTGCTGTAGAGAAGGTCGCCAGCATAATCACCGGTGAAGGGGCGTCCGGTTCGGTTGGCGCCGCGTAAACCCGGTGCCAGCCCCACAATCAGGAGCCGGACATCGTCATCATGCGCTGGCAAAAACGGTGGGACGGGCGAATTATGCCACGATGGCTCCTTGCGCCGCCATTCCTGAAGGAATGCGTGCAGCCTCGGACAGATATCGCAATTGGGAGATGGTTCGGAAATCATGCCTCTGCATGAACCGGCTCGACGACGGCGTCAATAGCTGTCGTCGAGATCATCATCCTGGCGGCGCGGTGCGCGTTCCGACGGGTCGCGACCAATCTCAGCCTTGAGCGAGACCAGATCGATGAAATGATCGGCCTGACGGCGCAGTTCATCGGAAATCATGGCTGGCTGGGTGGTGAGGGTCGATACGACCGAAACCTTGCGGCCCTTGCGCTGAAGAGCTTCTGCAAGCGAACGGAAATCGCCGTCGCCGGAGAAAATCACAAAATGGTCGACTGTATCGGTAAGCTGCATCGCATCGACCGTCAGCTCGATGTCCATATTACCCTTCACCTTGCGGCGTCCGGTGGAATCCGTGAATTCCTTGGCGGCCTTTGTGACGACCTTGTAGCCGTTATAATCCAGCCAGTCGATCAAAGGACGGATCGAGGAATATTCCTGATCTTCAACCAAGGCCGTGTAATAATAAGCGCGGAGCAGATAGCCGCGCTTCTGAAAGGCCTTCAAAAGCTTACGATAATCAATATCGAACCCCAAAGTCTTGGAGGCAGCGTATAAATTGGCGCCATCAATAAAAAGCGCAATCTTTTCACGAGAATCGAACATCGTGCAATATATCCACTCTACGGCCGGACGGGAGTGGACCGACGACCGCTTATTCAGTTTGTTTTCTAAACGGCGGGTGGTATCAAATTTTACCAGTGCGTTTATTGCCTTCTAAGGACATATCACAGAAAAACAAGCAACCATGGGTTGTTATTTGCCCCCACTAAATTACCTATCGGGGAGTCTTGCCCCAATAATCGCTTTCAGGCTTATAAAATATTGTGCCGTTTTGACGCGCCGCCGTGTTTTATGAGGCGATTCCATGAATTTGACGTTCTTTTGGCAGATTTCATGCAGCAAGGCACGAGCATTTCCGCTTTTGCTTGTAATTTCGCTCCACAAGCGTTATGTGGGGAAAAATCCAATAAAGTTCGAGAAATGAAAGGGACCGCGCATGGCCCGCGTCACTGTTGAGGACTGCGTAGATAAGGTCGAGAACCGTTTTGAACTGGTTCTGCTGGCTGGTCACCGTGCTCGCCAAATTTCCCAGGGTGCACAGATCACCATCGACCGCGACAACGACAAGAATCCTGTCGTTGCCCTGCGCGAAATCGCCGACGAAACCCTCTCGCCGGACGATCTGAAGGAAGATCTCATCCATTCGCTGCAGAAGCATGTGGAAGTCGACGAGCCGGAAGCGGCTGCACCCGCACAGATTACTTCTTCTTCTGAAGAAGTCGCGGAAGGCATCGCAGACGCTGCCGAAGAAGATGTGGTTGCTTTCGACCGTATGTCGGAAGAAGAGCTGCTTGCCGGTATCGAAGGCCTCGTTGCACCAGAGAAGAACGACGACTTCTGATCATCGTTTGAATCAACTCTCTTTTGCATGCGCTGCGACTTCTCGGTCGTGGCGCATGTTTTTATGCGCCGATGGCCGTGCAGGCTGGCTTGTTGCAAAGGTTCTGAATGCTCGTAATGGCGTGCGAAAAGCACCGATGACGAGCGATTTCTGCCAGAAATTAATATTGTCGGCAAAAAATTAAGCCTAAACGTCGAGAACTATTCGATTTTCGGCGATTTTGGGTCACAATATCCGGTGTGCTGGACCCGATATGGTTCCAGGTATCGGTTTCGAAAGGGAGTTCTCGTAGATGATGCGCCAATATGAGCTTGTGGAGCGTGTACAGCGATACAAGCCTGACGTGAACGAGGCGCTTCTCAACAAGGCATATGTCTATGCCATGCAAAAGCATGGAAGTCAGAAGCGCGCTTCCGGCGACCCCTATTTTTCCCATCCGCTCGAAGTCGCTGCAATCCTCACCGATATGCATCTCGACGAAGCGACGATTGCCATCGCGCTCCTGCACGACACGATTGAAGACACGACGGCCACCCGGCAGGAAATCGATCAGCTCTTCGGCCCTGAAATAGGCAAGCTCGTCGAGGGACTGACCAAGCTCAAGAAGCTCGACCTCGTTTCGAAGAAGGCTGTACAGGCGGAAAACCTCCGCAAGCTGCTTCTGGCGATTTCCGAAGATGTGCGCGTGCTTCTGGTGAAGCTTGCCGACCGTCTGCATAATATGCGCACGCTGGGCGTGATGCGGGAAGACAAGCGCCTGCGTATTGCCGAGGAAACGATGGATATCTATGCGCCACTCGCTGGCCGCATGGGTATGCAGGATATGCGCGAAGAGCTGGAAGAGCTGGCCTTCCGCTATATCAATCCCGATGCATGGCGCGCTGTGACGGATCGACTGGCCGAGCTTCTGGAGAAGAACCGCGGGCTGCTGCAGAAAATCGAAAAGGACCTCTCCGAAATTTTCGAGAAGCACGGCATCAAGGCCAGCGTGAAGAGCCGTCAGAAGAAGGCGTGGTCGGTTTTCCGCAAGATGGAAACCAAGGGCCTGTCATTCGAGCAGCTTTCCGACATTTTCGGCTTCCGTGTCATGGTCGATACGATGCAGGATTGCTATCGGGCACTCGGTCTTATTCATACGACATGGTCGATGGTGCCGGGCCGGTTCAAGGATTACATTTCAACGCCCAAGCAGAACGATTATCGGTCGATCCACACCACTATTATCGGCCCTTCGCGCCAGCGTATCGAACTGCAGATTCGCACGCGCGAAATGGACGAGATTGCCGAATTTGGCGTTGCCGCGCATTCGATCTACAAGGATCGTGGCAGTGCCAACAATCCGCACAAAATGTCCACCGAAACCAATGCTTATGCATGGCTGCGCCAGACGATCGAGCAGCTTTCCGAAGGCGACAATCCCGAAGAGTTTCTCGAGCACACCAAGCTTGAGCTGTTTCAGGATCAGGTCTTCTGCTTCACGCCGAAAGGGCGTCTCATAGCTTTGCCTCGTGGCGCAACGCCGATCGATTTCGCCTATGCCGTTCACACCGATATCGGCGATAGCTGCGTGGGTGCTAAGGTCAACGGGCGCATCATGCCGCTGATGACCGAACTGAAGAACGGCGATGAGGTGGATATCATCCGCTCCAAGGCGCAGGTTCCTCCAGCAGCCTGGGAGTCGCTTGTCGCGACCGGCAAGGCGCGTGCCGCCATTCGGCGCGCAACCCGCTCTGCTGTCCGCAAGCAATATTCAGGGCTTGGCATGCGCATTCTGGAACGCGCTTTCGAACGTGCCGGAAAGCCGTTCAGCAAGGATATTCTGAAGCCGGGACTTCCGCGCCTGGCGCGCAAGGATGTCGAGGATGTGCTGGCCGCAGTCGGACGTGGTGAACTGCCGTCAACCGATGTGGTGAAGGCTGTCTATCCAGACTATCAGGACACACGCGTCACATCGCAGAACAGCCCGGCCAAGACGGGTGAAAAGGGCTGGTTCAACATTCAGAACGCAGCCGGCATGATCTTCAAGGTGCCGGAAGGCAGTGAAGATGCCGCCAAGGACGAAGCCGGGGCTATGCCGAAGCCTGGAAAGAAGGCGCTGCCGATTCGCGGCACCAATTCGGACCTGCCTGTGCGTTTTGCCCCGGAAGGCGCCGTCCCCGGAGATCGTATCGTCGGCATTCTGCAGCCAGGTGCCGGTATCACGATCTACCCGATCCAGTCGCCTGCGCTGACGGCCTATGACGATCAGCCGGAGCGCTGGATTGATGTGCGTTGGGACATTGACGAGCAGATGAGCGAGCGTTTCCCGGCACGCGTCAGCGTATCGGCTATCAATTCGCCCGGCTCACTGGCGGAGATCGCGCAGATCGTGGCGGCCAACGACGCGAATATTCACAATCTCTCCATGGTGCGCACGGCACCGGATTTCACCGAGATGATTATCGATGTCGAGGTTTGGGACCTTAAGCATCTCAACCGTATCATTTCCCAATTGAAAGAGAGCGCGAGCGTCAGCGGCGCGAAACGCGTGAACGGATAGGACTAAGATGAATACCGAAGATGTGCTTGCCGTCTTCCGCGAAGCGGGAGCGATCCTTGAAGGCCACTTTATTCTGACGTCAGGCCTGCGCAGCCCTGTTTTCCTTCAGAAGGCGCGTGTTTTCATGCATGCCGACAAGACGGAAAAGCTTTGCAAGGCTCTCGCAGAGAAAATCAAGGCGGCAAATCTTGGAACCATCGATTACGTAGTCGGACCGGCGATTGGTGGCCTGATCCCTTCCTACGAGACCTCGCGCCATCTGCATGTTCCGTCGGTATGGGTGGAGCGTGAAAATGGTGTTTTCCGTCTGCGCCGATTCGATGTGCCGAAAGGTGCTCGGGTCGTTATCGTGGAAGATATTGTCACGACTGGACTTTCTATCCGCGAAACGATCGACTGCATGAAGGACCTCGGCATCGAAGTCGTGGCTGCGGCCTGCATCGTCGACCGTTCGGCAGGGAAGGCAGATGTTGGCACCAAGCTGATTTCTCTCGCTGAATATGAAGTTCCGGCCTATCCTGCGGATAAATTACCGCCGGAACTTGCTGCAATCCCGGCTGTGAAGCCCGGTAGCCGCAACATTTAAACAAGTTTACCAGCGGTTTTGGATACGCTGCAGGGGAAGATACACCCCTGCGGCGAAATTCCGCTTTGCGGGACGCGTTCTAGTTACCTATTTAAGAGGGTAGTCGCAAAACGTTTTCCGGCTTCCACAAACAGGATTCCATCGTGAGTGTAGCGCCCATTTTATTCGATCCCAGATCGCCTTACCGCGCACCATGCGGGGTATGCGTGGAGTGCGACGTTCGACGGACTGCGGTTTGCGCGGCGCTTGATGACGGCGATCTCGGTGCTCTCGAAGCGATCATGACGTCCAAGCGTCTCGATGCCAATGAGCAGCTAGTGGAAGAGGGGGAGCCGAAGCGCCGTGTCTTCAGCCTCACTTCCGGTATGCTGCGCATCTATACGTCGCTTCCTGATGGGCGTCGGCAGATTGCAGGTTTCCTGTTCCCTGGCGACTATCTCGGTCTGGCTGACGACGAGACTTATTCCCAGTCGGCCGAAGCTGTCGTGCCATCGGTTCTGTGCGCCTTCTCCACCAAGGAGATGGACGACCTGATGGAGCGTTTCCCGAAATTGAAGGAACGCCTGCATCAGATGACAAGGGCAGCTCTTCGCACGGCGCGCGACAATCAGCTTGTGCTCGGACGCCTCGCGCCGGTGGAAAAGCTTGCAAGCTTCCTGCTGGTTTTGTCGGCCCGGGCCGAGAAGCGCGGAGAGAAGCCCAATCCGGTTCATCTGTCGATGAACCGTACCGATATTGCAGACTATCTCGGCCTGACGATTGAAACCGTCAGCCGCAGCTTCACAAAGCTGAAGACCCAGGGACTCATCCAGTTGCCTGACGCCAACACTGTGGAAATTCTGTCGCGCCGTTCGCTGGCCGCCGTTGCCGGAATGGACCCGGAAAGCCTCTGATTTCAAGCTGCCATCCCTAAAAGCCAGGTGTATTTCCGTTGATTCAAATCAATGCAGCATCCGGCAGAACAGCCTATTCCTGACCATAGAGATTGATGCGATCCGTTTTAGGATTGCACGTTCAAAATGGGGAAAACAGGTGCTGTTGTGGCTGGGAATTGCAATATCGGCTGTCATGCATGCGGGCTTCCTTGCCGCATCATGCCGTCTTGCCCCGCGGAATGTCGCCCCGGTTCTGGTGCGCGCATATCCGGCAGGGCCTCGCCGGAGCGCCCGACGCTTAAGGTGGATGCGCTATGCATGAAGAAGCGATAAGACGCTACGCCGCGCTGGCTGTACCCAGATATACGTCTTTCCCGACGGCTGCAGACTTTATTCCTGTCGGTGCCGAGACGACGCATCGTTGGTTGCGCCAGATCGGGCCGGAAGAAAGTGTCTCCCTTTATATCCATGTGCCTTATTGTCGGCAGCTCTGCCATTATTGCGGCTGCCATGCAAAAATGGCTGTGCGGAACGATGTCGTCGAGAATTTCTGTATCTCTTTGCTCAGTGAAATCGAAACTGTCAGCAAGAGCCTGACTGCGCGGCCCAGCGTTGTTCATCTCCATTGGGGTGGAGGAACGCCTTCCATTTTGAACCCGCGCCAGTTTACGAGCATTCTGGCAGCTCTGCGCGTTGCGTTCGATTTTGCGCCTGATATGGAACATGCCATCGAGCTTGATCCGCGCACAGTCACGCCGCAGTTGGCTCAGACGCTTGCGCTCATGGGTGTGAACCGCGCCAGCCTCGGCGTGCAAGATGTTGATGCCGAAGTGCAAAAAGCCATCGGTCGCATTCAGCCAATAGAAACGGTCGCCAAGGCTGCCAGTCTTCTGCGCGAAGTGGGCATTGATCGTCTGAACTTCGATCTCATCTATGGCCTGCCGTTGCAGACCGTCGAGACACTGCGCGAGACTTGCGAAAAGGTTGCAGCGCTCAAGCCTGACCGTGTTGCTTGCTATGGCTACGCGCATCTTCCCCAGCGGCGTGCCAATCAGCGCCTGATAGATGCAAGTCTTCTGCCCGATGCTGATGAACGCTTCGTTCAGGCACGTGTGGTTGCGGACAGCTTCATCGGTTTCGGCTACGAGCCGGTGGGGATCGATCACTACGCATTGCCGGATGACAATCTGGCTGTTGCTGCGCGCCATGGTACGCTGCACCGTAATTTTCAGGGCTATACGGATGATCGCTGCCAGACTTTGATTGGTCTTGGACCGTCATCGATTTCTCAGTTTCCTGGCGGGTATGCCCAGAATATCTCGGACGTGAAGCAATATTCGAAGCGTGTTGAAGCGGGTGAACTGGCAACTGTTCGCGGCTATGCGATGCGCGAGAGCGACCGTATCCGCGCCGGAATTATCACGGCGCTGATGTGCAACTTCCGGGTCGATCTGAACACCACGGCGCCGGGCGTGGAGTTTTCCGACGAACTGGCCTTGCTGCGCCCTCTGGTAGCTGACGGACTGGTGGAAGTTCGCAGCGGCGTCATCAGCGCAACAAGCGATGGCAAACCGCTGATCCGTCTGGTCGCGGCTGCTTTCGATGAATTTCGCAGGGAAACGATGCACGGCTTCAGTTTCGCCGTCTGAACTTGCGTTGGAACAAAGAGGTAGGGCGAAAGATGCTCTATCAAGAGAATGCTGCTGCACCGGGCCGTCAAAAGGTCAGTGGCATGGGAGCACCGCCGTTGGGGGACGTGCGGTGCTCCACTGTTTTGAACACAGCCCGAGGAGCGTGGACCGCTCCTCGGGCTGTGTTTTCATATGGGTCAGGCCTTGCGGTTCTTTTCCAGCTTAGGCAGGAAAATCGTCAGCAGGCCGAGCAGCGGCAGATACGAGCAGATGTTGTAAACATATTCGATACCCTTGTGATCGGCCACGATACCGAGGACGGCGGCTGCGATACCAGCCATGCCGAAAGCAAAGCCGAAGAACAGGCCGGATACCATGCCGACGCGTCCTGGCAGCAATTCCTGTGCGAACACCACGATTGCCGGGAAGGCCGAGGCGAGGATCAGGCCGATGATAACCGTCAGGATCGCCGTCATTTCCAGGTTCGCATAGGGCAGGGCCAGCGTGAACGGCAGGACGCCGAGGATCGATGCCCAGATCACCTTGCGCGCACCGATCCTGTCGCCGATCGGGCCACCGATGATCGTTCCCGCAGCTACCGCACCGAGGAACAGGAACAGAAGCAGCTGCGATGCCTGCACCGTCACGCCGAAATGGCTGATGGTGTAGAAGGTGTAGTAGCTCGTCAGGCTGGCCATATAGATGTACTTGGTGAAGACCAGCATCGCCAGAACACCAACGGACACCAGAACCTTATTGCGCGGAAGCGGAAGGGTCTTGTCGGGCTTCGCCTTGCTGGCATTGGCAATCCGGTAGCGATTATACCAGTTGCTGACATACCAGAGCAGCATCATGCCGATGAGCGCGGCGACAGAGAACCACGACACGCTGATCTGGCCGAAAGGCAGAACGATGAAGGCTGCCAGAAGCGGGCCAATCGACGAGCCGAAATTGCCGCCCACCTGAAACAGGGATTGCGCAAAACCATGACGTCCGCCGGAGGCAAGGCGTGCCACACGGGCGGCTTCCGGATGGAAGACGGACGAGCCGAAGCCGACAAAGGCCGCCCCCAGAAGCAGGATCGAATAGTGATGCGCGGTCGCCAGAAAGACGAGCCCGACAAGCGTGCACCCCATGCCGAAAGGCAGGGAATAAGGCATTGGCTTGCGGTCGGTATAAATACCCACGAGCGGCTGCAGGATCGATGCCGTCATCTGGAAGGTGAAAGTCAGAAGGCCGATCTGCCAGAATGACAGGCTGTAGTTGTCCTTCAGCATCGGATAGATGGCTGGAAGGAGCGACTGCATCATGTCGTTCAGGAAATGGCCCATGCTTGTGGCCAGAATGATGGCGAGAACAGTATTGTCCGCGCCGCTGTTTGATGGCTGCTGTGCAGCACTCATGCTCATACTACTACTCCGAAGATGAAAGCCGGTCTTCAGGCGCATTTCCTGCAGATATTATCTGACTACAGGAAATAAGGCACTCAGGGAAATTGCGGGGTGTTGATGAGAAACTGGCGAAAGTTTACGAATTTGGCGTCTGGACAGGCAGTTGCCTTCATCAAACGTCAAATTCATTCCGCCAGCGAATGTCGCGACCCATTCTCAGCAAGTCATTAATAGGACTATTGCCTCTCGCCCGCTTTCGTGTTTTGGTCCAATAGTTTCGAGAGTGGGCCAAAGATAGGGCAGAACTGCAATGAAACCAAAGTCTCCACCGGGGCTTTTATTACCGGGAAGCGAGGAACTGCAGAAGTTCCACGAACAGCGGATCGCCATGCTGGAAGGCATGAGCGGGCCGGTGATTGCCCTGCCGACGCGCTACCCGGATGGCTATTTCGTGCCGCGCCATCGTCACAGCCGGGCACAGCTTCTCTGTGCCTCGCAAGGCGTGGTTCTGGTAACGACGGATGCCGGGCGCTGGATGATTCCAAGTGACCACGCCATGTGGATACCGGCAGGCGTGGAGCATTCGGTTGAAATCCTCGGCGAAGTCTACATGCGGTCGATCTATATCTGCGTCGATGCCGTCTCGGGCGTGCCGGATTATCTCCACGTGGTCGGGCTTACCGATCTCATGCGATGCCTTATCATCGATGCAACCACGCAGGACAGCACGCCAGAGCCGGATAGTCGCGATGCGCTGGTGATCGAGCTGATCTTGCGGGACCTCCACACATTGCCGCAACGCTCTCTGGGCCTGCCTTTCCCGTCCGATCCGCGTTTGCAGAAACTATGCCGTGAATTCGTGAAAAAGCCTTCTTCGCGCGCCACAATTGATGACTGGGCGGACAGGATGGCGATGAGCCGACGCTCATTTACCCGGCATTTCCAGCGGGAGACCGGTGTAAGCCTTTCAGTCTGGCGCCAGCAGGCATGTCTGTTCGCTGCGGTTCCCCGGCTTACGGAAGGGGAGGCGGTGACGAGCGTGGCGCTCGATCTGGGTTATGACAGCGTTTCCGCTTTCACGACGATGTTCCGCAGGATGCTTGGTGTTTCGCCACGGTTTTATTTGCCGAGGCTGGACACAGTTCCTTTCGAACGCAGCGACAGTGCCGCAGTTTTGGCCGAATAATAACAATTGTCTCCGCGATAGGAGAGCATTAATAGAAGCGCATGCTGTTTCAACGCCGTAATCCTCCGACCAGAAAAGAGCGTTTAAGGCTTCTGGTCTGGCCGCGCCGCTCCTTCTCCCGTTCCTTCCGGTACGGGGGAAAGCGGATTCTGCGCATCACTGCCTCACCTCATGCTGTTGCAGCCGGTCTGGCCGTCGGCGTGTTTTCGGCGTTTACGCCTTTCTTCGGCTTCCATCTCATCATCGCAATCGTGCTGGCTTATTTCCTTGCCGGAAATATTGCGGCCGCAGCGCTTGGCACAACCCTTGCCAATCCGCTGACCCTGCCATTCATTTGGGGCAGCACGTTCGAGCTTGGTCGTTTCATTATGAACGGCAGTATCGATAATGCTCCGCCGGTCCATTTCGGCCGGGCACTCGAAACCATGCATTTCGATGAAATCTGGACACCGCTTTTGAAGCCGATGCTGTTCGGCTCGACGATTCTGGGCGCAGCATTCGCTGTCGTGGTCTATTTCGTTACCCGGTTTGCCGTTTCGGCGTTCCGTCGTCGCCGTATCGAACGCCTTGCGGAAAAGCATCGCCTGCACCGCGAGCAGGAGCTTCAGAAAGTATGATCGTCGGTATAGGTAGCGACCTCATCGATATTCGCCGTGTCGAAAGTACCCTTGAGCGGCATGGCGACCGTTTCCGCAACCGGGTCTTCACTGAAATCGAGCAGAAAAAATCGGATGGGCGCAAGCAGCGTGCGGCGTCCTATGCAAAGCGCTTCGCGGCGAAGGAAGCCTGCGCGAAGGCGCTTGGAACCGGTATTGCCCAAGGCGTTTTCTGGCGAGATATGGGCGTGGTCAATGCCCCTTCCGGAAAGCCCACCATGCATTTGACCGGCGGTGCGGCGAGACAGTTGCAGAAACTCTTGCCCGCAGGAATGCGTGCCGCCATACATCTGACAATTACCGATGATTTTCCTCTCGCACAGGCGTTCGTTATCATCGAAGCCCTGCCTGAGACGAAATAATTGTGATTGTGACGGGTAAACTCCTGCTCATAATCGTGCGATAAACCGGCGTTCTGCCGGCGGCCTGATTGCGTCATGCTTTCATAGTCGTTATTAGATCGCGTTATCGGAAGCGGAGATACAATGAGCGTGTCCAGCAAGAGTGAGACAAAAAAATCCGGCGGCCTTGGCGAAACCATCAGCGTTATCGTGCAGGCGCTGCTGCTGGCACTGGTCATTCGCACCCTGCTTTTCCAGCCTTTCAGCATACCGTCGGGCTCCATGCGCCCCACGCTTCTGGAAGGCGATTATCTGTTTGTTTCAAAATATGCCTATGGCTATTCGCGCTATTCGCTGCCGTTCGGACTGGATTTGTTTTCAGGCCGTATCTGGAGTGCGGAGCCGAAGCGCGGTGACGTGGTGGTGTTCAAACTGCCGAGTGATCCTTCCGTCGATTACATCAAGCGCGTGATTGGCCTGCCGGGCGACCGCGTGCAGATGCGCGGCGGCGTGCTCTACATCAACGATCAGGCGGTCAAGCGTGACCGGGTCGGTACGATCGACAATCCCGATGTGACGGAAGTGAACCGGCCCGTCGAAGTCTATCGCGAAACCCTGCCGGAAGGCGTGACCTATGACACGCTCGATCTCGCGCCGAATTCCATCGGTGACGATACGCGCGTCTTTGAGGTTCCTGCCGGTCATTACTTCATGATGGGCGACAACCGCGACAACTCGCTCGATAGCCGTTTCGGCGTTGGCTATGTGCCGTTTGAAAATCTGGTCGGTCGCGCAAACATCATCTTCTTCTCCATTGCCGACAAGGCAAGCCCGCTTGAAATCTGGAAATGGCCGACCGAAGTACGCTTTGGCCGACTGTTCAGCTCAGTCAATGCCGCGCCGCATACAGCCGTAACCGGAAACTGAAATGGCTTCGGCAAATCAGGCAGCAGCAATTCTGGAGGAGCGCACCGGACACCGTTTTCTCAATCTGAAACGGCTGGATCGTGCGCTCACCCACTCAAGTGTGCAGGCGCCTTCGCGCGCAAATTATGAACGTCTCGAATTTCTCGGCGACCGCGTTCTGGGACTGACCGTTGCGGAAATGTTGTTCGACGAATTTCCCGATGCCTCCGAAGGTGAACTGTCGGTTCGCCTCAATGCGCTGGTGAATGCCGAAACCTGCGCGGCGATTGCCGATGAGATCGGGCTCGCCGATCTCATCCACACCGGCTCCGATATCAAGTCACTGAATGACAAGCGCCTTTTGAACGTGCGCGCCGATGTCGTCGAGGCACTGATCGCCACGATCTATCTCGATGGCGGACTGGAGGCCGTACGGCCCTTCGTCAAGCGCTACTGGGAAAAGCGGTCACTGCAAACGGGTGCCGCCCGCCGCGATGCCAAGACCGAGTTGCAGGAATGGGCGCACCAGCAGGGCAATGTCCATCCTTCATATTCCATCATCAGCCGTACAGGTCCCGACCATGATCCGCTGTTTACGGTGGAGGTTACGGTCAAGGGTTTTGCCACGGAAACGGGCGAGGGGCGTTCGAAAAGAATAGCCGAACAGAACGCCGCTGAAGTGATGCTTCATCGTGAAGGCGTCTGGAAGCGTGATAATTCTGCTTGATGCAAGAGTTGGCGTTTTTTAAATCGAGATCGGTTATAATTAGTCTTATACGATATGTCGCTTTCATCAGCGGTTTTGTCGTATCCGGAATGCCGTGCGCAGGGGACGGCGGCGTTCTGCAAGGAAATATCGTCTGGAAGGATAAACAATGAACAATCGGACGACGCCGGCTGACGGCGAAAACGAGGCAGGCCAGACCCGGTCCGGCTTCGTGGCGTTGATCGGGGCGCCGAATGCGGGGAAATCCACGCTGGTCAACCAGCTTGTGGGAACGAAGGTTTCAATCGTCACGCATAAGGTGCAGACGACACGCGCTCTTGTGCGCGGCATATTCATCGAAGGCCAGGCACAGATCGTTCTGGTCGACACGCCCGGCATTTTCCGGCCGAAGCGCAGGCTCGACCGCGCCATGGTCACGACGGCCTGGGGTGGTGCGAAGGATGCCGACATCATTCTCGTTCTTCTCGATTCGCAGGGCGGCCTGAACGAGAATGCGGAAGCGCTGCTTGCGAGCATGAAGGATGTGCGCCAGAAGAAGGTTCTGGTGCTCAACAAGGTTGACCGCGTCGATCCGCCGGTTTTGCTGGATCTTGCCCGCAAGGCCAACGAACTGGTCACATTCGACCAGACTTTCATGATCTCGGCGCTGAACGGATCGGGCTGCAAGGATCTTGCGAAATATCTCGCAGAGAACGTGCCGAACGGCCCTTGGTATTATCCGGAAGACCAGATTTCTGACATGCCGATGCGGCAGCTTGCAGCCGAAATCACGCGCGAAAAGCTCTATCTGCGCCTGCATGAGGAACTGCCTTACTCGTCCACGGTGGAAACCGAACGCTGGGAAGAGCGCAAGGATGGATCAGTGCGCATCGAGCAGGTGATCTATGTGGAGCGCGAAAGCCAGAAGAAGATCGTGCTTGGCCACAAGGGCGAGACGATCAAGGCAATCGGACAATCGGCACGCAAGGAAATCTCCGAGATACTGGAACAGACGGTTCATCTCTTCCTTTTCGTGAAAGTGCGGGAAAACTGGGGCAACGACCCGGAACGCTATCGCGAAATGGGCCTTGATTTTCCAACCTAGAGCGCGTTTCGATCTGATTAAATCAGATCGGCGCTCCATTTTTTGTACTGGCGCGCATCTTGTCCGAAAACCGTTTCACACTTTTCGGGATGCGCTAAACTATAAAGCTGGCGGCCATGGAATGGCGCGATGAAGGCATAATTCTCGGGACACGACGCCATGGCGAGACAAGCGCCATCGTGGAAGTGATGACCCGTGAGCATGGCCGCCATATGGGTATGGTGCGCGGCGGGCGTTCCCGCCGCATGCAGCCTTTGCTGCAGCCGGGTAATCATGTGGATGTGACATGGTGGGCGCGGCTGGACGAGCATATGGGCAGCTTTACCATCGAACCGCTGGAATTTGCTGCCGCCCGCCTCATCGAAACACCCGTGGCGTTATATGGTATCCAGCTTGCGGCTTCCCATTTGCGCCTGTTGCCCGAACGCGACCCGCATCGCGGCCTCTATGAGACATTGCGACTTATCATCGAACATTTTGACGATCCGCTGGCCTCTGGCGAACTGGTATTGCGCTTTGAAGTGATGATGCTTGAGGAACTTGGCTTCGGCCTTGATCTCAAGGAATGTGCCGCAACAGGCGTCAAGGAAGACCTGATCTATGTGTCGCCGAAATCCGGGCGTGCGGTCTGTCGTGATGCGGGTGCACCATGGGCTGACAAGCTTCTGCTACTGCCGGGCTTCGTCAATAATACTGCCGTTCGCGCAACGTCCTATGACGATATCGATCATGCCTTCACGATGACCGGCTATTTTCTGATGCGGCATGTATGGGAGCCACGTGCCGTCACGCCGCCTGATGCGCGTGGCGGGTTTCTGAACGCCCTCGGGCGAGCGATCAATGTCTCACAGGCAAGCTGAAAACCTCACCTTCGAAGGCTTCCGCTCCGCGGCCGATTGCGCGTATGGCTGCAACCATTCGCCCTTTTCGCTCTAAAATTTCGTCTGCGAGCGATATGAGCCTGATATTCGGCGTTGCCGATTGAGAAAGGCTGCGAACAATCTCGGCAAGATCGCTTTCATCCAGCGCAGGGTTTAAAGCCGAAGCGATGATATAAGCCGCAGCCGTGGAACGGGAAATGCCAGCATAACAGTGAATGAGCAACGGCGCATTCATAGGCCAGCTCTTCGCGAAGTTCAGAAGCCGCAGCACGTGGGTTTCATCGGGGGCGACCAACCCTTCGCGCAATTCGATAATATCGTTGAATGTCAGCGACAGACGGACGGCATCGTAGCCATCAGGCAGAGCCGCCGGGGCCTCGCTTCCAAGCGTCACGACATGGCTGGGCCGGTGCAATGCCAGTTGTGTTGCCAGTTGCGACAGCGGCGTCACGACGATCCGGCTCATCGGCCCTGCCGTGCTTTTTCCAATGCTGCAAACCGTGCGAGAAAATCTGTCTGCACGTCTTGCGTGGGGCGCGGTGCGATATCCAGTCCTGCCGGATCGAAACCACGCGGACGCCCGAAATATTTGACGGCCTCGGCCTCGGTGAACCCGGCAAGTCGCGTGGCCTCGAAAAAAGCTGCAACCTGATCGGCGCGCTTGATAAGTGTCTTGAGCTGCGCGGGCGCAGTTATCGGCAGCGAAAAGCGCAGGTGGATCGCGTTTTCCAGCCGCGTTTCGATCATCTTGTAATTGCCGCCCATCACCGCCTTGAAGGGCGAGATCATGTCGCCGATGACATATTCCGGTGCGTCGTGCAGGAGTGACAATAGCTGCCATTCAACACTGGCATCGGGCACCAGCCGAGTAAATATCTGATCCACGAGCAGCGAGTGCTGCGCGACCGAAAAGGCATGTTCACCAACAGTCTGACCGTTCCAGCGCGCAACACGGGCAAGACCATGGGCAATATCCTCGATCTCAATATCGAGCGGCGAGGGGTTGAGCAGGTCGAGACGGCGCCCCGACAACATGCGTTGCCAGGCACGCGTTTTGCCGGAAGATCGGTCGGCGCTGGCCATCAGGCGTTACCCGCTTCAGCTTTCGGAAACCCGAACCGCACATGAGGCGGCAAGGTAAGTGTTATGGGCGTTTCGCCTGCCAGAATCGGACTGCCAGCATCTATTGCATCCTTGGCGCGGTCGATGCGCACAAGCGCGATGCCGATAGTGTCAGTGGAGCTTCCTGTCGTGCCGATCTCGCGCCCATCAACGGTAATGGGCGTACCCATCGGGGGGAGGCCTCCTTCTGAACGAGCCACCAGAACGCGCCGCCGAGCCGTGCCGCGATGCTGCATGCGCGATACGACTTCCTGTCCGATGAAACAGCCTTTCGGGAAGGAGACGCCGCCGGTCTGGTCGAAATTGACGTCATGCGGGAAGACGTCATTATAAGCGAAATCCGCTTCGCCTTCCGCAATGCCATATTCTGCGCGCAGCTTCGTCCACGCGCTTTCATCGGTCGTGCCATCTGCCGGACCGTAAATCCGGCGAACATTCAGTTCGGTCGGAAAGCGGCTGTCGCGCTTGATTGAATCATTCTGTGAAGGATGTGATTCAGCTTGCCAGGAAACACTGACAAGCGATTCTGGCAGTTGCGTTATTTCGGCTTTTGCGCGCAGCCTGTAGAGAGTGATACGCTTGATAAAATCAGCGGCAATGCTTGCCGGGAGATCGAAACGCAAGCCGCCATCAATGCGTGAAACGACAAAGTCGAACAGAATCTTTCCTTGCGGAGCGAGCAAGGCTCCCGGTTTCAAATCATCCGGTCCAAGCTTGTCGAGATCGGTTGTAATCACGGCTTGCAGAAATTTTTCCGCGTCGTCGCCCGTAATGTGAACCAAAGCCCTGTTTGAAAGATTTACCGTTTCAACTGCCGTCGTCATCGCTTCGTCCTTGCCTTTCGCGCCCTCGTTACGTAAGCCCCAATGGGAAGGCTCGCAAGTCCTATCAATCTGGCAGGAGACAACTATGGCCGAAACATTCGATACGATTTTGAAGGGTGCAACCATCGTCAATCACGACGGTATAGGCCAACGCGACATCGGTATTCGCAATGGTCGCATCGCTGCCATAGGCTCTCTATCCATACATACGGCAGGTGAGGTGATCGATTGCACCGGCCTGCATATTCTGCCCGGCGTGGTGGATAGCCAGGTCCATTTCCGCGAGCCCGGTCTTGAACACAAGGAAGATCTCGAAACCGGTTCACTCGCCGCTGTTCTGGGCGGGGTAACCTCCGTTTTCGAAATGCCGAACACCAAGCCGCTCACCACTTCCGCCGAGATGCTGGAAGACAAGATTCGCCGTGGCCGTCATCGTATGCACTGCGATTTCGCTTTCTGGGTCGGTGGTACGCGCGACAATGCGAAGGACGTTGTCGAACTGGAACGTCTGCCGGGCGCTGCCGGCATCAAGGTTTTCATGGGATCGTCTACCGGCGATCTGCTTGTTGAAGACGATGACGGTGTTCGCTCGATCCTGAAGAACACGCGCCGTCGCGCGGCCTTCCACTCTGAAGACGAGTTCCGGTTGAAGGAACGCGAAGGCCTGCGCGTGCAGGGCGATCCGTCGAGCCACCCGGTCTGGCGCGACGAAGTTGCAGCACTGCAATGCACGGAACGGCTTGTACGCATCGCACGCGATACCGGCGCCCGCATTCACGTGCTGCATATCTCCACTGCCGAAGAAATCGACTTCCTGAAAGATCACAAGGATGTCGCGACCTGCGAAGCAACGCCACACCATCTCACCTTGTCGGCAGACGATTACAAGACACTCGGCAATCTCATCCAGATGAACCCGCCTGTCCGTGACAAGCGTCATCGCGACGGCGTGTGGAAGGGCATTGATCAGGGTATCGTCGATGTGCTCGGTTCCGACCACGCTCCGCACACGCTGGAAGAAAAGCAGAAGCCTTATCCAGCTTCCCCGTCCGGAATGACAGGCGTGCAGACACTGGTGCCGATCATGCTTGATCACATCAATGCGGGCAGGCTCACGCTGGAGCGCTTCGTCGATCTCTCCAGCCACGGTCCGAACCGTATTTTCGGCATGGCGCGCAAGGGACGTATTGCAGTCGGCTACGATGCCGATCTGACCATCGTGGACATGAAGCGCCGCGAAACGATCACGCATGAGCAGGCCGGTTCGAAGGCTGGCTGGACGCCCTATCACGGCAAGACTGTCACAGGATGGCCGATTGGCACTTTCGTGCGTGGCATCAAGGTAATGTGGGAAGCGGAAATCGTGAACGCCAACAAGGGTGAGCCGGTAGAATTCCTCGAAGCATTACCGCATCGCTGAGGGTCGTCCCGTGTTCGTTGTCAACCTGACCTACATCAAGCCTCTTGAGGAGACCGGGAGGCACCTCGAAGCGCATCGGGAGTTTCTGGACCGGCAATATGCGGATGGCGTTTTTCTGGCTTCCGGGCCGAAAAATCCACGAGACGGCGGCGTGATCCTCGCAAGCGGTAAGGTCAGCAAGAGCGAACTGGACGCGATATTGAGGCTTGACCCTTTCAGGCGTCACGGACTGGCAACCTATGATGTCGTCGAGTTTACGCCAGCGAAATATGCGTCTCCTCTTGGTGATCTTCTTTAAGATACGGAGCTTGTAACATATTGGCGTGATCTGTCCCCTGATTGTCAGTCAGGTGGCTTTTGATCCCGGTTGCAAGGCGTATTCTCTCCCTATAGTCTTTTACAGGGAGAACAAAAATGTCCGCTCAAGATACGGTTTTGCTGGTTATCGACGCTCAGGAGTCATTCCGCCACCGGCCTTACTACCGGGACGAAGAGGTTGGTGCCTATATTGAACGCCAGCAGGCGCTTATCGATGGCGCCAGGCGTGCCGGTATTCCGGTGGTGCAGATTTTTCATGTCGAAAATGAAGGCCCGTTCTCGGAAGCATCGGGTCTGGTGAAAGCGATTTCGCCCCTGTCGATTGAGCCCGATGCAGTCTTCCGCAAGCGTCGTCACAGCGCGCTGGTCGGAAGCGGACTTGATGTCTGGCTGGTTGCCAATGGTATCCGTCGTGTGCTGGTTTCCGGTATCCGCACAGAGCAATGCTGCGAGACGACAACACGGCAGGCATCGGATTTTGGTTATCATGTCGATTTCGTCAGTGAAGCGACATTGACCTTCCCGATGACGGACGCAACTGGCCGTGAATGGAGCGCTGCCGACATCAAGGCTCGCACCGAGCTTGTTCTGGCCAATCGTTTTGCCCGCATCGTAACCGTGGAACAGGCGCTGGCTGCGCCGGGAGAGCGGAAGGCAGCATGAGTGACCATGCGGACATTGTCCGGATAATTCCGGTTTATGTCGTTATTCCGCCACGTGTGCTTCTGCTCGACGTGGCGGGACCGCTTGAGGTTTTGCGCAAGGCGAATCTTGAACAGCATAAGGTGCGTTTCGAGGTTCATTATATTGGGCCTGCGCCGACCGCGCTCAGTTCCATCGGCCTGCCGGTGGCGGGGGTGGAATCTTTGCCGGAGGCCCTGCCACATGACGCACTCGTCATTGTTTCGGGTGCGTCTGACATTCCACTCGGAAATGTGGAGTTCGACAGAACCGCGGATGCCGTTCTGGAAAAGGAAATCGTTTTATGGCTTCGCCGGGTGGTACGTCCCGGTGTGCGGCTGGTGACGATCTGTTCCGGTGCGTTGCTCGCAGCACGCGCGGGATTACTCGACGGCTATTCCTGCACCACGCACCATTTGACGCTTGGCGAACTTGAACGGCTGGCCCCTGCCGCGCGCGTGTATGAAAACAGGCTGTTCGTTGAAGATGGTGAAAGGCTGACGAGTGCGGGCATCACCGCAGGCATCGATCTGATGCTGCACATTGTTGCCGGACTGACCGATCACGCCACGGCGCTGGCGGTTGCGCGTTATCTGGTCGTTTATTTGCGGCGCAGCGGCAATGACCCGCAGCTATCGCCCTGGCTTGAGGGGCGAAACCATATGAACCCGGTTGTGCATCGCGCACAGGATGCCATCGCGCACGATCCGGCGGCGGATTGGTCGGTGGAACGACTGGCGGATATTGGTGGGGCAAGCCCGCGCAACTTCTCGCGTCTGTTCAATGAATATGCCGGAATGACGGTGACGGACTATGTCAATCGGCTCAAGATCAGCCTTGCGCGCGAGATGCTCTTGAACTCCGGGCTCGATATCGAGAATGTTGCGGCGCAGGCGGGGTTTGCTTCCGCACGGCAGTTTCGTCGGGTCTGGCAGCGCATCTACAATGAGCCACCGAGCCGCGTACGTTTTGGCGTCTGATTATTCGCCCGCAGTGAAGAAGCGCCAGCTACCGTCCGGCCCGATGCCGATACTGTAGAAGATATAGCCGCCTGCCTTTTTCATATCCTCAAAATCACCGGCGGTGACAATTTCGAAAAGCTCCACGATCTGCGGCGGGGTCAGCTTGTCGAGAGGCATGGCGTAGAAATAGGGCCAGACATAAACTTCGTCGTCCTTGCCTGCATTCAGATGCACATAGCCCGTATCCAGCAGATCGACGATGATAGCCAGAACTTCACGGCCCGCTTCGTCACCCGAGAGCGATTTGAGAAAATCGATAACGTCTTCCTCGTGGTCCTCGAGCGAGAGTTGGGTGGCCTTGTCCTCGACGCCGAGGAGCGGCCGCAGCTTCTCGATGTCACCGGAACGTGCTGCTTCCAGCATACGTTCACGCGTCAGCCTTACAGGTTCGGGCAGCTTGTCGAAATCGCGATGGATTTCCGGCATGGGCTTGGAGGATGCTGCCGGGGCAGGCTCATTGCCGGGGGACATTCTTGGCACCGCGCGAGGAAGTGCTCCGGGTATGGGGATTGGGGAGGGGGTGTCGCCTTCATCGGCAACGGCGCGGGCACCGGGGCGTTGCAGGAAGTCTGATTGATCCGTCAGTGCGACGTCAAAAGAGTTTGCTGCGGCGGCGGGCAAGGTAATGCCGCAGGCAAGGAATAACCCGGTCAAAAAAGCTCGGGGCGAGGCGGAGTTCCTGATCGGGAATGACATTGGGCGCAAGAAGAGGGACGCCGGGAGGGAACTGCTGCGCCGGTCTGGTCCCGCGACCGGCGTATCAATGCTATTGAAGAATGCGCTGCGGCAGGAAGGTTCCCGCTACAATCTGTTCACGCATCTTCTCAATCAGCTCCAGCGCACAATCGTCGCCTGCTTCACGGATCAGTTCAGTAAGCGCGGTCGTAAAGGCTGCTTCGGCAAGGATTTCCGGTTCGATACCTTCCGAGATACCGTCCGCCCAGGCCTCGTTATGATATTCGATTGCGACGAGTTTCTTCTCGCGCTCAATCATTTCGTCCAGATCGGCCGGTGCATGTTCCATAGATTTCATCCTGGCTTTCGCCTTTCTGTTGCACTGTCGGTGTCTCACCGTTTCGCGGGAGCTCAACCACCTGGCAACGTGACTGCCTTCTTAAGACAGTGTTAACAGATTATCACGGATTTGAACGAACTAATCCCGTCAATCCGCACAAGAGTGAATGATTGGTTAATTTCCATAGCGCGAGATGATCTCGTTCGACAAGTCCTCGCCTTCCTTCATGTAGCGATCAATCGCCGCAAGCGCCGAAGGGGTGCAGCGGGTGTAATTGTCGCTGAACACGCGATACCCGTGATTGAAGCTCGAAATCAGCCGCACCCGTTCGGCTTCGGAAGGCTTTTCCGCCGACACAATCGCGTCCATCCGATCGCGCCATTCGCTGCCAGCTTCGCCGCACAGATTGCGCAGATAGTGAAGCGAGCCGAGAATTTCGGCGAGCCGCAACATCTTCCCTTCATAGGGCGCGTCCTGAGCCAAAGCCGGAGATGCCACCCCGACCCACAAAGCGATCGAGAAGCAGATAGCCGGTCGAAAAAACGGAATGCTTTTCAATCGAAAACCTCTCACCTGAAAATGAGCTATTGCTATAAATAGGGGCCTCTTCAAGGCAGATCGCTAAACAGGATTAATATCCAAACGCTCGTCTTCATTTTCCGCCACCGCGCGGGCGACATCGAGAGTACTGTCCGTCACCTTTGCAAGCGCCATTTCTTCTATCGTCAGCCAGTGAATGGATGCAGCATCGTCTCCGGCGACTTCCTGACCCGAAACCTGCCAGGCCCGGAAGACGGACAGATAATAGCTCTTGTCATATGCCTTCCCCTCAAGCGCCAGATCTACAGTTATGACGTGCGACAGGGTCTTTGCATCAAGCGCTGTTTCTTCCTTGAGTTCGCGGATCGCGGCTTGTTCGGACGTTTCGCCTGGTTCGATACTTCCACCCGGAAAAGCAAGCCAGCCTTTCCACGGCTCTTTTCCGCGCTCGACCAGAAGAAAGCGCCCTTCGCGTCTGCAGATCAGCGAAACACCATGAATCTTCAGAGGTATCGGAACTACGGGAACTGTTTTCATCATGCTCTAGCTATGATCGTGCAAACAGCGGTTGGCAATGGAAAAGCGCCCCTTGACCGCTTGGCAAAAAACTTAAACATGCTCACTATGTGTGGACGTTTTTCATTGACTGCAAGCCGGGAAGAGCTGGAAGCCTTCGTGGCCGCATTGATCGCAGAGGATTTTCCTCCACGATATAATATCGCGCCAACGCAGCCCATCTTGACCATTCTGGGCGGGGAAACGCCGCCGCCGGGCAGTAACAGGCCGGATCGCGTCGGATTGCTGGTGCGATGGGGGTTTGTTCCGTCATGGGTCAAAGACCCGAACGACTGGCCGCTCATGTTCAATATCCGCTCCGAGACGGCGGCAGAGAAGAATTCGTTCCGTGCAGCGCTGAATCACAGACGCGCCTTGATCCCGGCATCGGGCTTTTATGAGTGGCGCCGTGAAGGCAAGAACAAGGCGCAAGCCTACTGGGTGCGCCCGCGCAAGGGCGGCATTGTCGCTTTTGGCGGCTTGATCGAGACATGGAGCAGTGCGGACGGATCGCAGATCGATACCGGAGGCATATTGACGACGAGTGCCAACGGCCTGTTGCGACCGATCCATGAGCGGATGCCGGTTGTCGTACAGCCGGAAGATTTTGCGCGCTGGCTGGATTGCAAACGTTTTCTGCCGCGCGAAGTGGCGGATATCATGCGTCCGGCTCAGGAGGATTTGTTTGAAGCGATACCGGTGTCGGGCAAGGTCAACAAGGTCGCCAACACGACACCCGACTTGCAGGAACGTGTAGAGGAACAGGTTTCTTCGGAGCGTTCAGTGCCGAAACGAAAGAACAAGCCCGAATCCGATGACGGAAATGGCGGGCAGCTTTCGATGTTCTGACAGTGACCGCCAGTCTTGCTGGACTGGCGCTATGTGTTACGCATCCACCGACTTTGATCGCCGAGCCTGCGGCGCTCCAAGGTCTTTTCGTTGCATTATCCTACGCAAAACCGTTTCGCACTTTTGGCTCGGAAATGCTCCAGGCGCTGAACGACATCAGCTTCTTCAGCCTGTCTTCTTGACGGCGAGAATGGAACGCCGGCGATTGTCGTTACGACCGTCGCTGCTGCGCTGCGTTGCGTTCAGCAATGCTGCAACAAGCACGGCAGGCCCGATTTCGCGGTATTTATCAACCAGTCGGTCTTGGCGGGGTTGCAGTTCACTCTTAGACATTGGTCCTTCCTTTCGATAATGCCTGCTCACCATTTTGTGATTGATTGAGACCGAATGAAGGCTGTTTGGAGCCGGTTTTGCGGTTTTCCGGTTAACGCTGGAGAGGGCGCTCACAGGTTGCAAAAATACAACAAAGACGGCGATCCGGCTGTTTGCGGCAGGGCAGGGTGACTTTTGGAACAGGCACTTAGCGAAAGCTCTTGACGGAGGCACTCCCGCTGAGGATAAGTGCAATCATGAAAACGCCGACCACGATCATTTGTATTTGTGCAATTATTATTGGCTAGCAGCCTGCTGGCCCGGCCGTTTTCGTCTCCCTTTCATAAAAATTGGATGATAACGCCCCGGTCAGTCGGCTGCGGTCAGTTGCGCTTAGCATTTCCAGCAAAAGTGCGAAGCGGTTTTGCGTGGGATAATGCGTGAAAACAGTAGCTGGAGCAGTGCCGCATATTGTTTGAGCGGAACGGTTCCAGCAGGTCTTTTTGGGGAATATTTACAATGGCTTATGCGCCGCAACTGCGTCTGTACAACACGCTGACCCGCACGAAGGAGGAGTTTTCTCCCATCGATGCCGACAATGTGCGCATGTATGTCTGCGGACCGACGGTTTATGACTTCGCGCATATAGGCAACGCTCGTCCGGTGATCGTTTTCGACGTGTTGTTCCGTTTGCTGCGTCATGTCTATGGCGCGGAACACGTCACCTATGCGCGCAACATTACCGACGTCGATGACAAGATTAATGCGCGCGCCGCGCGCGATTACCCTGATCTATCCTTCAATGAAGCCATTCGTCGGGTGACGGAAAGCACGAACGAACAGTTTCAGGCTGACGTGACGGCGCTTGGTAATCTACAGCCGACCGTTCAGCCGCGCGCTACCGAGCATATGGACGAGATGCGCGCCATGATTGATCGCCTGGTGAAGCTGGGTGTAGCCTATGTGGCCGAGGATCATGTGCTCTTCTCGCCGTCGGCCATGAACGAGCGGAACGGGCCGCGTTATGGCGCGCTTGCCCGCCGCTCGCTGGATGAGATGCTGGCAGGCGCCCGCGTCGACGTAGCATCCTATAAGCGGGACGAAATGGATTTCGTCTTGTGGAAACCGTCGAAGGAGGGCGAGCCAGGCTGGTCCTCTCCCGCAGGGATCGCGGTATTGGGCCGTCCGGGCTGGCATATCGAGTGCTCGGCCATGTCGATGGCCAAGCTGCTTGAGCCGTTTGGTGGCGGATTGAAATGCGATGATCCGCTGAAGAATCAGTTCGACATTCATGGCGGCGGTATCGATCTCGTATTTCCGCATCACGAGAACGAAATCGCGCAATCATGCTGCGCATTCGGCACCGAGCGGATGGCGAGCATCTGGATGCATAACGGCTTCCTGCAGGTCGAAGGCCAGAAGATGTCGAAATCGCTTGGCAACTTCATCACCATTCGCGATGTGCTGAACGAAGGCCTGCCGCAACTGGGTGTATGGGACGACGTCGATGCGCATGATCGTTGGGTTGGCCTGGCGGCTCGCCTTTCGATGCTGCAGACGCATTATCGCGAGCCGATCAACTGGACGGCGCAGCGTCTGGCAGAATCTGCCGACGAACTGCATCGCTGGTATGGCTTGCTGCGCGACAGGAATTTCGAATTGCCGGAAACGCTGACAACAGTTGGCGAGGTGGTCGAGGCCCTGTCTGACGATCTGAATAGCTGGACGGCGATCACCGCATTGCGCAAGGCTTTCAAGGCACGCGATGTCGCCGGATTGGGCGAGGGCATGGCTCTGCTGGGCCTGTTCGATCCGCATTTCGTTACGGCTGAAGACATTCCGGTCTTTGCGAAGGCCGAAGTGGATGGTGAAGCCATTGAAGCACGTATTGCGGAGCGCCTGCGCTTCATCAGTGAGAAGAACTGGGCTGAGGCTGATCGCATTCGCGATGAACTGCTTCAGGAAGGTGTTCAGCTCAAGGATGGCAAGGACCCGGCAACGGGCGAACGCATAACCAACTGGGATGTGGTAGGCTAGAGCGTTTCCAGTTTAAATTGAACTATTGGAAATGCTCTATCTATTTGATTTTACGCATTATCCTACGCAAAACCGCTTCGCACTTTTGCTGGAAATGCTCGAACAGGCTTGCGGAGTAGGGAGGATGACATGACGCTTGATAACAAACCGATCTATACCGGTGGTTGCCAGTGCGGTGCGGTTCGCTTTCGCGTTGACGGTGCGATGGGTTCCGCATCGATCTGTCATTGTCGCATGTGCCAGAAAGCGTTTGGCAATTTCTATGCGCCTCTGGTGTCGGTAAGTGATGCGAAGCTGGAATGGACGCGCAACGAGCCTAAGCGCTTCCGTTCGTCCAATCATGTGCAGCGGGGCTTTTGTCCTGAGTGTGGCACGCCGCTTACTTACGAGGCACCCGACGGGATCGCGCTCGCCATCGGCGCATTCGATGCGCCGGAGGAAATCGAGCCGACGATTCAGTGGGGCATCGAGAAGCAGCTTCCCTATGTGCCGGAACTTGCAAGCCTTCCCGGCTATGCAACGGAGCGTGATCCGGAGAGCATCGAATTCGTAAGAACGATGATTTCCTATCAGCATCCCGACTACGACACTGAAAGCTGGCCGCAACAGCAAGGTTGACCGGACCGCAGACCCACCGACAGGCAGGCACAATGGCACGCGAACGCATCTATATCTACGACACCACCTTGCGGGATGGACAGCAAACCTCACCCGTCCGCCCGCAGCCGCGAAGCGTGCGAGGACGGACAAAACCTGAAGCGGGTGGTTGCTGTCCAGTCCGAATGCGGGGAGCAGAATAATGGCACGCGAACGCATCTATATCTACGACACCACTTTGCGGGATGGACAGCAGACACCCGGCATTGATTTTTCCGTGGAGGACAAGAAGTCGATTGTCGCGCTGCTGGAGGAGTTGGGTGTCGACTATGTGGAAGGCGGTTATCCGGGCGCCAACCCGACTGATACGGCCTTCTTCAAGCGTCGCCAGACCGCACGTGCCAAATTTGTGGCCTTCGGCATGACGAAGCGCGCAGGCGTTTCGGCATCCAATGATCCCGGCCTTTCCAGTCTGCTTCAGGCCTCTGCCGATGCCGTTTGTTTCGTTGCCAAGAGCTGGGACTATCATGTCCGCCTGGCGCTCGGCTGTACCAATGAGGAAAATCTCGAGTCGATCACGGCTTCCGTCACGGCTGCTCGCATGGCAGGGCGGGAAGCGCTGGTCGATTGCGAGCATTTCTTCGACGGATACAAGGCCAATCCCGAATATGCGCTTGCCTGTGCCAAGGCTGCCTATTCCGCAGGTGCACGCTGGGTTGTGCTTTGCGATACGAATGGCGGCACGCAGCCGTCGGAAATTGGCGAAATTGTTGCCGCCGTGACGGCTGTAGTTCCAGGCGAGAGCCTTGGCATCCACGCCCATAATGACACCGAGCAGGCGGTGGCCGTCTCGCTCGCAGCTATCGATGCGGGTGTGCGCCATGTGCAGGGAACGCTCAACGGTATCGGCGAGCGTTGCGGAAATGCCAATCTCGTTTCGCTGATCCCTACACTGGCGCTGAAACCCTATTGGGCAGAGCGTTTCGAACTGGGGATCAAACCTGCTGCACTGAAGGGGATCACGCGGATTTCACGTGCCTTCGACGATATCCTGAACCGTCCGCCGACGGAGCAGGCACCCTATACCGGCACTTCCGCATTTGCGACCAAGGCCGGAATTCATGCTTCCGCGCTTCTCAAGGAACCGCAGACCTATGAGCATGTGCCGCCGGAATCCGTCGGTAACAGCCGGCGTGTCATGGTGTCGGATCAGGGCGGAAAGTCCAATTTCATCGCTGAACTGGAACGTCGCGGTATTCGCGTTGCGAAGGACGATGTCCGTCTCGACACGTTGATTGCCGTGGTCAAGGAGCGCGAAGCCGAAGGCTATGCCTATGAAGGCGCGGATGCGAGTTTCGAGCTGCTCGCGCGCAATATGCTGACGCCACAGCCGGAATTCTTCAAGGTCGAATCCTTCCGCTGCCTCGTCGAGCGGCGTTTCGATGCCAACGGCATGTTGAAGACTGTTTCCGAAGCCGTGGTCAAGGTTGAGGTCGATGGCGAGGTTCGCATGTCTGTCGCCGAAGGGCACGGCCCGGTCAATGCCCTCGATATTGCATTGCGCAAGGACCTTGGGCGGTTTCAGGCCGAGATCGAGGATCTTGAGCTGGTGGACTTCAAGGTGCGTATCCTCAATGGTGGTACAGCCGCCATCACCCGCGTTCTGATAGAATCCGGGGATGCGACCGGCGCTCGCTGGCGCACGGTCGGCGTGTCGGACAATATCATCGACGCGTCCTTCCAGGCCCTGATGGATTCGGTCAATTACAAACTGATGAAGAACCGTTCGATGGCCGGATTGGCTGCTGCTGAGTAACCCATCTGTTCACGGCGATTGATGCTTCGATCAGTTTAATTGAATGGATTTTATGGATTGTTGAGCGCATAGCAGGTGAAGTTCGATGCTTCGCCTGCTGTATTTGGCTTGCGACATTTTTAGTTTCGCCGAGGAGAGAGGCATGTCCGATCAGACCATCACCGATACGCGCCTGTCTGACGGGTCGCGCGGGTTTCTGATGGCAATCGCAGCCTATGGGCTATGGGGCGCGCTACCGTTCTATCTCAAGGCACTTGGCCACATTCCGGCGATGGAAGTCGTGTCGCATCGCGTGATCTGGTCGGTTCCGGTCGCGTTGGTGCTTCTTCTTGTGCTGGGGCAGTTCAAGGATATTCTCAATGCCGTGCGTCAGCCGCGCATGCTGGCCATGGCTGCTCTGACAGCCGGGCTTATTACCATTAACTGGTCGATCTATGTCTGGGCCGTTGCCCACGATCAGGTGATGGGGGCGGCACTTGGCTATTACATCAATCCGCTGTTCAATGTGGTTCTGGGCGGTTTGTTTCTCGGCGAGAGGCTGACCAAGGTTCAGTATGTCGCTGTCGGGTTTGCCTTTGCGGCTGTGCTTTTGCTGACCGTCAATGCAGGCGGTCTGCCATGGGTATCGCTGGCGCTGCCGCTGACCTTCGGCCTTTATGGTTTCTTCCGCAAATCACTGCCAATGCCGCCGCTGCAGGGCTTCACGCTGGAAGTGCTCATCCTGTGCATTCCGGCACTTGGCTATGTGTTGTGGCTGGCGGCAAACGGTCAGGATCATTTCTCGACAGGCCCGGCGTTTAACGTGTCGATGTTGCTTCTGGCCGGGCCTTTCACGGCTATCCCGCTGATCCTCTATGCCGGTGGCGCAAAGCTGTTGCGCTATACGACGCTTGGCCTCATGCAGTACATGACGCCGACGATGTTGTTTTTCTTTGCGATCTTCATCTTCCACGAACCGTTCTCGACCGCGCAGCTCGGTGCATTCGCGCTGATCTGGGCTGGGCTCGCGCTCTATACGTGGTCGATGCTGGTTGAACATCGCCGGGGGCGGGCTACTGCATCGGTCCGAAAATAGGAACCGATTTTCGGAAAGCACGATGCGTAGATTAATAAGTTAGAGCGTCCTTTGTGCGTCCAAGAGGACGCACGGCGCTCTAGAGGCCTGATCTTCACAATTCGCTGAATGTGATTCTCTTACGGTGGATATCCTGCCGTAAGCCTTATTTTGGCCGCTGTCTTTACCACTCATCCGCCGATAATCCAGTGGTGGAGAATTGTTCAAAATGGTCTTCTGGTTAGCGCCAGCAAACGAAAGAAAAGTTGCTGCGACGGCGGAGCCAGATTTTGCGGCTTTCAAGGCGGCCTTGAAGAGCGAGCCGCTTTCCTCTCACAGCCTGAAGCCATTCCGCCAGGTCCGGTTTTCCCTGCATACGCATTTGCGGTTCTGTCTGGCGCTGATAGCCGCAATGGTCATTGCTGGCGGCGGGCTTCTGTTTACGACCGGGCGGCTTGTCCGTCATGGCCGCGCGGCACAGCCGGTCATGGTCAATCCGGCGACGCTAAACAGGAGACGCGCAGCGTCGAAAGAGGCAAGACTGGCACCGGAGATCGGTATTGACCAGGGAAGCCGGGTATCCCGACGCATTGATATTGCTGAAGGCGTCGAGGATGGTGACGCGCGCCTCTACACCTACCAGCATGTGGTGCTCGATCTCAAAGGTTCCAGCCGTGCTGCCATAGACGACACGCTCCGCGGAGAGATTTCCGTACCGAAATCCTTGCCGAAACGGCCTGAGGAAGAACTGGAGCGGGGTGTTCCGATCAATGTCAGCCTCGCCAAACCGGCCGTTGCTTCGGGCGCAAAGGTTCACGAGATCATTGTCGCACCGCAGTCGCGCGAGCGATTGGGCGCATTGTTGCAAGCGGCCGGGATTGCGGTTGAGGACAGCAAGCGGCTTGAGGAAGCCCTGGCGCGAACAGAACTGGTGCCCGGTGACAATCTTGAACTGCTGGTCGACAAATCGAGGCAGCATGCCGATGGAGAGCAGCATATTGCGCTTGCGCGCTTCGAGCATGGCGATATCGACAAGGCAATTTATGGACGCGCCGATGATGGCGTTTTCCGCGCCACGGGCAATGAGCGCCTTTTTGCTCGCCTGTCGCGCGATGCGATGCTGACGGCCTATCATCCGCAAAATGCGGTCAGCAATAGCGGCTCGATTTCGTCGCGGCTGGAGCAGGCAGGCGCACCGAAGGCAATCGTCGGTGAAGTCGAGAAGCTGGCTTCACAGAATGGTATTTCACTAAATGGCGGCAAAAAGCCCGATTTGATCGATCTTCTATTCCGCAAAAGCGCAGAGACAGAACCGGAACTGGTTTTCGTTGAGTTCACGACCGACGGTAAAAGCCGCCGCCTGTACCGTCACGAAGGCAATAACGGTGCCGACTATTTCAATGAAGATGGTTCGTCCATGACGAAATATCTCATGCAGAAGCCGCTGCCGAATGGCCGTCTCAATGATGGTTTCGGCT
The DNA here is from genome assembly GCF_008932285.1 of Brucella tritici. Classification (NCBI taxonomy): domain Bacteria; kingdom Pseudomonadati; phylum Pseudomonadota; class Alphaproteobacteria; order Hyphomicrobiales; family Brucellaceae; genus Brucella; species Brucella tritici. Next base: position 37,582 of record NZ_WBVY01000001.1, read on the forward strand.
GGCGCATCCATCCCGTTCTGCATGTTCGCAAACACCATAACGGGGTCGATTACGATGCACCGATCGGCTCGCCCATCGTTGCGGCGGGCGACGGTGTGGTGGAGTTGATCTCGTACCAGAAGGGATATGGCAAATATGTCCGCATACGCCATCAGGGCGGCTATAGCACAACCTACGCGCATCTTGCATCGGCCAAGAAGGGCCTGAAGGTCGGTGATCGCGTGAAGCAGGGAGATGTGATCGCCTATGTTGGATCGACGGGCTACTCGACCGGCCCGCACCTCTATTACGAGCTCAAGGTCGGCGACCAATATGTCGATCCGTTGACGGCGCGTCTCAATGCAGGCGAAAAACTGACAGGCTCATCGCTGAATAGCTTCCGCGAAGAAATTGACCATGTGGGTCAGATCGTCAATGAAATGAAGCTGCCAGTCATGCCCGCTGCACCCGAAGTCACGAAGTCAACTTCGGGGAAGGGTGGGCGCCATCACTGATTACTTTATCGGGCGATAGGCGTTTGCCAGCGCGACGAACTCTCCGACGCTGAGCGTTTCTGCGCGACGCGTTCCGTCGATACCGGTTTTTTCGAGAAGCTCGGCTCCGCCCACCGGTTTCAGGCTCTGGCGCAACATCTTGCGACGCTGTCCGAAGGCGGCCTGCGTGATCTGTCCAAGCGCATTGGCGTTGCAAGGCAGCGGATTTTCACGCGGAATGATATGAACGACCGACGACATGACTTTCGGCGGTGGTGTAAATGCCTGCGGCGGCACATCAAAACTGATCTTGGAAACTGTTCTCCACCCGGCAAGCACACCCAGACGTCCATAGTGATCACTGTCCGGTGTCGCGACGATACGTTCGGCGACTTCCCGCTGGAACATCAATGTCATGGACGAATAGAAGGGTGGCCATGGCTCGACCAGCAGCCAGTTGATAAGAAGCTGCGTGCCGACATTATAAGGCAGATTGGCGACGATGCGCGGCTTCGGCCCGTCTGGAAACAGCGCCGAAAAATCCTGCTCAAGCGCATCGCCGGAGATGACGCGCAGACGACCCGGATAATGCGCTTCAATCTCTGCGAGTGCGTCGAGGCATCGTTCATCGCGCTCGATTGCCGTAACATAGGCACCTTGTGCCAGAAGCGCGCGGGTCAGGCCACCAGGGCCTGGGCCAACCTCAATAACAGGCTGATCCTGCAGATTACCCGCCTGACGGGCGATTTTCGATGTCAGATTGAGGTCGAAAAGGAAGTTCTGGCCGAGCGATTTCTTCGGCATCAGATCATGCCGTTCGATTACCTCGCGAAGCGGGGGAAGGCCATCAATACTCATGCCATTTGTACTCGTTAGTGTGCGTTGGCGGCGTTTTCAGCCAGTTCCTGTGCAAGACGAATGGCCGCGACAAGACTGTCCGGGCGGGCAATGCCTTTGCCTGCAATGTCGAAAGCCGTGCCGTGATCCGGCGACGTGCGAATGAAGGGAAGCCCCAAGGTCACATTCACAGTCTCATCGAAAGCCAGTGCCTTGGCCGGGATAAGGGCCTGATCGTGATACATGCAGACCGCAGCATCATAGGTCGCGCGGGCTGGCGCGTGAAACATCGTATCGGCGGGCAGGGGGCCGCGAGCGTCTATCCCTTCACTGCGCAATGCCTCGACTGCTGGCAGGATGATAGCGTCATCCTCCTTGCCCATAGCTCCGCCTTCACCGGCGTGCGGGTTAAGTCCGGATATGGCGAGACGCGGTGCGAGAATGCCGAACCGTTCTCGCAGTTCGGTGGCGGTGATCCGCGAAACTTCGATGATATCGGCAGTTCTTAAACGGACGGGCACTTCGGCAAGCGGAATGTGTATGGTGACCGGAACGGCGCGAAGCTGCGGCCCGGCAAGCATCATGACGGGCGTGACAGGTTTGCCCAGATATTTGCTGGCGAGTTCCGCTAGAAACTCCGTATGGCCCGGATGCTGGAACCCGGCTTCATAAAGCGGCTTCTTTGAAATCGGGCAGGTGACAACTGCCGAGGCCTCACCTTTCAATGTGAGTTCGACAGCGTGCTCGATGGCTTCGATGATGCCTGCGGCGTTTTCCGGGAGGGGCTTGCCGACACTATCCGTCAGCTTGTTGTCGAGAGGGAGAACCGGCAAAGCATCAGCAAATATACGGCTTGCGGCGGAAATGGTGGTGATGACCTCGATCTCGACGTCAAGTCCGAGATGCTTCGCGCGCGCAGTCAGTTGAACCGGATCTGCCAGCAAGGCGAAAGGCGGCAGCGCAAGCTCGTCGCGCCGGAGCCAGGCGACAAGCGCAACGTCGGGGCCAATGCCGGACGGATCACCAATGCTGATGGCGAGAGGAGGAACAGGTGATGCGGACATCGCGTCAATAGTCCAATGAATACGGATGAATCCGTCAGGTCGGTTTAGCGATTGACGATCGTCGCCTTTTCGCGCAGTTCCTTGAGATATTTCTCGCTGAGCTGTTCCGCCTTCTTTTCCTGGCCAGCAGCGGAATCCGCGCCTTCCATGGAGAAGACGAGCTGGGCGACGCGGTCATCCGACACTTGCCGGGTTGAGCAGACGGCCAGGAATTCAACGCCCTTTTCGGTTTCCTGCGGCGGGGTGGTGCCGCCAACCGATGTGGACTTGACCGCCTTGGACCATTCGCCAGGCAATTGCTGTTCGATAATGCGGCCAAGATCGCGGACGGTTACGTCAAGAATGCCCTTGGCCTGCTGACGGGTTGCATCGCAATTCTGGAAGCGCGAGCGAAGTGCATTGGCTTCCTGCTTGCGCTTGGCGAGCAGGGCAGGAGAGCGCTTGGAAGCCGGTACCACGAAAATGACCTGCTGGAGACGATATTCGGTCGCCACAGGCTTCTTGCCGCCATCCTTCAACATACGCTGAACGGCTTCCTGTTCGCTGACCATGCCGGTCGCACGGAAACGGGCGCTGACGAGACGGCCCCAGCCCATCTGGACCATGATGTATTTCTTGAAATGATCCGGCGTAACGCCCGACTGATTCATCAACTGATTGAGCTGTGCCAGACTCATCTTGTTACGGCTGGCAAAACCGGCATAAGCCTCATCGACCTGCTGTTCGGAAATATTGATGCCGCGCGATTTCATCTCGACGCGCTTCAACATTTCATCAGTCAGCTCTTGCTTGGCAATCTGGCTGAGATTGCCGCCCTTGCGCTGCAACTTCAAAAAGGCCATGCGGTGCTGAATATCGCTGTTGGTGATGGCGTTGCCGGAAACGATAACCTTGACCTCGGAACCTGCACCTGCAGCAAATGCTGGAACCGCAACCGTTCCAAGCGTCGTCAGGCAGACTGCGGCGCTCAGCATGGAGGCGAAGAGAGGTCTTGCAATCATCATCTTTCTTTCCCGATTCCTTCCGGTCGATGAACGACAATCCTTACCGGACGTATCCCTTTATGGTCATTATCGTCGGCAGCCAAACAATCAATCAATCATATCAGCGGCTGATCATAAGCTGCCTGTATAGATGACCCAGTGCGGCGAAACAATGACCCAAAAGCTATTTTGCGAAGGTTGTATCGTGTGAATACTACAGAAAGAAAGCCAAATCAGGCTTTGATGTGCAAATTTCTTTGTCGAATGAAATGAAAAGACCGGAAGCATTTCTAGTGCTTCCGGTCTGTCAAGTTTAGAAAGTCTGATTGCCGCTACCGATGTCACCCAGGGTACGCAGCGAAATGTTGAAGCCGACGCTATGAGATGGTTTGTCGTCCCCTGGATTGCGGGTTTGGACATAAGCCATTGAGTAAGTGAAGCACTCATCATCATAGGCGAGCCCTGACGATGCGCGGACCAAGGTATCAGATACCATATCATAGGTGCCTGAACCGAAAACGCGCCAGTTTGCATTGATGCGCGCTGTCGCAGAGCCCGTAACTTCCTGACGGAGATCGTTATATCCGTAAGCAGGTTGCGGGGCGATATAGGCGTACTGAGCGGAAACGGTCAGCTTCTGCCAGCTCTGCTGGGCTTCAAGTTCGCCACGCTGGACCGAGAAACTCTCCTTGTCGAAGCGTCCGCGAGCAGCCAGAGCAAGGCCTGTCGAGTTGGACGTACCGATCATGGCCACATAGTCAGATCGTGCATCCTGCAAGCCGGAATCTGCGCCGACATTCAGGAAGTCGCTTGTGCCGTAAGAGTTTACGCCACCCAACTGGAACGACTGGCCGCCGAGAGCATAAAGAGCCCAGTCGCTATTGTTGAAGTTGCCCGAATAGCGCAAACCGAGATTGGCGCGAGTGCCGCCCTCAACACGGTCATAACCGGAGAACTTGTCACGCGAGAACAGGTTCGTCGCGTCGAAAACAAAGCTCTGGGCGTCTTCATTTGGCAATTCGCCCGCATAGCGTTCGTTGTTGCGAACATAAAGCTGTGCGATCGGCTCGATGATATGCGTCGAGCTGGTGGTCGAGAACAGGATTGGCCAGCGCAGTTCAAGCCCTGCGGTTGCCATGGCGCGAAGAGCCTCCGAACGCACGAGTGCATCCGTATAACCAGCACTCGCCGGATCAAAATTCGTGTTGGCGCCAATCGCATCACCGCGTAATGCCAGCAACGGCGTGATGACAAGACCGGCAGGCGTGATGAATGTGCGCTTCCATTCAGCTTCAGTAGTCAGGCGAACATTCGTGCCGCTAAAGCCGGGAATACGAGCATAATAAGGCAAGCCATTGTTCGGGTTCACCGTATGATTTGCATTCTGGCGATACAGCGCCTGCAGATTGGTATTGAAGTTCAGTTCACCGCCATAGACTGGCTCTGGCATTGTGTAGGAATAATCGAGGCTCGGGAAAACCCAAGGCTGCTTCGAGTGCATCTCATTCGGATTATCCGACAAGAGAGATTCCTGCACATTGAAGCGATAGAAATTCAGGTCGAAATAATTACGGTTGTTGATACCCGTAAGATATATTTTGGACACCTGAGTTTCGGCGTTATAGCCTTCAAGGCCATAGGTGCGGCTGAAATTCCGGTCGGTCTGTGCCATCACATCCCAGCCAAAACGCCAGCGCGAATTAAGATTAAAGTCGCCTTTCGACGCAACCATACCGCGGTTGTCTTCGTATCGGTCTACAGAATCGGCATCGAATTCACCGGGCTTGTTCTGGTGAATGCCCGCAATACGAAGATTGTATGTGCCATTTTCCAGGCGATGACGCCATTCGGCTTCGGTCAGGAAGCCCTGCTTGGTGTAAGCCGTCGTTGAAAGCGTGACGTCGTAGTTTGGAGCAAGTGCCCAGAAATACGAGTTCTTAATGCCGACACCCAGATCATCCTTGTAGGAGAAACCCGGAAACAGGAAGCCGCTCTTGCGCTTCACCGTCGGGTCGGCCATCTCGAATGCCGGGAAGTAGGCAAGTGGCATGCCGAAGAACTCGAAGCGGCCATGTTCGAAACGGACCGTCTTCGTCGTGCTGTTCCAGATGATCTTGCGCGCCTTGATCTGCCAGAGAACAGGCTTGTCCGGATTCTTCGCACAGGGTTCGCAGGCCGTATAGACGCCATTGTTGAACGTCGTGATTTCGCCGTTGCTGCGTTCAGCACTTTCAGCGGCAAAGCGGGTGTTATCCGTCGTCTCGACGCGCAGGCCATTTACGAAGCCGTCGCGGAAACTGTCGGTGACATCCATATGGTCGGAATAGATCTTGTTGCCGTCGCGCTCGACGACCTCAACATTACCCGTCGCGGTCATGCGCCGCGTTTGCTGGTTATAGGTTACCTTGTCGGCGACGAGATGATTGCCGTCATACTCGATGCGCACCTTGCCCTGAGCCGTGACGGTATTGACGTCGCGATCATAGACAAGCTCATCAGCCTGCAGAAGCATGCGTGCGTTCGGATCGCTCTTGTAATTGGCAGCAAGAGCGTCCTGTGCCGATGCGGGTGAGGGCAGGGCCGCGACAGAAATGAAAGGCAAAGCAAGGACGCACGCCAAGGCCGTCCCGCGCGTTAGGCGCGAGAGCGAATGGGGCAATACCATGCGGGCGTTACTCGAACCCACTAACCATCCTCCTTATGCAACAAAAAGGAGACACCAAAGAATGTCGCGATAATAACCGGAACCCAGGCAGCCACGAATGGCGGAACGAATCCCGCATTCCCGAATGCCTTCACTAGCACCGAAACGACATAAAGCATGAAGCCTGCGATAACGCCACCCAGAATCATAGCTCCTGACTGACCAAATCGCACAAATTTCAACGACACTGTTGCAGCAATGAGAGTCATCGCCATCAGCAATGCCGGCAATGCCAGAAGTGACTGGTATTGCATGTCAAATGCGTTTGCGGAGTAACCGAAGGAACGCGCGACCTCGATCTTGTGGCGCAACTGCGTGAAGGGGATCGTGTCCGGCGTCGCGAGCTTCTCTTCCACATATTCCGGACGAAGCTGCGTCTCGATCTGGAAACTCGCCATTTTCTCGGGTTCTTCGCCGCGCGCGAATCGCGTCACGTCGGTAAGCTCCCAGTGGCCGTCCTGCAGTTGTGCGGTCCGTGCGTCGTAGCGTACCCTGATATTCTTCTTCTCATCGAACTGAATGAATGTCGCGTCAGCAAGTGTCGCGCCCTGATCCAGAATGCTCTTTGCGCCGATGATGGTTTCGCCTTCATCCGTTTTCTGGCGCAGCCACGGGTCGCGCAGGGCGGAAACGTCGGTAACCTTGCCGGTCTTCCATGTCGATGCAATCTCGTCGGCCTTGGCAAAACCGTAGGCGGCGAATGGATTGAGGATGAAGATCGTCGCTAGGCCAAACAGGAATGCGCCGAAGCAGGCAGGCAGAAGGAATTGCCAGGCCGACACACCAACGGAGCGAGCGACGACCAGTTCGTATTTTCTATTGAGCGAGATGAGCGTCGCCATTGCGGAGAACAGGGCAACAAACGGGATCATCTGCTGCATGATGAAGGGTACGCGCATGGCGGAAAGGCCAAGCGCAGCCCACACCGAATAGTCCGGCAGGTTTGAAAGCTTGCTCGCATTCTCGGTGAAATCGAGAAGCAGCGACAATGCGAAGATGCCGAGCAGAAAATAGAACGTGATCTGCACATAGCGGATGAAGAAATAGCGCCCGAGCGTCCAGCCGATCATGCCTGACCTCCGGCTTTATTGCGGGAACGTCCCGTGAGGCGGGCATAAAGCTCCGAAACGCGATTTCTCAGACTGTCGAAATTGTCGAGAATACGGTCGTTCCATTTGTCCGGCAGGCCGATCCGTCGCCCGGTGGCGAGCGCAAAGCCAGTCACAAGGATGACGGCGGCGGGCACGAGATACATGACGACGATATAGCCTGCATCCTTGTCGGCCCGGTCGGATGCGAAATAGCCTGCCCAATAGACGAGGAGGGCGGTGCTGATCGCCGAGAAGGACGCAGAGACACGAGCTTCGCGATGCGAACGGGAATCGCCCGCAAAAGCCAGTGCGATCATTGCAAAGACTACCGGATAGAGCCATTGCGTCAGACGCCGGTGCAATTCGGCCTTATAGCGCAATGGGCGGGTCTGAAGGATCGGGTCATTCGGGTCCGGGTTCAAAAGATAGGACAGCGGACGGTCTTTCGCATAGATGACGAAATCGTCGCCAGCCGAGGCGAACTGGCTGAGATCGAATGCGTAGGAATTGAACTTGATGATCGAAACCGTGCCATCCGACACGTCACGCCGCTGAACTTCGCCGTTCTGCATCAAGAGCATGTCACCGCTTGGCGTCGAAGCAATTGCGCCATCGGCAGCATAATAGATGAGGTCAAGCGATGGATCGCGGGAATCGGCGATGAAAAGCCCGCCAATGCTGCCATCGGCGCGTCGTTCCGCGACCTGAATATAAAGATTGTCCGCCAGTTTGCGGAAATTGCCTTCCTGAACGATGACATTCATCAGATCGGCGCTGGCATTGGCGATCATGGCGCGCATGTTCATGCGCGCATAGGGATCGACATAATTGGCGACGAGAAACGAGACGACGGAAATCACGGCCGCAAGAATCAGAATAGGGCGCATCACCGCACTGCGCGGGGCACCCGATGCATTGATAACGACCAGCTCGGAATCCTGGTTCATGGTGGACAGCGTCTGTGTGATCGCAATGATCAGCGCAAACGGCATCACGAGCGGGATGGCTGACGGAATCAACAGCGAGCTGAATTGAATGATTGTCTGGAATGTCTGGCCGCTTGTGGTCAGAAAGTCGATGCGCTGAAGCACCTGCACGGTCCAGGTAATACCGACTGCCGCCCCAAGCACTGCGAGGAACATGATCGCCACCCGGCGTAAGATGTACAACTCAATCAATCGCATAGGTGGAGTCTACATCCCGGTTCCGTTGAAGAATGCGCACCTGAAAATGGCTGCGGCACTCGTGATAATCACTAAACTTAATGACGCTTGGCTAAGATTGGCCCAATAAACGCGGTTAACAGATTACTAAAAGCATCATGAAGATGCCAGCTCTGCTGTTTCCCTTAATGGGTGATGAGTGGGCTCAAGGCAACCGGTTTTTGCGGGAAGCATGTAAGACGAGTTTGCAATTGTGTCCTGCACGGTTTTCCTCGGGCTAAAACTGGACAATCTGGGATCTGCTCTTGCTGTTTCGCCATATTCGTCTCACATGAGTGGGGAAAAGTCGCGACACAATCGTGTCATTCTCAAATCGACACCAAGTTTGGAGTTGTCATGTCTAAACGTCCTTCGATCTCTTTCAGCGATTTTGCAGTACCGGAAAAAGGTGTGTCCATCGTCCTCGTCGCCAAGGGCGGCGGTTTTGCGGATGAAGCGGCTCAGGCCGTGGGTGGCGCGGAAAAGATCAAGCGTATTGCCGAAATTTCCGGATTTACCGGCGCATTGGGCAAGTCGGCGGAAGCGATCGAGACAACTTCCAGCGGCATCGACAAGATCGTTCTGGTCGGCGTCGGCGAAACCGGCAAGCTTGGCAATGACGACTGGCTCAAGATTGGTGGCGCGGCGTTTTCACGAATCGGCAAAGCCGAGCGTGCGACCGTAACGCTTGCATTGCCTGAAACCACCATCGCAGGTGACGAAGCAGCAGATTTGGCGCTTGGCATGATTCTGCGCTCCTACAAGTTCGAACGCTACAAGACGCGCAAGAACAATGAGGAAAATGGCGATCCGAAACACGCTGCCAAGGTCAGCATCTGCGTTGCTGACCCGCACACGGCAAAGCGTGCTTTTGAAGTTGCAGAAGCGGTCGCGGACGGCGTTATCCAGGCGCGCAATCTCGTCAATGAGCCTGCGAACATTCTCGGTCCGGTCGAGTTTGCACAGGAAGCCGAGAAGCTCGAAAAGCTTGGCGTAAAAGTTGAAGTCCTCGGCGAGAAGGAAATGAAGAAGCTCGGTATGGGCGCGCTTCTGGGCGTAGCACAGGGTTCCGTTCGCCCGCCGCGACTGGTTGTCATGGAATGGCAGGGCGCGAAGAGCAAAGAAAAGCCGGTTGCTTTTGTCGGCAAGGGCGTAGTGTTCGATACGGGCGGTATTTCCATCAAGCCTGCCGGTGGCATGGAGGACATGAAAGGCGACATGGGCGGCGCGGCAGCCGTCACGGGCCTGATGCGCGCTCTGGCCGGTCGCAAGGCAAAGGTCAACGCCATCGGCATTATCGGCCTTGTCGAAAATATGCCGGATGGCAATGCACAGCGCCCAGGCGACATCGTGACATCCATGTCGGGGCAGACGATTGAAGTCATCAATACTGATGCTGAAGGCCGTCTCGTCCTCGCCGATGCGCTGCACTATACGAATGATCGTTTCAAGCCGCGCTTCATTATCAATCTGGCCACCCTTACGGGTGCCGTCATGGTTGCACTCGGCCAATATCATGCCGGTCTCTTCTCCAACGACGACGAGCTTGCGGACCAGCTTTACGATGCGGGCCAGTCGACCGGCGAAAAGTTGTGGCGCCTGCCGCTCGGCACTGAATACGACAAGATGATCGATTCGAAGTTTGCCGATATGAAGAACAGTGCCGGCCGTTACGGCGGATCGATTACGGCCGCGCAGTTCCTGAAGCGCTTTGTCGGCGATACCCCGTGGGCGCATCTCGACGTTGCCGGAACAGCCATGGGATCGCCAGCAAACGAATATAGCCAGACATGGGCTTCCGGCTATGGCGTCCGCCTGCTGGACCGCCTTGTCCGGGATCATTTCGAAAGCTAAAATCTTTTCCAAACAAAAGGATGGGTGGAGAAGCGGAATCAATTTCTTCACCCATTCCCGAAACGGATATTGCATGGCGGAAATTCTCTTCTACCATCTGACGGAATCGACACTCGACGAGGCCTTGCCTGGTTTGGTCGAGCGTTCGCTCGGACGCGGCTGGCGCGTCACGATCCAGACGGTCAGCGAGGAAAGACGCGATGCGCTGGACGGTTTGCTCTGGACCTTCTCCGATACATCCTTCGTGGCGCATGGCACGGATAAAGAGCCTCATCCCGAACACCAGCCGGTATTACTGACCACCAGTGAGGCCAATCCGAATGGAGCGACGGTGCGCTTTCTCGTTGAAGGCGCCGGGCTGGAACAGGCGGATGCTTATGAGCGTCTTGTCGTCATGTTCGACGGGCATGATCAGGATCAGCTTGATATTGCCCGAGGGCAATGGAAGAATTTCAAGGCAGGAAATCACGACTTGACCTATTGGCAGCAGACGCCAGATCGCCGCTGGGAGCGCAAGGCGTGATACGGGCTCTATTCATTTTGATGATCGTCGCCGGGTTTGGCCTTGGCATCGGCTATCCTTGGTATATGCGCCATTTCACGGGCAGCGAGATTGGCCGCTGGACCATGCTTGAAAATCGTCAGAGCGGCTTCAAGATACAGGAAGTCAGGTTGTCGGCGGCTGATGGGCCTGTGCGTGTGTTCATCGATGCCACGCCTTTGCCGGGTTACGTGCCTGCAGAAAGGCGCTCGGCGGTTACGCTTGCGGTCAGCCGCGACGGTCAGCCGGTTCTCTCCCAGGGACTCGATTTCGCCTCCACCAGCGGTTCCATCAATACGGACCGCCCGCAGGATGGCAGCGTTCTGCGCCAGAGCGCCGGGGACATCGATCCGGTCATTCCGGGGCTTTATGCATTTCGTCTGGTGCAGGGAAATACCGATGGGCTTCAGGTTTCAAAAGCCGATCTCGTATTGCGCCGTGGGGCCGAAACGCCTGACGAGGTCTATACGACCATCGGTCTGATCCTCGGTGCATTCGGTCTTTATGCCCTGATGCGCACGCGCCTGCGTCCCCAGAGCTGATTGATGACGATGCTCTGCAAAATTTCCGACAGATTGCTGCTGTTGCTGCTTTCGGCTGTTGCCGCACTGGTTGCGCTGATACCACTCGAAAAGCTTGGCGTCTTCGGCTCTTCCTTTGAAGGGCAGAGCGGTTACGCTGCCCTTTATTTCGGGTTTCCCACTCTGACCGTTATTTTCGCGCTTCTCGCGGTGCGGTTCATGCCCCGCCCTCTGCCGGTTGCCATGCGCATCGTGGGTTGGCTGGCGCTGGCAATCGTGACCTTATTGATGTTCACTTAGAGCATTTACAGCAAAAGTGCGAAGCGGTTTTGCGTTGGATAATGCGTATAAACAAACAGATAGAGTGCTGTGCGTCCTTTTGTGACGCACAAAACCAATACCGGCGCTCACGCAACTTTCGTCGACGGTGTCATCACCATGTCAACATGGATATTGCTAAACGGGCAATATAGCGCGCCTCGCTCGTCTTTTTCGATCAGGCCCAATTCGACTAGAGCTGCCGCGTCTTCATGGACACGCTTGACATCGCGACCCAATCGGCGCGCAAGTTCCCGCACGCCCACTGTACCGCTTCCCAAAAGCTCATTAAGCAAGAGCCAACGCCGTTCGGTGAGGTGAGAAAAGAAAGCTCCTGGGGTCTCGAAATTAAGCGTCTCGCCTTGATATTCACCAGAGGCCACACCAATCTTGGCGCGTTGTCCAGCCGCACGCAACGCCGATTTCCAGTTCGGATTCGTCGTGATTGTCAGTGTTCTCATGATCGTCTCCGTTTCTCTACTTCGAATAAAAAATCCTCAATGAGTTGGTCCAAGTTTGTGAACTGATAAGGATATTCTTTCCCATCCAGATGCATGTGGTCGCCTTTTCCACGTTCGTTATCAAAGCCGACGACACGTTCTCCGTTTTGAATATAGACCATCCGGTATTTGAACCCGTGGGACGCTGGCGGCACCGGCGTTGGAACCTGCCAGACAACAAACTGGAAATACTTCCGTCTGTCTCGACGCTCTTATGCTCGGTTAGCTTTTGCGCTTTCATGTTGTCGATTATGCCAACATTTTATATTGTTGTCAATTTCGCCAACATTCTGGCAGGACTGCAGGCTTTCGCACTGGAAACGTTGGTCCTACCGCCAGAAAAAGCGCTTTGAAGCGGTTTTCAGTCCGCCATCGCTTCTTCATATTCGGTGGAAAGTTCCAGCCACTTGTCCTCAGCATCCGCAAGTGCAGAACGGGCGTCACTCATGTCCTTGTTGATCCGGATCGCCTTCTGAGGTTCCTTCTCGTAAAGGGCCGGATCTTCCAGTTGTGACGAGAAGCCTTGAATCTGTTTCTGCAGTTTTTGGATCAAGGCTTCGGTTTCCTTGATCTTTTTCTGCAGTGGCGCCATGGTTTCACGTTTCTGGGCGGCGAGTTTTCGCTGTTCGGCCTTGTTGACCTTGGCGTTATCGTCGCGGTCGGCGGCCGGTTCTCCCTTGGCATCGGCCAGAACAATCTGCCGGTATTCATCGAGATCGCCTTCAAACGCCTTTACGCCGCCTTCGCGGACCAGCCAGAGCCGTTCCATCGTAGCTTCGATAAGATGGCGGTCGTGGGCAATCAGGATAACCGCGCCGTTGAAAGCGTTGAGCGCATGCACAAGCTCTTCGCGGCTGTCGATGTCGAGATGGTTGGTCGGTTCGTCGAGGATCAACAGGTTGGGACCGTGAAAGGTCGCAAGTCCCATCAGGAGACGCGCTTTCTCGCCACCGGACAGGTCTTTGGCCGGTGTCAGCATCTTCTCGGTCGAAAGGCCCATCTGCGCAACACGCGCGCGCACCTTCGCCTCCGGTTCCGTCGGCATGAGCTTGCGCACATGCTCGATGGCATTGTCTTCGGGGATCAGATCATCCATCTGATGCTGTGCGAAGAATGCGACCTTCAAGCTCGGTGAAAGCGTAAGCGTGCCTTTTTCCGGCGTCAGGCGACCGGCAATCAGCTTGGCCAGCGTCGACTTGCCGTTACCATTTGAGCCGAGGAGGGCGATGCGGTCATCATTGTCGATGCGCAAGGTCACATTGCGAAGGACCGGCTTGCCGGGCACATAACCGACATCGGCATTATCAAGCGCGATGACAGGCGATGCCGTCTTTTTGTCAGCGTCTGGAAAACGAAACGGCTGCACATTGCTTTCAACATAAAGCTCGATTGGTTTGAGCTTTTCCAAAGCCTTCATGCGCGATTGTGCCTGACGGGCTTTGGTGGCCTTGGCGCGGAACCGTTCCACGAAGGATTCCATGTGCTTGCGGTGGGCTTCCTGCTTTGCGTGGGCCTTCTGCTGCAATTCCAGCATTTCGTGGCGCTGGCGCTCGAACTGATCATAATTGCCACGCCAGAAGCTGATCTTCTTCTGGTCGAGATGCATGATCGAACTGGTCGCCGAGTTCAGGAGATCACGGTCGTGGCTGATGATGATGACCGTGTGCGGATAGCGCTTCACATAGTCGACCAGCCACAGCACGCCTTCAAGGTCGAGATAGTTGGTCGGTTCGTCGAGGAGCAGCAGGTCCGGCTCGGCAAAAAGAACCGCTGCCAGAGCGACGCGCATGCGCCAGCCGCCGGAAAAGGCGGATGCGGGCTGGCGTTGTGCTTCGGCATTGAAACCGAGACCGGACAAAATGGCACCTGCGCGAGCTTCCGCAGAGTGAGCGTCGATGTCGGCAAGGCGGGTATGAATTTCGGCAATGCGGTGTGGATCGGTTGCCGTGTCAGCCTCTTCAAGAAGTGCTGTGCGCTCCTTGTCCGCCTTCATGACGATTTCAATCAGTGCGTCCTCGGTGCCGGGCGCTTCCTGCGCCACCTGACCGATACGGGTATTTTTCGGAAGCGAGATGCTGCCTGTTTCCGGCGCAAGATCGCCCGTGATCACACGAAACAGCGTAGATTTGCCGGTGCCGTTGCGGCCCACGAAACCCGTCTTCGATCCCGCTGGCAGCGTTACGCTGGCGTGGTCGATCAGGAGGCGTCCGGCAATTCGTACGGAGATGTCGTCAAGGATAAGCATGGTGAAAGCGCTTTTGCACGGCTTGAAGCGTTTCCGCAAGTATCAACATCAGTCAGGCGAAGCGGCGTCCGCCTTCGGTTCGCTGGAATTGTGAGAGGTCGAGCGATGGAGCGTCAGTACCGAGCCGCGTCAATGCCGCGTGGATCTGGCCGCGATGATGGGTTTGGTGATTGAACAGATGTGCCAGCGAGGGCGCAAGCCGCTGGCTCATCGTGCGCATGTCCGAAACGGTCGTATAGGTAAAACGTCCAGCAAGCTTGTCGGCGTTCAAGGAGTCGGTATAGCGGCAGATGCGTTCATCTTCGGCATTACGCAGATCGCGCAGCGTGATGAAATTATCGGTTATGATGGCATCGAGTTGCTTTGGATGGTCGCCTTCGCCGGTAAACCGCTTCATCCAGATGCGGTCGGTGACCAGAAGATGGTTGAGCGTGCGATGGATCGAACCGAAGAACAGCCCGAGATCGAGCCGGTATTCCTCGTCGCTCAGATCGGTAGCAGCGGCATAGAGCAGTTCGTTGGCCCAGCGATTGTACCAGGCAAACATTTGAAAATGCTGTTCCATACAAGTCCCCCGCTACCCGATAGCCTGAATCAGAGTGGCATAATCTATACCTTCAAATTTCGTCTATGCCTTCAAATTTCCGTCGTCTCAAGCTGCTAGGCGGTATGCGATGTGTTCAAAATGGCGTGGCCTCTTGGCAATTCGGCCTATCGACGGTATAGAGCCTCACTTTTCTAAAAATTCCAGCGAACAAGGTGTCATAATGGCAATCGAACGTACCTTCTCCATGATCAAGCCCGATGCGACCCGCCGCAACCTGACCGGCGCAATCACTGCCAAGCTCGAAGCAGCTGGCCTGCGCGTCGTCGCTTCGAAGCGCGTCTGGATGAGCCTGCGTGAAGCTGAAGGCTTCTATGCTGTTCACAAAGATCGTCCGTTCTTCGGCGAACTGACCGAATTCATGTCTTCCGGTCCGACCATCGTTCAGGTTCTGGAAGGCGAAAACGCCATCGCCAAGAACCGCGAAGTCATGGGTGCGACCAACCCGGCCAACGCTGACGAAGGCACCATCCGCAAGGAATTCGCCCTGTCGATCGGCGAAAACTCCGTGCACGGTTCGGACGCTCCTGAAACCGCTGCAGAAGAAATCGCATACTGGTTCTCGGGCACCGAAATCGTCGGCTGATCCCACCCGGAATTCAAAGAAAAGCCCGGCATTGCCGGGCTTTTTTGCTTTAGAGACTTTGCGCGAGCCTTGCCATTTCTTTCCCTTCGTCATCGAAGAGAACAAGCTTGCCCATATCGATCTTGTAGGATTTGGTCTTACCGAGCACGTCGAGAAACTTGCGCTCCTGGTTCATGAGGGCAGGCGGGCACTGAACATAGGTCGATCCGATATCGGCAAAGGAAATGTTGTCCCCGGTCACGACCGCCTTGCTGAAATAACGGTTGCAGCCGCCTGAACCGCTGACGGCACCGTCGGTCGAAACCGTCAGTGTGGTTTGCGCATTGTCGATCACGCCGCCGCCCTGAATGTCCTCCGCGAGCCAGTCCTTGCCCTCGATACCGATGGCCGCGCCTTCGTCACCGCTTTTGCGGACCATCACAACCTTGATCTCTGCCGGGGTGCCGGGGTTCTCCGGATCAATGGAATAGCGTTCGTCATTGACGAACCACAGCGTATCGCCTGCCGAAATGCGTGCCTGCAGGGCATAGGTATGGCCCGGCTGGATCTGGTCCGTATCAAAGTTGATGGCAAACGGGATCGGTGATCCCTGAACGGATTCGATCCGCGTTTCACCAATGACTTTCGACGGGGCATCGGCCAGCGAGACGTCGGAAAGCTGAACCGTCAGGTTCGCCTCCGGCGGCAGCGCGATGCGCTCGCGATACATGACCTTGCCGCTGACGGTTTTTTCCGCCGCCATGCTGCTTGTCGGCATCGATGTGGTCAGGAACAAGGCAGCGCCGCCAAGCGCGCCAATGCCGACCACCAGTGCCGCAGCAATTGAGAGGGTTTTCGCCAATCCATTTCGCATCGTCAAAGCCCGAAACTTCCGTTCCCGCACGCGTTGTTTGTTGTAAGACAGATGGCGCTGATGCGGATTCCAAATCTGTCTGTCATCATCGCTTGTCAGCGCCTGATTCATAATGCCGACATTAGCGAAATCTTCATGTGAAAATTGTGGCAGCGCAAGAACGTGCTGACCAAATTACCCGTTATTTTAGGGGGTTAAATAGTTAATTCGCAATTAAAATGAGAAAGGGGATCAATAGAATAGCCAGTAATCGAAAGCTTATGACTGCTGCCAGCGGTCGCGAATCTTCTCGTCTTCCTCTTTGGACGACACCCAACCGCCGACCGAACCGTCTGCAAGATGCTCCCTTTTCCAGAATGGGGCATCGGTTTTCATGTAGTCCATCAGGAAAGAGGCGGCTTCGAAAGCCGCGTGTCGATGCGATGATGCTGCTGCGACCAGAACAATGTTTTCGCCCGGTTTGATGAGCCCGTAACGGTGAATGATCGTGAGGGCTGTTATCGGCCAGCGCTCGATAGCCTGTCGGGCGATGCGGGTGATTTCCGCTTCGGCCATGCCCGGATAATGTTCCAGCTCCAGAGCCGAAAGCGTGCCGCTTTCATCGCGACACAGGCCGGTAAAGGTGACGATGGCGCCGATATCCGTTCGCCCGTGCTCAAGCTTGCGCAGCTCCGCTGCCGTGTCGAAGTCTTCGTTTCTTATGCCGACGAAAAGTGGGCATGTCATTGGGGCGTTTCCGGTTTTGCTTGAATCATTGAAAATGCCCTGCGCAAAACCGCTCCGCACCTTTGCTGGAAATGCTCTGGCCCGCACATCTCATCCCCCCGTCATGGGAGGAAAGAGCGCAACTTCATCGCCGTCATTCACGAGTTCAATATGCTCGGCATGTTCCTGGTTGATCGCGGCGCGAATGACATGCTCATGCTCGAAAGCCGCTTCATATTCCTCGCCGCGCGATTTCAGGTGGCTGATCAGATCGCCCACGGTTGTTTTGGGTGAGGGGAGTTCGATGACTTCCTCACCCTTGCCGATTTTCTCGCGCACCCATGCGAAATAGACGAGTTTTACCGCCACTGGATCAATCCATTACGTGTTTGAGGCCCGCCTTGAAGTAATCCCAGCCCGTATAAAGCGTCAGAAGCGCCGAGATCCAAAGCAGGACAATGCCAATTTCCGTTACATAGGGCATGACTTTGTCACCAGCAGGGCCTGCGAGCAGAAATGCAAGCGCAATCATTTGTGCGGTCGTTTTCCACTTGGCGAGACGGGAAACGGGAACGCTGACCTTCAGCTCGGCAAGATATTCACGCAGCCCCGAAACCAGAATTTCGCGGCACAGGATGATGATCGCAGCCCAAAGCGTCCAGCCGGCAATGGTTCCGTCGGCTGCAAGGAGCAGCAGGATGGCGGATACGAGAAGCTTGTCGGCAATCGGGTCAAGCATGCGACCGATGGTCGAGGTCTGCTTCCATATGCGGGCGAGATAGCCATCGAAAAAATCCGTGATGCTGGCGACGGCAAACAATCCCAAGGCGGTCCATCGGGCGAAATCGCTCGATTCCAGTTTCCCCTCGATAAAGAAGCACAATACCACAAGGGGAACGGCAATGATCCGGCCATAGGTGAGGATATTGGGCAAGGAGAGGGTATGTTTTTTCTGCATTGTTCCGCCGCATCGTTGTCAGCCGCACATCAACAGGGATGACCGTTAAAATCAACACCTGCGAATATATTCTACCGGGACCTAATGACGCTTGCGCCTCAATTCCGGACAAAATTACGTCATCTGTCACGAAAATGATCGTGAATCGTCTTGGCCATGGCCTCCGAAATGCCTTCGATCTGCATCAGATCGGCAACCGCGGCTCTGGAGACGGCCTTTGCGGTTCCGAAATGGTGCAGAAGCGCACGCTTTCGCGACGGACCGATTCCCGCAATCTCATCAAGCGGGTTCTTGACCATTTCCTTCTTGCGCCGGGCGCGGTGTGTGCCGATGGCAAACCGGTGCGCTTCATCGCGCAGGCGCTGGATGAAATAGAGCACGGGATCGCGCGGCGGCAGTGTAAAGGCCTGCTTGCCTTCCACGAAGAAACGTTCGCGCCCTGCTTCACGGTCGACGCCCTTGGCAATGCCGATTGCATTGACGAGATGGCTGATCCCAAGCTCGCCGAGAATTTGCCTGACCGCGCCAACCTGACCTTGCCCGCCGTCGATCAGAATGACGTCGGGCCATGCAGGAAACGTGTCGGTTACCTCTGCGTCAGTTGGCTCTTCCGGCGTACCATGTTCCTTGACCAGCCGTGAGAAGCGCCGCTCGATTACCTCGCGCATCATGCCAAAGTCGTCGCCCGGCGTAATATCGGTCGAGCGGATGTTGAACTTGCGGTACTGATTTTTGACGAAGCCTTCCGGTCCTGCGACGATCATGCCGCCGACAGCGTTCGTACCCATGATATGCGAGTTATCATAGACCTCGATCCGGCGCGGCGGTTGGGACAAGCCGAAGGTTTCGGCCATGCCTTGCAACAGGCGGGCTTGCGAAGATGTTTCGGCAAGCCGTCGTCCAAGCGCTTCGCGCGCGTTGGTAAGCGCGTGATCGACAAGATCCTTCTTCTCTCCGCGCTGGGGGACGTTGACTTGTACCTTATGGCCCGCGCGCGTCGAGAGCGCTTCGGCAATAAGCGATTGCTCCTCAACCGTCTCGGACAAGAGAACCAGCCGCGGACATGGCTTGTCGTCATAGAACTGGGACAGGAATGCCCCCAGAACCTCTGCCGGGCCTAGTGAACTGTCCGCCTTGGGGAAATAGGCGCGATTGCCCCAGTTCTGGCCGGTACGGAAGAAGAAGACCTGAATGCAGGTCATGCCGCCTTCCTGATGGATGGCAAAGACGTCAGCCTCTTCAACCGTCTGCGGATTGATGCCCTGATGGGATTGCACATGAGAAAGCGCCGCCAGACGATCCCGGTAAACGGCTGCATGCTCAAAATCGAGGTCCGCCGACGCGGCCTGCATTGCCGTTGCGAGGTGGTCCTTTACCGACTGGCTCTTGCCGGAAAGAAACGCCTTGGCTTCATTGACGAGTTCGGCATAGTTCTCATCGCTGATCTCGTGCGTGCAGGGGCCGGAACAACGCTTGATCTGAAAGAGAAGGCAGGGACGGGTACGCGTTTCAAAAACCGAATCCGTGCAGGTCCGCAGCAGGAAGGCGCGCTGAAGCGCGTTGATCGTGCGACCAACGGCACCGGCAGAGGCGAAGGGACCGAAATAGTCTCCCTTGCGGGACCGCGCACCGCGATGCTTGAAAATGCCGGGTGCCCGATGGTCGCCGGTCAGAAGAATATAGGGAAACGACTTGTCGTCGCGCATCAGCACGTTGAAGCGCGGACGCAACCTCTTGATGAGATTGGCTTCAAGCAACAAGGCTTCGGTTTCCGTTCGGGTGACAACGAATTCCATCGTCACCGTTTCGCGGATCATTCGCGTGATGCGATTTGAATGGCCGATACCGCGCGCATAGTTGGAAACGCGTTTCTTGAGATTGCGTGCCTTGCCGACATAGAGCACGTCACCATCGCTGTTGAACATGCGGTAGACGCCCGGATTGTTCGGCAGACGCTTCACGAAAGCATTGATGATGTCCTGGCCGCTCAGGCCTTCAATATCCGGCAGGCCGTCCGAGGAATCCCATTGAATGGAATCGGCAGCGGACGGAGAGGCCGGAACATCGGCTATATCGTCGGTCTCGTCATCATCGTCGGTTTCCGCGTCACCAATGATAATACCGGCCACATCCTGCTCGTCATCAGACGGCAGGTTTGCAACGGCATCCTCATTGTTCTTGCGGTTTCCAGTCATTCCGTAATTCCTGCAATATCCGGGGTTTCCCAGGCCAGGTGCTGTCCGCCATCAAGTGCGATCATCTGGCCAGTGACGGAGCGGCTTTCCCAGAAATAGCGAACAGTACGCCCAAATTCCGACAATTCCGGCGCACGCTGCAAAAGAAGTTTCTCGACCTGCTGTTCGAAGTCGCCAGGCTTCTGCCGTTCGCTCGGCAATGTCGGGCCGGGTGCGATTGCATTGACCCGGATTTCCGGTGCAAGCGCCTGCGCCATGGTTCGGGTGGCATTCCAGAGGGCTGTCTTCGAAAGCGTATAGGAAAAGAAGTTCGGGTTGAGCTTCCAGACGCGCTGGTCGATGACATTGACGACAAGCGCCTCTTCGCCGCTGGGCAGGGCTTTCGCCATTTCTTCGGCCAGCAGGACCGGCGCCTTGAGATGGATGGCAAAGTGCTTGTCCCACAGCGCCATATCCAGTCGGCCAATGTGATCATCTTCAAAGAGCGATGCATTGTTGACCAGAAGCCGGATTGGCCCGATCTGGCGTGACGCATCCTCCACAAGATTGCGAACATCGGATTCGGATGAAAGGTCTGCGCGCACAACACAGGCCTTCCCGCCTTGTTCGTTTATGGCCGCTGCGAGGGCCGCGCCTTCATCGATGGAGTGATTATAGTGTATGGCGACCGGGAAGCCGTGGGCGGCAAGGTCTTCGACAATTGCCTTGCCAATACGCCGTGCGCCGCCGGTGACCAGAACCGGACATTTAGCAAGCAGGCGGGGCTCGTGATCGTTCAACACGGTAAACACTTTCTTATCGAGATTCTTCAGTCGATTTCATGCCATTTCGGTCGGAAGATTGCAGCTAAAAACAGCGGCTGCAACATTCATAACTGACAAATTGATAGAGATTTCAGCGACTTCGTTTCTTTCTGCCGGTTGTTGCGGTCGCCGCATTCGAAACTCTCCCACTATATAGGTGGCTGAATCCGGCGTTGCGATAATGCAACATCGCATTTTTGCCACGTTCTCGTCAGGTTCTCTCCACAGAAGCGGGCATTTCGTGCCGCAATTACCGCCGATATGTCGGTCCTGTCAGCGCGGCATGGACGATTTGCTCCCAACATCGCCCGCCCGATAAGGGACCGCGCAAAAGGTAATTTGTGTAAGGAGAATGCTATGCGCACTCTTAAGTCTCTCGTAATCGCCTCGGCTGCGCTGCTGCCGTTCTCTGCGACTGCTTTCGCTGCTGATGCCATTCAGGAACAGCCTCCTGTTCCGGCTCCGGTTGAAATGGCTCCGCAGTATAGCTGGGCTGGTGGCTACACCGGTCTGTACCTCGGCTACGGCTGGAACAAGGCCAAGACCGACACTGTAGGTACCGTTAAGCCCGACGACATGAAGGCTGGCGCTTACGCTGGTTGGAACTTCCAGCAGGACCAGTTCGTATACGGTGTTGAAGGTGACGCCGGTTACTCTTGGGCCAAGAAGTCCAAGGACGGTCTGGAAGTCAAGCAGGGCTTCGAAGGCTCGCTGCGCGCACGTCTCGGCTACGACCTGAACCCGGTTATGCCGTACATCACGGCTGGTGTTGCCGGTTCGCAGGTTAAGCTCGACAACGGCTTTGACGACGAAAGCAAGTTCCGCGTTGGTTGGACTGCTGGTGCCGGTCTGGAAGCCAAGCTCACGGACAACATCCTGGGCCGCGTCGAATACCGTTACACCCAGTTCGGCAACAAGAACTATGATCTTGGCACCGAAACGGTCCGTAACAAGCTCGACACCCACGACATCCGCGTCGGCGTTGGCTACAAGTTCTAATTATCTGATAATTGGACACGAAAAACCGGGCAGGCAACTGTCCGGTTTTTTGTTATGTTTTTAGGGTTAGAGGTTTGCCACCTCAACCAGCCAGTCGCGAAATGCAGCCATTGCTTGCGTTTCCGACCGTGATTGCAGCCTTGTCAGCCAGTAGCTGCCCATTGTCACCGTTGTATCGAATGGCTGAATGATGGTTTCCGAGAGCAACTGACGGGAGAACATCAGCGGCGGCGCAAGTGCTACGCCCGCTCCCTGCATGGCTGCTTCCATCATCGCGAGCGACGAATCGAACATGATGCTTCGGGGCAGGGGCATGTCGCCCGTGACGCCTGCTGCCATAAACCATTGCGTCCATTCATCGGCACGATAGGAGCGCAATAAAGTGTGCCGCGCGAGATCGGCTGGTGTTCGCAATTCGTGGGCCAGTTCCGGAATGCAAAGCGGTGACAACGGTGCTTCCAGCAATCGGGTTGCGTCGATGCCATGCCAGGCGCCGCTGCCGAAACGGATGGCGTAATCGAGACCCTCTGCGGCGATGTCCACCCGGTTGTTGTTGGTCGAAAGCCGCAGGTCGATGAACGGATAACGATTCTGAAAGTCGCGCAGACGCGGCATAAGCCAGCCGACGGCCAGCGTGCCGACCGCACCCACGCGCAATATTTCCCGATAATGCCCTGCTTCGAAACGTTCAAGCGTTCCGGCAATCCTGTCGAATGCGTCCTTCAATGTGGGGAGTAGCGTTTCTCCTTCGCTCGTCAGCATCAGCCCGCGGGGCAGGCGCTCGAACAAAGTCACATTCAGGCGTGTTTCGAGGCTTTTGACCTGATGGCTGACAGCTGCCTGCGTGACGCAAAGTTCAATCGCGGCCTTCGTAAAACTCAAGTGACGCGCCGAAGCCTCGAAGGCGCGCAGGGAATTGAGCGGGAGATGCGGTCGAACCATGTTGCCCCAAATTTTTCTAATGCCAAATGCTAGATAACGTCGTTTGTCCTCTTTGTGCAAGCATCGTATATCAGCGGGGCCTGATAGGCTTATATCCCGCAGAAGCGTTGAAAAAATGCTGTAAGCGGGCTTCAATATAACGGATCGCGCAATACCGGCTATGTCTTGAGAAAGACGTAGCGGAACGCATAATCATGAGGTTTATCTATCTGTCATGAGAAAATCTACGACATTTTTGATCGGTTTCCTCGCCACCGCTGCTATTATCCCGAATAGCGGTGCGCTGGCTGCAAGCAAGGTGAACGATGACGATTTGCGCCGTATCGTCGATGAAATCGTGCGCCCACTCATGGCCGAGCAGAAGATTCCCGGCATGGCGGTTGCCATAACCATCGACGGCAAGAGCCACTTCTTCGGTTATGGTGTGGCATCGAAGGAAAGCGGGCAAAAAGTCACTGAAGACACGATTTTCGAGATCGGCTCGGTCAGCAAGACCTTCACTGCAATGCTTGGCGGCTACGGGCTGGCGACAGGCGCGTTCTCCCTGTCCGATCCCGCGACCAAATGGGCCCCTGAACTGGCAGGCAGCAGCTTCGACAAGATCACCATGCTTGATCTTGGGACCTACACGCCGGGCGGACTACCCCTCCAGTTTCCCGATGCTGTCACCGATGACAGTTCGATGCTGGCATATTTCAAGAACTGGAAGCCGGACTATCCAGCAGGCACGCAGCGTCGCTATTCGAATCCCAGCATCGGCCTGTTCGGCTATCTGGCGGCACGGAGCATGGACAAGCCGTTCGACGTTTTGATGGAACAAACGCTTCTGCCTGCATTCGGCCTGAAGAACACCTTCATCAATGTGCCGGAAAGCCAGATGAAGAACTACGCCTACGGCTATTCCAAAGCCAACAAGCCGATCCGGGTATCGGGCGGGGCGCTGGATGCACAAGCCTATGGCATCAAGACCACTGCGCTTGATCTTGCCCACTTCATCGAACTGAACATCGACAGCTCATCTCTGGAGCCTGATTTCCAGAAAGCCGTCGCCGCAACGCATACCGGTTACTACCGTGTCGATGCGAACAATCAGGGGCTTGGCTGGGAGTTCTACAGCTATCCGACTGCGCTCAAGACACTTCTTGCGGGCAATTCGTCGGACATGGCGCTGAAGTCGCACAAAATCAGCAAATTCGACCAACCCTTGCAGCCGTCAGCGGATGTCTTGGTCAACAAGACAGGCTCGACCAACGGTTTTGGCGCCTATGCGGCCTTTATTCCCGCGAAGAAGACCGGAATTGTTCTGCTTGCCAACCGGAATTATCCAATCGATGAGCGCGTAAAAGCCGCTTATCGGATATTGCAGGCGCTCGACGGGAAACAATAATCCGCAAAAAGAAACCCCGGAAATCCGGGGTTTCATTCTTTCCAGACCGGTCAGCCGCGCGGCAGCAGTTCAGTCAATTCGGGATGCACTTCCTGAAAGCGCTTCATC
The DNA here is from genome assembly GCF_008932285.1 of Brucella tritici. Classification (NCBI taxonomy): domain Bacteria; kingdom Pseudomonadati; phylum Pseudomonadota; class Alphaproteobacteria; order Hyphomicrobiales; family Brucellaceae; genus Brucella; species Brucella tritici. The sequence goes on from NZ_WBVY01000001.1 coordinate 62,055, forward strand.
CAGCGCTTGAGCTTGGGACGGTTACGTTCCCATTTGCCCTCGAAGCGCAACGCCAGATAGCCCAGCGTGGCGGCGACAGCGATATGACCGCCATGCAGCTTGCCCGCCAGACGTGGCGGTGCTTCGTTCAGAAGATCGAGTGCACGTTCAGCCTTGCGCCATTGCAGGTCGAGCCAGGGCTGATGAATCTTTTCTTCGGGACGCATACGGCGTTCATAGACATGTGCCAGAAGCACGTCGCAGAGACCGTCGGCGATGGCTTCATAGCGCTCTGCATCGGTGCGCTTTTCGGCATTACGCGGGAAGAGCTTGTTACCCGAAACCCGGTTCAGATATTGGATGATTGCACGGCTGTCGAAAACCGATTTGCCATCATCCGTCACCAGCGTCGGAATTTTTCCGAGTGGATTGGCATGGATGAGGTTCTCCGGTTCCGCCGAGGTGTTGACGACGACGCTTTCAAACGGAATGCCAGCATAGTGAGCGGCCATGCGCACCTTCGCGCTGTAGGGCGAAGCAGGCGAATAGAGTATCTGTGTCATCGTTCGTTCCTAAACCGGATATGTAAAGTTTATTGCGTGGCGGGCATCATGACGGAACGGCTTCGGCAAGCATTGGCATCGACCTGACCGCAAGCGCGGTATTGCAGGTCTTTTGTCATGCAGATGCGAACTTCCTGAAGATAGTTCCGCTTGCAGCTAATCGAAATTCCGTCGGGCTTCATGCCGGGATTGGCTGCGATAAAAGCTTTTTCAACGAGAAGGGGATCAACACGCCGACCACTCGCCAGATTGCGCAGGCTGGGCGGAATTTTGACCTGATCGAAAGCGTTGCGCAGCGTTGAGAAATATTCATCCTGCGACAGCCCCGAACAACTGCCATGCTTGCGCCATTGATAAGCGGCGAGACCGGCGGAAGGCATGATATCCGACAGGCGGGAGATGATCGGGCGAGGGACATAGCTGCCCCGGCTGCGGGCATTGTCGAGCTGGCAGTTCGCCGGGTAACCCCATTCATTCTGCGGCCAGAGGCCATGCACCACGAAACCGAAGGGACGATTGGTTCCACATTGCTGCTTGTTGGCGCGGGGGCCTTCCGATGCACAATAGCTGGGCGACCAGGAGAGGGCGAGGACGTAAAAGTCGAACTCGCCCGGAACGTCATCTGCCCGACCCGGCGCAATTGCCAAAATACTCGCAACCGCCGCTGCGAGCAACGTAACCGCAGCCGCACCAAACTTCCGCAGCATGTGCCCTCCACTCAATCGTTGCTCAAGGCTTCAGTGTCTGAATCAAAAAGCGACAGGCCGAGGCGAAAATGGTGATTTTCGAGTACCGGAGCGGAGCGTACTTAAAGGTACGTGAGCACCGGAACGCAGACAAATTGCCATTTGCAGACCGGCATGGCGACTTTTGGAACAGACACTAGCGAAGAACGCGGCAGCTTGCGTCGTAAACATACCAGCGGTCGAAACCGTCGACGCAGAATTCGACATTGCGGCCCATCGAGGCAAAGCCCTGACCTTCTTCGACCATATACCAGACCGAACGGTACTGACCGTCGGTCAGAACGGCGGTTGCCTTGCAATAGGTGCGTTCGATCTGGGCCGGATTGGTCCTCGGCTCATAGCGCGTCAGTTGAACATCGCTCATGGCCGAAATGCCGACCTGCGGCAGGTTCGGGACATGACGTACCTGATAGCCGAAATCGGAAACCACCGAACGCAAAACGCTCTGCTGGCTGCAAGCGCCTGCATCGGCAACGCCTGCTGGAGCAGAAGCGAGATAGTCTGCGGCGCTGGCCGGCAGAGACACAAGCGTCAGAGGAAGGACAGACGCCGCAAACAGGGCTGCGCGTGAATACTGTCCGATACGTTCCAGGGTTCGTTGCATATCTCTGTCCTGTCCCAAATTGCGGGCTGGCACCCGTTCAAGTCTATGATAGCCGAAGCATTGAGGCGCAGTTTCCGTCAGCAATTCACGCGGGTCAAGTGCGATCCGTCTCGCTTCTCACCCACTTGATGCTGAAATTGCTCCCTTTTTCCTCAGCCAGAAGCTTGGTAAGGCAGGGAAGCAGGGTTTGCATCTCACTTTCAAGTGTATAGGGCGGGTTGACGACAATCATACCGGTGCCATCCAGGCGTGGTTCGGCGGAGGGGGCACGAATCGCCAGTTCGATCTGCATGATCTTCGGAATGCCTGTTTCACGTAAGTGTCTGGTGAAACGTTCCGTTTCCTTGCGGTCCTTCACCGGATACCACAGCGCATAAATGCCGCCGCCGAAACGCTTGTACGCCTTGGCCAGACCGTCAACCAGGCGATCGAATTCGCCTTCCTTTTCAAAAGGCGGGTCAACCAGCACCATGCCGCGTTTTTCCTTCGGTGGAAGGTGAGCGCCAAGCGCCAGCCAACCGTCCAGCTCGGTCACCCGAACCTGATAATCGCCGTCGAATAGCTTCGCCAGTTTGGTGGAGTCCTGCGGATGCAGTTCCAGTGCGGACAGGCGATCCTGCTTGCGTAGCAAATGCCGCACGAGAAGGGGCGATCCCGGATAATGGCGCAGCTTTTCGCCTTCATTGACCGAGCGGACGGCAGCAAGATAAGGCTCCAGCAAATCCAGAACGGGCTGCTCGATCTGCCCTTTCTTCACCGCGTCCAGGATGCGGTCGATACCGCCTGCCCATTCGCCGGTTTTGCCTGCCTCAATACCCTTCAGGTCGTAGAGGCCGATGCCTGCATGGGTGTCGATGACACGAAAGGCCTGATCCTTGCGTTTCAGATACTCGACAAGACGCGTCAGGATGACGTGCTTGACGACATCCGCAAAATTTCCGGCGTGATAGGCGTGACGATAATTCATGGTTGCGCTTGTTTCATGTCGGTCTCATTTCGGCAAGAGGGTCGATAGGGAAAGGCAAAAACACCCCCAGTGACTGAATCAAAAAGCGGCAGGCCGTGGCGAAAATGGTGATTTTCGAGTACCGCAGCGGAGCGTACTTAAAGGTACGTGAGCACCGGAACGCAGACAAATTGCCATTTGCAGACCGGCATGGCGACTTTTGGAACAGACACTGCGTCGTTCCTGCAATATCTCTCCTGTCACAAATGTGACATACAACCTTCAACATCCGCTCCTTATCCTTTGAGTCGAGTCCCGAAATGTCTGGTGGCGTCCTTCTGATCGTCCTCTTTGGCGCGTTCCTCCACGCGAGCTGGAACGCAATTGTAAAGGGAAGCGGAGACAAGTTCTTCAGCGCGGCCAGTGTGACCAGCGCTGCCGGGTTGATTGCTCTTTTCACCTTGCCTTTTCTGCCGCTGCCGAACCCGGCAAGCTGGATTTACATGCTTCTGTCTACGGTTACGCAGACCTTCTATATGTCGCTCGTGGCGGCGGCTTATAAATCCGGCGATATGAGCGAAGCCTATCCGATCATGCGCGGCACTCCGCCCTTGCTGGTGGCGCTGGTCAGTGCGCCGCTGGTCGGCGAGATCATGGGCTGGCAGAGCTGGCTCGGTATCGTGCTGATCTGTTCCGGCGTTCTGGCGATGGCGCTTGATGCGCGGCGAAGAAATCGTGGGGCTTCAAGCCGCACTGCCTTGCTTGCGCTGACCAATGCCGGTTTCATAGCAAGTTATACGATCATTGACGGCCTCGGTGTTCGTGTGTCGGGCGAGCCGATTTCCTATACGCTGTGGCTGTTCCTGATGAACGCCATACCGCTGGCGGGTTGGGCCCTTTACCGCGAACCGGATCGTTTCATCCAGTATCTGCGCAATCACTGGCGACCGGCCATGATCGGTGGCGTTGGTACGCTCGGTTCCTATGGCCTTGCACTCTGGGCGATGACCATGGCTCCGATTGCCGTCGTGGCGGCACTCCGCGAAACCGCGATACTCTTCGGTGTGCTCATTTCGGCTCTGGTGTTGAAAGAAAAAGTCGGGCTATCGCGTTTCGTGGCTGCCGGCTTTATTGTTCTCGGCGCAATTGCATTGCGCCTGTCTTGAAAATTTATTTCGTCACAGTGACAATCTTCCGGCAGAAATTCGTTTCTGCAGGAAGTGGCTTGAGATAATAAAGTAATATGAACCAGCACGCTCCAATCTCGAACATCAAAACCGGTCATTCGGCTTGTCCGCACGACTGTCCGTCAACTTGCGCACTCGATGTCGAAATTCTCGATGAGCGGACCATCGGGCGCGTGCGCGGCGCGAAGGACAACAGCTATACGGCTGGCGTCATCTGCGCCAAGGTGGCGCGCTATGCCGAGCGCGTTCATCATCCCGATCGCCTCAAGCATCCGTTGGTTCGTGCCGGTGCGAAAGGTGCGGGGCAGTGGAAGGAAGCTTCATGGGAAGCCGCACTTGATCTCATTACAGAGCGTTTCCTGAAAGCTGAGCGCGATTATGGCAGCGAGAGCGTCTGGCCCTATTACTATGCAGGCACCATGGGGCTGGTGCAGCGCGACTCGATCAATCGCCTGCGCTTTGCCAAGCGCTATTCCAACCAGTTCGACAGTTTCTGCACCAATATGGCCTGGACCGGCTATTTTGCGGGAACAGGAAGCCTGACTGGTCCTGATCCGCGTGAAATGGCGAAGGCCGATGTGGTGGTGATCTGGGGCACCAATGCCGCCGCCACGCAGGTCAATGTCATGACTCATGCGGTCCGAGCACGTAAGGAACGCGGCGCCAAGATCGTCGTCATCGACGTTTATGCCAATGCGACCGTCCGTCAGGCGGATATGGGCATTGTGCTGAAACCTGGAACCGATGGCGCCTTTGCCTGCGCGGTCATGCATGTGCTGTTTCGTGACGGCCTTGCAGACTGGGATTATCTGGAGCGCTACACCGATGATCCGAAGGGGCTGGAAGCACATCTTCAGACCCGCACACCGGAATGGGCAGCCGCGATCACCGGCCTGTCCGTTGAAGAGATCGAGGCATTCGCCCATCTCGTCGGCAAAACCAAGCGCACCTATTTCCGCCTCGGCTATGGTTTCACCCGCCAGCGCAACGGCGCGGTGAACATGCATGCAGCCGCTTCGATTGCCTGCGTGACAGGTGCTTTCCTTTATGAAGGCGGTGGGGCATTCCACTCGAACTCCGGCATCTTCAAGATGGACAAGCGCGAGATCGAAGGTCGCGCCATGCAGGATGTGGGGCTTCGTTTTCTCGATCAGTCGAAGATCGGTCGCATTCTCACCGGTGACAGTGAGGCTCTTTATGGCGGCCCACCCGTCATGGCGATGCTGATCCAGAACACCAACCCGATGAATGTGACGCCGGAACAGCGGCTGGTTCGCAAAGGCTTTGCACGCGAGGATCTTTTCGTTGCCGTGCACGAACAGTTCATGACCGATACGGCGAAGATGGCCGATGTCGTATTGCCAGCCACGACGTTCCTCGAACATGACGATATTTATCGCGGCGGCGGGCAGCAGCATGTCGTTCTGGGGCCGAAGCTGATTGAGCCTCTCGCCGATGCGCGTCCGAATATCTTCGTAATCAACGAACTGGCAAAGCGCCTCGGCGTTGGCGATCTGCCGGGCTTCGATCTGGATGAACGCACGCTGATCGACAACATGAACGCCAATAGCGACTTGCCGCAATTCGATGAATTGAAGGAAAAGCGCTTTGTCGATCTACAGCCGCCTTTCGAAGATGCGCATTATATCAATGGCTTTAAATGGCCGGATGGCAAGTTCCGCTTTCGTCCTGACTGGACCGGAAGCCCGTCGCCGAACAAGCCACCGGAAGTCATGGGGCTTCAGGGTGATTTCCAGTCGATACCGGAATTTCCGGATTATTGGGAAGTGATTGAAACGGCGGATGCCGAACATCCCTTCCGCATGACGACTTCACCGGCGCATAATTTCCTGAACTCGACCTTTGCCGAGACGCCCACGTCGCTTGCCAAGGAAATCCGGCCTGAACTGCTTATCCATCCCGACGATGCGGCAGAACTTGGCATCGAGAATGGCGAGCGGATCGAGATCGGCAATCATCGTGGCGAACTGGTGCTTCATGCCGTGCTGCGTGCCGGACAAAAACGCGGGGTCGTCGTGTCGGAGGGCATTTTTCCGAACTCGACATTCGAGCGCGGCGAGGGGATCAATATATTGATCGGCGCTGAACCTGCCGCACCCTATGGCGGGCTGGCAGTCCACGACACCAAGATCTGGATACGCAAAATAAATACATAAATATTTATCCAACAACGCCGGGACGCATATATAAAATTTATATGCGTCCCGGCGTTGTTGTTTATTCGCGCTGATTGTTAGCCAGCGTAACGCAGTCTCAGCTTGGAAACACCCACAGCAGCATTCAGGCCGCGCTGGCCCTGAAGCGAAATCGGCTGAAGCGAAATCGTCTTCCACGAACCGCCGGTCAGGATGTTGGTGCCGAAGCCGACGCCAATCGCTGCATTGGCAGATGCGCCGACATAACGGCCCTGAAGAGCGCCTTCGGGACGAACAGTCGGAGCCCAGACGGCCCAGGCGACACGGCCGCCATTGATGAAGCCGACATCGATGCCGAGCTTGGTAATCGTCCCTGTATAACGCTCAGCCGGACCACGTCCACGGGCCGGGCTGAATACGCAGTCCACATCCTGCTGGCTGCCGATGATGACGCCGATTGCAGGAGAAATATCGCAGGACAGCGTGCCGACTTCCGAGCGCGGCTGGGTGCGACCCGAAGCGGGAGGAGCTACGTAGTCGGCAGCAATGGCTGGAGCCGTGACCGCAATGCCGGAAATGACGGTCATTGCCGAAAGGAAGGAAGTCGAAAAACGGAGAGACATGTCTTTGTCCTCTTCTAAAACACACATTGAAAGAGACGCTTACACGTCCCTTAACGAGATTTGCCGAAGCAAGTTCCGTTACGAATGGGAATTAGAGCTTTTTGCGGGAAATTAAAGTTTTATTAACAAAAAAATTGGGATGTGATTAATTTGCCGCGGCTAAAAAAGGAAAGAACGCCGTCAGGCGCTCAGAACCATCACATCGGCCAGATCCGGCTGGCTGTTTTGTTCGTCGGCAAATTTGCGAAGGGCCAATGCATAAAGTTGATGCTCGGCTTTCAGAACGCGGGCTGCGAGCGCTTCGGCATCGTCACCAGCATGCACCGGCACCGCCGCCTGTGCCAGAATCGGACCTTCATCCATCCCTTCCGTGACCAGGTGAACGGTGCAGCCTGCGACTTTCATACCCGCATCCAGCGCGCGCTGGTGGGTATGCAGTCCGGGGAAAAGCGGGAGCAGGGAAGGGTGAATGTTGAGAATACGGCCCTCATAGGGAGCAATGAAACGGCCCGACAGAAGACGCATGTAGCCAGCAAGGCAAATCATATCCGGCTTCAACGCGGCGAGTGCGTCCAGAATGGCATCTTCATGCGCATCCTTCGAGGCAAAGTCCTTGCGCTTGAAAACCTGTGTCGCAATACCGGCAGCCTTTGCCTTGGCAAGGCCGCCAGCTTCTTCCTTGTCGGAAAAGACCGCCACCACTTCCGCCGGAAAATCGGCGGCTTGAGCAGCGCGGATCAGCGCCTCCATATTGGAGCCGCCGCCCGAAATGAAGATGACGACCCGCTTGCGGCTCATAGCGAAAGCGTACCCTTATAGACGACGCCGTCTTTTTCACGCTTCACCATCCGGCCGAGCGTGACAACCTTTTCGCCTTCTGCGGCAAGGACAGCCACAACTTCCTCAACCTTCTCAAGCTTCACGACGGCAATCATGCCGATGCCGCAATTGAATGTGCGCAGCATTTCATTCGGCTCGACGCCGCCCGTCTTGGCAAGCCAGGAGAAGACTGGCGGAACGGAAATGGACGCAAGATCGATTTCAGCAGCGAGACCTTCCGGCAGGACGCGCGGAATATTGTCGGGAAAACCGCCGCCGGTGATGTGGGCCAGCGCCTTGATACCGTCTGAAGCGCGGATTGCGGCAAGAAGAGGCTTCACATAAATGCGTGTTGGGGCGAGCAGGGCTTCACCGAGTGTTGCGCCCGGCTGGAACGGGGCATCGGACTTCCAGCCAAGACCGGAGAGTTCAACGATGCGGCGCACCAGAGAAAATCCGTTGGAATGAACGCCGGACGAAGCAAGGCCGAGTATGACATCACCTTCGGCGATATCGCCACGCGGCAGCAGACGGTCGCGTTCAGCCGCACCAACCGCGAAACCTGCAAGATCATAATCGCCGTCGCGATACATGCCGGGCATTTCAGCGGTTTCACCACCGATCAGCGCGCTGCCAGCCTGTCGGCATCCTTCGGCGATACCCGCAACGATATCGACACCCTGATCCGGCGAAAGCTTGCCGGTCGCAAAATAGTCGAGGAAGAAAAGCGGCTCAGCACCCTGAACGACGAGATCGTTGACACACATGGCAACAAGATCAATGCCTACCGTGTCATGCTTGTCGGCATCGATGGCGATCTTCAACTTGGTGCCGACACCGTCATTGGCGGCAACGAGTACCGGGTCCTTGAAACCAGCGGCCTTGAGGTCGAACAGGCCGCCAAAGCCGCCAATCTCTCCGTCCGCACCGGCGCGGCGCGTGGAGCGCACGAGGGGCTTGATCTTCTCGACCATCAGGTTACCAGCATCGATGTCGACACCAGCCTGCGCATAGGTCAGGCCGTTCTGGCCAACAGACTTATCGGCGGGCTTATTTTCCATGGTCATGGCCTGCTCCTGAAATTGGGTGCTTATCCACGCAGCTGTTTAATGCATTTTCGGCAAAAGCGTGTAACGGTTTTGCTCAAGAAAAATGCGATAAAAAGAGAATGTGCGCGCAATGGCACGAGACGGCGCTGCCTGCAAGGCCACAAAGCCCGAAAAGAGCGAAACAGTGCAGGATTCTGCCTGAAATCGTAAAGCACCGTCCATAACTCGATAGAAGGTTGTGTTTCGTCTGGCTTTTCGCACAGACATTGCAATCTTGAGTAACCGTTCTAACTTGTTCCCGTTCGCACTAAGATATCCGTAACGCCATTCTGCTATCAGGACTGGCTCTATCCAGCTCATTTCTTAGAAAATGGACGCACATGGTCAAGAAACCGACACCCACGCGCACGAGCGCCAGTCGAACGATCCGTCAGTCGGAAGCGACAGTTCGCGATGGTGATATCCACGTCAATGTGGAAGTCGGCGCGCTGACCGGCTCTTCGGTACGTCGTCAGGCGATGTTCTGGGTGGGGACCGTCGCGGTCTTCATTCTGTTTCTCATCGTATTCAGTTCAGTGCTGTTGCCTTTTGTTGCGGGCATGGCGCTGGCCTATTTCCTCGACCCTGTCGCAGACAGGCTCGAACGTTTCGGCCTGTCCCGGCTTGCGGCTACAATCGTCATCCTGCTCATCTTCCTGATGGCGCTGATCCTCGGCCTGATGATCGTCGTGCCGATCCTCGCAACGCAGCTCGCTGATTTCATTTCCAAAATCCCCGAATACATCACCCAGTTGCAGTCGCTGCTGGCAAATGAGGATTCGCAATGGCTGAAGAAATATATCGGCATTGACAGTTCGGTCATTCAGCAGAATCTGAGTTCGCTGCTCCAGCAGGGCGCCGGTTTCCTGTCTACCCTGCTTCAGTCCCTGTGGAATTCGGGGAAATCGCTGATCGATATTGCGGGGCTTTTCGTCGTCACTCCGGTGGTTGCATTCTACATGCTTCTGGACTGGGACCGCATGGTGAGCAGCATCGATTCATGGGTGCCGCGCCGCCAGCTTCATACCGTGCGCCGCATCGCCCGCGAGATGAATGCCGCCGTCGCCGGTTTCATTCGCGGACAGGGAACGCTCTGCCTCATTCTGGGAACCTATTACGCCATCGGTCTTACGCTGACCGGGCTCAATTTCGGCCTGCTGATCGGCTTTTTTGCCGGTCTCATCAGCTTTATTCCCTATATCGGTTCCTTTGTTGGTCTGGCGCTCGCCATCGGTGTGGCGCTGGTCCAGTTCTGGCCTGACTGGATCATGATCTGTGCCGTCGCGGGTGTGTTTTTCCTTGGTCAGTTTGTGGAAGGAAACATCCTCCAGCCGAAGCTCGTCGGCTCGTCCGTGGGGCTTCATCCGGTCTGGCTCATGTTCGCTCTTTTTGCCTTCGGTTCGCTGTTCGGCTTCACCGGAATGCTGGTGGCAGTGCCCGCAGCGGCTGCAGTCGGGGTGCTTGTGCGGTTCGCATTGAATAGCTATCTCCACTCACCGATGTATGATCCTGCCTACCATCAGCCGAACCCCGACGCCGGGCCGCTGATCGAGGCAGGCGAGAATGCGGGCAAAGAGAAATGAGACTGGGTCGTAACCGGGCAGGATTTGAAACGGGATTTGCAGGAGGCCGCGATGCGTGAGGCACCGCGCCAGATTCCGTTGAATCTTGAGCATCAGCCCGGTTATCATCGGGAAGACATGATCGTCACGGATTCCAACCGTGCCGCCGTCGATCTTATCGATCGCTGGCCGAACTGGCTGTCGCCTGTCACGATCCTTGCCGGACCGACCGGATCAGGTAAGACGCATCTGGCGGAAATCTGGCGCGCCGGAACAGGCGCACTTCTGGTAGACCCCACGCACATTACCGAGGAAGCCGTGAACGGCGCTGCCGAATATCCGGTGCTGATCGATGATATTGGTGCTGCGCCTTTCGATGAAACCGGACTTTTCCATCTCATCAACAGCGTTCGGCAGAATGCGGCTCAGGGGCTTGGGCCTTCCCTGCTGATGACCTCCCGCTTGTGGCCAGCCAACTGGAACGTCAAGCTCCCCGATCTTGCCTCGCGTCTCAAGGCTGCAACCGTCGTGGAAATTTCAGAACCGGACGACCTGCTGCTTTCCGGCGTTATTCACAAACTCTTCGCGGACCGGCAGGTAAGCGTCGAGCCGCATGTCGTCGCCTATCTGGTGAGCCGGATCGAGCGCTCGCTTCTGTCTGCGATCCAGATCGTCGACAAGCTCGACCGGGCGGCACTTGAGCAGAAAAGCCGCATCACGCGCACGCTTGCCGCTCAGGTTCTGGCGGGTGGCGAACAGCCGGAACGCTGAGGATGACGATAGCGGTCACCGGCGCGGGTGGTTTTATCGGAAGCGCCCTTACAAAAATGCTGATCGGGGAAGGGCATGATGTCCTGCCTCTGTCCCGGAATGAACTGTCTGATCCGGATTTTTCAGGTGTGGAAACTGTCGTTCATTGTGCAGCATTTGCTCACCGCACCGGCGCGGAACGACCGGATGCAGATACATTCGATGCGGTCAATCATCGACTGGCCGTGGAACTCGCCACCAAGGCAAAAGCCACCGGCGTAAAGCGCTTCGTATTTGTATCCACGATCTATACGATTGTGGGAAACCCGTCGCCGCTGACGCCGGACATGCCGCTGAAGCCGCGTGATGATTACGGCCGTGCCAAGGCGAAGGCGGAAGCCGATCTGCGCGAAATCAACGGAATCGAGATCGTCATCGCGCGCCCGGTTCTTGTTTACGGTCCCGGAGCGCGGGCGAACCTGAAAGCCTTGATAAAGCTCTGCAACAGCGGATTGCCGTTGCCGTTCGGTCTGGCAAACAACAGGCGCAGTTTCGTGTCGCTTGAAAACGTCGCACATGCGCTGACATTTTTAAGCGTGGCGCCTGCCGAAAAGGTTGCCGGGCGGGTGTTTCATCTTGCTGAGCCGCAACCGCGCTCCACAAAAGAACTTGTAACGAAGCTGCGTGCTGCCTTGGGAAAGCCTTTGCGTCTTGTACCCGTTCCACCGGTCTTCATGCGGCTCCTGCTATCGGCAGTAGGCAAAGGCGGTCTCTACGACCAGCTTTATGGTGATCTGGTCGCAGACAGTTCATCACTGATTGAAGCAGGATTCGATTATCTGCCGGGCGACCGGCAGCTCGAAGCAATGGCGCGTGGTCTGGATTAGAGCATGTCTCCCAAAAGTGGGAACCGGTTTTGGGATAAATACATGCGTAAAAACAAAGAGATAGGGCGGTTCCACCGACTCCGTTTTAACCGGAACCGCTCTAGTTTTTCTGGCCGACAGCTTTTGGCGGCTCCATGCGTGAATGCGCTGGATTTGAAACCTGTTTCGGTGCGGCAGCCGTTGCAGTTTGCGTCTTCCTGGCAATCGAGCCGGTGATAAGGCTTGCACTGTCAGGCTTGTTGCGCCCACCGATAAGCTGATCTTCGTGTACCCAGCCGATCATGTTCGTCTTCGGGACGATCACGCGATGCCAGCGTCCGGTCTTCCCATAGGAGCGCATCTCGCGGCCTTTTTCCACGACGCCGATGGATGGCGACTTGTCCCAGGCATTCTTATGGATGGTGAGCCGCGCCTTGGCATAAATCACAGATGGGGAGCTTGCCGGAGTGTTGACGCCACGCGGCGGCATGGAGCGTAGCGCAGCGGCGGGCGGGGATACGGCAACCTGATTTTTGGGGCGCGGCGGGGTGGCGGTCTGGATTGCCGCCTGCTGCACCGGCTTTTGCGGTGCGGGTGCCGCCACAACGGGTGCCGATGGACGCGGTACAGGGCCGACAGCGGCGCCGTAATCCTTCGACGGCGCCTTATTTTCGGGTGCTTTGCTGGTGACGGTCGCCTTTGGCTCGGCTCTCGCAGATGACTGTGTGTTCGGCTTGGAAGCGGGGCGCTGGAACAGGGCTGTTATGGCGGCTTGCGGGCTCTTGTGCTGGGAGGTTGCCCACAGGCTGAAGGCACCTAGGCCCAAAATTGCGGCAAGTGCGAGAACGGGGGTGGACGAGCCGGAGGACTTGCCCGACGACTTGGCCGAGCGCTTTGTGGAGCGCTGGGGCGAGCGGGTGGTGCGTTTCCGTGCAGCCATCGTCTGTCTCCTGTTCGAATCGCGATGGGGAGACGCTACCAATTGTTCCTTCGCATTTGGTTACCGCAGCGTCTGGCGCGGACGCTGGAACGATGAAGCGGAAACAAAAAACGCCGCTTTCGCGGCGTTTCAAGGTAGATTGGTGAAGACTTACTGGTGCCCAGACGTCTTGTCATCGCAAGAGGTCTGGCCTGATGCCTTCTCCTGCTGCCGTTGGTTGGCTTCGCTTGCCTCAACTGCGTTGCGCAGCTCTGCCCATTCGCGTTCATGACGACGATAAAGCTCGTCGGAAACAGTCTGGATACCCATTTCGGTCCTCCGTTTTATCTGGTGCCCCAAATAACATGGCGAAGTCCGAAATGTTGCATCACAAAGCGTAAGCGTTTGAAATCTTAATCGGTTTATATGTTTATAACGTCTTGCCGATTTCAGTTTTCCTGAATGGAAACACCACCTTCTCCGATTTTCATCTCGATTCCGGCGGGTTTGGTCTCTTCACGATAGACATAAACCGCAAGACCCGCAGCCACGACAATCAGCGCGCCAATAATCAGATAAAGCCCGTTTCTATTCACATTCAGTCTCCAGCCTATTGGTAGTGAAGTGAAAACGCGTGCGCGTGCGATTTTGTTCCCCCGAGAGGCTTCGCAGAAAAGCAGAAAACCCACGCGAGGGGGCTCGCGTGGGTTCGTCTGTCGTTCACTTCGCGTCAGTGCGTGATGGCCGGTAGTGTTTCGGTCGGGACCATGGAGGTGAATGGCGGCAGATAGGCCTGAGCCATCACCAGAAGGCCGACGAGTGCGGCCAGCGCAATGGAATGGAAGAACACATAGCGCAGGATCTTCGATTCATGCCCGTACCACTGCGTCGCGGTTGAGGCGACGACGATGGACTGTGCGTCAATCATCTTGCCCATCACGCCACCGGAGGAATTTGCAGCCGCCATCAGGACAGGCGACAGGCCGAGCTGTTCCGCCGTGATCTTCTGCAGGCCGCCAAACAGGACGTTCGACGCCGTGTCGGACCCTGTCAGCGCGACACCAAGCCAGCCGAGCATCGCTCCGAAGAACGGGTAGACCCAGCCGGTCTGCGCGAAAGCGAGGCCGAGGGTCGCATCGGTGCCCGAATAGCGCGTGACATAGCCAAGCGCCAGCATGGCCGAGATCGTGATCAGCGAGAAGCGAACCACGTAGGCGGTCTTGCCGTATTCCTTCAGAAGCTTCAGCGGGTTGAAGCCGAGCACAAGTCCGCCGACCACGGCAGAGAGCAGGATGCCCGTACCGGTGGCCGAAAGCAGATTGAGCGTATAGATCGCGGCTTCCGAATGCGCTTCGGCCACGACGGGCGGAACCTTGAATACAAGATTGTGCAGATAGGGGATCGGCATTTTCCAGACCCAGAGTGAGTCCAGCCATGTCCGGAATTGCGGCGTGCCCCAGAGAAACACGAACACCGACAGGATAAGCCAGGGCGTCCATGCCCGGAAAACGGTTCCGATGGAATGCTTCGGCGGCGCTGGCATAGGGGCCGAATCCGCTTCACCTTCCTTGCCGGTCGAGGTCCAGATTCGCTTCGGCTGCCAGATGCGCAGGAAGCCTGCCAGAGCCGCCATCGAACAGATCGCCGCGATCACGTCCACCAGCCATGGTCCATGGAAATTGGACACCAGATATTGCGGAACGGCGAAGGCAACACCTGCCACCAGCAATGCAGGCCAGACTTCCAGCATGCCCCTGCGTCCGGCAAAGGCCCAGATCAGCCAGAAGGGCACGATGACGGAAAAGAACGGAAGCTGGCGTCCGATCATCCCGGAGAGTTGCAAAAGGTCAATTCCGGTCACCGCCGAAAGCGCAATGACCGGCGTTCCAAGCGCGCCATAGGCGACCGGCGCCGTATTGGCGATCAGTGAAAGGCCAGCCGCGGGCAGGGGAGCAAAACCCAGCCCCATCAGCATCGCAGCCGTCACGGCTACAGGCGTACCGAAACCCGCGGCACCCTCAAAGAAAGCACCGAACGAAAAGGCGATAAAGAGAAGCTGAAGACGACGATCCGGCGTGATGCCGGCAATGGAATCACGCAGAATATTGAACTGGCCGGTCTGTTCGGTCAGCCGATAGAGAAATATGACGTTGAGAATGATCCAGCCAATGGGCAGAAGTCCATAGGCGGCACCGTAAACGGCGGTGGCACCCGCCATGTCGGCAGGCATTCCGAAGCCGACGACTGCGATGACAAGCGCTGTCAGAAGCCCAAGTATGGCTGCGGTGTGTGCTTTGATGTGGAAAAAGCCGATACCGCCCAGCAGGACGACAATTGGCAAGGCGGCAAGCAATGTCGACCAGAACATGCTCCCCAAAGGGTCATAAACTTGATTCCAGGGCATAGGTCCTCCCTTCCTGGATGTGCAGTTCCTCTCCTTGATAATGAATGCGCCGTCGCAATTTTTTCGACGGTTATGCAATGAACGACCATCCTCTCCCGAATGGCAGTTGAATTACGAAGTGCTAATTTATGTAGGCAGATAATTGGTAAGCTTACTTTACCAGAGCTGTCAATTCGCTGATTCTGCTACTTTCGGACGGGAAAGCGCTTCAAGCGCTTGCATGTAGTCTGGTCCGTGCTGCTTCAAGTTGTACTCAGGCAGGGTATCCATCAGCTACTCGTTACGTCATGCAATGGGAAACTGGTAAGATTCGCGCACAAAAATGGCGCGAAATCACCAAGCCTTCGCGCAGATCGCGCTTGGTCATCATCTTTGCAAATCTCCAGGAGGAAAACCGCGCCTGCGGGCGCGGCTGCTGAATATATCGTTCAGGGTCTGTCAGCGTACCTCAAGCACTTCGCCAGTACGACGATCGATCACCACGCGCATATCATTGTCGCGACGGTCTATTCCTCGAACAACGTAGACGTTACGGCGTCGTGAAACGCTTTCGACTTCGTCCATTCCCTCACTGCGTGCGATTCGCGCTGCTCTTCGTTCGCTGATTTCCCCACCCTCACGCATGGGGCGCCGGTCACCATCAGGATTAACCTGGATACCATTGGGACCTATTTCGATACTCTGTGCCTGTGCGGAGGCGGTTGAAAAAGCAGCCACCATAATCACTGCTGCGATTGCCGAAAATTTGTACATGGCACCTATCCATCGTTGGTTTTGCGCCCGCCGCTGAAATGAACGGTCTAAATCTCCGCTGGTTCCTCGTGGAGTGGTCAACTCTCCTAACACGCTGAACATCCTGTGATTACGCCCCGAAAGATTCGGGCCGACGATGCAAAGCTGAGCATAGCCTTTGTGCTAGTGGTCTGATTTCGACATTTGCATCCCTCGGATATGAGCGCTGAGCAAATGTCGGAATCAAAAAAGACCACTAGTAACTTTATGAATCTAGTGGATTTTTCGAATTTTACGTTTGAAACGGGATTTATATCGGAAGGGTATCAAACGATAAATTCAATCCACTAGCGTCAGGTTCGAGGGCAGAACATCTCCTGCAATGAGCGGTTCGGCTTATTTTTTTATTGAAGATTGAAAATAGCTCTTGCCTTAGGAAAGCGAATTCTCTAGGGAACTCAACGTCCGAGAGGGCCACGGAGCGTAGCGCAGTCTGGTAGCGCACCTGATTTGGGATCAGGGGGTCGCAGGTTCGAATCCTGCCGCTCCGACCAACTTCCCCAAGATTTGATTTGGTCGATAAATGAACGCACTGGCACAGGCTGTGGCGTGCGTCTTTATCGCGTTGACATGCATTCCCGTGTAAACTATTGGCTTGGTGGATTTTCAGCTCCCCAGCGGGGCAAGAGAGTAGTTCAGGGTTCTTCAAATGGTTGCACGTATTTACCGTCCAGCTAAGACTGCCATGCAGTCCGGTCAGGCCAAGACAGATCAGTGGCTTCTGGAATATGAGCCGGAAAGCCCGCGCATGGTCGAGCCTTTGATGGGCTATACTTCTTCCGGCGATATGAAGAGCCAGATTCGTCTGTTCTTCGCCACGCAGGAAGAAGCAGTCGATTACGCAAAGCGCAACGGCATCGCCTATCGCATTATCGAGCCTAATGAGCCGAAGCGCCGCAAGGTTTCCTATTCGGATAATTTCCGCTTCGACCGGACGATGCCCTGGACGCATTGAGACGCATTGATTGCCTGTTTGGCCTGACACTTGTTTCAGGCAGGGCGATGCGATAATTCGGCAAGGCTTTGCTGGCAAAGCCCTGCGTTCATTGAAATATCTTCGATCTTTTTCGAAAGGCGAGGTCCCGTAGCTCAGTTGGATAGAGCGTCAGCCTTCTAAGCTGAATGTCACAGGTTCGAATCCTGTCGGGATCGCCACCTTACTTTTCCACGCTCGCAACATATTGAAATAGCTCACTCTTTTTTGATGCGAGGGGGTGGCATGTTCCTTCAGTTTCTTCGCGCCCGATTGAGCGAGTTTTTAGCACTCGCCTGTTTGATGTAATACGCGGCCACACAGCTCACCCGTCAATTGGAGCGCATCCCGAAAAGTGTGAAACGGTTTTCGGACAGGATGCGCGTAAAAAACATTGGCGCGCCAATCTGATCCAATCAGATCGAAGCGCGCTCTAATTTCCGGAGGTCATCTTGCACAAGCAAACCACAACACAATTGGCGTTGGGCCTTCTGGATTGGAACCGAAAGCATCTGGTTCAAAGCGGAACGCTTACTGAGGCAATCATCGCGGAGAGATTCGCGGACCAGTTTATCGTCAAGGCCAATGGACGCGTCCATCCTGCCAATCATTCCAATTATCTGACGTTTCTGAATGGTTTCCGCAGCACGATTCACGCCATCGACTATGATGTGCAGGAGGTTGTTGCCGAAGGAAGTTCGGCGGTGCTGGCAATGACTGCTACAGTCGTGCGTCTTGATAAAACAACGGATCAATTCGAAGCGATGCTGCTTTTGAAATTCGATGAAGCCGACCGCATCACCTTCTGGCATGAAGTTTATCTGAAGACAGAATAGAGACCGTGTGGAGCTTCCCGCGATGACAGAACGCCGCGAGCACTTCGCGGCGTTTCCCCAGTTTCGTTCATATGTCCATTACTGTCCGTGCGGACCGTCAGGAACGCGGTGTCTCATATAGACACGCGGCCCGTGATTGCCGGGGCGCCCATGCCAGCCGGGACGGTCGCGCCATCCACGGCGATCCCAATGTCTGTCGCGATAATAGCGGCGATCACGATACCAATAGTCGTCGCGGTCATTGAGTGCGGAGCCTATGGCGACGCCAGCAATGAGCGGAATACCGATTAGCGCAGCCGTTCGACCGAAATCATCGGAATAACCGCTGGATGTTCCCTCTCGAAATGCCAGATAGCGCGAAGATGCCCAGCCATAGGTCGGACCGTAGCTCACCTGACACCAGCCATAGCCAGATGTGCAGCCACGCACATTCACAGGCGCGCCGCTGGGGATGGAGCCAAGCGTCGCATAGCGTGTGCCGGGACCTGTACGAATATTGAGGTTGGTGGTGGATATGGCGTTCGCCGCCTGCGCCGCGCCCGCCGCAAATACGCCCAAGGCAACAAGGGCGGCTTTGAAAGCAAGCTTCATCGGAGTTCTCCCTGAACTGTCTTTATTGCTTGTAAAACGACATCGGCGAGCGAAGGTTCCAATCAGGTCCGTTCGGCAAGTCAGGCAGTCCAAAGTTGTCGAAAACAAAAAGCGCCGGAAAACCGGCGCTTTTGATGATCGTTGCGGATGCCTGCGACTATCGTCTGCAGCGAGCCACATATATGCGGCCATGACGGTCGCGATACTGGCAATTGCCGTTGCGCAATTCGCGCACCAGCAGGCCGCCCAATGCGCCTGCACCGGCACCGATCAGCGCGCCACGTCCGCCGCCAGCAATGCCGCCGATAATGGCACCTGCGCCGGTGCCGATGGAAATGTCCTTTTCCGTGGTCGTGCAGCCCGTAATTGCGAGCAAGGCGACCAACCCAAGCGCCACTTTCCGCATCCCTGTCTCCTCCTGAGAAAAATCAGACTAAGTTTAAACGATTGATTGCGTGTTCGGTTGCTTTGAAACCGGCAGGCCGGTGCGAAAAATATCGCGGGCCCAGGCCCAGTCCGAGGCGCCTCAGTGGCGGCGATGACGCAGGATGACTGCAATGGCCAGTCCAGCCAGCCCAAACGCGATAACGCCTTGCAGAATGAAAACCCAGTTCATCATGATGCAGTCCTCTGACACTTACCTCGTTGAGAGGTACGTACGAATTTGGCTTCTACCTAGCGCATTTTGAACGGATGGGAAATGCAGGATGCTGCCTTTGTGCTAGGCCGATGAAATCATTAAATTTATTTAATGAGAGCATTCACTTGGCATTCACATTAGCAGGCGCATTGTCCCCACATCGAATACAACAAAGGATGCCGACATGAAGAAGATCGTTATTGCTCTTGCTGCCTTTTCCTTTCTCGCAGCCCCTGCCGCAATGGCACAGCCTTATCCGTCGCATCACGGCCAGCCTTCGCACAGCCAGATGCACAAGGGTGGTCCGAAATATGATGCGCGCAAGTATGACAACCGCCGCCACCAGAGCTGGAAGAAGGGCAACCGTCTGCCGCCAAACTATCGCGGTCATGTCGTGAACAACTATTCGAACTACAAGCTGCGCCAGCCGCCGCGTGGCTACCACTGGGTCAAGGTCAACAATGATTATATGTTGATCGGCATCGCAACCGGCATCATTTCGTCCATCGTGGCGGGCCGGTAAGTCATTCGCAGGAACAATAAAAAGGCGGCCATTGGCCGCCTTTTTTGCATCTGCCGTTAATTCTCTGGGCCAAAATATTTGGCTTTCAGCTTGGCGACCTCTTCATTCTCGTGGGCGCTGATGATCGCCACCGTGGCGGGTTTGACAAGCTCGCTATGGCGCGGAAAGGCAAAGCCATATTTGTCGGGACTGAATACATTGCCGACGAGATCGAGAGGCTGGTCGGCGTGCTGGTGGGCGTAATATTCCAGCACAGGACCGTCACCGACGATGGCTGCAATTTCGTCGTTGACGAGTGCGTTTGCTGCTTCTGGCATGTGATCGAAAGGAACGGTCGCGATGGAACGTGACTTCAGGAATTGTTCTGCAACGCTGCCCGCCCGCACGCCAACGGATTTCCCCTGCAGATCAGAAAGGCTGGAAATATTGTTGTCGATATGAGCGACGGTCATGACGCTCGTGATCGATGAGGTCATGTAGGCGATGATCGCTATGCCGAACACCATCCAGAATGTCTGCCAGATGCGCCCCATCCAGCCGAACAGGTTCTTACGCGAGGTTTTTCCGGATGTTGCAACGGAAACCACGTGATAAAAGCTCTCCGCCAGCCCCTCGCGCCAGCGCTTCGGAAAGCCTTTATCGAAACGCCTGTCAAAGATCGTGAGTAATATCGTGGCCGCAACGAGAATACCGAGTATCCAGGCATAGGTTGCCAGATGTCCCGCATCATTGAGGCGGCTGATAAGGTCGTCCCAGCCGCCGCCCGCCTCGGTGTGGACCATGATGCGCAAGCCTGCGTCAAACCATGGATGCGTGAAATCGACGATTTCTGCGCGGCTTTCCGTGATAGTCAGATTTGTGACGGCAGCGTCAACTTTGCCCTCGGAGACAGCTTTCACCAGTTCGGTATAGTTCGGATATTCGACATATTGCGAAGCAAGGTTCATGCGCGCGGCAATGTCCTGCCAGATATCTATGGCCATCCCAGAATAAGAATCGCCTTGCTTGTTGACGAATGGCTCGCTGACATAGACGCCGACCTGCACAGGCTTCGGTGTTTGCTGAGCATAGGAGATTGACGAAACTGCTACTAAAAGTAGAGTTACCAGAGCTATGCATAAGCTATGATTGTTAAAGGTTTTCAGCGACATGAACGACAAAGCAGGTCCCCACATATTTCCAGTACTTACGGTAATCTCGATCTCGTCGGTATTTTAATTATATTAATATTTACTTCTCAAGCTATGCGTATATTTTGACCAATATTATTATTAGTATTCACTAATGTAATTTGATCTCTGCTCTCTCGACAAATGGAACCGAACGCCTCCTGTTCAGTTATTGCGGCTAACAAGCCGAAAATAATAACGCGGCAAAAGAGGGGTTCATGGAGAGTATCAACAATCCCGATTCTGCGGTGCGTCCGATCACGTCGGCGCCACCACGCCTGCCAACCCTGGCGGCAATGGCTGTGGCCGTTGCCATTCTCTACTTTGCAAAAGACGTTTTTCTGCCGCTCGCCATAGCGGTGCTTCTGACATTCGCGCTTGCGCCGATCGTCGCTTTTCTGCGCAGAGCCGGCCTTCCGCGGCTCTTCGCGGTGATTGCGAGTGTTGCCGGTGGCTTCCTGATCGTGGCCGTTTTCAGTGCAGTGGTTGCCTTTCAGGTCTCGGAAGTCGCGCAGAATATCTCGACCTATCAGTACAACATCATCGAGAAGATCAGGACGCTCAAGGAAGCCAGCTCAGATAACAGTTTCTTCGACAGGCTCAACCGCTTTGCCGAGCGTATCGGTACGGAAATCAACAGGCCGGAACAGAAAACGCAGGCCTTACCTTCGGATCAACCGGAGGAAAAACCGCTTCTCGTCCAGATATTCGCACCCCGTCATCCGGTCGAAACGCTCAGGAGCATCATTGAGCCGCTCATCGGCCCGCTGGCGACGACGGGCCTCGTTGTGGTCGTCGTGATTTTCATGCTGCTGGAACGGGAGGAGCTGCGGGATCGCTTCATAAGGCTGGTCGGCTATGGTGATCTTCACCGAACGACGGAAGCCTTGCAGGATGCCGGAAAGCGGGTCGGTCAATATCTGCTGACGCAGCTTGTGGTGAATATCACCTATGGCGCGCCTCTCGCTTTCGGGCTCTGGATTCTGGGTATTCCCAACGCTGCCCTTTGGGGAATGCTGGCAATTGTTCTGCGGTTCGTGCCCTATATCGGCCCAGTCATAGCGGCGATCCTGCCGTTGTTCCTCGCCTTTGCCGTTGCACCCGGCTGGAACCTGCTGCTGTGGACAATCGGGCTCTTCGTCATCATCGAGCTTCTTATAAACAATGTGATCGAGCCGTGGCTTTATGGTTCGCGTACTGGCCTTTCACCGCTTGCGATCATCGTATCTGCCATCTTCTGGACGTGGCTATGGGGGCCGGTCGGGCTCGTTCTATCGACACCGTTGACGGTCTGTCTCGTCGTGCTTGGGCGTCACGTGCCGCAATTCGAGTTTCTGGAAATCCTGTTCGGCAACGAGCCGGTGCTCGACCCAAAGGAGCGCCTCTATCAGCGCCTTCTGGCAGGAGATCCGGACGAAGCCACGGATAATGCCGAGGAAATGCTGGAACGGAAATATCTGGTCGAGTTTTACGGTTCGGTGGCGATCCCGGCGCTTTTGATGGCTGAGCAGGATCGTCTTCGCGGGGTTCTGACTGAACCGCAATTGCAGGTTGTCGCCGAAAGCACAAAGACGTTGGTGGCCAATCTGGAGCAGATTGCGAGCGAAGAGGAGGGCGATGACGAAGAGATCGCGATTGAAAATCCCGATGGCGATGGAAGCGCATCCGATCTGGAGCTTCCGTCCGGCGAAGGCCGATCGCTTCTGACATTCGGGGGGCGAAAAGGACTCGACGACACGGCGGCGATCATGCTGGCACAGGTGCTTGCCGTGCAGGGCGCTTCAGCAGAAGCCGCCGCTCATGATGCGCTCAATCCTGCCAATCTCAGGACGCTGGATCTTTCCGGTAAAGATACGCTGATGATCTGCTTTCTGGATCGTCGCGCGGCACGCCATGCCCGTTTTGCCGTTCGTCGTCTGCGACGGCTGCAACCTTCTCTGCGCATCGGCGTGGTGCTGTGGCATGATCCAGGCGAAGCACGATCCGTTGACCGGGAGGCGTTGCGGGAAGAAATGCAGGCGGATTTCGCCGCCTGCACCATGATAGAGGCCGTTGTGGAAGGGCTCTCCGAAAGAGAGCCTAAACCCTTGAAGACGGCAAAAAAGACGGTTCGAGCGCGGTCACGCAAGATGACCGCTGCAAAACCGGCTTAGATCGCTGCAAAGCCTTTTTCGAGATCGGCAATAATGTCCGGCACGTCTTCTAGACCGATCTGCAGGCGGATCACCGGTCCCGGATATTCACCCTTGGCTACGGTCCGGTCATTGAGACGCACATGAACCGCGAGGCTTTCATAACCGCCCCAGGAATAGCCTAGACCGAAAATCTCCAGCGCATCGAGGAAGGCATGGGCTTCCTTCTGCCCGCCACTTGCAAGCACGATGGAGAAAATGCCCGACGAGCCGGAAAAATCCCGCTTCCAGATTTCGTGGCCGGGATGGCTTTCCAGTGCCGGATGCAGAACACGGTCGACGGCAGGGTGTTTCTCAAGCCATCGCGCAACTTCCAGTGCGCTCTTGCGGTGATGTTCCAGCCGCACGCCCATGGTGCGCATGCCGCGCAGGATCTGATAGGTGTCGTCTGCCGATGTGCACAGTCCAAGTGTTCCGTGCGTTTCCAGAAGCTGCGGCCAGCATTTTTCGTTGGCCGAAACCGTGCCAAACAAAATATCCGAATGACCGGATGGATATTTTGTCGAGGCGTGGATGGTGATGTCTACGCCGAAATCGAGTGCCTTGAAATAAAGTGGGGTAGCCCAGGTATTGTCCATCATGACGATGGCACCGCCCTTATGGGCCTCTTCAGCGATGGCTGGAATATCCTGCATTTCGAACGTGTTCGATGCAGGCGATTCCGTGAACACGACCTTGGTGTTCGGGCGCATCAGCTTCGCGATGCCGGAACCGATCTCTGGATCGTAATACTCGACATCCACACCCATGCGCTTCAGGATCGTATCGGCAAAATGCCGGGTGGGATTATAGATCGAATCGACGAACAGCGCGTGATCGCCCGGCGACAGGAAGGCCAGAAGCGGAATGGTTACAGCCGCAAGCCCTGACGGCACGCAGACCGTACCTGCCGAACCTTCCAGCGCATCGATGGCTGCACACAACGCATAGCTGGTGGGCGTTCCGCGCGTACCATAGGTGTATTTCTGGTTGCCGGTCGCCATTGTTTCCGCATCGGGGAAAAGCACGGTCGAGGCACGGACAACGGGTGGGTTGACGAAACCATGATAATCGCGCGGCTTATAACCGTCGTGAGCGAGCCGTGTGTTTACACCCAGCTTCTCTGTTTTGCCCTGCTGCTTAGTCACGAAAATGCCTCCAGACCATGTTGCATGCTATCCCACTGATTCTCGCCCGCCGATTCTCGAAAGAGAGGATTCTGCCGGGTCGCATCAAGGTCGGCTACGGCAAAAAGATCTGCGATTCCGTTTGCGGCGGAAACTTTGAATACTTGGATAGGATGCGCGTGGTCTGGATGCAACCTCGCGTGCCGTTTATTGCGTAATATGCGTTTGAAAGGATATTTCTGTTATGACGGGGTCAAGCACGGGCAGCATTTTTGTTTATCCTTTTCGCGCCGCACTGGAACTCCTTCAAGCTCTTATACGCCCGGCTTACAAGGGCGCGCCGTCCTCCTGGACGCTTGAAATGACCGCGATTGTCGTGCTTCTGCCGTTCATTATTCTTGTGCTGCATTTGTGGGATGCCGACATCATCCGCGTCACTGCGCAAAGTACCAATGTCATCATGGAATTCCTGCGTGCGGTGACCGATGCGATTCGCACCATCGTCTGGCTGGCAATCGGCATCGTCGTATGGCTCGTCACCGCGATACTGCTTTCGCCGAAACTGCGCGACAATGTCAGATCGCGGGCCAGATCGTGGTTCGTGAAACTCCATAGCTGGGCGACACTCGTGCTGACCTCAATCGTTGTCGCAAGCGTGCCGGTAGAAATCGGTAAGCTCGCCATTGGCCGCGCGCGTCCCTTTCTGCTTGATGACGTGGGAGCGGCTTATTTCTCGCCTTTCAAGGGGCAGTTTCTCTATGAAAGCTTCCCATCCGGCCATTCCATGATGGCTGGCATCATGATGGTTTCGCTTTGGATATTCCTGCCGCGCTGGCGCATCCTGACAGTCCTCATCTGTATTCTCTTCGGGATCAGCAGACTTGCCGCCGGAGCACATTATCCGACGGACGTTGTCGCCGGTCTGACAATTGGATTCGTCACGACCTGGTGGGTTGCCCGCTATATGGCGACGCGAAATATTATTTTTTCTTTGGATGACGATAGCGCGATGCCGCGCATCTGATTTCCCGCAAGGGTTGTTGCCTGGTGCGACTATCTAGGATGGTAGTGTCTTATAAATATTTGTATTAATTGAATTATATTGCTTTTCTTTGCGATGGGGTGGCATGGGTTTTATTAGTGAAGCCGCCTACCCAGAAATCGGGAAACCGTGTAAATTTTCAAATATTTCTCCCTCATCTTTTTTAAAAGCCTGCTCACCAGACTGCGTTAATGCCTTGACCAACGGCAAAAATTCGCCTTCGATAAGACCCGTGAAGGCGACAGGTTTGTCACTGCGCTCAAAAACAAAAATCGAAGACCGAAAGCGGTCTCGGGCGAGGGCAATCTGCTGTAGGGCATGGGCTTGGGAGGTCACGCGGCTTTTCCAACGGGTTTATGCAAAAAATAAAGCAACAAGAGACGCCATGAACCCATGGTTCGGCGCTCTCCAGGGAACAAAAAGGTTGCAGGCCAGATGAAAAAAACTCTTATGACGGGTGTATTGGGTGCGGCAGCGCTGTTTGGCGTCGCTTCGGGAGCATCCGCTGACACGCTTTCCGACGTGAAGGCGAAAGGTTTTCTGCAGTGTGGCGTTAATACGGGGCTGCTTGGCTTCGCTTCGCCCAACGACAAAGGCGAGTGGTCCGGTTTCGACGTAGACTATTGCCGTGCGGTGGCTTCTGCGATTTTTGGTGATCCAACCAAGGTGAAGTTCACCCCCCTTAACGCAAAGGAGCGTTTTACCGCGCTGCAGTCGGGTGAAGTGGACGTCCTGATCCGTAACACGACCTGGACCATCAGCCGCGATACTGCGCTCGGTCTCGATTTTGCTGGCATCAACTATTTTGATGGCCAGGGTTTCATGATTAATTCGAAGAAACTGTCGGGCATCAATTCCGCATTGCAGCTTTCCGGCGCTTCCATCTGCGTTCAGGCCGGTACGACGACCGAGTTGAACATGGCCGACTATTTCCGCGCCAATAAGATGGAATATAACCCGGTTGTCTTCGAGAAGATCGAAGAAGCCAATGCTGCCTACGATTCCGGCCGTTGCGACGCCTATACGACCGACCAGTCCAGCCTCTACGGGGTTCGTCTGGCGCTTGCCAATCCGGACGATCACGTCATCTTGCCGGAAATCATCTCCAAGGAGCCATTCGGTCTGACCGTTCGTCAGGGCGATTCCAAGTGGGCGGACGTCGTTCGCTGGACCCATAATGCGCTGCTCAATGCTGAGGAATACGGCATTACGCAGGCCAATGTGGAAGAGATGAAGAAGTCCGACAACCCGGACGTCAAGCGTCTTCTCGGCGTGGAAGCAGACACGAAGATCGGTACCGATCTCGGTCTCGACAATGATTGGGTGGTGAAGATCGTGAAGGGCGTCGGCAATTACGGTGAAATCTTCGAGCGCAATATCGGCGCCAGCAGCCCGCTCAAGATTGCACGTGGCATTAACGCTCAGTGGAACAAGGGCGGCCTGCAATATGGCGTCCCTGTGCGCTAACGGACCTTATTCTCCAGACTGATTATCGGCGGGTGCAGCAGCGCCCGCCGGATTTGTCGGCTCTGCAGTTTGTCCGTTTGCTATTGGTCTCGCGTCACGCGGGCATTTGGATGCTGACAAGCTGCATTTTGGAATTCAACCGCGTCTTGCAGGCCCGCAAGCTCGAGATGAGCCTGAACGGGGGATGGCAAGACCGAACGGTTCGGCATTCGATGCCTCGATTTCCGGAATTGCTCCGCAAATGCGGCCAGCCTTTCCTGCTCGAGGTCGATGCAGCCAGCCGAGAGGCACAGGAAACATATGGCTTCCTATTCTGCAACTGAACGTCGCCAGGACAGCGGCGGAACTTCGCTCCTGTACGATCCGCGGATTCGCGGCATCTTCTATCAGGTCATTGTCTTTGGCGCGGTCATTGGCGTAATCTACTGGATCGTTGGCAACACGATCACCAATCTGCAGCGCGCAAATATTGCGTCCGGCTTCGGTTTTCTCAATGGGCGCGCCGGGTTTGATATCAGCCAGACGCTCATTCAGTACAACAGTGATTCGAACTATGGTCGGGCTTTTCTGGTCGGCCTCGTGAATACGCTTTATGTGGCCTTGCTCGGTGTCATTACGGCATCGATCATCGGGTTTCTGGTTGGTATCGGGCGTCTTTCACGCAACTGGCTGATCCGCAAGATCTGCACGGTCTATGTGGAAGTCTTCCGCAATATTCCGCCGCTGCTCGTCATCTTCTTCTGGTATTTCGGCGTTCTGTCCGTCCTGCCGCAGGCGCGTGACAGCTTCGCGCTCCCGCTCGGCACCTATCTGAACAATCGCGGCTTCTTCATGCCGTCCCCTATCTGGGGTGAGGGGGCGTGGCTTCTGCCGGTGGCGCTTCTCGTCGGCATCGTGGCATCGATCATCGTTGCGCGCTGGGCAAAACGCCGCCAGATGGCAACCGGCCAGTCCTTTCATACGATACGCGTGTCCGCCGCCCTGATTATCGGCCTGCCGATACTGGCGCTGATCGCGACCGGCTTTCCGGTTTCGTTCGATTCGCCGAAGCTTGGAACCTTCAATCTGACCGGCGGCGCGCAGATCAAGCCGGAGTTTCTGGCTCTGTTTCTGGCGCTTTCCTTCTACACGGCGTCCTTTATCGCTGAGACGGTTCGCGCCGGCGTTCTGGGCGTCAACAAAGGGCAGACCGAGGCGGCCTATGCAGTGGGCTTGCGTCCCGGTCAGACGATGCGTCTCATTATCGTGCCACAGGCGCTGCGCATCATCATTCCGCCGCTCTCGAGCCAGTATCTGAACCTTATCAAGAACTCGTCGCTCGCCATTGCCATCGGCTATCCCGATCTTGTCGCCGTAGGCGGCACGATCCTCAACCAGACCGGTCAATCGGTCGAAGTCGTGGCGATCTGGATGGTGATTTACCTGGGCATCAGCCTGATTGTGTCCGGCCTGATGAACTGGTTCAATGCCAGGATGGCGCTGGTGGAGAGATGACAATGGAAAACGCAAATCTCCAATATGTCCGTGCGCAGATGGTGGATGGCGAAGCGCCGCCACGCTCCGTGCAGGGCTTTTCACACTGGCTGCGCGTCAATCTGTTCGCAACGCCTGTCGATGCGGCGCTGACCATTCTCGGCCTGCTGGCCGTGGCATGGTTCCTTCCGCCGATCATCGAGTGGCTGTTCTTCAAGGCCGTTTGGACCGGTGCGGATCGCACGGCCTGCCTGACCGTCGCGCAGGGTGGCACGCAACCGGAAGGCTGGTCGGGTGCCTGCTGGGCATTCGTGAACGCGAAATATGAGCAGTTCATCTATGGCCGCTATCCGATTTCGGAACGCTGGCGTGTCAATCTGACGGCATTGATCTTCGTCGTCCTGCTTGTGCCGCTGCTGATTCCGAAGGCCCCGAAGAAGGCTCTCAATGCGATCCTGTTCTTCTTCGTGTTCCCGATTGTCGCCTTCTTCCTGCTGGTCGGCGGCTGGTTTGGCCTTCCTTATGTGGAAACCCCGCTCTGGGGCGGACTTCTGGTTACGCTTGTGCTGTCCTTTGTCGGCATTGCCGTGTCGCTGCCGCTCGGTATCGTGCTCGCGCTTGGACGCCGTTCAAAGCTGCCTGTCATCAAGACCTTCTCGATCATCTTCATCGAAATGGTGCGCGGCGTTCCGCTGGTGACGGTGTTGTTCATGGCCAGCGTCATGCTGCCTTTGTTCCTGCCGCCGGGCGTGACTTTCGACAAGCTGCTGCGTGCGCTTATCGGCGTCGCGCTGTTCGCATCGGCCTATATGGCAGAAGTGGTGCGCGGCGGTCTTCAGGCTATCCCGCGTGGGCAGTATGAAGGCGCGGATGCGCTGGGTCTAAGCTACTGGCAGAAGACGGGACTGATCGTCTTGCCGCAAGCGCTGAAGCTGGTCATTCCGGGTATCGTCAACACCTTCATCGGTCTCTTCAAGGATACAAGCCTTGTCTACATCATCGGCATGTTCGACCTGCTGGGCATCGTCCGTCAGAACTTTTCCGATGCCAACTGGGCTTCTCCACAGACGCCTGCTACCGGTCTGATCTTTGCGGGCTTCGTTTTCTGGATTTTCTGTTTCGCAATGTCGCGATACTCTATATTCATGGAACGACGGCTCGACACGGGTCATAAACGATAAAAATAAAGGGAATAATGGAAATGAGTGCACAAAGCGCCCTCCCGCAATCCGAGCTCGGCGTAGACGTCGATCGTTCGAAGATGCAGGTTTCCAAAACCGATGTCGCCATCGAAATTACCAATATGCATAAGTGGTATGGCGAGTTCCACGTCCTGCGGGACATCAATCTGAAAGTCATGCGCGGCGAGCGCATCGTTGTGGCGGGGCCGTCGGGCTCGGGCAAATCGACGATGATCCGCTGCATCAACCGTCTGGAAGAACACCAGAAGGGCAAGATCGTCGTCGACAACATCGAACTGACCAACGACCTCAAGAAGATCGATGAAGTGCGTCGTGAAGTTGGCATGGTATTCCAGCACTTCAACCTCTTCCCGCATCTGACCATTCTGGAAAACTGCACGCTTGCACCGATCTGGGTTCGCAAGATGCCGAAGAAGCAGGCGGAAGAAATCGCCATGCATTATCTGGCCCGCGTGAAGATTCCGGAACAGGCCAACAAATATCCGGGCCAGCTTTCGGGCGGTCAGCAGCAGCGCGTGGCGATTGCCCGTGCATTGTGCATGAACCCGAAAGTCATGCTGTTCGACGAACCGACATCGGCTCTCGATCCGGAAATGGTGAAGGAAGTGCTCGATACGATGGTGAGCCTTGCTGCCGAAGGCATGACCATGATCTGCGTGACGCACGAAATGGGTTTTGCCCGTCAGGTTGCCAATCGCGTGATCTTCATGGATCAGGGCCAGATCGTTGAACAGAACGCGCCGGACCAGTTCTTCGACAATCCGCAGCATGAACGCACCAAGCTGTTCCTGAGCCAGATCCTGCACTGATCGGATTTTGGAGCTAGAATCAAGACACCCGCCGGTTCGCCAGCGGGTGTTTTTGTTTATTCGTCGTGCGGACCTTCGCAGAACTGGATACGATTGCCGAAAGGGTCGATGACCGTCATCACACGGCCCCACGGCTCACTCTCGATTCCCGGCCGCATGAAACGGTAGCCGCGCGCGTTAATCTCCTTATGCAGTTCCTCCACACCCCGCATGCGCACGAAAATATTCGCGCCGGGGCTTCCGTCGCCGTGATGTTCGCTGAGATGCAAGGCAAGCCTGCTGCGGGAAACCTGCATATAAAGCGGCATTCCCTCTGCAAAGCGATGCTCCCAATCCAGATTGAATCCGAGAAAGCCGAGATAGAATTCGCGGGCCTTTTCAATGTCGAAAATGCGAAAGATCGGACAGGTCTGCTCAAACTGGATTGCCATTCTGAAACGCCTTTGCGACTGATAGTTCAACGAACGGGAGAGGCAATTCGTGACTGATTTTCAATGGGTGGAGAAACTCGCACCTGAGCAATATCGCGAATTTCATGAGTTTTATAGTAAAGAATGGTGGACGAGCGAGCGGACGCTGGATGAGGTCACGCATATGCTGGCCCATTGCGATTTGCTTCTCTTCTGCCTCGATGCAAAAGGCGGGATTGCAGGTTTCGCCCGCGTTCTCACCGACTTCACTTTCAAGGCGCTGATATTCGATGTGATTGTGTCGGAGAAGCATCGGGGGCAGGGGCTGGGACAAGCCCTCGTGGAACGCATTGTCAGCCATGAAAAGCTGCAGCGTGTGAAAAGCTTTGAGCTCTACTGCCCGGAACGGCTTGTGCCCTTCTACGAGAAGCTGGGTTTTGTGAAGGGCAAATCCTCGTTGCTTTTCAATCAGCGTTAGAGCGCGTCGCGCTCTAACTGTTTGTTTTTACGCATGTCGTCATCGGAAAACCAGTTCCCACTTTTCCGCGACATGCTTTAATCCTCGACAAACCGGCGCAGACGCCGGAGAGCATCATCCCATTGGCTGGAAACGGTTGCGAGATAGGCACGGGCGTCGATCAGTGGTGCGGGATGCAGGCGAAACCTGCTTTCCCGTCCGACCTTTTCCCGTTCGACCAGTTTTGCCTGTTCCAGCACTGTCAGGTGCTTGGTGACTGCCTGCCGGGTAATGCTGCCATTTTGCGACAGCGCCACAATCGAGCGGCTTTCACCATCACTCAGGGTTTCGATAAGCGCCAGCCGGGTCGGATCGGCGAGCGCTGCGAAAACCATGGACATATCCGTGCCGGTCACAGCTTGCCTATCGTTCATTTTCGACGTGTCTTTTGATATTGCCGACTTGCTCCTCCCAGCCGCCTTCGTTCATCCGCAACGCCAGCGGGCGGCGTTCAGCAGGCAGGGCGTCGAAACCGCTTTCAATCACTGTCAGCCGCGTTCCGGCCTCGACCGTTTCCAGTCTGAATTCCACCAGCGTCGGCGGCTCCTTGGAATAGTCGATGTTGTGGTCCACCGCATAGGGATGCCAAGTGAAGGCAAAATAGCTCGGTGCCTTCATTTCCTTGATGAAGGATTCCCAAGGCTCGTGCTCGAAACCGGGATAGGTGATATGGCCGGTCGAACGGGTGCCGACGATGAATGGCCCGTCGATCTTAACCTGAAACCAGCTTCCAAACTCTTCATGATCGGTGAGGGCACGCCATACGCGGTCGATCCCAGCATGAATGTCGACGGTCTTCACGATGCGGTCAGTATTGCTTGCAACGGTCATGATATGAACCTCCGTAATTGGCAACTTAATGGTTGCCAATATAGGGCGACTGCGAAAATACGCAACTGAAAAGTTGCATATTTACTCGGCCAGTGGAGCCTTGTCGGGAAGCGGGAACAATGTCACGAACTTTTCCGCCAGAGCACGGTCGCCTATGACCTTGAGAACATTGGCGCTTTCCAGGGCTGAAATGGGCTGTCCGCCATAGATGACTGCGGCAAGCATGCGCGGCGAGCTTTCGAAATGGAGATCGTATTCCTGTGCTGTGCCGCGCTCTATATGAATTCCGTCATCCTCCAGTCGGGCGGTGAAATCTTCTCCGTCCAGACGGAGACCGATCACGGCGCGCATGCCGAGAGACCTGTCATGGTCCATCATGGTTCGGAGTGAAAGCAGGAAGGAAGCGGTTGAAATCGGCAGGTTAGGATCGTGCTTTGGCGAACGTGCGGCCCAACGGCCCAGCGTCTGAAGGATAGGTTCGCTCTCATAGCCCCATTCGGTCAGTTCATAGACCTGCACCGATGCCGGAGGCGGAAGTTTCGTTTTGCGAAGAATGCCAGCGTCTTCCAGCCCTTCAAGCCTCTGCGTGAGGACATTTGCACTCACGCCCGGCAGATCAGCCCGCAGATCGCTGAAACGTTTGGGGCCGAACATCAATTCACGCATGACCAGAAGAGACCAGCGTTCTCCAATCAAATCAAGGGCATGAGCCGCAGCGCATGCATCATCATAACTGCGTTTAGCGGCTGGCTTTTCTGGTTTGGTTATTTTTTCTAACTTCATGGTTGCTAATTATAACTTATATGCCATTATGCACAAGCGAACTTTGAATTCTTTCGATGCCAATTGCGTGACTTGTTTTACGCAAGGAAGACTCAAGCATCGATTGCATATCGGGCCTCCGACGCATGGCTCGACCTTATCGCCGGGGGAGCCGGGCAGGCGATAGATAATCGTAAAATAAAGATCGGGTCGCTTGGCCCGCCAACGGAGGGAATCTCATGCCGAAAATGATTTTCGTGAACCTGCCAGTGAAGAATGTTGCACAGTCGACTAGCTTCTATGAAGCCATTGGCGCCACCAAGAATCCCATGTTCTCGGACGAAACGGCTTCCTGCATGGTCTTTTCGGACACTATTCACGCGATGATCCTCGACCACGAAAAGTTCAGCCAGTTCACACCGAAGAAGATCGCCGATGCCAACACGGTGAGCGAGGTGCTGATCTGTCTGTCTGCGGAAAGCAAGGCTGAAGTCGATACGACGGTGGAGAAAGCGGTGAATGCTGGTGGAAAGGCCGATCCGGGGCCGAAGCAGGATTACGGCTTCATGTATGGGCGCAGCTTCGAAGATCTCGATGGTCATATATGGGAGATAATGTGGATGGATATGGAAGAAGCCAGCAAGGTCATGGGATAGAGTATTCCAGACAATAGAAAATACAAACACTTGGAGCGCCCTGCGTCCTTACGGGTGCACAAAGAACGCTCCACTCTTCTAACCCTTTAAAACTACGCATCGCCCCGAAGATCGGTTTCGATTGTCGGGCCGATGCGGCAGGGAGGAGAAAATGTCAGGTCTGACAATCTGTCTCTGGTTTGACAGGCAGGCAGAGGAAGCGGCGAACCATTATGTCTCGATTTTCCGTGCCTGCGGAAGACCGGCTTCCGTCGATGGTTTCATCCGGTTCGAGCATGCACACCAGCCTGAAGGCACCGATGTGGTGGTTGCGAACTTTACCCTCGACGGGCAGGCGATATCCGGTCTCAACGGCGGGCCGCCCTTCAAGTTTTCCCCGGCAGTCTCGCTCTTCGTCCAATGCAAGGATCAGGCGGAACTGGATATGTTCTGGGAAAAACTGATGGAGGGCGGTGCGCCGATGGAATGCGGCTGGCTGACGGACAAATATGGCTTCTCGTGGCAAGTGGTGCCGCAGATGCTGTTAGATGTCCTGCAAAACGGCACTGCCGAACAGCGCCAGCGCGTGGCTGATGCCGTGATGAAGATGGTCAAGCTTGATGTTGCGACGCTCGAAGCAGCGCGCGACGCAGCTTAATTCCGTACCGCCGCAATGGCATCATAGCCATAGAGCCAGTCCAGATCTTTCAGGAAGCTTTCCGGGCTGCGCATGGCGAAGAGCGTGTTGCGGCCAAGCGCAAAAATGCCGGTGGCGTGATAGGCGAACCTGTTTAACTGACCGCGTTTGCCAACTGCCGCGATGCGCTCTTTGCGGGCGGTATCGAAGCGCTTCAGCCCTGTTTCGTGGTCGTCGCTGTCCAGCGCTTCGGCAAGGGCGGCCGCATCCTCGATTGCCATGGCGGCACCTTGCGCGGCGAAAGGTGTGACCGCGTGCGATGCGTCGCCGAGAAAAATCGTCCGGTCCGGCCCGACGAATTGAGCGTCTGCCATTTCGAAAAGCGGCCAATAGGTCCAAGCATCGGTCGCTGCCAGAACATCGCGAACCGGAGCGCCCCAATCCGCATAGATGGAGCGCAAACGTGTCGGATCGCCGGTTCTGGACCAGACTTCGCCGGGGTTTTCGCCTGTCGTGATGGCGACGAAATTAAAGAAGCTGCCGCCCTTGACCGGATAGGCGATGAAATGCGCCTGCCTGCCGAGCCATGCTGAAACGGCATTCCTCGTCTTCATGACGGATAAAAACGATGCGGGGAGGGCTCCGACGGCAAGTGTTGTGCGCCATGCAATGTGGCCGCTGAACCGTGCCTTGCTGAAACTGGCCTTTGAGCGCTCTGCCGACCAGACGCCATCGCAGGCGATCAGATAGGCAGAGTTGATAGTTTCTTCGGAATTGTCATGGCGGATGGTGGCCGCAACGGTTCCGTTTTCGACACGGTGATTTGTGATTTCAGCGTCGAGGCTGATCTCAATGCCGGGCTCTTCACGGCAGGCATCGAGCAGAGCGGATTGCAGATCAGCTCGATGGCAAACGAGATAGGGATGGTGCCAGCGCTGACGAGCTTTGTCGCCAAGCTTCATTTCCATCAGCGGACGCGCTTTACGCCCATCCATGAGATAGAGCGCTTCTGGTGTTACGGTCTGGGTAGAAAGTCGGTCGGCAACGCCGAGCCGTTCCAGATGGCGCATCGCATTGGGGGCAAGTTGCAGGCCGGCGCCGACTTCCGAAAGGGTCTCCGCCTTTTCGACAAGCCGGACATTCCAGCCGCGTGCTGCCAGCTCCAGTGCTGCCGACAGGCCAGCTACTCCGGCCCCGGCAATCAATATGCGCCCTTTGCTCATGTTGATGAGATCATCCGGCATTCAGCCCCGTGAGGCTGCCCAGATTAGGCAGCTTTGTCGGCGGGTGCTTCGTAAACGCAGCCAGCCGGAACGGTTTCGTCAGCATGAAGCTTGGCGTTGTAACGATAGAGGGTCGAGCAATATGGGCAAACGACTTCGCTTTCGTCACCCATGTCGAGAAACACGTGCGGATGATCGAAAGGCGGGTTTGCACCAACGCACATGAATTCCTTCACACCGATTTCGATGGCAGCATGGCCGGCGTCGTTCTGAAAGTGAGGAATGATGTGATCGGACATAATATGCTCCGGTTCTGGTCGATGGGCGGTATGAGCATGGTCCTGAACCGTGCGCCGGACGAGATCATGCATAAACATTGGCATGCGTGTACCGCGAAAGTCTTGTTTCCGGAAGCGTTTTCATCAATTCTGAGGACATTTCAAGCTAATTGCTATCAAACTGTCATATGACAGCCATAGGCTTAAGGCAGAGCCGGAATGTTCCGGCGGAAGTCGGGACAGGAAAAATGAGCGAAAACAGCGTTATGGCGAGCGAAACCCCCAGCGCATCCCAAGGCGGAACACACGAGATGACAGCCGGACTAGCCCCCAACCCAACCGTGGTTCCCGATATGGACATAGGCCCTGACGTTCACAAAGCTTTGAACAGCGAGCTGATGCAAAGCGCCGACCGCTTCGTCAATCGCGAGTTTTCCTGGCTGCAATTCAACCGGCGCGTTCTCGAGGAAGCCGCGAATATGCGCCAGCCCTTGCTCGAACGCCTGCGCTTCCTGTCCATCTCCGCCGCCAATCTCGATGAATTCTTTATGGTCCGCATTGCCGGTCTCGCCGCACAGGTGCGCGCCGGTGTGGCGCTGCGCAGCGCCGACGGACGCACGCCGCAGGAACAGCTTGATTTCGTTCTGGACGAGGTAGGGCGCCTGCAGGAAGAACAGCAGCAGCGCCTGCGCGCGCTGCGTGAGGAACTGGAACAGGAAAGCATCGAGATCGTTCGCCCATCGGCGCTTGCGAAGCCGGAGAAGGAATGGCTTGAAAACCACTTCCTCGAAACGATTTTTCCGGTCCTGACGCCACTCTCCATCGATCCGGCGCATCCATTCCCGTTCATTCCGAATCTCGGCTTCTCCATCGCCCTGCAGCTTGCGCGCCGCGCTGATAATCATCCGATGACGGCGCTGTTGCGCATTCCTGTTGCGCTGAAGCGCTTTATCCAGTTGCCGACAGATCAGGCCAATGTTTACCGCTTCATCACCATCGAGGACGCAGTGAGCCTGTTCATCGGGCGGTTGTTCCCCGGTTATGAAGTGCGCGGCGCCGGTACATTCCGCATCATCCGCGACAGCGATATCGAAGTGGAAGAAGAGGCGGAAGATCTCGTTCGTCTCTTCGAGACGGCGCTGAAACGCCGCCGCCGCGGTCAGGTGATCCGCATCGAGTTTGATGGAGAAATGCCGGAAGCTCTGCGCGTCTTCGTGGCGACGGAACTTGGCGTTTCGGAAAACCGCATCAGCGTGCATGAGGGTCTTCTGGCGCTCAACATGATTTCGGAGATCGTTTCGATCCCGCGTGAAGACCTGAAATTCGTCTCTTACAATCCGCGTTTCCCGGAGCGTATTCGCGAGCATGGCGGCGATTGCTTCGCAGCGATTCGCGAAAAGGACATTGTGGTCCATCACCCCTATGAATCCTTTGACGTGGTTGTGCAGTTCCTGCGGCAAGCCGCAGCCGACCCGGATGTACTGGCGATCAAGCAGACGCTTTATCGCACCTCCAATGACAGCCCGATCGTGCGCGCGCTGGTGGATGCCGCCGAAGCCGGAAAGTCCGTAACGGCGCTTGTCGAACTGAAGGCACGCTTCGACGAGGAGGCGAATATTCGTTGGGCACGCGATCTGGAACGCGCGGGCGTTCAGGTGGTGTTCGGTTTCATCGAATTGAAAACCCACGCGAAAATGTCGCTCGTGGTGCGCCGTGAGGACCAGAAGCTGCGTTCCTATGTGCATCTGGGTACGGGAAACTATCACCCGATCACGGCGCGCATCTATACCGACCTGTCGTTCTTCACGTCGGATGCGGATATTGCGCGCGACGTGGCGCATATCTTCAATTTCATCACGGGCTATGCCCAGCCTGCCGAAGAGATGAAGATCGCGATTTCACCCTTTACGCTCCGCGCCCGAATCCTGAAGCACATCGAGGATGAGGTCGCGCATGCGAAGGCGGGGCGTCCGGCTGCGATCTGGATGAAGATGAACTCGCTCGTCGATCCACAGATTATTGACGCGCTTTACATGGCGAGCCAGGCGGGCGTGCAGATTGATCTGGTCGTGCGTGGCATCTGCTGCCTGCGTCCAGGTGTTCCGGGGCTTTCCGACAATATTCGCGCCAAGTCGATTGTCGGGCGTTTTCTGGAGCATAGCCGTATTTTCTGCTTCGGAAACGGTAACGACCTGCCTTCCGACAAGGCAATCGTCTATATTGGTTCCGCCGACATGATGCCACGCAATCTCGACCGCCGGGTGGAGACCCTCGTTCCGATCACAAATGCCACAGTGCACCAGCAAATCCTGTCGCAAATCATGTTTGCCAACATAATTGATAACCAACAGAGCTATCAGCTACTTGCGGACGGCACCTCTCGCCGGATAGAAAAAGAAGCAGGAGAGGAAGCTTTCAACGCGCAGGAATATTTCATGACCAATCCTAGCCTGTCGGGTCGCGGAAAGTCGCTGAAGTCTTCGGCCCCCCGCCTTATCGCGCATCGCAAGCGCGCGCAGGCGGAAAGAAAAACCACTGCATGAGCGCAGCTTTAGCACAAGGCCGTTTGAAGGGGCTCAAGCCCGTTGCGGTCATCGACATTGGCTCGAACTCGATCCGTGTCGTCATTTATGAAGGCATCGTCCGTTCTCCGACGGTGCTTTTCAACGAAAAGATACTCTGCGGCCTCGGAAAAGGCCTCGCGAAAACCGGCAAGCTCAACGAGAAATCCGTTGAGGCGGCGCTTCGTGCGCTGAAGCGTTTTCGCGCATTGGCCGAACAGGCTGGCGCCGTATCCATCCACGCGCTGGCGACTGCGGCTGCGCGTGAAGCGAAAAACGGCCCGGACTTCATCGCTCAGGCGGAAGCCATTCTCGGCCGGCACATTGAAGTGCTGTCCGGCAAGGAAGAAGCCTATTATTCGGCGCTTGGTATCATTTCGGGCTTCTATCGACCGAAGGGCGTAACCGGTGACCTTGGCGGCGGCAGCCTTGAACTGATTGCGGTGGATGACCACGAGGTAGGCGAGGGGATCACCTTGCCGCTTGGCGGCCTGCGCCTGCAGGATATGTCCGATGGACGGCTGCCAGAGGCAACCAAGATCGCGCGTACGGAGCTGGCAAAGGCGACGCTTCTGAAAGCGCATCAGGGACAGGTGTTCTATGCGGTCGGCGGTACGTGGCGTAACCTTGCCAAGCTGCATATGACGGCGAAGAACTATCCGCTGCATGTCATGCACGGCTATGAGATAAACCCGGTGGAAGCGCAAAGCTTCCTCAAGCGCGTTGCCAAGGGCAATCTGGACACGATGCGCGGTATCGAGGCGGTTTCGAAAAACCGTCGCCAGCTTTTGGCCTATGGCGCTACGGTGCTGCTCGAGACGATCCGTCTGATGAAGCCCTCCAAGATCGTTTTCTCGGCGCTCGG
Organism: Brucella tritici; assembly: GCF_008932285.1. Lineage (NCBI taxonomy): Bacteria > Pseudomonadati > Pseudomonadota > Alphaproteobacteria > Hyphomicrobiales > Brucellaceae > Brucella > Brucella tritici. Next base: position 100,801 of record NZ_WBVY01000001.1, read on the forward strand.
CGTACGCGAAGGCTATCTTTATTCGCTTCTACCCAAGAACGAACAGCGGCTCGATCCTCTGCTGGCCTCGGCAGACGAGCTGTCCATTCTGCGCTCACGCTCTCCGCGTCATGCTCGCGAACTGGCAACATGGACGACATTGTCCTTGCCGGTGCTTGGTTTTGACGAAACCGAGGACGAAGCGCGCTACAGGCAGGCTGCCTGCCTCGTGGCCGATATTAGCTGGCGCGCGCATCCCGATTATCGCGGATCACAGGCGCTGAACATCATCGCCCACGGCTCGTTCGGCGGTATCGACCATGCCGGGCGTTCCTTCATGGCGCTTGCCAATTATTATCGCCACGAAGGCCTGATCGAAGACGAGATTGCACCGGAAATCATGCAGCTCGCCACGCCGCGTCTGCGTGAAAGGGCGAAGTTGCTCGGAGCCTTGCTGCGCGTGGTCTACCTTCTGTCGGCTTCGATGCCGGGCGTCATCCCGCGCCTTGTCTGGCGTGAAGAGGAAAACGGCATTGCGCTTGTCGTGCCGGGAGATCTGGCCGATCTGATTTCGGATCGTCCCGAAGGACGCTTGCAACAGCTTTCCAAGCTGACCGGAAAGAACATCTATTTCGCGGTAGGCGACGCTGCGATTGAGGGGACACGGGAATAAGGCAGTAAGTGAGTAGGGCAGTAAGGCAGTATGTTTAACGCATACGTTCACACATTGCCTTACTGCCCTATTGCCTTATTGCCCTAACTCAACCGCCCTGATCCGTCGGTTCTCGAACTTGATGACGATCTTGCCGTCGATGAGATCGAGGGCTTTCTGACCGAATACCTCGCGACGCCAGCCATGCAGGGCAGGTACATTGGCCTTGTCGCCTTCTGAGGCGATCTTTTCGATGTCATCAGAACTGGCGACGATCTTTGCCGCGACGCCGTGCTCTTCCGTCACAAGCTTGAGCAGAACTTTGAGGATATCTGCAGCAGCAGCGCTGCCTTCCGGCGAATGCGACGGCTTCGGCAATTTCGGCAAATCTTCCTTCGGGATTTCAAGCGCGGACTGGATCGCTGCGACAAGCCCAGCAGCCTGTGCCGAACGCTCCCAGCCTTTCGGAATCGAACGAAGGCGACCGAGCGCTTCTGCGTCACGCGGCTGCTGTTGTGCAATTTCAGCGATGGTGTCGTCCTTGATGATGCGTCCGCGCGGCACATTGCGCTCGCGTGCTTCGCGTTCACGCCAGGCGGCCACAGCCTGCACGATGGCAAGTTCAAGCGGCTTGCGAACGCGCGCCTTTACCCGCCGCCACGCATCGTCCGGATGCAGGTCGTAGGTTTCGCGGGAAGTCAACACCGCCATTTCCTCATTCACCCACTCACTGCGACCTTCTTTCTGAAGTTCTTCCTTCAGATAGAAGTAGATGTCACGCAGATAGGTAACGTCGGCCAGGGCATAGTCGAGTTGCTTGTCCGAAAGCGGCCGGCGGCGCCAGTCGGTAAACCGGGAAGACTTGTCGATGTGCTTGCCGGTGACCTTCTGCACAAGCTGGTCATAGGAAATGGCATCGCCAAACCCGCAAACCATCGCCGCAACCTGACTGTCAAAGACAGGTGAAGGGATGAGGTCGCCGAGATGGAAGACAATTTCGATATCCTGCCGCGCGGCATGGAAAACCTTGACGATCTTCTCGTCCGCCATCAGGCGGAAAAACGGCGCGAGGTCGAGCCCCGGCGCAAGCGCGTCCACAAGCGCCGTGTGGTCAGGCGAAGCCATCTGGATAAGGCACAATTCCGGCCAGAACGTCGTTTCACGGATAAACTCCGTGTCGACCGTGACGAAATCGGATTTGGCGAGGGCGGATACGGCCTCTTCGAGGGCCTGTGTGGTCGTAATCAGATGCATGTCTACCTTTTAGAGCATTTCCAGCAAAAGTGCGAAGCGGTTTTGCGTCGGATAATGCGACAAAACAAAGAGACAAAGCTTTGCCGCTTGTCGCGAAATAATCAGTAAGTAGCGTTCCGCAGAGCGTGCTCATAGTGTTTTTTGTCGACACGTTACGTCAAGGTGGTTTAACACCAAAACCCGTAGGGAGTGCAGACTTGACAAAACCCGGTCAAAATGCGCTTTTCCGCGAGAATTTAAAGCGTTTCGTCAGTTAGTACTGACTTATCATTCCAAAGGCAGAAATCATGCACCGTTACCGCAGCCATACCTGCGCAGCCCTTCGCAAGACGGACGTTGGTTCGAACGTTCGCCTTTCCGGATGGGTTCACCGCGTCCGTGACCATGGCGGCATTCTCTTCATCGATCTTCGCGATCATTACGGCATTACCCAGATCGTGGCCGATCCCGATTCGCCCGCCTTCAAGGTTGCTGAAACCGTTCGTGGCGAATGGGTTATCCGTGTCGATGGTGAAGTGAAGGCCCGCGCAGACGATGCGGTCAATACGAATCTGCCGACCGGCGAAGTCGAGATCTTCGCAACCGAAATCGAAGTGCTGGCGGCTGCCAAGGAATTGCCGCTGCCTGTATTCGGCGAGCCGGACTACCCGGAAGATATCCGCCTGAAGTACCGTTTCCTCGATCTGCGCCGTGAAACGCTGCACAAGAACATCATGAGCCGCACCAAGATCATTGCTGCGATGCGTCGCCGCATGACCGAAATCGGCTTCAACGAGTTCACCACGCCGATCCTGACGGCCTCGTCGCCGGAAGGTGCGCGCGACTTCCTCGTGCCGAGCCGTATTCACGAAGGCAAGTTCTATGCGCTGCCGCAGGCGCCGCAGCAGTACAAGCAGCTTTTGATGGTTGCCGGTTTCGACCGCTACTTCCAGATCGCGCCGTGCTTCCGCGATGAAGATCCGCGTGCAGACCGCCTGCCGGGCGAATTCTACCAGCTCGACCTCGAAATGAGCTTCGTGACCCAGGAAGAAGTCTGGGAAACGATGGAACCTGTCATGCGCGGCATCTTCGAAGAGTTTGCCGAAGGCAAGCCGGTGACGCAGCAGTTCCGCCGCATCGCTTATGATGATGCGATCCGCACCTATGGTTCGGACAAGCCTGATCTGCGCAACCCGATTGAAATGCAGGCTGTGACCGATCATTTCGCCGGTTCGGGCTTCAAGGTCTTCGCGAACATGATCGCCAACGATCCGAAGGTCGAAGTCTGGGCCATTCCGGCCAAGACTGGCGGCTCCAGAGCATTCTGCGACCGCATGAACTCCTGGGCGCAGAGCGAAGGCCAGCCGGGTCTCGGCTATATCTTCTGGCGCAAGGAAGGCGACAAGCTCGAAGGTGCAGGCCCGATTGCCAAGAACATCGGTGAAGAGCGCACGGAAGCGATCCGCACGCAGATGGGTCTGGAAGACGGCGATGCCTGCTTCTTCGTTGCCGGTCTGCCGTCCAAGTTCTACAAGTTCGCAGGCGATGCCCGCACGCGCGCTGGTGAAGAGCTGAACCTCGTTGATCGCGATCGTTTTGAACTGGCCTGGATCATCGACTTCCCGTTCTACGAATGGGACGAGGACAACAAGAAGCTCGACTTCGCACACAACCCGTTCTCCATGCCGCAGGGTGGTATGGACGCGCTGGAAAACCAGGACCCACTTGCGATCAAGGCTTACCAGTACGATCTCGTCTGCAACGGCTTTGAAATCGCTTCCGGTTCGATCCGTAACCAGCTGCCGGACGTCATGGTCAAGGCATTTGAAAAGGTCGGTCTCAGCCAGCAGGATGTGGAAGAACGTTTCGGCGGTCTCTATCGTGCGTTCCAGTACGGTGCACCTCCGCATGGCGGCATGGCGGCGGGTATCGACCGCGTCATCATGCTTCTGGTCGGCGCGAAGAACTTGCGCGAAATCTCGCTGTTCCCGATGAACCAGCAGGCGCTCGATCTTCTGATGAACGCGCCTTCGGATGTGTCGCCCGCGCAGCTGCGCGATCTGCATATCCGTCTGGCTCCCGTACAGAAGAGCTAAAAGCACACGATGGAATAAAAAAACCCGGCCTAGAGCCGGGTTTTTTATTAGAGCATGTCTCCCGAAAGTGGGAACCGGTTTCGGGATAAAGACATGCGTAAAAACAAGCAGATAGAGCATTTCCAATGATCCAATCAAAACAGGAAATGCTCTAGGTGAAGAAAAGCCCGGTGAGAAAACTCACCGGGCTTTTTCATTTTAGTTGTTAGCGTCGACGCTGACTTTCAGAAGCTGGATGATCTTCGTCGGATCCAGCGATGCCGTGGCAACGATCGAAGCAAAGGTCACCGGCTGATCCGGCGATGCGCTGATGGTCAGCGACTTCGGATCATCGAAGAACTTGTCGGATGCGGCCTTGAGCTGCTGGGCAAACTCAGGGTTCTTGAGCTGTGTTGCCATCAGCGGAACCATCATCTTCATCTGTTCGCCAAGCTGCTTGCCATCGGCGCCCTGTTGCTTGCCGTAATAGTCGAGAATCTTCTGGGTCAGGGTTTCATTGTCGAAGCGGATGGACAGATTCTTGAGGTTCAGCTGTTCTGCCAGACCCAGAATGGCGAGACCGGCAGCGTCCTTGTCTGCATCGGCCTTGCTCATATTTTCCTGTGTCTTCTGGACGGCTTCGAGAAAAGCCAGATCATATCCGCCGAGGCTGCCGGTGATGTTGATCTTGCCGAGTTCCGCTGCCTGAAGCTCAAGCTGGTCCAGCGAAGTGTCACCAGAAGATGGCGACCAGCTGCCCTTGGAGTTCAGCGAACCGTTGAACGTGTTCATGTCAAGCGGCGCAAGCGGGTTCTTGCCGTCCTTTTCAAAGGTCGCATCGATATTGGCGATGGTCCAGACATAGCCGATCTTCTCGGCCTTGTTGGAGGTGTCGAGCGACAGGTCGAAACCCTTCACCGTCGCACCATCCGTGCCGGGCGTGCCGAACTGGATTTCGTCGATCTTCAGCTTGTCATACATGACGATGCTGTCGAGCGGGCCCTTGGCCGTTTCCGACGGAATCTGCACGTTCTGCATGGCAAAGCCCTTGATCTCGGCCTTGTCGTTCTTGTCTTCCTGACCGGCAAAAGCAAGATCGGGCACTGTAACCTGTTCGATGCTGTAGCCGCCGTCCGGTGTATCCTGAACGTTCTGGAGCGTCACGTCGCCAAGGGCGGTTTCCTTTTCACCGACTGTCGGCAGCTTGATCTTGGTGCCCTGAAGCACGATGTCGGAGCCATTCGCCTGAACATTGGCGAAGCTCAGCTCGCCACCCTGTTTTGCGTAGAGCGTCTTGATGCGCTCGGCGACCGCATTGGCGTCTGCCGCCATGGCCGCGCTGCCGAAAATCAGCGAAAGCGCTGTTCCGGCCGCCAAAATACGTGCCGCTGGCTTGATGTTGACGAAAACCTGCATTCGAAGCTCCTGCCTGATCTTTAATGTAGCGCGGCATTCATAGGCGGAAATCACTCGCAATAACAACATGATTTCCTCAGCCTGCGATTGCAGCCGGGGAAATTCACCCCTGATAGCTCTATAGGACACAAATGGCGGCAGGATTGCGACTATTGCACATGAATGTACTGGATTGGTTCTCCTGAACTCTTGCTGGCGAATCGCGCAGTTGGTACTGAGAGACATGGGAAAAAGTCTGATTCCGCCGGATGACGGCGAAGAACACATCGAGCGGGTCGATCTCAAATCGGCTCTCGAGGAACGTTACCTCGCTTATGCGCTGTCGACGATCATGCATCGTGCGCTGCCGGACGTGCGCGACGGCCTGAAGCCGGTGCATCGCCGCATCATGCACGCTATGCGTCTGCTGCGTCTCAATCCCGATCAGGCCTATGCAAAGTGCGCCCGTATCGTCGGCGACGTGATGGGTAAGTTCCATCCGCACGGCGATGCGTCGATCTACGATGCGCTGGTGCGCCTGGCACAGGATTTCGCGGTGCGTTATCCGCTCGTGGACGGGCAGGGCAACTTCGGCAATATCGACGGCGATAACGCTGCCGCCATGCGCTACACAGAAGCACGCATGACGGAAGTGGCGACGCTGCTGCTGGAAGGCATCAACGAAAACGCCATTGATTTCCGCCCGACCTATAATGAAGAGGACGAGGAGCCGATCGTTCTTCCGGGCGCCTTCCCGAACCTGCTCGCAAACGGTTCGGCAGGCATCGCGGTTGGCATGGCGACCAATATTCCGCCGCATAATGTGGCGGAGCTTTGCTCGTCGGCGCTCTATCTCATCAATCATCCCGACGCGCCGGTGGAGGAACTTGTTACCTCGCCGGAACAGTGGGAAGAACTGAAGCGCGAAGCCGAGACTGATCCGGCTGCTCTTCTGAAGTGCAAGGTGCGTGGCCCGGATTTTCCGACGGGCGGCATCCTTGTCGAAGCACACGATAATATTCTCGATGCTTATCGCACGGGCCGCGGCGCATTTCGCGTTCGTGCCCGCTGGGAGAAGGAAGAGGGCAATCGCGGCACCTGGGTGATCGTCGTCACCGAAATTCCCTATCAGGTGCAGAAATCGCGACTGATCGAAAAGATCGCCGAGCTGCTGCTGGCAAAGAAGCTGCCATTGCTCGACGACATTCGCGACGAGTCGGCGGAAGACATTCGTATCGTTCTGGAGCCGAAGAACCGGACGGTCGATCCTGAATTGCTGATGGAATCGCTGTTCAAGCTAACCGAGCTGGAAAGCCGCGTATCGCTGAACATGAACGTGCTGTCGCATGGCAAGGTGCCGAATGTCCTGTCGCTGGGCAGCGTTCTGCGCGAATGGCTCGATCATCGCAAGGAAGTGCTTGTCCGCCGTTCCCAATTCCGTCTGGCGGAAATCGAAAGACGCCTGGAAATCCTTGGCGGCTTCCTGATCGCTTATCTTAATCTGGATGAGGTGATCCGCATCATCCGCGAGGAGGATGAGCCGAAGCAGGACCTGATGCGGACCTTCGAGCTGACCGATGTTCAGGCCGAGTCGATCCTCAATATGCGCCTGCGTTCATTGCGCAAGCTTGAGGAATTCGAAATCCGCAAGGAGTTCGATGACCTTACCGTCGAGAAGACAGACCTCGAAGGTCTGCTCGCTTCCGGTACGCGCCAATGGAAGAAGATCAGCGCCGAAATCAAGTCGGTGCGCGAAAAGTTTGGTCCGAAGACCAAGCTCGGCGCACGTCGTACGACCTTTGCTGATGCACCGACCCATGATCTGGAAGATATTCATCAGGCGATGATCGAGCGCGAGCCGGTCACGATTGTTGTGTCGGAAAAGGGCTGGCTGCGCGCGATGAAGGGGCATCTGGCCGACTTCTCCACGCTCGCTTTCAAGGAAGGTGACAAGCTCAAGCTCGCTTTCCATGCCGAGACGACGGACAAGCTTCTGTTCTTCACGACGGGCGGCAAGTTCTTCACCATCGGCGCAAACACGCTGCCGGGCGGTCGCGGCCATGGCGAGCCGATCCGCATTCTCGTCGATATGGAAAACGATCAGGATATTCTGACCGCCTTCGTGCATGATCCATCCGCGAAATTGCTGCTCGTCAGCCATGAAGGTAACGGTTTCATTGTTCCCGAGAATGAGGCGGTCGCCAACACCCGCAAGGGTAAGCAGGTGATGAACGTCAAGACACCGGACGAGGCAAAACTGTGCCAGCGCGTTTCCGGCGATCACATTGCTGTCGTGGGCGAGAATCGCAAGATGGTGGTCTTCCCGCTTTCCGATATTCCGGAAATGACACGCGGCAAGGGCGTGCGCCTGCAGAAGTACAAGGATGGCGGTGTGTCCGACGTCCGCACCTTTGCGATTGCCGAGGGGCTTTCCTGGCAGGATTCCGCAGAGCGCACTTTCAACCGCAACAAGGAAGAGCTTGTCGAGTGGATCGGCGCGCGCGCCTCTGCGGGCCGTCTGGTGCCGAAGGGCTTTCCGCGTTCAGGCAAGTTCTAAGTGCCTGATCCAAAAGTCGCCATGCCGGTCTGCAGATGGCAATTTCTGTGCTTCCGGTACTCACGTACCTTTATGTACGCTGCGCTCCGGTTCTCGAAATCACCATTTTCGCCACGGCCTGCCGCTTTTTGATTCAGATACTGCGCAAACGGCTCAATAAAAAAGCGGCTTTCGCCGCTTTTTATGTCTAACCCTCAAACCGCTGCCAGCCGCGGGGCCCCAGATGCTCCTGCGGAGTGAAGCGGATTTTATACTGCATCTTGCGTGATCCCTCGACCCAATAGCCGAGATAGACATGCGGCAGACCGGCGGCATGGGCGCGCTGGATATGATCGAGGATCATGTAGGTTCCAAGCGACCGGTCATGCATATGCGGTGAGAAGAACGAATAGACCATCGACAGGCCATCGGCCATAACATCGGTGAGTGCTACAGCGATCAGCTCACCGTCGCCCTTGGCACTGATGAAGCTTTCCGGGCCGCGCTTGCGATATTCGATGATCTGCGTATTCACATGCGTATCCTCGATCATCATTGCATAGTCGAGGACCGTCATGTCCGACATGCCGCCGGAACGGTGGCGTGCATCGAGATAATCGCGGAAAAGCGCATATTGTTCGGTGCTGGGCTGTGCCTTGTGCACGCGCCCGATCAGGTCATTATTCTGTGTCCAGACGCGGCGCATGTTGCGCGTCATCTTGAACTCTCCGGCCAGGATGCGAACGGATATGCATGCCCTGCACAATTCGCAGGCCGGACGATAGGCAATGTTCTGGGAACGGCGGAAACCGCCTTGGGTCAGAAGATCGTTGATCTCGTTCGCTTTGTCGCCGACCAGATGCGTAAAGACTTTTCGCTCCATCTGACCCTCAAGATAAGGGCAGGGCGAAGGAGCTGTCAGAAAGAACTGCGGAGACTGTTGCGGTTGATGGGTCATTCAATATCCACGAAATGGCTTAATTTACTCGCTTTGACGCATTTTCCTACGCAAAACCGCTTCGCACTTTTGCTGGAAATGCTCTGGCAAAACCATCACGATACTGTCTCTAAGGATTGAGCCGACGGCACAAAACGTCAATAGGCATTTTGCGCAGCCGGCTCTGAATTTTTTTGATCTGAAGCATCAACCCGAAATTCGGAATCGATTTTCGGAAAACGGATGCGTCGATCCAGCTCTATAGGCTTATCGATCTGAACGAATGACAGCCGTGCCAAGCAGAAGATCGTGCACCGTGCGCTTGCGGTCGAGAACCAGCGAAGCGAGCAGGATCAGCGGCGTCAGCACCACATTGAGACCCCAGAACAGGACTGTGTGAACGATAGCGAGCATCGGATCGACCGTGCTGCCTTCGAGCCGGACGAGCTTGATGTTCATCATCTGCATGCCCTTGGTGGCCTGCTGCGGTCCGCCCAGAGTGCGGGCTACATAAAACAGCGCGACCATGGGAAACATGATGCCGTAAAGCATCCAGCCGAGGCTCAGCGTAATGATTCCGAGGATCGCAATAACGATTGCTGCCGGAATGCAGAGCAGAAAGACAATCAGGTAATCGATAAGAAAAGCCATAATGCGGCGCGTGCGCACGCCTTCAAAGAATGCGCGGCTTTCATAACGCGGTCCCATGACTTCGCCGTGCAGAATATGGTCGGACATTTTTCCTTCCAGTCGTTTCCAAGGAAGCGTCCGGGGGAGTGTGACAACCGGCGCTGTCCCGCTACCTCAGCGGAACAGGCATCAACATGGGAACCAAAACCGGCGGTTTCAAGGAAATTTGAAGATTTCCCGCCGAAAGGACCCGCCGTTTAGCCTTGCTGTTTAAGCTTTTCAGCCACTTCGATTGCGAAGTAAGTAAGAATTCCGTCACAACCGGCACGCTTGAACGCCAGAAGGCTTTCCATCATCACTTTTTCTTCGTCGATCCAGCCATTGATGCCAGCAGCCTTGATCATCGCGTACTCGCCCGACACCTGATAGGCATAGGTGGGCAGGCGGAACTCGCTTTTCAGGCGATGGATGATATCGAGATAGGGCAGGCCTGGCTTGACCATCAACATATCCGCGCCTTCGGCAACATCCTGCTCGGCCTCGCGCACGGCTTCCTCCGGATTGGCCGGATCAAGATAATAGGTTTTCTTGTCGCCTTTGAGCAGTCCCTGCGTGCCGATGGCATCGCGATAAGGGCCATAGAAGGCCGAGGCGAATTTGGTGGCATAGGACATGATCGGCAGGTGACAGAACCCATGTTCGTCCAGCGCCTGACGCACAGCCCCGACGCGACCGTCCATCATATCGGAAGGCGCGATGATATCCGCACCGGCTTCAGCCTGCGAAAGAGCACCGCGAACCACCATGGCAACCGATTCGTCGTTGACGATCTCGCCGTTCCGCAGGATGCCGTCATGGCCATGCGTGGTAAAGGGATCGAGCGCCGCATCGGTGATGATGCCGATTTCAGGCACTTCCTTTTTGATTGCGCGCACGGCGCGATTGATCAGATTGTCCGGGCTTGCGACAAAGGCGCCGTCCTCGGTCTTCACTTCCAGCTTTTCGCGCGGGAAGGGGGCGATGGCAGGAATGCCAAGCTTGGCGGCTTTTTCCGCCATGCGAACAGCCATATCGACCGAAAGACGTTCAACACCGGGCATTGCGTCCACGGGCTCCGCCACGCCGGTTCCGTAGGTCAGGAAGAACGGCAGGATGAGGTCATCGACCGTCAGCCGGGTTTCCTGTACCAGCCTGCGCGACCAGTCGGCCTTGCGCATGCGGCGCAGACGTCTGCTGCCGGTAACGTCATCGACATGCTGGCTGATATTGGTGGGCAGATATTTGGATTGGCGATCAGTCATGAAACTATTCCCGAGAATTGACGCCTTGGAATATGAAGTCTCAAGGCTAGTGGTCTGATTCAGACATTTGCATCCCTCGGATATAAGCGCTGAGCAAATGTCGGAATCAAAAAGACCACTAGTAACTTTATGTATCTAGTGGATTTTTCGAATTTGACGTTTGAAACGGGATTAATATCGGACGGGTATCAAACGTCAAATTCAATCCACTAGCATCGGATGCGCACCGTTTATCATGGGAAAAGTGATGAAACCAAGAACATTGACCTGTGCAGGATTGACGCGGGGCGTCTCACTTTCTACCCATTTGATGGAACGGGAGACAGGATATGCAGATTGACTTCGGCGGTGGCAGCGAAATCAGCTTTGAACGCAAGGGAAAAGCGGGGCTTGTGAAGCTTACGCGAACCGAAGCTCTCAATGCGCTCACGCATAAAATGATTTTGGCGCTCGACCGCGCCTTGCAGGCTTGGGAAGACGATCCTGAAGTGGCCTGCGTGATTCTGGAAGGCGAGGGGCGTGCATTCTGTGCGGGCGGCGATGTCGTTGCTGCCTACAAGGCCGGTCAGGCCGGAACGCCTGCCTACGAATTCTTCCGCGACGAATATCGGCTCAATGCACGTATTGGCCGTTTCCCAAAGCCCTATATCTCGCTTATTAACGGGATTGTCATGGGCGGCGGTGCGGGTATTTCCGTTCACGGTTCGCATCGCATCGTGACGGAAAACACCATGTTTGCCATGCCGGAAACCGGCATCGGCTTCTTCCCGGATGTCGGCGGCAGTGCTTTCCTGCCCCATCTTCACGACAATTTCGGATATTATCTGGCGTTGACCGGTAACCGCATTCGCTGGGGCGACTGCCTGCAAAGCGGGATTGCAACACACGGCGTAGCTGCAAGCGATCTGCATGATTTGCGCGAAGACATCATCGCAACCGCCGACATCGACGCGGCACTGACGCGCAGCCAGTATCCCGATTTTGAAACCTCTATCGAAACGCGCCAGATCATCGCTGAATGTTTTTCAGGCGCGACGTTTGGCGATTGCATGGCTGCTCTGGAAAAAGAAGCGCAAGCGGGCAACAAGGCTGCGATGGACATCGTGAAGGTGATCGCCACCCGCTCGCCAACGAGTGTCGCGGTGACTTTCCGCCAGATTGCAGATGGTCGCCCGCTCGATCTCGATGATTGCATGCGCATGGAATACCGCATTGCCAACCGCATGCTGGAAGCGCACGATTTCTATGAGGGCGTTCGCGCATTGCTTATAGACAAGGACGGTGCGCCCGCGTGGAAACCGGCAACGCTCGATGAAGTGAAGCCTGAACAGGTCAATGCCTATTTTGCAAATCTGGGTGACAAGGAACTGACCTTTTGATGCATATGAACGAGCTGCGCCAGCATACCCAGCCGAGCGGAACCGAATGGGCCTTCACATGGTTCGTTCGGATACTCGCTCTTGTGGCGCTGGCCAGCGGCGTTTTCTACTGGATCAGGCTGATCGGGATTCACCCGGGGCTTCTTTGGCGTTTCGATCTCATGCCATGGCCGTGGCAGACAGCGGTTGTGGCTCTGGCGGTGCTGATGCCCGTTGCCGCGACGGGGCTGTGGATGCGCGCACCGTGGGGGCCTGTGCTCTGGTTTGTGGCAGCGCTCGGCGAAATTGCCATTTATTCCGTTTTTTCGCGACATTTCGAATACAAGCCGCTGACTGTGGGGTTCAACGCGGCTTGTATCGTCATTTTCATCGCTTTTCGCATTCTGCTCTTCTTCGAGAAGAGGCGGCAGGCCCGTGCGAACCTGCCGATCTAGCTTTTATAGCGCTTGTGTCCCTTCATAGCGGGCAAATGGCTTCGTCATCTGGCCTTTGAAAAGCAGAACATCATAGGTATCGGCTTTGCTGCCTGGCATTTCCATGCCGGGTGATCCCATCGGCATACCGGGTGCCGTCAGTCCCGTAGCCTGCGGACGTTCAGCCAGCAGTCGCTTGACCGCACCGGCTGGAACATGCCCCTCGATGACATATCCATCCACGACTGCCGTGTGGCATGAGGCAAGATTGGCACCGACGCCATACTTTGCCTTTACGGTATCCATCGCTTCCTCGACCTTCACTGTGACATTGAAGCCAGCGGCTTTCATATGTTCAGCCCAGCCCTCGCAGCAACCGCAGTAAGGGTCTTTATACATCGTCATCTGTGGAGCTGCGGTAACCGGTTCCGCGTGAGCGAAACTCGTAAAGCCGGTAAAGCTTAACAGCCCGCCAACCACGAAATAATGGGCAAGACGAAGCGCCATGGTCCCTCCAATGGATTGTTGATGGCTGGTATCTAGTCATTATCCGGCTACTTCTCAAATGACGAAAGTTTAATGTGGCACGCGGTTCCAATGCCTGGAAAACCGGGATTCTTGCACTGAAACCATGCATCCGGATCAAGCCTCAAAAACGGCGCGGAGTAAGCAAACATTAAGCCTGAATGCGCAATCTCTCCGGTAAGTTACTGTTAAGGCTGACTTTTAAGTCGAATTTTATGCATCTCCCCTAAATTCCTCTCAAGACACGGTGAGAACAATACACCGCATAAAACAGGACAGAGAGCTGCATCATGGTTTCATGAAATGTGGCTCCGACAGAGAGGCAAAAGAAATGATCAACGCACAGCGTAAGACGGACATATCCGCTCCGCTCACGACACCGGAAACTGCACTTCGTTCGCTTTATCTGGAGGCTCTCCAGCTGGTCGAGCGCCTGCATCGTCGCCTGCTAGACGTCGTCAAGGATGAGTTCGACCGCAATGGCCAGAGCGACATCAATGCGACGCAGGCGCTTCTGCTCTTCAATATCGGCAATTCCGAACTGACCGCCGGTGAACTGCGCTCGCGCGGTTACTATCTCGGCTCCAATGTTTCATACAATCTGAAGAAGCTGGTCGAAATGGGCTTCATCCATCATCAGCGTTCGCGCGTCGACCGTCGTTCGGTACGCGTCAGCCTGACAGACAAGGGCAATGCGATTGCCGATCAGGTGGCTTCGCTCTACGAACGCCATATCTCCTCGATCGAGCAGGTCGGCGGCATTCAGGTCGAAGAATTCACGGCGATGAACAAGTCGCTGCAGCGTCTCGACCGCTTCTGGAACGACAGCATCGCATATCGGCTCTAAGTAGTTGCAGAACTGTCACAACAGGCTGTCATTGAGAAGAATAAGGTACTGTGAAGCTGCCAATCGTAAGGCGCATGGCTTGAAATTCCGGCCATGCGACATGATTAAGCCATAAAAAACGACATAAGCGTTTTAAAACGGCACGGGCAATATTGTGCCACCTTCAGTCAGGAATAGGCTCGAAATCGAATTTCGGATAAGCGAGCAGCTTTGCATTGCTTGCAATCCGGATATCGCCTTGTTGACCTATTGCTGATATTCTCTGGGAAGATTCCGCGCGAGCGGTTAGCCTTTTGGGACTAAGCAAAATGACCAAGACCGACAGACCAGCCGATGCTTTCAGAGTAGATCGCCGCAGTTTCCTGCGCGGCGCGGCAACCGCCGGCCTTTCCGTGGCAGCCTCCGCCATGGTTTCCTCGGCTTACGCTCAACAAGCTTTGACCGACGTTATCGGATCGTCACGCCGCGGCAACTGGGCTGACCAGTTCGACGCCCGTGCGACGGGTGGCCAGCGAGTTGCGACCAACCAGCCGGTTTTGAGCTCGCAGACGGTCGGCTATCTCCAGACTGCTATCGCGCAATATACCGACATTGCCGGTCGCGGCGGCTGGCCGAGCGTTCCGGGCAATGCAAAGCTCCAGATCGGCGCCACCGACCAGTCTGTGCAGGCACTGCGCAAGCGTCTCATGATCTCCGGCGACCTGCCGCAGGAAGCGGGGCTTTCCAGCTCTTTCGACACCTATGTCGATGCTGCCGTAAAGCGCTTCCAGTCCCGTCACGGCTTGCCTGCCGATGGCGTCATGGGGCAGTTTACTTATGCTGCCATGAATGTGGACGCCAATACGCGCCTCGGACAGCTCCAGACCAATCTGCAACGCCTTTCGCCTCTGGCCAATCAGGGTATGCAGGAACAGCGTTTTGTCATGGTCAACATCCCGGCCGCGCGCATCGAGGCCGTTGAAGGCGGCAGCGTGGTGCAGCGCCACACGGCGGTTGTCGGCAAGATTGATCGTCAGACGCCGATCCTCAATTCGAAGATTCACGAAGTCATTCTCAATCCTTACTGGACCGCGCCGAAGTCGATCATCCAGAAGGACATCATTCCGCTGATGCGGAAAGACCCGCAATATCTGGCGAAGAACAAGATTCGTCTTTACGACCAGTCCGGTCAGGAAGTGGCGCCGGAAAGCATCGACTGGAATACGGACGATGCGGTGAAGCTGATGTTTCGTCAGGACCCCGGCAAGATCAACGCCATGTCCTCGACCAAGATCAATTTCCACAACCAGTATGCGGTCTATATGCACGACACGCCGCAGAAGAGCTACTTCAACAAGCTCATGCGTTTCGACTCGTCGGGCTGCGTCCGCGTCCAGAACGTGCGCGATCTCGACGTCTGGCTGTTGAAAAACACTGCTGGCTGGGACCGCCAGAACATCGAAAGCACGATCAAGTCCGGCACGAACACCCCGATCCAGCTTGCCGATCCGGTTCCGCTGCACTTTGTCTACATTTCCGCCTGGTCCACTGGCGACGGTGTGGTGCAGTTCCGCGATGACATCTACAAGATGGATGGCGCGACCGAACTCGCACTCGGCACCGACACCTGATTCTTATCTTGAGTTTGAGTTTTCGAAGCCGTCCGGACCCGTTTCGGACGGCTTTTTCGTCTCCGCTGAATTATCAAATCGGTTTGCCGCATTTTGGAATAAGCTTTTCGCTTTGCGGCCATTGGCCTTGTGCTTCCAAGTGTGATAATGCGCCTCATCCATATAGCTTTTACCGGCTAACCCGGAGGGTGTGAAACATGTCTCAAGCCAACGCCGCCGCCAAGAATGCGTCGTCCGACGTTTTCTTCAATGCAAGCCTCGAGGACATAGATTCCGAGATTTTCGGTGCAATTCGCAACGAACTCGGTCGTCAGCGTCATGAAATCGAGCTGATTGCCTCTGAAAACATCGTTTCGCGCGCTGTTCTCGAAGCGCAGGGTTCCATCCTCACCAACAAATATGCCGAAGGCTATCCGGGCAAGCGCTATTACGGCGGCTGCCAGTATGTCGACGTTGTTGAAGAGCTGGCCATCGAACGCGCCAAGAAGCTCTTTGGCGCCGAGTTCGCCAACGTTCAGCCGAACTCCGGCAGTCAGATGAACCAGGCCGTGTTCCTCGCGTTGCTTCAGCCGGGCGACACGTTCATGGGCCTCGATCTCAATTCGGGTGGTCACCTTACCCACGGTTCGCCGGTCAACATGTCCGGCAAGTGGTTCAATGTCGTGTCCTATGGCGTTCGCCAGGACGACCATCTGCTCGACATGGACGAAGTTGCCCGTCTGGCACGTGAAAACAAGCCGAAGCTCATCCTCGCAGGCGGTACCGCTTACTCGCGCGTCTGGGACTGGAAGCGTTTCCGCGAGATCGCCGATGAAGTCGGTGCCTATCTCATGGTCGATATGGCGCATATCGCCGGCCTCGTTGCCGGTGGTGTTCATCCTTCGCCGGTTCCGCATGCGCATGTCTGCACCACGACGACGCACAAGTCGCTTCGCGGTCCACGCGGCGGCATGATTCTGACCAACGACGCCGACATTGCCAAGAAGATTAATTCGGCTGTGTTCCCGGGTCTTCAGGGCGGTCCGCTGATGCATGTCATCGCCGGTAAGGCCGTTGCCTTCGCCGAAGCGCTGAAGCCGGAGTTCAAGCTCTATGCCAAGAACGTCGTGGACAATGCCCGCGCTCTGGCCGAAGAGCTGAAGTCGAATGGCCTGGATATCGTTTCGGGCGGCACCGACAATCACCTGATGCTGGTCGATCTGCGTCCGAAGAACGCAACCGGCAAGCGTGCAGAAGCTGCTCTTGGCCGCGCCAACATCACCTGCAACAAGAACGGCATTCCGTTCGATCCTGAAAAGCCGTTTGTCACGTCCGGCGTCCGTCTTGGCACGCCAGCAGGCACGACCCGCGGCTTTGGTGCTGCTGAATTCAAGGAAATCGGTTCGCTGATTGCCGAAGTTCTCGATGGTCTCAAGGTTGCCAATTCCGACGAAGGCAATGCCGCTGTCGAACAGGCCGTGAAGGAAAAGGTTATCGCCCTGACCGACCGTTTCCCGATGTATGGCTATCAGGGTTAAGCCCGTCTCCATGATTGAAATGAAGCCCCGTTCAACTCTGTTGAGCGGGGCTTTTTCATTGTCGCATCCGGTAGGTAGCTTGCCGCTTATGAGCTATGATGACCGGGAATCGGCCGTCGATGGCAAAGCTCTTGAGTTTTGGATGGGGGTATCCCCACATAGGAGCCATTCGTCGCCAGTGCAAACTTGCCGGAATTGAAATTGCCGATATTGAAATCGAAAGTGTTCCATGCGTTGTCCCTATTGCCAGTCTGAAGATACGCAAGTGAAGGATTCCCGTCCGGCGGAAGATGGTGCCGTCATTCGCCGGCGTCGTGTCTGCTCGGTGTGCGGAGGTCGCTTCACGACCTTTGAGCGCGTACAGTTGCGTGACCTGATGGTCGTGAAGAAAAGCGGGCGTCGGGTTCCTTTCGATCGCGACAAGCTCACACGATCCATCGAAGTGGCGCTGCGCAAGCGCGACGTCGATAATGACCGGGTTGAGCGCGCCATTTCCGGCATTGTCCGCCAGCTTGAAAGTTCGGGCGAGGCGGAGGTGACATCCGACGAAATCGGGCGTTTGGCCATGGATGCGCTGAAAGGCATTGACGACATTGCTTATATCCGCTTCGCATCGGTCTATCGTAATTTCAGCAAGGCCGTTGATTTCCACAATGTCATCGACGAACTGACAGTCGCTGAAACCGAGGACGATCTGGACTCCTAGGCATGAGTGGCAGCAAGTTTCCGCCTTCGAACGCAACTGCGGATGACGTCCGCTTCATGGAAGCGGCGATCCGCTATGCTCGTCGCCACAAGGGGCTAACCGCCACCAATCCCTCTGTTGGTACGATCCTCGTCAAGGATGGCGTCATCGTCGGGCGCGGTGTCACTGCATTGGGCGGCAGGCCCCATGCCGAGCCGCAGGCACTAGCCGACGCGGGAGAAGCGGCACGTGGTGCAACGGCCTATGTGACGCTGGAGCCGTGCGCGCATCACGGACGCACGCCGCCTTGTGCGGAAGCGCTGGTGCGGGCAGGGGTAGCGCGTGTCGTGGTTGCCGCGACGGATCCGGACGACCGGGTCAGCGGAAAAGGGTTTGCCATACTGCGCGAGGCAGGAATTGAGGTTGTGCCGGGCATTCTCGCCGAACAGGCTGCCGATGATCTTGCAGGTTATCTGAATCGATCTGCGAAGAAGCGCCCGGAAGTGATTCTGAAACTTGCGCTTTCTGCCGATGGCATGATCGGACGCCGGGGCGAAGGGCAGGTCTCGATAACGGGACCGATTGCACGTGCGCAGTCGCATATTCTGCGCGCCCAGACCGATGTGATCCTCATTGGTATCGAAACCGCGCTGGCTGATGATCCCGTTTTGAACTGCCGCCTGCCGGGGCTGGAACAGCGTTCGCCTGTTCGCGTCGTGCTCGATAGCGGGCTGCGTCTGCCCCTTTCCTCAAAACTTGTGCAGACAGCCGATGCCCAACCCTTGTGGGTTGCCTGTGGTGAGGAGGTATCGCCGGAACGGCGTTATGAGTTGAAGGCCACCGGTTGCCGCATCCTCGCAACCGAAGCCCATGACTGCCGCATTGCCTTGCCTGAACTGATGGACGATCTCGCGGCGCAAGGTATTTCCTCGGTTCTCGTTGAAGGTGGAGCAGGCGTTGCCAAAAGCTTTCTCGGAGAAGGGCTTGTAGATCGGCTTGCCATCTTCCGTTCACCGATTGAAATTGGCTCAGAACTTGGGGTTGCCGTTGACGGGCTAGAAACCCATATCGCAGACGAATTCAAAATTCTGAAGCAGGCTCGCTATGGTGACGATGCCTATGCGGAATATGTAAGGAAGAATTGATGTTTACAGGCATTATCACCGATATCGGCAAGGTTGACCGGATCAAGCCGCTGAATGAAGGCGTTCTTCTGCGTATCGAAACTGCCTATGATCCTGAAACGATCGAGCTTGGCGCATCGATTGCCTGTTCTGGCGTGTGCCTCACGGTCGTGGCGCTTCCGGAAAAGGGCACGAATGCCCGCTGGTTCGAGGTTGAGGCGTGGGAAGAGGCGCTGCGCCTGACCACGATCTCCAAATGGCAGAGCGGACGAAACATCAATCTGGAGCGTTCGTTGAAACTTGGTGACGAAATGGGCGGTCATCTCGTTTCGGGGCATGTCGACGGACAGGCTGAAATCGTCGAGCGCAAGGAAGAAGGTGATGCAGTGCGCTTCACCCTGCGCGCGCCGGAAGAACTGGCTCCATTTATCGCCCAGAAGGGTTCGGTGGCCCTCGATGGAACGTCGCTGACGGTCAATGGCGTCAACGGAAACGAGTTTGATGTGCTCCTCATCCGCCACTCGCTTGAAGTCACGACCTGGGGAGAGCGAAAAGCGGGTGACAAGGTAAATATCGAGATTGACCAGCTGGCACGATACGCAGCAAGGCTTGCGCAATATCAGAAATAGGCTTAGAGCCTAGAACTCTAAAGCTGTAACAGCATTTCCCGATTTTGAGCGTTGACCGCAATCGTTGCGGTCCGCAAAATTTGTCATGGAGTCTCTTATGTCCAAGCACGAGGCGCATGCGCCGCATTTGCTTATTGTTGAAGCGCGTTTCTACGATGATCTCGCTGACGCGCTTCTGGATGGCGCAAAGGCAGCCTTGGATGAAGCAGGGGCGACCTATGATGTCGTGACGGTTCCAGGTGCACTGGAAGTTCCGGCGGTCATTTCTTTCGCACTC
Organism: Brucella tritici; assembly: GCF_008932285.1. Lineage (NCBI taxonomy): Bacteria > Pseudomonadati > Pseudomonadota > Alphaproteobacteria > Hyphomicrobiales > Brucellaceae > Brucella > Brucella tritici. The sequence goes on from NZ_WBVY01000001.1 coordinate 120,545, forward strand.
GATGGCGAAGACAATGGCGGCAAGGAATATGACGGCTTTGTCGCGCTCGGCACGGTTATCCGTGGCGAGACCTATCATTTCGATATCGTGTCCAATGAATCCTGCCGTGCGCTCACCGATCTTGCGGTCGAGGAAAGCATCGCTATCGGCAATGGCATTCTGACCGTCGAAAACGAAGAGCAGGCGTGGGTTCGCGCTCGCCGTGAAGACAAGGACAAGGGTGGTTTTGCCGCTCGTGCCGCCCTGACCATGATCGACCTGCGCAAGAAGTTCGGAGTCTGATTACCATGACTTCTTCTACCGAAGGCCGACCGACCCCTAATCTTCCACGCACGGCGAACAAGCGCGGCGTTGCCCGTCTTGCCGCAGTCCAGGCACTCTATCAGATGGATGTCGCCGGGACCGGTGTTCTGGAAGTGGTGGCTGAGTACGAAGCGTTCCGTCTCGGCAAGGAAGTGGATGGCACTCAGTATCTCGATGCCGATCCACAATGGTTCCGCGCGATCGTGGCCGGTGTCGTCGATGAACAGCTTAAGCTCGATCCGATGATCCATCAGGCGCTGACTGAAGACTGGCCATTGTCGCGTCTCGATTCGACCCTGCGCGCCATTCTCCGTGCGGGCGCATGGGAATTGCAGACGCGCAAAGACGTGCCAACGGCTGTGATCGTGTCCGAATATGTCGATATCGCCAAGGCGTTCTACACGGAAGAAGAGCCGAAGCTGGTCAATGCCGTGCTTGATCGCCTGGCGTTTGTCATTCGTGGCGAGAGCCGCGGCGTGAAACCACGCTGATCCGGCTTCCCCGACAATAATGATGAAAGAAGGGCTGTGAGAAATCGCAGCCCTTCTTTCATTGTACGCTGGCAAAGAACGACTTGACGTTTGTTAAACCGTTTCGCATGTTGGACATGCGGCATTGAGAATGCTGAAATGCAAGGAATCGCGCCAATTGATTGATTTCTCAGGCATGTCGCGCAAAAGTGCGTAGCGGTTTTGCGGGAACGACAGGCCTAAAATCAGAGACATAAAGCGCTGAGAGCGAATCTGAAAGATCGCGATCCGCTTTAGGCGTAAGTTCCAGACGTGAATATACCGAAGAAGCCCGGTATCTTGTATTGGCTTCAGGCACTTCCATGCCGCTCAATCGGGTCCGGGGAGGGGTTTTCGGGCCTATCCTGCGCATTTGCCTGCCGACAATCGCGGCTCGCGGTCTGACGGTAGCTGGCGCGAGCTGTGGAGCGCGTTTCGATCTGTTTGCAACAGATCGGCGTTCCAATTGTCTGATTGGCCGCGCATCTTTCCCGAAAATCGTTTCACACTTTTCGGGATGCGCTCAATGGGAGTTGGCCTTTATGCAAATGGGAGTGGCAGTCTTAGTTCTCGTCATTGCCTGCGGCGTAGTTTCCGTTCTTTTCGCCATATGGGCGATCCGTTCGGTTCTTGCAGCCGATCAGGGGACGCAGCGCATGCAGGAAATTGCTGAAGCCATCCGCGAGGGTGCCTCAGCCTATCTCACAAGACAATATTCAACAATTGCCATCGTCGGCGTCGTGGTCTTTCTGGCAGCTTGGTATCTGTTGTCGATCAGTGCCGCAATCGGCTTTCTGATTGGTGCGGTTTTGTCGGGCGTCACCGGTTTCATCGGAATGCACGTTTCGGTTCGCGCCAATGTGCGCACTGCGCAGGCGGCTTCGCTCAGCCTCGCCGGAGGGCTAGAGCTGGCCTTCAAGTCCGGGGCCATCACTGGCCTTCTGGTAGCAGGGCTCGCGCTGCTCGGCGTCTCCGTCTACTATTTCATTCTCACCGTCTGGCTTGGTTACTCGCCCTCTGACCGCACCGTTATCGATGCGCTGGTGTCGCTCGGCTTCGGCGCTTCGCTGATCTCGATCTTTGCGCGTCTTGGCGGCGGCATCTTCACCAAGGGCGCAGATGTCGGCGGCGATCTTGTCGGCAAGGTAGAAGCAGGTATTCCCGAGGATGACCCGCGCAATCCTGCGACGATTGCAGACAATGTCGGCGACAATGTCGGTGATTGTGCGGGCATGGCCGCTGACCTGTTCGAAACTTACGCAGTGACGGTCGTTGCTACCATGGTTCTCGGCGCAATCTTCTTCAACGGATCGGACGTCCTGCCGAGTGTCATGCTCTATCCGCTGATGATCTGCGGGGCCTGCGTGATTACGTCGATCGTGGGTACTTTCTTCGTCAAGCTCAGCGTCGATGGCTCCATTATGGGTGCTCTGTACAAGGGGCTGATCGCAACAGGCCTGCTTTCCATTGTCGGTCTTGCCATTGCCAATACATTGACCATCGGCTGGGGTGAAATCGGAACCGTGGCCGGAAAAAGCATTACCGGCACCAATCTCTTCATATGTGGTCTGATCGGTCTGATAGTGACCGGTCTGATCGTCGTGATTACGGAATATTATACCGGTACCAACAAGCGCCCGGTGAATTCCATCGCGCAGGCTTCCGTCACCGGCCACGGCACGAATGTCATTCAGGGACTGGCGGTTTCACTTGAATCGACCGCGCTGCCGGCAATCGTGATCGTAGGTGGCATTATCTCGACCTATCAGCTCGCAGGCCTGTTCGGTACGGCTATTGCCGTCACTGCCATGCTTGGCATTGCGGGCATGATCGTAGCGCTTGATGCATTTGGACCGGTTACGGACAATGCGGGCGGCATCGCGGAAATGGCCGGTCTCGACCCGGAAGTCCGCAAGGCTACCGATGCGCTTGACGCCGTCGGCAATACGACCAAGGCCGTCACCAAGGGCTATGCCATCGGCTCGGCGGGTCTCGGTGCACTGGTGCTGTTTGCGGCTTATTCCAACGATCTGGCCTATTTTGCCGCCAACGGGCAGACCTATCCCTATTTTGCAGATATGGGACCTGTCTCCTTCGATCTCTCCAACCCTTATGTGGTTGCGGGTCTGATCTTCGGTGGCCTGATCCCTTATCTGTTCGGTGGCATGGCGATGACGGCCGTGGGCCGGGCCGGGGGCGCGGTCGTGCAGGAAGTACGCCGCCAGTTCCGCGAAAAGCCGGGGATCATGACCGGCAAGGAACGCCCGGATTACGCCCGTGCGGTCGATCTTCTGACCAGAGCGGCCATTCGTGAAATGATTATTCCATCGCTTTTACCTGTGCTGGCGCCGATAGTCGTTTATTTCGGCGTGTTGCTTATCTCTGGCTCGAAGGCTGCGGCCTTTGCAGCACTCGGCGCATCGCTTCTCGGTGTCATCATCAACGGCCTGTTTGTGGCGATTTCCATGACGTCCGGCGGTGGCGCATGGGACAATGCCAAGAAGAGCTTCGAAGACGGGTTTACGGACGCCGATGGCGTTAAGCACCTGAAAGGTTCAGAAGCGCACAAGGCATCGGTGACAGGCGATACGGTGGGCGATCCTTACAAGGATACAGCCGGACCGGCTGTCAATCCGGCGATCAAGATCACCAACATCGTAGCCCTTCTTCTGTTGGCTGTGCTGGCGCATATGTCTTGATGGAATGAACGCTTGAAAAAGAAAACCCGCCGTAAAGGCGGGTTTTCTGTTTTGAAGATATTATCCAGATCAGTTGCTGGGGCCGCCTGCAGCGCCGGGCAACGATGTCGGGGCCTTGGAAACGCCCTGAATGATCTGGCCGAGGAAGGTCTGGTCCTTGCCGCCTGTCGGCGTGGTGCGCGACACGAAGTCGAACAGCTTGCCGTCCTTCAGGCCGTAATTGGCGATGTGCTCGACCTTGCCGTCCTTGTCGAAATAGATGGCGAGAATCTGCCGCTCAACGATCTTCGGCTTCATGAACTGCGCAGCGCGATAACGCTTCTGAGAAATGTAATAGAACACTTCATTGTCGAAGGTCGCGGTGGTGGACGGCGTACCGAGTGCCAGAAGCACCTGCTCGCGGCTGGAGCCGACAGGAACCGAATCAAGCGCACCCTGATCGAGCACGTAACCCTCTGTCAGCGTTTCGGATGGATTGAGCGTGGATGCAGTGTTACATCCGGCAAGAGCCACTGAGACGAGAATTGCCGTGCCGGCGAGAAGAGTACGCTGCTTGCGTACACTTGGAAAAAATCGCTGCAACAAAGACCTCTCCATACATTCTAGATCAGCGCGGCACTTTCGCCGTCGGGTGAACTTCGGTAAACCACCTTGCTAATTTATGCAACTGGAACGGTCGTACGGACATGATTCTCCAACTATTCCGCCGCAAATCGAAAGCAAACGAGGCAATTATGCTTCGCGTTTACGAGGTGATCGTGGCGGCGGCGCGGCAAAAGCGGTTTTATGCACAATTTCAGGTGCCTGATACGCCGCTTGGCCGCTATGAAATGCTTTCGCTGCATATTTTTCTCGCCCTGCACCGCATGAGGGGAGGAAACAAGGCGCTTGCCGATCTGGCGCAGGAAATTGCGGACGAGTTTTTCAAGGATGTCGACCATTCGCTGCGCGAACTCGGCATCGGCGATCAGGGGGTGCCGAAGCGTATGAAGAAGCTTGCGCGCATGTTCTATGGGCGCGTTGCGGCTTATGGTGAGGCGCTGGATGCAAATGATGCCGACGCGCTGGCTGCGGCACTCACGCGAAATATCCGCCCGGACCTCGAATTCTGGCCACATGCCCACCATTTAAGTGAATATGTTTTCGGATGCCGCGACCGCCTGCAAAAAATTGCAGACGATGCTTTGGCGGCAGGCGACATTTCCTATATGGATGCAGATGAGAGCGCATCCCGAAAAGTGTGAAACGGTTTTCGGAACAAGATGCGCGTCAAAGATGGACTTTGCGCCAAAAAACAATGCTGAAAAGGCCAATGAGAATGACTGACAAACCGGCGCTCACCTATCCTGTTCCGGTTCTTCACCTGCCGCAAAAAGGCGTAACGGTGAAAATAGGCACGGATGAGAAGGAGCGCGCAGCGCTTGCGGCAGACCATGGGCTTGAGGCCGTGAATGCCTTTGCCGCAGAGTTTCTGATTACGCCTTGGAAAAAGGACGGTATCCGGGTGCGCGGTCGCATCGATGCGGAAATCGTTCAATCCTGCGTCGTGACACTGGAGCCGCTGACCAACAGCGTCGCTGAAGAGGTTGATACGATCTTCGTGCCGGAAAATTCGCGGCTCGCTCGGATTCAGCTTGATGAAAGCGGTGAAATGCTGCTCGATGCGGAAGGTGCGGACAGTCCGGAAGTCTTTGTCGGTGATAAGATCGATGTCGGTGCGATTGCGGAGGAATTCTTCGATCTCGCGATTGATCCATATCCCCGCAAGCCGGGGCTGACTGACGAGAGTGAGCCGAAGGTTTTCGGGGGCGACGATGGTGATGAGCAGCCCGTTTCGCCGTTTGCAAAGCTTTCAGAATGGCAGAAGAAGCCGTAATTCACGATGAGTTTGATAGAATTTGGTTGTGCGGAAACGCAAAAACACTATTTTCGCCGAAAACCTGTCTGCTGCAAAGGCAGGGCAGGGACAGGGATCGCACAGGAATAATCAAGAGTGATCAAAATTTCGATCGACGCGATGGGCGGTGATTTTGGCCCTGAAGTGGTCATCCCCGGCGCAGCGAAGGCGCTTGAGCGCCATCCTGACATTCGCTTCATTTTCTTCGGTCTCCCCGCGCAGGTGGAGCCCGTGCTGGCACGCTACCCGAAACTGCAGGCCGCATCAGAGTTTCGCGCGAGTCAGGTTGCCATCAGCATGGATGACAAGCCGAGCCAGGCGCTACGCGCCGGTCGGGGCAAATCATCCATGTGGCAGGCCATCGAGGCGGTGAAGACCGGCGATGCCCAGGCGTGTATTTCTGCCGGTAATACCGGCGCCCTGATGGCTATGTCCAAATTTTGCCTGCGCATGATGTCGGACGTTGAGCGCCCGGCGATTGCGGGCATCTGGCCAACGCTGCGCGGTGAAAGCATCGTGCTCGACATTGGTGCCACTATTGGTGCCGATGCGCGTCAGCTTGTCGATTATGCCGTTATGGGAGCCGGTATGGCGCGCGCTTTGTTCGAGGTGCGCAAACCGACCGTAGGGCTCCTCAATGTCGGCACGGAAGAGGTCAAAGGTCTCGACGAGATCAAGGAGGCAGGTCAGATTCTGCGCGACACACCGCTCGACGGACTTGCCTATTCCGGTTTTGTTGAAGGCAACGACATCGGTAAAGGTACTGTGGATGTGGTTGTGACCGAAGGTTTCACCGGCAATATCGCACTCAAGGCCGCGGAAGGTACGGCCCGCCAGATGGGAGAACTGCTGCGTCAAGCCATGCGCCGGACGCTGCTTGCCAAGATTGGCTATGTTTTCGCCAAGGGCGCGTTTGACCGCCTGCGTGAAAAGATGGATCCGAACAAGGTCAATGGCGGCGTTTTCCTCGGTCTCAGCGGAATTGTTATCAAAAGTCATGGCAGCGCGAACGCCGAAGGCTTCTGCTCGGCAGTGGAAGTCGGCTATGACATGGTGAGAAATCGCCTTCTGGAAAAGATCGAAGCCGATCTGGCACATTTCCACCACAGTCATCCGCATGTTTCGAATGAAGGTGGCGAGGCTGCGAAGGCATAATTCCGGCAACGCCAAGCGGAAGACGGAATTGGATAAGATTTGCGGTTTGCCGATTATTTTTTCGGTGCCGAAGCGGTGAAGTAACTTTTACCGAATATGTGTAGGGCCAGAATTCACGGCTGCGCGCGCGAATGCTCGTCGCGCCGGTCGCATGTAAGGACAGGAAATAAGAGATGATAAGATCTGTCGTGCGGGGTATCGGTTCGGCATTGCCGAAGCGGGTCATGAAGAATACCGATTTCGAAGGTATTATCGAAACCTCGGACGAGTGGATCGTGCAGCGCACGGGTATCCGTGAGCGCCATATCGCAGGCGATGACGAAACCACAGTTTCGCTCGGCGCGGCTGCGGCCCGCGCGGCAATCGAGAATGCCGGTCTTCAGCCGACCGATATTGATCTCGTTCTGTTGGCAACCTCGACGCCCAACCATACTTTTCCGGCAAGTGCCGTGGAAATTCAGCGCGAACTGGGAATCACCAAGGGTTTTGCCTTCGATATGCAGGCCGTGTGCAGCGGCTTCATCTATGCCATAACGACGGCTGACCTCTATATCCGCGGCGGCATGGCGAAGCGGGTTCTGGTCATCGGCGCGGAAACCTTCTCGCGCATCCTCGACTGGAATGATCGCACGACCTGCGTTCTGTTCGGCGACGGTGCCGGTGCGGTGGTTCTCGAAGCTGCCGAAGGCAACGGGCTGACCTCGGATCGCGGTGTTCTCGCCGCCAATCTGCGCTCGGACGGCAATCACAAGGAAAAACTTTTTGTGGATGGCGGTCCGTCCACGACTCAGACGGTCGGCCATCTGCGCATGGAAGGCCGCGAAGTCTTCAAGCATGCCGTTGGCATGATTACGGACGTTATCGAGGCCTCCTTCGAGGAAACCGGCCTTACAGCTGAGGATATCGACTGGTTCGTCCCGCATCAGGCCAACAAACGCATTATCGATGCTTCCGCCAAGAAGCTGAATATTGCTGAAAACAAGGTGGTCATCACCGTGGATCGCCATGGTAACACCTCTGCGGCGTCGGTTCCGCTGGCGCTCGCGACCGCTGTAGCGGACGGCCGTATCAAGAAGGGCGACCTCGTTCTTCTGGAGGCGATGGGCGGCGGATTCACGTGGGGCGCGGTTCTGTTGCGCTGGTAAGTGACAAATTTGATCTGCCGTGAGGGAACTCGCGGCTTGACCGTTGCGCTTTTATTTGTGTAACGTCCTGTCACGTAAGGATATTATCTGTTCAAACGCTAACCAGGCAGGTTCGGTCATGGGAGGTAAAACGGTCACGCGAGCTGATCTGGCAGAGGCTGTTTACCGGAAGGTAGGCCTTTCCAGAACGGAGTCGGCGGCTCTTGTCGAGATGATCCTCGATGAAGTCTGTGACGCTATCGTCAACGGCGAAACCGTGAAATTGTCGTCTTTCGCGACATTTCAGGTTCGTGACAAGAACGAGCGCATTGGCCGTAATCCGAAAACAGGCGAGGAGGTTCCAATTCTTCCCCGTCGTGTGATGACTTTCAAAGCTTCCAATGTTCTCAAGCAGCGCATTCTGCAGGAACACCAGAAGCGTGAAACCAAAAGCCAGAAGTAATTGCTAGAATGCTGCCCATCGGGCAGCATTTTGTTTTTGGCACCATCATTGCAAATCGTTGACAGTTTTCTGCGTCTGGTTCGAGACCATGCGCGGAGAACGTTGCTTCGACCGCCAGCCCCTTCAAGGGGACGGTCGCTGTTGACCTGGGTGGCCACGAATTGGCCACGCTACCTTCGGCCATGTGTGAAGGGATGCTTATAAAGCTCTGATATTATATAATGGATTCAGCGGAGCGAATCGCTTCGCTGATATTGAAATCTGGAAAGCGGCTGGCTTTTCAGAACGAGTTCGTGTTGCACGCCGTCCGGTTTTGAATGACGTTTGCGCCGTGTCTTTCCACACGCTGGAGTTTGTTAACTCCCGTCTTTTAAAATCCGATGGTAACAAGCGCCTTTCGTGTTACAGACGCGTCCGCGTTGGCAGCGAGTTGAACTATCTGGATCGGCGAGGTTGCGCCGCAACGGCGAAACCTGAACCACTGGAAAGGGCAAGTGGAATGGACAAGAGCCCTGATGCATTCAGGACGATCAGTGAAGTAGCGGATGATCTTGATCTTCCGCAGCATGTGCTGCGTTTCTGGGAAACGCGCTTTACCCAGATCAAGCCTATGAAGCGGGGCGGCGGTCGCCGATACTACCGACCGCTTGATGTCGAATTGCTCAAGGGCATTCGTCATCTGCTCTACGATCAGGGCTACACGATCAAGGGCGTGCAGCGCCTGCTCCGCGAAAACAATGCGCAGTTCATCATCGCGCTCGGCAATGGCGATGTTCAGGCCATCGAGGCAATCACACGCCAGAAGCAAGCTGCCGCCGATAAGCGCGCTGCCGAAGAGGCGGCAGACAATGAAATGGCTTTGCCGAGCGGCATCAAGGCGCCGCAACCGGCGCGCAAACTTTTCGGCTTGTTGAAGGGCGAGGAAGATGGCCCCATCGGAGCTGATGGAAAGCGGCCTTCAAAGGACAACCGCTCGCTTTTGCAGGAGGCATTGTTCGATCTTCTGGAATGCAAACGTCTTCTCGATCAGGTGCGCTGATCGACTTTGGATCGCATGAAAAAAGGGAGGCTTTTGCCTCCCTTTTCTTTTAGCCGACTGGATCAGCTGGATGAGAGTTTCAACCCGATGATACCGGCTAGAATCAACGTCACGCTTGCAACACGGAAGAAGGTTGCAGCCTCACCAAGAATGAAGATGCCCACCACAAATGCACCCACCGCGCCAATGCCTGTCCAGATTGCATAGGCCGTGCCAAGCGGCAGGCTGCGCATGGCGATGGACAGCAGAATGAAACTGCCGATCATGGTTACGATGGTAATAGCGCTCGGTGTCAGAAGGGAAAAGCCTTCCGATTTTTTCATGAAATAAGCCCAGACAACCTCAAGAACTCCGGCCACGATCAGATAAAGCCATGCCATTTTAATGCTCCCTCACGAGGGTTCTGAACGGGCCGTCCCGTTCGTTGAAAAAGCGGGAAGGCCGTCCCTCCCGCGAACTATGTAATCAGTGCGACGGATGTAGCGCATCGTTGAGATACATGCAGGTCAGCATAGTAAATACGTAAGCTTGAATGACTGCCATCAGCAATTCGAGCGCTGTCAACGCGACGGTCATTGCCAGCGGCAGTACAGCAGTCAACATGCCAAGCGTGCCCAGGCTGCCCAGACCGATGACGAACCCCGCAAAAACCTTCAGCGTGATGTGCCCCGCAAGCATCACAGCGAACAGACGAACCGAATGGCTGACCGGGCGCGAGATATAGGACATGATCTCGATTGGCACGATGATAGGCGCCAGCACGACTGGCACGCCCGCAGGCATGAACAGCCGGAAGAACCCGAAACCGTTTCGTATAAGACCGTAGATCGTAACTGTCAGGAATACGAGCATGGCCAACGCAAAGGTCACAATGATGTGGCTCGTCACCGTAAAGGCATAGGGAAACATGCCAATCAGATTGGCAAACAGGATAAACAGGAACAGCGAGAAGACGAGGGGAAAGAAGGTCATGCCTTTTTCACCGGCGTTCTCTCGTAATGTCTTCGACACGAATTCGTAGAGAATCTCGGCAGAGGATTGCCAACGCCCCGGCACAACGGCAGCCCGACGGGCCGAAAGGTACATGAACACAGCTGTGCCCAGCACTGTCAGCACCATGAAGAGCGCCGAATTGGTGAAAGCAATCGGCTGACCGCCGATTTCACCAAGTTCAACGATGGGCTTGATTGCGAATTGTTCGATCGGCCCTGCCATAGGACACCCTCCTATGGGGCCGTCCCCGATGCGAACACTGGCACGGGTCGTCCCGCGCGGCCCTGTAAATAGTGATTCTTGAACGGAGAGGCAAGAGGGATGCCGCCCTTGTCGCGCCAACAGAAACTTGATCGCACATCCCATGTATCAGGGAGCTTTTTCGGGTATCCTGTCGATCTTATCCAAAGATTATGCCGGGAGATCGATCAATGAGCATCTCAAGACGTAATTTCATTGTTACAGCATCTGCTGCCGGTGCCGGATTGGCCTTGTCGCCTCTGGAACTCACCAAGGCCGCAGCCGAAACAGGCAGTTCCAAAGTGAAAACCCCGTCACAGGTAGAAAATCCGGGCTTCCATCGTTTTCAGTTTGGTGATTTCGAGATTACCACGCTTTCCGATGGACGCAGGGCAGGCCAAGCGCCCGAAAAGACATATGCGGTGGATCAGAACCCGAAAGTGGTCGCCGCACTTCTTGAGGAAAATCTTCTGCCCACCGACCGTTTCGTCAACAGTTTCACGCCGGTACTCATCAATACGGGCAAGGAGCTTGTCCTGTTTGACACCGGCATGGGAGCAGGAGCCCGCAAGGCGGGATTGGGCAAATTGACCAGCGCGCTCGAAGCTTCGGGCTATAAGACGGACGATGTGTCTCTGGTAGTGCTGAGCCATTTCCATCCCGATCACATCGGTGGACTGATGGAGGACGGCAAGCCGGCCTTTGCCAATGCGCGTTACGCTGCTGGACAGAAGGAATTCGACTTCTGGACAGATCCCGCAAGGCTTGACAGCCCCGCCAAGACAGTTGCCGAAATGGTGGCCAAAAACGTGAAGCCACTAGCCGAGAAGATGACGTTTCTGGATGACGACAGCGAAGTCGTTTCCGGCATTCATTCTGTGGCAGCTTATGGCCACACGCCGGGCCATCTGGCTTTCCGGGTCGAAACGGGAGGCAAGTCGTTGATGCTGGTTTCGGATACGGCGAACCATTTCGTCATAACGTTGCAGCGGCCCGAATGGCACGTTTCCTTCGATATCGACAAGGAAGCCGCCGTCCAGACCCGCAAACGCATGTTCGACATGATCGCGACCGACAGGCTACCGTTCATCGGCTATCATATGCCGTTTCCGGCGCTGGCCTATCTCAAGCGGGAAGGCGAGGGCTATCGCTACGTCGCGGAAACCTATCAGTTGCGCGAGAAATAGGTCGAGGCGGTTCAGGATTAACGCCCACCGGCAACGTCGATGAATGTTCCGGTCACATAGGCGGGGGCGTCGTTCAACAGCCAGAAAATGGCTTCCGCGACTTCCTCCGCCTTGCCGGCTCTTCCAGCGGGTGTTCCGGCGCCTAACCTTGCCGCGCGATCCGGATTGCCGCCACTGGCATGGATTTCGGTATCAATCAGGCCGGGACGCACCGCGTTGACGCGAATGCCTTTCGGCGCGAGCTCTTTAGAGAGACCGGTGGTCAGCGTATCGAGGGCGCCCTTCGCTCCGGCATAGTCCACATATTCAAACGGTGATCCAAGCCGCGAGGCCATGGATGAAACGATGACGATTGCACTGTCCGGCTGCAAGCGCCGCGCTGCTTCGCGGGCGCATAGATAGGTGCCGTAAACATTTACATCGAACATGTTTTTCAGACGATCAGCGCTCATATCCGCAAGAGGCATGGTTTGAGCCACGATACCGGCATTCAGGACGACACCTTTCAGCGGACCAAGATCAGCCTCTGCCTTGTCGAACATGGCGATAACATCTCTTTCGCTGGATATGTCACCCCGGATCGCAAGCGCTTTCGCACCCAGCTTTGCTGCCTCAGTCACCGCTTGCTGGGCTGCCTGTTCGTTCCCCGCGTAGTTCAGGGCTACAGACCAGCCTTGCGCCGCGCTGCGCAGAGCGGTGGCGCGGCCGATGCCGCGACTGCCGCCAGTGATCAAGGCGTTCTTCATGCTTTCCTCCATGCAATGCATGGCAGAGCTAATCCGATTTGCACTTTCGGTGCAAAGGAAAGATCGTATGAAAATAAAGGTTTGGGGAAGAAAAATGGTCGGAGCGGCGGGATTCGAACCCACGACCCCTTGACCCCCAGTCAAGTGCGCTACCGGGCTGCGCTACGCTCCGAGCCGGGGAAAGCCGTAGATTATAACGACTTGGCACGCAAGGGCTAATTTGCCGAAACTGGCAAATTGCACATGACATTCATGCATCGTTTCAGCCATCAGGATCGAGGCGCAAAGAGGATGATGCATGTTCCTGCAAAAGCCGTACATGCACCGACGACATCCCAACGGTCGGGGCGGGCACCCTCAGCAAACCAGATCCACAAAATCGACGCGATAATATAGATGCCGCCATAGGCTGCATAAGCGCGACCGGCGACATTGCTTTCAATCAGGGTCAGAAGATAGGCGAACAATGCGAGGCACACCATGCCGGGTGCCAGCCAAAGCGGTGACTTGTCGAGCTTCAGCCATGCCCAGAAGGCGAAGCATCCGGCAATTTCAAAGAGGGCCGCTGCGGCGTATATCGCGAACTGCAAAATGCTGCTCTCCTGATGGGTCTTTTTGCTTGGGTAGAAGCTGATACTTGTATTCCAGCCCTGCACAACCCCAGATAATCCCGAAAAGCAGATAAAAGTGACGCCAGTGATCCGTGTCGATGACATTGCCGATCAGGACATGTCCGAGATAGGTCGCGTAAGCAACGAGAAGAAATGGCTGCCAGGGACGATTGCGAAGTACAAGCTTGAAGCCAATCCCGAGTGTCAGGAATGTCAGCGTCAGAAAGGCGATGAAGCCGATCCAGCCATAGTCGAGTACGGCTTTGAGCCAGATATTATGCGTATCCTCACCGAACATCGGACCAAATTCGAGCGGGCCGATGCCGAGCGGATGTTGTGTAGCGAGGATCATTCCAAGCCAGTGCCGCGCAAATCGTCCAAGTCTTGCACTGTCATAGCTTTGTTCGAGGCGTGCGCGCTCTCGGAAGAAATCGCCGACGCCGGGAATTTGCAGAATAATCAGGATCGCGAGAACAATTGTTACAACAGCAAGCAGGCCAATTACCATCAGGCGTAGCCGAAAACGATTGCTGTTGCTTTGCAGGAAAAAGATGCCGAACAGGATGGCGAAGGAGAGAGGAACCATCGCCCATGCCGCACGCGAGAAGGACACAAGAACGCCGAGCGTGAGCAGGCCGCAGAAAGGCAGATAGACAAGGACATCACGCGGACTGCCGCGCATGATGCGGTAAAGCGTCCAGGTCAGGGGCAATATCAGGAAGGGTCCATAGACGTTGGGGTCCTGAAATGCGCCCTGCGCACGTCCGTAGCGCGTGAAGATTTCTGCGCCCGGAAAAAGGCCGAGATAACCGGCAATGCCGAGGACGGAAGAAAGCACGCCGACAAGAAGATAGGCGTTGAATATGGTCTTTAAACGCCGATAGTCCCCTTCGATGGCAGCGGCGAAGAATACCGACGTGAAAGCCAGAAACAGCGAAACGGCAATGTAGAGTGGGGCTTTCTTGACGTCAGCCATCTGCATGACTGAAATCATCCCACCGAAATTGAACACTACAAGGAGCGCCAGCAGCACAAGGCTGGTGCGGGTCAATCGCAGCCCGAACAACAATGCCAGCGCAATCAGGCCAACCATATAGAGTTCATAAGGGGCCGGCTCGCTCATCACGAAACCGAGTAGAAAAACACCGAAGCCAATTGCAATATTGACGATAAGACGATTAAGCGCGCGTTTGCGCGATACATCCGCGGCCAGCACTACGGCTGGACGCGAATTGCCGTCAAACCGCTGTGCCACGCTGGTCAATAGGCGTTTTCCGTGTTGAGAAGCCGTACCGGCGTCAGGAACAGAATTTTGAGATCAAGCCAGAGCGACCAGTTTTCGATGTAATAAAGATCGAATTCCGTGCGCATGCGGATCTTGTTTTCATTGTCGATTTCGCCGCGCCAGCCATTGATCTGCGCCCAGCCGGTAACGCCCGGCTTCACACGGTGACGCGCGAAATAACCATCGACCACCTCGTTATAGAGCACATTATGCGAATGAGCTGCGACCGCGTGCGGGCGCGGGCCGACCAGCGACAAGGAACCAGCCAGAACATTGAAGAACTGCGGCAGCTCATCGATGGAGGCCTTGCGGATGAAGCGCCCGACGCGGGTGACGCGAGGATCGTCTTTGGTAACGGCCTGCTTGGCGGTCGGGTCGCACATCTCGGTGTACATGGACCGGAATTTCCAGACATTGATGACTTCATTGTTGAAGCCATGCCGCTTCTGCTTGAAAATCACAGGACCCTTGCTGTCGAGCTTGATGGCAATTGCCGTGCCGATCATGATCGGCGACAGAAGAATGATGCCCAAAATGCTGAAGACAACGTCGAAGATGCGTTTGGCGACTGAATCCCAATCATTGATGGGCTTGTCGAAAATATCCAGCATCGGCACCGCGCCGACATAGGAATAGGCACGCGGACGGAAGCGCAGGTGATTGTTGAGCGCGGACAGCCGGATATCGACCGGGAGAACCCAGAGCTTCTTTAACAGAGCCAGCACGCGGGCTTCGGCGCTGATCGGGAGCGACACGATCAGCATGTCGATGTGAGCGATACGTGCAAATTCAATCAGCTCATTGATATTGCCAAGCTTTGGGTAGCCCGCAACAATAGGCGGCGAGCGTTTGTCATCGCGGTCGTCGAAGATGCCGCAGATACGGATATCGTTGTCGGGCTGCTGCTCGAGCGAACGGATGAGCGCTTCTGCATTGGGACCACCGCCGACGATGACGGCGCGGCGCTCCATCGTGCCATTACGTGCCCAGCGCTTGATCTTCCATGCGATGAAAACACGCGAAATCAATAGCAGCACACAGGCGCTGAGTGCCCAGTACAGGAACCAGCCGCGTGAGAAGTCGGACGAAGCTTTCAGCAGGAAACCGGCAATGGCAAGGGTGCCGAGCACGGCTGCCCAACTGATAAAAAGCCGCCGCAGATATCGACCCGGGCTGCGCAGCACGTTGATCTGATAGCCATCGTTGATTTCCATCAGCAGGACAAAAAGCGCGCCGCCAGCGACCATGATGAGCGGGTAATAGAAGATCAGATGCGTACGGATACCGACATAGAACAGGAAGCTCAGAATGCCGGAGAAAAAGACAATCCCAAACTCCGCCATACGCATGACGCCACTCAACATCAGCGGCGAAAACGTATCGCGCTGATATTGCTCGGCCATCTGGCGCGCCAGTGGACTGAGCTCTACCGGACCGCGCGGTTTGGAATCTGGCCCGGAATCTGGCTTGCTGCTGGCTTCCATGGCTTTGCGGCCAAAAGGAGAAAGCGCATCATTGTCTCGCACAACATTGCCCCTGATCGTAAATTGATAGCCTCGTAATTAGACCGAGAGTCCTAAGCAGAATATAAACATCGCATGGCAAGCTTTTGACTTAGGTAAACACTCAATTAAATACTCGGTCGAAAACCGTTACTGTTAGTAACGGCTAAAATAACATGTTTGATGCCCGTACAGCTATAGCATTGACGACGGGAAAGAGCGACGCCAGTTGTCGCAATCCAAGCCGATGCAAAGCTTGCCTTGCATGATTATATTGCCTAGGACAGTGATATGAAACCGTTGGAAGAAAAAGCTGCAAGCGGCATTTTGCCGTCGAACTGTTCGGTACATGTTGCCGCCAACAGGCCAGCTTTGTTTCCACTTCTGATCGGCACCAGATCGGACGATGTCATGGGGTTGCTGCGCGCCTGACCGCACAGCGACCCAAAAAATCCTGATGAGAGCAATTCACGCTGCGACCTAGCCGGTCGCATTAACTGTTTGTTTTAATGCGCTTTATCCAACCGTTCTGCTATTTTGGAGGGCGCTCTAGGGTTGATCATGACTATCTGGGCCGAACTGGCTAGAGCGGGCAATCATGCCGGCGATGAAATTTTGTTGCGAAAACGCGATCACATTTATGAAATTCGCTATAACGGCCTGGAATTGATGTCGAACGTCAATTTCCAGTCCGAGACCGTATTGGCTGAAAGGTCGCTTCGCCTGCACGGGCGGCAGGTTTCGCATATGCTTATCGGCGGGCTCGGTATGGGCTTTACCCTTCGGGCGGCTCTTGATTTGCTCGGACCTGATGCCAGGGTGACGGTTTGCGAACTCGTCCCGGAGATTGTGGACTGGAACCGGACCTATATCGGCCATCTTGGCAGTCATCCATTGAACGATCCGCGTGTCGATGTTCGGGTCGCTGACGTTATGGATGTTCTTCGCGCCGAACCCGGCCAATACGATGCCATATTGATGGATACTGATAATGGGCCTGACTTTACAGTTCGCGCGGCCAACGGAGCCATCTATGAAGATGATGGTCTGAGATTGGTGAAAAGGGCGCTGAAGCCAAATGGTATTGCCGCATTCTGGTCGGCAACCATATCAGACCCGTTCGAAGATAAGCTCGACATGCTGCCTTGGGAATGGCAACGCGAGGACATCTCGCTTATCGGCGGGCGGGCCGATGCGTTCCACTATATCTATTTTGCGGCGCGGGGTGGGTTTCGGTCAAAGTTCGAACGGTCCGTATCTGCATCCGAAGCCTTCGTTGCGATGGTGGACTGAGGGGAGTAACCCTTAGTCTTCTGGTACGGCCCGGTCCGGATGCGCTTCGTAATAGATTGTCTCGATTGAGTGCGCCATGGATTGCTGGCTGAAACGCTCGTGCAGCCGTATCGCATCCGGCATCGCGGCACGAAACGCAACTGGATCATCTGCGACGCCCAGCATCTTGTTCGCAAGTGCCTCGTCCTCGGGTTCCACCAGTACCGAGGAACGAGGCCCGAACACTTCTGGAATCCCGCCGACATTGCTGGCGATAACGGGCTTTCCGGCGGCGAGCGCCTCCAGAATAATATAGGGGAACGCTTCGGCGCGCGATGGAACCACCATTATCCGCCCCAAACCAAAAGCTTCTCGCGCAGCCATTCCGGGCAGAAAGCGGATTTGCGCGGAAATACCAAGCTCGTTGGTCAGGTTGACGAAATCGGGCTTTTCCGCGCCGTCACCCACCATCGTTGCGGTAAAACTGCGCTGGTGCTGGTCGCGTAGGCGCGCAAGGGCCCGGATCAGCAGGTCGGGTCCCTTCAGTTCGCGCATCGTGCCGACAAAGAGAAAATCGCTGGCATCGGTTGCGTCAGCGACGGGTATGAACTCGTCTTCGGCCAAGCCGTTGTAGACGACGGCATGGAGGCCATGGGGCCGCCCTACCTTTTCTTCATAGATACGCTTTTCGAAGTTGGAAACGAACATCACCGCGTCGGTCATCGGAGCCAGCATTTTCTCGACCAGAAAGACGGCGCCGCCGCGGCGCGTCTTCCGGTCGAAATGCAGGCTACCGCCATGCGGTGAATAGATACGGGCTACGCGAGACTTAAAAACCCGTAAGACTGAGCCGAACAAACGTGCATAGACACCGCCTTTGGCGCCATGTCCGTGCAATATGTCCGGCCGCAATTTCTTGATGATGCGATATGCTTTGTATGCCGCCGCTGCGTCGCCCAGTCCGACGTGGCGCTGCATGGCAATGCGATGAAGGCCGAGTGCGAGCTTTGGCCGTAATTCTTCCAGAAACGCGTCTTCACGCGGCCCCCCGGTCGTTGCATCGCAGACGATGCCGACTGCGTGGCCTTTTCCCGCCTGCAGGTCCACAAGGTCGCGAACATGGCGGAAAAGCCCGCCGGTCGGTTCGCGGAAACAGTGGACGATACGCAGTGGGGAGACATTTGTGTCATCAGCCATCAATCGCCATCAGAACAGACGTTCGCGCACATAGATCGTGTCGCCCGGCAGGATAGGATCGGAAATCAGCACGCGACCGGTCAGAACCTTGCCGTTGAACTGACGCGTGATGTCGACATTCTCCTGATTGGCACGTGGGCTGAAACCACCAGCAGCGGCGATAGCCTTTTGCGCGGTCATGCCCGGAACATAGGAATACTGGCCAGCGGCGCCGACTTCACCCATCACAAATATCGGGCGATAGCGGTCGATTTCCGCGCTGACGTCGGGGTCGCGCAGGTAGCCGCCACGCAGTTTGGATGCGATGATGCCTTCAAGCTGCTTGGATGTCTTGCCACGTGCCGGAATGCTGCCAACGAGTGGGAAGGCGATATAGCCTGCCTGATCGACGCTATAGGTATTGGTGAGGCTCGGCTGTTCGAAAACCGTGATGCGCACGCGATCACCTGCATCCAGCATATAAGGCTGGTTCAGCGCTTCGTGGAAAGCAGGCGGGGCAGGGCGATAGCTGGAGCAGGCGGAAAGCGTCATGGCGGCAAGGCCGAGCGCCACGAGCAGAGCGTGGCCTTTGCGCTTGTTATGAATTGTCTTCGCCGTCATCTTCCGCCTCGGTTTCTTCCGAAAAGCAATATTTCTTACGAACGCAATCGACGCGGTACTGACAGCGCGATTACGAATATCGGTTGCAAGCGTTATCGATTGATTAGGGTTAATGGCTGGTAAAGAAGACAGGGTTTGGCGCAAAATCTTTACGGTTCGCCAACTGTTGGGAACTTGCCCTGCTTAACCCTCTGGTTACCTTGTTCCTTTACTTTCCAGTAAAGCGCATCCCGAAAAGTGTGAAGCGGTTTTCGGACAAGATGCGCTTTGAAAAGAAACGTGTAGAGCGCCGATCTGATGTAATCAGATCGAAACGCGCTCCAGATTCGGGGGTGCTTTACCCCACGCGGGCGAGAGCGATCACGCGCGCAAGCGCACTCGCGAAGTCCATGGAGAATGGGGAATGGCAGAAGTCGATCCGTTATCAAGGGACGCAGATATTGATATCGGCGCGCTGTTCTCCAGCCTGCGCCGTCACTGGCTGTTCATTGTCGTTGGCGCACTTCTCATGGCGGCGCTTGCGTGGGCCATCTGCCTTCTTCTGACGCCGGATTATCGCGCTGAAGCGCGCATCATGATCGAGGCCCGCGAATCCATCTATACCCGCCCGAATGGCGAAACAGCTGCCGAGCGGCCTGTCTTTGACGCCGAAGGTGTGAAGAGCCAGGTTGAGGTGTTCTCGTCCGGTGATCTTCTCAAGAAAGTTTCCGACGAACTCAAGCTGACCAGCAATGAAACCTTCACGACGACGGAAGTGAAGCCGTGGACCCGCGTTCTCATCATGCTTGGCATGCGCACTGATCCCGCACGACTGACCCCGGAAGAGCGTGTTCTACAGAAGCTGCGCAAGAACATGCAGGTTTTTGCCGTTACCGCTTCGCGCGTCATCGTTGTGCAATATAATTCGGCAAACCCTGAGACGGCCAAGAACGTCGCCAATGCGCTGGCCAATCAGTACATCCTGTTTCAACAGGCCGCGAAGCTGGAGTCGAACGACGATGCTACCGGCTGGCTCGCGCCCGAGATTGACGACCTGCGCAACCGCGTCCGCGATGCGGAAAAGAAGGTTGCGGATTATCGTGCTTCGCGCGGGCTCCTGACCGGCCAGAGCAACAGCACGATAGCGACACAGCAGCTCTCTGAGGTCTCAACCGAACTGACGCGGGTTCGCACCAGCCGCGCTTCGGCAGAAGCCAAGGCGGAAAGCATTCGTAAGTCGCTGGCCTCCGGCGCTCCCATCGACACGCTGCCGGACGTCGTTGCTTCCGGCATGATGCAGCGTCTTGCCGAAAGACGCATTCAACTTAACGCCCAGATAGCCGATCTTTCAACGACACTTCTGGAGGGCCATCCTCGGATCAAGGCATTGCGTTCGCAGCTTGCCGATCTCGACCAGCAGATCAGGATCGAAGGCCGCAAGCTTGTTGCAAGCCTCGACAACGAAGTCTCCGCAGCAAAACTTCGCGAGGACGAACTCAATCGTGAACTCAACCGCGTGAAAGCACAGGCAGCACAGGCCGGCGATCAGGAAGTTGAATTGCGCGCATTGGAGCGCGAGGCGACGGCACAGCGTCAGCTTCTTGAAACCTATCTGACGCGCTATCGCGAAGCCGCGTCGCGCACCGACCGCAATTATGTGCCGGTTGATGCTCGGGTTTTCTCTTCCGCCGAAGCACCGGCGGTGCCCTATTATCCAATGATATTGCCGATTGTCGGCTCAACTTTTGCTGCTGGCCTGCTCTTGCTGTCGATTTTCGTTCTCTTGCGTGAGTTGTTCAGCGGGCGTGCATTCGTGACTGCGGATGGCCAGCGGATTGCTGCCGTCGAGGAAATCGAAATGCCGGTCATTGCCGCCGCTGTGGAAGCGGCTGCCGTGCCGCCGTCCCGTACCGAACGCCGTGATGGCGTTTCCGAGGAAACAATTGCAGCGCCACGCCGTTCATGGACTATGCCGTTTGCGGCGAAGCCGCCGGTTTCCGAAACGAGGAAATCCGTGGAGGAGTTTCCCATGGTAAAGCAAGGTGAGATCAAGCAAAGTGAGATCGGGCAGCGTCAGACGAAACCACGCAATCCAAATGGTGTGGAAGCTGTTGCCGATCTTCTGTCGGGCGGAAAGCTGAAACGTATCGTGGTGGTCTCTCCCGAGGGCGATAAGGCATCGGCAGGAACAGTGCGTCTGCTGCGTGAATTCGCCGACCGTGGCAAACGTGCAATTCTCGTGGATATGACCGCACAGGGAACCGTTGGGCTTGCCATGCTGGACGGTACTCATCTGCCGGGCATTACCGATCTTCTGTCCGGCGAGCGCCGCTTCAATGAGGTCATCCACAGTGACCGGTTCTCGCAGGCTCATGTGGTTCCGCTGGGCGAGGCTGATCCTGAAACCGCCATGCGTTCTGCTGATCGCCTGCCGCTCATTCTGGACGCACTGGAAACGGTCTATGATTTTGTCGTTGTGGAATGCGGTCCTTCATCTTCGGAACAAATCCGACGCATTGCCGATGGACCTGCTGCCGTGGTGATGAGTATCGTCGATCCGGACGATAAGGGCGTTGCGCTGGCTGCTCTCGATCTCGATCAGGGTGGTTATGAAGACGTTGTCATTCTGATGGACGAAACTGCCTGATTGTCGAATCTGATTCTGGAACAGTGCTTTAGGTGGCGTTCCTGAATCAGATTGCTAACACTCTCTACCTTTTTGCGAACCTGCTGCGCAGTGTCTTGGCAAGCCCCCAAAGGTGCGGATTGCGCTTGATACTTCCTGCAATCGTATTGCGGGCTGATTGCAGCGCTGTGAAGAGTTTCCCTTTGGTGGAAAGCGGTATCAGCGTGTCATAGATCGTAAACTCGAGATCGCACCACTCGCGTTTGTACGGCTCATCACCAATACCGAAACTGTAGATCGAATGGCCTTCACCGCAACTGTGGCTGATATCCTCGAAGAAGAGAAATTCACCCGGACTTGCCGTCATCAGCTCGTCTTCTGCGATTGCGGCGAACTCGACGGTAGGGCCTGTATCGCCGAACAGTTTTCCGATGATTGAACGCACGGTTCCGCCTACTTCAAGAAAGCGGAGTTCATTCAGATTCTGTCCCCTTGCCAATTCTTCGCCGAATAAAGCTTTGAAGAAATTGCGCACATTCTCATCGGCGAAAGGATCACGGATTCCCATCTTTCGGAAGCGCTGTGCCTTCATCGCAAAATAGAGGTCGAGAACCGTGTCGGATTCCGCGAGAGTTTGCGGCCGGGCGACTCTCCAGCCACCGCTTTCTTCATAACGGCGACTGTGCTGACGATGCTTTTTCAGTTTTCGCTTGCGGTTGGCGCGATCAAGCACGGCATCGAAGCCGCTATCAAGTGACGCGGCGAGTACTGGATTTGGATTGGGTGCTTTTCCGAGAGTGAGCAGAGGATTGGCCGCCTCTTGCAGTTCAGAAAGCTGGCGTGTCAGTGACAGCGCATCGATGTCAGGCCGTGCTTTGCGGATCATCTCGATCAGTTGCCGGATTGCCCCGTGTGTGAGGACACCGCCATACTTCTTTCGCAGCCACGGGAAATTGCAATTGGCGTGGCTTCCGCCGGGATAACGCGCGACTTTCGCGCCGTTCTGGCTAACGATTTCCAGCGGCACAAGCAGGATTGGACCATCGCTGTCAAAAAGTCCGACGACGAAACTGTCAGCATTGACTACCGCGTGCCAATTATGGATCCACGCAAACGATTGCGGCGCACCATGAATGGCTGCAGCATCGTTCCAGAATTGGCCGATCTCTTTGAAATCTTTCAGAATTCGCGCTGCAACGTCACCCGCCATAGTCTGCAGCATCCTCAAACGGGATTAATGTTGTTTCTTGCGTGGCGGCTGCGCCATCCACCAGATGATGCCCATGGCTGGCAGAACCCAGAGAATACCGGTCACGAAGAAATACAGGAGATGCACCCAGGCGCTCGATTCAGCAAGATGCGCCACTGCGATGATGGTCGCGAACACTGCATAAATGATGACCAGTGAAACCAGCAAAAAAGTGCCGATCAGTTTCTTCAGCCGAACGGGCATGGTGCAGTTCTCCTTTTCCCGGCACATCACTAGTGGTCTGATTCCGACATTTGCATCCCTGGGATATGAGCGCCGGGCAAATGTCGAAATCAAGAAGACCACTAGTAACTTTATGAATCTAGTGGATTTTTCGAATTTGACGTTTGAAACGAGATTTATATCGGACGGGTACCAAACGTCAAATTCAATCCACTAGCGCGTGAGAAGGGGTAGTGAAAGGGCAAAAACGCGGCGGCATGTCGCGTGAGGCGAACTTGTAACGGCTTCGCCTATGCGGCATGTATCCTCCATCTTATTATCGAAGGGTGAATGGCATGACGGCAGCGACGGCGCAGCGTATAGGGCAGGGTTCCAGATCATCGAAAGAGGATCGCGACCGTCGCCTTGTGCGTTACTGGCTTTATGCGGTTTTCGTCGTGCTGATTGCCATCGTCATGGTCGGCGGTGCTACCCGCATGACAGGTTCAGGCCTCTCCATCACCGAATGGAAACCCATTCACGGTGTCATTCCGCCGCTCAACCACGCCGAATGGCTGGAGGAGTTCGACAAGTATCGCCAGATTCCGCAATACCAGCAGATCAACAAGGGCATGTCCCTTGAAGCCTTTCAGTCGATCTTCTGGTGGGAGTGGGCGCACCGTATGCTGGCGCGCTTTGTCGGTTTTCTGGTTGCTGTTCCGCTGGCTTTCTTCTGGGTGACAGGGCGTCTCAAGGGCGGCCTCAAATACCGCATGCTGGGCCTGCTTGCACTCGGCGGCCTGCAAGGCGCTATCGGCTGGTGGATGGTCGCTTCCGGTCTCAGTGAGCTGACAAGTGTTAGCCAGTATCGTCTGGCGATCCATCTGACGACAGCCTGTATCATCATCACAGCGGTGTTCTATATTGCGCGCGGGCTTGTCACCTACAGTGAGCGACCGGCAGAAAGGTCGATCCAGCGCTTTGCCGGATGGATCGTGTTTGCCGTACTAGTGCAGATTTATCTGGGTGGTCTGGTGGCCGGGCTTCATGCCGGCCTGACCTATAATACCTGGCCGCTGATGGATGGCGCCGTCATCCCGTCCGATCTGTTCATTCAGTCGCCATGGTGGCGCAACCTGTTCGAAAACCCGAAGACGGTGCAGTTCGTGCACCGCATGTTCGCCTATACGGTTCTGGTTCTGACGGTCCTGCATTCCTTGCAGGTTTGGAAGCAGGTTCCGGGCACGACCCATGCGCGCCGCACTATCGTTCTCGTCGGACTGGTTCTCATACAGGCTGTCATCGGCATTGCCACGCTTCTGATGAGCGTTCCACTGCATCTGGGCCTGACGCACCAGTTCTTTGCGCTGATCGTGCTGGCCTTCGCGGTTGCGCACTGGCGTGCAACCAAAGGTGCCTATGAAGGATAAGCCGTCTGGCGCAGGTGCTTGAGCGCGGACGCGATCTTCAGTTCCCGCGCTTCGTCTGTGTCATTGCCGTCTTCGCGGTGCCACGCGGCTGACAGACAGCCATAGGCGAAGGCATAATCCAGAATGTAGGCGGGTTCGCGCCCGATGATCGGTGCGAAATGCTCTGCCGTGTGCCGGGCTCGTTCGAGGTCGAGGCAGAGATCATCCCGGTCGAGCGGATTGTAGAATATATTTGCTGCATCGAAGGCGGCATCGCCGACAAGCCCGTGCGGGTCGATGGCGAGCCAACCACGTGGTCCCCTGATGATGTTCTCATGGTGAATATCACCATGCAGCGGAATGGCCTTGTGCGGCGTTGCCAGAAGGCGCTTTGCAGTTGCCGCTCCGTCTGCATAGATCGGACTTTCGTGCGCCACGGCGAAGAGACCGGAGAAGTGCCTGTCCAGTGGTTGCAGGTCAGCCGGTATAGAGGCAGGAGAGGGCGTGTGCAGCGCGCTCAGGACTTCGCCGAATATCTGCAGACATTCGGCATCCTTGCCGCGTTTCAGGTGCTCATCAAGGTGATAGTCGCCCGCATATTCGAGCAGCATCGATGTGCCTTTGAGGCCGTATAGTCGTGCAGCACCATGGCCGTCCTGCCAATCCAGATAATGCGCGCCGCGCAGTTCTTCCATTCCGGCTGGCTTTAATTGCTTGACGACAAAAACCTCGTCCGAATGATCGATGCGTTCGACCTTCCAGACGAGGCTTGAATGCGTATCTGCCAGAGGCTCATAGGAGCCGATATTCCATTCTATTGGAAATACCGGCTTCTTCGTCATCAGGCTTTACCAAGCATGAGATTCATGTTCTGGACGGCTGCGCCCGATGCGCCCTTGCCGAGATTGTCGAGCAGCGCCACCAGATTGACCTCTCCATCACCCTCGGTGCCGAAGACGAAAAGCTTCATGCCGTCCTTGCCAGCAAGCTCTTCCGCATCGACACGCGCCAGTCCAGTGCTTTCTTCAAGCGGTACGACTTCGACGATGTCCTGACCGGCATAGTGATCGGTCAGCGCGGCATGAACCTTTGCAAGCGATGGCGTTCCCTCAAGTTCGGTCAGGAACAGCGGAACCTGTACGATCATGCCCTGCGGGAAGCGTCCGACGCTGGGTGAAAAGATCGGGCGGCGATCCAGATGACCATGCATCTGCAACTCAGGCACATGCTTGTGCTTGAGCGGCAGGCCGTAGAGGAAATTGTTTGCGGCAAGATGCTCGGGATGGTTCGCATCTTCCATCTGCGCAATCATCTGTTTGCCACCGCCCGTATAGCCGGAGACAGCATTGACGCTGACCGGATAGTCGGCAGGCAGCAAGCCCGCATCGCGCAGCGGCCGGACAAGTGCAATTGCACCGGTAGGATAGCAGCCCGGATTAGCGACGAGGCGCGCCTCGGCAATGCGTTCACGTTGACCTTTGGCCAGTTCAGCAAAACCGTAAGCCCAGTCCGGATGGACGCGATGAGCGGTCGATGTATCGATGATGCGGGTAGAGTTATGGCCTTCGAGCAGGGAAACCGCTTCCTTGGAGGCATCGTCCGGCAGGCACAGGATCGCAATATTGGCGGCGCGCAGATAGTCGGCGCGCAAATCCTTGTTGCGCCGCTCGGCTTCCGGGATGGAGATCACTTCAAGATCGTCGCGCTCGGCCAGACGGGTGCGAATCTGCAAGCCGGTGGTGCCGTGCTCGCCATCGATGAAGATTTTCGGTTTCATGCGTTTTGCCTTTGAATTCAGAAAGTTACGACAGTATTCGGAATCAGTTCTCGAGCTGCTTGAATCAATCTATGAACAAGCAACGCGCTTCATCGTCGTTCTTTCCGTTCGGCCAGAAGGCCCAGATAGTACATTGCGATCGTCGCTCCCGCGATTGCTGTTATATCGGCGTGATCGTAAGCCGGTGCAACCTCGACCACATCCGCGCCCACGAAGTCAAGAGCCGTCAACTTGCGCAGGATGGACAGCATCTTTGCAGACGACGGTCCGCCTGCGACCGGTGTACCGGTTCCCGGCGCAAAGGCCGGATCAAGGCAGTCGATGTCGAAGGTCAGATAGGTCTTCCTGCCATCGGTGCGTTTCAGGATTTCATCGGCAATCGCCGCCGCCGACATGTCTTCGACCTCATGGCCATAAATGATCTTGATACCGCAATCTTCCGGCGCGTGCGTGCGGATACCGATCTGGATCGAGTGAGCGGGATCGATAATGCCATCGCACACCGCGCGGGCCACGAAAGAGCCGTGATCGATCCGCTTGCCGTCGTCAAACCACGTATCCTGATGCGCATCGAACTGAACAAGTGCCAGCGGGCCATATTTTGCGGCATGGGCTTTGAGCAGTGGCCATGTGATGAAATGATCGCCGCCAAGGGTTAGCAGGAATGCATCCGATTTCAGGATGTTTGCTGCTTCACGCTCGATGGTGGCTGGGGTTTTGTGGTGATTGCCATAGTCGAGCAGGCAGTCGCCATAGTCGATGACGGCCAGCTTTTCGAAGAGATCACGCTGAAATGGGTATTGCGGGTCATTGTCGAAGATCGCCGATGCTCGCCGGATCGCTTGAGGTCCGAAACGCGCGCCGGGCCGGTTGGATACGGCTGCATCGAAAGGAATACCCCAGACGACCGCCTCTGCGCCCTTCAGCGATTTCGTGTATACGCGCCGCATGAACGACAGCACACCGGCATGCGTAGGATCCGTTGCAGCACTCGTCAGGCTGCGGGCAGTGATCGCATGGTCGATGGTCTTTGAGGGCATGGTCGTCTCCCCGATGATAGTCTGGCTTCTATAGCGTCTTCATTCGCTCTTGGCATCAAATCCATATGCGCGTTCGACACGACCGATACGCACACGATAGGTTTCGTACCACTTCTGGCGCCCGAACTTCTGCGCCACCAGATGATCCACATCGCGCTTCCATGCACGGATACTTTGCTCGTCGGCCCAGAATGAATTTGTAATGCCGAAGCCTTCCGCGTCGCGCGCGCTTTCAATGCCGAGATAGCCGGGCTGTTTCGCCGCAAGTTCCCCCATCCGTACCGCCATGTCGCCATAGCCATCGTCGTCGCCAGCGACACGCTGCGACGCAAAGGTGACGATCAGATAGGGAGGCTCCGGTGTGACCGCAAAGCGGTTGGATGCTGCAGACGAGGACATGTACTTATCCGTTCGTGAAGATGCTTCGGACTTTCCTACTCATGACGACTATCGGACCGGCTTGCAACTGTGATGAAGCCGCACTGTCGCCCAATATATTGAGGGCACATAACGGCAATTGAGGTACGGGAAACCTTCGGCGCTAATGGCTCTCTTTCATGGAGGGACATAATGCGAAAAACATTTCTTGCGATCTCGGCCATTCTGACTAGTTCCGCTGCACTTTCGGGCTGCGCAACGAACCAGCTTAGCGCCGGTTATCAGCTGGAACAGCAGAATGTAAGCGCAATCAACTGGATGCAACAGTCGGGCGAATATGATGCGCTGGCTTATCAGGCGTTCAATGGTGCGCGGCAGGCTTTCGACGCGGCTAAACCGACGAAGGGACGGCGAAAGGCTGTGATTGTCGATCTCGATGAGACAATGATCGATAATACCGCCTATGCGGGATGGCGCGTCAAGCAAGGCGCGCCATATACGGAGAAGACCTGGGCGCGCTGGATGGCAGCAGAGCAAGCACGTCCCATCGCGGGTGCCGTAGAGTTTGCGAGGCATGTCAATTCAAACGGCGGGACGATGTTCTATGTAACAAACCGGGATGTGAAATCCTACGCGCCAACTGCAGCAAATATAAGAAAACTGGGTTTTCCCGGCGTGTCAGCGAAAACCCTTTTGCTGAATAGCGGTCAGTCCAACAAGCAGGGCCGTTTCGATAGTATTAAGGCTGAGGGATATGAGGTTGTTGTCTATGTCGGGGATAATCTCAACGACTTTGGAACTGCAACCTATCACAAGAGTAATCAGCAGCGGCGCGCGTTCGTGGAGGCCAGCCGGGAAGCTTTCGGAACGAAATACTTCATGCTGCCCAATCCGAGCTATGGTGACTGGATTTCCGGGATGGCGCCCGATTATTATAAACAATCGCCCGAGAAACAGCTCGAGATAAACGGCAAGTCTATCCGCAGTTGGGTTGCTGAAATCCGACAATGAGCGAAAACAAAAAAGCGGACCCGAAGGTCCGCTTTTCCGTAAGCTCTGAAGCGATAGATATTAGCGCTTGGAGAACTGGCCCTAAGCGCGTTAGCGCTTGGAGAACTGGAACGAACGGCGAGCCTTGGCCTTACCGTACTTCTTACGTTCGACAACGCGGCTGTCGCGGGTCAGGAAGCCACCCTTCTTGAGAACCGTGCGCAGGCCTGGTTCGTAGTAGGTGAGGGCCTTCGAGATGCCGTGACGAACAGCACCGGCCTGACCGGAAAGACCACCACCGGCAACGGTGGCAACGATGTCGAACTGACCAGCGCGATTCGAAGCGACGATCGGCTGCTGCAGGATCATCTGCAGGACCGGACGTGCGAAATACTTTTCGAATTCCTTGTCGTTGACGGTGATCTTGCCGGTGCCCGGCTTGACCCATACGCGTGCAACGGCGTCTTTACGCTTGCCAGTGGCATAAGCGCGGCCCTGTGCGTCCAGCTTCTGGACGTGAACCGGAGCGGCAGCTTCGGTCTTGGCAACAGTGCCGAGTTCTTCGAGCGAGTTGAGCTGCTCAGCCATGATTATGCATTCCCTTTGTTCTTGCGGTTCAGCGCGGCGACGTCGAGGACTTCCGGCTGCTGAGCTTCCTGCTGATGGTTCGGGCCTGCATAGACGCGCAGGTTCTTCATCTGGCGACGGCCGAGCGGACCGCGCGGGATCATACGCTCAATGGCCTTTTCGACGACGCGTTCCGGGAAACGGCCTTCGAGAATCTGGCGAGCAGTGCGCTCCTTGATGCCGCCCGGATGGCCGGTGTGCCAGTAATAGACCTTGTCGGTGTACTTCTTGCCGGTCAGAACAACCTTGTCGGCATTGATGATTACGACATTGTCGCCATCATCAACATGCGGGGTAAAGGTTGCTTTGTGCTTGCCGCGCAGGCGATTGGCGACGATGGTGGCGAGACGGCCGAGCACGAGGCCTTCGGCGTCGATCAGCACCCACTTCTTCACCACTTCGGCCGGCTTCTGAGAGAAAGTTGCCATTGAAGTCTTCCTTGACTTAATCCCCGATCTTGAAAATCAGGGCTTTTTTTGTTGCTTGTGTTGGATCGTGTCCAACCCGAACGAGTGGGCAAAAGATAACTTCTACTCACTGCTGGCGGGTCGATACACAATGTCCGAGGGGGCGTCAAGCCTTATATTTGGAGCTTTGTTTTAAAAATTCAATAAATTCAAGTGGTTATAAGTTTGGTATTATAATACCTTGTCTTTTTAGGTGCTTTTATGCGGGGGGATCGAGTAAGTTGCCGTTGCATGGGCCACCAGCTCGCCGCTTGTACCGTCGGTCAGGCTGATATCGAGTACAGCAAGGCGTTTGCCGAGTTTCAGGAGATGGGCGACGGCCTCGACGGTACCGGGGGAGGGCTTGCGCAGAAAGTTGATGTTGAGGTTCGTCGTCACGGCCAGCGCCACCGGGCCGATATGGGCCAATATGGCGGCATAGGCTGTCACATCGGCGAGTGCGAAAAGCGAGGGGCCAGAAATCGTGCCACCGGGACGCAGATGTTGTTCATCGGCATGAAGCCGCATGGATGCAGAACCGCCATCAATTGCCGTGATCTCGAAGGCGTCTCCGAGTTGCGGAAACTCGCGCTTCATGAATGCGCGAAGCTCTTCAATGCTCATAACGGGGCTTAAGGATTGGCGCTTCGTCGCCATATCGACATTCTGCTCCTGCGCGGTATTGATATTCATGCGTTCCTCCCAAATCTATTTATCAATAGAGGGAGCGGCTACCTTCATGCAAGCGCTGGCTCCGGCCACTTGAAAGAGACTGAGATGCAAAACCCTTCTGACGAACAGATCCGAGATATCCTTCTTTCCGTCAAAACGATCGCGCTTCTTGGTGCATCACCGAAGCCGGAGCGCCCGAGCAATGGCGTGATGGAATTCCTGCTTTCCAAGGGATACCGCGTGATTCCGGTGAATCCGGGGCAGGCAGGAAAGGATATTCATGGCCAGCATGTCGTGGCGCGTCTCGCCGATATAGAAGAGCCGGTGGATATGGTGGATGTGTTCCGCGAACCATATTCGCTGCCGGGTATCGTGGATGAAGCTCTTGCATTGAAGCATCGCCCGAAAGTCTTGTGGACGCAGCTCGGCGTGGTGCATGAAGAAGCTGGAAACCGGGCCAGAGAAGCAGGCGTCACCGTCATCATGGATCGTTGTCCTGCTATCGAATATCCTCGCCTGATCGGCAAATAAGAACTTTCGGAATTAATTTCTGCGATTCCGGCATTTGGCGGAAAATCCTCCTTTGCTTTCCTGGTGGCAACGCCTAACGTCCGGACCTGATTTAGGGTTTGGGACATAGGAGGAAATGATGTCGAAACGCTCTCCCGGAATTGAAACACTTGCCGTTCACGCAGGGGCAAAGCCCGATCCGACGACTGGTGCCCGCGCAACGCCGATCTATCAGACGACTTCGTTCGTATTCGACGATGCGGACCACGCCGCTTCGCTGTTCGGCCTACAGGCATTCGGGAATATCTACACGCGCATCACAAATCCGACGACCGCTGTTCTGGAAGAGCGCATTGCCGCACTCGAAGGCGGTACGGCGGCGGTTGCGACCGCATCCGGTCACGCAGCGCAGCTACTCGTGTTCCATACGTTGCTTCAGCCGGGCGACAATTTCGTCGCCGCGCGGCAGCTTTACGGCGGATCGATCAATCAGTTCGGTCAGTCGTTCAAGTCCTTCGGCTGGCAGGTCCGCTGGGCCGATGCCACCAACCCAACCGATTTTGCCAAGCAGATTGACAGCAAGACGCGCGCCATCTTCATTGAAAGCTTTGCCAATCCGGGCGGCATCGTGGTGGATATCGAGGCTATCGCCGAAATCGCCCATAGAAATGGCCTGCCGCTGATCGTGGACAACACGCTGGCATCGCCCTACTTGGTGCGCCCGATCGAACACGGCGCGGATATCGTTGTTCACTCGCTGACCAAGTTCATCGGCGGGCATGGCAATTCCATGGGCGGCATTCTGGTCGATGGCGGTACGTTCGACTGGGCGAAGTCCGGCAACTATCCGCTTCTGACCGAACCGCGTCCGGATTATGCCGGTCTGGAACTGCACAAGACCTTTGGCAATATCTCCTTCGCCATTGCGGCCCGTGTGCTGGGTCTGCGTGATTTCGGCCCGGCAATTTCGCCGTTCAACGCTTTCCAGATTCTGACCGGTGCAGAAACTCTGCCGCTGCGCATGCAGCGCCACAGCGACAACGCTTTGAAAGTAGCTTCCTGGCTGCATGGTCATGAAAAAGTGTCCTGGGTGAACTATGCCGGTCTGCCGCATGATAAGTTCCATGCGCTCCAGCAGAAATATGCACCGAAAGGCGCCGGTTCGGTGTTCACCTTCGGTCTCAAGGGTGGCTATGACGCGGGCGTGAAGTTCGTCGACAGCCTCGACCTGTTCTCGCTGCTCGCCAATATTGGGGACACGCGTTCGCTGGTCATTCATCCGGCCTCTACCACCCACCGTCAGCTCAGCGACGAGCAGAAGGTGGCGGCAGGTGCCGGGCCGGATGTGGTGCGTCTGTCGATTGGTATCGAAGACGCCGACGACATTATCGCCGATATCGAGCAGGCGCTGGCAAAGGTTTGATCCATGAGCCGGTTTCTCGATTTCGACCTGACCGGCCTCGAACCGGAGGACGGCGCGCCATTACCGGAGCGCGTTCTTTCCGGTGATCCGAAATTCCGCACGTGGAATCTGGAGGAGAATGCCGAGGGCACACTCTTTGCAGGCATATGGGAGAGCACGCCCGGAAAATGGCGTATCGAGTATGACGAATGGGAGTTCTGCCACATCCTGTCAGGCCGGTCTGTCCTCAGCGAAGAAGGCGGACCAAGCCGGGAAGTCGGGGTGGGGGACAGTTTTGTCATCCGACCGGGTTTCAAGGGAAGCTGGGAAGTCATCGAGACCACCCGTAAGGAATATGTCATCAAGCTCTGACGTTGGTTCCTTCTATGCAAAACACCCGCCGGCTTTCGGCGGGTGTTTTGTTTCAGTTATGAGGACCACGCTTGATCGGCTCAATAATCGGCAGATTGCCCGGATTCGGACGACCTCCACCATCATTGCCTGACGGTGGACGATCCGGCCGTGGCGGACGGGGGCGATCCGGTCTGCTGTGAGGCGGACGGCCCGGGCGATCCCGGTCACGATAGCGATAATAATCGCGGTCGCGATAGTAGCGCGAGCTTCGGTAATAGCGTGGATAGTTCCGATAATAGCCGCCACTGTCGTAGACGACGCCCGTGCCTACATATCCGCCGCGAACATAATACGGATCGTAATTGCCTGAGCCGTAATAGCCCTCGGAAACACAGCCGCTGAGTGTTAATCCCGCGACGCCGATACCAAGTGCCAGTAAAATGGATTTCAATGACATGTTCGCTACTCCCGAATGGCCGGGGTCAGCGCTGGAATACGCAAAAACCACGCGGCGAACCACTATTTAGAGGGATTATGCGCGTTTCTATATGCAGCCCATAATCAATAAAGATTGCAGAGTGTTAGCTTGGCTAGCTGTATTTAAATCTCCGCGTCTGGCAGTGAAATATGCACGGTACATATTTACTAAACGCTTTGGGATTTCAAAAGTTGCCCATGAAGGCGACAACAGGACCCACAAAAGTAAAACCGCCCCGAAGGGCGGTTGCATTTTCTAAATCGTGTAGCGTTTATTAATTGCCAGCAGGAGGAGTGGTGCCGCCAGCATTCTCCACAGTCGTCGCGATCGAAGTAAATTTCGCGCTGATTTTCGATCCCAGCGTTGTTGCGCCGGTGATGATGACGACTGCGATGAGGCCGGCGATCAGTGCGTATTCGATGGCGGTTGCGCCGGATTCGTCCTTACGGAAGCGTGCGAAAAACTTGGTCATGTGTTGCTCCTGAGATCATTCTTGCTTGTTTAGTGGTCGCTGTGACCTGGGAGCAAACTACGCGGCAATTATGTGCACCCTCTTAAGTTGCATGGTAAACGGAAGATGAGTATTGCATATGATTAATAAAGTACTGAATTTAAAACAAAAACTGCGATCTTGGGATATGATATATTTAAGCAAATTGGAATATAAATCTCAGGCAACAAAAAGCCCCGCTTGCGCGGGGCTCTTTTTCCTGAGGTCGCTTTGATCCGCCTTATTGCGGAAGCTGGGCGCCAGCCTGCTTAACGGCATCGGCCATGGTCTGGCAGAGCTTTTCCTCAGAGACATTCTGTGCCTTTGCGCTGGTGGCAATGTCCTGCTCCATGCCCATCGCAGAGACCTTGCCCTGTTTGCCGGTTGCCTCAGCAGCCTCGGCCTTGCTCGTGTCGGATGGGGCAGGGATAAGCGCAATCATCTTTGTCTGGATTTCGATGGCTCCGCCATCGGTATAACCCTTTTCCTGGCAGTACTGGAGTACGCCAAGCTGGTTGCGGGCGGCATTATAAGCCATTTCCATCTGTTCAGGCGTTGCCTGTGCGAAGGCCATTGTAAAATTTGCACCGAGGAAAAGACCGGTCAAAGAAACACGTACCAGATTGCGCATGATAATTCATCTCCATGAGTCAAATACACGTTGAGATAGAGCGAATTTCCCGACGAAGGGAACTCAAGAAAAATTAATTAGTGAAATGAAATATAAAGGAAATACTTTCCATCCAAGATAGCTTCGATGTCATGAATATTTCAAGAAACAGACATGAGCGAAACTATCCCGCAGGTTGTACCAGATTGGCGATAAGCCGGAATGCGCCGGGAACAAGCTTGTCGAGCTGATGATGCAGGACCAGGCTTGTATGGGTATGGCGGCCCTTGCCGATTGTCGCTGAAACAAGTGCGCCGAAAAGCGGTTGCTCCCCGTCATCATGCATGGAAAGCAGCGGCTGGTAGGCGTCATCCCATCCAGAAGCGAAATAGAGTCCACGTTCCTTTTGCCAGCCTTCCCAATCGTGCTCGTTAATAATGTTGGGGCCGACAAGCAGGGGATGTTCAGGCACTAACATGGTGACCGGTGCGTTCGGGTTTGTAACGCGCCAGCGCAACGACGGGGAACCGATAGTGAGTTTTCGCGGAGGTGTCCGATCCGGCTGCCAACCGTCGGTTGGCCGATGATAGAGCGTTACCAGATTCCCGCCATCCTCAACAAAGCGGTGTAGTTTGGTCGTCGCAGCTGTAAGATCATCACGCAGACCGAAGGCAAATATGCCGACCACGATAGTCGTGAATTTTGACAGATCACCGGCAAGATGATGCGGCTCGATGTCCGTGACCTCAAATCCCATGCGTTTCAGCCACAAGCCAACATTGTCAGCGCCGCCGCCGATATAGCCTATGCGCGCATCGGGTAATTTCACGTCGAGCGTGAGCACCGGCAGCACTGCTGGCTCGCGCCAGACGGTTCTGCCGATGTGCGGATAGCTGGTGACATTTATCTGCCACGCCGGAGTTCCGTCAACCGATGCCTGCAGATAGGTCAGGTCGGGTGCTGGATCGGAAGGTCCATGTAAGACAGCATTCTGCCCGTTCGAGCTGATATTCCAGCCGTTTTGCGATGTGAATGTGACTTGATCTGCCTCGCCATCCACCATAAGCCGGATCGGCAAAGGGGGCTGTTCGCCCGATATGATAGCGGCTGGCGGATCGATCTTCACCGAGGCAGGTGGAACGATGGTGAACGGCTCTTCGAGATCGAAGCTGCACGCTGCCAGATGATTGTCAAACTGCGCCCTTAGCCGGATGTAGGCCTGTCCGTTGCAGCCGAGTGACCGCCACGTCGGTTCGAAAAGCGGGGAAAGTGCTGCGCTCTTCGCCAGTGAAACGGCCAGAATTTCTCGTTCTGAATTCCGCTGCTCGTAGGTGATCGAACAGCTTTCTGGTAATGCGGGTTCGGTCTCTACCGCGACTTTTGTTGCTCCAGGCCCATATTCGACAACAAGGCGGGTTTCTCCACCTCTAGGCAATATGGCTTCTTCCAGATAAGCCCGCTCGAATAGAGACGCTGCCTGGATCAGGGCGGTATCGATTTCCTGTCTTTTGCGTTCGAGCCTGTGTCTGTGCCGGAAAAGGAAATCTTCTGGTGCGCTGGCCAGAGCAGCCTTCAGGCTTTCCGCAGCCTTGACCAGGTTTTTGATAATGGTTTCGCGGTCGGGGAAAGCCACGATTGCCTGCTCAATGGATGAGTGAGCGTCAAAAAGCTGCCTCCGGGTTTCAAGTGTCAGTCCATCGGCCTCAGCAAGTGCGGCCAAAGTTTCCGGAAATCCCTCAAGGATTGTCGTTTCAGCACGGCTTTCCGGTAGTTTCAGATGCAGTGGCCATTCGACCTTTGGTGTCTCAGGCCAGTGCCCCATGCCCTGCGTGGCGTGGCAGGCGCGTGACCACTCGCCGATACGGTCGAAATCAGCGCCGGTCACTGGATCACGGCCGGCGGCATGAATCATCAATGTCGTATCGGGTGGAGGAAACTCGTCGTCATAGGTGTCTCCGCCGCCCGACCAGGCAGGAAGATAAAACTTCGCCACCTGCCATGGCATCAGTCCCTCGGCAAAATGTTCCGGAAAGGCGTTGGGATCGCCAGCGAGCCATATCGCCGTTTCCGCGGCCCGTGTCATGGCGCGGTGGTGACCGTGCTGGCCAGGCACGTCCAGAAAGGTCGGCAGCACAATATCCGGACGCTCAGTGCGATAGGCACGGACCAGCCGTTCGACGGTTTTTTTCTCGCCCCAATGGGTGAATGTACCGTCGCCATCCTTGGAGAAGCCGAAATCATGGACGGAATCATCAGGGCCATGGCCGAGCCAATGCACATCGCAATCAAGAATGCGCGCTGCCTCTTCCATCTCGCGGCTGCGGATGACGCCCAGCGCACCGCCACGTTCGGGGCCAAGCGCATTTTGTCCGCCTTCGCCGCGTGTCGAACAGGCAATCACCACCCGCATACCCAGTCCGAACCGCAAATACGCCATCAGGCCGCTTTGCTCATCGTCTGGGTGCGCACCCGTATGCATCAGCGTGACGGTCGAGCGCAGCCTGCTTAGAGCGCGATGCAGACGGACGAGGGCAGGAGACGACTTCTGGCGCTCGATGCGCTGAAGGGCGGTGAGCATGGTCAGATTTCCGGATTGGTATCGAGCTTCGGCGTCATGGCCTCGAACATCGGCAGCGATGCAGCACCCAAAGCGGCAGTGAACTGGCCAGTCTGTCCGCGGATGACGCGCGGCAATGCACGGGCGCGGCGGCTCGCGACCGAAATCGGCAGGCCGCCCATATGCCAAATTAGGTCATCAATGATCGCATCGGGTAACATGCCGCCCAGAATGATCGTCTCGGGATCGAGAATGTTTTCGATCATGGCAATCATTGGTGCCAGATGGTCGGCAGCTTCCTGCACCCAGCCCATCAGGACGGGATTACGCTGTTCATGCAGCTTTTCCAGTGCGTCAAAATCGGTGTCCTCAATCCCTGCTGCGTGAAGCTTTTCCCGCAAGGTATGAAGGGAGGCATAAGTTTCGAGGCAACCCCTCTGGCCGCAGGCGCAGCTGCGCCCATTGGGCGTGATGACGATATGACCGATTTCACCGGCATTGCCGAAAGCGCCGCGAAACGGTGCGCCGTCCTGGATCATGCCAAGCCCGATACCGGCACCGAAATAAATCATGGCGAAATTGGAAATCGCGTGTCCGGCGCCGAACAGGCGTTCGCCGACGGCGGCGGCATTGGCGTCGTTTTCGACCAGAACGGATTCGCCGGAGGCTTCGCTCAGAACCGCCGCAGCATCGATCCCCGACCAGCCGGGCAGGGTGGTCGGACCGACAGAACTCATGCCTTCGATGTCGAACGGACCCGGCATCACGACGCCTATGCCGAGCAGGCGCGCGGAAAACGAAGCCTTCACCGCATCGACTTCTCTTCGCAATTGTGCGGAGAGTCTGTCGGGGCCGACATCCTGAATGGGGCGCACGTGCTGCGTGCGCGGCTTGCCGGACAGATCAAGCACTGTCGTCACCATATGCGTCGAACCCATTTCGACACCGATGGTCATCGCGCCTTCGGGATTGACGGCAAACTGGATCGGCGGCTGGCCACGCCCGGTTTTCAGTCGCCCAAGCTGCATGAGCAGATTCTCTGAAACCAACTCGTCGACGATATTGGCGATGGCCTGTGCCGTCAGATGGGTAAGACGGGCGATATGCATCCGGCCAAGAGGGCCATGACGGCGAACGACATCAAGCACCACGCGCCGGTTATGATCGCGGATTCGCTCGGGATTCTTGCCGAGGGTAACCGCAAGCGACCCGCCCTGTGCAGTCACAGGCGTAATGCCACGTTCGTCTTCGGATTGCCCATCTGATTTTGATGTCATGGTCCCTCCTGTCTCCCGTCAAAAGAGATAACGCGAGCCGCTTTTAACAGCAATATATTAATTCAACTAAATTATCTTATTGACAAAAGGCTCGCAACATTGAACCGTAAAGGCAGGGTGGTGAAGACTGCCTTGGCTCATGTTGGGGAAGTGGGTTCCCGCATGGGGAGAAATGGGCGCTGCGCACGATCTGCGCGGCATGTGGTGGAATATGCGGATTGTGCGAAGCACTGCCGCAGCCGTGCCTGGCGACCGCATTCGAGTACCGGTGGGCGGGGCATTAGGGAGGTCTAAATGCGTAAGCTGTTATTGGCAGGTTTGGTTGCGGGGCTCAGCACCTTTGCGATCAATGCCGCTCAGGCTGTCGAAATCGAATATTGGCAGTATGTCTTCGAGACACGCGTCAAGGCGATGGACAAGCTGATCGAGAATTTCGAGAAGGCCAATCCGGACATCAAGGTCAAGCAGGTCACGTTCCCTTACGACGACTATCAGACGCGCGTAATCGCAGCGAAGATGGCGGGCAAGAGCCCGGACGTGATGCAGCTTTTCTACGGCTGGCTGGACAAGTTCGTGGCTGGCGGCATTCTGCAGCCGCTGCCGCAGGACACGTTCCCGCATGACAAGATTGAGAGCGAATTCTTCCCGATTGTTTCGGCGATGAAGCGCGGCGATGAATATTACGGTCTGCCGACTGCTGTGCGCTCGCTGGCCCTGTTCTACAACAAGAAGCTCTTCGCCGACGCTGGCCTCGACCCGAACAATCCGCCCAAGACGCTGGATGAAATGGTCGAAGCTGCCAAGAAGACGACGAAGCGCGACGCCTCTGGAAATCTTCTGGCAGAAGGCATCACGCTCGATATGCCGGGACAGGACCAGCATTGGTGGCGTGAGGTTCTGGTGCGCCAGTTCGGCGGTCAGCCTTATACCGACAATGACCGCAAGGTCGCCTATAATGACGCCGCAGGCGAAAAGGCACTTGCCTTCTATACTGGCCTCCAGACCGAACATAAGGTCGGCGAAGTCAAGTTCATGGATGAAGGCCAGGCTGCTTTCCGCGCTGGCATGGCAGCCATGACTATCGACGGCACCTTCCGCCTCGGTTCGTTCCGCACCATCAAGGACTTCGAATGGGGTGTGACAGAGCTTCCGGCCAATGCGGAAGGCGTGCGCTCCAACTATGCGAGCTATTTCGCCAACGGCATCAGCGCCAAGGCAAGCGGTGAAAAACTTGAAGCTGCCAAGAAGTTCCTGAACTACATCTCCTCGCCGGAAGCCATGGAAATCTGGCTGAAGGATGTGGGCGAACTGCCTGCGCGCCGTTCGGCAGCTCTGACGGAAGCGAACCTTGCCGATCCTATCTACGGCCCGTTCCTGAAAGGTCTGGAATATGCCCACACGACCATGTTCGTGGATGAACTGAAGCAGCGCCAGATCGCTGTGGATATGGCTAATCGCGTTATTCTCGAAAAGCAGCCGGTCAAGGAATCCCTCGATCAGGCGGCAAAGACTGAGCAGGAAGTGCTCGACGCAGCCAAGTAAGGGCTGAGTAAAAGGCTTGAAATGCGGCGGGGCAGGGCCTCGCCGTTCTTCTCGCGGCACGGCTCATCCGTAGCCGAAGGAATTTGAAACATGACAATGTCTGTAGCCGGGACGGCTGAAACAGGCGGCACAGGGAAGGGGCCTTCGGGCAACCGCCTGACGGATCGCCTTTCCATGCGCACAAGACGGTTGATCTGGGTATGGAGCTTTCTGGCCCTCCCGATCCTGTTCTATTCGGTCATCCGCTTTTACCCGACGATAGAGGCTTTCTGGCTCTCTCTCACCGACTGGGACCTGATGAACCCGCCGAAGTTCATCGGCTTCGCCAATTACCAGAAGCTCTTCGCTGATCCGGAATTCTGGAAAGTGTTCAAGAACACTTTCACCTATCTGCTAGTCGGCACGCCGATAAGCCTCGTGGTGGCGTTTACAATCGCCTATTTTCTGGATCGCGTGCGCATCATGCACGGCTTTATCCGTGCACTCTATTTCCTGCCTTATCTCACCACGGCAGCGGCCATGGCATGGGTCTGGCGCTGGTTCTATCAGCCCGCACCCATCGGCTTCATCAACAATATTCTGAGTGCAGTGGGGCTCCCGCAGCAGGGGTTTCTGCGCTCGGTGGATCAGGGTCTCTATGCCATCATGGCAACGTCCATCTGGGCCGGTCTTGGCTTCCAGATCATTATCTTCATGGCTGGCCTGCGCGCTGTTCCCAACACTTTTTATGAAGCCGCACGCATTGACGGCCTCGGTGAATGGGCGATCCTGCGCAAGATCACGATCCCGCTTCTGAAGCCCACTACGGTGTTCCTCGTCGTCTTCTCGTCTATCGGTTTCCTGCGCATCTTCGATCAGGTTTACAACATGACCACGAACGATCCTGGCGGACCGCTCGGCTCCACCAAGCCGCTGGTGCTGATGATCTATCAGACGGCCTTCTCCTCCTATGCGATGGGTTATGCGGCCGCGCAAACCGTCGTTCTGTTCACCATCCTGCTTTGCGTCTCGCTGTTGCAGCTCTGGATCCTGAGGGAAAAGAAATGACAGCGTCCGCTCAAAACAAACCGCTACCATTCCAGAATCTGCGGCCCGGCCGCATCCTGACATGGACGCTGCTGCTCATCGGCGGCCTCATCATGGTCACACCACTGGCCTTCATGTTCTCCACCTCGCTCAAGACGGCAGGTCAGGTCTACGATCTGCGCCTGATCCCGGCAGAGCCGACATTGCAGAACTATGTCACTATCCTTGCCGATGGGCGCTTCCTGCGCTGGTTCCTGAATTCCATGATCGTTGCGGTCGTGGTCACGCTGTCGAATGTCTTCTTCGACAGTCTCGTCGGCTATACGCTGGCGAAATTCCAGTTCCGCGGTCGCTATTTCATCTTCCTCGCCATCCTGTCCACGCTGATGATCCCCACCGAAATGCTGGTGATCCCATGGTATCTGATGTCGAGCAAGCTCGGCTGGCTGGACAGCTACTGGGGTATCATGTTCCCCGGCATGATGACTGCCTTTGGCACGTTCCTCATGAAGCAATTCTTCGAAGGCGTTCCCAACGACTTTCTGGAAGCTGCCCGCGTCGACGGCCTCAACGAATTCCAGATCTGGTGGAAAGTTGCCATGCCGCTGGTGACGCCAGCACTCTCGGCGCTCGCGATCTTCACCTTCCTCGGCAACTGGACCGCATTCTTCTGGCCGCTGATTGTTGCGACCAGCCCGGAGCTTTACACGCTGCCGGTCGGGCTTTCGAGCTTCGCCGTCGAGCAATCCATCCAGTGGGAAATGATCATGACCGGCGCGGCAATCGCCACGCTTCCCACGCTCGTCGTCTTTCTTCTTCTCCAGCGTTACATCGTGCGCGGTGTCATGCTTGCTGGCCTCAAGGGTTGAACCATGTCCGATTTCGATCCACGGCTGTCCGATAAAAGCGTCTTCCCCGATCCGGTTTACAAGGAAACCGTGCTTCGCCCGCTTTTTGACGGCGCCAAGACCCATCATGTCGACGGCTTCCGCCGCATCGACCGCGCCCATCTCGTTATGCTGACCGAAACCGGCATTCTCGACCGTGCGCAGGCAGCGGCCATTGCGGGTGCTCTGGAAGCTATCGACAAGGAAATCGATCCTTCGAAGCTCACCTATACGGGTGAGGTGGAAGACTTTTTCTTCCTCATCGAGAAGGAGCTGAAGGCGCGCATTGGTGCCGACACCGCCGGTCGCCTTCACACGGCGCGCTCACGCAACGATATTGACCACACGCTGTTCAAGCTTGGTCTGAAGGATCGTATCGATACGCTGATGACGCAGGCGCGCAATGTGCTTGATGCGATGATTGCTGCTGCCGAGCGTGAAAAGGAGACACTGATCGTCGCCTATACGCATGGTCAGCCTGCGCAGCCATCGACCTTCGGTCACTATCTTTCGGCGGCAGTCGAGGTTCTCATCCGGGATATGGAACGGATGGAAGCCGCGCGCGCCATCGTCAACCTGTCACCCATGGGGGCGGCGGCCATCACCACCTCAGGCTTCCCGATCGATCGCGCACGAGTGGCGAGCCTGTTGGGCTTTGCTGCCCCCTTGCCGAATTCCTACAGCTGCATTGCAGCGGTGGATTACATCACCTCGACCTATTCGGCGTTGGAGCTGATGTTCGTGCATCTGGGACGCCTCATCCAGGACTTCCAGTTCTGGACCAGTTTCGAGGTCGGCCAGATTTACGTGCCGAATGCCTTCGTGCAGATTTCATCAATCATGCCGCAGAAGCGCAATCCGGTTCCGATCGAACATATGCGCCATCTGGCGAGCCAGACCATGGGCCGTGCCCGCACCGTTCTGGACGTCATGCACAATACGCCGTTCACCGACATGAATGACAGTGAGGGCGAGACTCAAGCGATGGGCTACGAGGCATTCGCCTCCGCTGGTCGCGTGCTTGATCTTCTGGCCGCTTTCATCGGCGCGATCCGTATCGATCCGGCCCGTGTGGCGGAAAATATCCGCCGCTCCTGCATCACGATTACCGAACTGGCGGATTCTCTGGTGCGCCTCGAAGGCCTTTCGTTCCGGCAGGCGCATGAAATCGCGGCCAAGGTTGCGCGCGCTGTCGTCGCCATGGGCGGCGGTCTGGAGAAGGACGGTTTTGAACCTTTCCTTGACGCTTTCCGCGAGTCCGCCGGGCGCGAGCCATCCTTCGGGCGCGAAAAGTTTGAGGAACTGGTCTCCCCGCAACATTTCGTGGCTGTGCGCGACCGTCTTGGCGGTCCGGCACCGACAGCGATGAATGCTGCACTTGCGCGGCATAGGGCGGGAGCCGATCGCTTCAAGGCCGCC
This sequence comes from Brucella tritici, assembly GCF_008932285.1. Classification (NCBI taxonomy): domain Bacteria; kingdom Pseudomonadati; phylum Pseudomonadota; class Alphaproteobacteria; order Hyphomicrobiales; family Brucellaceae; genus Brucella; species Brucella tritici. The sequence goes on from NZ_WBVY01000001.1 coordinate 163,274, forward strand.
GCTTTCGACCATGCAGCCGCCGAAGCAAAGGCTGCCCGCGAACTCAATGAAAAATTCAGTGCACTTGTGGAGGCACGCTGATGGCAACCATCGAACTTGAAAAGCTGGTCAAGCGTTATGGCAAGGTCGAGGCGGTCCGGGCAATCGATCTCCAGATCAAGGATGGCGAGTTCGTCGTTTTTGTCGGCCCTTCGGGCTGTGGCAAGTCTACGACCTTGCGCATGATTGCCGGGCTTGAGGATATTTCTGGCGGTCACCTGAAGATCGGTGGCGAGGTCGTCAACGAACGTGATCCGAAGCAGCGCAACATCGCCATGGTGTTCCAGAATTATGCGATTTATCCGCATATGACAGTGCGTCAGAATATCGGCTTTGGGCTTTACACGTCGAAACTGTCGAAAGCCGAGAAGGACAAGCGCATCGAAGAAACCGGCAAGGCGCTCGGGCTGGAACCTTATCTCGACCGTCGACCGGCGGCATTGTCCGGTGGACAGCGCCAGCGCGTCGCCATCGGTCGCGCCATGGTGCGCAATCCGTCGGCCTTCCTTTTCGATGAGCCGCTGTCGAACCTCGATGCTCAGCTTCGCGCGCAGATGCGTATCGAAATCAAGCGCTTGCATCAGCGTCTCAAGACGACGACCGTTTACGTGACACATGACCAGGTTGAAGCCATGACCATGGCCGATCGTATCGTCGTCATGCGTGACGGTCGCATTCTTCAGACCGGAACACCGACCGAGCTTTATGAGAATCCGACGGACGTGTTCACGGCACGCTTCATTGGCAGTCCGTCAATGAACCTGATTGCGGGGCGCCGCAGTGGATCAGGCGTGGAACTTGCATCTGACGGCGACATTCTGGTCGGCGTTCGTCCGCATGACCTGAAAGTCACGGACGGAACGCCCGGCGGCGTGTCGCTCACAGGTACGGTGACCGCGGTAGAGCCGCTCGGTGCGGAAACGCTGGTCCATCTGGATGTCAACGGCGTATCGGTGATTGCAACGGCTCCTGGCAAGGTCATTCCCGCAACGGGCGGGACGCTTTCCGTGTCGGCGCCTGCTGGAAGCCTTTATCTCTTCGATGCCAGGACCGAGAAAAGTCTGGGCCGCCTATGATGCCGCAACAATTCAAACGGCAGTTCAAGTCTCCGGCTGTCCTCAGTATCGGGCGGATTTACTGTGACCTCATCTTTACCGGGCTGCAATCGCTGCCACAGCCCGGACGCGAGGTTTTTGCCGAGAACATGAAGATGGCGGCAGGTGGCGGGGCCTTCATCTCTGCCGCCCATCTTGCCCATGCAGGCAGGGCGGTGGCGCTGGTCGCACGTCTCGGCTTCGATGGTTTGTCGCGCGGGCTTGAACCGGACTTGAAGATCGACGGTGTCGATCTGCGCTTTCTGGAACGGGCCGACGATGCTGGGCCACAGGTGACGGTGGCAAGTGTGATTGGCAATGATCGCGCATTCTTGTCGCGTCGCGCCGGTTCCGCGCTTCCCTCGACGCTCGAAGCCGCGTTGCAATGGAAGGATGCGGGGCATCTGCACATTGCTGAATTCGCAACGCTGCATGAAATCCCTTATCTCGTCCAGCAGGCAAAGGCGGCAGGTCTTTCCGTCTCGCTCGACCCCAGCTGGGATGAAACGCTGATCTACGACCCCGGCCTGCTCGCTGCCTGCGAAGGCATTGATATATTCTTGCCCAATCGCGAGGAAGCGCAGGCTATCACAGGCCATGATGATCCGGCGAAGGCGCTCGATGCGCTTGCCAAGCACTTTCCAGTTGTGGCTCTCAAAGGCGGTGGAGAAGGGGCGTGGCTGCGCACGGCTGAAGCGGATTTTCATATGGCGGCAAAGGACGTGCCGGTGATTGATACGACCGGGGCAGGCGATGCTTTCAATGCCGGCTTCATCGATGCATGGCTAGAAGGTCACGATGCCTATCGGGCGCTTGTAGCCGGTATCGAATATGGAAGCCTCGCCGTACAGGCAGCAGGTGGCGCATCCATCCTCTGCTCCCCCGACCGCTTGGCCGGATAGTTATTCAGGCGGCGGCGTGATACTCGCCGCCCCGACAATCCAGTTCAGCTGCTTTTTGTGACATTGTTGACGCCAGATTGCCGATCTCGCTGGACCTTTTCGCGGTGTTTTTCGGTTGGCTATTCTTTTGTTGGCTTATCCGTTGGCGGAGACACGGAAGGGGCTGTAGAAAAATACAAGAAAGACGCCGAATGCTGATTTTTGCACTTGCGCTTGTCGCACGAATTGCCTAAACGGCTCTCACAGCGACTGGCCAGACACTTGGCGAAGCAGTCGGGCGATTAGCTCAGTTGGTAGAGCGCTTCGTTTACACCGAAGATGTCGGGAGTTCGAGTCTCTCATCGCCCACCATTCCATCCTATTGAAATCATTAGAACCCCTTGCGTTGTAAGGCTTTTCGCCCATATTGACGTCACAAATTGCGTCACAAAATGGGTTTGAGCATGGCTGGCAAGCTGCGACATTGGAAAGAACGGAACGGGCGTTATTCGGCCCGCGTTGTTATTCCGCCTTATCTGCGAATCTATCTTGACGGTAAATCGGAGCTTGAAATTCAGCTAGGCGGCGATAAGCGTGACGCCTTGCGCAAGCACGCGGCAGCGGTCGCTTCCATCCAGAAGCAAATCGGTATTGCTCGACAGAAGTATGAAGCAGCAACCGGGCAGCAAGCGAGAGAACCATCTTATCCGCTGACGGCCAAGCAGATCGCGCTACGTGATTACGAAAGCCAGATTGTCTTTGATGCTGAAATCCGGGCGCATGATCATAACTACGCACAATTTGAAGTCGATGCCGACATAGCCACGATGTTCCGGGATGGATATTCAGGCAAGCTTACAGATGACGAACTCGACAGAATTGTGGGAACACGCGTCCGCCGTGCGCAGCTTCGCGGAAACACTATTGCTGAAAAGGGATCACCCGAATGGCGAGAAATTGCCCGTGCGTTGTGCATTTCCGGCTATGAGGCAATGGCACGTCAGTATGAGCGCAACGAAGGTGATTTTAATGGTCAGTCCACGCACCCACTTTTGAGCGCTGCGATTCAGGAAGAAGCCGCCCCGGCTCATATCGTTACCTTTGATCAGATTATTGACGACGAAACCAAGCGGCGCTCGCGTGGCAAGAGCGCCAAGCCCTTGCCGGAAAGAACGGTGAAGAAGTATCGGGACGCTGCAAAGGAATTTGCGAAGCACCGGAAATCAAATAACGCTGCCACGGTAACAGCGATTGAGGGAAAACGCTGGATTGAGGCTATGCAGGACGCTGGCGAAAACAGCAACAGAACCGTCAAAGCCAAGTTTCAAAATGTTCGCACCGTCATGAATTGGGGCCGTCAGAATGACCCTGAAAACTTTTTTCCGGCTGGCAATCCGCTCAATGGGATCAAAACACCGGACTACAAAACCATCCCGTCTTATCTACGCGCCTACACTATGGACGAAGCCAAGCTTGTTTTGAATGCAGCACGGGCGGAAGCGAAACCTATGTTTCGCTGGATACCGTGGCTTTGCGCCTATTCCGGTATGCGCGTGAGCGAAGCCGCAAGTTTGCATAAGGAAGACTTTTTCAAAGTGGGCGAACGCTGGTTTTGGAAAGTGACCAGTGCAGGCAATCGGACGCTCAAAAACGATAGTAGTGAGCGCCGTATTCCCGTTCATAAGGCTTTGGCGGATGAAGGGCTTATTCAATTTGTTGAAGCGTCATCCGGCGGACGCCTATTCCGAGGTGAAACCAAGCAAGAAATCACGGTGCAGCCGCGTGTATCAACTTGGGTTCGTGAGCTAATTGCAATGGAAAAGCACCCCGAACTATCTCCTAATCACGGCTGGCGTCACCTTTTCGAAGACCTATGCAGACGCGACCGCGTGCCGGAAGATGCCAGAAACTACATGACGGGCCGGTCAGATGGCAGTTCGCAAGAGTTGTATGGGCGTAGTGATATCATGTTGCCGGGACTGGCCGATGCAATGGATCAAGTTCAGGCTCTCGAAATCACGACCGGAAACGTCGCGATAAGTTCTCAAGCACATTTTTCAAATGAGGCAAATGACTAATGAAAAACCCTTACTGGCACCAATACGAAAAACCCCACGTAATAGATTTTGATGAGATTAGGGATTTATGTATTGACGCATATTTGATCGTTTCTTCAAGTAACGCGCTTTCTGGTCAAGAGGAAGAAGATGTATCAAACTCTCTAAACCGATACTTTTTTCGAGTAGCGGAAGAAAGGTTGTCAGCTTCTTTGTTAGATATTGCCATTAGAATGAGAGTATTTGATGATATTTTGTCAAGCGGCGATGATGAGAAAGTATATAAGAAGATAATATCAGATTCAGATGGTATTGGAAATTTGATTTGGAAAGACAAAGATGGCGATAAGAACGTAGATTTGGAGTTTCGAGAAGCATGTAACAAAATAATCCATGCTTGTGATGTGCGCCCTGTCTACGACAACGACGGAAATTCGAGAGATGAGAATTTTGCTTGGGGCATGACAGGTATGGTGGAGCTTTCCGGCAAACAAGGCAAACGCGAGTGGGACGTCTGGCTTAACGTCGACGAATTTCTGACTGTGTGTATCGATATTGCCAATCACTTTCTGCCGCTATCTGAGGATTGAAACGACGATAAAATAGGAAAATCCTCATAAAATATGAATTAATTCATAAAAAGGGATTCACATCTGATTCTCGATATGAGAGAATCCACGTCAAGTTAAATCTGGCGTGGATTCAGTTTTGTTGCGTAGAGAGTTTGGCCGCGTAGCTAAGGCCTTTGGTATTGTGAAGGATCGAAAGGCGTATTCGACCTCCGATCCTTCCCTTGCCGGAATATTCGGCGTTCGCCCTACTTATTCAGGCGTAAACATGAGCGGCACGAATGCGCTTTATGTTCCAGCCGTCCTGCAAGCCGTTCGCCTTATCTCTGAAACTATTGGGTCTTTACCTTGCAAGGTCTATCAGGAAACTGATGACGGCAAACAACCGGCAAAGGACCATTCGTCGTATCGCCTTGCACACAGGTGGGCAAACGAATGGATCGGCGCGGGCAAGCTTCGCGAAGTCCTGACTGCCGACGCCTTAGTTCACGGAAACGGTTTCGCGAAAGTCGTTCGTTTCGATGATGGCAAACCTTTTGAGCTTCATCGCCTGAAACCCGGCACCGTCTCAATCCTTGAGGACGAATATACCGGCGCGCCTGTTTTCCGCGTGTCCGAAAAGGGCGGTTCGCGCGAATATCCCCACACTGAAATTCTTCATGTCCCGTCTTTTCTCGGCACGTCGCCTATTGAATTTGGCAAGGAAGCAATTGGCCTTGCCGCGATCCTTGAACGCCACGGCGCACAGTTTTTTAGCTCTGGCGCTCGCCCTTCAGGCATAATCACCAATGAGAAATCGCAGGGAAGTGAAGCGGGCGCAAAGACCGTAGCCAATATTTTGGCTTCATTCCGCAATTGGCAGAACGGCAGCAAGGGCGATCCCTTGGTCATGGATGCAGGCTGGAAATACGAACAGCCTGCCATGACCTCTACCGACGCGCAGTTTATTGAAAACCGCCTTGAGCAGATCAATGAAGTTGCCCGCGTCTTTGGCGTCCCGCCGCATCTTCTTTATCAGCTAGACCGTGCCACGTGGAGCAACGCCGAACAGATGGGCGCAAGCTTCCTGCAAATGTGCCTTCGCCCGTGGCTGGACCGCTGGCAAGACGCTTACGCCATGGTGTTGCTGTCCGAAAACGAGCGCGACAACCACTATTTTGAATTCGTCACGGCAGACCTTGAGCGCGCAGACGCCGCAGGCCGCGCCGATATTTACACGAAGCTGATTGCCGCTCGCGTCTATACGCCGAACGAAGTCCGCGCCCGCGAAAACCTTCCGGCAATCGAAGGCGGCGACGAGCTTGCAAATCCCTACATCACCACGACCACGACCGGCCCCGCCAAGAGCGGGCCGGATAAGGAATCCGCATGACCGAACATCGCGCTTTCTTTGGCGACGGCGAAAAGACCTTCACCCTTGCCGACGAACAAATCAATGAACTTGAGCGCAAGGCCGGTTTCGGCATTGGTGCGCTCTATCAGCAGTTTGTCACGATGCAATTCCGCTTCGGCGACGCTCTTGAAGTCCTTCGGCTTGGTCTGATCGGCGGTGGCACTTCCCCGGTTCGCGCTTCGGAACTTATCGAAGCCTATGCGAAGCCGACGCCGATTGTCGAAATCTATGGCCTTGCCTTTGACATTCTGGAAACGCGTTGGAGTGGTCAACCGGCATCGGCAGAAATTAGCCAGGACGAAACTGGACAGGACGTTGCCGAATGAAGCAGCGCCTTGAAGTTAAAGCCGCCTTGTCGATTGATGACGCCGGGACCGTGACGGGCATTGCATGGCCGTTCAGCACTCCTGACCGCGTGGGCGACATGATTCAGAAGGGCGCAATTACTGCCCCGGCATCACTTCCCATGCTGTTTGCACATGATCAGGCGCAAGTTATCGGCGTTTGGGATCAGATCGCAGAAACGCCGAATGGCCTGAGCGTCAAGGGCCGCTTGCTGGTTGATGAAGTGGAGCGCGCCCGCGAAGTCCGCGCCATGATCCGCGCAAAGGCCGTCACCGGCCTTTCTATCGGTTTCGTCACCAAGTCCGCAAAGCCACGCCAGCGCGGGCGCATGATCACGGCCCTAGACCTTCACGAAATTTCCGTTGTCGCCGTCCCGTCGCATCCGGGCGCGCAGATCACTTCTATCAAAGCCGCTGATGCGACGGCACTGAATAAGGAAACCTTTATGGAAGACGAACTCGAAAACATCGAAACGAAGGCCGATCCGGTTATCTCGCCGGACGAACTGGCAGAACTCAAAGCCCTGAAAAACGACGTTGCCACGATCAAGGCGAAGCTCAATCGTCCGTCCGCAGCAAACAATAACCAGCCCCGTGCCGTCAATGATAACGGCTTTGAGCGTAAGGCATTCACCGATTATCTGCGCACGGGCCGCGTTGAAGAAAAGGCCCTGGCATTTGGCACCCCTTCCACGGGCGGCATTCTAGCCCCGGATGAAACGGCCAAGACCATTCTGGAAAAGCTTGCCGAATTCTCGCCGGTTCGCTCGCTTGCAGCGTCTATCAGCATGAGCGGCCCGCTTTTGCAGCTTCCGCGCCTTGTCGATGAAGTGGAACCGGAAGAAGTCACCGAAACCGGCGACCGCCCAGAAAGCGAACCGTCTTTCGAACAGATTGATCTCAAGCCGTTTGAAATGGCTGTTGTCGTGCCGGTCACGCGTGTCCTTCTGGAAGACGCCCAGATTGACCTTGAAAGCTATCTTTCGAACCATATTGCTCGCCGTTTTGGCCAGAAGGAAGCCGCATGGTTCGTCAAGGGCAACGGCACGTCACAGGCCGAAGGCGTTCTTACTTCGGCAGAAGTCTCGGCCCATGAAGTTGAACAGATCGACGCCGATGCACTCATTGATTTGTTCTATTCGATCAAGACCGGCTATTCGGCCCGTGGCGCTTGGCTCATGAACCGTGGCACGATGGCAGTTGTGCGCAAGCTGAAGGACGCGGATGGCTCTTATCTCTGGCAGCCTTCGATTGCCGCAGACGTTCCGCCGACCCTTCTTGGCCGTCCGGTTTACGAAGCTATTGACATGCCGAACGTTGCCGCTGAAGCAACGCCCATTGTCTTCGGTGACTTCGCATCCGGCTACACCATTGCTGACCGCGTAGGTTTTTCCACGCTTCGCGATGAACTGACCGGCGCAGGCAATGGCATCATCAAGCTGCATGCACGTCGCCGTGTAGGTGGCCGCGTTGTCCTTGGCGAAGCCCTGACCAAGCTGAAGATTGCAGCTTAATCGCCATGAACTTCAAGCGGCCCGCATATGAGGAAGTCACGATTGCGCACAGTGGAAACACTGTGTCGCTTCGCCCTTCCTTGCGGGCCGCTTGCACCCTTGAAGCCCGTTATGGCTTCCCGGCGCTCTATAAGGCGCTGGACGAACAGAATTTCACGATCATTTCCGAAATCATCCTGTCTTGTTCGTCCTCTCGACAGGATGGAGCGGCTTTTCTGGCTGGCATACCCGGAAAGCCGCTCGCCCCCTTCTTTCGCGCCGTGCGACAGCCGCTTGCCGAACTTCTGATTATGTTCGCCCCGGCACCCGATCCGAAAGCCAAGCCCGCAACCGGCAAGGGCAAGCCTGCAACGTGGCAGGAAATCTATATCGCCCTTTATGAGCGTGCGACCGGCTGGCTTCGCTGGACGCCGGAACAGGCGTGGAATGCCACGCCGACCGAAATCGACCGCGCCTATCAAGCCCATATTGAACAGTTGAAGGCCATTCACGGCAGCGACGACGAGAAAGACAAGCAGGAAGCCCGCAAGCCCGATCCTGATCAGGCGGCTCGTAATATCGCGGCTGGCCTTGATCCTGAATTTGACCGCGCTGGCCTTCGCGCACTCAAGGCGAAGATTGCGGGCGGCTCATGATCACCAAACCGCCCCGCATCTGCTCTTGCGGCAATATCGTTCCCCATAGTCAGCTTTGCTCTTGCCAGATCAAGCAAAAGCGTGAGCGTAGCGCACAGCATGACGCCCAACGCCCGACCGCTGCACAACGCGGCTATAACTATGGATGGCGCAAGGCCCGCAAGGAATATCTGGGAATGCATCCTCATTGCCGGGAATGCGCACGGCATGGCCTGACCCGCCTTGCTACCGTTGTTGACCATGTCATTCCGCACCGTGGCGATAAGCGCCTTTTCTGGCATCGCGCCAATTGGCAACCGCTTTGCGAACCCTGCCACAACTCAACCAAGCAGCGGCAGGAGCGCAACCTATGACGCTAGGCTTTTTGCTTTTGTATCCATTGGAGAGCTTCGGCTCGATTGGAGAAGCCAACATCGGAATTCACCTTATGGATGCGTCGGCCATTCACATCGATGATGTGCCCGACATCAAAGTATTCCGTAATACGTCCGTCACGATCAGCGATTGTCTGTCTGTGTATGTAAAAGTTGCCGTGTTCTTCAATATCCATTGTCTCATGCCCTCCAACTCTGTGAGAGCACATACGTATCTGATTCAATCGCCGTATGTCGAACGTCCCATTTGCCGGATGAGGTTTTAGTATGACCCCGGCAGAACGCGCTCGCCAGATCGATAGGGAAGAATTTGAAGCCGAATGCGCGGCTATTCGACAGCGTGCCTATGCACGTTTCAACGTTAAACCTCGACCCGATAAACGCGTGCGGGAATGGATTGAACGCACCGAACCGAAACACAAGTTCAGCCTTGCCACACCTCGACAGCACCGCAATGCGATTGAAAGGTCAAATCGCACCCATGCTGCAAACGCCAAGCTTTACGAAGCGTTCGGCCACAGGCGCACCCTCAAGGAATGGGCAGCGGAAACAGGCATGTCACGAAACACGATCCGCAACCGGATTAATCTCGGATGGACCGTTGAGCAAGCCCTGACCCTTAGCAAAAACACCCATGCTCGCAAGCATTCGAACCGCTCACAGGGGGTAGTCTTCAATTTACCTAAAGAAAAAGGGACCGGCGCGGGGAGCACTGCACAAGAGACACCGAATATAAGTTTTTCAGGAAATCAGAATGTCAGCAATTAGCCTTGAACTCGCAAAGGCTCATATGAAGGTAGACGGAACCGCCGAAGATGAGCTTATTTCGCTTTACATCGAAGCGGCAGAAACGTGGTGCGGGAATTACATCGGCAAGCCGATTGCTGACCTTGATACCGTCCCGGCAGACGTGAAACTTGCGATTTTGCGCCTTGTTTCTTTCTATTTTGAAGCCCGTTCGGTTGCAACGTTCGGCCTTTCTATGCAGATCGCGCCGCAAAGTGTCGCTTCGGTTCTAGATAGCTATCGCGAGAAGTGGTTCCACGATGGCACGGAATAAAGATTTGCAGCGCATTTTCGCGAAGCTGGACGCCATACCGGAAGCCATTCGCCAGCAGATCAAGCCGGAACTCATGAAGGGTGCGGAAGAAATCGCCAGCCTTCAACGTGGCTTTGCGGAAACGTCCCGTGATACCGGCGCACTCATTGACAGCATCACCGTGACCGGCCCCGGCGAACAGACCCCGCCATATTCGCAGCCGGGTGGTAGTCATACCGTGCCGGAAGGCGCTGTCATGATCACGGCAGGCAATAAGGAAGTTCGATATCCGCACCTTGTCGAATACGGAACCAGCAAAGCCGAAGCGCAACCGTTCTTCTGGCCCGGCTATCTGCTTGGCAAAAAGAAGGCCGTGAACCGTATCAACCGGGCGGGCCGCAAGATCATCCGCCAGACTTGGAGCAAGGGAACCCCGCCGAAAGGAAGCGACCAATGATTGAGCCGACCTTGGCCCTCCAAACCGCTATCCGTTCCCGGCTGGTTTCATCGTCGGACGTGGTTGCGGTTGTTCCGGCTGACCATATCCGCAGCGGTAGCACCCGGCCTGACAAGACGCCCGCAATAATAATGAGCAATGGTAGCACGGCCCTGCATGGTTACGATTATACCGCGCAGCGCACGGCGTGGGTTTATCTCGATTTGCACATTTGGACGCTCGACGCCGGACAGGATGCAGTCAAGGAAATCGCAGGCGCGGTTATGGCTGCGCTCGACAAGAAAAATATCCAGATCGAAGGCGGCTATTGCGATCATTTCCGCGTCACGAAATCAATATTCCCGCGTGATCCTGACCTCGCATACGGACATGGCATCCTGTCAGTGGAAGCCCTTATCAGGTGGATTGTCTGATGCTGAATATCGGAAAACTGAATCGCCGCATCGCCATTGAGCGCGAAACCGAAATCGTGAAGCCGTCCGGCAGTGTCGTGAAGACGTGGACGCCGCTTGCAACCGTTTGGGCGGAAGTCCTGCAACAGACGGCAACCGAATTTTTCACCGGCTATGGAGAGGCCGAAACCGGCACCATGATTTTCCGTGTCCGATATCGCCCTGGCATCACGACCGCCGACCGCGTGACCTACAACGGCAGCGCCTACGGCTTGAAGGAAATCAAGGAACTTGGCAACCGCGACGGCTTGGAACTTCGCGGGGAGGCATTGAAATGACCCGTGGCGTGAAGCCCGCAACCATCATTCCGGGAACATCGCCGGTTACAGCGATCCCGAAAACCCCGTCTTATCTCTCGAAAGAGGCGAAGGCGGAATGGCGCCGCGTGGCGCCGATCCTGATAGACGAACGCAAGGTTTTGACCGAAGCCGACCTTGCGGCGCTGGAAAACTATGTGATTGCCGTCGCAACCATGCGGCAGGCACACAAGGAACTTCATGCGACTGGCCTGCTAATCGCCGGGAAACGCAATCCGCTTTCGACGATCCTGCTACAGGCGCAGCAACAGCAATTGCGTGCGGCTGGCGAACTCGGCCTTACCCCTGCCGCCCGATCCCGTGCGGCCATGATGGAAGCCGCCGACGATGACGACGACAATCCGCTTATGATCGGCAGGAGCCGCCCTTGAGCAAGAGCGCTTTCCCGCATTGGATTTATGACGGCTCCGCGATCGCGGACCCCTTCGGATACGGGCAGGAAGCCGTCGATTTCATTCGAGCGCTGAAGCATCCGGCAAGCACGGCACCGAAAGGCCGTTTCCAGCTTTATGATTTTCAGGAGCGTATTACGCGCCGCATTTACGGCCCACGTAATCCTGACGGGTCGCGTATTGTGCGCACCGTGTTTCTTATGCTTCCGCGTGGCAATCGAAAGACCAGCATCGCCGGAGCATGGGCTTTGCTTCATACCATCGGCCCGGAAGCTCGCTCGGCAGGACAGGCCATATTCGCCGCCTCTGACCGCGAGCAAGCAGGCATTGGCTTCAAAGAGGCCGCGAATATCGTTCGCGAGGACAGGCGGCTTGAAGCGGCAACGCGCATCTATGACGCGCACAACAGCGCAAAGAAGATCATTTCGAAACCAAACAAGGCCGAATTGCTAGCCGTATCCAGCGACGGCGCGGCGCAGCACGGCAAGACGCCCTCATTCGTTCTTGTCGATGAAATTCACGCTTGGAAAGGCCGCGACCTATGGGAAGCGCTCAAGTCTGGTATGGCGAAGGTTCCTGATACCCTAATGATTATCGCCACCACGGCAGGCAGGGGACAGGAGAACATCGGTTTCGAGCTTTACGATTACGCCTATAAGGTCGCGACCGGCGAGATTGACGACCCGTCTTTTCTGCCGATCATTTTTCAGGCCGAACCCGGCGACGACTGGAAAGATGAAGCCATCTGGCACAAGGCCAATCCCGGCCTGAAACACGGCTTTCCTGACCTCGGCGGCTTGCGCACCATGGCGAAAGAGGCAGAGCATCGGCCTGCCGAACGTTTCGCTTTCCAGCAATATCATTTGAACATCTGGCAGGCCGCTTCCCGCGATCCCCTGTTTGATATGGCCGTTTATGACGCCGGTTACGATCCGCACTTTGACCTTGCCGACCTTGAACCGCTTCCCTGTTACCTTGGCGTTGACCTGTCCCGATCCGGCGATCTGACTGCAATCGTTGGCGCATGGAAGCACGATGACGGTCGCATTTCGGTTTACCCTTGGTTCTTCCTGCCGTCTGAAGGCTTGGACGAGAAAGCGCGGCTTGAACAGGTTCCCTATCCCCGGTGGCGTGACGATGGGCTTTTGCGCGTCATTGACGGTTCCGTCATCGAACCGGACGCCATAGCCGACCAGATTATTGACCTTTGCGGCACTTATGACGTGCGGGAAGTGGTTTTTGACCCGTCGCTTGCCGGGCCGATCATGACGAAGCTTACGGACGCGGGCATTAACGTTTTGCAGCTTCCACAGACGCCGAAGAACATGCACGGCCCGATTTGCGATCTTGAGCGCGTCGTCAACGGGAAGCGCATCCGGCACGGCGCGCACCCGATCTTGCGCAATCATTTTGAAAGCGTGGTGGTGAAGCGGGCGACCAATGCCGGGGAACTGACCACGATGCACAAGGGCACCCGGCATAGCAACCATATCGACGGCGCTATCGCGTCGGCGCTCGCGGTTTTCCGTGCAGCCGCGAACGATAATCAGCGCTCTATTCACGACGATCCCGAAGAATTTGAACGGCTTATCCGCGAAGCGGAAGCCGCAGCTATGAAAGAGGCCGCGTAATGGCAAACCCGGTTACTGACGAAGAACGCTTGGCGATTGTGATGCAACTGAAATATGACCAGTTGCAAAAGCAGATTGCACGCGGGCAGAAGGCGCTTGACCGTGGAACCAGCGCAATGGAAAAGCGGACGAAGCAGGCCGCTGACAATATGGACAAGACCATGGGGAAAGCCGCTGGCAGTATCAGCGACAAGCTTTCTGGCATGTTCGCGCCCTTCCTTGCCGGTGGTGCGGTTGCCGCAGTTGCGACCAGCATCAAGCAGATTGCTTCCACGGTCGCGGAAGTCAGCCGCGAAGCTGACAAGGCCCGCGTATCATCCAAGGTTTGGCAGCAATGGACCTATGTTGCCAAGGCGACCGGCGCGAGCGTGGACGGCGTAACCGACGCCCTCAAGGAACTGAATATTCGTGGTGACGAATTCGCCCGCACTGGCAAGGGTAGCGCACAGGAAGCCTTTGAACGGCTCGGCCTGACTGCCGCAGATGTTGCCGAACGCTTGCGTGATCCTTCCGCCTTCCTTGATGAGATTATTGCCAAGCTGCAAAAGATGGACAAGGCCGCACAGGCCCGCAATCTTGACGAGCTTTTCGGCGGCACGGGCGCGGAAGAACTTTCCAAGGTGCTTGGTCTTTCTGTTGACCAAATTCAGAAGCTTCGCAGCGAAGCGGCACTTTTCACCGACGAACAGCTTGAGGCCGCAAAAAAGATTGATGCTCAACGGGAAACCATGTGGCGTAACGTCTTGGTGTATTCCAAGCAGGCCGCTATTCAAAGCGTCGGCTATGCTCGCCAGATTGCAGACGCAATCAATACCATTACCGGGAATAACTACATCGCAGCCAAGCGGGATTATGCCCTTTCCGATGAAGGCCGGTTGAATACCTTTCTTGAGCGCCGCGCCGACATTCTGGAACGCATTAACGATCTTCGCAGCAAGCCTGACTTCGATGACGCTATTGAAGGTCTTGCCTTGTCGCGGCTGGAAGCCGATCTCGAGGCGGTTGACAACCAGATTGCCAGCCTGACCCCGCATAGCAAGGAATTTGCCGCAGCGCTTCGCGAGTTGTCGAATATCACGCTTGGCGCGTCCGGTGCATTCAACGGCACCGCAGCCGCAGCGGCCAATTTTAAGCAGGCCCTTACCGATCTGAAAAACATGGTGCCGGAACTCAAAGCCGAACTGGACGAGCTTGCGAAGCTTGACCAGATAGACGCCGCTTTTCAACAGGCAGTCAGGAACGCCAAGAACCCGGCAGAGATTGACGAAGCGGCCCGCATCCGTGATCGCGCCCGCACCGTTGCCACTTACGGCGACCAGATAGATTTCTTTTCCCTTGTGCGACGCGTGGAGTCTGGTGGCAACTATAATGCCACCCTCGACAATGGCCGGTGGACGGGCGGGCCGCAAAATCTGACCGGCATGACGCTTGACCAAGTCCTTGCCCTGCAATCGAAGATGCTGGCGAACCCGGAGAACCGCGCCAAATATGGAAACGGGCTGGGATCGTCCGCCCTTGGTGCTTACCAGATCACGCGCCGGACCCTGAAAGGCTCCATGAAGGCGCTTGGCTTGGCTGGCGACACCATGTTTGACCAGACCACGCAGGACGCGATTGCAAGCTATCTGGCCCGCAGCCGTGGCAATGACGTGGAAGAACTTCGCAACGAATGGGAAGGGCTTCGCCGTGTCGATCCCGACACGATCCGCAGCCTCTATAGCAAGACCGATCTTGCGCCGGTCAAAGTGCAGCCTTCCGAAAGCCAGCAGAAGGCCATAGACGAAATCAAACGGCAGGATGAAGCCCGCAAGAGCCTTAACCAGACCGTGCAGGAAGGGCTTGACCAAGCCCGGTTTGAACAATCGCTGACCGGCATGACCGCAAGTCAAAAGCGTGTCGAACTGGAACTTTACCGCTATCAGCAGGACGCCAAGCGCAACGGCCTGACCCTGACTGACGAGGAAATCAGGAAGGCCCGCGAACAGATCACCATGACGGAACAGCTTCGCCTTGCGCAGGCGCAGGCCGCGAACGAAGCGCAGGGCTTGCGCACGGCACAAGAATATTTTGCGCAGAGCTTCACGTCATCGCTGTCCGGCCTTCTGACCGGCACCACGAGTTTGACGGACGCCGTGCGGAATCTTGCGAGTTCGCTTATGGACGCCGTGTTGCAGGCTTCCTTGCTGGGACAGGGACCGCTTGCCGGATTGTTCGGCACGGCAGGTGGTGGCGGGCTTTTCGGCGCTATCTTCGGATGGGCCGAAGGCGGCTATACCGGCCCCGGTGGCAAGCACCAGCCTGCCGGTGTGGTGCATAAGGGCGAATATGTCATGTCCGCAGCCGCGACCCGTCGCCTTGGCGTGAAAAACCTTGAACGCCTTCACCTGACTGCCAAGCGCGGTTATGCGGAAGGCGGTTATGTCGGCCCGACGCCTACGCTTCGCAATCCTGAATTGAAGGCCGCGAACAGTAACGCACCCGTGCAGCAAATCAGCATTTCCGCCCCGATCACCGTAAACGGTAGCGCAGGCACGCCGGAACAGAATAACGATTTGGCTAACAAACTTGCCCGCACTATGGAGCAATCTATGCGTGGCATGGTTGCGGATGAATTGCGACGCCAGACGAGGCCCGGAAACTACATGAACAGCCGCAGCCGCTAAAATCGCCATGGCGAGTCACTGGCGCGTTTTCTCGGCTGGCAAGTGGTTTGCCCCTCTCCGGCATCCTAAACGCGCGCCAGTGAGTCAATTTCGGGCAAAATAGCACGGAAGGGCGGAACGATCCCCGTTCGATATGAGATTGGTTCCGCGCCGGAACCCTCTCTTTCGATGAGGGATATTTCCCGACGATTACCAGTAGGTTTGAACCGGAAGCGGTTCCTTATACACCGCAGGAAGTTTCCTTGTTCACCGCAGGGTATTCAAACGCAAGCGTGACGGTTTTAAGCGTTCCGCTAAATTCTATAATTCTATCTTAGAAGATAATATATATTATATGAGGAACGCTAAAATTGGTCACGCTAACCTAGAACGCTGAATCTAGTCACGCTTCCGGTGGTAGAACGCCGTTTCCGGTCACGCTTACCTAGAACGTTAGTAACCGTCACGCTTCCACCCTCAACTTTCTTTTGTCGTTTTGTGCATCTGCCCCGGCAGGCCGCTATAACTGTCGCATGAAAGTCTTTTGGAGACCCCATAATGGCGCGACAAAACCTAAGCGGAATGACGCCTGAAGAACGCGCCGACCATAAACGGAAGCAGGCAGCGGACCGAAAGCGCAACCAGCGCAAAAAGCAGAAGGAAGAGCGTGAAATGGCAAGGATGCGGGCGACACTTACTTCATCCTCCCCGGAAGTGATTGAATTCGTGAACGAGATTGACGATTTGCCGTTTCGCGCAAAAGTGGAACTCATTGCCGAATGGGAGCGCGAGTTTAAGCAGAAACTTCCGGTGAAGATGTTTGAACCAATTCCCGGCGAACCTAGCGAAAACTATTGGAGCCGGAAGAACCGTATTCGCGATCTTGAACTCGCCAAGATGCTTGCCTCTGGGCATCTGGAACGCAAGAAGGCGTCCGCCCGCAAGAAGGCATTCAACGACAGCGAAGCAGAGAAAGCCGCGCAGCTTGGTCTGACCGTTTACGAGTATCAGAAGCGCAAGAAAGTCGCCGCATGGAAGGATAAGAAGCAGGCGGAACAGAAGACTCGCGAAGTTGGTCGCTTGGCTCGCAGGGAAGCAGCCTGATCGGAAATATTTTCAACAATCGTATGCGCCTGCATCGCGATCCCGCTATAAATGAATTGTCAGCCGTTATTGGCGTTCCGGCTGGCATCCTTGGTCAGTAAGTTAAGCCCCGTATCGCATCCCGTCGCGATATGGGGCTTAATTTTTCGAAAAATAAGTAAGCGCTTACTTAATCTAACTAATTGATTAGTAAGGATTATTTGTCTTGCACAGCGATTCTTCGCATGTCATGCTTCCCTCGCAAATCACCCATTGAGGAAACCATGACCGAAGTGACAGACCACTATTTTCATTCCCATACTTACGAAGCCGTCATTGACCAGCTTGAGAATATCGCCCGGACGTTCGATCCGGCAGCGCCCGACGATCTACGCACGCGTATCATTGAAGCCGTGGGCGAACTTGGCGCTTGGCCTGCTTATGCGTTCACCGGATAATCGATTAAGTTGTATGATCATGCATTGCAATCAAAAGGCGAGTATTAACCTATAAAATCCTATTGAAAAGTAATTCGATATGGAACAGATGGGAGGTCCCGCAACATTCAAGGGACGACCTCATGAGCAATCAAATCGAAATTGAACGCGACCGGCAGAATAGCGCCGATCCGATCAATAGCCCTTTGCGGGCAACATCAAGCCCACGGCTTGATGAAATACTGCCGGAAGCGGCTGCAACCGCCCCGGCAGAACGAAACCCCCAACAACGACTGAAAGAGGTTCATATGACTACGAATACCACGACCCCGGCACCCGCTGCAACGTTCGCGCAATTCCTTATCGACCAGAATAGCAAGAATGATGAAATCGGGAACTTTCATTGCGCGCTTGGCGATCACGGCCTTGATTTCCCGGAGAGTGCAACGGCGCTCATTGACGCTGTTTCGCCCGGCGCGACTGGTGACAGCGAACTTCAGTGGAATATTGAGATGATGGCCCATACCATGCGAGCGGCTGCCGAATACCTCTTGATGTCGCTTGTCGAATACCAGAAGAGCCAGCGAGAGGTCGCATAATGGCACTATCTCCAGAACTCAAGGCAATGGTAAGCGGAACGACCAAAACCATGTCGGTGAAGCGCGGAATTACCCCGATTCATCCCCGGGCCGCTGACGCCTTACTGACCGTCTCTATTGCCGGTGAAATTTCGGGAGCCCTTACCGGTCCCGCGATCAGTGCATACGATCTCGCTGAAAAGCTTATCGTCATGGTGCGCGAGCATGACATGGCAATGTTCGAAGGTGAAGACGTATAAAACGCGACGACTTGATCGCGTTGTATGGCTGGCGCGAGGGCAATCACGTCAGCCATACAGCCCCGTGGAGCCGGGCAGGTTTTCTATTTCCCTTCTTACTCGACTCAATCATATTTCGAGTAATGGGAGGCGTTCACCAATGCAGATACCGAACTGGCTTACGGAAAATTGGGCGTTATTTGTAGCGCAGCCGACCCCTTTCGTTTCTCTGGCGTTTATCTGCTTTGTCCTCGGATATGTGGTTTCTCAAGTTCTTTGCAGGGAGCGCATATCAACGCTCAAGGAAAGAGTGGATTTATATAAAGAAAAACTTGATGGGGCGTCGCCCGATGAGGCATCAAAAAAATTAAAAGACATGGAAGCAAAGTTAAAGCGCATGACCGCCCTTGACTTGGATGACGAAAGATTTGGGAAGATTGTTGAATATCTTAGAGTGGACCAGCGAGAGGTCAACATCGATACAAATTTGACTAGCTCTTTCGGAACGCATCTTGCAGAGCAACTTCATGAGGCCTTTCAACTTGCGGGCTGGAAAGTTTATAGATCAAAATCTCTCTACGATGGCGTATCCGTGAGAGAAATTGTCCTCCGTTGGCCATGTGATCGAATTAAAGAAGCACTAAAACTCGGTGAAATTCCTTTTCGTGTGGAATTGGAGCCGGATAATGCGAAGAATATCCCTTCAATTAGCTTCAGAGCTTAAACTCGGTAACGGCTGACAATATTCAGATCATCTTCATTCGAAGATAACAGGCCTAATTCGATTATTTTCCTGTTGCGTCATATTGGTTAGTTGTCGACTTGGCCGTCCGCTTTGCGTCGATAGCGTTATCCATTCTTTTCTTTTGAATGTGTTTAAGGGAATAAGGAAGGCTTAATGACATCCAAAACGAGAGACAAATCAAAGCGAAACTGGCAAACTGAGTGTATCTGTAAATCTTATCTGAAGGGTCGGTGAGAGAGAATAAAAACAACGTTGCAAGAAGTATTATGTATACAACGAATAGATCAGTATGCCTGTGAATCTTCCTTTGAGTTTCCCGAGCAGCAAGAAAATCTTTCCGCCACGAACTCTCAGCAATCATGCTTGGCTCGCCCAGAATAGAGACAACAGCTATTACAACGCCTGCCAATATAGAAAAAACGGTAGCAACGTAGGAAATTATGTCGGCACCATTCTTCAGTCGATCAGAGAAAAAATATGCAAGCAGAAGCGATACTGCTACGCCAATGACGGCGTAGAGTATTCTTCCGTAAGACGTGTCTCGCTTCTTCGTCGTCATTCAACGTCATTCAAGAATTGAACCGAGTTATCCCATGCTAATGCATAGCTCAGATATGCTGCACGGCCCGGTTGGTTGTAACTGTTCTTAAGCAAAAGCTGATCTCTCGTAAAATAGTTTCCCTTTATTGTTTTAATTTTGAAGTCATCGTCGCCCTCTATGACGTCTTCTGCAAGCGTTGTAAGGCTCTCTATTTGATCTAGTGGCGCGCTTTTCTTAAAATTTAGCACAAGATGCGCATTGGCCATTGCCAAGTTGTCTACTTCCTCTTCCGAGAACTCATCTTCAAATCTTGCCGAGATGGCGTCTTTGATGGTGCGGGCTAGGTAAGTTGTGATGGGCTGTGGTTGGCCTTCTATTTGATTGATCGCGTCCACCTGATTGAGAGAAATACCCATGTCCAAATATTGGACGCCTTCCTCTAGAAGTCGATTTATGACCGCAGGATCCGCACGCGCCGCTAAAGAGAACCGATTACTAACGTCAGCGCCATGTTCCAAAAATATTAACCCCCGAATTGCACGTTCAACGAATTTAGGGTGAACAAAACCGTGCGTTACAAACGCGACAGCTTGCTGACCAATAACCAGAGCAATTTCTCTCTCTGTAAATTCCGCTCCGTCTGGCGCAAGAGCTTCGTCTAAATCGCCGTTCGCCACGCCTTGAGCTTGAGGTGTAACTCCCTTACGGGAACCGTTAACATATGTTGATAAGTGTAAACAGACTAAATTGCCTCGTTGGTCACGATGGCGAATTTCACAAGTCTCATCAGCGATTGCAAATCGCGTTTGCTCGATATGCTGTCTCGCGGCCAGCACGTCACCTAATAAGGCAACTACATTATCATTGGCCTGCTGGTTAAACCACTCCACTCGACGATAGTGTATCGTCTTTCTCATTTAATACCCCCTCCGCAATCCCCAAAGCGCACTAATGATGCGCAAGAATCAGTGACTTTTCAATTAAAACGTGCGCAGAAGAATAATTCCAGTCAAACGCCAAGTCTTGATGGCTTTGAAGGGGTGCAAAGCGTAGATTATTTCCCATTATTTTGGTCTTCACAACGTCACAAAACAATAAATTAGACATTCTTAATATAACAGTATTATCAATACGTTATGATGATTAGCGATGAGAGAATTGACTTTTCGAGTCTCTCATCGCCCACCATTATATCCCCCTTGAAATCTTTATAAATCTTGCATTACCAGCCTTTTTGTCCATTTTGACGTTACAAAATGGACTTTCAATATGGCCGGGAAAAATCCGGTGTTTGCTACCCAAGGACCGACGCTATTTTGTGCGACTCACCGTCCCACTAGACCTACGCGAATATCTGCAAGGCGACGATAAAGGTAAGCGTGAACTGCGAGAGCCTTTATGTGGAGATCGCCGCATAGCGATTAAATTACCCTCCGGCGCTGTCGCGGACATTCAAGCGAGAATTGGAATAGCGGAAGCTAATCGCGCCAAGCCGACCTCCACAGCGTTCAACGCTATGCGCTATCCAATGTCGATTGAAGGGATAGCGCAGCGGCACTATCAGAAATTACTCGCCTTGGATGATCAGTTGCGCATGATCGATCCGCGCTTTGCATCCATAGGTTTTGATGACGTTTGGATCGAGAATCTAACCGAAACGTTCAATGGTTCGGTTTGTCGGGTGAGTCGGCAGGATTGTTGAGGTTCTGGATTACCAGTGTTGATAACGTGGGGCGATTTCTTCTTCTATTTGTTCTAAATCAATGAACTCTTTGCCTGATCCGATAATTTCCAACCGAAAGACATGCTCGCAACTAATAGCAGAGCAAACGCAGGTTGGACGTGAAAATAGCATTATTGGGCCGTATGGTCGCTTCGGATTTTCGATTTCCGAAGCAGGGTTTTCGAAACGTCAGGCAGCCATTTTCATTTTTACTGGAAGCCGTCAGGTCCATCGTATTGGCTGCGATTGCTCTGGCGCTCTGCTGGCAGACCACGGCATCTGCCGCCGATCTGGAAAAATACATTCCCAAGATTGAAGCAAGCGCGCTCTTCAAAGAGGCTGACGCTATAGGCAAGCCACAAGGCGAGCCGCCAATCGCACCACTGATGAAGCGGGGCGAGGTGATCGGCTATGCCTATCTGAATTCAGATTTCACCAGTTCCATCGGCTATTCCGGCAAACCGATCCATATTGTCGTCGGCATCGATACCAAAGGCGTCATACGCGGCATAAAACTGGTAGACCACAAAGAGCCGATCGTGCTGATCGGCATTCCCGAAGCCAAGGTTGTGGCTGCACTGAACTCGTTGGTCGATAGTGATATGAGTGCTGTTGCCGCTGGCCAGAGCAAGCCGCCACAGGTGGAAATCGTCAGCGGTGCCACGGTTACCGTGCTCGTCATGGGGGACAGCGTCGTACGCTCGGCAGTCGGCCTTATCCGCAGTGGGAGGCTCGGAAATACTCCTGTGCAGGCTGTCGCAGCCAATGTGCAACGCGCGGTTGATTTGCAGATTCGTGAAGAACACAACTGGCAAACATTGACCGGCGACGGCTCGGTTCGCAGCCTGAAACTGTCGGTTGGTGACGTGACGCAGGCGTTTCGTGACGCCAAACATGATCGCGCCGCCGAAAACCCTGAAACAACCAATCCCGACGACGAATTCATTGAGCTTTACGTCGCGCCGGTCTCAGTACCGTCGATCGGTATCAGCCTACTCGGGAAAGATGGCTATGAACGGTTACAAAAGCAACTGAAGCCGGGGCGTCAAGCGATCCTGGTCGCTGGCGACGGAGCCTATTCCTTCAAAGGCTCCGGATATGTGCGCGGCGGTATCTTTGACCGCATCGAGTTGATGCAGGACGGGCAGGGCGTACGCTTCCGTGACAAGAACCACACCCGTATCGGCGACATCATGGCCGACGGCGCGCCGCGTCTGCGTGAGATAGCACTGTTTCAGGTCCCGGACGGCTTCGACTTCGACGTAACGGAACCGTGGGATTTGCAGCTCTTGGTGCAGCGCGGCTTCGGTGCGCGGGACAAGGCCAATGTCAGCTATGATCTCGGTTATAGTTTACCGGATAAATATCTGGCGAAGCAACCGGAACCGGCGCCTGTCCAGCCTGCTGCACCAAGAGCTGATGCGCCGCGTCAGCCGCAGCCGGTCGGCGAAGCAAATGCAGCCGACATTCTGGGCGAGGGCAATCCGCTCTGGGTCCGGATGTGGGAGATGAATCGTGCCAATGTGGTCATCACCGCTTTTGCCATCACGGTTCTTGTCGGTATTTTCTTCTTCCAGAATAGTCTGGTCAGGCATCCGCGCTTCTTCACCTGGCTGCGGCGTAGCTATCTCCTGTTCATCCTTGTCTGGCTTGGCTTCTACAACAATGCGCAATTGTCGGTGGTCAATGTCCTGACCTTCACCAACTCCCTGATTACCGGCTTCAACTGGGAATTCTTCCTGACATCGCCGCTGATCTTCATTTTGTGGGCATCGGTGGCGGCGGGGCTGCTGTTCTGGGGTCGCGGACCGTTCTGCGGCTGGCTGTGCCCGTTTGGCGCCCTTCAGGAACTCACCAACAATCTCGCCCAATGGCTAAAGGTGCCGCAAGTCAAGCTGCCATGGGGACTGCACGAGCGCCTCTGGCCCCTCAAATATATGATCTTCCTCGGCCTGTTTGGACTGTCGCTCTATTCGGTTGCGCTGGCTGAAGTGTTTGCGGAAGTCGAGCCGTTCAAGACCTCGATAATTCTCAAATTCGCACGTGAGTGGCCGTTTGTCATTTATGCACTGACACTTCTGACAGCAGGCCTGTTCATCGAGCGCTTCTACTGCCGCTATATGTGCCCGCTCGGTGCGGCACTCGCCATTCCCGGACGCATCCGCATGTTCGAATGGCTGAAACGCTGGCCGGAATGCGGTTCGCCCTGCCACCGTTGCGCCAAGGAATGTCCGGTTGAGGCGATCCACCCTGAAGGCCAGATCAACGTCAATGAATGCATCTACTGCATGCATTGTCAGGAACTCTATCACGACGACCAGCGCTGCCCGCACATGATCCAGGTGCGTGTGAAGCGTGAAAAATTCGCAGCCCGCAATGCCCCCCTCGCAGCGGCTGCCGAACGTGGCGGTGGACCGGCCAGACCCGTCATCTCAGTCAAAGGAAAACCGGTTGAAGGCGTTGCCGATACCGGTCCTGCTGCCTGACTTTTCTAAAGGAGAGAAGCATGTCTGAAGAAACCAAGAAAACGCAGCTCAGTCGAAGACAGCTGCTCGGTACGTCGGCCTTTGTGGCTGCCGCCGGTGCAAGCGGTCTAGGTGGGGCGCTGTTTGCAGGCTCAACCGAGCCGGCATTGGCTGCTGCTGGCGGCGCTGGTCACAGTGCGGAAGTGAAGCCTGGAGAACTGGACGAATATTACGTCTTCTTTTCCAGCGGCCAGAGCGGTGAGGTCCGTATCGTCGGCCTGCCATCAATGCGCGAATTGATGCGCATTCCAGTGTTCAATCGCGATAGCGCGACCGGTTGGGGCCAGACAAATGAGAGCCTGAAGGTGCTGACTGAGGGCCTTCTGCCGCAGGATCAGGAGTTCCTCAAGGATCGTGGCGGCATATTCCTGAATGGTGACTTGCACCACCCGCATCCGTCCTTCACCGAAGGAACTTATGACGGGCGTTATCTCTATGCCAATGACAAGGCCAATACGCGTGTCTGCCGCATCCGTCTTGATGTGATGAAATGCGACAAGATCATTCAGCTTCCGAACCAGCATACCGTGCATGGCTTGCGCGTGCAGAAATATCCGAAAACCGGCTATGTCTTCTGTAATGGTGAGGATCGCGCACCGATCCCGAACGATGGCAGCAATCTGACCGACACCAAGCAATATCACGCGATCTTCACGGCCGTTGACGGCGAGACGATGAAGGTTGCCTGGCAGATCATGGTTGACGGCAATCTCGACAATGTCGACTGCGATTATCAGGGCAAGTACGCTTTTGCCACCTGCTACAATTCGGAGGAAGGTACGACGCTTGCCGAAATGATGTCGAGCGAGCAGGATTGGATCGTAATCTTCAACCTGAAGCGTATCGAAGAGGCGGTTGCCAAGGGCGATTTCAAGGAAATCAACGGCGTACCGGTCATCGATGGGCGTCACGGTTCCAAATATACCCGTTACATTCCCGTGCCGAACAGCCCGCATGGTATCAACACCGCGCCAGACGGTATCCATGTGGTCGCCAACGGTAAGCTGTCGCCGACCGTTACCGTGTTCGACGTTCGCAAGTTCGACGAACTTTTCGACGACAAAATCCAGCCCCGCGATGCAGTAGTTGCGGAACCGGAACTCGGACTTGGGCCATTGCATACCGCTTATGATGGCAAGGGCAACGCCTATACGACGCTCTTCATCGACAGCCAGATCTGCAAATGGAACATTGAGGACGCCAAGCGTGCCTTCAAGGGCGAGAAAGTCGATCCGATCCGGCAGAAGCTCGATGTGCATTATCAGCCGGGTCACAACCACACTTCCATGGGGCAAACCAAGGAAGCTGATGGTCAGTGGCTGATCTCACTCAACAAGTTCTCCAAGGATCGCTATCTCAATGTCGGACCGCTCAAGCCCGAAAATGACCAGCTCATCGACATTTCCGGTGAGAAGATGGCGATTGTCCATGACGGGCCGAGCTTTGCCGAGCCGCATGATGCGACCATTGTTCATCGCTCGAAGATCAATCCCGTCAACTTCTGGAGCCGTGAGGACCCATTCTTCGCCGATGCCGTCACTCAGGCTAAGGCCGATGGTCTCGACCTGATGGACGCCAATGAGGTGATCCGGGATGGCAACAAGGTGCGCGTTTATATGACGTCTGCCGCGCCAGCCTTCGGTCTCACCGAGTTCACCGTCCAGCAGGGCGATGAGGTGACGGTTTATGTCACTAACATCGATGAAATCGAAGACCTCACCCACGGCTTCGCCATCATCAACTATGGTGTCAACATGGAGGTGGGTCCGCAGGCAACCGCGTCAGTTACCTTCACAGCCAACAAGCCGGGTGTGTGGTGGTATTATTGCTCGTGGTTCTGCCATGCCATGCACATGGAAATGAAGGGCCGGATGCTCGTGGAACCGAAGAAGGCCTGACTGCCATGAAGTTCCCCCGCCGGCTTCAGTCCTTGAGCGCTGCAATGCTGCTGACCGTTGTTCTGTGCGACGGTTTGCAGGCACGGCAGATCGATGTCGTGGCAGGCGAAGGCGTACAGGCGGCTATCGACAAAGCGAAGCCGGGCGATGTCGTCCGGCTTCTGAAAGGCAAACACAATGGCGCGGTTACGATCGACCGCGCCATTGAACTGACCGGCGAACCGGGCGCCGTTGTAGACGGAGTTGGCTCGGGTAACGCCATAACGGTCAACGCGCCGAACGCTATCGTGCGTGGGCTGGAAGTGCGCGGCTCGGGCGATAATATGCCCGACCTCAATTCCGGGATTTTCGTGACAAAAACCGCCACGAGCGCACGCGTCGAGGACAATCGCCTTATCGATAATCTCTACGGGATTTATTTGCACGGCGCTGCAAATTCCATCGCAAGTGGCAATGAGATCATTGGCCGTCGAGGCGTGCGCATGGCGCAAACCGGCAGTGGCGTTTCCATATGGAATGCCCCCGGTGCACAGGTTATCGGCAACGTCATTCGCTACGGGCGCGACGGCATCTATACCAATGCCAGCCGCAAAAACGTCTTCCGCGACAATGTGATGGAGGATGTCAGGTTCGCCGTCCATTACATGTACACGGACGACAGCCAGGTCATCGGCAATGTTTCGCGCAACAATTCTGTCGGTTTCGCGATCATGTACACCAATCGCCTCAAGGTGATGGATAACCTGTCGGACGGCGATCGGGATCACGGCTTGTTGCTCAATTATGCAAACAGCTCGGTCATTTCCGGCAATCGCGTGATCGGGCGAATGCAATCGATAGACCGTTGGCTTGATGCCGGTGTTCAGAAAGCTGAACATGGCCTTCCTGCGGAAGACCAGGCGGAGACACTGGCAGGCGAGACCTCGCGGCTCGGCCCGGAAAAATGCGTGTTCATTTACAATGCCAACAAGAACAAGTTCACCGAGAACAGTTTCGAGAACTGCAGCATAGGCATTCACTTTACGGCCGGTTCAGAGGGCAATGCCATGAGCGGCAATGCCTTCATCAATAACCGCAATCAGGTGAAATATGTTGGCACGCGCAACCTCGACTGGTCGGTCAATGGGCGTGGCAATTACTGGAGCGACAATCCGGCCTTTGATCTCAACGGCGATGGTATCGCTGACAGCCCTTACCGACCCAATGATCTGATCGACAAGGTATTGTGGACTGCGCCACAGGCAAAAATTCTCATTAATAGTCCAGCAATCGAGACGATCCGCTGGGCACAGACCCAGTTCCCGGCGCTTCTGCCGGGCGGTGTTGTCGATAGCCATCCCCTAATGAAGCCGCCGCATCCGGCCGATCCGGCGAAAGGAAAACCAAATGACTGAGACTGTCATTCTTGATCAGGTCACAAAGTCCTATGGCGGGTTCGACGCCATCAGCGATGCGAGTTTCAGCCTTCACGCTGGAGAAAGCATCGCGCTGGTCGGCCATAATGGAGCAGGCAAGACCACGATGATAAAGCTCATGCTTGGGCTGATCCGTCCAACCAAGGGTACGGTTCGTGTGCTGGGTGAGGACCCGGCGACGGGTGCTTTTGCCGCCAGATTGCGCCTTGGTTATCTGCCTGAACACGTCTCTTTCAATCTGGCGCTGACGGGAGCGGAAACACTTGGTTTCTATGCGCGGCTCAAGAGAATGCCGGTTACCCAAAATATTGAGCTGCTCGAACGCGTTGGTCTCGCCCATGCTGCGAACAGGCGGGTTGGCACCTATTCGAAAGGGATGCGCCAGCGACTGGGGCTTGCTCAGGCACTGCTCGGTCAGCCATCCGTTCTGCTGCTTGATGAACCGACGACTGGTCTCGATCCCGCCTTGCGTCAGAGCTTCTATGAAATTCTCGAAGAGCTGCGGAGCAAAGGCACGACAATCCTCATGTCGTCCCATGCCTTGACCGAACTGGAAACCAAGGTCGGGCGCGTCATCATCGCGAACAAGGGCAAGATCATTGCCGATGGCTCCATCGATACGTTGCGCCGGATTTCACAACTGCCTCTTCGCATACGCGTGCAGACGCCGGACGTTTCCCGGCTGCCTTCGACAACCGCCAATGCGGCATTGTGCTGGCATCGTCTCGGCCCGGATATCTTCGAAACGGAAGCCCCGACGGAAGGCAAGATGGCGCTTGTCCGCGAAATCGTGGCCATGAATGACAATCTGACGGAACTCGATCTTGTTCCGCCGACGCTGGACGAACTGTACGCCCACTTTCTCAACGCCGGAGAGGCGGCTCGCGCGGAGGCAGCGGAATGAACAATATTCTCATCATTGCTTCCAAGGAAATACAGGAAGGTCTGCGCAATCGCTGGGTTCTGGCGACCACGTTACTGCTTGCAGCATTGGCTCTGAGCATGACTTTTCTCGGTAGCGCACCCACTGGCAGTTCTGTTGCAGCAAGCAGGTTGGACGTGGTGATCGTCAGCCTCTCTAGCCTGACCATCTTCCTCATTCCTCTCATTGCTCTTCTCATTTCGCATGATGCAATCGTCGGTGAGATGGAACGTGGTACGATGTTGCTGCTTCTAAGCTATCCGATAAGCCGGATTCAGCTGGTTCTGGGCAAGTTCATCGGCCAGCTTGCCATTCTCGCTTTCGCGACATTGTTTGGTTACGGCGTGGCTGCTGTAGCGCTGATCGTGACCGGATCTGGCGTGGATGCGGGGAGCTGGCTCTCGTTATTGAAACTCATCGTCTCGTCGGTTCTGCTGGGAGCGGTGTTCATCGCCATTGGCTTTCTCGCAAGTACGCTGGTGCGGGAGCGGAGCACGGCAGCAGGTATCGCCATCGGCATCTGGCTGTTTTTCGTGCTGATCTATGACGCAGCACTTCTTGCTCTGCTGGTTTTCGATCAAGGCCGTATTGTTGGCGGCGGGGTACTCAACGGTCTGCTTCTTCTCAATCCAGCCGATTCCTACCGGCTTCTCAATTTCGGTCTCGGACAGGCCGCATCTCTGACCGGCATGGGCGGTATAGCCGGTAACGCTACGCTCTCGGCTCCGGCACTGACACTGGCGCTCGGCCTTTGGGTCATGCTGCCGTTGTCCCTTTCCATGTTGGTTTTCTCGAGGAAAGAATTATGAAACGCGCTTTGTTTCTGGCCCCTCTGTTTCTTGTTCTGCTTGCCGGATGTTCTCCGGATGAAAAGAAAGATGCCGTCGTTGCTCCATTCGCCCTGACAGAAAGCGCAATGGGCCGCTATTGCGGGATGAATGTTCTGGAGCATCCTGGCCCCAAGGGCCAGATCATTCTCGAACCGGCAAATGAGGCGGTATGGTTCTCTTCCGCCCGCGATACACTCGCCTTTACAATGCTGCCCGAAGAGCCGAAGGGGATTGCAGCAATCTACGTTTCGGACATGGCGAAAGCGCCAAGCTGGGGGGAACCGGGAGCGGAAAACTGGGTCGATGCACATAAGGCCTTTTTCGTGATTGAAAGCGCTGCTGTGGGTGGAATGGGGGCACAGGAGGCTGTGCCGTTTTCAACACGGGAAGCCGCAGAGAAATTCATCGCGGAAAAGGGTGGGCGTATCAGCACTTTCGCCGAAATGCCGGAGAGTTACGTTCTAGGTGGACAGTCTGTACAGACCACCGATCTTGGAGCCGAAAGCCATGCGCATTGAAAGTGGATGGCGTGTCAGTCGTCGCCTGGTACTTGCGGGCGGTGCGGCTGGAGTAATGCTCTACGCTATTCCAAAAAGTGCAGCTTCACTTGAGCTTCCCGAGCCCATCGTCTGGCGCGGCCAGGCGATGGGAGCGCCTGCCAAGATCATACTCTATCATCCTGATCGTTCGATCGCCGAACGCCTGCTACGTGCAACTGCTCAAGAGGCGGAAAGGCTGGAGAACATCTTCAGCCTATATCGTGCAGATTCAGAACTCACCAAACTTAATCGCAATGGGGCGCTGGCGTCGCCTTCGCC
Organism: Brucella tritici; assembly: GCF_008932285.1. Classification (NCBI taxonomy): domain Bacteria; kingdom Pseudomonadati; phylum Pseudomonadota; class Alphaproteobacteria; order Hyphomicrobiales; family Brucellaceae; genus Brucella; species Brucella tritici. The sequence continues at coordinate 192,858 of NZ_WBVY01000001.1, forward strand.
CGATCTGATTGAGGTCTTGCGTATCTGTCATGAATGCTGGCAGGCCAGCGACGGCCTTTTCGATCCGACGGTACAGCCCCTTTGGAACTGTCTGAAGAAGCATTTTTCACAAAAACATCCGTCTGCTGAAGGACCCTCGCGACAGCTTTGGGATGAAGCGCTGGCAAAGGTCGGGTTCGGTCACGTTCTTTTTGATGAGAACCGTATTGCCTTCTCCAAGCCGTCAATGGCTCTGACCCTGAACGGTATTGTGCAGGGCTACGTCACCGACCGTGTGACGGCTTTGTTGCAAAGGGAAGGGGTCGAACATGCGCTGGTCGATATGGGGGAGTATCGCGCGCTTGGCTCAAGGCCGGACGGCACGGCATGGCGCATTGGCATCGCCGATCTCGAAGCCGGAGCTAGAACCGAAGAACATGTCGATATTCGCGATCAGGCGCTCGCGACGTCCAGTTTCAATGGGTTTCAATTCGAAGAATCCGGACGCTTCAACCATTTGCTCAACCCAAAGACCGGATTTTCAGCAGCACTTTATCGTTGGCTGACTGTTGTGGCCCGTGATGCAGCGAGAGCGGACGCCTGGGCTACCGCATTCAGTTTGATGGATGAGAATCAGATCAAGGCGACCATCCTCGGCCAAACGGAGATGTCCGTCATTGCGCAGAAACGCTCAGGTGAAAGAATTACTTTCGGTTCGTAGCATACCGCCCGCCTCGATGGGCGGTTCGGTCATGGCTGTGTTTATAGAATACCCGCCGCCGCAGATGCCGAACAAAAAGGACTGCGGCGAGAGTTGTAGACCTATCTGACGGTTTCAAATGCCCCTTAGCTCCCTAAGAAAGGCCATGATACATCACGGCATGTTCCTACGGCGCGGAGATCATCGGGAATTACTGGTCCATCCGCTAACAGTCGCAAAATATGTCTCCGCATCGTGCGTTTGTTTCTAGACAAGTTAAATCTTTGCTTTTGTAATCATTAGATGTCGATGACTAGCGCGTTCTAAATCGCGGCAGAGACCACAATCTCGATACGCATATCGGGGCCGGCCATGAATACTTGCCCGCAGCATCGCGTCGGCGGGTTAGCTGTATCTACCCAACTGTCCCAAACCTGATTCATCGCTGCGAAATCTGACATGTCTTTCAGCCAAATCTGTGCGGTAAGTAGGCGAGATTTGTCGGTGCCGGCACGTGCCAAAAGATCGTCAATCTTGGCGAGTGTTTCTATCGTTTGCTGAGCAATATCCCCAGAAGAATCGGAAAATTGGCCCGATAAGAAACACATGCCATTGTATTTTACGAGACGACTGCGGCGGTGATTTATGTCAAGTCTTTCAATCTGCATTTGGTTTCCTTCAGGGTTCAAGATGTTGAAATATTTCACTTCATGGCTTTATGAGGCAGGCGAAAACTATATTGCGTGGCCAAGGCAATCGCGCAGTTCATCGATGATCTTGGGAAGCCAATCTTCCGTCATCATCTCGAGCGGTGCGGTGAACGAAATCGCAGCATTCAGTTCATAAGGATTTGTAGCGCGGACCGGTAAGCCGAGCCCGCCTTCTCCCGGCAGGTAGTACGCCATATTGACAGCAAAACCCCGCCGTCTAGCATCTTCAATCTGGGAAATTACGACACTCTTATCGACGTACTGAACTGATGGGTGACTAAGATAACGCGGTGCATTTGTTTCAAGCAGTGCGAGGCAGTCGGCTTCAGGCATTATGGACATGAGTGCGATGCTTCCGGCTGCGACACCCATAGGCACGCGTCCGCCAACCCCCATAGTAAACTGGCGGTCTGGAAATCGCGAAACCATCTCCGCGCAGACAGCATCAATGCCCGCCTGCACCATCATATAAACGGTATGCCCGCTTCGCCGCGCAAACTCGGTCATCCCTGGCCGAAACTTCGAAATCAGGGGTTCAAGACGGGCCTGCCCTCTCGCGAGCATTGGGATAGCAGGTCCAAGCCGGTAACAGCCATGCTTGCCAGCCGGTTCGGCGAAGCCCTTTTGAAGAAGCGAAACGAGGCTACGATGCACGGCTGGTTTAGCTTCGCCAATGCGTTCAGCAATCTCTGCTAGAGCCAAGCCATCAGCGCCTGCTTCCCCCAGAACTATTAGAATATCAAGTGCGCGTACTGCATTGCTTGATGCGTTCGTAGTCACGTCTAACTCCAAAATTCTAATTATTAGAATATTTCATAAAATTCATTCCAATAAAAGGAATAGGTTGACTTCTGTCACATTTTTCGCTGTCATTCAACCACGGCGTTATGTCTTTGAACCGAGGGAGGAGCGTTCAAAGATTGCTGTCTTTGCACCTGATTTCAGGTTGCTGGCGCGCGTCCCTGTCATGCTCCCCCATCATCTGTTTGAGGCGAGGACAACAGCATGGTGTCGTTCCTGATCAAACGAATGGGCTTCGCGCTCTTCACGCTGTTCAGCGTGTTGACGTTGGTCTTCGTAATCGTTCGTGTTCTGCCGGGCGATCCGGCTCTTGTGATCCTTGGCGATCAAGCCAGCCCCGCAAGTATCGCTGCACTGCATCACAAGCTTGGTCTGGATCAGCCGATCGTTGTCCAGTACGGGAGCTTCATGCTGGGTGTACTCCAGGGCAATCTTGGGACATCCATGATAACCGGCCGCTCGATTACGGCCGAGATCATGAACGTCCTGCCCTATACGATGGAGTTGACAATCGCGTCGCTCATACTGGGGGTGTTGTTGGGTGTTCCCGCAGGTGTTTGGGCAGCAGTGAAACGAAATAAGCCGGCTGATCTGTTGCTGCGCCTTGTTTCCCTGTTGGGCCTTTCGCTTCCAGCGTTTGTTGCAGCGATCATTTTGCTCATGATTTTTGCAATCCAGTTGCGCTGGTTTCCTGTGATTAGTTCAGGTGGCGGCGATGGATTGCTGGACCGCTTGAGGCAAATGGCACTGCCAACCATTTCGCTGGCACTGATCATGATGGCGTATATTACACGTGTCACCCGCTCGGCCATGCTCGAAGTTTTGAATCAGGACTTCGTGCGCACGGCGAAGGCCAAAGGCGCTTCACATCACGCAGTTGTTTGGCGTCATGCGCTTGGTAACTGCACGATCCCAATTACGACGGTGGTGGGGCTCTATCTCGGTATTCTGATCGGTAATTCCGTTCTGACCGAAATCGTCTTCTCTCGCCCAGGTCTTGGTAAGCTAATTCTCAACGCCTTGACCCAGCGTGACTATACCCTGCTGCAGGGGATGATCGTCATTTATACGCTTATGGTTGTTGCGGTGAACATGCTGACCGACCTGACCTATGGTTTCCTCGATCCGAGGGTTCAGTACAAATGACATCCATCACCACCAATTCATCTGCCGCGCCGCGCGTGCAGTCTCGATGGGAATTTCTACGTCGATTGAATTTCTCCACCTGGCTGGGTGTAGCGATTGTTCTGGCGCTCATTCTGTGCGCAGCCTTTGCTCCGATCTTGGCGCCATATGATCCGAATGAACAGAACATCATCGTTTACCTGTCGCCGCCAAGTGCAGAAAATCTGCTGGGCACGGACCAGTTCGGTCGTGATGTTCTTTCGCGATTACTCTATGGAGCCCGTTATTCGCTAACCATAGGATTTCTGGCCATTCTGGTCGCGCTGATAATTGGCTCGTTTCTGGGCATGATTGCTGGTTATGTGGGGCGCAAGACCGACATCATTGTGATGCAGATCATGGATGTCGTACTGGCATTTCCATCATTGATTCTTGGTTTGGCACTCGTCGCCCTTATGGGGGCCACGCTGACGAATATTGTCATTGCCATCGCATTCACCGCTATACCGGCCTTTGCACGAATTGCCCGTGCAGGTGTTCTGACACAGCGCGACCGCGAATATGTTCAGGCCTGTCACGCGATGGGCTTTTCCCACACGCGCATTCTGTTCGGCCATATTCTGCCTGCCATTCTGCCTGAGATCCTGGTCATGGCATCACTTTGGATGGCCACTGCAGTTCGCACCGAGGCGTCGCTCGCATTCATTGGGTTAGGGCTGGCCCCGCCGACGCCGACTTGGGGTGGCATGGTTCGCGAAGGCTTCGACAATATTCTGAGCTCCTTCCATCTGGCTCTTTATCCGAGCCTTGCAATTCTGGTGCTCGTTCTCGCTCTCAACCTGATCGGCGACGGTCTGCGTGACGCAATCGATCCACGACTGAAGGATGCCAGCTAATGACTGTCCAGCCTGCGATCATTGTTCGTGATCTCAAGATTTCATTCGCCAGAAAGCCGGTTGTCCATGGGATCAGTTTCCAGATCGAGCCTGGCAAGACACTGGCTCTGGTGGGAGAGTCCGGCTCTGGCAAGAGCGTTACTTCCCTGGCGATCATGCGTCTTCTGCCTGATCGCATCGCCATGGCCGAGGGCGCTGTAATGCTTGGCCAACAAGACTTGCTAAAACTGCCTGAAGCGGACATGCGAGGCGTGCGAGGCGGCAAGGTCAGCATGATCTTTCAGGAACCGATGACCTCTCTTAACCCGGTACAGACTGTTGGAGCACAGCTTGCCGAAGTTCTGAGAATTCACAAGAAGCTCAAGGGGAAAAAACTGCAGGAAGCGGTTCTGGAGCTTTTGCGCAAGGTGCGCATTCCCGATCCGGAGCAGCGCGTCAATCAGTATCCACATACGTTTTCAGGTGGAATGCGACAGCGTGTGATGATTGCGATGGCACTGGCATGCGATCCTGATCTCATCATTGCTGATGAGCCTACAACCGCGCTTGATGTGACTGTGCAGGCTCAGACGCTTCAACTGCTGAAGGAGTTGCAGCAGGAAACTGGAACGGCGGTTCTATTTATAACGCATGACATGGGCGTTGTTGCCGAAGTTGCTGATGACGTTCTGGTGATGCGCCATGGGCGCGTCATTGAGCACGGCTCGGTGATGGAAATTTTCAGCAATCCTAAAGATGCCTATACGCGCAGCCTTATCGAAGCGGCCCCGAGTTTGGCCGGCAAGTTGCAGGCCAAAACGATTCCGGCCCGACCTGTCGATAGTCCCTTGATGACAAATGCCGCAACGCCGGTTCTCGAAGTGAGCGACCTTTCGGTAAGATTTCCGGTCCACGGTGGCCTATTTGGCCGTGCCAGAGGCGCAGTGCATGCGGTCGAAGATGTGTCGTTCAGCATTGGCAAAGGTGAGACACTTGGACTGGTTGGCGAGTCCGGTTCAGGAAAATCCACCATTGGTAAGGCGATTATCAATCTCGCACCCGTGCACAACGGCAAGATCACAGTTGGTGGGGAGACGATCGACTATCTGGATCGCAAAAGCCTGTCGTCATTGAAACGGCAAGTACAGATGATCTTCCAAGATCCCTTTGGTTCTCTTGATGCACGTCAGACCATTGGCTCGGCAATCATGGAACCAATGAAGGTTCATGGTTTGGAGACTGGTCTAGCCGCACAACAGAAGATGGAATGGTTGATGGAGCGTGTTGGGTTGGATCCCAATCGCGCATCCAGTCTGCCGCATGAATTTTCTGGCGGACAGCGCCAGCGTATCTGTATTGCGCGTGCTCTCGCAATGGCTCCACGGCTGATCATCGCAGATGAAGCGGTGTCGGCGCTTGATGTCGCCATCAAGGGTCAAATTATTGATCTGATGATTGATCTTCAGAAGGAATTTGACATTTCGTATCTGTTCATCAGTCACGATATGTCCGCAGTCGAGCGCATCTGCAACCGCGTTGCGGTGATGTATTTCGGTGAAATCGTCGAAATCGGACCACGTGACGACGTGATCGGACGACCGGGGCACGAATATACGCAACGGTTACTTTCGGCGATCCCGATAACACATCCCGACCAACGGGGAACAAGGCGGCGAGCTGCCGATGCCGGTCCACCCAGAAGTCCGCTCAAACCCCTCGGTTATAGCGCACCAGCGGCACGCTGGAGCATGGCTGCGGACGGTCATTTCATTCGTATGGCGAGCTAGATTGGAGTCCTTCGGAAATGCATGCCCTAACTCAACTTGCTGAATTTGTGTCTGGCCACCCCAAAGGCGCGTTGCCATCGGAAACGCGCGAAGCTATCTCGCTGCTGCTGCTCGACTTGATGGGCGCAACCGCAGCAGGCCTTCATTCACGCCTGGCTGCTTCGGCGAGGCAAGCAGCATCCGATGTCTACGGTTCAGGCGTAGCTCAGGTCTGGCTCACGGATTTGAAGCTGAGCGTTGTGGGCGCTGCCATGGCCAATAGTGCGGCGGCCAGTGCGCTCGATATTGATGATGGCCATCGTGGAGCGGCAGGCCATGCGGGGGCTGGCGTCATTCCTGCGGCACTTGCTGTCGGCCAATCCATCAATGCCTCGGATGCGGAGATGCTGGATGCCATTGCCCTGGGCTATGATGTCGCTCTGCGTGTTGCCACATCACGCCCGACCAACACCATCGAAACTTATGCCAGTGGCAGGTGGGTCAGCTATGGTGCGGCTGCAGCTGCCGGACGCTTGCTCAGGCTTGACGCTGAAGAAATGGCACATGCGCTGGCGATTGCAGGCTCTGAAGGCCCTATCGTTTTCCCGACGGGCTCCTCCAAGTTTCAGGGCAGCACGGTAAAAGAAGGGATCCCACCTGCTGTCGTTGCCGGTATCACCGGGGCTTATCGCGCAAGGGCGGGAGCAACCGGACCGGTAGACCTGCTCAACAATGAAGATCGCTATGATCCCAAAATCTTGCTGGGGCAGCTTGGTGAGGTGTGGGAGTTGCAGAAGTGTTATCTCAAGCCTTATGCATGCTGTCGTTATATGCATGCTGCCATCGATGCTATCCTGAAAATGCGTCAGGATGGGCGTCACATTCACAGGCTCCGCATCGAAACCTTCCCGCAGGGGCTTCGTCTCGCCAATGAGCGCACCCCAAGCACGTTGGAGGGCGGCCAGTATAGTTTCTATTTCAGCTGCGCGCTTGCGGCGCTGCGTGGGCAGGAGGCGCTTCAGCCCGTCGATCCCGACAGTCTAAAAGACATAGAGGTCCTCGGCCTTGCGAACCGGATCGAACTTGAAACGTCGATCGATTTTGCCACGGCGTTTCCAGTTCGCACGCCGGCGCGTGTTCTGATCGATCAAGGCGACGGTGAAAAAGAGCTGGTTATCGACCACCCGCTTGGCGATGTGGCGAACCCGATGAGCTGGGATCAGGTCGCTCACAAGTTCAAGAATATCGGGCGTGTCAGTCTGAGTACCCAAAGTCAGGACAGCATTATTTCCGCGATCAGCCAACTGAACGAAGCGGGCTTCACCCCACTGCTCAGTGCGCTCAGCAAATCTCAAGACAATAATCTGCAATAAGAAGGGAACAGGCATGAAACTGAAAAGCATCATGGGACCACCGGCACTTGCCGCTCTTATGGCCTTTACGGCACTTGGTACGCTCTCAGCTTCCGCGACACAGACCGAATTACGGCTTGGTGCGGCAGCTGCTGATATTGGCAATCTCGATCCACATTTTGCCGCCAGTACCTCTGACCGTACCCTTGTCGCATGGATATTCGGAGGGCTGGTCAGATTTGCGCCGGGCTCTACTGATCCGGCAACGATTGAAGGAGATCTTGCGGAGAGTTGGGAAGCAACAGACAATAATCTGGTCTGGACTTTCAAGCTGCGGCCCGGCGTGCAATGGCAACATGGCTATGGTGAAGTGACGGCCGACGACGTCGTTTTCAGTCTGCAAAAGGCGGCCGATCCGAAGCGCTCTGCATTCGCAACGGACTATAAGGCCGTCAAGAGCGTCGAGGCTGTAGACCCGCACACTGTGCGCATAACGCTTGCAAATCAAGTCCCGAGCTTGCTCGGTCTGGTGACCAACTATTCGGGTGGCTTTATCATTAGCAAGAAGGCGTACGAAGAGCGTGGAGAGGGTTTTACCCGCAATCCTGTCGGCTTTGGGCCTTTCCAGTTTGAATCAATCGAACCCGGCGTTGCGGTCCATTTTACCGCTCATGAAAAATACTTCCGTGGCAAGCCGAAGATCGAAAAGGTGACATATCGTTTCCTTAATGCAGCGGCAGGCCGTGATCTTGCCTTTACCGCTGGTGAAATCGATGTATCCGCCGGCAATGCCGATCGGCGCTGGTTGCAGCGGATGAAGGAAACGCCCGGCGCCAAGGTCGACATCTTCGATCCCGCCGAACTGACAGTGGTGCATATCAACCGCAATCAGAAACCTTTTGACGATATCAAGGTGCGGCAGGCCGTTGCTTACGCGATCAATCCTGAACAGATCGCACAGTTTCGTGGGCCTGAATTCACGCGTGTTGCAAAGTCAGTCATTCCTTCAAACAATCTCGGGCTCAATCCCGATCCGGGCCTCATCCAGCCAGATGTGGAGAAGGCCAAAGCATTGCTAGCAGAAGCGGGGTATCCCAACGGTCTCACCGTCAAGATGATTTCAAGCCAGATGCCTAGTTATGCGACGACGGACCAGCTTTTGCAGGCGCAGCTTGCCAAGGCTGGCATCAAGCTTGAGCTTGAACCGGTTGAGCACGCGACCTGGCATCAGATGATCCGCAAGGATTTAAGCCCGCTTGTTGATTACGGCGCAGCACGCTTCCCCGTTGCGGATACGTTTCTGACGCAGTTCTATCATTCCAGCAGCGCGATTGGGGCTCCGGGGCAAGTAACGAACTTCAGCCATTGCTCAGTCGCCGATAAGCAGATCGAGGCCGCTCGCACCGAGATTGATCCCAAAAAGCAGATGGAACTCTGGCAGGAAGCACAAAAGCTGATCGTCGCTGATGTTTGTGCTGTGCCGGTGACAGAAACGGCACAGGTCTGGATCAGGAACGAGAAGCTTGACTGGGGCTTCGAACTCAAGGGTTCGATGTCGCTGGGCCCGCTACTCACTGAACAAGCTCACTTCAAGGAATGATAAGAGCAATCGGGATGGTGCGATGCACTATCCCGAAATCTTTCAGGCACCAATATGACAAAGCTAACCTATCCTCGCTATTCCAATCTGTGCGGTTGGAATGCCATGCTCCCGCCGCGCCAGCAGCGCGCTGCACTGAATCAAGACATTGCGGTCGATTACGCAATCGTCGGAGCCGGGTTCACCGGTTTCGCTATCGCACGTCGATTGCGTGAACTGGACCCTGACGCCAGTATCGCAGTGATTGAAGCGACGACGGTGGGGGAAGGTTCTTCCGCCCGAAACTCGGGTTTCACGGGGTCCGACGTGCTGCCGCGCAATGCCTCGATAGAAATGGCTGAAAAGGCACGTCTTCAGTCGGGCTTCTTCACCGAAGCTTTTGAATGGCTGATGCGGATCATCCGTGAAAATAATATTGATTGTGACATGCGGCAGGTGGGATCGATCCGCGGTGCAGCAACAGAACTCGGCGAAGCCTCTTTACGCAAAGTCGCTGAAGTAGCTCGCGTCAATAATATTGCTCATACTCTCCTGTCGTGCGAGGACATTCATCGTCGTATCGGGAGCGCGTATTATCGCTTTGGCATCCACATGCAGGATACTTGGTTGCTACAACCCGCAGCCCTGATCCGTGGTCTTGCCGATGCACTACCAAACGACATTGCGCTCTATGAAAACACACCGGTTACAACATTGACCAAGCGCGACGGCTGGGTTTTGGAGACGCCAGGTGGCGTTGTAAAATGTAAGAATCTGGCGCTGGCGACCAACGCATTCATCCGAAAGTTCGGCTATCTGAAATCACGTATGGCGACCATTTATACTTATGCTGCGGTGACTGAAGAAATTGCCGATAGCCGGGTTGATGAACTAGGCGAGTCCGAGGCATGGGGATTGTTGCCCTCGCATCGGCTTGGCACGACGTTGCGTCGCATTGGTCGTAACCGAATTATGGTGCGCAGTCTTTATGCGCATGAGGCCGAACTCGGTGAGCGCGAAGCTGTAAGCAAGCTCAGAGATCGTTTTGAACGTCGATGGTCTAATCTCAAAGATGTGCAGTTCGAATATTTGTGGGCTGGTACGACTGCGTTCACGATGAATGGGGCGCCGTGGTGGGGTCGCGTTGAGGACGGCCTCTATGCATCGGGCGGCTGCAATGGCAGTGGTATCGCGAAAGGTACAATGCTTGGGCGACACCTTGCCGAACTTATGCTGGGCAAGGGCGAGCATACAGCAATGTCTGGTGTAATGGGTACGGCAAGTTGGATTGCACCTGAGCCCTTCCGGTCAATTGGCTTCAATCTTATCTCAACGCTGGAAAGCCGTAAGGCAGGCCTGGAGATGTGAAGCCAGAACGGGACCGAATGTCATCGGTTCCGACGTTATGGCAGGCGATAGTCTCGGCATTGAAGCGGACAGGGCTCGGTCAATGTCGTCGCGATAGTCGAGAAATGGTCAATGGCATTGCTGGCACATGCATGTCGCAGACCAACTCGACCTTCGCATAAGCGTCGATCAAGGCAGGCAATGCCTTGCCCGAAGCCGAGTACGATACTTTAAACCATTCTCGCGACATCACGATCTTCTGACTAAAATGTCCGGAAACGCGGTTTTAACCGAGCTTCCAGACACGACGATAGTAGGTGCGATAGGGACAAGAACTGTTCTTGTCTAGGCGATTATTGCACTGTCGCCCGCAAGTGCTTTCAACGACGGAGTCGGCTTGATTTCGCTGCGGGTTCGGTTTCGCCCCGCGCTCTTCGCTTCATAAAGCAGCTTGTCAGCTCGGTCGTAAAGTGTTGCGAAATCTTCACCGTCACCAATTTCTGTTATGCCCATGCTCGCGGTTACCGGGCGTTCGAGGCCCAAAACAGTATGAGCGACAATCGCAGGAATGGCCTGACGTCGCAGTTCAGCCTGGATATTGGCATCGGCACCGCGCAGGAGAAGCACGAATTCCTCTCCGCCAAGTCGGTAGGCGCGCACTGCCGGGCCAGCTTGAAGCGCACTGGCAACGGCCTTCAGGACCTCATCTCCGACGCCGTGTCCGTTCAGATCATTGATCGTCTTGAAATAATCAATATCAATGACAGCCATTGCGGCGAAGCCTTCGCTTTGAAGCTGCTCGAACTGCCGTTCGATTGCTCGCCGATTGAGTAATCCCGTCAATGGGTCCGTTTCGGATAGGCGTTCGAGCAGTTCGGCTTCGTCGCGTGCCCGGTCTCGCTCGCGCTTCATAGTCACGAAGCGATCTGCCACGCCAAGCGTTGTGAAAAGGACTTCACACACACAGCCGATAAAAAATAGAAGCATAGCATCGGTGCTATGCAAACCGGGAAGCACCCCCGTCACCAGACGGATCAGCCCAACCAGAATGATCGGCGTGTAACCAACTGCCTGGAATCGCGCAGCGCGGCTTCCGCGGCGCAATGCATCAATCATGGACAGCATGAAAATAGCCAGGATCGGCGCAAAGGCAGCTGTATATGCGCTCGCTTGTATGGGGCGGGCGACATAGGGGAATGCCGCATGAAAGACACTGAGGAGTATCGCCCATATGGCACAATAAGGGAGCAGGCGCCGTAGAAGCGGATGCATCATTCCTGGCTCGATGAAGCTATAGGTGAACATCGCTCCCGATGCGACCGTTATCCCGAATATCAAAGTCGTCACCCAGCTCAACGTCATTGCCGGAGGGTCGAAAAGTACAACCGACACGCCAGATGAAACCAGAATGGTCATCAGTAGCGAGAATGTAAGCGCCGAATGCCAGAGAACAAATGGTTCACGCAAAGCCCTGTAGAATGCTGCATTGAAAATCAGCGGCATGACGAGCATTCCCGCAAGTCCGGCCAGAATGAGAAGGAACCGGGGGTTCCCCATGCCGTCGACTGCATCTGTCGGCGCTAGATAGGCCCTCTCCAGGGTCATCCGATGGCTCGGCATATCAAATGCGACGATGACCGATGCAGTCTCGTGGGTCACATCCGGCAGGGAAGCCTTGAAGTAACCGCCAGCGACTGAACTGGACAAATCGGCGGCAGGAACGACTGTCTGCCGGACAGCACCGTCGCGGTCTGTTGCAAGCAGATGTATTGCTTCAAGCGCGCTTCGGCGTGAGAGCAAATAACGGGGAGGGAGTTTGTCAGGGGCGATGTCAAAGCGAAGCAGTACGCGCTCGGCGTCGATAGAGAATTTGCGCTCACCGCAAGACCATCGCTCTTCCTCGCGTGCAATCGCGACCACATCCTCCGACAGACTGGCGGATGCCCAACAGGAACTGCGAATGTCGGAAGATGCCGCCGCACCAGCCGATGCGGTGCTGAATTGCGCCAGCATCATCAGGAGCAAAAAGGCGGCAGGAAGTCTTTTTCTAAATCTACTCCAGAGCATGGCTGCCTGGTTACGGCAAAAAGCTTTTGATCCTGTTAATGGTCGCTAAATGAGCGGGTTCTGCTGGAGTATCGAAATCCAGGAAATCCATGCGCTATGAACCATAAAAGGCCCATAGCGCATGGCTGCGTTTTCAAGGGGCGCGTATCCCCTTTCAAGTTAGGTCCGATGGCACTTTCCTTGCCATCAGGGGTATTTAGCCATCATTTCCGAAAGCATCGAAATCAAAGTACTTGTCGTTGACTTCCTTATACTTTCCGTTGAGCCGGATCGCCTTGATCGCTTCGTTGAATTTCGAAACCAGTTCCGGGCGACCCTTCTTGATGGCAGCGCCTACGCCAGCGCCATGATATTGTGCAACCGGCGGATAGGTGCCGATCATCTTGCAGCAAGCGCCTTCCGGGGTCTTGAGCCATTCTGCCAGAGATACGCTGTCGTCATTAACGGCATCAAGCCGTCCGTTCACAAGATCCAGCTTGAATTCCTGAGAGGTCGGATAAGCCTTTACCGTGCTGTCGGTAAAGTAAGCCTCTGCATAATTTGCATGGGTCGTTGAGCCCTGCACACCGATAGTCTTGCCAGCGAGGTCGTCTTTGGTGACGCCCTTGATGTCTGAATCCTTCAATGCCACCATTCCCGGAGGTGGGTTGAAGTACTTGTCGGAGAAATCAACCTGCTTCTTGCGTTCCTCGGTGATCGACATGGAAGCGATAAACGCATCAAACTTTCCGGATTGAATAGCAGGGATGGCGCCATCCCAATCTTGAGCAACAATTTCACATTGCGCTTTCATCTGGTCGCAAAGCGCCTTGGCGATGTCGACCTCGAAGCCGGCAAGCGTGCCGTCTGCCAATTGATAATTCATCGGTGGATTGGCGCCTTCGGTGCCAATGATGAGCTTCAAAGGCTCTTCGCTATGGGCAATGCCTGCTCCTATAGAAAGCGCTATCGCCGTTATTGATGATGTGAGTGCTGCTGTTTTCAAATATTTCATGGTTTCCTCCCATTTTGTTTGAAACTTAAGTAAGTGTTCGAGCGAACACTAATCATTGTGTTTTGTTTATTTATCCGATTGGAAGTATTCGATTGCATATTGTGCATACAGGGCTGCGCCTCTGAAAAGGACAGCTTCATCAATGTTGAATTTCGGATGGTGGTGGGGGTAGGCGGCGCCTATCGCTTCGTTCCGCACGCCAATGAAAGCAAAGACGCCAGGATATAGTTTCAGGAAATCGGCGAAGTTTTCCGAAGCCATTACGGTATTGAAACTGGTGCAGTCGTTTTCCAGGCCGAGAGACTGAATGGCGCGACGAGCAATATTGCTGCATGCGGGGTCATTGGTGACTGCTGAAACACCGCCGCTGAACCTGATTTCTGCTCGGGTGCGATAGGCATCGGCGGTGCTTGTTATCGTCCGCTTCAGCGCCTCTTCAAGATAGCTCATTGTCTCGGAACGCGTTGCACGCATCGTGCCTGAGACGCTGACCCTATCCGGAATGACGTTATCTGCATTGCCACCACAGATACTTCCAAAAGTCAGCGCGACTGGTTCCGTAGGATCAAATTCACGACTGACGAGTGCAGCGCAATTCATGATGATCGCCGCAGTCGCGATGATAGGATCGATGCCTCTGTTAGGGTAGGCGCCGTGCGTACCCACGCCATGGATCGTCAGATCGATGGACTGCCCGGCAGCCATTCGGGGGCCTGATTCAATGGAGATCTTGCCGGTCTCCAACTCCGACCAGAGATGAATGCCCAATATGCTTTCAACGGGGTGCCTTGCGAGTTCTTTCAGAATGTCTTCTGTTCCTTCGCCAACCTCTTCGGCTTGTTGAAAGCATAGCTTGACCGTCCCGTGGAGCTGGTCGCGAGCTTTCATGAGAACGCGCGCCGCTCCCAGCAGCATGGCGACATGCCCGTCGTGGCCGCAGGCATGCATAACGTGAGCTGTGCCAGACCTGTATTCCAGGTGCGGGTTGTTTTCCTCTATCGGCAGAGCATCCATATCAGCGCGCAAGGCGATAACCCGCTCGCTTTGCGATCCGGTTATGGTTGCAATAATTCCAAATTCGCCGACTAAGACATACGGAACGCCGATTGCATCAAGTTCTTCCCTGATACGTGCAGAAGTACGTCGTTCGTTCAGGGAAAGCTCAGGGTGTTTATGAAATTCCCTGCGCAATTCGCGCATATAGTTTTGCTCATTCTGAGCCAATTCCAACGTTTTCAGTTCCGCCCCCACATTGTTTGTCGTCTCCATCACCTTTCGATGATCCGGCCGCTTTTTTCCGCTCTGCTCACGACTGACCGTCGAAGCTGTCATATCTCCCGCCGCACTTCATCCGGTAAAATGCCGACTTGGCAGGCACCCTGCCGAAATCAGCCGTCATATTGTCGGCTATGGTTCGCCTGGCGATTTTTGAGGGCGCAAACACTCAGGCGCGAAGCTGTGGGGGTATCGGCATCGGGCTTGGCTCTTCCGCACAGGGGCTGGAATTGCTCTGGAGATGACGAGACCGGAGCTCGCAAAAGGTGAATTATTATCGGGTACTTGTGCTTTCGAAATTCTGTGGGGAATATGTCTTGTGTCTTCTCGCGATAAAGTTAATCTTCATCAGAAGTCGACTAGTGGATTGAATTTGACGTTTGAATCCCGACTGAATGAGATGCTGTTTCAAACGTCAAATTTGAAAAATCCAATAGATACCGAAGAAGAAATTCGATCATTGCTATGAGGGTTAAAATCTATGGCCTCGGTAAAGCAGCATATGATTCAATTTGCATTGATACTGGGCCTTTTCTCTCTGGGTTTCGTTGATGTTTCCCATGCCCAGTTTCTGGATTCATTCAAAGCCCGCAACACCATAACGGCAGATGCAATAACCCGAACGCCAGTCGGAACCCGTGTGGTGCTGACCGGTACGATCAAAAGCAATGTCAGAAGAGCCCAGTATGTCTTTCAGGATCATACCGGCAGAACAAGAGTTCGGATCGAAAGAGAAGTCTGGCGCGGCAGAGAAATAAATACAAAGAACAAGATTGAAATCCGGGGGCGCGTCGAGAACGACGTTCGCGGAAGATTTATCGACGTAAACTACTTCAAGATAGTCAACTAGTGGCCTGATTCCGACATTTGTATCCCCCGGATATGAGCACTGAGCAAATGCCGGAATCAAAAAGACCACTAGTAACTTTATGAAACCAGTGGATTTTTCGAATTTGACGTTTGAAGCCGGATTGATGTCGGGCGGGTATCAAACGTCAAATTCAATCCGCTAGCTGTCTTTAGCAATCGCGCTAGTTGGGAGTTGCCATGTTTAGACTGGGTGGAAAATATCAGCATTTCATTCATGGCGACGGCTGCGGCTGCTCCAACCCGATATTGCAACAGGTCTCCCGCCGTCTGGATCGTCTGTCGCGACGACACTTCCTCGCAGGTGCCGCAGCGACGGCTGCTGCGACGATGATTGCGGATCGCTCTTTCGCGCAGTCTGCCAAAATTCTTCTGACACGGGCGCGGCTTTTCGATGGCAAGGCTGACGCGCTGAAATCCGGTGTTCAGGTTCTCATCGAAGGCAATCGCATCACCGCCGTCGACACGACAAACAGTGCGCCGCCTGAAGGCGCGACGGTCATCGACTGTGGCGACCGCGTATTGATGCCGGGACTGATCGATGCTCACTGGCATGCGGTCTATGCGGCTGTGCCGCTGCCGGTCCTTCTGGAAGGGGATCTGGGTATAATATTTGCGGCGTCCACGGCAGAGGCAGAACGCACGCTTTTGCGCGGTTTTACGACGGTTCGCGATCTGGGTGGGCCGACGTTCTCATTCAAGCGCGCCATCGATACGGGCATCATAAGCGGCCCACGCATCTTTCCTGCAGGCGCGATGATAACAACAACCGGCGGTCATGGCGATCTCAGGCTACCGACCGAAATACCGCGCGACGGGGGAAAGCTCAGCACCGGCGAATTGATGGGGGCTTCGGCCATCGTCGATGATGCAGGCAGTTTGAAGCTTCGCGTGCGCGAACAATTGTTGCAGGGCGCATCGCAGATCAAGATCGTCGCAGGCGGTGGTGTGTCCTCGCCGCGCAGTCCGCTGGATATGTCTACATTCAGCGAGGATGAAATCCGCGCGGCGGTCGATGTGGCAAAGGACTGGAACACCTATGTCACAGTTCATGCCTATGCCTCGAATACAGTCCAGCGATCCATCAGGGCTGGTGTTGCATGTGTCGAACATGCGCATCTGATGGATGAGGAAACCGCGCGCATGCTCGCGGAAAAGGAGGTCTGGTTGAGCACCCAGCCTTTCCTCACGATGGAGGATGCGGCATCGCAGACAGGCCCCGGTGCCGAGCGTATTCAGCAACTTTTTGCCGGTACGCCAAGGATTTACGAGTTCGCCCGCAAATATGGGATCAAGACCGCCTGGGGTTCTGATGTTCTGTTTTCACCGGCATTGACCCCGCGCCAGAACTTCATGCTGACACATTTGAGCCAGTGGTATTCGAATGCGGAAGTGCTTCGCGCCGCCACATCAGTCAACGCCGAATTGCTTGCACTTTCCAATCTGCGCAATCCCTATCCCGGCAAGCTCGGTCTCATAGAGCCGGGTGCCTTTGCCGATCTTCTCGTTCTGAATGAAAATCCGCTCGACGATATTCACGTGCTTGAAAAGCCGGAACAAACGCTGGCGGTCGTCATGAAAGACGGTCAAATTCACAAGAATACCCTGAAAACATGAGTTGATTTCATGCCAGGGGACGGGGATTTTCATGCTGAAGGCTGGTAATGCAACACTGATCTTGATCGCGGGATGCGTCCTGATTGCATTGCTCCATTACGGTGGCGCGGTATTTGCACCAGTCGTTTTTGCATTGTTTATCATTATGCTCGTCTGGCCGGTTCAGCGCGGGCTTTCGTCATTCATGTCGCGCTACCTGGCATTGGTGGTCACTTTTCTTCTCGTGGTTTTCCTTCTGCTCGGTTTTGGATGGCTGATCGCATGGACAGTCGGACAGGTTGGCCGCCGCATATTGATCGATGCAGTTCGGTATCAACTCCTCTATGAGCAGCTTACAACGTGGCTTGATGGGCATGGCATCGCGGCATCAGTTCTGTGGTCGGAAAATTTCAGCGTAAGCTGGACTTTGCGGACGCTCCAATCGATAGGAAGCCGCCTCAACAATACATTCAGTTTCTGGCTCGTGGCGCTGGTCTATGTTCTGTTGGGGCTTGCCGAAACGGACGAGTTTCGCGCGCGGATCAAGCAGTTGAAAAATCAGGAGGCTGCGAATTCATTCCTGCGCGCAAGCCAGTCAGCCGCTGCAAAAATCCGGTTTTACATGCTGCTCAGGGCCCTGATGAGCCTTGCGACCGGCTCACTTGTCTGGCTTCTGACCCGTTTGATCGGCTTGCCATTTGCCGAAACCTGGGGATTTGTCGCGTTCATCCTGAACTTCATTCCTTTCCTCGGGCCGCTGATCGCTACGCTTTTCATTACCGCGTTCGCCTTCACGCACTTTGCCAACTGGCAATGGGTGCTCGCAGTCTTTGTCGGTCTGAACATCATACAGTCCGTCATCGGAAGCGTGATAGAGCCTCGATTGACAGGAAAGACAATTTCCCTGTCGCCGTTTGCGACGCTCTTTTCCGTGTTCGCCTGGGGCTCGCTCTGGGGTGTCTTCGGAGCCTTTATCGGCGTTCCGATTACGATCGTTGCCCTGACTTTCTGCGCGCAATATTCCGCAACAAGCTGGTTCGCTGAGATATTCGGCTTTTCCCGCGAACAGTAGGGCTGTTCCAGCGACTGCGCTTTAACTGGAGCAGCTCTAGAGCATGTCTCCCGAAAGTGGGAACCGGTTTCGGGAGACATGCGTAAAAACAAACAGATAGAGCATTTGCAATGGTTCAATCAAAACAGGAAATGCTCTAGTTGAATTGCGTGGGTAAAAGAGCCGGATAGAGCAGCTCTGCCTGCTTCTATGGCTCCGGGATTTCACCGGGCCGATAATTTGGCAATCGGCTGGCCGGAAGGATCGATACGAGGGCGAGACCCGCCATGATGAGAAAGCCGATTTTAAGGGCGAGCAGGCGAGACTCCGTATTGATCCGCAATGCTTCGGCTTTTTGCTCCGGCGTTGCAGACGTGGCGTTAATGACGCTTTCCAATTGATCGTTGCTGACAAACGTAATGCTGTCGAGATTGACTTCCGATTGTATCTCTATCGGCAAGGTTGGGTTCTGAGCCAGTTGTCGCATAACGGCGCTGCTGAGCAGGCCGACGAGCAGGGCTCCAGCAACGGCAGTACCTACAGCGGCTGCAAGATTGTTGGTGGTTCCGCGCAAGGAGCCGACGTCTCCGGCAAGTTCCTTCGGCGATGCCGTAACCAGCACGTTGAACAAAAGCGTAACCAGTGAACCTTGTCCGATACCGAACAGGATCAGGCCGAAAAGAACCGGAACTGAACTCCAGTCATTGCGGACGACGAAGGCCAGCCAGATAAGAGCCGCAGCGCATAGCCCGAACCCGAAACGGCCGATCTGCCGTGGTGTGAGTTTTCCATAAGTCCGTACGATCAGCATGGCGGCGAAAAAGACCGTCAGGTTGAATGGAAGCATGGCGATCGCAGTTGCGAGCGGCGAGCGTCCCTGGACGATCTGGATATAAAGCGGAACCGAGAAATTCAATGCAGCTTCCAGCGCCACGACCGCAAACATGGCAAACACCGCAGCGCGTTCCTGCGGTGAATCCAGAACCTGCAGCGGTAGCAAAGGAGTCTTGTTGTTGGCTTCGCGGCGGCGCGTCCAAAGAAAAAAAGCCTGTCCCAATACAATGCCGAGGACGATGAGGATCGGTGCGGGGGAGAGGCCCAGAACATTGAAGGGAGCTGTCGAGCGCGCAAGCATGAGCCCCCAGCCGTTCAGATTGTTGAACCCGAAGCTGATGAAGATGATGGCTGCCGCAGCAAGCGCAACTCCGACCATATCGATCTTTACGTCCGGTCGTCCCCGATCCGGCTTCAGCCGAAAGCTGAGAACGAGGACCAGCGCGGATACCGCAATGAGGATACCGAAAACGGGCCGCCAGCCAATATAGGTTCCAAGCACGCCACCGATAAGGAACGCCAAAACACCGGCACCAGCCCGCGCGGAGCCCAATGCGCCGAGCGCAGTTGCCTGTTGATTGCCATGGTAATTTTCCGCAATCAGGGCGACGAGTGCAGGAACGATGACGGCACCTGCGGCACCGCACAGGGCTTGCGCTGTAATCATGGCGGTTGCGTTGGGGCTGAATGTCATCAAGATCTGTGCAAGGCCGAACACGATGACGGCCAGTCGGAAGACTTGCAAGGCACCGAAACGTTGCACAAGTTTGGCACCAAGCATCACGAAGCCTGCGACGATCATCGAATAGGCTACGATGCCCGTAGCCACGACCGTTGGCGCAACGCCGAAACTCTCGACCATGCCGCCCATTGCGACCGGCAGTGAGGCGACATTGAAAGACATGATGGCCTGACCGAAAGCGATGGCCACCATCGGAATCCACGAACTGCGTTCTTCGGAATGTGAAGCGGGAGTAGAAACTGCCATTGCCGATATCCCTTCTCGCAATGAGTCAGATCAATGTGTTCAGTCCGGTTCTAGTTTGCAGGTGACGACATGAGCAGATCGAGCCCAAGCCGTTGTGACAGAAATTGCGCGGTCAGTTGTCCCCTGACGCTGTTTCCGGCTTCATCGAGCGGCGGGGCGAATGTACCAAGACCACCTTTGCCGGGCGACACAGTGACAATGCCGCCGCCGATGCCGCTTTTACCGGGCAGCCCGATCTCGTAGAGCCAGTCTCCGGACGTTTCATAAAGTCCGGCGGTGAGCATCACTGCGAGGGCGTAGTGACAGACATCAGGCTTGACGACCTGTTCCTTTGTCAGCGGATTGACACCGCCATGCGCCAATGTCGCGCCCATAATTGCGAGGTCTCTGGCGCTCACGTTCAGCGAACATTGCCGCGTGTAGAGCTCTACGGCCTCGACGGGATCGCTGTAGATGCGTCCCGTGCTCTCCAGCATCCATGCAATGCTGCGGTTGCGGAAATTCGTTTCCGAAGCTGAAACATAGACCTCTTCATTGACGGAAAGATCGCGCCCGGCAAAACGAGACAAGCCTTCCTGAATGAACCGCCATTTCTCGTCTTCGGTCTTGCCCGGTACCAGGCTTGTGGTTGCAATGGCCCCGGCATTGACCATTGGATTGGTGCGCCCATCCTTGTCGCGTTCGATGCCCGCAAGCGAATTGAAGGTATAGCCCGTCGCATTCACGCCCAACCGCTCACGGGCACCCGTTGCACCGATAAGATCGCAGATGAGCGCAAAAATAAATGGCTTGGAAACGCTCATAATGGTGAATTCATGATCGGCATCGCCCACGGCGAATACATGACCGTCTACGCTGACGACACATATGCCGAACAGGTTTTCAGACACGTTTGCCAGAGCCGGGTATACTTGTGAATTTTTGCCAACCGTAACGCTGCCGAACCGCTCGTGCGCTTCAGTTACGAGTTTTATGACGCGATCAGCGGGCGGCAATCGGCCGGTCGAGATGAATGTTGTATCAGGGTTGACAAGGGGATTAAGCAATTCCATGCAGTTCCCTTTCCAGAATTCTGGAAGCATACGTTTGAAAAAACAATGCCGTTATCTTTCAATCTGATCATAGCTGCCGTTGGCTTACAATAAAATTTATTTCCATCGACTGTTAATGATGACGAAGTTAACATAGATCAAGTACAGAAAATTCTATTTGTAATTGTAATTCCGGGTGTTCGGCGAGAAGCAAAATACCTGTTTCTTGACATCTGAGAGCTTGGAAGAAAACGGTTCTAAAAAGATTCTGCTGCACGCGGGAGTATCTTGACCTTTCAATATGCAGCCTATGTAATGTCGGACAAAGGGCATAAACAAAATGGGAAGGATATTTCTATGAGAATGATCCTGTACAGTGTCTTGACGATGGCTGTGGTCGGCGCCGCCGCCAGCGGGTGCACGACGGATGAGCGAAGAACAGCCGGTTATGGTGTGGGCGGTGCTGCGATTGGCGGGCTTGCCGGGGCTGCCATTGGTGGCGATACGCGAGGCGCACTCACCGGTGCAGCCATCGGTGCAGCCGCAGGCACGCTCGTTGGCGTTGCCCAGACCCGCAATGGCGTTCAGTATTGCCGCTATCGCGATCAGCATGGCCGCGTTTTTGAAGCGCGTTGCCGCTAGTGGTCTGATTCCGACATTTGCATCCCCTGATATGAGCACTAAGCAAATGGCGGAAACAAAAAGACCACTGGAACGCATTGTGAGAGGCTAAGACACTTGCGAAGCCAAGTTGGCCAGCAGGCCGATTTCCTGCTTCGTAATGATGAGATAGCGATGCTGCGCCAGTTTTGGGTGCGGCATCGATACATTGGTTATCTGGAGCGCCTTTTGACCTGGTTGTGTCGAGCGAGGCGCTCTGAAAACGCTTTTTAATGGCATTTCCCGAACCGTTTCGCTTTTGCGCCGTGGTGTCTGCCTGTGTCGCCGCTCGAGCGATTGGTGAACCGGTTCGGCTTGTGGTTCTTTGTGACTTGGAGGGGAACATGAAACTGCATTCGGTCGCCGCTATTCTTGCATTTACTGCCATCTTTACGATTGGAACCGTTGCGGAAACGGTCCCCGCTTTCAGCCAAAGTCATTCGGTTACCGTCGGTGTGCGTATCAACAACGGCCACAGGATACGCTGTTCCGATGGCACCAGGCTGCTGAGATCGCGCGGCTTTCGCAATGTTCGTGCCCTGGATTGCCGCGGCAGTCATTTTCTTTACCGGGGGGATCGGTCTCGCAGAACCTACGATATTACCGTTCGGGCCCGAGACGGCAGAATTACCAACGTTCGCACGGTGAGATGGCGGCGCTGATCCAGAAGCCGTCTTCATTTCGGATTTTTCGAGGAAAGGAGCACCGCTGTGTCGGAGCTGGTTGTTATTGGATTTGATACGGTGGGAGAGGCGGATGCTGTTCTTCTGAAGCTCAACCAGCTTCAGAAGGAATATCTCGTCGATCTGGAGGATGCGGTGATTGTGGTTCGGGATGAACAGGGCAAGGTTCATCTCAAGCAGAAGTACAATCTGCCCGCCATGGGCGCCGGATCGGGGCTGCTTTCCGGTGCGATCTGGGGCGGATTGGTAGGGCTTATTTTCCTCAATCCGCTCGCCGGTATGGCGCTTGGCGGCGCGGTCGGGGCAGGCGCCGGGGCGCTGTCAGGTTCGCTCGCCGATTATGGGATTGATGACAAATTCATCGTGTCGCTTGGCGAAACGATTCCTGAAAATTCGTCGGCCTTGTTCGTCCTCCTGCGCAAGATCCAATGGGATAGGGTTATGGCCGATTTCCCTGACCTGCGGGGACGGGTCTTGAAGACATCCTTGTCTCTCGAACAGGAACAGCGTCTCAAGGAGGCGCTCGAAGGAACATTGCCAAAAACCTCATAGTATGGCGTTGCCTGAGGAGCGACAATGCGAGACCATCGCCACAACGTGGCCGCTATGCCTCGATTCTCGAACGAGGGCATGATTTGAAGCAGATTTTCACCATCGCATTTGTGTTGCTTGTTGTAACAGGATGCGCCGGCAACAGGGCTGTCACCGGCCTGGGAATGGACGTGGCTGATCGCGCCCATTCCGGTGCGGTGGTTCCGTTTACGGTTGCGACAGTGCGGGAGAGAGTGGACGATCCAAGTATCGCCTATTCGCGCGACAGGTCTCAAGTGCTGAATTTCTCGACAATTGACGTGCATATTCCCGAAATGCACCGTCCCGGAAATGTCGAGACTGCATCGGTGAAACCTGACCCTCGAAGGAATTTCATAGCCTCAAACTATGCCCCGCTACGGGACCGGCAGGCAATGATCGCAGAACTGAACCGACGTTTGGCGAGCCGCCCGGCAGCGAAGCGCGAAATATTCATTTTCGTCCACGGCTATAACAATAATTTTGCCGAAGGACTTTTCCGTAATGCGCAGATCGTCCACGATTATGACGTCTCTTCGGTGCCGGTTCATTTTTCCTGGGCGTCTGCCGCTGCATTTACACGATATCTCTACGACCGTGACAGCGCGATCATCGCACGCAGGGGACTGGCGGAAATACTTGAAATGGCAGCACAGACGAATGCCAACGGCATCGTTATTGTCGGCCATTCAATGGGCGCAGTCGTCGTCATGGAAGCCTTGCGAACGCTTTCGGGCGATAAACGCAACGACGTTTTGAAACGTATCAAGGGGGTATTGCTCGCGGCGCCTGATCTCGATCCCGATCTTTTCCGCGGGCAGGTCGATGATATCGACTACCTGCCGCAGCCATTCACGATTGTTGTATCCCGGCGCGATCGGGCTCTGGATATTTCGCGCAGGCTGGCCGGAGGAGCGCCGCGGGTCGGCAGCGGATTTGATATCGCCTTCCTGCAGAACAAGAATATTCAGGTTCTTGATATTTCTCAGGTCGACAGCGGCGGTCACAGTCTGTTTGCGAGCTCAAATACGTTGATCAAGTTTCTGGGCTCAGGCCATTTGCTTCGTAGGCTTATTACAGACGAATATGCCGGCATGGACGATACTTTCCTGGCTGCTGGACAGGGTACGTTCGAGCAGGCGTCACTGGCTCTTCATCTTCCAGCCCGTGTTATCGACCGGTTGAGTTCGCGCTAACTGGTGGTCTGATTCCGACATTTGTATCCCCCGGATATGAGCGCCGAGCAAATGTCGGAAGCAAAAAACCACTGGCAACTTTATGAATTTAGCGGATTGAATTTGACGTTTGAAACGGGATTGATATCGGGCGGGTATCAAACGTCAAATTCAATCCGCTAGTCTTTCGTAATGAACCGTCGGGGATAACCGGCATAAGCTTCTTTCCCGGCTTGGCATCGAAACAAGGTGAAGGGAACATTAGCCAAGTCTCTATTTGAACTTGTCTATGTTGATTTGCCGAGTTACTCTGTCTGAATATTTCATCCTGCCTTGGTTTTATTGTTCGTTATCGATAACGCATCGTAGTTCTCAGAGAACGCAAAGGTGGCAATCGCTAATGAGTGCGGGTTGGCATGCCGAGCTTGAACTGCAGTTCGAGCATAATCGTGAAGTGACGCGGCTCATGCGGCGACGCCACGTAGGGCCGCTTGCAGTGCAACAACCCTTTTATCCTGAAAAAGACGGCAGCGCGCATGTCTATCTTCTTCATCCGCCGGGCGGTGTTGCTGGTGAAGATGTTCTTGATATTTCTTGCTTTTTGGGGCGTAGCGCCAGGGCAGTCCTGACGACGCCGGGTGCCACCAAATTCTATCGCAGCGAGCGGGGCCGTAGCAGCCAAACGACCAGGATCGAGGTGGGCGAGGGCGGCATATGCGAATATCTCCCGCAGGAAACAATCGTTTTTGACGGCGCAAAGGCCTCCATAAGCACGCAAGTCTCGCTGAGCGGAGATGCGATCTATCTGGGCTGGGACATTATCAGCCTCGGGCGGCCTGCCTGTCAGGAAAGTTTCGACAAGGGAGAAGTTCGTCAAAGGGTCGAAATACTCAGGGACGGAAAGCCGATCTGGTTCGAGCAGTTCCGCCTTCATGGCGCCGATCCGGCGATGAGTGCAGCTTTCGCTTTTTGCGCCAGGCCGATTGTCGCCACGATGGTTTACGCCGGTCCGGCAGATGAAAGCGCGCTTTGCGCTATTCGTGAAGCGGTCGGCAGTGCAGCCAAAAACCTGTTTTCGGTATCGCGGCTCGAGCGGGTAATCGTCTGTCGCTATCTCGGCGGACGCATGTCGGAAGCCAAGACATTGTTTCGAAAAGCCTGGGAAGTTCTGCGCGAAACCGGACTGGGGAAACCGGCGGCTGCGCCACGCATCTGGGCAACATAACTCACTTTGGAGAGGGCCTAAAAATGGAACTATTGCCACGTGAAAAGGACAAACTTCTGATTTTCACCGCAGCACTGGTTGCGGAGCGACGCAAGGCCCGAGGGCTGAAACTGAACTACCCGGAAGTCGTGGCTTATATCTCCGCTGAAATTCTGGAGGGAGCACGCGACGGCAAGACGGTTGCAGAACTCATGTCTTATGGAGCCACGCTTCTCACCCGTGACGAGGTGATGGAGGGCGTGCCTGAAATGATCCACGACATTCAGGTGGAAGCCACCTTTCCGGACGGCACCAAGCTTGTGACCGTTCACAACCCCATTCCGTAGGGCATTTCCCGAAACATTGGAAACGCTCTGGCTTTGGTTTTTACGCGCATCTTGTCCGAAAACCATTCTACAGTTTTCGGGATGTGCCTCAGGAGACGATCATGATACCGGGTGAATATTTCATCGAAGACGGGTCGATCGACCTCAATAACGGTCGCGAAACGCGCACCATCGCCGTGGAGAACACGGGCGACAGGCCGATACAGGTTGGATCGCATTATCATTTCTATGAAACGAACGAGGCGCTTGCCTTCGACCGGGAACGGACGAGAGGTTTCCGGCTCAATATTCCGGCCGGGACCGCGGTACGGTTCGAGCCGGGGCAGGACCGTGAAGTCGAACTGGTTGCACTGGATGGCGACCGGGAAGTCTACGGCTTCAACGCAAAAATCGACGGAAAACTCTAGGAGGGACAGATGGGAAGGATCTCAAGACAGGCCTATGCCGAACTGTATGGCCCGACAAAGGGTGACCGTCTGCGTCTGGCGGATACCGAGCTCATCATCGAGGTCGAGGAAGATCATTGTATCTACGGCGAAGAAGTAACATTCGGCGGCGGCAAGGTCATCCGTGACGGTATGGGGCAGGGGCAGAGGCCCTCGTCCGAAACTGTCGATCTGGTTATCACCAATGTCATCATTCTGGACTATTGGGGCATCATCAAAGCCGATGTCGGTATCAAGGATGGTCGTATTTCGGGGATCGGCAAGGCCGGTAATCCCGATATTCAGCCCGGCGTCAACATCGTCGTCGGGCCTGCTACCGACGTCATTGCGGGCGAAGGCAAGATTCTCACTGCTGGCGGTATCGACACACATATTCACTTCATCGCGCCGCAACAGGCCGAAGAAGCCTTGGCCAGCGGTACAACGACTTTGGTTGGCGGCGGAACGGGGCCGACGGTTGGCACGCTCGCAACCACGGTTACACCGGGGCCTTGGGCCATCCATCGTATGCTTGAGGCTGTCGAAGCACTTCCAATCAATGTGGGACTGCTCGGCAAGGGTAATGCAAGCAAGCCCGAACCGCTCCGTGAACAGATCAGGGCCGGTGCTGTCGGCCTGAAACTGCATGAAGACTGGGGAACCACACCCGCCGCCATCGATAATTGCCTGAACGTCGCCGATGAGGAAGACATTCAGGTGGCTATCCATACGGATACGCTGAACGAGAGTGGGTTCGTCAAGGACACCTTTGCTGCCATGAAGGGGCGGACCATCCACAGTTTCCACACGGAAGGCGCCGGTGGCGGGCATGCGCCGGATATCATTACGGCGGCGGGCGAAGAAAATATCCTGCCGTCCTCGACCAATCCGACCCGTCCCTACACCATCAACACAGTCGATGAACATCTCGATATGCTGATGGTCTGCCACCATCTCAGCCCGAAAATTCCCGAGGATGTGGCATTCGCGGAATCCCGCATCCGGCGTGAAACCATCGCCGCCGAAGATATTCTCCACGATCTCGGCGTGTTTTCGATGATGTCCTCGGATTCTCAGGCGATGGGCCGCATCGGTGAAACGACGCTGCGGTGCTGGCAAACCGCTCACAAGATGAAGGTGCAGCGCGGTCCGCTGAGTCAGGACAGCAGCCGGAATGACAATTTCCGCGCTAAACGTTATGTCGCCAAATATACGATCAATCCCGCAATTACGCATGGGTTTGCCCATGAAATCGGCTCAGTCGAAGTCGGAAAACGGGCCGATCTGGTGTTGTGGAAGCCGGAATTTTTCGGCGTGAAGCCAAGCCTCGTCATGATCGGCGGCATGATTGCGATTGCACCAATGGGCGATCCGAACGCATCGATCTCGACGCCCCAGCCGGTTCATTATCGGCCAATGTATGGCGTATTGGGGCGGGCGCTGGGTTCCACCGGCGTTACCTTCGTCTCGAAAGCGGCGCTGGATGACGGCATCGGCGAGAAGCTGAAACTCAGCAAGCAGTTGGTTGCCGTGAAGGGCATCCGGACGATCCGCAAGAAGGACATGATCCATAACGGTCTGACGCCCAAGCTGGAGGTCGATCCGCAGAGTTATCAGGTGCGGGTGGATGGCGAGCTGATCACGTGCGAACCGGCTGATGTCCTGCCGATGGCGCAGCGCTATTTTCTGTTTTAGAGCATGTCTCCCGAAAGTGAGAACCGCTTTAAACGGCGAAGAAGGGGTAACGTTCATGCAGCTCAATGCCTTGCAGGATCATCCTTCTCTGGGGTTTGTCGACTGGACGCTGCGCGGTATCGGGCAGGTGGTGTTCCAGAACAACCCTCTGTCGGGGCTGGTCATTTTGTTCGCCATTCTGGTCAATTCCTGGATTTATGCCATTATCTGCGTGCTTGGCGTTGTTGCCAGCACGCTGACGGCAATCATCCTCAAGGCTGACAAGGGGCTGATCCGGGATGGCCTGTTCGGGTTCAACGGCGCTCTGGTTGCCCTTGCGCTGATTGCCTTCACCAGTGCGGATTTCCGCAGCGGCGCCCTGCCGTCGCCTGCCATGACGATCTATCTCATCTGTGGCGCTGGTTTCTCCACCATGGCTTTCGCCAGCATCGCTACGTTGCTGGGGCCGCACAAGGTCGCGCCGCTGACAATGCCATTCGTTCTGGTCGGCTGGCTCTTTCTGTTCGCGATACTCAAATTCGACGCCATAGATGCCGGTCCGATGGCAAAGCCGGTTTCGCCGGAACAGTTTTCCTATGCTGTCCCTTATGTGCTTCCGACCTGGTATATGGGGATCGGTACTGCCATCGGGCAGATATTCTTTCAGGATAACTGGATCACCGGTTACATCATCCTTGCCGGTATCGCGATCCATTCGCGAATAAGCGCTCTTATGGGCCTTCTGGGAGCGGTAACCGGCGCAGTGGTTGCCGCCGCATTCGGTGGTCCGGAAGGCGCCATTCGCGATGGGCTTTTCGGCTATAACGCGGCCTTGACGGCGATTGCGCTTGGCGGCTTCTTCCTTGTTTTTAGCTGGAGCAGTTTTCTTTACGCTATCTTCGGCGCTATCGTGGCGACATGGTTGTGGGCTTCGGTCGCCATATTCCTGAAACCGATTGGAATGCCGGTGCTGACCTCGACATTCGTGCTCGTCACCTGGGTCATGCTGATCGGTCAGTATGCTTTCAAGGCGCTGGTGCCAGTCGCTCCGGCCGATGCGACTTCGGCGGAGGACAATCTCAAGCGATACCGTGAATCGCTTCGCTCACGACCGGAATAGGCGGCTATATTGTGTTTCGTGCCAGGCACTGGCCATGGCCAGTGCGGGAGCTGTGTTGCCGATTTCGTCGTCATCCAGCGTCCGGGCCTTTTCGGCGGCCCGCTCGATCTTCGCCGCTCCGGCGATAAGTATCCTCTGGCCTGCTGTGTGGCCGAGGGGGACGAGACGGATTGCAGCCATGATCTGGCTTTCAACCACACTCCACATGAGACCGCGCAGCGCATCGACAGGCTCGATATTCCAATGACATGCTGCAATGGCGAAGGCTGCAGGATAGGTGGCTCGCTGTTCCAACGCGAAGCTGCGTGCCTGCTCGACACCAAGTTCCGACAGTAACGTGAGCAAGGATTCACCCATGCGGCGATCTTCAAGCTCAAGCTCGCTGCTTTCACGACTTGCTCCAAGCCAGTCATTCAGGCGACCGAATTCGGTGTTATCGTTTCGCCTCAATGCCGCGATCATGCGCCAGAAAATCGCTCCATCTAGCGCAGCGTAGCTGTGTTCCAGAAGGCCGAACACCCATCCGGCACAGCTTTCCTCGTTCGTCACCGTTCCCGCATGGACTGCCCATTCAAGGCCGCGCGAATAGGAAAATGCGCCGACTGGCTGGCTGGGGCTGACAAGCCGCATGAGATGCAGCAGGGGAAGTGCCGGAGAATGCACAGGCATTTCCGGCCCCGACCCGTCATTTTCAATATCAGCTTCTGCGTGTCTCTTCGAATGATCCAGCAAGATGATGCTCACATCACCCGGCCATCAGGTAGAGTCCGCTAAGGGCGGCAAATCCGCCAGCTATCCGCATCACTATCTGTCCCGTGCGTCCCTGCAGCATACGGCCCGCTGCAAGACCGACACCGATGCCTGCCGCGTGGAGCAATGCTGTCGCAAGAGCAAAACCGGCACCATAGGAAAGAAACGCAGCGCTGCCGATTTCTCCGCCATGAGCATAGCCATGGAAGAATGCAAAGAACCCAACGATAAGTGCTGCGGTCAGGGTTGATGCGCGGAATGCCATGGCGACGAGGAGGCCAAGCACAATCACCGATGCAAGGATGACCGGTTCGACAAAGGGGAGGGATACGCCGCCAAGCGCTGCCACGAAGCCCAGGAGCATGACACCCACAAAGCTTAGCGGCACGATGACGAGCGCACGTCCGCCAAGCATTGACGCCCAGAGACCGACGGCGACCATTGCAAGTATATGGTCAGCGCCCGAGAGGGGATGCGTAAACCCGGCGGCGAACGAACCATGTTCTGCGGGGTTGAGATGCGCGAATGCAGGGCTTGCCATCAAAGAGAGCAGGACGGCAATCAGGAGAGAAGTCCTTTTCATTTCAACTTCCTTTCAACAACAATGGCCATGCTCAGAAGGAACCAAACATTGATCCCAGCACGAAAACCGCGACGAGCGATATGATCACACCGACAATCACGGTCATGACCATGTCGAAATAGCTCGATGCGTGGGTCTGCTTGCTGATCTGTAGAAGTAGCAGCACCGTTCCATTATGCGGTAGCGCGTCCAGCGTACCGGCGCTGATGACAGTCAAACGGTGCATGAGTTCGGGATTGATCCCGTATTGAATGGCAAGCCGCATATATTCCTCGCCCAGCGCATTGAGTGCGATGGCCATGCCGCCGGATGCCGTTCCGGTGAGGGCTGCCAGCGCGTTCATGGCGACGACCAGCGACACAAGCGGGCCGCCTGGCACTTCAAGCACTGCATCGCGAACCACCGCAAAAGCAGGCATCGCCGCCACAACTGCGCCGAAGCCGACAAGGCTTGCTATGGTGAGGATCGGCAGAACTGAGGAGTTGGCGCCTGCGTCGAGGCTTTCCCGGATTGCCCGCAGCCTCCCGAAATTGACCGCTATCAGGGTTAGGATGGCTGCTGCCAGTGCGATCAGAACCGCCCACAGGCCGATTGATGAGCCGACATCGATCCCCCATGGCTCCTGTTCCAGAAACGAGAAGTCGATGCGGGGCAGGATGATGAGCGCCATCAGGAAATTGACGACGATGACGACAAGTAGGGGAAGTACCGCAAAGAAAAACGGCGGCTGGTTGTCGGTGCGCGCGCCGTGTTCGAATTCAGCCGGGTCGAAGTCACCCGAGAGTGTCGATTGTTCTCTGACTTTCTCCGTAATTTCAAGATCGCCGGTGTCATCGACATAGTTCTCGCCCGCAGTTCGTGCCTTGCCTTCGGCGCGTTGCAGCCACCACATGCCGAAGGCCAGCGTGATGATGGAAGCGATGATCCCAAGCCCAGGTGCCGCAAAGGTCGTGGTTTCGAAATAGGGCATCGGAATGGCGTTGTTTGTCGAGGGCGTGCCCGGCATTGCAGACATGGTGAAGGTGAAGGCGCCAAGACCGATGGCCGCTGGCATCAGCCGCGCCGGTATGTTGGCGGCCTTGAACATTTCACGCGCCATCGGCACCAGAACGAAGAAGGCAACGAAGACGCTGACGCCGCCATAGGTGACAACTGCCGATGCAAGCACGACAGAAAGCATCGTGCGCTTTACGCCCAGTTTCTCCGTCAGATATCGTGCGATGGAAGTGATGGAGCCGCTATCGTCCATCAGCTTGCCAAAAATACCGCCAAGCAGAAAAAGTGGAAACCATCGGCCTACGAAACTGGCTGTCCCGCCCATGAAAGTCGATGTCCAGTTTGCCAGAAGAGGCTCACCGGAAATAAGCGCGGCGAGCAGTGCTGCGACGGGAGAAAGCAGAAGCACACTCCAGCCGCGATAGGCAAACCACATGAGTAGAGCTAGTCCGAGCAGTATTCCAAGCAAACCCATGCTATCTGACCCCTCAGTCGATGTAGGAAAGAATGCGTCCGGAACGTGTCGATGAAACTACTTTAGTTGGCATAATTCAAGTACTATAATTAAATATGATGTGGGTGATACAGGAAGACTTCCTAACTCCTTCAAATAATGTCTATAGTGCAATTTGCTCGTTTCAACGGCTTTGGTGGTCGTCATTCAAGTAATTGCTTGCCTAGTGTGGTGGATTTGAAATTCCTGTCATTTGCATGGCATCAACGTTCAGGAACTTCAAATCCGTAAACCACACTAGATTCATTGGGTTCCTGGTGTGGCTTTGAATCCGAAATTCGTTCGCAACCCCGCTCCAGAGTGATACGAATTTCGGATTCGCCACACTAGTTGTCCGAGGCATAAAAGGACCTGCATGCCGGAAGTCGTTGCAATCCCATCCATCATGATCAATCTCGGTCTGGCGCTTTTGCTTGGCTCTGCAATCGGGTTGGAGCGTCAGATCAAACAACGCCATTCCGGCCTTGCAACGCATGGTCTCGTGGCGCTTGGCGCGGCAGCCTATGCTTCGCTGCCTTACGCGCTTGGACTTGAAGGCGATCTCAGAATGGGTTCGCAGGTTGTGACAGGGATCGGCTTTCTCGGTGCGGGCCTGATTATCAAGGACGGCGCAAGCATCAAGGGGTTGAGCACGGCTGCTACTGTCTGGAGCACTGGCGCAGTTGGCGTTCTGACAGGCTATGGGCTGTGGCTTCTCGCCGTGGAGACGGCGTTTTTCATCGTTTGCCTCAACGTTTCCCTGCCGAGGATTGCGGTGCTCGTGAACCGCTATTCCTTTGTGGAGCCGGAAATAGAGCAGTTCTACCTGGTCAAGTTCCGATGTCCTGCGGAAAGCGAAATTTCGGTCAGGGCACTGCTGATCCAGACGCTCGATCTGAAGAAATTGCGCTTCCACGCTATACGGAGCCATCACATCGAGGGAAGTAATGAGGTTGAAGTGGAGGCCACGCTGTTTGCCGGCAAGGAAGATGACCGGATGGTCGAGGCGCTGGTAGCGCAACTCAGCCTGCGTTCCAGCATCACCTCCACAAGCTGGCTGAAACTGGAAGATGGCGATTGGTCGACAACCTACTAATTTTACTGTCTTCGGGCTGTACTATTACATCGAAACATGCTCATATTTTCTCATTCGCAGTAACGCAGCCCTTTGAACATAGAGGGGTCCATAATGGACGTTCAGCAACTGCAGCTATTGGAACGTAAGACAGTCGAACAGAGAAAATGGAAAGGTTTTCTCGGTCTTGGCGTTCTTCTGATGGCAGGTGGAATACTCTGCCTGTTCTTGCCCGTATTCTCTGAATTTGCAGCCAGCACGATGTTTGGCCTCGTCCTTGTGGCTATTGGCGTCGTCAAGATAATCCAGTCACTCTGGGTCAAAAGCTGGGCGGGCTTTGTCTGGCAGGAACTGTCCGGAGCTGTGGAGCTCGTTGGCGGGGTCATGATTTATCTGAACCCGCTTAAAGGTGCGCTCGCCATCACGCTGCTGATTGCCATCGTGGTGTTTGTGCATGGTTTCCTTCAACTGGCATTGTCGTGGAAGATCAAACCGGCAAGCGGCTGGTGGTGGTTTACGCTTTCAGGCCTGATCGCCTGGACTGCCAGCGCCATGCTGGTGATGAAATGGCCCTGGACACGTGATTTGCCGTCGGGGTCAATCGCAGGGATTGCACTGCTGATCGCAGGTGTTGCCTATATCGGAATAGCCTTGAGTACCCGAAATGCGTGAATGATCGGCCGATGCCCGGCCGGAGGGAGGACGCGCAATTGAAGAAGACTCTCGTTCGTCGTTCTGTGAACGCTGCTTTTGTAGCTTTGTTTGCGCCAATGTTTCTGCAGCCAAGTCTGGCTCAACAGGCTCCAACCGGTGCCGCACCTCCTGTAATCGTGCGCAAAGTGGAAATGGCGCTGGCGACCGCACCGCTCCGTTTCAACGGACAGGTCGAGGCGATTGAAGCGGTTGATATTCAGGCACGCATAACCGGCTTCCTCAAGGAAAAGGCCTTTGAGCAGGGAGCAGCGGTCAAGGCTGGCGATCTTCTTTTCGAAATAGAACCGGATCAGATGCAAGCGGCGGTCATGTCTGCGGAGGCGCAGGTTGCACGTGCCGAAGCTGCCCAGAATGCGGCGCGGCAGTCATTGTCACGCACAAGAACGCTCGCCAACCGCAACACCGCTTCGCAAGCCTCTCTCGATGACGCTCAGGCTGCGTTTGATATTGCTACGGCGGATGTCCGCAATGCGGAAGCCGCGCTGAACAATGCCAGGCTCAATCTCTCCTATACGCAGGTCAGATCACCCATCGACGGGACGATAGGACGCTCGCTCTTTACCGTTGGCAATCTCGTTGGCCCAAGCATGGGACCGCTTGCGCGCATCGTGCAGCTTGATCCTGTGCGTGTTGTGTTTTCGATCACGGACCGCGCTCTGATCGCTATTCGCCAGAAGGAAGCAGGAGGCGGGACGGTCAATCCCGGAAGCTTCAAGCTGACCCTGACGCTGGCCAACGGTACGCAATATGGCGAACGCGGAACAATCCAGTTCATCGACAATGAGGTGAGCGCGCAGACTGGCACAGTCGCGGTGCGCGCGCTGTTCACCAATCCAAACCATATTCTGGTTCCGGGGCAGGTGGTTGCCGTCAATCTGCTGGATGAGACGGTTGGTGAATTGCCGATAGTTCCCATGTCATCCGTGTTGCAGGATCGTCAGGGGAAATATGTCTATGTTCTCAACGAGGGTAATACGGTTTCCCGGCGTCCGATCACCACAGGCACGCGCATCGACAATGGCTGGTCGGTCACTGATGGCCTCAAGGCTGGTGAAACAATTGTCGTCGAAGGGTTGCAGCGTATTGCCGACGGGCAGGCCGTATCTCCTCGTGACCCGATCCCTGGTACTGCAGGGGTGGGGCAATGATTTCCGAAATCTTCATACGACGAACCCGCCTCGCAATCGTCATCTCGATCATCATTTCCATCGCGGGTGCGATTGCGATCTTTTCATTGCCTATCCAGCAATATCCGCAGATCACGCCTCCGACAGTGAACGTATCGGCTGTTTATCCCGGTGCGAGTGCGGAGGTGATTGCAGATGTTGTCGGCGGTCCGCTGGAAACCGCAATCAACGGCGTCGACGGCATGATGTATATGTCCTCGACCAGTTCCAATGCCGGGCAATATTCGCTGTCGGTAACCTTTGAAGTCGGGACCGATCCCGAACTGGCGCAGATCAATGTTCAAAACCGGGCGCAACTGGCGATCTCGCGTTTGCCCGCCGCTGTAGCGCAGCAAGGTGTGTCGGTCCGCTCGCGTTCCCCCGATTTCGTGTTGGGGATAGCATTCTATTCGCCGGACGATAGCCTGAACGCGCTTGAGATCACCAATTTCACGACGACTACGATTGTCGATGCGATCTCGCGTGTGCCCGGCGTCGGCGAGGCGAGCGTTGTGGGCGCATCCGAATATTCGATGCGCGTCTGGCTCAACCCGCAAAGAATGGATGCGCTGGGCATAACAGTCGATGAGGTTTCGGCGGCGATCCAGCGTCAGAATATTCAGGCAACGCTCGGTCAGGCAGGCGCGCCACCCATGCGGGTGGGCACCGAGCTTCAATATACGCTGGTGGCGCAGGGGCGGCTTCGCGATACCGATGAATTTGGAGGTATCGTCATCCGCACCGGCGCGGATGGAGCAAAAGTGTTTCTGCGGGATATTGCACGTCTTGAGCTTGGCGCGCGCAATTATGCATCGCGCGCAAGTTTTGCCGGTCATGAATCGGCCATGCTGCAGATCAACCAGTCGCCCGATGCAAATGCGATCCAGACGGCGACTGCCGTGCAGGCAGAGCTTGAGCGTCTGTCGTCCAGATTTCCGCCGGGACTGCAATATCATGTCGTCTACGATGCGACACGGTTCGTCGAGGCCAGCCTGCAACTGACCGCGCGAACATTGTTCGAAGCCTTCGTGATCGTGCTCGTGGTGACATTCATCTTTCTGCAGGACTGGCGGGCAACGCTTATTTCTGCGCTTGCCATTCCGGCTTCGATGTTGGGTGCGGTCGCGGTGCTGCTGGCCGTCGGCTATTCGCTGAACATGATTTCCCTGCTGGCGCTTGTCCTCGCCATCGGGCTTGTGGTGGACGACGCAATTCTGGTCGTGGAAAACGTCAAGCATGTGCTGGACGATACGCCTGACATCTCGGTCATCGAAGCCACGCGCAAGGCGATGCATCAGATTACAGGGCCGATCATTTCCACAACGCTGGTTCTGCTGGCGGTGGTCACACCCACGGCTTTTCTTGAAGGCATTGGCGGGCAGCTCTACCGGCAATTCGCGGTCACGATTTCGTCGGCGCTGGTCCTTTCGTCATTCGTAGCCCTGACCCTTAGTCCGGCGCTTGCAGCACTTCTGCTCAAGCACGGTCAGGGAGGCTACAAGCGCGGTCCTCTGGCGTGGTTTTCAAGCTTCATGGAGAAAACCCGCGAAGGCTACGGCAAGATCGTCGGCTTTCTGGTGAAATACTGGATTGTACCGGTTGCAGGCATCATCGCCTGTTTTGCGTTGGCCTATTTCGTCTTCGTCAATCTTCCGGCGACATTCCTGCCTGATGAGGATCAGGGCGCGCTCTTTGTCGATATACAACTGCCAAGTGCGGCCTCGCTCGACCGCACCAACCTGATTGTCGAGAATGTGCGCAAGGTTCTGAGCGAGACCGAAGGCGTTCAGGATGTCATAACGGTTGCCGGGTTCAGCATCCTGCAATCAACCAGCACACCAAACGGTGCCATGGCGGTCGCTGCTCTTACGCCATGGGAAGACCGCGAGACAGAGGCGCTGCAGCTCAACAATATCATCAACACCCTGCGCGCGCAGTTCTCGCAGGTGCCGGGCGCAAATATCTCGGTATTTGCACCGCCTGCAATTGCGGGCATCGGTGCTGTGGGTGGTCTCGATTTCCGCCTGCAGGCATTGCAGGGCCAGCCCCCGCAGGAAATAGCGCAGGTGACCGGCGCCTTGCTCGGTTACTTCAACCGGCGACCGGAAATCGGTGGTGCGGCGACCACGTTCAACGCGAATGTGCCGCAGATCTATGTTGACGTGGATCGCGCCCGCGCGGAAGCCCTCGGCCTTAGTGTGTCGGATATTTATGCCGCTATCGGTGCGAATTTCGGTTCGCGCTACGTCAATGATTTCACGCTGAATGGTCGTGTATTTCAGGTCAATCTTCAGGCCGATTCCGATTTCCGCGCGCATAGCGAAGATATCCTGAAACTTCATGTCAGAAGTCGCAACGGAACCATGGTGCCGTTGCGAAGCGTGGTGTCACTGACCACGGTATTGGCGCCTTTCGTCATCACCCGCTACAACCTCTCGGTCTCGGCGCAGGTGAATGCTGTTCCGGCCCCCGGCTCCAGTAGCGGTCAGGCCATGGCGGCGATGGAACAGGTTGCTTCGGAAGCCCTCCCGGATGGCTATGGCTATGAGTGGTCGGGACTGTCTTTCCAGGAAAGCAGAAGCAGCGGTCAGGAGGTAATCGTTTTCGCGCTTGCCTTCCTCTTCGCCTATCTCTTTCTTGTTGCCCAATATGAAAGCTGGGCATTGCCAGCGGTGGTTATCCTGTCGCTCGGTGCTGCTTTGCTGGGGGCCGTTGCCGCTCTTACATTCTTCGGGCTGCAGAACAGTCTCTATGTCCAGATCGCGATGGTATTGCTGATCGGTCTGGCGGCAAAGAATGCAATCCTGATCGTGGAGTTTGCCAAGGAAAAACGCGAGACCGGCCTGACGGCTGCAGAAGCGGCCCGTACCGGAGCCGAACAGCGTTTCCGCGCCGTCATGATGACGGCGGTATCGTTCATCCTTGGTATCCTTCCTCTTATCCTGTCTTCGGGCGCGGGCGCCGGTGCACGTCAGGCCGTCGGCGTGACAATCTTCGGCGGGATGGTTGCTGCAACCACGCTCGGACTGCTTCTCACGCCCGGCCTCTACTTCGTCATCCAGCGTCTGACCGAGCGTTTGGGCAGGCAGGCCGAGGAGAAAAAAGACGCAGCGTCTGAAACTGTGCAGGAGTGAAGGCTGGAGGGCCTTCGATCCATTATTCGATACTGGGGAACCCAATGGTCGAGACAAAATCACAGAGCGTAGACCGGCGCGATTTCATGCTCGCATCCATCGCCGCAGCCGGGTCTGTGGCGCTCGCATCGGGGCAGGCACAGGCACAGACTGGTGATGCAAAGCCGGATACCGGCAGCAACGGGTCGGGTACGGCCTACACCGGCGATGTCATAGATGGCAAGCAGGTAATCTCCTTCCTTGATATTTCCGATCTGGAGGCAGGCAAGCGGCACGATTTATATTTTCAAGGTGTGCAGATGCCGACGGGCCAGCATTGGCATGTTTCAGTCACCGTGATGAAGGGTAAGTCACCGGGAAAGCGGATTGGATTG
The DNA here is from genome assembly GCF_008932285.1 of Brucella tritici. Classification (NCBI taxonomy): domain Bacteria; kingdom Pseudomonadati; phylum Pseudomonadota; class Alphaproteobacteria; order Hyphomicrobiales; family Brucellaceae; genus Brucella; species Brucella tritici. The sequence goes on from NZ_WBVY01000001.1 coordinate 230,938, forward strand.
ATCAGCGGCATCCACGGTGACGAAATGAGCCCCGTGCACACATTGCACACCATTGTGAACCAGCTCGACCCGCAAAAGATGTCCGGCTCCGTGGTGGCCGTTTTTGACGTGTCTCGCCCGGCGCTTGAAGCGATGGCAAGACGATGGCCGAGTTCGGGGCGCGGGATTGATCTTGTCGATATAAACCGGCTGTTTCCGGGTAACGAGAACGCACCGGAAGCGGCGGCGCGTCACGCCTGGCTAGTGTTCAATCACCTGCTGCAACCCAATATCGACTACGGAATCGATTTTCATACCGCAGCTACAGGTATGGATATGGCCTCATTTCATCTGGCGCGAATGGACTTGCCGGAAGTTCGGGCGATGGCCGAACTTTATCCGATAGAGCAGATTTTCGACAATTTCGGCGCCCACGGCCTTCTCGCAAATGCGCTGATCGATGCGGGTATTCCAGCCTTCACGCCGGAAATAGGCCGACCGCGTATCTTCGATCATGCGATGATTGCCCTTTTTGTCGAAGGCACCATGAATGTTCTCAAACACCATAAGGTCATTGAAGGCAATATAGGCAAAACCAGCAAGGATTCCGGTCTCTTCGCTGCGGATGGAATGGCGCCGGTTCTGACGACACATGGCGGGTTTATCGAACATCACGTTGAACTCAATGAACAGGTGCAAGCGGGACAAAAAGTGGTTACTCAGAGAAATTCATTCGGGGAAGTCGTGGCTGAATATTCCGCACCCGTGGCAGGCAAGGTCGGTGCCAGGCGTACCGACGCCTCATGCGAGCCGGGCACGCCGATCGTCTTCCTCTTGTTTGATAGCGCAACCGCCACCGGAACCGGTGGTTTGGCTGAATAGGCGCAATAAACCTGCAACAGATGAGAGCATGAACATGAAAGTCAGACATTTCTTACAGATAGCGCTGGTCGCCGCCAGTTTCGGCGTCCCACATGGCGCGATCGCTCAGGATAAGACCGAATCTGAAAGGAATCTCGAAGCTTTCCCGGCAGCCCCATCCGGTTCCTACCGTTATGTCATCCATCTTCCCCCGCTTGAGAAGGAACAGGATGCCAAAGTCGAGATTATCGCGGGACGCAACGCAACGGTGGACTGCAATATCAGCTGGTTCGGCGGAAGTTTGACCCCTAGCACCGTCGAGGGGTGGGGATTTGACTATTTCACTTTGACAGCAAGCGATCGCATGTCAGGCACGCTGATGGCTTGTCCGGAGGACAGCAAGCGGACTGATTTCGTTCCGGTTCGCGGCGAAAATTTCATGCTGCGCTACAACAGCCGGCTTCCAATCGTCATCTATGCGAAAGATGGCTTCGAAATCCGTTACAGGATCTGGAAGCCGTCGGACGAAACGCACAACGCGCAACGCGGATAGCCCGCCCCGCAAAGTTACTTTGATTGACGATATAATGCCCGGATGCAGAGAGTCCGGGCAATATTTCCATCCAGTTTACTGGCTGAAGTTTCGCCCATCGGCGCGTTTTGCGAAACGCAGAACGGTGAAGCCGGCCAGTCCGGCAATGAGCGAGCCAATCAATATCCCGATCTTCGCTTCGTTCTGCAGCAGCACGTCATCGAAAGCCAGAAGCGAGATGAACAGGCTCATAGTGAAGCCGATGCCGCATAGAAGCGTCGTTCCGAGCATTTGCGGCCAGCTTGCCCCGGCAGGCAGATCAACGATTCCACTTTTCACCAAAAGCAGCACTGCGCCGAAAATACCGACGAGCTTGCCGATAGCCAGACCGGCAGCTACGCCCAAGGTCACTGGCGCGAAGAGTGCTTCCATGCCAAGGCCGGAAAAGCTGACACCCGCATTGGCGAAGCCGAATATGGGTACGATGATGAACGAAACCGGCTTGATAAGGCTGTGCTCTAGCAGATGCAGCGGGCTTTCGGAGACGGTCGCTTCAGGCTTTGCAGGGGTGCGCTTGATCGGAATGGTCAGCGCAAGCAAAACGCCTGCAATGGTCGCGTGAACGCCGGAGCGATAGGTGAAGAACCACAGTACAAGACCGAGCAGCAGATAAGGCGTCAGGCGCTTCACGCCGCCAAGATTCAAGGCGATCAGGGCAGCGACGACTGCCGCAGCCAACCCCAGATCCATCAGGGAAACACCGGTTGTATAAAACAGGCCGATAACGATCACCGCGCCGAGGTCGTCAATGATGGCAAGGGCAGCGAGAAACACTTTCAGAGAGGTGGGAACTCTTGGCCCCAGCAACGAAATGACGCCAAGCGCAAATGCGATATCGGTTGCAGCCGGGATAGCCCAGCCGTGGGAAGCGCCGCTATTGAGGTTGAAGGAAAGATAGATCAGAGCCGGTACTGCCATACCCGCCGCAGCGGCTACGCCCGGCAGGATGCGGCGGGGCCAGGACGAGAGATGGCCATCAACCATCTCGCGCTTGATCTCCAGTCCGACCATCAGGAAGAATATCGCCATCAGCGCATCATTGACCCAATGCTGGGCAGAAAGTGGTCCAAGATAGGCATGAAGAGCGCCGAAATAGGCTTCGGAAAGTTGCGAGTTGGCTACCAGCAATGCTGCTATAGCTGAAGCTATAAGCAGCAAGCCGCCTGAAGACTCGCTATCAAGAAAATTGCGAATAGTATTGTGAATGCGACCAGCCATGGCAGCTCCCTGACAGAAACAGTTAAAAACAGTCTCCGTATTCAGGGTAGTCCCTGGGCGCACGCAGCACACGCCATAAGGCCAAGATAGCGACAAATTCCGCAGTTTCAAGTCACTTTGTGAAGTTATCACTCGATTATTGAATAGGATTGCAATTTATTTAATCGTTTCAATTATCATTTCTATTTCGTTGGTTTTAATATGGAATAATTTTCCTGTAACATCTTATCTGAATTAAATATTACAATAGATACTCGGAGTTGAGCCTAAAGTAATCTGCATTTTTCATCTACATTATAGATCGTTTCAGAGGGTATACAACAGAGTTGGAAGGAATGCTTGACAAGCCGCGCCCGGCTTTCCATGCTCGGCAACACAATTTGAACAAAATCAATCAGGGAACGGAGAGCAGATATGACAATGGGAAAGTTCACCCGGCGTGGTGTGGTTGCTGCATTTGCAGGCATCGTTGCCGTAGGGGCCAGTATTGCCTTTGCGCAGGCTCCGGCCTTCTTTCGCATCGGCACCGGAGGGACAGCGGGCACCTATTACCCGATTGGCGGGTTGATCGCCAACGCGATTTCCGGAGCAGGGGATAAGGGCGTTCCCGGTCTGGTGGCTACGGCGGTTTCGTCGAACGGTTCGGTGGCTAATATCAACGCTATCCAGTCAGGATCGCTCGAATCTGGCTTCACCCAGTCGGACGTGGCTTACTGGGCGTATACCGGCACCGGTCTTTATGACGGCAAGGGCAAGGTCGAGGATCTGCGCCTGATTGCCACCCTTTATCCTGAAACCATTCATCTGGTCGCTCGTAAAGGCGCAGATATCAAATCCGTTGCCGACCTCAAGGGAAAGCGCGTTTCCATCGATGAGCCGGGATCAGGTACGATCGTTGATGCCCGCATCGTTCTGGAAGCATACGGATTGAGCGAAAGCGACATCAAGGCCGAACATCTGAAGCCGGGTCCTGCGGGAGAACGTTTGAAGGATGGCGCACTTGATGCCTATTTCTTCGTTGGCGGATATCCGACCGGCGCGATCTCTGAGCTGGCCACATCGAACGGCATTTCGCTGGTTCCGATTTCCGGTCCTGAAGCGCAGAAGATTCTCGAAAAATATTCGTTCTTCTCGAAGGATGCCGTGCCAGCCGACACCTATAAGGACGTAGGCGAAACCGAAACGCTGGCGGTTGCAGCACAGTGGGTTACGAACGCCAAGCAGCCGGATGAACTCGTCTACAATATCACCAAGACCCTGTTTAACGAGGACAGCAGAAAGGCACTTGATGCCGGGCACGCAAAAGGCAAGCTCATCAAGCTTGATACGGCGACGACCAGCCTCGGCATTCCGCTGCATCCCGGTGCAGAACGCTTCTACAAGGAAGCTGGCGTTCTGAAATAGGTTGTCCATTCCGGTTCGGATGAAAAATGCACGGGGCTTCAGCAGAACCCCGTGCATTTGCTTCCAGCCCGAATGAAGCATCTTCCAGATATATAATTTTGTTAAAACAAATGGTTAGAGCGATTATTTGATTCAAATGGATCAACTTGCGCTCTGAATGAAGAGGGCCCTATGGTGAGCGAGCAAGAGGCGAAAACATCGCCCATGGAACTGGACGAAGCCAAAGCGCGCGAGCTTGAGGAAAAGTTCGACTCCGAGATTCGCTTTCGCCCACTAGGGCCGCTTGCGGCACGCATTGTCGGCGCGCTGCTGATCATACTTTCCATCTTCCACTATTACACGGCGGGCTTTGGCCTTCTCTCGGAAATGGTGCATCGCGGCATTCACCTTTCCTTCGTGCTCGGTCTGGTCTTTCTTGTTTTCCCGTTCTCCCGCAAGGGTTACGATCAGCCCACCACATCGTCATGGTTGAGGCCGCTTGGCATTTCCGTCATCGACTGGGCGCTGGCGATCATAGCGGTCGTGTCCGTCGCCCACGTTCCAATGATACCGCTCGATGATCTTGCCTTTCGCGTTGGTAATCCGACGACGACAGATGTTGTCCTCGGCGGCCTTCTCATTCTGGTTCTGCTGGAAGCGACGCGACGGTCGGTCGGCTGGCCACTGCCGATCATATCAGTCCTGTTCATGCTCTACGCCATTTTCGGGCAGCATATGCCGGGCATTCTCGTCCATCCCGGCGCGACCGTCAGCCAGCTTGTCGATCATCTTTATCTGACGACACAGGGCATCTACGGTATCGCTCTTGGTGTGGTGGCAACGTATGTTTTCCATTTCGTGCTGTTTGGCGTTTTTGCAACCCGCATCGGTCTCGGTCAGCTGTTTCTGGATTGCGCGGCCTGGGTAGCAGGCCGTTTTGCAGGCGGTCCGGCAAAAGTCTCCATTTTCGGCTCCGCACTGTTCGGCATGATTTCAGGCTAGTCGGTCGCCAATACGGTGACCGTCGGTTCGCTGACCATTCCGGCGATGATCCGGCTTGGTTACAAGCGCCACTTTGCCGCCGCCGTCGAGTCAGCATCGTCAACAGGCGGGCAGATCACACCGCCGATCATGGGCGCAGCCGCGTTCCTGATGATCGAATTCCTGAACCTGCCTTACACAACCATTATTCTGGCGGCTATCGTGCCAGCCTTCATGCATTTCTTTGGCGTTCTTATGCAGGTCCATTTCGAAGCCAAGCGCAATGGCTTGCGCGGCATGACGAAGGAAGAGCTGCCTGACCTGAAGGAAGCTTTCAAGCGTGACTGGCCGACCGTCATTCCATTGATTGTGCTGATCGGCGTTCTGCTGTCGGGCTATACGCCTTATCTGGCTGCATTCTGGGGCATTACGCTCTGTATCGCAGTGGGATTGCTCAATCCGCGCAAGCGCATGTCGATAGGCGAGATTTTTGACGGACTGCGCGATGGCGCCAAATATGCGCTCGCCGTTGGCGCTGCTGCGGCGACTGTCGGCATTATCGTCGGCGTGGTGACGCTCACAGGCGTCGGCTTCAAGATTTCCTATATCGTGACGTCGACAGCAGGGCAACTCGCGACATATTTTGGCACCATTCTGCCGACCGCATGGTTTGGCCCGCAAACACTGACGCTGCTTTTCACGCTCATCATGACGGGGATCGTTTGCATTTTGATGGGCTGTGGCATTCCAACGACCGCCAACTACATCATCATGGCAACGATTGCCGCGCCTGCGCTGGGGCTGTTGGGCGTTGAGCCGATCGTGGCCCACTTCTTCGTCTTCTATTACGGGGTTCTGGCGGATATCACACCACCTGTCGCGCTCGCGGCCTATGCGGCGGCGGGTATGGCGGGCGCCGATCCGTTCAAGACCGGCAATACGGCTTTCCGGCTCGGTCTCGGCAAGGTGCTTGTGCCATTTGTCTTCGTATTCTCTCCGTCGCTTCTGTTGGTCACATCTGACTTCAATTGGCCGGATTTCTTCGTGGCATTCCTCGGTTGTGCTATCGGCATCACAGCACTGGGTGCTGCACTGTCGGGCTTTTTACTGGTGCGTACGAAAGCCTGGGAAAATATCCTGATGATCGTCGCCGCGGTTCTGCTGGTCGCCCCGGAGATTTATTCGTCGCTTCTGGGACTGGTGTTGCTGGTTCCGGTTGTGGTTCGCCATCTTTCGTCGGTGCGACAACCTCAACCTGCCTGATGCGCATCCCGAAACGTGTGAAACGGTTTCCGGGATGCGCGGGAAACAATAGCGGCTGCCGTGCACTTCGCACTCTTGTCGGACAGGCTTGGTAGCCCGCCCGATTCACCCGGTCATCATTCGATAGATTGCCGGTAGAGCGACGGGCAGTTTCGACAACTTGGCGACGAGTGCATAGTTTCTCCGGCCGAAAAGTGCTGGAAGATAAGCACTCGCCTCCCGGTCGACCGTCACGGCAAAGACGTTGACGCCTGTGGCGCGCGCTTCGCTGACGGCCCTGCGGCTGTCCTCAAGCGCGAACCGGCCTTCATAGTGATCGACATCGTTCGGCTTACCGTCGGTCAGAACCAGCAGAAGCTTCTTTCGGTTCGGCTGTTCGGCAAGCTTTGCCGTTGAGTGGCGAATAGCGGCTCCCATGCGTGTGTAGAAGCCCGGCTTCAGCGCCGCAATCCGGTGTTCGACCGCAGGACCGAAGGTTTCGTCGAAGTCCTTCACGGTTTCGACCCGCACCCATGAGCGGCGGCGTGAGGTGAATGTCTGGATGGAGCAGCGGTCGCCACAGGCGGCGATGCCGTTGGCCAGAACCAGAAGCGCTTCCTTTTCCACATCCAGCACGCGCCGATTGTCGATCCATGCATCGGTAGACAGGGAGACATCGACCAGAATGGTGACCGCAAGGTCGTTTGCCTTGGGCCTGCTCATCAGGTGCACATGGTCGCTGCCCTGTCCTCCGGCGGCAAAGTCGCATCGTGAACGCACCACGGCATCAAGATCGAGATCGTTGCCATCGAGTTGTGCCCGCATCAATTCACGCCCTGGCCGCAATATCTCGAACTGGCGGCGCACCCGACGCACAAGGCTTTGTGCTTCGTCATCCAGTTCCAGCGCTTCTTCACGGTCCTTTGCTGGTCCTGCCAGAACACTGCAATGGTCGGGAAGATAAACACCTTTCCGATAATCCCATTCCGGATAGGTTAGTTTGGCGGTAAGAGCCGTTCGGTCGACGGCTTCGGGCGGCAGGTCGAGATCGAAACGGAAACGGGCAGCGGGTCTGCCCTTGCGCTCGCCCAATGTCAGATCATCAAGCTCATCGGCGGATTTTGTGTTCTGCTCGTCGCTATCGTCCGTTGGCCTGTCGACGCTCACCATTTCTGCCATGGCAAGGATTTTCTCGAAGCGATTGAGAATGAACGGGCTTCTGTTGGCCAGTTTCGGGTCCTGCTTCTCGCGGTTGGCAATCTGCCGCCCGGTTTCGACCCCTTCCGCCTTGCTGTTGAGCACCGGCTGGTCGTCGCTGTCGCGTGGTGTGGTTTCCTCGCGCTTTATCAATTCCGGCCAAAGCGGGACGGGCAGGGCGGGCAGATAGCCTGCGGGGGCGCAATGCGGGAAGATTGTAGCGAGACTGTCATCCGGCAGTCCTGCGCCCTGTTTCAGAAGCGTCAGAATGCGCTCTTCCACTTGCTGTTCAAGACCATAGAGCGAGCGTTTGGGACGTACAGCCAGCATCGCTTCGCACAGGCGGGCATAACGTTTCTGAAGGCCGGGAAATACCCGGCAAGTCTTCGCAACCGTATCCGATGCCGCTGCAAGCGCTGCAAGATTACGGCGCAATGGGTCATGCGGAAGCTCGCCCACTTCAGTCGGCATAACCGCCATATAGCCCGTGAGCCAGACATAGAGATCGTAATTGAGCGTTCGATCCGGAAAGAGCGCAATTTCGGGCGGCAGCATCAATGTCGCTTCATCCCGCAACGGCTGACTAAGTTTCTCTTCGCCCAGAGCCATGCGCTGCCGCAATCCCAGCCTGTGCCCTGAGGTTCGCGCACGGGCCGGGGCAATCTGTACGGCGACATCGCCACCAAAACCACGAAAGCAGATGGCGAGCTTCTGGCGAATATCGCCAAGTTGCACGGCGTGCTGGGGATAATGCGGCCACGATCCGGTCTTGCCGATCAGGCGGTGCCAGGCCCGGCCAACGGTTTCCTCCAGTTCCAGAAAATCCAGCATGATATGCCCGCCTATTTCAGCATTGCATCGGCAACTTCAATCAAAGCGGCTTTCACGTCAGGCTCATCGGTCAGCGGCTCGATCATCGCGGCACGCGCCGCTTCGCGTTGCGACATGCCGGCGTCGATCAGCGTGGCGCAGTAGACCAGCAGACGGGTTGAAACGCCTTCTTCCAGATCATGGCCTTTCAGCCCGCGCAGCCGGTGAGCCAACGCCACCAGTGGCGCAACCTTTTGAGCCGCGAGGCCGCTCTCTTCGCTCACCACTGCGATTTCCTGTTCCTTGGGCAGGAAGTCGAATTCAATGGCGACGAAGCGCTGGCGCGTGCTCGGCTTCAGTGATTTCAACAGGTTCTGGTAACCCGGATTATAAGATACGACGAGCATGAAGCGGTCTGGTGCTTCAAGCAACTCGCCGGTACGTTCCAATGGAAGAAGACGGCGGTCGTCAGTCAGTGGGTGCAGAACCACGGCCACGTCCTTGCGCGCCTCGACGATCTCGTCGAGATAGCAGATACCGCCTTCACGCACCGCGCGGGTCAGCGGACCGTCGACCCATATTGTATCGCCACCTTTCAGCAGATAGCGCCCGGTCAGATCAGCCGCCGCCAGATCGTCATGGCAGGAAACCGTAGAAAGCGGCAGGCCGAGTTTTGCGGCCATATGGCTTACAAACCGCGTCTTGCCGCAGCCGGTCGGTCCTTTGAGAAGCAGTGGCAGCTTGCGCGTCCAGGCCATTTCGAAGAGCGTGCATTCATTGCCGGACGGGCTGTATGGTGGGATCGAGACATTGGCATTTTCTACATTTCTGAGAATGGGGTTCATGGCCGTTTTCCTTTGTATCAGGCAATGAAGCCCCGCCTGATGGCGGGGCTTGGTGTCGATCATTCAGCGGGTTGTATGAAGCCGGAGGTGTTTTCGCGGCGTTCCTTGCCTGGAACCAAGACGGCCCAGATGAACATGAAGGCCGAAATCACCACCACGACGCCGGAGCCGAGGCGTATCCAGTAGAACAGCGCCAACTGGTCCTGCACGACCATGAAGCTTTCACCCAGAACACGCTGCAGATGGGTCTGGACAACGCCTGCGAAGGTGAGCGCAAAGGTCATTACGGACATGGCCGTGCACATGGCCCAGAAGCTCACCATGGAGAGCATCTGGTTGTATGGCGCCCGTCCACGCAGTTCGGGGATCGCATAGGCCATGACTGCGAGATTGAGCATGACATAGGCGCCGAAGAAGGCGAGGTGCCCGTGGGCGGCGGTAAGCTGCGTGCCGTGGGTGTAGTAGTTGACCGACGACAGCGTGTGCAGGAAGCCCCACACGCCGGCCCCGAAGAAGGCCATGACCGAACAACCGATGGACCAGAGAAGAGCCGCACGGTTTGGATGTTTGCGACCGGCTTTCCATGTCATCACGAAGGTAAAGATGACCATGGTGAAGAACGGAGCGACTTCCAGTGTCGAGAACAGCGAACCGATCCACTGCCAGTAGCCCGGCGCACCGATCCAGTAATAATGGTGACCTGTTCCAAGAATGCCGGAAAACAGCGCCAGACCGACGATGACATAGAGCCATTTTTCGACGACTTCGCGGTCGATGCCGTTCAGCTTTATCATCAGGAAGGCGAGGATCGACGCCATGATGAGTTCCCACACACCTTCAACCCACAGATGGATGACGTACCACCAGTAAAGCTTGTCGAGTGCGAGATTGATCGGATTATAGAAGGCGAACAGGAAGAACAGGGCAAGGCCCCACAGGCCGAACAGAAGAATGTTGGTTACGGTGGTCTTGCGGCCCTTGAGCGCTGTCAGCGTGATGTTGAACAGAAAGATCAGGCAGACGACAACGATGCCGACCTTGATGATGAATGGCTGTTCGAGAAATTCACGCCCTTCGTGAATATGGAACAGATAGCCGACAACGGCGACACCGGCCGCCACGAAGAACAGCCAGAACTGGATGACGGCGAGTTTGGTGCTGTAAAGCTCGGTTTCGGTCTCTTCCGGCAGCAGATAATAGGTCGAACCCATGAAACCCATCAGCAGCCAGACGACCAGCGCATTGGTGTGGATCATGCGAACGATGTTGAAGGGCAACAGCTCGGAGAGCGTATTGGGCAGAACATAGATCGTACCGGCGAGAACGCCGAATGCGACCTGCGCGATGAACAGCACGAGCGCTCCATAGAAATAGAGCATCGCGACTTTTTGGCTTTCATATTTCATATTGTGTAACTCCGTTCATCCCGCGCTCAGCCTGCCTCGTTGGGCGGCCAGTCCTGCGTCTTGATGCGGCTGGTCCATTCAAGGAAATCAGCCAGATCGTTGAGTTCCTGTTCGCTCAGGTTGAACTGGGGCATCTGGCGACGCCCTTCGATCCCGGTAGGTTGTGCCTGCATCCACGCTTTCATCGTTTCGCGTGCGCCTTCGGGGTCTTCTTCGCCGCCCCAGCGCTTCCAGACATTGCCAAGCTCAGGCGCAAAATAAGCCCCTTCGCCAAGCAGCGTGTGGCAGTTGATGCAGGAGTTTTTCTCCCAGATGTGCTTGCCGCGGGCGACCGAGGCCGTCAGCGTGGATTCATCCGTGGAAGTTGTTTTCATGTAGTAGTGACTGTGCGCCGTCAGCCCCACGAAGATCGCGAAAAAGAAAATAGACCCGCCATAGAAGACGTTTCGTGCGCCGGTCTTGGTTAGGCGTTCTGCCATCCCTTCGTCCTTTCATCTGCCGGAGGACAAGGCCCCGACAACAAATCCCCCCGTCGATAATGCGGCTGGTCGATCCCCTCGCCAGCATCACGGGACAGGACTGTTCTATCGGTCGGGGGAAAGCCTTCTTTGCGATTTGGCAAACACCAACACGGTTGTTCAAAGGAGAACGCGCACGAGGACGGACCGCGCAAGGGCAAGCGCCAGCAAAAGAGCAGGCCAGGCCAGCAAAGCTGGCTTCAATGTGCCGCTGGTTCCGCGCATTTCCATGAAATCGAGGATGACGAACCAGCCTTTTGCAAAAGCGAGAATCAACACGATGACTATGGCTGCGAGCATTCCGGCGCTGGTGCTTGCGATGAATGCGCCGCTTAGAGCGAGGAGAATCAGAATGATGAATGTGCGGATCAGGGAAGAGTGGTTGAGATCGGACACCGCGGGCCTCAAGCGAGATAAAGAACAGGGAACATCACCAGCCACACAAGGTCGATGGCGTGCCAGAGCGTCGTAATCAGCAGAATATTCGAGCGTGTCGGTCGCCATGCGACAAGTGCCAGCACGACAGAGCCGAACGCCACATGCATCAGGTGAAAACCTGTCAGGAGAAAATAAAGCTCGAAGAACGAGCCTGCGCTTTCATCGCCCGCAAACTGGATTTCATGCGAATATTCGATGAGCTTGATCGCAACAAACACGAGGCCGAAAAAGGCGGCATATAAAAGCGGTCGGCGAGCCTGATTGATATCGTTGCGCCTGCGCACGGCTATCGCTGCCTGCCAGCCGCTCATCAGCAGCACGACGGTGTTGGTTGCAGCGAGACCGGGGCTCAGATGCGCACGCAATTGCGCGACGCCTTCTACATTGACGATCGACATCACCATGAACGCGATCAGCAGGATCGCGAAGGCAACGAGTTCACTCCAAACGAGAATCCAGAGCAGCAGATCGTCTTCCGCGCGATCCTCAGAACTTATTACAGCTATGGCCAAATCTTCGGTTCCAGACATGGCACATGCCTAGCGTCCGCAGTTCGGACCTTCTTTGCGTTTTGGCAAAGAAGAAATGCACTGGCGGCGACATTGTATCCCTGCCAAAGCAAAGGAAATTTCAATGACGGATGCACAGATCGGGCTCATGGTCGCGACACCGGCGATTATCGGATTCTCACTGGTTCTCTATCGCATGGGGGCGTTGCAGGGTGCGGGCACGCTATCCGCCGTTGCTGCGTCCATCGTGATTGCAGCCGTTCTTTTCTTGGGACAGTAGGTTGGGAAAAGAGCGATGAACACGCCGCCAGTCTTGCATGCCACTGATATCAGCCGCCTTGAGGCCCACCATCACGACCTGCTGGAACTATGTCTGCAGTTAGAGGAAATCGCCGATGACCTCGAAACCGGCGCTTCAGTGCAGGAATATCAGCGGATCGCCATGCTCATTCCCCGGCTCGTGGGTGAAACCCATGCGCTTGAAGAAGAGGTTCTTTTCCCCGATTTCAGCCGACAGGCTCATTCCCATTTTGCCACCGCCATCATCGAACGTTTGAAGGCCGAACATCGTTGTGACCGGCTGGCCGCCGAGGAGTTGTCGCAGACATTGATGGCGATTGCAGAAGGTCGTTGCAGCCTCGCTCGCGACACGATCTCATACATGGTGCGCGGCTTTATGGAGAGCGTGCGGCGTCATATTCTGTCGGAAAAGCTGATGATAGAAGCATTGCTGGCAGCGAAATCCGAAGAACGCGAAGTTTTCGGATAGCGCAAAGACGCTATCCGAATCTCTTTGGAAGAAAACCAGATTATCCAATTGTTTTTATTGAGTTTTGATTATCTTGTGCGGAGCATTTTCCGCCTGGAAATTCCGGCTTTCTACTGACTTTATTGCTCGCCGTCGGCAAGTCGCCTCACACCCGACATGTTGAGAACGGTCAGTTTCTGGCGACCGCCGCGAACAAACCCCTGCGCTTCCCAGCCGGTGAGAATGCGTGACACCGTATGCAGCGTCGTTCCGGTCATTTCGGCAATATCCTGTTTCGTGATCGGAAAATCGATCCGGATGCCGTCTTCCTCTTTCCGTCCGGCCTGACGTGCAAGGCGCAGAACCGTGTGCGCGACACGCCGTTCCACTTCTTCCGTCGACATTTCGCGGATGCGCGTGTGGGCTTCTTCCAGCCTTTTGCCGATTGTCTGGATGGCATTCATTGCCAGACCGGGATTCTGCTCGACAAAATAGTCCCAAAGCTCAGTCGGCCAGGCCAACACGATGCTTTCCGCGACCGCGATCGCTGTGCCGGGGTAGTCGCTTCTCTGCAAGGCTTTGGCAAATCCGAAAAGATCGCCCGGATGCACCATGCGGACAATGATCTGCTGCCCGTCCGGCGTCACCTGATTGACCTTCAATCGACCATGCAGGAGGAGGTAGAATAGAACGGCTTCATCGCCCTGTTCGAAAATCGCCTCTCCCGGAGGAACACGCTTTGTAGTTGCATAGGAAACGAGTTTGTCGAGTTCGCCATCACTCATTTTGGCGAACAAGGACAGTTTCCTGACAAGTCCGCGATCTATCATGGACATTGCGTTTCTCACACTCCAAAATCCTACATCTACTTTAGCACAGCAAAGCAGGCTTGGAATTGTTTTCGGGGCCGGGGATCGGGCATTCACAGCTAATCCCTCATGCGCCGATGTTCTGGATGCGCTTCCACACCACAGCATACCAGCGGTTGTCGCGAACCAGCCGGAAACCGAGATTGTCGGGCGGAACGCCGACGCTGCATCCTCCGGTTTTCGGGTTGCGAATGAACGAGCTCATTGCTGCGCGGTGCTTGCCATTGACGACGTAAACACCGCATGACGGCATTTCGGCAACCTGCTTGCCATAGGCATCGATATTGACGCGACGGTGACAGGTCTGGGTCCATTCCCACACATTGCCTGCTATATCGGCGACACCCAGTTCATTGACACCGAAAGCACCGGCAGGGCGTCTGGCAGGGTTCCTGTCCAGCTTGCGGGCACTTTGTTTTTCATAATCCCTCAGCCACCGCAGTGCCGGGTTGGTTGCAGCATCGTCCTCGATGCCGAGCGCGTCGTCGGGAAAGCGCGAGCCAGCGGCGAATGCCCACTGCTCGTCTGTCGGCAGGTGCCAGTTTTCGCCGGTTTTGCGTGAAAGCCAGTCGGCATAGGCCTGTGCATCATCATAGCTGACGCCAACGATTGGGCCATCTGCATCGGATACATCGTGATTGTGCGGCAAGGTCTCGGCAGGCTGGCAGTTGCCATCGGCGACGCAATGCGCGTATTCGGTCGTGCTGACCTGATACTTCATGATCTCGAATGCCCGTTGCAGCTTGCGGGTCGTCAATGGAGCATCGACGGGATAATTGTTCTTCTGAAAGTCGCCATCCGCCCGATAAGTCATGGTGCGCGGCGCGATGACAATCGTTTCGGGACCGATAGGTGATGCGCCCGACATTGCGTGGTCCGAACGCCCGACGGCGTCAACGACAAACAACCCCGCGACGACTGCCAGCACAACCGCCGGAACGGCTACGGCAAGCTCACGCAGGCGCTTTTTTCCTCTGCCTTCGTTCATCGGATATCGAGGGAGTGCATCCATCCGGGAGGCAGATGGATGCAGCCCAAGCCTTTCTTCGTAAAGCACGATTCAGGGAAGCTTTGCCGAAGGCACCCTGGGAGTTGAGGCGCCTTCAAACATTTGCTTTACGTGCCGGATGGCGCGAGAACCGATGTCATCAGGTCGTCGTTCCATTCACCCGTGACCTTGAAATGGGCCGCAGCGCCGAGTTCAAAGGCCTCGATCAGATTATGGTTCACATAGGCATAGATGCCGGGCTGCTGGAACGTATAGAAAGCTGCTCCGGCCGCGCCGCCCGGAATGAACCAGGTTTCCTGATCAACATCCGGCGGCGTGTTGAACTTGCCAGTTGACCAGACATAATCCCCGTGGCCCCCGATCAGATGCGGTCTCGTATCGCGGTTGGCCTGCGAATGGACGATCAGGACTTTCTCGCCGACCGCTGCCGTCATGGCCTTGTCGCCGGTCAGTGCACCGACAGCGCCGTTGAACACGACATGGGTTGGGGTGAGGGTGCGCATGACCTTGACCGTGTCTTCATAAGCGTCACCGGGCGCATCATATTTCTTGAACTTCCCGTCCTCGTCACGCGGCACATAGAAATCCTGCTCGCCGACATAATAGATCTTGTCATAGGTCAGGGCTTTTCCCTTGCCGTCATGCAATCCCTCGCGCGGCAACACCATAATGGCACCATTCATGCCCGATACCACGTGCCATGGAACCATTCCGGGAGGTGCGCAGTGGTAGACGAAGACGCCGGGCTTGGTTGCCTTGAAGCGCAGGATGGTCTTCTCACCCGGATTGATTTCGGTCAGCCCGCCGCCGCCCAATGCACCTGTTGCCGCGTGGAAATCGATATTGTGCATCAGCGTGTTGGTTTCAGGGTTGATGAGGGTCAGTTCGACATAATCGTCCTGATGCACGACCATGAGCGGTCCCGGAACGGTGCCGTTGAATGCCATGGCGTGAACTTCGGTTCCCGCATCATCAATGACGATCTTCTTTTCCTCGATCACCATGGTGAATTCGATCACCTTTGGTCCGCCTTCTGCAACCTGACTGTGGGCATGCACGAAGGGAGGGTCCACCAACTCCACTTTCTGGCGCGGGAGTGCCGCTATTTCTGCCGCACTTGCCTTCCTCACCGCGCCTTGTCCCCAGGCGGATGTGGTTGCCAGAACCGGCGCAAGCGCCCCGGCGAGGGCGGCTCCTGCCAATATGCTACGGCGGCTGATTTGCATCTGGTCGACCATCGATACTCTCCTTTACGATAGGACCGAGCATTTCCTGCTCTGTCATGCCGACTATAGAAAGAGACGCTTTGATGGTCCTTGACTGCGATCAAGGTGGCGCAGAAAGTTGAGTAATAATTATTAATTAATATCAATCACTTAATATATGCAATTGATGTATGTTTCCCTTTGTTTGCGCTGGAACAAAGGGGTTTGTCCAAAAGAGAAACCAGCGAACAGATCGGCACCGTTCGCTGGTTTTCCTGATGCGGATATGTGTGGGAGATCAATCTCCAAATCGAGCCTGCACCTCAGGCATCGCCATCTCCGGAATCCACTCCGGTTCATAGGTCAGTTCGACATTCACAGCATGAACGCCTTCAACAGATTCGGCGCTCGCACGAACGGCATCGGTCAGATAACCGGCAGCCGGGCAACCGGGTGTCGTCGTCGTCATGCTGATATCGACATTCCCGCCTTCACGAATGTCGATACTGTAGATCATGCCAAGGTCAACGAGATTGAACCCAAGTTCGGGATCAAGCACCAGACGCAGGTTTTCGATGATCTGTGTCTCCATCCGGGCATGTGTTTCGTGTTGCATGACGACTACCTCGCGTCTCCGACGCGGATCATGATACGATAGGCGGCACCGGTCTCATCGAAGTTGCCGACCCATTCATGACCGCGATTTTCGAGTTCGGGAAAGAGAAACAAAGGCTCGCGGTGCAGCAATGCGAACAGAACCGCGCCCGCAGGCATATCTTCCACTTCGGCAAGGATGCGCACCATCGGTTCCGGTGGCTGCATGTCCGAACAATCAAGATAGCGCGATGGTTCAGGCCAGACATCCGGCGATACGACATTGTCCGAGAACCGCAGTTCCGGCGTGGCATCCACCGCCGGACTGAACAGGACTTGCCAGTCACCATTATCCAGAGGTTCTGCCTTTGCAGAAAAGCCTTTTCGTTCCATGACACTGAAAAGCGGTGCCGGTTTGAACGGGGCGATCAGCAGGAGGCTTTGTCCCGGCGAAAGACCATCGACTGCTTCCATGATGGCATTGAAGGGTTCCACGCCGCCCTTGATCAGCGGGCGTACGTCCAGCACATGGTGCGTGATGTCCTGAACTGAGAGTGTCATTTCGATCTCCTGAGAATTGGTTCACCGGCATAGATGAGATGCGGCAGGGTTGCCCCTTTTGGCAGGCGTAGGCCGTTCGGTACATCGAGAAGCCGCCGGGCGCGGAAGAAGTGCACGATCAATGCAAGGATCGCCATGAGATTCAGCATAATGGCCAAACGAAATACGGTTGGATATTCGGCAATCAAAGCCAGCGTCGCGACTGCAACGCCAGTATAATAAAGAGCGAACCACTGTCGTGCGCGGCGTTCGCTGACCATATCCTGCACACGTGGCGTCGGCGCACGCCCCATGACGGGGCCATAACATTCGAGCCAGGTCAGAAACGGTACGATCTTGTAGAGCTGGGCAAGGCTGAGGCCGGTCAGCCAACC
This sequence comes from Brucella tritici, assembly GCF_008932285.1. Lineage (NCBI taxonomy): Bacteria > Pseudomonadati > Pseudomonadota > Alphaproteobacteria > Hyphomicrobiales > Brucellaceae > Brucella > Brucella tritici. The sequence goes on from NZ_WBVY01000001.1 coordinate 248,277, forward strand.
AAAGGTGAACAGATAGACAAGGGCAGCAATCATCGCATCGGTGGCGCCCGTCCAGAACAGTGCAATTGCCAGAAGAAGCGAAAGCCCTAGCGCGATGAAGGCTGGAATGCTGGCGGCGCTGTTCAATTCTATCGTCTTGCGTTTGCGCTGCCGGTAGATCGTCTGGATATCGACGATATAGAGTGCGATGCAGGCAATGCCGGGAATGAGGGCCGCTGTCACGGCTATCTCGATTGATCCCATTTCCAAGGCGACAACGACGATTCCGATTGCGAGGATGGTCAGGGCAGCAGCGCCTTCCCACCAGATAATTCTGGTTGTCTGCCGCGCAGCATCGGGAGACAGCATGAACATTGTCAGCAATCTGTAGCTCACGCCCATGGCTGTGAAAGTCATCCAGCCGCCAAGGCCAAGTGCGGCGTGAACCGGCAATGCCGCACCGGCAATATCGAGCAAAACGGCTTGCTCCGTGAAGCCGGACAGCGCGAAGGTGAAAATACTGCCAAGCAGTGCCGTTATCAGAAGATAACAGATGCCTGCCGCAACAAACCGTGCGGGTAGTGCGATCGGGCGAGCGAGCCAGAGCGTCATGCCCAGTATTGCGAAAATGATAGAAAATCCGCAGGTCAACAGGATGCCGGACACTGGGAGCAGCCATGCCGGACTTTCCGTCAATCCGGCTATGCCTGCAAAGCCAACGAGCAGACCGGAAAGCCCCGCCACCAGCAGAAGCAAGGCGGGGAGGCTTGCCCGGCTTCCCCACAGGGATCTGTTCACCAGAACCGGCACGAATTGCAGAAGTGCGCCACTCATGAGCGGTGCAAGCCATCCAATACAGATGGCGTGCACGATTATAAGTGTTTCAGCCGCGCGAATGCCGTGACCGGGATAGCCGAAACCGCCCGCCATCAAGGCAAGTCCAAAGACGAGGAAAGCCAGCGAAGCGGCAAAGTAGGAGAGGGTCCAACGGGAAAGCGTCGCGCCGATCATCTCAGTTCGTCCCGGACGTTGTGCCTATAAGACTTCAGTGATTGCCGCAGGTACACTCATGGTCAGCGCCATGATGGACTTTCCTGCGACCGATCTCGACCCGCCATAACGGACCAGTTTCCTTGTAGACCCACGAGAATGCGCCCGGATTACGGGTTTCAAGCTGGTGGCGCAGCGGCACGGGATCGTGATCGTTGACGATTTCCAGCGCTTCGCCGGGTTCAAGCGAATCGATCATCGAGAAGATCGTCGCATGCCGCGAAATCGGCGGTATGGTGCGGACATCGATTACAGGGGATAGTGAGACAGGTTCTGCCGACATCATATTGTTCCGTGGCTGTCAGGCTTCGAAGCATGATGATGACAGCCGCATCATCATTCGAGCCATTCTAGAGTGACAGGCGCAAACCGGATTTGTTGTATCTCAAAGAAGATCGGGAATTTCTGGCAGATATTCATTCAATCGACGAAGCGGGGGCGGCATCTTCTGCTGACCAGCCCCGCGCTTCATTGTCGAAACAACATTACTGGTTGATTTCGGGCTCAACGAGCTTCTTCAATTTCTCCAGGCATTCCTGCCAGCCGAGATAGCAGGCTTCAGCGGGAATAATATCAGGCACACCTTGCTGTTCGATGTTGATTTCAGTTCCGACCGAAACGGCTTTCAGGGTTATCGTGACTTTCATTTCGCCGGGCAGGTTCGGGTCGTCGAAACTGTCCGTATAGACCAGCCGTTCTCCCGGAACGAGTTCGACATATGTGCCGCCGAAAGAATGGCTGTGGCCGGTCGTGAAATTACGGAACGACATTTTGTGTTTGCCGCCGACCTTTGCGTCCAGCTCGTGGACGGTGCAGGTGAAGCCATATGGCGGTAGCCAGCTGGCTACGGCATCCGGCTCGATAAATGCGCGATAAACCTTCTCCGGCTTGGTGGCGAAGACACGGTGCAGGCGAATAGTGCTGGGCATGGTTTCCTCCCTTTGTCGGTTTTCAGTTCAGTGGGTGTTGGCAGGCTTTTGGAAAAGCAGGCTTATATATCGCTTGAGATGATCAATGCTTTCGACCGCACGCAGCGGGTCGCCGCTTGCCTTGGCGATGATAAAAGCCCCCTGAATGACCGCCTGCGTATGAAGAGCGAGGCTTTCAGCGGTGAAATCACCTGCAACCGCATAGCGCTCCATGGCGGCCGCTATATCCGGGACAAGCGTGTCCGCATGGCTCGATATGCTGTCCCAGCAGGCATCCCGGATCACGGAATTGGTCTCATAGACTTCCTGCGTCATGGTGCCGACGAGACAGGTGAAGTCAGGCAGTTCGCCTTGAACGAGCTGATTCCGCAACTCGACATAGGCCAGCACGCGCTCAAGCGGGTCTTCAGGAGCATGATAGGCGGCATCGGCAAAGAGCGCGCCTGTCGTTTCCGACCAGTAGTTTGCGGCGGCAACTGCCAGATCTTCCTTGCTGGAAAAATGATGAAAGAAGGCGCCCTTTGACAGGGATGCCTTCGTGCAGATGTCATCGACCGTCGTTGCGGTGTAACCCTTGGTGCGAATAACGCTCAACGCTGCATCAAGCAGGTTGGAACGGGTCTGCGGGTTCTGTTTGCGTGCCATGATCTTGCTCCTGATTAAAATCATACCAACCGGTTGGTATGAAATCAAGCAACTAATTGGGGTTTGCTAGTTGCCGTAAGGCGCAGCTTTCGGAAGGCGCGATGTGGATGATTCTGAAAATTGCTTCGATTCCGGGGGCTGGCCGGGTTTGTGGATAAGTTTGATGTCATTGAAAAAGCCCGGAAATCGGGCGTTCGATAGCAAAATCGAAAATTCTTATTCTTTCTTCGTGACCCTTGCTTGACACTTGTTCGAGAACCCCTTAAACGACCGCTCACACCGGACGGAAACGCCGGTACGACGCAGCCGCAAGGTTGCCGAGAAATGCGCGGGTGTAGCTCAGTTGGTTAGAGTGCCGGCCTGTCACGCCGGAGGTCGCGGGTTCGAGCCCCGTCACTCGCGCCACTTTCCTCTCAACAAATCAATAGATTGAACGTTGACACGAAAGTGGTGCCCACCGCCGTTTTTTACTTTTTCTCAAGCCAGAATTGATGATCGTGAACGGGCATCGAAATGCCCTGTGAATGATTTTTGCAATATCGCAATTCTTCTCCAAACACGCGCTTGACACTTGTTCGAGAACCCCTTAAACGACCGCTCACACCGGACGGAAACGCCGGTGCGACGCAGCCGCAAGGTTGCCGAGAAATGCGCGGGTGTAGCTCAGTTGGTTAGAGTGCCGGCCTGTCACGCCGGAGGTCGCGGGTTCGAGCCCCGTCACTCGCGCCACTTTCCTCTCAACAAATCAATAGATTGAACGTTGACACGAAAGTGGCGCCTACCGCCTGTTTTACGGTGCCGTCTTCTCTTCAAAAAACTTCATGGGAATTGCCGGGGCGCAGCCGCTTCGCCGAGCCGTATGTCTGCTATTTGGAAAATTGCTTCCAGGACAGATAGGCGACCGACAGAATGATCGCTGCAATGACGAGAAGATCGCCGCTGGCGAGCAGGTAATGGCTCATGCGTGACCTCCTTGTGATGCTTCGGCCGACATATGTTTCATGATAGCCGGGGCGAATGCGATCTGAAGGCATGGCTTCGCAAAGCTTTCAGCATTTGGAACGTTTCCATTCCAACTTTACCCGTAAATGAGAACGGAATTTTCACTCGCGGACGGTCGGTCCTCTGGAGTGGTTCGCGTGGCAAAAAGGCAATGGCCGCGCCAATGCATTGCCATGGAGCGAATTTCCTGTTTTCAATCGCGTGGATCGGATGACAGGAACGGATCGCTGCGACGATGACCCGACACGCTTATCTTGCTGTGCTTGCAACGTTCTTGATTCTTGGCGGGTGTGGCTCACCCCGCGCCGTGCTGTGGCACGGGCCGCATTCAAGCCCGCAATCGGTGGCCGCAGCGCAAGCCGCCATCGTCAAGCCTGCGAAGCCGGCGGCAGTGGTTCCCATCTATGTGGCGACAAGCCGTCAGCGTTCGGATAATTTCTCGCAGCCGTATAATTCAAAGCGCTCTGACACGCTGAACTTTGCGCAGGTCGATGTCGGCATCCCGGCGGCTCATGTCAAAGGGCAGGTCGAGTCGACCGGCTACAAGCCTGATCCCGCCAAAAATTTCGCTGCGACGGCATTCCAGCCTTACGACAACGCGGAACAGTTTCTCGCACAATTAAATGCCGCACTTGCGAAGCAGGGACCGAAGGACAAGGAAATCCTGATCTTCGTGCACGGCTACAACAATAATTTTGCCGACAGCACATTCCGCACTGCGCAGTTTGTCCATGATTACAAGATGAAGTCGGTGGCGGTGGAATATGCCTGGCCGTCGGGCGGCGATCTGGGCCTTTATGTTTATGATCGCGATAGCGCGGACTTCGCACGCGACGGTCTGGCGCGTCTGCTGCAGCTTGTCGCCCGCAGCAAGGCCGAGCGCATCGTTCTTGTCGGTCACTCCATGGGCAGTTTCGTCACCATGGAGGCCTTGAGGACCCTGTCGCTGCGCGGCGAAAAGAATGTGCTGCGCCGCATCAGTGCGCTGTTGCTCGCCGCACCGGACATTGATCTCGACGTCTTCGAAAAGCAGATCAAGGATATCGATCCCATGCCGCATCCGACAGCGGTGATGACATCGCGCAGCGATCGTGCGCTTGGTGTCTCATCCTTCATCACTGGCGGCCATGCGCGGGTAGGGGACGGCACCAGCATTCCGACGCTTCAGAAATATGGAATCGCGGTGATAGACGCGACCGACTTGGATGGCGGCGAACATAATGTCTTTGCGTCCTCGCCATCGCTCATGGCCTTGGTTAGCGACGGCACTCTGTCGCTGGGCGCTTTGAACGGACAGGAAAACCAGATGACGGGACAGGCGGTGCTGGCAGACGGTGCTTCCGCAATCAAGGGCGCCGCTTCGCTTGTACTTTATCTGCCGGGCAGGCTGGTTGGGGCAGGGGCTTCGGCTGCTCCATGAGTTCATTTTAAAGCGAGTGCTGAAACCCACAACTTTCATTGCCAGGCTGCAGGCAATCGATTCTCCCGGCAATTGCCGGTGGATTGAATTTGACGTTTGATATCTGCCCGATATCAACCTCGTTTCAAACGTCGAATTCCCAAAAATCCACTGGATATATAGAGTGGCCAGTGGTCGTTTTGATTCCGCCGTTTGCTCGACGCTCATATCCAGCGGATGCAAATGTCGGAATCAGACCACTTGGCCGACGAGTCCATGCGACTTTTCCTCACGAAATTATGATCTTTTCATGTTATAGGGGTTTTCAGTGGGATAAGCGGGCTTGATGCCATAGCTTGTTAAGCATCTTGGCTCGTCTTTGCCCAATAGATCATGCCGGAGGGGTTGCGCTTGCGCACGTGCTGCGATAACCGTCCCGGCGAAAAGCGCTTAGTTCGCACGGCATGCCTTTTGAAGCTGCTTGGGCGACGAGGTTGCACAGATGCAATGTGTCGCATGGTCGTCAGCTCCAAAAAGCTTATGACAGGCGGCGCAGCCTCGTATTCAAGCCGGATAAAGGACCATGAACGAGCTTTTAAGTTCCTACCTGCCGATCGTCATCTTTCTCGGCATTGCGATGGTAATTGGTGTAGCCCTCCTGGTTGCGCCGTTTCTTGTCGCCTATAGACAGCCCGACCCCGAAAAGCTTTCTGCTTACGAGTGCGGCTTCAATGCCTTCGATGACGCCCGTATGAAGTTCGACATCCGTTTCTATCTGGTGTCGATTCTCTTCATCATCTTCGACCTGGAAGTCGCCTTCCTTTTCCCATGGGCTGTGTCCTTTGGTGAAATCGGCTGGTTCGGCTTTGCGTCGATGATGGTGTTCCTTGGCGTTCTGACCATCGGCTTCATTTATGAATGGAAGAAGGGAGCGCTGGAATGGGATTGACCTCAGCCAACACAACGCTCGTGGCTCCGCAGCCGAAGGGCATTCTTGACCCGCGCACGGGCAAGCCTGTCGGTTCCGACGATGCATTCTTCAACGATCTGAACAGCGAGCTTTCCGACAAGGGGTTCATCGTCACATCTGCTGACGCTCTGATTACCTGGGCGCGTACCGGCTCGCTGATGTGGATGACCTTCGGTCTCGCATGCTGCGCCGTGGAAATGATGCACATTTCCATGCCGCGCTACGATGCCGAACGTTTCGGTATTGCACCGCGCGCATCACCGCGTCAGTCCGACGTGATGATCGTTGCCGGCACGCTGACCAACAAGATGGCGCCCGCTCTGCGTAAGGTCTACGACCAGATGCCGGAGCCGCGTTACGTTATCTCGATGGGTTCCTGCGCCAATGGCGGCGGCTACTACCACTATTCCTATTCGGTGGTGCGTGGCTGCGATCGCGTGGTTCCGGTCGACATTTACGTTCCGGGCTGCCCTCCGACTGCTGAAGCGCTGCTTTACGGCATTCTTATGCTTCAGAAAAAAATCCGTCGCACGGGTACGATTGAGCGCTGAGCCGTTATCGACCGGTTCGCGCAAGACAAGTTTTGTTAGGGTTCGACTGTCTGCCATCCCCTGAAAAGGGGCTCCCAATGGCAAGCCGGTGTGAGTTCTAAAGAAGGAAGTTAGGAAAATGAGCGAAGAAGCTCTCGGTGAACTTTCCGGCTATATCAAGGAACGCCTCGGCGACGCGATCGAAGAGGCGAAACTTGCTTATGGCGAGTTGACGCTTTCGGTTCCGGCTGCGAGCATCATCAACGTTCTGACTTTCCTGCGTGACGACGTGCAGTGCCAGTTCGTCAACTTGACGGATATTTCGGGCGTCGACTATCCGCAGCGCGCCAAGCGTTTCGATGTCGTCTACCAGTTGATGTCTCCACGCCAGAACCAGCGCATCCGCGTCAAGGTTCAGGCTGATGAAGATACGCTGGTGCCTTCCGCAGTGCCGGTCTTCGTCGGTGCCGAATGGTTCGAGCGCGAAACCTACGACATGTACGGCGTTCTGTTCTCCGGCCATCCGGACCTGCGCCGCATCCTGACCGACTACGGTTTTGAAGGCCATCCGCTGCGCAAGGACTTCCCGCTCACCGGCTTCGTTGAAGTTCGTTACAACGATGAGCTGAAGCGTGTCGTCTACGAGCCTGTGCAACTGCGCCAGGAATTCCGCAATTTCGATTTTCTCTCGCCATGGGAAGGAACGGATTACGTTCTGCCGGGCGATGAGAAAGCAAAGACGAACTGAGCGACAGGAAGCTGAACATGGCTGAGACTCAGGTCCGCAATTTCAATATCAACTTTGGTCCGCAGCACCCTGCCGCGCACGGCGTGCTGCGTCTGGTGCTTGAACTCGACGGCGAAGTCGTCGAGCGCGTCGATCCGCATATCGGTCTGCTGCATCGCGGCACCGAGAAGCTGATGGAAGCCAAGACCTATCTTCAGGCTGTGCCTTATCTCGACCGCCTCGATTACGTGGCGCCGATGAATCAGGAGCACGCCTATGCGCTTGCCGTCGAACGCCTGCTGGGCATCGATGTGCCGAAGCGCGGTCAGGTTATCCGCGTTCTCTATTCGGAAATCGGCCGTATCCTGAACCATCTTCTCAACGTGACCACGCAGGCCATGGACGTTGGCGCACTGACGCCGCCGCTCTGGGGCTTCGAAGAGCGCGAAAAGCTGATGGTGTTCTACGAACGCGCTTGTGGCGCGCGTATGCACGCAGCCTATTTCCGTCCGGGCGGCGTTCATCAGGACCTGCCGGATCAGCTCGTTGAAGACATCGGCAAATGGATCGATCCGTTCTTCAATACGCTCAACAATCTTGATGACCTCATCACACCGAACCGTATTTTCAAGCAGCGTAACGTCGATATCGGTGTCGTGAAGCTGGAAGATGCATGGGCATGGGGCTTCTCGGGCGTCATGGTTCGTGGTTCGGGCGCTGCATGGGATTTGCGCAAGTCGCAGCCTTACGAGTGCTACAACGAGATGGAATTCGACATTCCGATCGGCAAGAACGGCGACTGCTATGATCGCTACCTGATCCGCATGGAAGAAATGCGCCAGTCGGCGCGCATCATGCGCCAGTGCGTCGATCTTCTGCTCGGCAAGGAGCGCGTCGGCCCGGTTTCCAATGCCGACAACAAGATCGTGCCGCCGAAGCGCGGCGAGATGAAGCGCTCGATGGAAGCGCTTATCCATCACTTCAAGCTTTATACGGAAGGCTATCACGTGCCTGCCGGTGAAGTTTACGCAGCAGTTGAAGCCCCGAAGGGCGAATTTGGCGTCTTCCTCGTGTCGGACGGCTCCAACAAGCCTTATCGCTGCAAGCTGCGCGCTCCGGGCTTTGCCCATCTTCAAGCCATGGATTTCCTGTGCCGCGGCCATATGCTGGCTGACGTGTCGGCAATTCTTGGCTCGCTCGATATCGTGTTTGGTGAGGTTGACCGCTGATGTCCGTTCGCCGTCTCGCAGATGATGCCGTCCAGCCAGCCGCTTTCGCGTTCAACGCGGAAAATCAGGCCTGGGCGCACAAGACGATCGCAAAATTCCCTGAAGGCCGCCAGCAGTCGGCTGTTATTCCGTTGCTCATGCGTGCGCAGGAGCAGGACGGCTGGGTCACGAAGGCAGCTATCGAACATGTCGCAGGCATGCTCGAAATGCCGCTGATCCGCGTTCTGGAAGTCGCGACTTTCTATACGCAGTTCCAGCTGAAGCCGGTTGGCACGCGCGCTCACATTCAGGTTTGCGGCACCACGCCATGCATGTTGCGTGGCTCGGAAGCGCTGATGGATGTCTGCCGCCACAAGATCAACCACGATCCGTTCGAGCTCAATGCCGACGGAACGCTGTCGTGGGAAGAAGTGGAATGCCAGGGCGCCTGCGCCAATGCACCGATGGTCATGATCTTCAAGGACGCTTATGAAGATCTGACGCCGGAACGTCTTGCCGAGATCATCGACGCTTTTGAAGCTGGCAAAGGCGACACCGTCAAGCCGGGTCCGCAGATCGACCGCGTGACGTCCGAGCCGCTCAGCGGCCTGACCGCTCTGACCGAAGATCTCGACTACAAGAAGGTCGGTCTTGAGACCCGCAAGGCATCCGATGCCGCCGCAGCCAAGGCGAAGGCCGAAGCTGAGGAGAAGGCAAAGGCGGAAGCCGCTGCAAAAGCTGCCGAGGAAGCGAAGAACGTCGCTCCGTCCAATGCTGCAAAGCCTGTGACCAACGCACCTGAAACCGATCCGGCGCTCAAGACGCCTTCGGATGTCAAGGTGTCGAAGGCTGCCGAAAAGGCTGCTTCGGTCGAAGCCAAGCAGAACTTCAAGCTCGACGATGCCAATCGTCCGGTTTCTATCGAGCGCCCGGAAGCGGTTGACGATCTGAAGCTGATTTCCGGCGTTGGCCCGAAGATCGAGGAAACCCTGCATGAGCTGGGTATCTTCACCTTCAAGCAGGTCGCTTCCTGGAAGAAGGCCGAGCGCGAATGGGTCGACGGCTATCTCAGCTTCCACGGTCGCATCGAGCGTGAAGACTGGGTAAAGCAGGCCAAGGCTTTGGCCAAGGGCGGCGTCGAGGAATACATCAAGGTATTCGGAAAGAAGCCGGTATGATGACTTCGATATTGGCAAACACGAACGGAAACAGGTGAGACATGCTGGCTGATAAAGATCGCATCTTCACCAATATTTACGGCTTCAAGGATCAGTCCCTGAAGGGTGCCATGGCGCGCGGCCATTGGGACAACACCAAGGGTCTGATCGAAAAGGGCCGTGACTGGATCATCGACGAGATGAAGGCTTCGGGCCTGCGTGGCCGTGGCGGCGCTGGATTCCCGACGGGTCTCAAGTGGTCGTTCATGCCGAAGCAGAGCGACGGTCGCCCGCATTATCTGGTCGTCAATGCCGACGAATCCGAGCCGGGCACCTGCAAGGACCGCGAAATTCTGCGCCACGATCCGCATACGCTGATCGAAGGCTGCCTGATCGCCGGTTGCGCCATGGGCGCACACACCGCCTATATTTATATTCGCGGCGAGTTCATGCGTGAGCGTGAAGCCCTTCAGGCTGCAATCGACGAGTGCTACGAAGCCGGTCTGCTCGGCAAGGGCAACAAGTGCGGCTGGGATATGGATGTTCTCGTATCCCACGGCGCTGGCGCTTACATCTGCGGTGAAGAAACGGCTCTGCTCGAAAGCCTTGAAGGCAAGAAGGGCCAGCCGCGTCTGAAGCCTCCATTCCCGGCAAATATGGGCCTTTATGGCTGCCCGACGACTGTGAACAACGTGGAATCGATTGCCGTTGCGCCGACGATCCTGCGTCGTGGTGCAGCATGGTTCTCGTCCATCGGACGCCCGAACAATGTCGGTACAAAGCTGTTCCAGATTTCGGGCCACGTGAACACGCCTTGCGTCGTGGAGGAAGGCCTTGGCATTCCGTTCCGCGATCTGATCGAAAAGCATGGCGGCGGCATTCGCGGCGGCTGGGACAATCTGCTTGCGGTCATTCCCGGCGGTGCATCGTGCCCTGTCATCAAGGCTGAGGACATGATGGATGCCATCATGGACTTCGACGGAATGCGCGACAAGAAATCGTCGTTCGGCACCGGCGGCCTGATCGTCATGGACAAGTCCACCGACATCATCAAGGCGATTGCCCGTCTGGCAGCGTTCTTCAAGCATGAGAGCTGCGGCCAGTGCACGCCGTGCCGTGAAGGCACCGGCTGGATGTGGCGCGTGATGGAACGCATGGTCAAGGGTAACGCGCAGAAGCGTGAAATCGACATGCTGTTCGACGTGACCAAGCAGATTGAAGGTCACACGATCTGCGCTCTCGGCGATGCTGCTGCATGGCCTATCCAGGGCCTGATCCGCAATTTCCGTCCGGAAATTGAAAAGCGCATTGACGATTATACCCGCAACGCCGTTCAGAGCCGCAATATCCGTTTGGAAGCGGCTGAATAAGTTGTGTGAGCCTGCCCGACAGACCTGTCGGGGCAGGACAAGAGTTTGAGATCTGGAAGATGCGGCATAAGCCGCAGGTTTGGACAAGCGATGGCAAAGATCAAGGTTGACGGCACAGAGATCGAAGTACCCGATCACTATACGCTCCTTCAGGCTGCCGAAGCCGCGGGCGCGGAAGTGCCACGTTTCTGTTTCCACGAACGGCTTTCCATCGCCGGAAACTGCCGTATGTGCCTGGTTGAAGTAAAGGGCGGACCGCCGAAGCCGGCGGCATCCTGCGCCATGGGCGTGCGCGATCTGCGTCCCGGCCCGAATGGCGAAGCGCCTGAAATCTTCACCAACACGCCGATGGTCAAGAAGGCCCGCGAAGGCGTGATGGAATTTCTGCTCATCAACCACCCGCTGGATTGCCCGATCTGCGATCAGGGCGGCGAGTGCGATCTGCAGGACCAGGCAATGGCCTTCGGCACCGACGGTTCCCGCTATCGCGAGAACAAGCGTGCTGTTGAAAACAAATATATCGGCCCGCTCGTCAAGACGGTGATGACGCGTTGCATTCACTGCACGCGCTGCGTCCGCTTTACAACCGAAGTTGCAGGCATTTCGGAACTCGGCCTCATCGGCCGTGGCGAAGACGCCGAGATCACCACCTATCTCGAACGCGCCATGACGTCGGAACTACAGGGCAACGTTATCGATCTTTGCCCGGTTGGCGCTCTGACCTCGCGTCCTTATGCGTTCCAGGCCCGTCCGTGGGAACTGAACAAGACCGAAACCATCGACGTGATGGATGCGGTCGGCTCGAACATCCGCGTTGACACCCGTGGCCGCGAAGTGATGCGCGTCATGCCGCGTGTCAATGAAGCGGTGAACGAAGAGTGGATTTCCGACAAGACCCGTTTCATCTGGGATGGCCTGCGCACCCAGCGCCTCGACCGCCCATATGTTCGCAAGGATGGCCGTCTGGTCGCAGCATCGTGGCCGGAAGCTTTCGCCGCTATTGCTGCCAAGGTCTCCGCAACGTCGGCTGAAAAGATCGGCGCAGTCGCTGGCGATCTGGCTTCGGTTGAAGAAATCTATGCGCTGAAGGGCCTGATGGCTTCGCTCGGCACCGCCAATATCGACAGCCGCCAGGATGGCGCTGCACTTGATCCAGCTCTGGGGCGCGCAACCTATCTCTTCAACTCAACGATCGAAGGCATTGAAAACGCTGATGCTTTGCTCATCATCGGTTCCAATCCCCGCGTTGAAGCTGCTGTTCTGAACGCCCGCATCCGCAAGCGCCAGCGCATGGGTCATTTCCCGGTCGCCCTGATCGGCGAACAGGCTGAACTGCGTTACAACTACGAATATCTCGGCGCTGGTGCTGAAACACTTGGCTCGCTCGCTGCTGGCAAGAGCGCCTTCCGCGATGTGTTGGCCAAGGCTGAACGCCCGCTGATCATCATCGGTCAGGGCGCGCTCACCGGCGAAAACGGTGCTGCGGTTCTGTCGACCGCCGCCAAGCTCGCTCAGGATGTCGGCGCGATCAAGGACGAGTGGAACGGCTTCTCCGTTCTGCACACTGCCGCTTCGCGCGTTGGTGCTCTGGATCTCGGCTTCGTGCCGGGTGAGGGCGGCAAGGTGGCTGGCGACATGCTGGGCAATCTGGATGTCGTGTTCCTGCTCGGTGCAGACGAACTCGACATGACCAGAAAGGGTTCGAGCTTCGTCGTTTATATCGGCACGCACGGCGATGCCGGCGCACATGCCGCCGACGTTATCCTGCCGGGCGCCGCCTACACGGAAAAGTCGGGCACCTGGCTCAACACCGAAGGTCGCGTGCAGCTTGGCAGCCGCGCCGGTTTCGCACCGGGCGAGGCAAAGGAAGACTGGGCAATCCTGCGCGCTCTTTCCGACAGCCTGGGCAAGCGCCTGCCGTTCGATTCGATGCAGCAGCTTCGCGCCAAGCTCTATGCGGACTATCCGCATATGCTGGCCATCGACACCATCACGCCTGCTTCCGCTGACGATCTCGTTGCGCTGGCAGCGAAAGCATCCAACCTGGGCGGCGGCGCTGCGTTCGTCTCTCCGGTCAAGGACTTCTACCTGACGAACCCAATTGCGCGCGCTTCCGCCGTCATGGCCGAATGCTCGGCGCTCGCGGCTGGCGGCTTCCAGCAGGCTGCCGAGTAAGCGAGAGAGAGACGGAACAATGGAAGGTATTTTTGCAGCTTACGTCTTGCCCGCGCTGATCATAGCGCTGAAGTCGGTCGTTCTGCTCGTCGTATTGCTGATCGTCGTCGCTTACCTGCTTTACGCAGATCGCAAGATCTGGGCAGCGGTACAGCTTCGTCGCGGCCCGAACGTTGTCGGTCCCTGGGGTCTGTTCCAGGCTTTTGCTGACTTGTTGAAGTTCGTCTTCAAGGAACCGATTATTCCGTCTGGCGCAAATAAGGGTGTTTTCCTCCTTGCGCCTTTCGTTTCCGCCGTTCTTGCAATGGCAACCTGGGCGGTCATTCCAGTCAACGAAGGCTGGGCCATCGCCAACATCAATGTCGGCATTCTCTATATCTTCGCCATTTCTTCACTCGAAGTTTACGGCGTGATCATGGGCGGCTGGGCATCGAACTCGAAATATCCGTTCCTCGGTGCGCTTCGTTCCGCCGCGCAGATGGTTTCCTACGAAGTCTCCATCGGCTTCGTGATCGTCACGGTTCTGCTGACGGTTGGCTCGCTCAACCTCACCGACATTGTACTTTCGCAGAATACCGGCCTTGGCACCATGCTTGGCCTGCCGGCTTCGTTCCTCGACTGGAACTGGCTCTGCCTGTTCCCGATGTTCGTGATCTTCTTCATTTCGGCACTTGCTGAAACGAACCGTCCGCCATTCGATCTGGTCGAAGCTGAATCCGAACTCGTGGCCGGTCACATGATCGAATATTCGTCCACGCCGTTCCTTCTGTTCTTCCTCGGCGAATATGTGGCGATCACGCTGATGTGCGCCCTGATGACGACACTCTTCCTTGGCGGCTGGCTGCCTCCGGTGGACGTGTGGTTCCTCAACTGGGTTCCGGGCATCATCTGGTTCATGTTGAAGCTTTGCTTCTGCTTCTTCCTCTTCGCAATGGTGAAGGCTTTCGTTCCCCGTTATCGCTACGACCAGCTGATGCGTCTTGGCTGGAAAGTGTTCCTGCCGATCTCGCTCTTCATGGTTGTCGCAACCGCGACCTTCCTCAAAGTCTTCGGTCTGGCGTAAGGAGTAATAACTATGGCAACATTTACTCAAGCAGCCAAATCGCTCCTGCTCAAGGAATTCGTCGGCGCGTTCTTTCTTTCCATGCGCCAGTTCTTCGCGCCCAAGGCGACGTTGAACTACCCGCATGAAAAGGGTCCGGTCTCTCCGCGCTTCCGTGGAGAGCACGCACTGCGCCGTTACCCGAACGGTGAAGAACGCTGCATCGCCTGCAAGCTTTGCGAAGCGATTTGCCCGGCGCAAGCCATCACCATCGAGGCCGGTCCGCGTCGCAATGACGGCACTCGCCGCACGGTGCGTTACGACATCGATATGGTGAAGTGCATCTATTGCGGTTTCTGCCAGGAAGCATGCCCGGTGGATGCCATCGTGGAAGGTCCGAATTTCGAGTTCGCGACCGAAACCCGCGAAGAACTCTACTACGACAAGGACAAGCTCCTTGCCAATGGCGACCGTTGGGAACGCGAAATCGCGCGCAATATCGCGATGGATGCGCCATATCGCTGATTGGTTTTGCTGAAACTTCGTTTCGGCATCCGGTTTGAAAAGCGGCAACAGGAAGGGGCGGCCCATCTTGTTGCTGGAATTTAAGTTTCGCGATTATTCGCGGCAAACAAAGACTAAAGCGAGCGAGGCAATAAGGCTTTGCTCACGGAAAGGTGTTGGGGGATCCCCATGCTGACAGGTATTGCGGCAGCGTTCTTCTATCTGTTCGCCTTCATCATGATCGCCAGCGCGTTCATGGTGATTGCGGCACGCAACCCCGTGCATTCGGTGCTGTTTCTGATCCTCACATTCTTCAATGCGGCAGCTCTGTTTCTGCTGACCGGGGCCGAGTTCCTCGCCATGATCCTGCTCGTCGTTTACGTCGGAGCAGTGGCGGTTCTCTTCCTCTTCGTCGTCATGATGCTGGATGTGGATTTCTCCGAGCTGAAGCGCGGCGCATTGCAATATGCACCGGTCGGCGCTCTCGTCGGCCTCATCTTGCTCGGCGAACTGATCTTCGTGTTCGCAAGCAACATGTTTGCGCCGAAGCTGGGGCAGGGCGCGGTGCCGATCCCGAATATCGCCGAGCGGACCAATACCGCTGCTCTGGGTGACATTCTCTACACCGACTTCGTCTTCTACTTCCAGGTTGCTGGTCTCGTCCTTCTGGTCGCGATGATCGGCGCCATCGTTCTGACGCTGCGGCACAAGCCGAATGTCAAGCGCCAGTCCATCCCGACCCAGGTAGCTCGCACGCCGGAAACGGCGATCGAGATCAAGAAGGTCGAAACGGGCAAAGGCATTTGAGGATAAGCATATGGAAATCGGTATCTCCCATTATCTCACCGTTTCGGCCATCCTGTTTACGCTTGGCGTCTTCGGCATCTTCCTGAACCGCAAGAACGTCATCGTTATCCTGATGTCGATCGAATTGATCCTTCTGTCGGTCAATCTCAATTTCGTGGCGTTCTCCAGCCAGCTCGGCGACATGGTCGGGCAGGTCTTCGCCCTTTTCGTTCTGACTGTTGCGGCTGCTGAAGCGGCCATCGGTCTGGCAATTCTCGTTGTTTTCTTCCGTAATCGCGGTTCCATCGCGGTGGAAGACGTCAATGTTATGAAAGGTTGACGGGCAAATGCTCTACTACGCGATCGTCTTCCTTCCGCTTCTCGGCTTCCTGATTGCCGGTCTCTTCGGCAATCAGATCGGAGCCAAGGCGAGCGAATACATCACTTCCGGTTTCATGGTCATCGTCGCGGTCCTGTCCTGGGTCGTGTTCTTCCAGATTCCGCTCGGCCACGACGCGGAAACCGTCCGCATCCCGGTTCTTCACTGGGTGACGTCGGGCACGCTTTCCTTCGACTGGGCATTGCGCATCGATACGCTCACCGGTGTCATGCTGGTGGTGGTGAACTCAGTGTCGGCTCTCGTGCACATCTATTCCATTGGATATATGCACCACGATCCGCACCGTCCGCGCTTCTTCGCCTATCTGTCGCTCTTCACCTTCGCCATGCTCATGCTGGTCACGTCGGACAATCTGGTCCAGATGTTCTTCGGCTGGGAAGGCGTGGGTCTGGCTTCCTACCTCCTGATCGGTTTCTGGTTCCAGAAGCCTTCGGCCAATGCCGCCGCCATGAAGGCGTTCGTTGTCAACCGCGTTGGTGACTTCGGCTTCCTGCTCGGCATCTTCGGTGTGTTCGCGCTGTTCCAGTCTGTCGACTACAACACGATCTTCGCTGCCGCAGCCAATTATCTGCCGGCTGAAGGCGCTGCCGATGCCAATCAGGTCGTTCTGAATTTCCTCGGCTATCAGCTCGACAAGCAGAGCGCGATCACGATCACCTGCCTGCTGCTCTTCATGGGCGCGATGGGCAAGTCGGCGCAGTTCCTGCTGCACACCTGGCTTCCGGACGCCATGGAAGGCCCAACCCCGGTTTCGGCGCTCATTCACGCCGCTACCATGGTTACCGCGGGCGTGTTCATGGTCGCCCGCATGTCGCCGATCTTTGAACTGTCGCAGACCGCACTTCTGGTCGTGACGATCATTGGCGCAACCACTGCCTTCTTTGCAGCAACGGTCGCTCTCGTGCAGAACGACATCAAGCGCGTGATCGCTTATTCGACCTGTTCGCAGCTCGGCTATATGTTCGCAGCCCTTGGTGTGGGTGCCTATGGCGCCGCCGTGTTCCATCTGTTCACGCATGCTTTCTTCAAGGCGCTTTTGTTCCTTTGCGCCGGCTCGGTTATCCATGCCGTTTCGGAAGAACAGGACATGCGTCGCATGGGCGGGCTGCGCAAGCTGATCCCGATCACCTACTGGATGATGGTCATCGGTACGGTTGCCATTACGGGCCTCGGTATTCCGGGCACGATCATTGGCACCGCCGGTTTCTTCTCCAAGGATGCGATCATCGAATCTGTCTTCGCTTCGCACAGTGCTGCCAGCGGCTACGCTTCGACGCTTCTCATTGTTGCAGCGCTCTTCACGAGCTTCTATTCATGGCGCCTGATTTTCATGACCTTCTACGGCAAGCCGCGCGCTTCCGCCGAAGTCATGCATCACGTCCATGAATCGCCGGCTGTCATGTTCGTTCCGCTGCTGATCCTCGGCGTCGGTGCACTCTTTGCCGGTGTCGTGTTCAAGGAACTCTTCTTCGGCCATGAATATGCCGAGTTCTGGAAGGGTGCACTGTTTACCGGTGCGCACAACGAGATCCTTGAGGAGCACCACCACGTTCCGCTTTGGATCCAGCTATCGCCGTTTATCGCGATGGTCCTCGGCTTTATCGTCGCCTGGATCTTCTACATCCGCTCGCCGGAAACGCCGAAGGCGCTGGCTGCCCGTCACCGTGGCCTCTACCAGTTCCTTCTCAACAAGTGGTACTTCGACGAACTATACGATTTCCTCTTCGTACGTCCGGCTCGCTGGCTTGGCCGCTTGTTCTGGAAGGGTGGCGACGGCTGGCTTATCGACGGCTTCGGCCCGGATGGCATCTCGGCTCGCGTGCTTGATGTCACCAACCGTGTCGTCAAGATGCAGTCCGGATACCTTTATCACTACGCATTCGCGATGCTGATCGGCGTCGCCGCGCTCGTCACTTGGATGATGCTCGGGAGCTCTTTCTGATGACCGACTGGCCAATTCTCTCAACGGTCACGTTTCTGCCGCTCGTCGGCGCGTTACTGATCCTTCTGATCAAGGACGACAGCGAGGCTTCGCGTCGCAATATCCGCAACGTCGCTTTGCTGACGACGATATTCGTCTTCATCCTGTCGCTCGTCGTCTGGGCTGGGTTCGATAATTCGAACTCTGGTTTCCAGATGGTCGAGCAGGTCGACTGGATGGGTGGCGGCATTAGCTATCATATGGGCGTGGACGGTATCTCCGTCCTGTTCGTGGTGCTTTCCGCTTTCCTCATGCCCTTCTGCATTCTCGCAAGCTGGGTGTCGGTGGAAAAGCGCGTCAAGGAATACATGATCGCGTTCCTCATTCTGGAAACGCTGATGATCGGCGTGTTCTGCGCGCTCGACCTGTTCCTGTTCTACGTATTCTTCGAAGCAAGCCTTATCCCGATGTTCATCATCATCGGCGTGTGGGGCGGCAAGCGTCGCGTCTATGCAAGCTTGAAGTTCTTCCTTTATACGCTTCTGGGCTCCGTGCTGATGCTCATCGCCATCATGGCCATGTACTGGCAGGCTGGTACGATGAATATCGTCGAGCTGCTGAAGTACGACTTCCCGGCGGGGATGCAGACATGGCTATGGCTCGCCTTCTTCGCGTCCTTCGCGGTCAAGATGCCGATGTGGCCGGTCCATACCTGGTTGCCGGACGCGCACGTTGAAGCACCGACGGCAGGATCGGTCATTCTGGCCGGTATCCTGCTGAAGCTCGGCGGCTACGGTTTCCTGCGCTTCTCGCTGCCTATGTTCCCGCTGGCTTCTGCCGACTTCGCGCCTTTCATCTTCGCGCTGTCGATCATCGCTATCATCTACACCTCGCTCGTCGCGATGGTGCAGGAAGACATGAAGAAGCTGATCGCCTATTCGTCGGTTGCGCACATGGCCTATGTGACCATGGGTATTTTCGCAGCCAATGAGCAGGGTATCCAGGGCGCAATCTTCCAGATGCTCTCGCATGGTATCGTGTCGGGCGCGCTCTTCCTCTGCGTCGGCGTGATCTATGACCGCATGCATACCCGTGAGATTGCAGCGTTTGGCGGTCTGGTGAACAACATGCCGAAATATGCGGTGGCCTTCCTCATCTTCACGATGGCGAATGTCGGCCTGCCGGGTACTTCGGGCTTCATCGGTGAATTCCTGACGCTGTTCGGTGTGTTCCGGGTCAATACCTGGGTGGCACTGTTCGCAACCACGGGCGTCATCCTCTCGGCCGCTTATGCGCTCTGGCTCTACCGTCAGGTAGTCTTCGGCGCATTGACCAAGGAAAGCCTGAAGGCGCTCCTCGACTTGAGCCCGCGTGAGAAGATCATTCTCTACCCGCTTGTGGCGCTCACCATCTTCTTCGGTGTGTATCCGACCCCGGTCTTCAATGTGACCGCCGGTGCCGTGAACGCCCTGGTCCAACATTACGACGCAGCACTCGCGGGCACCGCGAGCGCCGTGCTGGCACAGTAAGAAATAAAGGCGTAGGTCATGCAGACTGATCTGATAGCTCATCTGACCCTTGCAGCACCGGAGGTTCTCCTTGCTGTAGGCGCCTTGGCACTGCTCATGATTGGCGTGTTCTCCGGCGAACGGGCGACCACGCTCGTCAACGGATTATCCGTCGCGGTGCTTATTGCGGCGCTGGCACTGGTTGTCCTTTTCCCGACGAACGGCGCTGCATTCGGCGGTGCCATCGTCATTGACAGCTTCAGCCGCTTCATGAAGGTGCTGACGCTGATCGGCTCCATCGTGACGCTGATCATGTCGGTCGGCTTCGCCAAGGCGGAGAAGTTCGACAAGTTCGAGTTCCCGGTCCTGATCGTGATTTCCACGCTCGGCATGTTGCTGATGGTTTCAGCATCCAACATGCTGTCGCTCTATCTCGGTCTCGAACTGCAATCGCTGGCGCTCTACGTTCTGGCAGCATTCAACCGCGATAGCGTCCGTTCGACGGAAGCTGGTCTGAAATACTTCGTTCTCGGTTCGCTTTCCTCGGGCATGCTGCTTTACGGCATTTCACTCGTCTACGGTTACACCGGCCACATCGGCTTTACCGAAATTGCCCAGGCCGTCTCCGGCGGTCAGCGTGAACTCGGTCTGGTGTTCGGTCTCGTCTTCATTCTGGCCGGTCTGGCATTCAAGATTTCTGCCGTTCCGTTCCACATGTGGACGCCGGACGTCTATGAAGGCGCGCCGACCCCGGTAACGGCATTCTTTGCCGCCGCCCCGAAGATGGCTGCCATGGCGCTCATCATCCGCGTCGTCTCCGAAGCCTTTGCTCCGGTCACCCATGACTGGCAGCAGGTCGTGATTTTCATCGCGCTTGCTTCGATGGTCCTCGGTGCGTTTGCCGCCATCGGCCAGCGTAACATCAAGCGCCTGATGGCTTATTCCTCGATCAGCCATATGGGCTATGCGCTCGTTGGTCTGGCCGCCGGAACGGTGATCGGGGTGAAGGGCGTGATGATCTACATGGCAATCTACCTTGCCATGACGCTCGGCACCTTCGCGTTCATTCTCGCAATGCGCACCAAGGACGGCAATGTGGAGAGCATTGAGGATCTGGCCGGTCTGTCCCGCACCAATCCGGTGCTGGCAACGATCATGACCATCTTCCTGTTCTCGCTCGCTGGCATCCCGCCGCTCGCCGGTTTCTTCGGAAAGTGGTACACCTTCCTTGCTGCCGTTGAAGCAGGCCTCTATCCGCTTGCCATCATCGGTATCGTGGCTTCGGTCGTGGGTGCGTTCTATTACCTGCGCATGATCAAGATCATGTGGTTCGATGAGCCGACGGGTGGTTTCGTTCCGGTCGCAGGCGAGCTTCGTCTCGTTCTCGGCGTAACGGGTGCTTTCGTGCTCTTCTACGTCTTCCTTGCTGGTCCGATCGGCGGATTTGCCGAAGCCGCAGCCAAGACGTTTTTCTAAAGCATGTCTCCCAAAAGTGGGAACCGCCTTCGCGGGGAAATCAGTTCACTGGACTGATTTCTGGTCCCGCTACGATAGGATGAAGACATGCGTAGGAATATAATGAGAGAGCAAAAGGCGGAAGCATAAATGAGTTTTGCGCTTTCGCCTGTTGCGGCAAATGAGGGCTACCGTCTCGAAACTTTCGAGACGGTAGGTTCCACCAATGCGGTTGCTCTGGAACGGGCAGCCAGCGGTGATCCGGGCAAGCTCTGGCTTGTTACGAAGAAACAGGAAAGCGGTCGCGGAAGACGGGGCCGTGCCTGGTCTACGCCGGAAGGCAATCTTGCCTCCACGCTGCTTCTTGTTGAATCCTATGAAATGAAGACGGCGGCAACGCTTGGTTTTGTTGCCGGCTTGTCGCTTGCCGATGCACTTGATGCAGTATTCGCTGCGACGGGGCCTGCTGTGCCGCCGACAATCGGCCTGAAATGGCCGAATGACGTGCTGGTCAATGGCGCGAAACTCACCGGCATCCTGCTTGAATCGTCCATTCTGGCGAAGAATTTGTTCGCCGTTGCCATCGGTATCGGGACCAATGTGGTCGCCTTTCCCGATGATCTGCCTTATGCAGCAACGTCGTTGCAGGCTCTCGGCAGCAAATGCGATGCCGAGACTTTGTTTGCAGCCTTGTCGGATGCCTGGTCGGTCAACTATCGCGTCTGGAATGAAGGGCGCGGTCTCGACGATATTCGCAAGCGCTGGCTGCAGCGCGCGCATGGCCTTGGCCAGAATGTAACCATGCAGGTTGAAGGCCGTATCATCGAAGGTCGTTTTGAGACAATCGATGAGGCATGCCGTTTTGTTATTCGCGAGGACGAAGGTTCGCGAGTTGCGGTAACGGCTGGCGATGTCTATTTCGGAACTGCTGCTACAATACGCAAATAATTGTTTTGTTTTGTCTTGCTAGGGTTGCAACAGGACAACTTTAGGTCCAGTTGATGCCGCAAGGCGGGATTAATCACAGAGGAAATTTCATGGCCCGATCCAATACTACTGAACTCGTCTTTCTGCCACTTGGCGGCGTCGGCGAAATCGGCATGAATTTGGCCATGTATGGCTTCGGTCCTGCGGATAACCGTGAATGGCTTGTCGTGGATATGGGGGTGAGCTTTGCGGGGCCTGAACAGCCGGGCGCTGATCTCATCCTGCCGGATATCCGCTATCTCGAGGCTGAAAAGCACAATCTGCGCGGCATCGTTATCACCCATGCGCATGAAGACCATTTCGGTGCTTTGCTCGATCTGTGGCCGCGCCTGAAGGTTCCGGTTTATGCGACGCCATTCACCGCCGGTCTGCTTGAAGCCAAGCGGCAGTCGGAGGACGGCGCGCCCGAAATTCCAATCACGATCTACAAGGCAGGCGAGAAATTCGAAGTCGGGCCGTTCAAGGTCGAGGCTGTCGCGGTAACGCACTCTATTCCCGAGCCGGTTTCTCTGGCTATCACGACGCCGCTCGGCACGGTCGTGCACACGGGTGACTGGAAGATGGACCCGGAACCGTCGCTCGGACCGGTTATCGACGAGGCACGTTTCCGTGCCATCGGCGATGCGGGCGTTCTGGCGCTGATCTGCGATTCCACCAATGCGTTGCGCGAGGGTGAATCTCCTTCCGAACGCCAGGTGGGTGAAAGCCTGCGCGAGCTGATTGAAAATGCGCGTGGCCGCGTGGCCATCACCACTTTCTCTTCCAATGTCGGTCGTATCCGGTCGATTACAGAAGCAGCACGCGATGCAGGCCGTCAGGTGCTGGTGGTCGGTCGTTCGATGAAACGCGCCATCTCGGTTGCAACCGAACTTGGCTATATGGAAGGCTTGCCGGAATATCTCAGCGAAGAGGATTACGGCTACATTCCACGCGAAAACGTGGTGATGATCCTTACCGGAAGTCAGGGCGAACCGCGTGCGGCACTCGCCAAACTGGCGCGTGACGAAATGCGCAGCCTCGCGCTGACGGCGGGCGATACGGTCATCTACTCATCGCGCGCCATTCCGGGCAATGAAAAGTCCATTCTCGACATCAAGAACCGCCTGATCGATCGCGGCATCAAGATCATCGGTGATGAGGATGCACTGGTTCATGTCTCGGGCCATCCTCGGCGCAGCGAATTGCGTCGCATGTATTCCTGGGTTCGCCCGCAAATTCTTGTGCCGGTGCATGGTGAAGCCGCCCATCTCGTTGCTCAAGGCTCGCTTGGCGCGATGGAAGGCATCGAGCAGGTCGCGCAGGTGCGTGATGGCGATATGCTGCGTCTGGCACCCGGCAAGGCCGAGATTATCGATGAAGCGCCGGTTGGCCGCATCTACAAGGACGGCAAGCTGATCGGCGACGAGGAAGAAATCGGCATGGTCGAGCGCCGCAAGCTTGCCTATGTCGGTCATGTCGCCGTTTCGGTGCTGCTGGACCGTGAACACAAGATCATCGATGAGCCCGATCTCGTAACTTTCGGCGTGCCGGAAGAAAACGCGCAGGGCGACCTGTTGGAAGACATCCTGCTGGATGCGGCCATCGAGGCCATCGACAGCATTCCGCGCGTTCGCCGCAAGGATATCGAGATCGTTCGGGAATCCGTTCGCCGCGCAGTTCGCGCTGCGGCAAATGAGGCATGGGGCAAAAAGCCGGTAGTGACCGTATTCGTGAATAGGATACGGTAGTCATACGGATTGCAAAATGACCGGCATGGGAGGTGCTGATGCTCGAACGCTTGAACCACGTGGCGATTGCCGTTCCGGATATTGATGCCGCGGCAGCGCTTTATCGCGGCAAGCTCGGTGTGAATGTCACCGAGCCGCAGGCATTGCCCGAACATGGCGTAACCGTGGTTTTCATCGACGTCGGCAACACCAAGATCGAATTGCTGGAGCCATTGGGCGAGGGCTCTCCCATCGCGGCATTTCTGGAAAAGAACCCCTCCGGCGGGATGCATCATCTCTGCTACGAGGTTGCGGACATTATTGCCGCTCGCGATCGCCTCAAGGCGGAAGGTGCGCGTATCCTTGGGGATGGCGAGCCCAAGACCGGCGCCCATGGCAAGCCGGTTCTGTTCCTGCACCCCAAGGATTTCAACGGCACGCTGATCGAACTGGAAGAGGTGTAATCATGTCGCTGGTTTCAGGAATCGCGATCTATTTCATCATCTGGTGGACGACGCTGTTTGCTCTTTTGCCTGTCGGCTTGCGCACACAGGCTGAAGAAAATGAAGTGACTCTGGGCACAGTGGCCAGCGCTCCGGCCAAGCCGCGTATCGGTCGGGCATTTCTGCGGACAACCATCGTCGCAACGCTCATCTTCCTGCTCTATTATTATATGACGCAGATCAGCGGTTTCGGCCTCGACGATATTCCGCATTTCTTCCCGGATCTGACCTGAAATTTCAGGTTCAGTTCAATGTGAATTTTGAGGCTGCCTAAAAAATAGGCAGCCTTTCTTTTGTACAAAGAAAAGTGGACATGCCTATCATGGGTTGTGCCAGATATTGAGCCAGTTCGCGTAACGTATTGAATTTCCGACGCGGCACAACCCGGCGTCATTTGTGACAGTGATGCCTTTGCGTATGCAGTGTTCTTCATATAAATCGATTTATACTTAAACGAAATTTAATACTTGGATGCGCAGAGGGCACTGCGATAAATCCCACAAAATCAATGTGTTATTGCAGCCTATAAAATAGCGGAAATGCGGAAAGCACGAGGGTTCCGCAAGTGCAAAAAAAAAGCAAGGCTTTCGCCTTGCTAATCAAATACGCGTTCGATCCGTTTCCATTTGACTGGCGGCTGCGAAAGTCGCGCCTGGATCCATCCTCCCAAGACTTTGACCGCGTGAAACCAACGGTTTTATTCCGTTGTTGCTCTTATGATGAAAAAAATAGCGAACTGCACAGCTTTTGTCACGAAAAATCTTCTGTGGCGTCATATTTCTTTCGCAAATTTTCCTCAGTGAGAGTGATATATCTGTAATATATTGAAATTGAATGTGAATCTGGAGGCCGTATTTCGCACCTCTGGTTCTTTCGGCGGGCTATTATGGTTGTGGATGGGGAAATCCGCTGCCGTGAAAGCTTTTCCAGGCGGGTTTCCAACCGGTGTATAACCCGGTAAGAAACCGACGAATATGCTTAATTTTTGCCTGATTCTTGAAGCACTCAGGCAGTCCCTCTTGATTGGTGGTTACGATGCGTCTGTCGCGGTATTTTTTGCCTATTCTGAAGGAAAACCCCAAGGAGGCGGAAATCGTCTCCCACAGGCTGATGCTGCGTTCGGGCATGATCCGTCAACAGTCAGCCGGCATCTATGCCTGGCTGCCGCTCGGTCTCAAGGTTCTCAACAAAGTTTGCGATATCATTCGCGAAGAGCAGAACCGCGCGGGCGCCAATGAAATTCTGATGCCGACCATCCAGTCCGCCGATCTGTGGCGCGAAAGCGGTCGCTACGATGCCTATGGCAAGGAAATGCTGCGCATTCAGGACCGTCAGGAGCGCGATATGCTCTTCGGCCCGACCAATGAGGAAATGGTCACTGACATTTTCCGTTCCTATGTGCGCTCCTACAAGGACCTGCCGCTCAATCTCTATCACATCCAGTGGAAGTTCCGCGACGAAGTGCGCCCGCGTTTCGGCGTGATGCGTTCGCGTGAGTTCCTGATGAAGGACGCCTATTCGTTCGACCTCGACTATGAGGGCGCGAAAATGGCCTATTACCGAATGTTCGTGTCCTATCTGCGCACTTTTGCGCGGGTTGGCCTGCAGGCCATCCCGATGCGGGCCGATACGGGACCGATTGGCGGCGACCTCAGCCACGAATTCATCATTCTGGCCGAAACCGGCGAAAGCCAGGTTTTCTGCGACAAGGCCTATCTTGATCTCGCCGTGCCGGGCGCGGACACCGATTTCCGCAACGATGCGCAACTGACCGATATCGTCAATCGCTGGACGACGCCTTATGCGGCGACCGACGAAATGCATGACGAGGCCGACTGGGCCAAGGTGAAGCCGGAAGATCAGGTTTCGGCACGTGGCATCGAAGTCGGCCACATCTTCCATTTCGGCACGAAATATTCCGAACCGATGGGCGCGAAAGTGCAGGGCCCGGATGGCAAGGAACATCTGGTGTCGATGGGTTCCTACGGCATCGGTCCGTCGCGCCTCGTCGCGGCTGCCATCGAAGCCTTCCACGATGACGCAGGCATCATCTGGCCGAAAGCCATCGCGCCGTTCGGTGCCGGTATCGTCAACATGAAGCCGGGCGACGAAGGCTGCGACGCCGTAAGCGAGAAGATCTACGAAGCGCTGACCAATGCAGGCGTCGATCCTCTGCTCGATGACACGGATGACCGTCCGGGTGCAAAGTTTGCCACGATGGACCTGATCGGCCTGCCGACGCAGGTGATCGTTGGCCCGCGTGGCGTTGCCGCCGGTGAAGTCGAAATCAAGGATCGCAAGACCGGCGAACGCCAGAACCTGAGCGTTGAAGCTGCGATCAACCTGTTGACGGCAGAAGCATGAGCAACGCGGCGGCAGCAAAATCCGGGGATCAGGCAAAGGTAGCCCAAAAGGTACCGAAGTCCGGTCCATTCTCGGCTTTCGAACGGATGATCGCATGGCGATATCTGCGAGCGCGCCGCCGCGAGACTTTTATCTCGGTCATTGCCGGGTTTTCTTTCACCGGCATCATGCTGGGCGTGGCGACCCTCATCATCGTCATGGCGGTGATGAACGGCTTCCGTGCCGAGCTTCTTTCGCGAATTCTGGGCATTAACGGCCATCTCATCATGCAGCCGATTGATCGTCCGCTGGATGATTATGCCAGCCTTATCAAGCGGATCGACGGCATTTCCGGTATCAAGTTCGCCATTCCCGTGGTGGAAGGGCAGGCGCTTGTTCAGGGGAATATAGGCGCTGGAACGGGTGCATTGGTGCGCGGTCTTCGTGAAGAGGATCTCGACAAGCTCAAGCTCGTTTCCGGCAATATTCGTCAGGGTACATTGAAGGGATTCGATCAGGGCGGCGGCGTCGCCATCGGAACCCGCATGGCCGAAAATCTCGGCCTTTCCATCGGTGATACGCTGCGGGTAATTTCGCCGGATGGCGATGTGACCCCGTTTGGCGTCAATCCGCGTGTGAAAGCCTATCCGATTGTCGCGATCTTCGAGATCGGCATGTCGGAATATGACTCATCAATTGTCATGATGCCGCTTTCCGAGGCGCAGCTCTTCTTCAATCAGGAAGGCAAGGTGCAATCGCTGGAAATCTTTGTCGATAATCCCGACAAGGTGGATGCGATGCGCGCGCCTGTGGAAGAGGCAGCGGGACGCCAGCTCTCGCTTGTCGACTGGCGCCAGCGTAACCAGACTTTCTTCTCGGCGCTGGAAGTTGAGCGCAATGTCATGTTCATGATCCTGACGCTGATCGTGCTCGTTGCGGCGCTGAACATCATTTCCGGCCTCATCATGCTGGTGAAGGACAAGGGGCACGATATTGCGATCCTGCGAACCATGGGGGCCACCCGTGGCGCGGTGATGCGCATATTCCTGATGACGGGCGCCGCCATCGGCGTCACCGGCACGGTAGCCGGTGTCGTTCTGGGCGTTGTCGTTTGCCTCAATGTCGAGCGTCTGCGGGAGTTTTTCTCGTGGCTCTCGGGAACCACGCTCTTCAATCCGGAACTTTACTTCCTTAGCCAATTGCCTGCGAAGATGGACCCCGGTGAAACCATCTCCGTTATCGTCATGGCTCTGGTGCTTTCATTCATTGCCACCATTTTTCCGGCCTGGCGTGCTGCCAAGCTCGATCCGGTTGAAGCATTGAGGTACGAATAAATGGCGGCTGAAATCATTATGCGGCTGGAGCGTGTCGGCCGCGCCTATAAGGAAGCCGACCGCGAACTGGTCATTCTGAAAGATGCCGATTTCACGCTCCGCCGTGGCGAAATGGTTGCGCTTGTTGCGCCATCGGGCGCGGGCAAGTCGACATTGCTGCACACGGCGGGCCTGCTGGAACGCCCCGATAACGGCGAGGTTTTCCTTGACGGACGTGCCTGCAGCAAATTGTCCGATGACGAGCGCACGGCTGTGCGCCGCAACGATGTCGGTTTCGTCTATCAGTTCCACCATCTCCTGCCGGAATTTTCCGCGCTGGAGAATGTGATGATGCCGCAGATGATCCGCGGCCTGCCCAGGAAAGCCGCAGCAGAGCGTGCACAGCAGCTTCTTGAATATATGAAGATCGGCAAGCGCGCTTCGCATCGCCCATCTGAACTTTCCGGCGGCGAGCAACAGCGCGTCGCCATTGCCCGTGCCGTTGCCAACGCGCCACTTGTTCTTCTGGCGGACGAGCCGACCGGCAACCTCGATCCGACGACATCATCTTACGTCTTCGGCGCTCTGGAAGCGCTCGTGCGTCAGTCGGGGCTTGCGGCCCTGATCGCGACGCACAATCATGAACTTGCCCGCCGGATGGACCGGCGCGTCACGCTGAAGGATGGCAAGGTCGTCGATTTGTGAGGGGCTTCCTCATGCATTGTTCCATTTGAGGAGCGCATAGTTGCCAGCCGTTTGTATGGCTGGCAGCCCGTTTCCTTCCATTCTAAATTTTCCTTCCTGTTTCCAAGGCAGTTCCGGTCGAACGGGAACTGCGGAGGCCAACAACTGGCGAAAGGAAAATTTGAATGTCGCGTGAAGTCACCCTTTCTGTCTGCCAATATTGCGTCGAGGAAATCCGCGGGTTTGAGGATATGGCTGCGCGTGTGCACAGGTTTCTCGACCAGGCGGCAGGGGCAGACATTGTGGTCTTTCCTGAACTGTTCACCATCGAACTTTTCACGACTTTGCCGGAATGGCGACACCGCCCGATCTCCGATCTGGTGCTGATCGATCAATTCACTTCCGACTATAAGGCGCTGTTCGCGGAAGAAGCGAAACGACGCGGCTGTTTCATCGCGGCAGGGTCACATTTGGAAAGGGTTGCGGAAAGCCGCTACGAGAATATCGCATATCTCTTCGGGCCGGATGGCGAATGCTTCCCGCATAGCAAAACACATATTTTCCCCGCCGAAGCCGGATGGTCCACTGCAGAGGGGGACAGGATGGATGCGATTACGTTGCCCTTCGCCAAGGTTGGCTTCAATGTCTGCTATGAAAACGAAATTCCAGAATGCGCTGCGTCTCTGGCCGAACAGGGCGCAGAAATAATTCTGGCGCCGTCCGCGACATTTAACGAACAGGGGTTCTGGCGGGTGCGGCATTGCGCTCAGGCGCGCTGCGTCGAAAACCAGGTCTACCTCGTGCATAGCTGTCTCGGCGGTGAGCTGGGCGCGCCGCTCCCGAGCAACTTCGCAAGAAGCTCGATCCTTGGTCCGTGCGATCTTGCCTGGAAAAACGCGGCGGGTATTATTGCCGAAGCGCCGACAGGCATTGCAACGACGGTAACAGCGACAGTCGATATAGACCTGCTTTATGAAAACCGCCTCAGCGGTGCGGCGACAACCTTTCATGATCGGCGAAGGCAGGCTCATCTGTATAGAAACTGGCCTTCGCATGTTCGGCCATAGGTCGCAGCTATATTAGTTATTCGTAAACCCTAAATTGAATGCCGTGCTGGAATGGGTGTTGACTTTGGAACAAAAATAGAACAAAAAATAAACATACGTGAACACAGAGGAGTTTCCAACATGACCGATCTCGTCCACGACGTTCTGTCTTTCATTTCGGTAAGCCTGTTCATTGCAACTTTCGCCATCTGGGTGAGTGCGATCTGAAGGAGATAGTGCATGCCTCCCAAAAGTGGGAACCAGTTTTGGGGCAAAGACATGCGTGAAAAGATAGAGCATCTCCGATGATTCCGGAAAAACTGGAGATGCTCTGGCCGGTTCCTGTGAACCCGCTACAAGGTGGCGATAGTCTTACTGGACATCGCCATATCATTCCCCGAAACTGACGCTATCAGGCGACAGAGTCGCCAGCCGCGTTGAACCATGTGTGGTTCATCCTGCAAGCAATGTGCTATCAGGCGGCTACTGCATCAGCCCGAAGACCTGAATCGGTTTTCGGAAAGCGCGATGCGTGGATTTGGAGCGCCGGATGTATGTCCATCCGGGCGGCTCGGCAGATGATCGGGGTCGATGGAATGAGTGATGCAGCAGCAGGTAATGCAGCAAAAGACGGTGCTTTGACGCCACGTTTTGTGCATCTGCGGGTACACTCGGCCTATTCCTTGCTGGAAGGCGCATTGCCGCTCGGCAAGATCATCAAACAGGCGATTGCCGACGAGGCGCCGGCTATCGCGGTCACCGACACCAACAATCTGTTTGGTGCGCTCGAATTTGCGCAGAAGGCATCGAAAGATGGTCTGCAACCCATCATCGGTTGTCAGGTCGATATTGCCTTCGGCGATCACAATGATAATGGCCGCAGCGTCAATCGCCGGGTCGCGCTGGATCTTGCTCCAATCGTGCTGCTCGCGGCAACGGAAGAGGGCTATGCGAATATCGTGCGGCTCGTCAGCCGCGCCTTTATGGAGACGCCCGCGGGCGATCCAGTGCATGTCGAAGCAAGCTGGCTCCCGCCATTGTCGAAAGACGTCATTATTCTTTCCGGCGGCGCACTGGGACCAATCGGTCGTGCTTTTGCCGCCGACCGTCCTGACAGGGCGGAGACGCGACTTGCATTCCTGCGGGAAACCTTTGGTGACCGGCTTTATGTCGAGTTGCAGCGCCAGGCAGGTTATGACCGTGCGCTGGAAGCCAAGACGGTTGCGCTTGCCTATGAGATGGATCTGCCTCTGGTGGCCACCAATGAGGCTTTCTTTCTCAAGGCGGAAGATTTCGAAGCTCATGACGCGCTTCTTGCCATTGCGGAAGGCCAGATTCTATCAAATGATGACCGCCGCCGTCTGACGCCGGACCATCATCTGAAAAGCCGTGCGGAAATGGCGGCACTCTTTGCCGATCTGCCGGAAGCGCTCGACAACACGGTCGAAATTGCGGAGCGCTGCAGTTGGTACACGCAGACCCGTGCGCCGATCCTGCCACGGTTTACCGGCGAATCCGATGATCCGGAAGCCGCCGTTCAGGAAGAAGCTGATGAGCTTGCCCGGCAGGCGCGCGAAGGCCTGAAGATGCGCCTGGAGACTATCGGTCTCGCAGAAGGCTACACGACAGAACAATATGCCGAACGCCTCGAATATGAGATCGGCATTATCACCCGCATGAAATTCCCGGGTTACTTCCTGATCGTTGCCGACTTTATCAAATGGGCCAAAGCCCATGGCATTCCGGTCGGGCCGGGCCGTGGCTCGGGTGCCGGTTCGCTCGTCGCCTATGCGCTGACGATTACCGACGTCGATCCTTTGCGATTCTCACTGCTTTTCGAACGCTTCCTCAACCCGGATCGCGTTTCGATGCCCGACTTTGATATCGATTTCTGTCAGGACCGCCGTGAAGAGGTGATCCGCTATGTGCAGGGAAAGTACGGACGCGATCAGGTAGCCCAGATCATCACGTTCGGAACCCTGCAGGCGCGCGCCGTATTGCGCGATGTCGGTCGCGTTCTGGAAATGCCTTACGGGCAGGTTGATCGTCTCTGCAAGCTGGTGCCGCAGAATCCGGCCAATCCGGTATCACTGGCACAGGCCATCGAAACCGAGCCGAAGATCAATGAGGAGCGTGAGAAGGAGCCGGTGGTCGGACGGCTGCTCGATATGGCGCTCAAGCTCGAAGGGCTTTACCGCCACGCCTCGACCCATGCCGCCGGTATCGTGATCGGTGACCGTCCGCTGTCGGAACTGGTCCCCATGTATCGCGATCCGCGTTCCGACATGCCGGTTACGCAGTTCAACATGAAATGGGTCGAGCAGGCGGGACTGGTCAAGTTCGACTTTCTTGGTCTCAAGACGCTGACCGTTCTTGAAACGGCGGTCAAACTTGTGGCGCGCAAGGGCATTGAAATTGATCTGTCCCATGTGCCGCTCGATGATGAACTGACCTATGAAATGCTGTCGCGCGGCGAAACGGTCGGCGTGTTCCAGGTGGAAAGTGCCGGTATGCGCAAGGCGCTGCTCGGCATGCGCCCCGACCGGATTGAAGATATTATTGCGCTTGTCGCGCTTTATCGTCCCGGTCCGATGGAGAATATTCCGACCTATAATGCGCGCAAGAATGGTGAGGAGGAGATTGCCTCCATCCACCCGAAGATCGATCACCTGATCAAGGAAACGCAGGGCGTTATCGTCTATCAGGAACAGGTGATGCAGATCGCACAGGTGCTTTCCGGCTATTCGCTCGGAGAAGCTGACCTTTTGCGCCGTGCCATGGGCAAGAAGATCCGCGAGGAAATGGACAAGCAGCGTGTCCGCTTCGTGGATGGCGCGATTGAGGGCGGCGTCGACAAGGCTCAGGCCAACATGATCTTCGACCTGCTGGCGAAGTTCGCTGACTACGGCTTCAACAAGTCGCACGCTGCCGCTTATGCCATCGTGTCCTATCAGACAGCCTATATGAAGGCGCATTATCCGGTTGAGTTCATCGCCGCGTCGATGACCTACGATATGTCGAACACCGACAAGCTCAACGATTTCCGCCGCGAGGCGAACCGTCTGGGCATTGAGGTCGTGCCGCCTTCGGTGATGACTTCCTTCCGTCCGTTTGAAGTCGGCGAAAAGCAGATTTTCTATTCGCTTGCCGCCATCAAGGGCGTTGGCGAGGCAGCAGTCGATCATATTGTCGATGTGCGTGCCGAGAAGCCTTTTGAAAGCCTTGAGGATTTTTGCGAGCGGGTCGATCCGCGCATCGTCAACCGGCGCGTGCTGGAAAGTCTCATCAATGCCGGGGCGATGGATTGTTTCGGTCGTGAGCGCCCAGCCATGAGTGCAGGCATGGACCGCATCATGGGCTTTGCCCAGCGCACGCAGGAAAATGCCGCAAGCGGCCAATCCGATATTTTCGGACTGTCAGGCGCGCCGAAGGAAACGCTTATCCTGCCGCAGGCCGCTCCCTGGCTGCCATCGGAAATGCTGCACCGCGAGTTTCAGGCGGTCGGCTTCTATCTGTCGGCCCATCCTCTTGATGAATATCGTGATGTGCTGAACCGCATGCGTGTTCAAAGCTGGGCGGATTTTTCCGCAGCCGTGAAACGTGGCGCCAATGCCGGTCGTCTGGCGGGCACCGTGACTGCCCGTCAGGAACGCAAGACACGCACCGGCAACAAGATGGGTATCGTGCAATTGTCCGATGCCAGCGGCCAGTTCGAAGCGGTGCTGTTTTCCGAAGGGCTTGCGCAATATCGCGATCTTCTGGAGAGCGGCAAGTCGGTGGTAATCACCGTTCAGGCGGAAAATCGCCCCGAAGGTATCGGCTTGCGCATCCAGACGGTGCAGTCGTTGGAAGACGAAGCCTGCCGTATGCAGAAGGCGTTGCGGCTTTATCTGCGCTCTGCTGATGCGGTTCGTCATATCGCTCCGCATTTCAACACGCGCGGCGATGGGCAGGTGAGCCTCATCGTCATCAAGGATAACGGTCAGCGTGAAGTCGAGATCGAGCTGCCGCATCGCTATCGCGTCAGTCCGCAGATCGCCAGCGCCATGAAAGCCATTCAGGGCGTCGTGGATGTGGAACTGGTGTGAGTGAGAGCACCGCTCTAATTAAGGCAAAGCGGGGACTGGCCTGTTTTGCGGTCTTTTTGTGCGAAAAGCCGGTGGTGATGTGCGTATTTCACCACCGGTTTTGCGGCGAACGCCTGTCAAAAACATGGCGTTTTTGTGATTGGCATCAATAGGCGGCCGTGAAACGCTTGCGAATATGCTGGCCTTTTTCTGCCTCATCCAGAATTGCGACTGCCAGATCAGCAACCGAAATCTTGCTTTCACCCTTGTCGTCGAAAACCGGTTCGTCGCCGCCAAGACGATATTTTCCGGTGCGGTCGCCCGGCTGAAGAATGATCGCTGGCGACACGAATGACCATTCCAGCTCATTCTCGCCACGCAGGTCTTCGAGCGCCTGACGGGCACCGAGCGCGCCTTCCTTCCATTCGGCGGGGAATTCAGGCGAGTCGACCAACTGGTTGCCATTGACCGAAAGGCTGCCTGCGCCGCCAACTGCTATGAGGCGCTTGATCCCTGCCTTTTTGGTCGCTTCGGTGATGGAACGACTGCCGTTGATGTGGTTTTCGCGGATATTCTTGTCGCTCCAACCTGGATTATAGGCTGAAATCACGATGTCATGTCCTGCAAGCTGCTTTGCAAGCGCGTCGGTATCGAACACATCGACCTTTACTGCCGTCACATTGGGCAGTTTTTCAACTTTCTCCGGATGGCGAACAAGCGCTGTAACCAGGTCGCCGCGTGCAGCGGCTTCCTTGAGGATTGCAGCGCCGACAAAACCTGTTGCGCCGATCAGTGCGATCTTGGTCATGGCATTCTCCTTTTCGACCTTCTCGTATCAAACGAAATAAGGTATGTTTCATAATCAGGTTATTTCTGATAACCACATATGTAATGCCATCATGCTTGTGAAGAACGCACTTTTACATGAGCAGGATACATGGAAGTAACCGCCATAAAGGCAAGTGTTCAGGGCGGTTCCCGTTAATGTGGAACCATCGTATCGTTCTATCTCTTCGTTTTTAAATGCTATTTGACGAGAACTACTTCGCACTTTTGCCGGAATTGCTCTGGCTTGTAACGATGGAGAAGAACGCCGGTCTGCAACTGGCTGTCCTGGAGAAACAAGATGACCATACCGACACGCCCAGATGGCAAGACGCCTTTGCTTTCGTCGACGCCTGCTTTCGAAACCGATGCGGACGGTGGCTGTCCGATCCGCGAAGTGCTGGACCGGGTGGGCGACACATGGAGCATTCTTGTTATTTTCAATCTTCAGGAAGGCTCAATGCGTTTCAATGCTTTACGCAGAACCATTGAAGGTATTTCTCAACGCATGCTGACCGTTACACTGCGGTCGCTGGAACGGGATGGCCTCGTGTCCCGGCATGTTCGCCCGACATCTCCGCCCGAGGTGGAATATTCGCTGACGGAACTTGGACATTCTCTCGCTGTGCCTATCGACGTGCTGGGGCAATGGGCCGTCAGGAATCGCGATTTGCTTCGCGATGCGCGATCACGTTTTGATGGAGGCGTCGAATAGAAAGGAACCGGCCTCACTCCATTTGCGTT
This sequence comes from Brucella tritici, assembly GCF_008932285.1. Lineage (NCBI taxonomy): Bacteria > Pseudomonadati > Pseudomonadota > Alphaproteobacteria > Hyphomicrobiales > Brucellaceae > Brucella > Brucella tritici. The sequence goes on from NZ_WBVY01000001.1 coordinate 283,252, forward strand.
TGACTTTCAAACAGGAGAAAGTCTGATGCCCGCAAAATCCCAGGCCCAACAGAAGGCCGCCGGTGCTGCACTTGCTGCCAAGCGCGGTGAAATCAAGAAAAGCGAACTCTTCGGTGCGTCGAAGGAAATGTTTGAATCGATGACCGAGAAGGAACTGGAAGAGTTTGCCGAAACCAAGCGCAAAGGCTTGCCGGAACACGTAGACGACAAGAAAAAGCACTGAACAGAATTGGCGAGCGCCAGCGGGCACTCGCCGCAAAGGTCAGGTTGTTTACTTGCCCGCTTTGTTCGGAGCCAGTTCAATTGCCTTCAGCTTGCCATCGGTGATGCCGCAGCGCAGCATGATGCTGTCCCATTTTGTGGACGCACCCTTGTTGCGCGCTTCGCCGGGAACCGAGATGACAGCGGAAACCTTGCGTGGGTCACTGGTGCTGAATTTCGAAGATTTATCATTGGTTTCAGCCGCGGAAATGTCATCCTTGGTGAAGCCGAGACGGTCATATTTCTTGCTTTTCTTGACGTAATCATAGGCACTGGCAATGTAGTCGGCGATTTGCGGAGCTGCCTGCTGATCCTTCACGAGCGTCTGGTAATTGCCCGTAAAATCCTTCGTCCTTTTCGGAACGGCATCGGCATGGGCCGCAGCGGAAAAGCCAAGTGCGAAAATTGCGGAAACAATAAATTTGGTCGATTTCATGCCCCATGTCCTTCTGGAAACCCGTCATTCACCAGCGAGTGACGGGATTGAATCGATAATGAAATAGAGATTACTGCTGCGATTCTGATTTTTTTATGAATTTCCAACGCTTACGACGATATCCTACTGGCAGATACGTGCAAGACAGGATTTGCCGTGACACCCCTGATCGAGGTGCATGTTGGTGCGATGGGCAGCATCGCCGTCCGGACCGATGACAGTCATGAAAAGCTTGCAGCTTGCGCTATGTACTGCGCGCCAGAAAGCCTTCTCCTTGTCGGAGCCGTTCCATCCGCTTTCCAGTTCCGTCTTGCTGCCGTCCGAAAATTTGAACGACATGATGTCGAGCGCATTGGCAAAAGCATGTTCGGAAACCCGTCCTGTGGAAGCGCCGTTGACCTTCCGGCACTGGTAATCCGAGCCGGTGCCGATTTCCGAGATTTTCAAATCCGGACCGTAAACATCCTTGGCGGCTTTGGTTACCTCGCTGCTCCATTCAGCCAGCGTGACGGCCATGGCGCAATTTGTAGTGACGGCATTGGCGAATTTCAAAGGATTGTCCTTGCCAATGGCGGATAGCGACAATGGAGAGTGGGTGCCGCATTGCTCGCCATCGTCGATCGGAGGTAACAGCTTGCCCTCAACATCGCCGGAGATCAGTGCCGGGCAGGATACCTGATAGACACGCTCGTCCTTTTCCGGCTTTGTCTGCTGTTCAGGGCCAGGTTTCGATTCTTGCGGTTTCTCATCCGTCGGCTTTGGGTTATCAGCCGGTTTTGGCGGCTCTGCCTGTGTCGGAGTGGAAGGAGCAGGCTTGGCCAGCGGTTGTTTTTCGGGCTCTGCTTCCGGCTTTTCTGTTGGAACGGGTGGAGTTTCCGGTTGCGGAGCCTTGTTTGCGGTATCTTCCGGGCGCGGAGCAGGCGTGGGAACGGGGATTATGAGGCCGGGAATGGGTTTGCTATCGGCTTTTGCCGGGGCACTTTCCCGCTGTTTGGTTGTCTGCTGTTTCGGAGCCGATTTCTTCTGGCTGCGCTTTGCCGCTGGGCGCTTGCGATGTTGTTTTGCCTTTTGGGCATCCTGCTTCAGGATGCGTTCGATGAAAGTTTGCGCCTGTGCCTCATCGGAACCGATGCCGGAAAAACACGGCGTCGCGACAAGGCTGAGCGCAATCAGAGTGGTGAATGCACCCTTGCCGGGCAGGAAAAAAGACAAAGCCATTGATGCCTCATGAATAGCGGTTCCGTCATGCCTAATGTTGAAACAGGCGGTGGCGTTCCTTCACGCTTGATGGCAGGCCGTAGCAAATGGTAGGGAACAGGCGTTGCAGACCGGTTTTTCAGGCTTTTTCGGCTGCTTGAGCTTGACAAGATAACGGCTGCATGACTAAAAGCCGCCCATCGCTGGCGCGTTTCGTGCCGGCGTTTCATTTGACGTGTCCCGTGGATGAAGATTGCGCTCGCGCGCTTCATCCTGTCAGTCCTCTAAAACGGAGGGCAGAGGAGGGCGCGTTTCCTCCAGCGCCTCCGGGCGCTATAACCTTTTGAAGGAAATGCGATGAGCAAGCGCGAATCCGCTAAGTACAAAATTGATCGCCGTCTTGGCGAAAACATCTGGGGTCGTCCGAAGTCCCCTGTAAACCGTCGTGAATATGGCCCGGGCCAGCACGGCCAGCGCCGCAAGGGCAAGCTGTCGGATTTCGGTGTACAGCTCCGCGCAAAGCAGAAGCTCAAGGGCTTCTACGGCGACATCTCCGAAAAGCAGTTCCGCAAGACCTACGAAGAAGCCGCTCGCCGCAAGGGCGACACCGGTGAAAACCTGATCGGTCTGCTGGAATCGCGTCTGGATGCAGTTGTGTACCGCGCCAAGTTCGTTCCGACGATCTTCGCTGCCCGCCAGTTCATCAACCACGGCCACGTGAATGTGAACGGTCGCCGCGTCAACGTTCAGTCCTACCGCCTGAAGGTTGGTGACGTTGTTGAAGTTCGCGAAAAGTCGAAGCAGCTGGTTATCGTTCTCGAAGCTGTTCAGCTCGCAGAACGTGATGTTCCGGATTACATCGAAGTCGACCACAACAAGCTGGTTGCGACGTACTCCCGCGTTCCGACCCTGACGGACGTGCCTTACGCCGTTCAGATGGAACCGAACCTCGTCGTCGAATTCTATTCGCGTTAATTCCAGGCGCGCTCTGGCGCGCTGGATATATGCCGAAATCGAAAAGCCGCGCTGTGCATGCAGCGCGGCTTTTTCTTTTCCAGCAAAAGTGCGAAGCGGTTTTGCGTCTTTCGCAAACAAATGTTGTTTCGCGGTTTTCCCCGCCGCCAGTTTTCGCTATTAAGCCTTCAACATCTTCAATCGTTTTTTCGGGAAGCATTATGAACGCTTTCGATCCAGATATCGCAGAAGACGCAGGCAGCGACGGCTGCCACCCGCTTTTTCGCGATGTGCCGACCACGGTCGAGTTCAACAAGCTGCGCAAACGTCTTTTGCGCCTGACGCGGCAGGCTATCGAGGATTTCTCGATGGTGAAGCCTGGCGAGCGCTGGATGGTTTGCCTTTCAGGCGGCAAGGATTCCTATGGCCTGCTCGCGCTGCTGCTCGATCTCAAATGGCGCGGCCTGCTGCCGGTCGAGTTGCTGGCGGTCAATCTGGATCAGGGACAGCCGAACTTTCCCAAGCACATTCTGCCGGACTTCCTGAACCGGTATGAAATCGAGCATCGCATCGAATATCAGGATACCTATTCGATCGTCACCGACAAGCTGCCTGAGACCAGCACCTATTGCTCGCTCTGCTCGCGATTGCGCCGTGGGAACCTCTACCGCATTGCGCGTGAAGAGGGCTGTTCGGCGATCGTTCTTGGCCATCACCGGGAAGATATTCTCGAGACCTTCTTCATGAACCTGTTCCACGGCGGGCGTCTGGCTGCGATGCCGCCGAAGCTGTTGAACGACGAAGGAGACCTGATGGTGTTCCGCCCGCTGGCTTATGCCGCGGAGGACGATCTGGAGAAATTTGCGGCCGCGATGCAGTTTCCGATCATTCCATGCGATCTGTGCGGCAGTCAGGAAGGGCTCCAGCGCAATGCGATGAAAGCCATGCTGACCGACATCGAAAAGCGTATGCCGGGGCGCAAGGACACGATGATCCGCGCCATGACGAATGTTCGTCCGAGCCATCTGCTGGATCGCAAACTGTTCGATTTTGCAGGACTGATGACAAATGGCGAGGGAGAGGGTGACCATGCGGTTTGATGAAGGACAGATGGACTGGCTGGCCGATTTGCTGGCAGATGCGGCGCGTCAGGAAATCATGCCCCGTTTTCGCAGGCTGGATGTCGGCGATATCCGGCAGAAGACGTCACCCGCCGATCTGGTAACGGAAGCGGATGTGAATGCTGAACGGTTCATCACAGCCAAGCTTAAAGAACGCTTTGCCGATGCGGTGATCGTCGGTGAGGAAGCCTGCTCGGACAATCCAGCATTGCTGACCGGCCTTGATGATGCGGAGCTTGCCTTCACCATCGATCCGGTCGATGGCACTTTCAATTTTGCATCCGGCGTTCCGCTCTTTGGTGTCATGCTTGCGGTCGTGTCGAAAGGCAAAACCGTTGCCGGTATCATTCACGACCCCGTCGGCAATGACTGGATCATGGCTTCAAAAGGCGGCGGAAGCTACATCCGCCACGCCAATGGAGATATGAACAAGGTCAACGTTGCCGAACCGGCCTCAATTGACCAGATGACCGGTGCGATTTCGTGGCAATATACGGCTGAGCCGGTGCGGTCGCGTCTGGCGCGCAATCATACGAAGTTTCTGTCGCAGATCGGCTATCGCTGTGCAGCGCACGAATATCGCATCCTCGCCACCGGCGGCGCACATTTTGTGGTCTACAACAAGCTGATGCCGTGGGACCATCTGCCGGGCGCACTGATCCATCAGGAAGCTGGCGGTTATCTCGCCCGATGGGATGGAAGCGATTATCTGCCGTCTCACACTGGCGGGGGCATTTTGGCCGCACCGAGCAGGGATAGCTGGCAGGCCATTCAGACGGCGCTCTGGGAAGAATAACGCCGTTAGAGTAATGTCTAATACGAAAAGGCCTGCAACACCTGCGGGCCTTTCCTGTTTTGCATGGCAAAATCGATCAGATCACGTGTTCGGCGGGCGGGTTTTGAACCCTGAACAACCGACCACGTTCGGCTATCAGAACGCAGCCGAGGGCGACAAATCCAAGCACGCAATAGCCGGTTGCAACTGGCGTGGTCGTGCCGTCAAAGGCCTGACCGATAATTGCGCCCAGTGCCGCTCCGATCACGGTTTGTGCAAAGCCCAGAACGGAGGATGCAGTTCCGGCAACCTCGCCCAGCGGCTCCATCGCCAGCGCATTGAAATTGGCGGTCACGAGGCTGAACGAGAACATGATTATCATGTAAATCGCCATCAGGAACGGGAAGGGAACAGGGTTTTCCAGCGTGACGGAAAGCACCATCCACAAAAGGCTGAAGCTGGTGAAGACAAGCAACATGGTTTGGGAAATTCGCCGCATGCCATAGCGACCGACCAGGCGCGAGTTCAAAAACGAGGCAAGCGCCAGTGTCATGGCGACAGCAGCGAAAGCCAGCGGGAACAATGCGCCGAGCTTGTAAATATCGACGAAAATCTGCTGCGCCGAGTTGATGTAGCCGAACAGCGCGCCGAGAATGAATGACGTGCCGAGCATGTAGAACAGAGCGACGCGGTTCGAAAGCACGATACCGAAGCCACCGATCACGCTCTTGACCGTCAGCGGGCGCCGGTTAGTGGCGGGCAGGGTTTCGGGCAGGCGAAGGAAAGCCCAGATACCGACGATAAGCGCCATCAGGGCCATCGACAGGAAAATCAGGTGCCATTCGCCGAAAAGCATGATGAGCTGGCCGGTTGCAGGTGCAACGACCGGCAGGATCATGAAAACCATCATGACGAGCGACATGACCTCCGCCATCTGGCGACCGGCGAACTTGTCGCGCACGACAGAGACGGCGATTACGCGCGTTCCCGCAGCGCCCAGCCCCTGCAACACGCGCAGGATGATAAGCGTCGTGAAATCGGTGACGATGGCTGATCCCAAAGCCGCCAGAATGTAAATGACGAGCCCGCCGAACAGCGGCAGCCTGCGGCCGAAGCGATCGCTCAACGGGCCGTAGAAAAGCTGTGAAACGCCAAAACCGAGGAGATAGGCAGTGATGACGAACTGGACGTGGTTTTCCGACTGCACACCGAGGCTTGCGCCGATCTGCGGCAGGCCGGGTAGCATGATATCGACCGCCAGCGCATTGATGGCCATGATCGCTGCGATGAGCGCAATGAATTCGCCGCGTCCACGCATGGAGGTCTTCTGGTCCGACGAACCGTTCTTGATGTCGAGCGGCATGACTGGCATTCCCTGGCAAAGTGGCGCATCGCGTCTGAAAGACACGATACGAAAGACAAAATTTAGAAAGCAGAAGCAGACAGATGGAATTCTGTCATTGTAGCATCTAGCAAATGCAAAAGGCGCCGTAGAACGGCGCCTTTGGAAAAAGGTGAGGCTGAGGCCGTATAACCGGCAATTAATCCTCAAGCAGCCTTGGTGGCAATACCCTTATCGGTAAAAAGTGCCTGCAATTCGCTCGATTGGAACATTTCGCGCACGATATCGCAGCCGCCGACGAATTCACCCTTTACATAAAGCTGAGGAATGGTTGGCCAGCTCGAATATTCCTTGATGCCCTGGCGCAGCTCGTCCGAGGACAGAACGTTGACGCCCTTATATTCCACACCGAGATAGTCGAGGATCTGGACGACCTGACCGGAGAAACCGCACTGCGGGAAACCCGGCGTACCCTTCATGAAAAGCACGACGTCGTTGGTCTTCACTTCATTCGCGATGAAATCGTTGATGCCGGTCATTTGCGGTCCTTTCCAAGCATAATCCCGAAAAGTCGCCTGACTTTTCGGACAGGATTATGCGCCAAACAAATACGTCGAGGCAAATTTCGACGCAAACAGGGAGGTCTTCCCCAATATAGTCATTTGAATGCTGGTAACCACCCCGTTGGGGCGAATGCAAGTCAAATGCTCAAGAAATCCGTATAAAGGGGAGCTGCATCTTGCCGCAGCGGGGTTCGCTGCTCGAATGGGGCTCCCTGGAACGGGCTTCCGTTATTCCGGTACGCTTGTCTGCAGGGCAAGCGCGTGAAGCACACCACCCATATTGCCCTTCAGAGCATCATAGACCATCTGGTGCTGCTGCACACGCGACTTGCCGCGGAAGCTCTCGGCCACAACCTCGGCAGCGAAATGGTCTCCATCTCCGGCAAGGTCGCGGATCGTCACCTTTGCGTCGGGAATCCCCTCGCGTATCAGTTTTTCGATCTCATGTGCGTCCATAGCCATGCAAAATCTCCCGCCGTTTCCGGCTTCTTCTTCTCATTTTATCGAATCGTAACGTACCATCGTGGAACGTCAACTAACATCTGTCTAACGCTTAAATAGCCGACAAGCAAACCGCCCGGACAGGCTTTCCATCCGGGCGGCAATTAGAGCATTTCCAGCAAAAGTGCGAGGCGCCTTCGCGTCGGATAATGCGCAAAACAAAGAGTTCAGGCGCAAGAAATACGATCAGTTATCACTGACCGGTTCGCCACTCATAAAGCCGGGGAACCAGCCTTCAAACGTGTCGGTCAGATCGGCAACGCTGACATTGACCAGATCGCCAATCTTCAGGCGGTCGCCGCCAACCGTGCCGAGCACGCGGAACGGAACGCCTGCACCTTCTGCATTGAGGGCAATGAGTTTTGCCATTTCCGCCGTAGCCGCGACGACATAGCGCGCCTGATCTTCACCGAAAAGGACCGCGTGCGGCAGACCATCACCGGCATCAAGTTCTGCGCCCTTGCCGGACTTGATCGCCATTTCAGCGACGGCAATCGCCAGACCGCCATCGGAGAGGTCGTGGCAGGCCGTAACCTGGCCGTTGCGGATGGCCGAACGAACAAATTCGCCGTTACGCTTTTCAAGTGCCAGATCGACTGTCGGGGCAGGGCCATCGGCACGGTCAAACAGATCGCGCAGGTAAATGGACTGGCCAAGATGTGCGCCATCGCCGCCAAGCAGAACCAGCGTGTCACCATCCTGCATGCCGCCGATTTTGGCCGTCTGCGACCAGTCCGGGATGAGGCCGACGCCGGCAATGGTCGGCGTTGGCAGGATGGCCTGACCGCTGGTCTCGTTATAGAGCGAGACATTGCCCGAAACGATCGGGAAATCGAGCGCGCGGCAGGCTTCACCGATGCCTTCAATGGCCTTGACGAGCTGGCCCATGATTTCCGGCTTTTCAGGATTGCCGAAATTCAGGTTGTCGGTTGATGCCAGCGGCTCCGCGCCGGTCGCGGTGATGTTGCGCCAGCATTCGGCCACGGCCTGCTTGCCGCCCTCGAATGGATCGGCTTCGCAATAGCGCGGTGTCACGTCGGATGAGAAGGCAAGAGCCTTGGTTTCATGACCCTCGACGCGGATTACACCGGCGTCGCCGCCCGGAACCTGCAGCGAATTGCCCTGAATGAGCGTATCGTACTGTTCATAGACCCAGCGACGCGACGAAAGATCGGGCGAACCGATGAGCTTGAGAAGGGCTGCCGAATAGTCTTCCACCTGCGGCACATTGCTGGCAGGGAGCGGCGCGTGCTTGCCCGGCTCCATCCACGGACGATCATATTCCGGCGCTTCATCGCCCAGATCCTTGATCGGCAGATTGGCGACTTCCTCGCCCTGATGAATAACGCGGAAACGAAGATCGTCGGTCGTCTTGCCGACGATGGCGAAGTCGAGACCCCACTTGCGGAAGATCGCCTGCGCTTCGGCTTCCTTCTCAGGTTTCAGAACCATGAGCATGCGCTCCTGGCTTTCCGACAGCATCATTTCATAGGCCGTCATGTTCTCTTCGCGGACGGGAACATGGTCGAGTATGAGTTCAATGCCGAGGTCACCCTTGGCGCCCATTTCGACAGCCGAACAGGTGAGGCCAGCCGCACCCATATCCTGAATGGCGATAACCGCGCCGGAGGCCATCAGCTCAAGGCAGGCTTCGAGCAGGCACTTTTCGGTAAATGGATCGCCGACCTGAACGGTAGGGCGCTTTTCTTCAATCGACTCGTCGAATTCAGCCGATGCCATGGTCGCGCCGCCGACACCGTCGCGGCCCGTCTTGGCACCCAGATAGACAACCGGCAGGCCGACGCCCTTGGCTTCCGACAGGAAGATGCCATCATGCTTGGCAAGACCGGCAGCAAAGGCATTGACGAGGATATTGCCGTTATAACGCTTGTCGAAGTTCACTTCGCCACCAACGGTCGGCACGCCGAAGGCATTGCCATAGCCGCCGACGCCCGACACGACGCCGGATACCAGGTGACGGGTCTTCGGATGATCGGGTTCGCCAAAGCGGAGCGCATTCATCGCCGCAACGGGACGCGCGCCCATGGTGAACACGTCGCGCAAAATGCCGCCGACACCGGTCGCTGCACCCTGATAGGGCTCGATGTAGGACGGGTGGTTGTGGCTTTCCATCTTGAAGACGACGCAATCACCATCGCCGATGTCCACCACGCCTGCATTTTCGCCAGGGCCCTGAATAACGCGCGGTCCGGTTGTCGGAAGCGTGCGAAGCCATTTCTTGGAGGACTTGTAGGAGCAATGCTCGTTCCACATCGCCGAGAAAATCCCGAGCTCTGTGAAGGTGGGCTCGCGTCCGATCAGATCAAGAATGCGCTGATACTCGTCCGGCTTAAGACCATGCGCTTCGATCAATTCCGGCGTGATGTCTCGCGTATTGGAAATAGTCATGGAAATGGGGAACCCCGTCGCAGGCTGCGGCGTCCGACGCCCTGTGCCTAAGGGACGGTCGCCTAAGGTTTCAAGGCGCCTCTTTAACCTATGTTTTCACGAAGTGCGACAGGAAAATACCGCTTTTCCAGCCCTTCATCGAATATCCATAATAATCGCACGCAAGCGCGCGCGGTCAGACACTCCCTTCATATCCTGCCTGTTCGTTTTCAAGCAGGCGACGGAGCGTCAGAAAACAGTTTTCGACGACGCTGCGATCGGCGGGAGAAGAAAAGGCAATGCGGACCCGATGATAAATCTGATCGACACGACCGGCCTTGAACTCATCTTCATCATCGATCAGGATTCCGCTTTCATAGGCGGCCGCCTTGAATGTGCCTGAAAGCCACGGCTCGGGCAGTCCCATCCACAGAAACGGAATTGTCGGGCGGGATACGAAATCGAAACCGTCGAAGATTTCTCTCGCCATTTTTTCGCGAATGACTGTTTCTTCGCGGCATTTGCTGTGAATGGCGTCTGCTTCACCTGACAACACAAGCTGAGCGCCGGTTTCGGCGAGCAAAAACGCTGCGCCGCCCGTGACCATCTTGTGCGTTACCTTCACACGTTGGGCGCAATGCGCAGGGCAGGCGACCCAGCCGCTGCGTATCCCTGCGGCAACGGCCTTCGACAGACCGGAGACGACAAAGGTGCGTTCAGGCGCAAAACTTGCCAAGGGTGGAATCTGGCTGTCGCACATGACGCCATAGATATCGTCTTCGATAAGCCAGACATTGTAACGCCTTGCGATGTCGGCGATTGCGCGACGCCGTTCTTCAGGCATGACGGATAATGTCGGATTGTGCAGCGTCGGCATCAGAAACGCGAGGGTGGGATGCTGCTGGCGGCAGGCCCGTTCGAATTCTTCCGGGATCAGACCATATTCATCCAGACCGGCCTGAATGGTACGGCGTCCGAGAAGGCGCACGGAGCGGCTGATCTGCGCATAGGTCAGATTTTCGAACAGGATGCGATCACCCGGATTCGTGAAGGCTGTGATGATTGCGATGCTCGCAGCCTGCGCGCCATTGGTAACGACAATACTGTCGAGGTCTGGCCGCCAGTCAGCCCGCGAAAGCCATTTCTGCCCGGCTTCCAGCCAGTGCTGCGGGAAGTAGCGCGAATAGCTTGCAATATCCTGCGGGAAATCCCGGTGAACGTCGGCGTTGATTTTGGCCAGAACTTCGTGCTGGCCGACATCTGGAGCGGCAGTCGTGTCGAAACGTATTTTCCCGGATGGGACGTCAGCAGGCTTTGTGCCAGCGATGCCGGAGGCGGCGAGCGCATTGTCTGCCGGTTCTTCACCCAACACATAGGTTCCCCGCCCGACTTCGCCCGTCACGAGGCCGCGTTCATGGGCCAGTGCATAAGCACGACCGATTGTACCGATTGTCACCTTCAAGTCGAAAGCGAGGTTGCGTTGCGGGGGAAGTTTGGCACCCGCAGGCAAACCGCCGTTGCCGATAGCCTCTTCGATGGCGTCGGCAAGCTGCAGATAAAACGGGCCGGATTTACCGGCAAGATATGGAATCCAATTTGTCATGGTGACAACTTATAAATTGTACCTATTGCTAAGTCAATTATAGAGTCAATTCGTCGCTACTTGGTGACAATGCAGACATCGAGCTAAACATAAGGTTTGCCTCCACTGCTGCCCAGCTCCCAACTGGCCCAACTGGCCCAACTGGCAATGAAATGGACCGAGCCAATGTTCTACTTTAGACCGCAGACCGAGACAATAGATACAATTCTTCCTGTGCCCGAGGCTGACAGCGTCACGGATTTGCCAAAAGCTTTGCAGGTCAATCTGACGACGGCGTCCCAGCCGCAAGTCGGATATGTACGGCGCGTTATAGATTGGATGTCTTATCGAATGATACTGCGGCGCACCCGGATCAGGTTGGGCGAACTGACAGATGATCAGTTGCGCGACATCGGACTACAGCGCGACGAAGCAGAGCGCGAAGCGCGCAAGGTGCGTTTTCACTTGCGTTGAGATGCGTCGCGGAAAGCAGCTTTCCGCGACGGCTTGATTACTGGCAGCCGCTCTGGCCTGAAGCCCAGCGGTTGACGTCGGCGGCGATCCTGCCGCCGTGGCCTTCCTGCATCATCGGGCCGAAGGCTTCGACGCGAGCCGGATTGCCTTGCGCATGTACGACGAGCAGCGGGCGTAATGCCGGATTATGGGCTGGAACGACCAGAATACGCGGGCGTCCTGTGAAGGAGTTCAGTTCCGGTGCGAGTGAGTAACCGCGGAAATCCTTGTCCTTCGATTTGAACCAGCAGCTATTTGCTGCTAGCGCAATGCGCTCCATGGTAGGCAGTGCCGCCTTGCTGGCGTCTACGGCGATGGGCCCCGTGGGCTTGCTGGAAGTGCAGGCTGCAAGCAATGCAATGGCCGGGACGGCCAGAAGAGCGAAAGTCTTGGTCTTCAAGGAGGGGCTCCGATAGTGCGTGCCTTCAAAAGGCACGCATGAGAGGTGGGGTAAACAGTGTCAGGCTAGTGGTCTGATTCCGACATTTGCGTCCCTCTGATACAGGCGCCGAGCAAATGTCGGAATCACAAAGACCACTAGAAACTTTATGTATCTAGTGGATTTTTCGAATTTGACGTTTGAAACAGCATCTCATTCAGTCGGCATTCAAACGTCAAATTCAATCCACTAGTTGCGGCATGAAAGCTTTCAGTCCGTCGCTCATCTCGTTCCAGATGCGCTCAAAAACCGGATGCTGTTTTGCCTTGGCGGCATATGCATCAAACTTCGGGAACTCGTCCAGCAAATCCGCTTTGCCCGAGAGCTTCTTCAACGGTTCCATCAGAAAACGTACCGGCAAGATCCAGCAATCCGCAAGCGTCGGTTCGTCTCCAGCAGCATAGGCTTTGTCTGAAAGACGGCTTTCGACCACTTTCAGGCCGGTATGCATCTTTTCGAACAGGCGTTCGATGCTTGCATCGTCGCGCTCGGGTTTGCTCAAAAGGATGAAAAGCTTCATCGCGGGGCCAAGCACGTCCAGTTCCGTCACGCGGGCAAGGAGACGAATAAGCGCGCGCTCGCGCGGCGTGCCGGGCAGCACGGACGTTTCTGGAAAGTGATCTTCGAGATATTCGGCGATCACCGCTCCCTCGAACAGTGTTTCACCGGAACTGGTAATCAGCACGGGTACGCGGCGAAGCGGCGTTACATTGCCGAAATCGGCTGGAAAAGGGTAGGGTAGGCTCACTGGCTTGAAAGACAGGTCCTTCAGGTAAAGAACTCCGCGGACAAAGGCCGAGTAAGGGGAAAGAGGTCTGGAATAAAGCTGCATGAATTAAGTTCCCCTGATTCGTTATCGCTAAAATGTGCGAGGCATTTCCAGCAAAAATGTGAACGCTCTTGCTTGGATAGCGCATGAAACAAATATGGGGCGATCCCGACGTTTTCTCTTCCGTTGGAACCCTCCCGCAGCCAAGCTGCCACGAAAATAGATGCTTTGCCAGTGCAGTTTTGCGGCGAAACACGCGCAACAAAAAAGGCGGCTCGATTGAAGCCGCCTTTTCCGTTTATCTGTCTGCAAGCCTACGCAGCAATGCCCAATGCGCCTGCGAAGAGCGCCCGACCATCATTGCCGCCATGCGCGGCTTCGATCAGGTTTTCAGGATGCGGCATCATGCCGAGCACATTGCCGCGTGCGTTGACGATACCGGCGATGTCGTTGACCGATCCGTTCGGATTGGTGCCTTCAGCATAGCGGAATACAACCTGGCCTTCACCTTCGAGACGCTTCAGCGTTTCGGCATCGGCGAAATAATTGCCGTCATGATGCGCGACCGGGCAGCGGATGATCTGGCCCGGCTTGTAGCCGCGCGTGAACGACGTGTTGGCGTTGGTTACTTCGAGCTTAACTTCGCGGCAGACGAACTTCAGCGAAGCATTGCGCATCAATGCGCCCGGCAGAAGTCCGGCTTCAACGAGAATCTGGAAACCGTTGCACACGCCCATGACCATGACGCCTTTTTCGGCCTTCTCGCGAACGGCCTGCATCACCGGCATACGGGCTGCAATCGCGCCGCAACGCAGATAGTCGCCATAGGAGAAGCCGCCCGGAATCAGGATCAGGTCCACATCGTCGGGAATGCTCGTATCGGTCTGCCAGACGGTCACCGGCGCCTGACCGGTGATCTTGGTGAGCGCTGCGATCATGTCGCGATCGCGATTGAGACCGGGAAGAAGAATGACTGCGGATTTCATGGCGTCTGCTTCCTTTGCTAGGCTCAGGCGATGGCGATGGAATAGTCTTCGATCACCGTGTTGGCGAGCAGCTTTTCGCACATGGCCTTCAGGTCGGCTTCGGCCTTGCTCTTGTCAGAACCATTCAGTTCGAGGTCGAAAACCTTGCCCTGACGAGCCGAGTTGACGCCATCAAAACCGAGGCTGCCGAGCGCGCCGACGATTGCCTTGCCCTGCGGGTCGAGAACGCCGTTTTTCAGTGTAACGGTGACGCGTGCCTTGATCACTCTGTAGTTCCTGCAATTCTAGAACGAATGAAACAGCCCGGAAGGCTTGATTTGGCATGATCCCGAAAACCGTGTCGACTGTTCAGGATCATGCCCTTCCGGGCTGGGCGGATCATTTTACTTTACAAGCGTAGGGCCAGCCGGGCGCGGCGTGTCGTTCTCGTTCATGATGCCGAGACGACGAGCCACTTCCTGATAGGCTTCGACCAGTCCGCCCATGTCGCGGCGGAAACGGTCCTTGTCGAGCTTGTCATTGGTGGTGATATCCCAAAGACGTGCAGAGTCCGGAGAAATTTCATCGGCGACGACGATGCGCATCATGTCGCCTTCCCAGAGACGTCCGCATTCCATCTTGAAATCGACAAGCTGGATGCCGATGCCGAGGAACAGGCCGGTCAGGAAGTCGTTGACGCGAATGGCGAGCGCCATGATGTCGTCGATTTCCGGCGGGCTTGCCCAGCCGAAAGCCGTGATATGCTCTTCGGTGACCATTGGGTCGTCGAGCGCGTCCGCCTTGTAATAGAACTCGATGATCGAGCGCGGCAGCACGGTGCCTTCTTCAAGGCCAAGACGCTTGGCAAGCGAACCGGCGGCGACATTGCGCACAACCACTTCAAGCGGAATGATTTCCACTTCCTTGATCAGCTGCTCACGCATGTTGAGACGGCGGATAAAGTGCGTTGGAATGCCAATGCGGTTGAGCTGGGTAAAAATATGCTCGGAAATGCGGTTGTTCAGCACGCCTTTTCCGTCGATGACTTCATGCTTCTTTGCATTGAAAGCGGTTGCATCATCTTTGAAAAATTGGACGAGCGTACCGGGTTCAGGGCCTTCATAAAGAATCTTGGCCTTGCCCTCGTAAATACGGCGGCGACGGTTCATGGCTTTTCTCGGATTTCCATATTTATGGTGATCGGCTCTAAGCCGCTATTCTCGCGGGCTACCTATAGCAATTGTGGGCTTTTAACAATCCTGCTTTGTGCCCGTTCCCCCGTTTTCGCTGTTTCTGATGCAAGTTTATGCATGAGTCGCAAGAAAGTAGTCTTTAGCTCTTGTATAATCTTGCGCCCCTTGCCAGCTTTAGGCAAGAGAACGGATGACGATCTCTTCTAACTTGTAAGTCTGGGAGCTTTATGAATGACCACTGGCATGGATGATCGCCGCGACGCTTTTGAAAAGAAATTCGCGCTTGATGCGGAACTGCGCTTCAAGGCGGAGGCACGCCGCAACAAGCTTCTGGGACTCTGGGCTGCTGACCAGCTTGGCAAGAAGGATGCGGATGCCGAAGCCTATGCCAAGGAAGTCGTTGCCGCTGACTTTGAGGAAGCTGGCGATGAGGATGTTTTCCGCAAAATTCGCGCCGACTTCGATGCGGCGAGCGTTAGCGTAAGCGATGAAGCAATCCGCGAAAAGATGTTCGCTTTCCTTGAGGAAGCCGTTCGTCAGGTGAAGCAGGATTGATGAATAATTCAGGGCGGACGTGCTGGTGGCATTTCCGCCCTGAACTTTTGAAATGAAGGAAATTCGAATGTCGTTGTCGTCGCGCCTTCGCGCCGGGGAAACAGTGCTTTCCGCATGGTCCTCCCTTCCTGAACCCCTGACGGTCGAAATTCTCGCCCATAGCGCCTTCGATGCCGTAACGCTCGACATGCAGCATGGCGGTCATGACGAGGCGAGTGTTCTTCGCTCTCTTGGTCTCATCCTGAACGCTGGCAAGCCGCCGGTCGTGCGCGTTCCTGTCGGACGTTTCGATATGGCGAGCCGTGCGCTGGATTTTGGCGCGCAGGCGGTCATCGCTCCGATGATTAATTCGGTCGAGGATGCCCGCAGGTTTGCGGCCGCCATGAAATATCCGCCGGTGGGCGAGCGCTCATGGGGCGTGTTCCGGGCCAATGCGGATTACGGTGCGCCGGGTTCCAACGATTATCTGACGACCGCAAATCACGACACACTTGCCTTCGCAATGATCGAAACGCGCGATGCCTATGATGCGCTGGATGCCATTCTGGATGTTCGCGGCATCGACGGTGTTTTCGTGGGACCGGCTGATTTTTCCATTGCGTGGAGCAACGGGCGTGAGGCAAATCCGAATTCGGATGCGATTGTGGAACCTATCGGCAATATTGCCCGCAAGGCCGCTGCGGCAGGAAAGATCGCCGGTATTTATTCACCGTCACCGGAGTTTGCGCGTCGTTACATTCCGCTTGGTTTCCGCTTCCTGACGCTCAGCAATGATGGCGGCTATATCCGGCTTGCAGCGGAAACGCTGACGAAAGCGGTTCGCGACTAGGGGCAGGACCTATTAATTTGATGGAAATGGCACCTGAAATGACAAGGGCTGCTAGGAGAGACGCGAAGAACGGGGTGGTTTCCCCGGTCAAGCGGTTCGACGCAGCAGATCGCCAGTCATTTCGGTGTCCAGAGGATGTGGTCCATCCAACCGGCTACTTTGTCGAAAAAGCTCGAAAATGAACCACATTTCCTTCGCCTTTTCTCCTCGTATCCGAATGGATGGCCTCACACCATTTTCACCAAATTAATAGGTCCTGACCCTAATTCCATTGCATGGTATTGAACAAGAAAAGGCGGGCTCGTGGCCCGCCTTTTTCATGCAGTATGAGTAAACATCAGTGATGCTTGGGCGCTTGTAGCTGCGTCATGAACTCGGCGAATACCATCGAGCCTTCCGGCCAAGGTCCATGCCCGGATTCCGAGTTGATATGCCCGGATTCGCCAGCGTCGATCAGCATTGCACCCCAGTCCTTCACGACATCTTCGGCAGCTTCAAAGCTGGAGAAGGGATCGTTGCGGCTGACCACAGTAATCGTTGGGAATGGCAGGCGTTCACGCGGGTAGGGGCCGAACGTCATCAGATGTTTGGGGCGGATTTTGTCGTTTGAAACGTCCGGAGGCGCCACAAAAAAGGCTCCGGCCACCTTGTGCTGAAAATGCGGCAAGGCATGAACCGCAGTTGCGACGCCGAGCGAATGCGCGACGAGAACGATCGGCCTTGTCGCTGCATTGGCAGCCTTGACGACTTCACCAATCCAGTCGTCGCGAACAGGTTTGGTCCACTCGGCCTGCTCGACACGCCGCGCCGTCGAGAGTTTACTCTCCCAACGGGTCTGCCAGTGGTCGGGGCCGGAATTGGTATAGCCGGGGATGATGAGGATATCTGCGTCTTTGACTTTCATGGCTTCCCATTTAGAGAGGCTTTGTAACTTCTTCAAGCCGTGCTTGTTGTATGCTTAGCATAGAAGGCGTGCGAATGATGAACAGCCTGTTCGCTGATCGCGATCTTGTGAAACACGCTCCAAATGGCGATGTTTAGGCAAGATTTGAAACGCGACGGAGATAATGAGATGGCAATCAGCAGACGTAAGATTCTCGGCGCTGCCGGGACTGCTGTAATGGCCAACATTCTTCCTGTTCGTGCAGAAATGCCGTCGAAGGAGGGCGACATGACACAGCATTTGAGAGCAACGGCAGTCGAAACGGAACGTCCGGTTGCTCCGCTTCCATTCGCAATGACCACGCCTATGCGTGTGGCACGTGTTGGCCTGAGGGCGCGCGATGCCGAAACATTGGCTGAATATTATCGCGATGTCGTTGGCTTGCGCGAGATGACCCGCCGTGGCGCGTCGATTGTACTCGGCGCCGGCGACCGCGAATTGATGGAAATTGAGCAGTTTTCGGCTGCCAAACCGGACGATCCGCGCAGCGCTGGTCTGTATCACACCGCATTTCTGCTGCCGACTCGTGGCGATCTCGCGCGCTGGTCGCGCCGCGCCATCGACAAGCAATTGCCGGTCAGCGGTGCATCGGATCATAAGGTGAGCGAAGCGATCTATCTGACCGACCCCGAGGGTAACGGTATCGAAATCTACTCAGACCGTCCGAACAATGAGTGGCAATGGAATGGCGACCGGGTTGCCATGAGCACTGATCCGCTCGATGTCGGAAATCTGCTCGATGTCATCAAGCGCGAGGGCGGAGAATGGGACGGCGCACCGCAGAACACCGTGGTTGGTCACGTTCATCTGCGTGTCGGCAATGCCCATGAAGCTGAAACCTTCTGGCACAATGAACTCGGCCTCGAAACCGTTCAAACCTATGGTGACCGGGCTGTGTTCATGTCCACTGGGCGCTACCATCACCATATCGCTGCCAATGCCTGGCAGAGTGCCGGTGCTGGCAAGCGTGACCAGGATCGAACCGGCCTCGGCTGGGTTGAGCTGGAAGACACGCGTGGCGGCAATAACAGCACCTTCGTGGACCCATGGGGCAACGTGGTCAACACGATCAAGACCAAGGCGTAATTAGCCGATCTTCAGAATGTAAAAAAAGCCCCATGTTTTCATAAGCATGGGGCTTTTTTCGGATTCAAATTATGAACCAATTAAAAGAGGGCGCAGATTTTGGTTATGACGTGCCGAAAATCGTGGCTTGCGAGAACCGGAGCGCAGTGTGCTTCACGCATGGTCCCGAAAAGTTGCAGACTTTTCGGACAAGACCATGCGAATAGAATAACTACGTGAGCACCGGAAGCGCAGTAAGACGCGATTTGCAGGCCGTCAGAGCCGAAATCTCAACCGAAGACGCGCTTGAAAATCGTATCTACATGCTTGGTGTGATAGCCGAGATCGAATTTTTCGCGGATCTGGTCTTCGGAAAGAGCCGCGCGCACTTCTGTGTCGGCCAGCAGTTCCTCAAGGAAGTCGGCACCCTGTTCCCAGACCTTCATGGCATTGCGCTGCACCAGACGATAAGCGTCTTCACGCGACACACCTGCCTGCGTGAGTGCAAGAAGCACACGCTGGGAGTGCACCAGACCGCGGAACTTATTCATGTTTTTCAGCATGTTGTCCGGGTAGATCACCAGCTTTTCGATCACGCCGGCCAAACGGTTGAGCGCAAAGTCGAGCGTGATGGTGGTGTCCGGGCCAATCGCACGTTCAACGCTGGAATGCGAAATATCGCGTTCGTGCCAGAGAGCCACGTTTTCCATCGCAGGCGTTACTGACATGCGCACCAGACGGGCGAGGCCAGTCAGGTTTTCGGTCAGAACCGGATTGCGCTTGTGCGGCATGGCGGACGAACCCTTCTGGCCCGGCGAGAAGAATTCTTCTGCTTCCAGAACTTCCGTGCGCTGCATATGGCGGATTTCGATGGCGATATTTTCCATCGAAGAGGCAATAACGCCGAGCGTTGCAAAGAACATTGCATGGCGGTCGCGCGGGATCACCTGCGTCGAAACCGGCTCTGCTTCGAGGCCGAGCTTGGCGCATACATATTCTTCCACACGCGGGTCGATATTGGCGAACGTGCCGACGGCACCGGAAATAGCGCCGGTCGCGATTTCCTCGCGTGCCGCAACGAGGCGGGCGCGGCCACGCGCCATCTCGGCATAGAAGCGCGCAAAGGTTAGGCCCATCGTCGTCGGTTCGGCATGGATGCCATGGCTGCGGCCGATGCGGACCGTATCCTTGTGTTCAAAAGCACGCTTCTTCAGGGCTTCCAGAACGCGGTCCATGTCGGCAAGCAACAGATCGGCAGCGCGTACGAGCTGGACGTTGAGCGTGGTGTCGAGTACGTCCGACGACGTCATGCCCTGATGCACGAAGCGGCTGTCCGGGCCGATGAATTCAGCCAGATGCGTCAGGAAGGCAATGACGTCATGCTTCGTGACGGCCTCGATTTCGTCGATACGGGCGACGTCGAACTTCGCCACGCTACCCTTTTCCCAGATGGTCTTTGCCGCTTCCTTCGGGATGACGCCGAGTTGCGCCAGCGCCTCGCAGGCATAGGCTTCGATCTCGAACCAGATGCGGAACTTCGTTTCGGGCGACCAGATGGCGACCATTTCAGGCCGGGAGTAGCGCGGGATCATGGGTGCATCCTGTAGAAAGTGGGAGTTTAACGATTGCGGGCAGCTTCAGCCGCGGCACGAATGGCGTCGATATTGGCGCGGTAGCTCTCGACGGAGTTGCCCTTGTAAACGGCAGAACCGGCCACGAGAATGTTGGCGCCAGCGGCAACGACCGAGCCTGCGGTTTCCGGCGTGATGCCGCCATCGACTTCGATATCGATAGGGCGGTCGCCAACCATTTCGCGGACGCGCTTGATCTTGTCGAGCATCGGCGCGATGAACTTCTGACCGCCAAAACCGGGATTGACGGTCATGACGAGGACGAGATCGATATCTTCGATAACGTTGGTCAGCGCCTCGACGGGCGTTGCCGGGTTGAGCGCCAGACCGGCTTTCTTGCCGAGAGCGCGGATCGACTGCAGCGAACGGTGCGTGTGCGGGCCGGCTTCGGCGTGAATTGTGATGAGATCGCAACCGGCATCGGCAAAGGGTGCCAGATAGGGATCGCACGGCGCAATCATCAGATGCGCATCGAAGAACGCCTTGGTGCGCGGGCGGATCGCCTTCACCACTTGCGGGCCGAAAGTGATGTTCGGCACAAAATGCCCATCCATGACGTCGATATGCACCCAGTCGGCACCGGCTTCCAGCACGGCATCGACTTCTTCGCCAAGACGAGCGAAGTCGGCGGAAAGGATGGACGGGGCGATGGCGATGGGGCGCATATGTGATCTCCGTAACTTTGGCCAGCCCCTAGCACATGAGGGGCAGGAATCCTATCCCCAGCGCTTGTGGAACCACATCCACTGGCCGGGATATTCGCGTACCCATGTTTCGACGGTATCGTTTAGAAGCTGCGCTGTTGCAGCCACATCGATCTCGCCCTTGTCGTCGCGCGGTAATTCCATGCGTTCATAAAGCTCAAGACGATAGCGTCCGCCGGGCAGGCGGATACAGCGCGCCGGATAGACGTCGCAATCATATTGCCGCGCAAGCTTGGCCAACAGCGGATTGGTCTTCACCGGGCGATTGAAGAAAGTGGAAGGCACGCCACGGCGGAATTTCTGATCCACCAGCATGCCGACATTGCCGCCTTCATCGAGGATGTGCGCAAGCGACCATGCAGCCCCGGCTTTCGACGGCACCAGATGGCCCATATTGGTACGGCGGGCTTTCAGAACCTTGTCGGCGATATAGGGATTGTTTGGCGGACGGAAGAGGGCCGTTACGTTCAGGCCGAAGGTCGCGGCGCAGATCGGCAAAAGCTCGAAATTACCGGTATGAGCGGTGAAGAAGATATGCGGCTTCTTCTCGTCGCGCAGGCGTTCGAAAATCGGAATGCCTTCCACTTCGACCAGTCCCGGTTTCGTGGAATAGGGATCGAAATCGAAAACAGCATCGAGGAAGATATATTCCGCGAAGAGGCGCGCCATCGAATCCCACATTTCGCGGGCGATGTCTTCGATTTCCGCGTCGGTTTTCTCAGGATAGGCCTGGCGCAGATTGTCAGTGGCAACCTTGTGGCGCGGCGTCAGCGGCCCGATCACACGGGCCACTTTGGCGGAAAAGCTGATCGCTGCCTTTGCCGGGAAAAGGCGCAGCAGGCCAAGCAGCAGAAAGACGGCCTGCGCCCAGAGCCAGTAGTTGAACTGCTTCAGCTTGCGGGTCCAGCGGAAGAGCAGAAGTTTCAGCTTGAACATCATGGACGTGGGCGACTCAGTCGATCTCGAGAATGATCTTGCCGAAGACGTCGCGGCCTTCCATGCGCTTCAGCGCCGTGTCGATATCGTTGAAGCCAACCACAGTATCGATGACCGGATGCACGATGCCGCGCGCCATTTTCTGCATGGCGTCGGCCATGTTTTCCAAACGGCAACCGAAGGAACCCAGAATCTTGAGCTGCTGCTGGAAGAGCTGCATCAGGTTCATGTTGGTGGAAACGCCGGAGGTCGAGCCACAGGTGACGAGACGTGCGCCGCGCTTCATGCAGAGCATCGAACCCGCCCAGGTATCCGCGCCAACATGCTCGAACACCACGTCCACACCCTTCTTCTTGGTGAGCTTGCGCACGACGCCCTCGAAGCGGTCTTCACGGTAATTGATGACATGATCGGCACCGAGGGCCTTGGCCTTCTCGATCTTGTCGTCGGAACCGACTGTGGTGATGACGGTGCAGCCCATCTTCTTGGCAAGCTGGATGGCAGCCGAACCGATGCCGGAACCGCCAGCCTGTACGAGTACGGTTTCACCGGGCTCCAGCTTGGCATTGTCGAACAGCATATGCTCGACCGTACCGAAGGTTACAGGTGCGACGGCGGCACCGATGGCGTCGACACCGGGAGGTGCCGGAACGAGAAGACGGGCAGGCAGGTTCACGGCCTCGCAGGCAAAGCCGTCGAGATGGAAACCATGTACACCGCCGACATGCTCGCACAGATTGTCACGGCCTTCGCGGCAGGCGCGGCAAAGCCCGCAGGTGCGCGCACCATAGATCGAGACGAGCTGGCCGGGCAGGAGATTGGAAACGCCAGGACCGACGGCATCCACAACTCCTGAAGCTTCCGCACCGATAACCAACGGCATCTTGCGCTTGGCAAACGCCATGCCGCGCCAGCCCCATACATCGATGTGGTTGAGCGCAACGGCCTTGATCCGCACCGTCACTTCGCCAATGCCGGGGGCAGGCGGCGGTGCGATATCTGTAATTTCAAGGCGGCGATCATCGAGAAGCTGCAAGGCGCGCATGAAGTAATCCTTTTCAAGACATAATCCCGGAAACGGCGAACCGTCCGGGATCATGGGAAAATTCGTATTTGCCGGACCGATTAATTCGGATTTGCCGTCAAAACAAGGCTCGTATTCTGTCCGCCGAAACCGAACGAGTTGGAAAGCACGGCAGAAACCTCCGCCTGACGCTTCACATTCGGCACGACATCAAGCGGAATAGCCGGGTCCGGATTGTCGTAGTTGATGGTCGGCGGCAGCGTGCCTGTCTGGATCGTCAGAAGCGAGAAGACGGCTTCAATGGCACCCGCAGCGGTCAGCGTATGGCCGATCATCGACTTGTTGGACGAAACCGGGATGGAGGCAAGCCTGTCGCCGAATACGGTCGAAAGCGCCAGATATTCCATCTTGTCGTTTTCGGGTGTCGAGGTGCCGTGGGCGTTGATATAGGAAATCTGCTCTTCGGTCAGACCGGCATCGGCCAGCGCAGCGCGCACCGTGCCGATGGCAGGCGAGGCATCCGGCTTGGAGCGTGTGCGATGGAAATCATCAGCCTTTTCGCCACAACCGGCGAGAATGCCCAGAACCTTGGCGCCGCGTGCTACGGCGCTTTCGAGTGATTCCATCACCAGCGCACCGGAACCTTCCGACATGGCAAAGCCGTCGCGGTCCTTGGAGAAAGGCTTGGAAGCCTTTTCCGGCTTGTCGTTCTGCGTGGAAAGGGCCGATAGCAGCGAGAAGCGGATCAGGGCTTCGGCAGAGACGGAACCGTCAGTTCCGATGGAAAGAACCCGATCGCTTTCGCCGCGACGGATGGCTTCGACACCAAGCTGGATCGCAGTCGCACCCGAAGCACATGCGGTTGAAAGCGTGATCGGCAGGCCGCGTGTGCCGAAAGCTTTCGACAGGCGTTCTGCGATATAGCCGAACTGGGTCGTGTTGAAGAGGTCATCCTGACGCGCACGACGGCAGGCTTCCAGCAGGAGCGGATAGCTTGCCGGGCCTTCATTCTTCACGGTTGCATCAAGCGCAAACCGGCTTTTCCAGTCCAGTTCGACCGGAGGAGCTGCCAGAAAAAGCGGGCCGCCGAAATCGGTAGACGAAAGGCCGGACTGTGCGAGGGCTTCTTCACCGGCGAGCTGGGCCAGCGCTTCGGAGAGTGCCGATGCACCTACATCGCTTTCAGCCAGAAAATCGACTGTTCCAGAAAAGCGCGTATTGAGATTGTCGGTTGGAAAGCGGGTGATGGCATGGATACCCGATTTTCCGCCGGTCAACGCAGCCCAGTTGTCTTCCTTGCCCTGACCGAGCGAGGAAACCACGCCAGCGCCGGTAATGGCGACAATGGGACGACCGAGATGGTCTGTATATTTCGTCATCTTATACTCTCACCAGCTTTGCTGCGCCTTCGGCACGTGTAGCGCCAACTACGGTGACAATTGCTTCGCTGATCGGGCCACCGGCATTCTTTTCGGATGCATCCAGCGGTGCAAAAGCCTCGCCCTTCCAGACAGATATAGCTGCAAGTGCCAGCGCGAGCGGGAACTGCGCTTCGCGCAAATGACCGGTCAGGCCGGAAATGCCGCGATAGGTTGCCGACAGACCGTCCAGTGCTGTTTTCTCGGCGTCGGTCGCTTCATGGGCGCCGGAAGCACCCGAAACAACGTAGGACGGGTCCTTGCCGCCATTGGCTGCAAGGATGAGTTCACGGATGGTGTTCGCAAGATCGGCATTGTCGCGCCGGATCTGTGCACTTTCGATGCCGGTCACTTCCGCATAGGCGCGTGCACCGCGCTTGGCTGCGTGGTCAGCGCTTTCCAGAACAAGGAACACGCCGCCGGAACCGGAAACCATTCCGCCACCTGCAGAACCGTCACGCTGCCAGAGCGAAGCCCAGCCATCATGCTTGAGCAATCCGCCAAGCTCGTGACCGAGAATCATGTCGAAATGTTCGGCATTGTAGGAGCCGCCGACCAGCGCATGGGTGCTCTGACCGGTGCGGATGCGCGCGGCTGCGGTCTCGATGGCCGAGAGGCCGGAACCTTCTTCGCCCATGAAGGTACGCGAAGAACCGGTCACCTTGTGGACGATCGAAATATTGCCTGCGAGCAGGTTGGAAAGCTGGGCCAGAAACAGGGTCGGGCGCAGTTCAGTCGAGAGTTTCTCGTTCAGCATGACGCCGCGATCGTTACGGGTGCGGCCTTCATCCAGAATCTGCATATCGACGGTGATGTCGCGTTCACCACCACCGGCACCCACGACCATATCCATGGTCGCGCAAAGCGCCTCGTCGTCCTTCATGCCTGCATCCTGCAGAGCAAGCCCCGCGGCATAGGTGCCAAGGCGCTGCCAGGTTTCCATCTGGCGCTGATCGCCACGCTTTGGAATCTGCAGGCTCCAGTCCACTTCACCCAATGGATGAACAGTGTAGGGTGCAAAGGCTTCCTCTTCGAGGCGCGGTTCAGTGCCAGCCTTGGAGAAAGCGTTCCAATGCACATCGACCCCTTCGCCAAGCGAGGAGATGATGCCGATACCTGTGATGACGACTTTATTGTTCTGCATGGGTCCCGTTTGTCCGTCGATGCTGAGACTGCTCTGACAAGCGAAAAATTCGCACTACCAGAAACGGAATCAGGGCGAACATTTCTGTCCACCCCTCAATACCGCCATATTATGTGCCGGGTCAGCCTTTTTTGGCTGCAACCAGCTCGTCGATTTTCGCGCAGAGATTCTTGAGCACGAAATATTCTTCAGTTGGAACCTTGCCTTCGTTGACTTCCTGGGTCCACTGCTCAAGCGGAATCTTGATGCCGAAAGCCTTGTCGATAGCGAAGACGATGTCGAGGAAGTCGAGGCTGTCGATGCCCAGATCGTCGATGGTGTGGCTATCTGGCGTGATGGTGTCACGGTCGATTTCACTGGTTTCGGCGATGATGTCGGCGACTTTGTCAAAAGTAGAGGACAAGTTTCGATTCCTTTATTCATGGCGGTGCCACAGTTGGCACACAACTGACTGTTTGCGCGTGTCTAGCGTTTTTCCGGTGATAGGGAAAGTCATATTACTTTCATAAGCACCGAGCTTTCAAAAGCGCATATAAGGCGCGCAACGCGCGAAGCGCAACATAAAGACAAACTCTAATTTTGGAAATATTCTCAAAACTGAGTTATTACAACTGGGCTAGGGTTCGTTTCTGACGCGCCGCACAAAGTACCAAAGACCAACCACAGCACATGCAACCATCACAATTGCCAGAGCGTATTGCACCGGGCTATTCCCCGATGCAATTGCCACCACACCCGATGCCACGCTCCCCATTGTCCCCAAAGCTTCCGGATGCTTCAAAACAGATGTGACGGCCATATCGCCCTGACGGGCCTTGGGTGCGATATCCTTCACCGGTTCTGCCATGTGGGTGACTGGCGACTTTGCGGCGAGCGCCAGAGCACGAGAACGCACCCGTTCGACACGGGCGAGCCAGCCTTTTCCAAAGGTCGATGCTGTGGACAACCCTTCCAGCCAGGATGCGCGTGCGTCGCACAATGCATTGATGACCTCTTCAGCGGGCCGCATATTGGCGGCCTCAACCGTCTGCGCGCCAATTATCCCGTCTTCGGGCATATCCAGAATGCCTTGCAGCATCCTTGCCGCGCGTGCGGGACCTGAATTGACCGAAAAATCGAACAGGGCGTAGTCAATGCCGGAGGGCAGATTGTCTCCGTCGATCTTGTTCCAGAATTGCGCCTGATAGATTTCGGTCGCAGTTGCCTGTGTCATTTCCCTTATATCTTCAGACGATGCCTGATGCCCGTCCCACGCAGACAGGGTTGCGATGGTGATACCCATATTGGTCGCACCGCCGGGATCGGCAGGATTGTCTGCGTATCCGCCTTCTTCACTAAAAATATAAGGCATGACTTTCTGGAAATTCGATTTCATTGAAAAGCCTCTAATTTAGTATTTAGTGATAATAATCAGCAATTTACGACCCAGAATATCATTGGTTCTTGCAAAGAAAATAGTGTGAAAACTACTTGTTCGTGGGCTCGGTCAGGATTGGTTTAAAATCGGCCTTTGATCGACGATGTGTCTTGCGTCCGGCGCGATGATGCGGCTTCATGAGCATCTCATCGCTGCATCACATACAGGCAGGCAAAAGTGAATTCGGAAATCTTTGGATATGCACCGGACGGGCAGGCGGTTCACCGGCTCACAATCTCCAACGGCCCGCTGACGGCCAGGATCATAAATTGGGGCGCGGCCATTCAGGATTTGCGCATGGAGGGCCATGCGGCTCCATTGGTGATCGGCTATCGCGACTTTGCCGACTATCCGGCCCATTCACCGCATTTGGGCGCGATTGCAGGTCGTTCGGCCAATCGCATCCGCAACGCCCGGTTTGATCTGGACGGAACGACCTATGAGGTGGAGCCGAATTTTCAGGGCATTCACAATCTGCACGGCGGCAGCAAGGGGCTTGGCAACCGCGTCTGGAAGATCACCGGAAACGGTCCGGATTTCGTGACGCTTGCGACAGTGGCGCCTGACGGAGAGATGGGCTTTCCCGGCAACCTGAATGTGAGCTGCACCTATATGCTCACAGGCGATGGGACGCTCATCGTGCGGCTGGAGGCAGTGACCGACAAGCCAACGGTCTGCAATTTGCTGCATCACAGCTACTTCAATCTGGATGATGGCGGCGAGGGCGATATCCTCGATCATCAACTCAAGATCGAAGCCGATGCCTATATGCCCGTCGACGACGCTCTCATTCCGGACGGACGCGTTCTGCCGGTCAAAGGAACGCCATATGATTTCCGGGAATTCCGTCCGATTCGCTTCGAGGAAAACGGCAGTCAGGTCGAATATGACAGCAATTTCTGCATGACCGCGGCGCGGGGACCATTACGCCCATGCGCTTCGGTCAAGGGCGCTCGTTCCGGTATTCGCCTCGACGTTTCCACGACGGAGCCGGGTGTTCAGTTCTATGCAGGTAACACCATGGCCAATGATTGTATCGGCCTGATGGGCAAGCCCTACGGAAAACATGCAGGCTTCTGCCTTGAGCCGCAGGTCTGGCCGGGATCGCTGGAATATTCCTATTTCCCGCAGGCAATATTGCGTCCGGGCGAGATTTACGCCCAGACCAGCCATTTCAGCTTTTCACGCGAAAAATAATCAATCAGCAAAAGCGGCGCGTGCGGTTTCCATCGGAGCGAGCGCGCCGCGTATCTCGACCACACGCGCTGCAACCAGATGCGCCTTGCGGGCGGCTTCCACCGGAGAAAGCCCGTTCAGGCGTGCAGCAAGATAGGCACCGTTAAAACTGTCGCCAGCGCCGGTAGTGTCCACGGCTTGCGCCACGACGGACGGCACCAGCGTCCTTTCATCGCCAGAGACGACCAGAGCTGGTTCCGTGCCGTCCTTGACGACGATCTCTTTCACACCGAGTGCGGCAAGACGATCTGCACAGGCGCCAGCATCCTTGTCGCCAAAGAGCGCCTGTTCGTCGGGGAATGTAGGCAGGGCGATATCCGCGATGCGCATGGCTTCGCTGATGATCTCCTGCGCAACTTTCCGGTCTGGCCAGAGCTGGTGGCGGAAATTCGGGTCGAATGCGATTCGCGAACCGGCTGCACGGCATTCCCGCAGGACGTCGAAAAACGTCTCGCGATGCTCAGGCAGGATGATGGCGATCGAAATGCCCGAAAAATAGATGATGTCGCGGCCGGTCAGGCTTTTTTCCAGGGCTTCGCGGTCGCTGGCGAGACGCCGTGCCGCGGCGTCGCTCCGCCAATAGGTGAAGGAGCGCTCGGCACCGTTAAGCGTGATTGCGTAAAGGCCGGGATGAAGTCCATCGATGATGGGACTGTGCGCGATGCCGATACCGTTCGACGTCAAGAACACGCGCTGCTTCTGCGAAAAGCTGTCTTCGCCGAAAGCGGTAACGTACTCGACAGGGTAGGATTTTTCCGTCAGCGCCCGCATGTACCAGGCGGTGTTCAGCGTATCACCCGCAAAACCCATGCGCCACTGATCGCCTTCATTGCCAGAAAGCTCGATCATGCATTCGCCGATAGACGCAAATCCGCCCATGTCAGTCTCCTCACTTCCAATGGGGCTAACGCCTATACTAATTTGCCGCTATGTAAAATTGGTTTGTGGGTACTGTCATCTGGCCTTTATCGACTTGCCACATTCATTGTGTAAGCATCCGCCGACCGCATCGCCCTCAAAATCGGGATAGCTTTTTAAAAGCACGATGCATTACCTGATATTTTGGAGTTCTGCTGACGTTGTGTAGCGAACCTCGCCTAAGGATTTGACATGCGTTATGCGATTTATTTCACGCCGCCATCCAGTGATGCGCTTCTTAAGGTTGCCGCAAACTGGCTCGGACGCAATGCGTTCAGCGGCGAGCCGGTCAAGATGCCAGCGATTCGCTCGCTCGCAACCGACGAAATCTCCCAACTGACGGAAGAGCCGCGCCGTTATGGCTTTCATGCGACGATGAAGGCTCCCTTCCGTCTGGATGAAGAACACACCGAAAACGACCTGCTTTCCGCATTGATGCATTTCGCATCGTCGGCATCGCCGGTCGTTATTCCCCGTCTGAAACTGCACGCAATTGGCCCGTTCTTCGCTCTCGTGCCGGAAGAGCCGGTTGCCGAGCTGAACCTGCTTGCCAATGATGTTGTGGTTGCCTTCGACCGGTTTCGCGCACCGCTCACCGAGGCGGAAATTGCAAAGCGGCGACCGGAGCGTCTCAGCGAGACACAGCGCCACAATATCGAACGCTGGGGCTATCCTTATGTTTTCGACGAGTTCCGCTTTCATATGACCCTGACCGGCCCGGTGGAGGAGAAGGACCGCGCTCGCGTGGAGCGGACGCTGGACGAGTTTTTCACGCCGCTGCTGGATGACGCCGTAGAGGTTGCGAATCTCGCTCTGTTCGTGGAACCTGAGAAAGGGGCTCCTTTCGAGATTCATTCGCTGCATCCTCTGACAGGCGGCAAGATAGCGTCTGCTCGGGCCTCACGAGCGGTTGGGAGGCCGTAAGCAATGGGAAATGAAACGGTTCTGCGCAATGCCCGCATCGTGCTCTCCGACGATGTCGTTCTCGGTTCCCTGAAGCTTGTTGACGGCAAGATCGCCGATATCTCCGCTGGCGCATCCAGTGTCGGCGAGGATATGGCAGGCGACTTCCTGACACCCGGACTGGTGGAACTGCACACAGATCACCTCGAAGGACACTATGCGCCGCGCCCGAAGGTGCGCTGGAACCCGATTGCCGCCGTGCAGGCACATGACGCACAGATTGCCGCTTCCGGGATTACCACTGTTTTCGATGCGTTGCGCATTGGCTTTGATGACGACGCCGAGACGAGCATTGACGACATGCGCAAGCTATCGTCGGCAATTGCCGAAGGCCGCGATGCGGGCCGTCTGCGCGCCGACCATTTCCTGCATTTGCGTTGCGAGGTTTCGGCGCCTGACTGTCTTCCGGCCTTCGAACAGTTTGGCAATCAGGCGCTGGTCAGGCTGGTGTCGCTGATGGATCACGCGCCGGGGCAGCGGCAGTTTACAGATATCGAAACCTACAAGACCTATTTCATCCGCAAGCTGAAATTCTCGGAAGAAGAATTCCGGCTCTATTGCGAGCGGCGTATCGGGCAGTCCCAGCAATATTCCGCGCCGACACGCAAGGCGATTGCCGAACTGTGCCACCAGCGCGGCGTTATTCTGGCAAGCCACGATGACGCGACGCCGGAGCATGTCGCGGAAGCAAAGGCGCAGGGAATACGCGTTGCAGAATTTCCCACGACACACACGGCAGCGAAGGCATCAAAAGAATCCGGGATGTCGGTGCTTATGGGAGCGCCGAACGTCGTACGCGGCGGTTCACATTCGGGAAATGTGTCCGCGCGCGAACTGGCGGAGGCCGGAAATCTCGACATCATATCGTCGGACTATATTCCGGCCAGCATGATGCAATCGGCGTTCTTTCTCGCAGATGTCGCCGAAAATATCTCGCTGCCGCAGGCCATTCGTCTGGTTTCCGCCAACCCTGCCAAAGCGGTAGGGCTGGATGATCGCGGCGAGATCGTCGCCGGCAAACGGGCTGATCTGGTCCGGGTGCAGATTGCCGATCACGTTCCGATCATCCGCACCGTCTGGCGAGAGGGACGGCGGGTTATCTAACCTACCGAGATTGGCGTGGTCGGTTCCAGCGCCAGTCTGCCATCATCCAGAATGTCGAGCTGCAGTGAGCGATAGCTGTCAATGCTCAGATGGGATGTCTTTGGGGAATGCGGGTGCGTTGCGGTGACTACGACAACGCTCGCACCGGCAGTTTCTCCAGCAACGATACCGGCTGGCGCATCCTCGAACACAAGGCAATTATGCGGATCGAAACCAAGTCGTTTCGCGCCAAGCTGGAAACATTCGGGGCTTGGCTTGCCACGCTCCACATCTTCGGCAGAAACGATGGTCTTCGGCATCGGCAGTCCTGCTGCGGCGACGCGACGGGTAGCAAGTTCAAGTGGTGCCGAGGTCACGATTGCCCAACGGTCTTGCGGCAATGAACTGAGGAAGTCATATGCGCCGTCGATAGGTGCAATGCCGTCCAGATCCGCCATTTCGGCCTGAAGCAATATCTCCGCCTCGCGGATCGGGTCCACGCCCGGCAGAGCAAGACGGCGGACGGTTTCAACTGCCCGGACACCATGGATCGTCGGCAGGAATGTGACTGGATCAATGCCATGGCGTATAGCCCATTCGCTCCACACACGTTCGGTCGCTTCGATGGAACTCAATATCGTGCCGTCCATGTCGAACAGAAACGCATCGAATGATTTGCCGAAAGGGGAAAAGGAGGTCACGTCGAATTTCCTTTAACTACGCAGATGAGAATCGGGAGAATGCTTCCGTGATCGATCATAATGTTTATTGGGTGAGAAGACAGTCTTTGGAGCAGATACTGTTCCCGCATCGGGTATGAAAATTCGCTTCGGCTCACTATATTGAGGGGCGACTGCAATATTGGCGAAACTTGATCATTTCGATCAATTGTGGCTTTTGGCACCCTTCCGAATTTAAATAAATGCCGAAAGCGCCGATTGCGACTGAATCGCATTCTCAGGATTGTTGTATAAATGACTGAAATAAAATCAAAAACACGCAACTATCCGGATGTGCGCTTTGCCGTTGCGCCCATGATCGACTGGTCGGACAGACATTGCCGGTATTTTCACCGGCTCTTTTCCAGGCATGCATTGCTCTACACTGAAATGGTTGTGGCGGATGCGATCATTCACGGCCCACGCGACCGGTTGCTGGGTTTTGACACCGCTGAACATCCTGTGGCGCTGCAGTTAGGTGGTTCCGATCCGGTGAAGCTGAAAGAAGCTGCGAAGATCGGCGCCGATTACGGCTATGATGAAATCAATCTCAATGTCGGTTGCCCGTCGGATCGCGTGCAGTCAGGTACATTCGGAGCCTGCCTCATGCAGACCCCGGATGTGGTGGCGCGTTGCGTCTCTGCAATGAAAGAGGCCGTTTCCGTGCCCGTTACCGTCAAATGCCGTATTGGCGTTGACGATCAGGATGTGGAAGTTGCGCTCGATACTTTGGCCGATCTGACACTTGATGCTGGTGCTGACGCGCTTTGGGTCCATGCCCGCAAGGCCTGGCTGAAAGGACTGTCGCCGAAGGAAAACCGCGAGATTCCACCGCTCGACTATGATCGCGTCTATCGCCTCAAGGCGCGGCTTGGCGATGTTTTCGTCGGCATAAACGGCGGGATCAATACGCTTGATGAAGCAGAGCAACACTTGCAGGCCGCCGATGCGGTGATGCTCGGTCGTGCCGCTTATCATAATCCCGAGATTCTGGCAGAGGTGGATGCGCGCCTTTATGGAGGCGGACAGGCAGTTACCTCGATCGCTGATATCATCGATGAAATGTGCGCTTATACAGATCGTCATATCGCAGCAGGCGGCAGGCTTTCGCATGTGAGCCGCCATATGGTCGGGCTTTTTACCGGGCAGCCGGGTGCGCGGCGCTGGCGGCAAATCCTTTCGACGGATGCCACCAAGCCGGGCGCAAACAGTGATGTGCTGCGTCAGGCCTATGCCGTCGTGACTGAAGCGGCAGCAGAAGCTGCTTAGAACACGTTTCGATCTGATTGGATCAGATCGATGCTCTAAGTATTTGTTTTGACAGGTATCTTATCCGAAAAACATTTCACATTTTTCGGGATGCGCGCTAATCAATCAGAATAAGCTGGTCGCCGCGAACGGTGAAGCCGCCGAGTGTTTGCAGGAAGTTCATGCCAAGCAGGCTGCCTGTCATCAGGCCTTCCTTGGTCACCATGGCGCGCACATTCTGGCGCTCGATATCGCCAATCTGCAATGTGGCAATGTTGATGACTGCTGCACTTGCCGTGCCATTGGCCGTCATGATCGGAACGGAATAGTTGAGCGAGGCCGTGTCTATACCTGCGCGCTCTGCATCTTGCTGTGACAGGACGACTGAAGATGCGCCGGTATCGACCAGAAAGTGAACGCGTTCACCGTTCACGCGCCCATTGACCTCGAAATGACCATTCGCAGCCTTTGCAAGCGTGACGGTTAAAGTGCCATCGGCATTACGGCTTGAAATAGGGCTTCCGGGGATCAGCCCGGCCGTGACCCGGCTCGCGACGTCTTGCAGCTCATAACGATACTGGTAGCCTGCAACGAGGCCGAGGATAATCACGGCCCACATGGCCATATTGCGCGCAAAGTCGGTCAGCTTGATCCCGGAGCCGAGCAGACCGGCAGCAAGCACCACGCCCCAAATGCCCAGATAGGCCGCGCGGGCAAACACGTCATTGTCCATGCCAAGCGTTGAGCCGCTGTCATTGTTGGACATCAGCAGCAGGACAACAATCGCGACAGCCGCAATAATCAGCCAGAAAAAGCGCCCCATCAGCCAATTCTCTTTTCTACAATAATCTCATGCCTGTCGGCGAGAAGCGCCCAGACGGCCATTCGCTCTTCCGCGCTCATGCTGGACCAGCGTGCGATTTCATCCAGCGTCCGGGCACAGCCGAGGCAGAAGCCGGTTTCCGTATCTATCGCGCAAACCAATATGCACGGGGATTCGATGGTTGTCGTGTCCATGAATGCAATGTGGTTGCATCAAAGGGCCATGACAAGCCCGGCGAGAACGGCAACTGCACCTATCTGCTGTGCCGCGCCCAATGTGTCGCCCGTCTGTCCGCCGATTTTTGCGATGCAAAGTCTGGCAAAGCCGACAAGCAGAACAGTCGCCAGCACAAGCGCATTGATGAGCGAGAGAAAACCGCCCGATGGTATGAGCGTGAAGACAAGAAAGACCAGCCCAATCCCGAAACCGCAAACAACGGTCTCCCATTGTGGCTGGCCAACGCTGTCGGACAGCCCGCCGGGACGCGCGGAAGGAAGGGCGTGCCAGAATGCCAGCATGCCTGATCGGCTTGCCGCCTCGCAGCCGATCAGCGCAAGCGCTGCGTATCCCGTGCCTGCGCGATCGATGATCGCCATCAATAGAGCCGCTTTCAAACCCACGAAGACAATCAGCGTCAGCGCGGCGAAAGTCCCGATGCGGGAATCTTTCATGATATCCAGC
The DNA here is from genome assembly GCF_008932285.1 of Brucella tritici. Lineage (NCBI taxonomy): Bacteria > Pseudomonadati > Pseudomonadota > Alphaproteobacteria > Hyphomicrobiales > Brucellaceae > Brucella > Brucella tritici. The sequence goes on from NZ_WBVY01000001.1 coordinate 317,588, forward strand.
CGGCGATCCACGGAAGATGCGCCGAAGAAGCCGTCAGCAGTATCGCCCAGGCCATCTTCATGGAGTGCGCCGGTCATCGCCGCGAGGGCGCCAATTGCCAGCAGCGCGCAGGCAAGGGGCGGGAGGTTCATTTTATAGGCCACGAAAAGCACAGCGCCTGCCAGCAGGCCCAGTACCGCTCCTGCGAGCGGAAAGGCGCGGGCATTGCGGGGCAACGAATCATCACCGTTTTCGAACCAGCTTTGTGGAAGCGGCAGGCGGCTCAGAAAGCCCAGACTCCGGATCGTGTCGCCAATGAGACTATTTCGCTGCAAGTGACTGTTCCACTTTGTTTCCCGAAATGGATTTCCGCGATAATTCGCCTCAATGTTGCTTCAACTCAAAGAGGTGATTTGAAAATTCGCGTCAGTGCTTATAGGACGGGCCCAACGAATTTACACCTCCCATCATTGATTGGACTGAACTTATGAGCGCTAGCGGTCTACCTTTTGACGATTTCCGAGAACTGATCCGAAATCTGCCGGGGCCTGATCTCGGAGCGGAAAGGGCTGTTCGCGAGCGTGAGGCTACACTGACCAAGCCCGCAGGTTCGCTCGGACGCATGGAAGACATCGTGGCATGGCTTGCCGCATGGACTGGCAAGCGCACACCGCAGATCAATCGCCCGCTGGTGGCGGTGTTTGCTGGCAATCACGGGGTTACGGCCAAGAACATCACGCCATTTCCGCCAAGCGTCACGGCGCAGATGGTCGAGAATTTTGCTGCCGGTGGCGCAGCCATCAACCAGATCTGCATCGCCAACGATCTCGGGCTGAAGGTTTTCGATCTGGCGCTGGAACACCCGACCGGGGACATTACGGAAGAACCTGCCATGGATGAGCGCACTTGCGCCGCGACCATGGCTTTCGGCATGGAAGCGATTGCCGGTGGAACCGATCTCTTGTGCATCGGCGAAATGGGTATCGGTAACACCACGATTGCCGCAGCAATCGCGCTGGCGCTCTTCGGTGGTACGGCGGAAGACTGGGTCGGGCCGGGCACGGGTTCAACAGGTGAGTTGCTTGAGCGCAAGCTTGCCGCGGTTCGTCAGGCCGTCGCTCTTCATCAGGCGCATCTCCAGGACCCGCTGGAAGTGTTGAGCCGTCTCGGCGGTCGCGAAATCGCAGCCATGGCTGGCGCAATTCTGGCCGCGCGCATGGAGAAAATTCCGGTTATCGTCGACGGTTTTGTGGCAAGTGCTGCCGCAGCGGTTCTCTATGCCGCCAACCCGGAAGCAATAGATCATTGCCTGTTCGGCCATGTTTCCGCCGAGCCGGGCCATCGCAAGCTTCTTGAGAAGATGGGCAAGCAACCGCTTCTTGATATGGGAATGCGCCTTGGCGAAGGCACAGGTGCGGCACTCGCAGCCGGTATCGTCAAGGCGGCGGCACTGTGCCATAGCGGCATGGCGACGTTCGAACAGGCTGGAATATCCGGCTCGAAATAATGGTCGCCAGATCATCAAAAAAAGCCCGCCAAATGGCGGGCTTTTCTTTTGAAACAAAGGCTTAAAAGCGTCAGTTATTATCTTTATCGAGCACCATGTAGTCGAGCGGCAGTTCGGTGGTGTACTTGATCTGCTCCATGGCGAAGGACGAAGACACATCGCGAATTTCGATCTTGCTGATGAGGCGCTTATAGAAGGCGTCATAAGCGCCGATGTCCGGCACGGCCACGCGAAGCAAATAATCCACGTCACCGCTCATGCGGTAGAATTCGATGACTTCAGGGAATTCCTGAACCACTTCGGAGAAGCGCTTGAGCCATTCATGGCTGTGGGAGCTTGTGCGTACCGATACGAACACCGTCACCCGCGCATTGACGCGGATCGGATCGAGAATGGCGACACGGCGCTTGATGACGCCGTCTTCTTCGAGTTTCTGGATGCGGCGCCAGCATGGCGTCGTAGAAAGGCCAACTTTCTTGGCAACGTCTGCCACTGCAAGTGTCGCGTCTTCCTGCAATAAGCGCAGTATCTTCCTGTCGAGCCTGTCCATGCGTTTCCGTTCCCGGTTTTAGAAATCGTTTCCCGAACTTTGCGAATAGGTGAAACGTCATACCTTATGGTTCGCAATGATCCGAAGTTACAGGAAAAATATTCTGATGAAAACGAATGGAGTAAAAATTATTTATCGTCTTGGATGAGGTCTCGTACTTTTGCCTGAAGAACAGGCACAACTTCAGCATCGAACCATGGATTTCTTTTGAGCCATCCGCTGTTGCGCCAGGATGGGTGTGGCAAGGGCAGGGCGATTCGACCCGCCTGATTGGGCGTTTCAATGAAATGCTGCCAGTTCCTGACGGTTTCAGTGAGATTACGGCCCCGATAGCCGGGCAGGTGATAGGCCAGGGCGTATTGTCCGACCACCAGCACGAATTCCAGTTGCGGCATTGCCGCGAAAACACGGTCATGCCAGATCTGCCGACATTCGCGACGCGGCGGAAGATCTCCACCATGCTTGTCATAGCCGGGAAAGCAGAAGCCCATCGGGACGATGGCAAAGCGTGATGGATCATAAAATTCCTCGCGCGACACGCCGAGCCATTGCCGAAGGCGATCCCCGGACGGATCGTTGAACGGCAGGGAAGTGTTGTGCACGCGAATGCCGGGAGCTTGACCACAAATGGCAATTCTCGCTGTATCCGAGACGATGCAGACGGGATTGGGCTCGTGCGGTAGGGGCGGCAGAAATTCTGGTGTGTCGCGACAGATACGACAGGCCCGGATCGAGCGGCTGAGTTCGTCCAGTTTTTCCATGAATTGTATCAGCGAATTCCATCAGTTTCGGGGCAGGATCATTTCAATAAAAGTCCGAATATGCTCCCTTATATAGGTAAGGGCATCGCCGATTACAGCCAGCAGCGGTTTGCTGTCCGATTGCTGTATAGTTTCCTCATTGCGATGTTCCTTGCGCCATAGGGACGGCTGCTCGAACTGCCCGGCCCATATGCCGCGCCGGTTGCTGCGGGCGTCTCTTTCCTCGCGCTGATAATCGCCATAGGAAACGGCCCAGCCCTGCTCAACCATCCAGCGGTTGAGATCGGTTTCACCGAGATAACAGCGCGCCAGATCGCGGCTATACTGATCTCGCCCTTCCGTCTCGCACCGAATCGAGGACCTGCCGATTCTGCCTCGCAATATGTTGCGAGCTTCTCTGCCGCAATCGTAAGTGCTTCCTGCTCGCACGCATTGCTGTTGCATCTCCGGCGCATCGATACCCTTGAGACGTATATGTTTCTTGCCGAGGACCACAGTGTCGCCGTCGATCACATAGACCGAACCGTTCAATGCTTCTCTTGGAGCGGATGGCATCGGCAGGTAGGCGATGAGTGCAACGAGAATTGAAAAAAGCAATAGAGTCAATAAGATGCCGCGAAAACCTATGCTATTGCTTTTGCGGGCAGGCCGGTAGGGACGTCTGTAAGGACGACGGTATTTGCTCATAGGTGGCTTCCCGATTCCCCAGCGTCCCTGATGTTGCGGCAGACTGCGAACTCTTATCCTTCGCGTCAACAAGAGCAGATTGTTGATCGGAACAACAGTGAGTTTGTTGTCAATTAGCAACAGTCTTTACCGTTGCTTTAGGTTAGAAAGAGCTCAGGCACATTTTGCCCATTTCCCGCCACAAACAGGCGTCACCGATCATGGAAAGGCAGAAGCCACCAAAGTATTGAGAGCTATCAAGCTCCAGCAGGATAGGCAGGAATGACGAAGGGCGCGTTGTTGCACAGCAAACGGATTGGGAACAGGATCAACCCTGTTCGTGCGCCCTTTATTCTTTCCAATGATGGTAAGGCTTTTTTCGGCCAAGATCGGGTCTCAGTCTTGACGAAAACAGCGTGCATTCTGCCCCCTATGAATGTTTCCTCCACTGAGTGTGAAAGACCAGCGTTGTGATGCGTATCCGCAGTTTTTCATATAGCGCCCTTGCTATGGCTCTCGGCTTGGCCATTGCCTGTAACAGCGCCTTTGCTTTCGACCTTAATGACGATTCCGAAAAGTCGAGAAGCCCGTTTGAACTCTTCAAGTTCGGCTTCTCCGCATACAAGAACGGTCACAAGGACGAGGCGATCAAGGCGCTGCGCTATGCTGCGGAACGCGGCCATCAGGGCGCAAAGTGGAAACTGGCTCGCATGTATGCCGATGGCGATGGCGTGCCGGAAAACGACTACGAAGCCTACAAGATTTTCGAAAAGATCGTTCGCGAAGGCTCGGAACCGGGGTCGGAAAACGACTCCTATGTGGCCGATGCTCTCGTGGCGCTTGCGGGCTATGTGAAGCGTGGCATTCCGGGTTCGCCGGTCAATGCAAATCCGGGCATGGCGCGCAATCTCTATGTGCAGGCCGCATCGAATTTCGGTGATTCAGCGGCCCAGTTCGAGCTTGGCAAGATGCTGCTTGATGGCGACGGCGGAGAACGCAATTCCGTGCAGGCCGCACGCTGGTTCCAGCTTGCCGCCAAGAAAGGCAATGCCGGTGCACAGGCTATGCTCGGCAATATGCTGTTTCAGGCAGGCAAGACCGTTCGCGGCCTTGCCATGATGACGGCGGCATTCGAGCGCTGCCCGACCGAGGATTGCCCATGGATACGCGATATGCAGGAACAGGCATTCTCGATTGCCGGTGAAGCAGATCGTCGTAATGCGATCGCACTCTCCAGTGACTATGCCACCAAAGGCGATTTCTGATCTTCGTCTTGAATGAGCCTCAGACTGAAAGCGTTATCGTCACCGGTACATGGTCGGACGGCTTTTCCCAGGCACGGACGTGCTTTTCCACATCACTTGATATGAAACGATTGGCCGCCTCCGGCGACAGCATCAGATGGTCGATGCGGATGCCGTTGTTTTTCTGCCAGGCACCGGCCTGATAATCCCAGAACGAGTAAATCCCGGTGTCGTCGGTTGACGCACGGATTGCATCGGTAAAGCCCAGATTTTCAAGCCTGCGGAATGCCTGGCGCGATTGTGGCTTGAAGAGCGCGTCACCAACCCACTGCTCGGGATTTTTGGCGTCGTACGGCTCGGGGATGACGTTGTAGTCACCGGCAAGCACCAGAGGTTCTTCCAGGGCAAGGCGATCTTTCGCCCACAGTTCAAGCCGCTGCATCCACGAAAGCTTGTAGGGAAACTTTTCGGTATCTACCGGATTGCCGTTCGGCAGGTAAAGCGAAACGACGCGGACAACGCCCTTGTCCGTCGAGTAGACGCCTTCGATGAAACGTGCCTGCTCATCACCATCGTCGCCGGGAAGGCCGCGATTGACCTCATCCGGTGATTTCTTGGACAGAAGCGCGACGCCGTTGAAGCCCTTCTGGCCATGTGTTTCCACATGATAGCCGAGCGCTTCAATCTCCAGACGCGGAAACTGGTCATCGACCGACTTGATTTCCTGCAGGCAGGCGATGTCGGGCGAGGACTCCTGCAGCCAATGCTGGAGGTTTTCGATGCGGGCTTTGACGCCGTTGATGTTCCAGGTCGCGATTTTCATAACCTTATGATTATGCGCTTGGGGAGGTGAGGGCAAGCAGGGCGCAATCGCGCGTCACAGCTTTTCATCGCCCACAATCTCGATATCCGAGAAAAATTCGGCCCAAGACTATTTGTATTGCCGGTTTTGCATTCCTATTTGCTCTGGACAGGAGCCAAACAGGAGATATTCGAATGTTCGACGCCAAGAAACTTCTCGAACAGTTTCTGGGATCAAAAGTGCCCGGTACATCGGGAAGTGTCCGCGACAAGGCCGGGCAGGTGACAGACCTGGCAAAGAAGAACCCGCTTGCAACGGGTGCCATCGCCGCAGCCATTCTTGGCACGAAGACCGGACGCAAGCTCGCGGGCAATGTGGCGACAGTGGGTGGCATCGCTGCCATCGCCGGATTGGGATATCTCGCCTACAAGAATTATAAGTCCGGTCAGGCACCGCAGGAAGCTGAACAGCCGATCGCGAAAGAGCCTGAACTGCTTCCGCCACCTCCGGCCGATTCTCCGTTCCACCCGCAATCTCCAGCCATGAGCAACAGTTTTGCGCTGACACTTGTGCAGGCGATGATTGCTGCCGCCAAAGCCGATGGCCATATTGATGATGCGGAGCGGGCTCGCATCATGGAGAAGGTGAAGATTTCCGGTCTCGACGATGAAGCGGAAGCCTTCCTTGAGAAGGAACTTGCCGATCCCGTCGATCTCAATGTTCTGGTTTCAGCCGCACAGACGGAAGAGCAGAAGGTCGAGCTTTATACGGCGTCGCGCCTTGCGATAGACCCCGATAACAGGGCTGAACGCGGATATCTGGATATGCTGGCTGGTCGTCTCGGTCTGCCGGATGCCCTGGTGGACCATATCGAAGCGACTGTCGCTTCGGTAAAGGTTTAAGGCTGGTTGTTTTCCGGCAGCCATGAAAAAAACCGGCCGCCACATGGCAGCCGGTTTTAATTTTTTCGTGCGTGTTAGTCAGATGGCGAAGCTGGTTCCGCAGCCGCAGGCCGAAGTGGCGTTCGGATTGCGGATCTGGAACGACTGTCCCATCAGATCATCGACGAAATCGATTTCCGAACCATCCATATAGGGAACTGAAATGGAATCGATCAGGACCTTGGCGCCGAGCTTCTCGATAACGATGTCGTCGTCGGTCTGCTCATCAACCAGATCGTATTTATAGGAGAAGCCGGAACACCCGCCGCCTTCGACCGAAACGCGAAGGGCAGTCTTTCCCGGTTCCGATCCGAGAATCTTGGCGATCCGCTTTGCTGCGGAATCTGAAACGGTAATGCCTGTCATCTGCCTTGTTCCGTTTGCAATTACGAATATCGAACCGGACGATTTTTCCAGATTTCCGATAGCCGCATACTTGCCTTCATGATTAGCTGATAGCTATGAACGCGAACTGCGGAAGTCAATGTCTGTACCCGGTCCGCACCAGTTTTGTGTAATCATATTACAGTGAAGGATGCATCGCAATGTCGCTGGAAGGAATAGGCTTTGGTTATCGCGAACGCGCGCCCTATGCCTGTGATCCTGCACGAAGCCGTGGACGCCTGGTACCAGAGCCGGAAAGCCCAACCCGTACACCGTTTCAGCGCGACCGCGACCGTATCATCCATTCCACGGCATTTCGTCGTCTGAAACATAAGACGCAGGTTTTCATCGCTCATGAAGGCGATCATCACCGCACACGTCTTACGCACACGATAGAAGTTGCCCAGATTGCGCGGGCCTTGGCTCGCGCATTGCGGCTCGATGAAGATCTGGCCGAGGCGGTGGCGCTTGTCCACGATTTTGGCCACACACCCTTCGGTCATACCGGAGAGGAAGCGCTCAACGAGCGCATGAAGCCATTTGGTGGGTTCGATCATAATGCGCAGTCGCTCAGGATCGTGACCAAGCTCGAACATCGATATGCAGATTTCGACGGGCTTAATCTCTCGTGGGAAACGCTGGAGGGGTTGGTCAAGCACAACGGGCCTCTGTTGGGCGCGTTTGCGACGCATCCGGATGTTGCTGTTCCATTGCCGATTCTCGATTTCAATGAACGCTATGATCTGGAGCTCACGCGGTTCGCCAGTCTGGAAGCGCAATGTGCGGCCATTGCCGACGATATTGCCTATAATGCCCATGATATTGATGACGGTCTGCGGGCAGGGCTTTTGAGCCTTGAAGCTCTTGATGACGTACCGTTGACGAAGCGCCTGCTCGATCTCGTGCGGACACGTTATCCGGATCTTGATCCCGTGCGAACCGGACATGAACTGGTGCGCAGGCAGATCACCATCATGGTGGAAGATGTGATCGAAGAGACCCAACGTCGTCTGGCAGCGGCGAAGCCACAAAGCGTGGAAGATGTGCACGGCCAGTCGCATGCACTGGTGGCGTTTTCCGATGCCATGCGCACCGACGAAAAGGTGCTGAAGCGGTTTCTGTTCAAGAACCTCTATTTCCACGACAGCGTCGTGGTGCGCAGGCATGCTGCGGACAAGATATTGCAGGACCTCTTTGATACCTGTTTCGCCAACCCCTCGATCTTGCCGCCAGAGTGGCAATCTGGCTGCGAGACGCTGGATGAGGCGGCTCGGGCGCGGCGGGTTGCCGACTATCTGGCGGGGATGACTGACAATTATGCCGTGCGAGAACACCGACGATTGTTTGACCACACACCCGATTTAGCTTAATCGGGGCCAAACGAAGCGGCATCTATCGGCAGTTTAGCTGGATTCCGCACAGGATTAGAGCATTTCCAGCAAAAGTGCGAAGCGGTTTTGCGTAGGACAATGCGACAAAACAAAGCCCGGCGTAAGCCTGACAGGACAGACCATGAATATCTTTGCAGATTTCGACGCACGTATCAAAAAGACGTTGCAAGATATTGATCTGAAACCGAAAGACGGTGGCGAACTTGATCTTTCGCGCATCGGTGTCGAGCCGCCGCGAGATGCTTCCCATGGTGATATTGCCACCAATGCTGCGATGGTGCTCTCCAAGGCCGTCGGTCAGAATCCGCGTGAACTTGCCGGTCGTATCGCCGAGGCTCTTGCCGCGGACGAAGATGTCGAAACTGTCGATGTCGCCGGTCCGGGCTTCATCAATCTGCGTCTGAAGGCTACCTACTGGCAGCGCGAACTTTCCGCGATGCTGAACGAAGGCACGGATTTCGGCCGCTCGAAGCTTGGCACAGGATCGAAGGTCAATGTCGAATATGTTTCGGCAAACCCCACCGGCCCGATGCATGTCGGTCATTGCCGTGGCGCAGTCGTCGGCGATGTGTTGGCCAATCTGCTGAAATTCGCTGGCTATGATGTGGTCAAGGAATATTACATCAACGATGCTGGTGCGCAGATCGATGTACTGGCACGGTCCGTCATGCTGCGCTACCGCGAAGCGCTCGGCGAAAATATCGGCGAAATTCCGTCTGGTCTTTATCCCGGAGACTATCTCGTTCCGGTCGGGCAGGAACTTGCCAAGGAGTTTGGCACGAAGCTTCTGGAAATGCCGGAAGCCGAAGCGCTTGCTCTCGTAAAGGATCGCACGATCGATGCCATGATGGCGATGATCCGCGCTGATCTGGATGCGCTCAATGTGCACCATGATGTGTTCTTCTCCGAGCGCAAGCTGCATGTCGATCACGCACGGGCGATTCGCAATGCAATCAACGATCTGACGCTCAAGGGCCATGTCTATAAGGGCAAGCTGCCGCCGCCAAAGGGGCAGTTGCCGGAAGACTGGGAAGATCGCGAGCAGACCTTGTTCCGTTCGACGGAAGTGGGTGACGATATCGATCGTCCTTTGATGAAGTCTGACGGGGCTTTCACTTATTTTGCGGGCGACGTGGCATACTTCAAGGACAAGTACGACCGCGGCTTCAACGAGATGATCTATGTGCTGGGCGCCGACCATGGCGGTTACGTCAAGCGTCTGGAAGCGGTCGCAAGAGCTGTTTCCGACGGCAAGGCCAAGCTGACGGTGTTGCTCTGCCAGTTGGTCAAGCTTTTCCGCGATGGTGAACCTGTGCGCATGTCGAAGCGGTCAGGTGAGTTTATCACGCTGCGCGATGTGGTGGACGAAGTCGGTCGTGACCCGGTTCGCTTCATGATGCTTTACCGGAAGAACGATGCGCCGCTGGACTTCGATTTTGCCAAGGTGACGGAGCAGTCCAAGGATAATCCCGTCTTCTACGTGCAATATGCTTCCGCACGTTGCCATTCGGTTTTCCGTCAGGCTGCGGACCAGCTTGGTCTCGCCGATCTCGACCGAGTCGGCATGGCTGCGCATTTCGACAAGCTGACCGACGAAAGCGAAATTGCACTCGTTCGCAAGCTGGCAGAATATCCGCGTCTGATCGAGGCTGCAGCCGTTCATCAGGAGCCGCATCGGCTTGCTTTCTACCTTTATGACCTCGCCAGCGCGTTCCATTCGCAGTGGAATAGAGGCACAGAGAACCCGGACTTACGTTTTATTAAGGTTAACGATCCAGACTTGTCATTAGCCAGGCTAGGGCTGGTACAGGTTGTTTCCGATGTGCTGACTTCCGGATTGACGATAATCGGTGCGGATGCTCCAACGGAAATGCGCTAGAGTATAGTTCGAAGGTGAAAGCCGTTTGAGACGGATTATACTCGAAGAATGGTCTCCGCAGTGTGCAGGCCGCGCTATGCGGTTCGAGATGACTTCGGAGATCAGGCGGCTGTCACAAAGCTTTTCAGGTCGAAAGACTGATTGAAGGCAAAAGTTGGCAAGTCGAACAGGTGGAAGGCCATAATGAACGCAAGTCATTGGTCTTCCTTCTGGCGCAGGAAACTTCCGTCAACTTTTGCCCACATTGCCTCGCTAAAAAGCAATGTATGGAGACGTCTTGCGACGTCCAGGGTTTGAGTTAGGAACACGCCATGACGGACAGCAGTGCAAATCCCCGTAATTACGGCGAGCGTCCGTTGCACGAAGACGATCCACTGATGGAACTGTCACGGATCATGGACTTCGGCACGCCTGCTGATGACAACGTCGCTTGGAATGAGCGCCGACCTAGTTACTTTGAAGACAACCGGACAGAGCCGGGCTTCGATCCATCGCTGGATCTGGAGCGCGAATTGCTCGGTGACTTCAATGATTATTCTCAGCCTACGGACCACTCACAGTTCGCAGCGACGCCCACGCACGATGATTCTCATCTGTTGGATGAACCTCTGATTCATGAGGAAGAACTTGCTTCGGCTCTGGAAGACGAGCTTGATCTTCAGATGGATGAAGATGAGCAGGCGCCGGAATTGGAAGCGCCCTCATTCGAAGCACTTGAGTTTGAAGAAGCTGATCGTAGCGAACCGGTGCCGCAATTCGACTACAGCGATTATTCGGCTGCGCGCGATTCGAACGATGAGAGCTATGCCGCATCATCATCGGTCTATGTTCGCCGGGAGACTGTCGAACCGCTCCATATCGATGAGACCGATTACGATCCGACGATCTATCAGGCAGCCATTGAGCCGCATGAAGAGGCTTACCAGCCTGCGCGCGATCATGACTGGAACGTTCAGGCTGTCGAGCCGGCAGAGCAGTCCTATGCCGCCGTTACAGCGCCGGTCTCGCTTGAGGACGAACTGGAAAATCTCCTGTTCGGTGACGAGCCGCAGCCGGTGTCTCACGACGAGGCCCACTTTTCCAAAGTCACGTCCCCTGTCGCCCCTGCAGAGGAACCCTATGTCCACCACGACGTGGTGCCTGTGCAGAATATCGGATATCAGGACGAGCAGGAGTTGGAAGACCTGCATTTCGACGATTTGCGACTTGATGAGCCAGCCTATGATGCCGCGCCACAGGCGGCTGCGGCTGTCGAAACCTACGCCGCTCAGCCTCAGGCTGTGCCTGCGGGGTATCCATACTATACGCGGAGCAATTTCTCCTCAGGCGTTGCAGGGCAGGACGCGGTAGCAACCGCGCCACAGGCTGATTTTGCACCTGTTGCGGTTTCAGCGCCTTCGCTTGATGACGAGGATGATTTCTCTTTCGAAGACGATTTTTCCTTCGATGTTGAGGAAACAGCCGCCGCAATCGCTGCTGAAGGCACGGAAGACGATCTTTCGGAGCTGGATGAAATAAGCCTTTCGGAAGATGATTTTGGTTTTGAAACGTCTGGCGATGTTTCCAGCATTCAGGACGAGAATGTTTTCAGCGAAGATGATTTCTTCACGGAAGACGACCTCGATCTGAGCTCGGAACCTGTAGAAGAAGCCACTGCCTACGCACATGCGGTACGCCCCGACGACGATTACCGCTCGTCTCCGGCTTCGTTCTCGCAGTTCGGCAGTGCTCATGCGGCTGCGGTCAGCGCGCCTGCACCCGAAGTCGAAACCTTGAGCGTGGCCGAAGAAAAAGTCGAGCAGACGCATTCCCTCGATTTGCCGGAAATCAATTACGGCGAAGAAGAAACCAATGCCGGACTGACTGATCTCGAAGCGGAATTCGCCGAGGTCTTTAATACGGTCGGTGTGGATGAAACGGCTAAGACCGACGCGCAGAGCGAAGCTGACAGGGCTTTTGAGGACATATTCCGCGAAAGCGCTTCGAGCTATCTGCCAAACTCCGGCGCCAGCCTCGGTGCTGCCGTGGGCGCTGCCGCAATGGGCGTTGGTGCTGCCGCTGCTGCGGGGGCATATGGTCGCTCGCAGGCAACGGCCCAGGCGCCAGCGCAGTCAAAAGCCTCCAATCCATTGGGCAATGAAGACGACTTCTACAATCATTGGGCAGCCCAGGGCGCACAGACCCTTGAAGGCGGCGACTATGGCGAACGCGCTGCGATGCAGGCGGAAGACGATCTTGGCAGCGCCGCCGAGGCCTATCGCAATCGTCCGGTTCGTGGCCGTCGCGGCCTCATTCTGGCCAGCGTGGCCGGTGTGGCGGTGCTTCTTGGCGGGATCGGCTATCATTTCCTCGGAGGAAGCGGCTCCGGTGAACCGGTCGTGATTCGCGCCGACAATCAGCCGATCAAGATGCAGCCGGAAAATCCGGGCGGTGCTACGGTGCCAAACCAGGACAAGGCGGTTTATGATCGCGTTGCGGGTACGCTGCCGAATAATCCGGAACAAAAGTCCCTGATTACTTCCGGTGAAGAGCCGGTGGATATTTCCGGTACTGATGACAGCGAGAACATGGCGGACAATACGCCAGACGAGCAGCCCGTAGCGAACAATGCCCCGGTCGAGAATCAGAACGCGAACCACAATGCGCCGTTGGTCCAGCCGCGCGAAGTGGAAACCATGATCGTTCGCCCGGATGGTTCTATCGTCCAGCCTTCTTCGGCACCGGAGGAAACCGTTTCGCAACTGCCTCCGGCAAACAATACTGCTCAGCCGGTGGCTCCTGCCGGCAGCGATGAAATCGCTGCGCTGGCCGCTGGCAATGCACCTGTAGAACCGGCTGCGCAAACACCTGCACCGGCTCCTCAGGCACAACAGCCTCAGCCGGCTGCGGAAGCGCCGCGTCTTCCTGTCCGTGCTCCGGTGGTGCCATCACGGCCTGCTGAACAGCCGGTCAACATCGTCGGCAATGTTCCGCAGCGCACGCAGGCCCCGGCTGCTGCCAATCCTGCTCCAGCTCCGGCAGCGCCGCAGGTTGCTTCGGCAGCAGGTGCAGGCGGTTATTTCATCCAGATTGCGTCGCAACCATCAGCCGAGCTGGCTCAGAAGTCCTATGCCAACATGGCCCAGAAATATGGCAGCGTGATCGGTGGCCGCAGCGTCGACATCAAGCGTGCCGACATTCCGGGCAAAGGCACCTACTATCGTGTCCGCGTTCAGGGGGGCTCCAAGGAAGACGCATCCGCACTTTGCGGACGCCTCAAGTCCGCTGGCGGCAGCTGCTTTGTGACGCAGTGATTTGTCGGACATTGATTATTGAAAGGGCGGCCTCGGTCGCCCTTTTTCATGGTCCACTATCTAGTGGATTGAATTTGACGTTTGATACCCTTCCGATATAAATCTCGTTTCAAACGTCAAATTCGAAAAATCCACTAGATTCATAAAGTTACTAGTGGTCTTTTTGATTTCGACATTTGCCCGGCGCTCATATCCGAGGGATGCAAATGTCGGAATCAGACCACTAGCCTTGTTCTTTTCGGTTAGACCGGGGCAGGGGTGTTTGAGTACAGCATTTCCAGACAATTTTGGGGAAGAGCGCATGAAAGAGTGCAAGGCATGGATTGCCGGTGTGTCGGGAACGAAACTGACCGAGGACGAAATCGCGTTTTTCCGCGATGAAAGACCATGGGGCTTTATTCTTTTTGCGCGCAATGTCGAAAGTCTGGAACAGGTTTCCGAGCTGACGGCGCATATGCGCGACCTGACGGGCCGGGACCAGACGCCGGTTTTCATCGATCAGGAAGGTGGCCGCGTTCAGCGCCTTCGTCCACCGCTTGTTCCAAATTATCCTTCGGCCTCGGAAGTCGGTGCGATCTATGCGCGTGATCGCGAAGCTGGCCTGCGCGCCGCATGGCTTCATGCCCGCCTGCACGCATTCGATTTGCTGAAGGTTGGCGTCAATGTGGACTGCCTGCCGGTTCTGGACGTACCCGTCGAAGGCGCACATGATGTCATCGGTGCCCGGGCCTATTCCAAGAATCCGCACGCGGTTGCCGAGATGGGGCGAGCTGCTGCTGAAGGTCTGCTTGCCGGCGGTTTGCTGCCTGTGGTCAAGCATATGCCGGGGCACGGTCGTGCGTTTGCAGACACCCACAAGGAACTGGCGCGTGTCACCGTTCCCCTGAATGAACTGGTTGCGCATGATTTTGTGCCGTTCAAGGCGCTCAATGACCTGCCAATGGCAATGACGGCGCATGTCGTGTTCGATTGCATTGATCCGCAGCGCCCGTCGACATTGTCGCCGACCGTCATCAATACGATCATTCGCGATGTCATTCAGTTTGACGGTCTCGTTATGAGCGACGACATTTCCATGAAGGCGCTCTCGGGCGGGCTTGGCGATATTGCGGACGGCATCATCGGTGCCGGTTGCGATATGGTTCTCTATTGCGCAGGCGTGATGGAAGAACTGAAGCAGGTTGCGGCGCGTGTGCCGGTTCTTGAAGGCAAGGCGAAGCGTCGTGCCGATCTGGCGGAAGTCTATGCGGGCGACCCCGATCTTTCCGATGAGGACGAACTGCGCGCAGAATTCAACGCCATGTTCGAACTGATAGCGTAATCGTCAAAACTTGGTAAACTGACTTCACCGGCGGACTGAACCGCCGGTGGACCTTATCAGCAGGGAAACGGGTTTGGCGGCATCGGGAGCAGACGCAGACGGCAAAGACGGTACGCTCGTGCCGATGGATGCGCTGTGGCAGGGCGATTCCGAGCGCAGTGAAAGCGAGCCGTCGCTTCTCATCGATGTGCAGGGATTTGAAGGTCCGCTTGATCTGCTGCTCCACCTTGCGCGGAGCCAGCGCGTCGATCTCGCCCGTATCTCCGTTCTGGCGCTCGCAGAGCAGTATCTGGTATTCGTGGAACAGGCACGCGCCTTGCGCCTTGAACTTGCCGCCGACTATCTCGTCATGGCGGCGTGGCTTGCCTATCTCAAGTCGAAACTGCTGATCCCGAAGCAACAGGGCGATGATGGAGCGACCGGTGAAGAACTGGCTGCTTCGTTGCATTACCGTTTGAAGAGACTTGAAGCCATGCGCGATGCGGCGGCAAAACTCGTCAACCGCAACCGGCTGGGGCGGGATGTCTTTGCGCGCGGCATGCCAGAAATGGTTATGGTGGACAGGACCAGCCAGTTTTCTGCGACATTATACGACCTTCTCACCGCCTATGCTTCGCAGCGGCAGCGACAGTCCGTTTCGCAGGTGCAGATTGCCAGGCGGGCAGTCTGGTCGTTGAAAGAAGCGCGGGTGGCGCTTGTGCGTTTGATGGGGTCAGTGGGGGACTGGATTTCTCTCGACCGTTTCCTGATCGATTATGCGCTTTCGCCGCGCGAGAGGGCTTCGGCGCTTGCGAGTTCCTTCGCCGCCAGTCTTGAACTTGTGCGCGAAGGCAAGCTGGAAGTCAGGCAAAACGCTCCTTTCGAGCCGATCTACATACGGGCGACAGGAGATATCAGCGAATTGGATGAGGACGAGGATGTCTGAAGCGGAACGTCGAAATCTGGCTGAAATCGATAGTGACGATGATCAGATCGAAACAGAGGTTTCTGTCTCGACACAGGGACTTGCTGACCTCGCGCGCATTGTCGAGGCCATTGTCTTTGCCTCTTCCGAACCGGTTTCCGAACGCGCATTGGCAGAACGCCTGCCAGCCAATGTGGACGTCGTGCCAGTTTTGAAGCATTTGCAGAAAATATATGAAACGCGCGGCGTGCATCTCGTTCAGGTCGGTAGCGCATGGGCGTTCCGTACCGCTCCCGATCTCGCCTTTCTCATGAGCCGCGAAGCTGTGCAGCAGCGCAAGCTGTCCCGCGCTGCGATGGAAGTGCTGGCCATCATCGCCTATCACCAGCCGGTCACGCGTGCCGAGCTGGAAGACATTCGCGGTGTGGAGACCTCAAAGGGTACGCTGGATGTTCTGATGGAGACCGGCTGGATAAAATTGCGCGGTCGCCGTCGGACACCCGGTCGTCCGGTTACCTACGGTACAACAGACACATTTCTTGACCATTTCGGCCTGCCTGAAATCCGTGATCTGCCCGGATTGGAAGAGCTACGGGGGGCAGGGCTGCTTTCTGCACGTATGCCGTCGAGCTTTGCCGTTCCGGTACCGAATATCGACCCCGACGAGCTGACAGAAGACGAAGAGCCGCTCGAAGATATCGATCTGGAGAGCCTTGGCCTGCTCGCCCCACGTGGTGAATAGTCTCAGTCTGCCCTTTCAAGTGAATTTTATTTGCTGCAGAGCCGTTCACCGTCACACTTCTGTTTGAAAGATTTGTTGAAAGCGCTTAAATCGTAACTGGCATTGCAGGAACATGCCGCGCGTTCGCGGCAATGAGAGGAATAAAATGGGTAGCTTTTCCATCTGGCACTGGCTGATCGTCCTGGCGGTTGTCCTTCTTCTGTTTGGCCGCGGCAAGATTCCCGAGCTGATGGGTGATGTTGCCAAGGGCATCAAGAACTTCAAGCAGGGCATGTCCGACGAAGACGCCAAGGATGAAGCCAGGGATGCGGGTCGTACGATCGACGCCAAGGCTGACGAAACCGTCAACGACGTCAAGAAAACCACCAAGTCCTGATCTAACGGATAAAGCATGCTGCGCACGTGCAAGCGCGCGCAGCATATTTTGCCATTTACAAGTGCGGTTTTCCGCCGAAAGACGGGACGCGCGCGCGAATTGCGCGGGGTATCAAGAATATGTTCGACATCGGTTGGTCTGAACTTCTGATTATTGCGATCGTGATGATCGTGGTGGTCGGTCCCAAGGATTTGCCGAAAATGCTGCGTGCATTCGGCAAGGCTACAGCGCGCATGCGTGCGACCGCCAACGAGTTCAAGCAGCAGTTCGACGAAGCCTTGAAAGAGGCCGAGCTTGACGACGTCAAAACCATCATCGATGAGACCCGCAAGCTCGATCCGCGCTCAAAAATCACGCAAGTGTTCGATCCGATTCGAAGTGCAGGCGAGGATTTGCGTGCCGGCCTCCAGTCCACATCGTCCATGTCGCCGGCGACACCTGATAAAGTCGCTGAAGTGACGACGCCGGTCGATGCCGGTGGCGCACCGGTTCCGCCTGCTGTGAAGCCAGCCGCGGAAAAAGCCGTAGCGCCGAAGAAGACCACCCGCAAGGCTGCACCGAAGGCAGAGAATAACGCGACCGAAGCCAAGACAGCCAAAGCGAAAGCTGCTCCGAAGGCGGTTTCCGTCGCAAAGCCTGCTGCCAAAAAGCCCGCAGCGGCGAAACCGGAAACAGCCAAGGCTGCTGCCGCAACTGCCAAGAAGACCACGAAGAAGACAGGAACCAAAGCGTGAAACGCGACGAGGACGAAATCGAACAGAGCGCAGCGCCTCTGCTTGAGCACCTGATCGAGCTGCGCCGCCGCCTGATCTGGGCAATTCTGGCATTTTTCGTGGCATTTATTTTCTGTTTCGCGTTCGCAAAACAGCTCTTCAACCTGCTCGTCGTGCCTTATCAGTGGGCGCTCGACTGGGCGGGCATGGATCGTTCGAAAGCAGAGCTGATCTATACTGCGCCGCAGGAATTCTTCTTCACGCAGGTGAAGGTCGCCATGTTCGGCGGCATCGTGCTGGCATTTCCGATCATTGCCGCGCAGATCTACAAGTTCGTGGCACCCGGCCTCTACAAGCATGAGCGTATGGCGTTCCTGCCGTTCCTGATCGCATCGCCGATCCTGTTCTTGACCGGGGGCGCGCTCGTCTACTTCTTCTTTACGCCAATGGTGATGTGGTTCTTCCTCGCAATGCAGCAAACTGGCGGCAGCGGCGAAGTGCAGATTTCGCTCCTTCCGAAAGTATCGGAATATCTGAGCCTCATCATGACGCTCATCTTCGCTTTCGGCCTGGTTTTTCAGCTACCGGTCGTGACGAGCCTGATGGCTCGCGTCGGTCTGGTGACCTCGGCTGGCCTGAAGGACAAGCGCAAATACGCAATTGTCATCGCTTTCATCGTCGCGGCGGTGCTTACTCCGCCCGATCCGGCGAGCCAGATCGGCCTTGCCTTGCCGACAATCCTTCTCTACGAGATTTCAATCATCGTGGCTCGCATGATCGAGAAGAAGCGGGATGAGGCGCAGGAAGCTTCCGACGCTGAAAACAACGCTTCATCGTCCTGATTTGTCGCGATAATTCTGTGAGGTCGCAGGTTGTGCGGCCTCGCTTCTGTTCAATTTCACGAAACGGCTTTTCCCATGCTCGACATCAAATGGATTCGCGAAAACCCTGAAACCCTCGACAAAGCGCTCGCCAAGCGTGGGGCTCAGTCGCTGTCGTCCGAATTGATGGCGCTGGATGAAAAACGCCGCGAATATGTCGGCAAGGTTCAGGCCGCCCAGGAGCGCCGCAACGCTGCCTCGAAGGAAATCGGCAAGGCCATGGCTGCGAAGGACGCAGCAACGGCTGACAAGCTGAAGGCCGAAGTCGCCGAGTTGAAGGATTTTCTTGCTCAGGCCGAAGATGAAGAACGTCGCCTGACCAAGGAACTGAACGACGCCCTGTCGACCATCCCCAATATTCCGCTTGAAGACGTACCGCTCGGCAAGGACGAAAGCGACAATGTCGAAGTTCGTCGCGTCGGCAACCAGCGCAACTTTGCCTTCCAGCCGAAGGAACATTTCGAGCTAGGCGAGGCGCTCGGCTACATGGATTTTGAGCGCGCTGCAAAGCTCGCAGGTTCGCGCTTTACCGTGTTGAAGGGGCCGCTTGCGCGTCTTGAACGTGCGCTTGGCCAGTTCATGCTCGACCTGCACACCATGGAACACGGCTATACCGAAACGATGCCGCCGCTGATGGTGCGCGACGAAGCTGTCTACGGCACCGGCCAGCTACCGAAATTCTCGGAAGACCTGTTCCGCACCACGGACGGCCGCTGGCTGATTCCAACCGCCGAAGTTCCGCTGACCAATCTGGTTGCAGATGAAATCGTCGATACTAAGTCGCTTCCCCAGCGCTACACGGCGCTGACCCCATGCTTCCGTTCAGAAGCGGGTTCCGCCGGTCGCGACACGCGCGGCATGCTGCGCCAGCACCAGTTCCTGAAAGTGGAAATGGTGTCGATCACCGATGCCGACAGCTCGGTTGAAGAGCATGAGCGAATGACCGCCTGTGCAGAAGAAGTGCTGAAACGCCTTGGTCTGCCGTTCCGTACCGTCGTGCTCTGCACCGGCGATATGGGCTTCGGCGCACAGAAGACTTACGATATTGAAGTATGGCTGCCTGGCCAGAACGCCTATCGCGAAATCTCCAGCTGCTCGGTCTGCGGTGATTTCCAGGGACGTCGCATGAATGCCCGCTATCGTCCGGAAGGCGAGAAATCGACCCGTTTCGTGCATACGCTGAACGGTTCGGGTGTCGCCGTCGGTCGTGCGCTGATCGCTGTCATGGAAAATTATCAGGAAGAAGATGGCAGCATTCATATTCCTGAAGCATTGCAGCCATACATGGGCGGCCTCACGCGGATAGAGAAAGCTGCGTGAATCACATTTATTGATAAATGAAGGAGTGACGACGTGCGAATTCTGCTGACGAACGATGATGGTATCCACGCTGAAGGCCTCGCAGTTCTGGAGCGGATCGCACGCAAGCTCTCCGACGATGTCTGGGTAGTCGCTCCGGAAACCGACCAGAGCGGCCTCGCGCATTCGCTGACGCTGTCGGAACCACTCCGCCTTCGCCAGATCGATGACCGCCATTTCGCATTGCGCGGTACGCCGACCGATTGCGTCATCATGGGTGTGCGCCACGTTCTGCCGGGTGCGCCCGATCTCATTCTTTCGGGCGTGAACTCCGGTGCGAATATTGCCGACGATGTCACCTATTCGGGCACTGTGGCCGGCGCTATGGAAGGCACGCTGCTCGGCGTCCGGTCCATCGCACTGTCGCAGGAATATGAATATGAAGGCGACCGCCGCATCGTGCCTTGGGAAACGGCAGAAACCCACGCCCCTGACCTTATCCGCAAGCTGATGGAAGCAGGATGGCCGGAAGGCGTCCTGCTGAACCTCAACTTCCCGAATTGCGGTGCGGATGAAGTCAAGGGAACGCGCGTTACGGCTCAAGGCAAGCTCAGCCATGACGCACGCCTCGATGAGCGTCGCGACGGACGCGGCTTCCCGTATTTCTGGCTGCATTTTGGTCGGGGCAAAGCGCCGGTCGCGGACGACAGCGATATCGCAGCCATTCGTTCCGATTGCATTTCGGTAACCCCGTTGCACCTTGATCTGACCGCGCATAAGGTGCGGGCAGAATTGAGCGCAGCACTTGGGGTTGAAGCATGAGGCAGGCAGCGTCTGAGCGCCCACGGCTTTCGGACAGAGAAGGATTTATATCCTTCGTTATGCGGATGCGCGGATATGGGATTGACGATCCGCGCCTCTTTGCAGCCATCGAGTCCACACCGCGCCAGAGCTTTCTCGCGTCGTCGTGGTCTCATCTTTCCTATAGTCCCCGTACCGCGCCGCTTGACTGCGGCGAGTACATGGAGGGGATTGATGAGCAGGCCCGCGCCATTGCCGCGCTCAAGCTGGAGCCGGGTCATCGGGTGCTGGAGATCGGAACCGGGTCGGGTTTCACGGCGGCTGTCATGTCGTCGTTGGCCGGTCGCGTCACGACCGTTGAGCGTTATCGCAAGCTTTGTGATCACGCCTTGCAGCAGTTCGTATCGCTGAAGCGCGAAAACATCATGGTCAAACATGCCGATGGTCGCCATGGAATGCCGGGGGGCCCCTTTGACCGTATCCTGATCTGGCTCGCCTTTGAAGAAGTGCCACGCCATTTCGTCGATTTGCTGGCAACGCACGGCGTGCTGATCGCCCCGATCGGCCCAGGCGATGGTCGGCAGGTCATGACCCGCATCGCCAAGGTCGGCAGCCGATTCGAGCAGGAGGACCTGATGGCGGTCCGCTACCAGCCTTTCATCGAGGGTGTCTCGTCCGTTCTGTGATCGGCGCGCGTATCGATTCGTCAAAATGATGGCTATCAGGCTCTCTCCGTCCGCACCGGGGAGGGCTTTCGGTCGCTTTGTGCGCTTATGGTATTTAATTGGTGAATCTTTTTTCGAAGATTTACCGTTCTTAACCAGAGAGTAACATTAACGCGTTTTAATCACCTTACTGAGTTTCGAGTATGGGCGAGTTGAACATGCGTTTACAAATTTTGCAGCACACGTCTGAACGTCTCCTGCGGAATGTCGCGATCGTTCTGATTGCCGGTTTTGGTGCCGGGTGCAGTGCCGATACGATGCGCTTCACTGATGGTATCAGTACGGGCTCTACGTCCAGTCAGCGTGTCGCACAGCAGCCGGCTGGCGATCTTTATGCATCTGCGGCTCCCGTAGCTCCCGCATCGAGCGGTTCCGTTCAGCGCAATTCACTGCCTCCGGTGTCTTCTGCGCCGATGGCAGCGCCTGTGGCGGCAGCACGACAGTCGGTTCAGGCTCCGGTCGCAGCGGCATCCAATAACATTCAGAATCACGTCGGGCAGGCGCAGGATATGGCCGCAAACCGTGTGAACAACACGGTCAATGCCGCTGAAACCAAAGTTGCCAGCGCGGCAACATCTACGCGCAACACCGTAAATGGCGCGCAGGAAAAGGTTCTCGGTCAGCTTCCGGCGAACCCATCCATGCCACGGCCAACGGATAACAACATCGCGGTTGTCCCGCAGGCACCTGCCGTCAACGGCAAGAAGCCTTCGGCAAACGATATGGCTTCGGCAGGCGCAAATGCTACGACGCCGCCGGCGCCGAACGGTACATACACGGTTAAGAGTGGCGATTCGCTCTTCTCCATTGCGCAGAAGCACAATGTTCCTATCGAGCAGTTGAAGAAGGCAAACGGTCTGTCGAACGGCGCTATCCGCGTCGGCCAGGCACTCGTCATTCCTTCTGCCGCAGCAGGTAATGCAACGCAGGTTGCAGCGGTTTCGCAGCCGCCGGAAAATCCGGCCAAAGCAGCCGCGGCACCGACCGCCAATGCAGATGTGAAGCCTTACACGCCGCCACAGGCGAGCAACAAGGTGATCGAGGATGCCGAGAAGGATCAGGCGGCAGCGCCTTCCTCAACCGGCATTTCCCAGATGCGCTGGCCGGTACGTGGTCGTATTCTCGCAAGCTTCGGCCAGCGTGACGGTACATCGGTGAGCGACGGCATCGACATTATGGTTCCGGAAGGTACGTCGGTGAAGGCTGCTGAAAACGGTGTCGTCATTTATGCCGGTGACGGTCTCAAGGAATTCGGACAGACGGTTCTGATCCGTCACGATAATGGCCTTGTCACTGTTTACGGTCACAACAGCCAGATACTGGTTCAACGTGGGCAGAAGGTTCGTCGCGGCGAAGAAGTTGCAAAGTCGGGTATGAGCGGCAACGCGAAGTCTCCGAAGCTGCATTTCGAAGTGCGCAAGAATTCGTCTCCGGTCAATCCTAACAAGTATCTGGAATCCTGATAAAAAATGTTCAACTAAAGAAAGGCGGGCCAAAAGCCCGCCTTTCTTTTTATGGTCGGTTCATCGTTTTACATCGCAATCCCGAGGCGACCTGCCAGATCCTGGATATATTGCCATGCAACACGTCCCGAACGGTTTCCGCGTGTCGTGGACCATTCCAGCGCTTCGGCATGCATCTTGGCCGGATCGTAAGCCAGCTTAAAATAAGCCGCATAGCCGTCAACCATGGCGAGATAATCGTCCTGGCTGCATTTGTGGAAGCCAAGCCAGAGACCGAAACGGTCTGAAAGCGATACTTTTTCCTCAATGGCTTCCGAAGGATTGATTGCCGTTGAACGCTCATTGTCGATCATGTCGCGCGGCATCAGATGACGCCGGTTCGACGTCGCATAGAAGATCACATTGCCGGGGCGACCTTCCACGCCGCCTTCAAGCGCCGCCTTGAGCGATTTGTAGGACGTATCGTCATGATCGAAGGAAAGGTCGTCGCAGAACAGGATGAAGCGATAGTCCGTTTCCTTGATGAGGTTCATCAATGTTGGAAGGCTATCGATATCCTCGCGATGAATTTCGATCAGCTTGAGCGGAACGCGGTCCGGCATTTCTGCATTCACGCTGGCCTGCGCAGCCTTGACGAGCGAGGATTTGCCCATGCCGCGCGCGCCCCAGAGCAGCACATTATTGGCTGGAAATCCCTTTGCGAAGCGGCGGGTATTGTCTACGAGCTGGTCACGTACCAAATCTACGCCACGGATCAGTGCGATATCCACTCGGTTAACATGGCTGACCGGATCCAGGGTCAGTCGTTCGGGAGCCCAGACAAAGCAGTCTGCGGCATCAAGATCGGGTGTTTTGGCTTCCGGTGGCGCAATGCGTTCCAGAGCGGCGATCAAACGGTCCAGTTTCTGGCTGAGTATGTCTTCGGTCGTCATTTCATGCCCCTGATGATAGGGGTAACGGCTTAACATGTCACAGCGGAGGCGAAAAGTGTGCGACCTTGGCGCAGGCGAGGTCATCGCCGGTTGCATTTGGCGCGCTAACCATTGTAATGCCGATAATAATTTGTCTTCGAGACTTCAGAGGAGTTCCTAATGTTCGTAACACCGGCTTTCGCTCAGGCATCCGGCGGCGCTGTTGGACCAGATATGCTCATGAGCATTCTGCCGTTCATCCTGATCTTCGTGATCATGTACTTCCTTATCATCCGCCCGCAGCGGACCCAGATGAAGAAGCGTCAGGAAATGCTGACCCAGGTTCGTCGCGGCGATACCGTCGTGACCGGCGGCGGCATTGTCGGCAAGGTACAGAAGGTTGTTGACGACAACGAACTTGAAGTCGAAATCGCTGAAGGCGTTCGCATTCGCGTCATGCGCAGCACGCTGATGGATGTTCGCGTCAAAGGCGAGCCCGTCGCCGACAACAAGAACAAGTAATTCTTTTTACGACACGCAGGCCCCGGTAAGATTTCCATAACCGGGGCCTGCGCATTATTCGGTGTGCGCTAATATACGATGCGCGTGCCACGACGCCGGAGAGCGGTTCGCAACAGGTGAACTCCGGCATGCTCTATCCAAGCTGATACGGAATTGCTGCTCTATGCTCTATTTTTCACGCTGGAAATCTGCCCTGATCTGGCTCGCGGTTCTCGTGAGTTTCATCATCGCATCCCCTAACTTTTTCTCGCGTGAAACGTTGGCGAAGCTGCCAAATTTCCTGCCGAAGCAGCAGATCGCCCTCGGGCTTGATCTTTCCGGCGGCTCTCGTCTGGTCCTGCAAGTGCAGAATGCGGGACGAGGCGACCTCGAGCGCACAGCCAATATTATGCGGCAGCGCCTGGAGGAGCTTGGTTATGGCAAACCTCTTGTTGAAGCGGAAAACCGCAATCAGATTCGGGTCGAAGTTCCCGGCGTTTATGACGCGCAGCTTCTGAAAGACATTCTCAGCGTTCGCGGCGACTTCTCTTTCCGCGCTGTAGACAGCACCATGTCGCCGGATGACGCCATTCGTGGCACGCCACCGGCTGACAGTGAAATCATTTATTCCTATGACGATCCGCCGGTCGGCTATCTCGTCAAGAAGCAGCCGATTCTGACTGGCGCCAATGTGACTGACGCCAAGGCGACGCTGTCGGACGACGATACTGAGCCTCTCATCACACTGACGTTGGACGATGCAGGCCGCAAAAGCCTTGCCGAAGCAACATCGCATCTGGTTGGTGGTAGCTTTGCTATCGTCGTTGACAACCAGATCGTTTCCGCGCCCGCTGTCGATGAGAAGCTCGACACCAACGAGCTGCAGATTTCAGGTGCTTTCGATCTTCAGGCCGCCAACAACATGGCGGTTGTGCTGCGGTCCGGTGCGCTGCCACAAAACGTAACGGTTCTGGAAGAACGTACGATCGCATCGGCTTTGGGCGAAGACTATGCCAGCGCTGCTGCACTGGCAGCATTGCTTGCGGCACTGCTAGTCGGCTTGTTCATGGTCTTGTCCTACGGAATCCTTGGTGTGATCGCCATGATCGCGCTGGCCGTCAACATCATCATCCTGACAGCCATACTCTCGCTGATCGGCGCTTCGATCAGTCTCGCCAGCATTGCCGGTCTGGTGCTTACGATCGGCTTGGCCGTTGACGCCCACATCCTGATTTATGAGCGCGTGCGCGAAGATCGCCGCAAAGGCTATTCTGTTGTTCAGGCGATGGAATCCGGCTTCTATCGCGCTCTTTCGACTATCATCGACGCAAACCTAACCACACTTATTGCAGCGCTTGTCCTGTTCCTGCTCGGATCGGGAACGGTTCATGGCTTCGCGCTGACGGTGGCGGTTGGTATCGGCACCACGCTTTTCACGACGCTTACCTTCACTCGCTTGCTGATCGCGCAGTGGGTGCGCACGGCCAAGCCGAAGGAAGTGCCGAAGCGTCGTCTGAAACTGGTTCCGACTGTAACGCACATTCCGTTCATGCGTCTGCAATTCGTGACGCTCGGCATCTCGGTGCTGGCCTGCGCCATCGTGGTAGCGCTGTTCGTCAATATCGGCTTCAACTACGGCATTGATTTCCGTGGCGGCTCAATGGTCGAGTTGCAGGCCCGAAGCGGCGACGCCAACCTTGAGGATATCACCGAGCGCCTTACCGAACTCAACATCGAAAGCGCCCGTGTCCTGCCGGCAAAGTCCCCGCGCTCTGCCCTTGTCATTATAGGCAGTCAGGAAGTTGGCGACGATGCCGAACAAACCGTCGCCGTGAAACTGCGTGGAGAGTTCGAGCAGGATTATTCGTTCCAGCGCGTTGAAGTCGTTGGCCCGACAGTTTCGGAACAGCTTTCCCGCGCCGGTATTCTGGCGGTTATTCTGTCGCTGATCGGCATCTTCATCTACGTATGGGTTCGGTTCCGCTGGCAACTCGCGCTTGGCGCGGTGCTGTCGACCTTGCACGACGTTATCATCCTTGCGGGTATGTTCATCGTGTTTCGCATGGAGTTCAATCTGTGGAGCGTCGCGGCAATCCTGACGATCATTGGTTACTCGTTGAATGATACGGTCGTGATCTACGACCGCGTGCGCGAGAATCTGCGGGTCTATAAAAGCGCACCATTGCCTGCCATCATCGATGCCTCGATCAACCAGACACTGTCGCGTACCTTGCTGACGTCCTTTGTGACATTTCTGGCGCATATTCCGCTCTATGCCTTCGGTGGCGCGGATATCCGCAGCTTTGCGCTGGCGCTCAGCGTCGGTATTATTGTTGCAAGCTATTCATCGATCTTCATCGCCGCTCCATTGCTGGTTCAGTTCGGCCTCAAGCCGCGCGGGCCGGATGAATCCAGCGATCAAATGGATGATGAACTGGCGCAATCGCTGAATTTGGAAAGCTGAAAATGGCCAAAGGGATAGAGATACGCGAGGCCCATTTTCCTGGCCGAGCTCCCATTGATGCCTATGGCGACGGGGGCTTCCGTTTCGCCGAAATGTCGCATCGCGGCTCCATTCTTTGCCTGCCTTCGGGCATTCACGGCTGGGAACCTGCGACACCGCCGATACTGGGCAAAGCCGATCTAAAGATGATCCTTGAACAGGCATCCGATATTGAAATTCTGCTGGTGGGCACAGGCATGGATCTGCGCCGTATCCCCGAAGACGTTCGCGCTATCCTGCGCGAACACCGTATTTCTTCCGATCCCATGAGCACGGGCGCTGCCGTTCGCACCTATAATGTGCTGCTGGCCGAAGATCGCGCAGTCGCGGCAGCCTTGATTGCTGTAGACTGACATCATGAACGAGAATGAGGCTCATTGCCTGGCATTGCTACGCGAAGCTGACCGGGATCGTTATCTTTCAGTGCTTTATGCACCGGAGGATCGTCGCGGCGGTTTGGCTGCGTTGTATGCGTTTAATGCGGAAGTTGCGCGTATCCGTGATCTGGTCCACGAACCGCTACCGGGTGAAGTCCGGCTGCAATGGTGGCGCGATCTCATCAACGGCGAGGCGAGGGGTAGTGCAGAAGCGCATCCCGTTGCCGCAGCGCTGATCGGCACCATTGAAAAATATGAACTGCCGCAAACTGCTTTCGACAATTATTGCGAAGCGCGCATCTTCGATCTTTATGATGACCCGATGCCCAGCTGCAATGATCTGGAAGGTTATTGCGGTGAAACCGCATCGGCTATCATCCAGTTAGCCGGCTTTATCTTGGACAGGGATGCCGCGCAGGCGCAGACGGAAACAACCGGCCATGCTGGCGTGGCACAGGCCGTAACCGGCTTGCTTCGCCTTATGCCTATTCATCGGCGGCGTGGGCAGCTCTATGTACCTGCCGATATGTTGCAGGCAGTCGGTGTGACCCGCGAGACTTTCATTGCTGGCGAAGACAAGGCTGCTGTCGAGCGCGTGATCAGCATCATGCTTGCTTTCGCGCGTGAACATCTGGCGATTTTCGAGAAGAACAAGTCACAGCTGCCGAAGAGCCTTGTTCCAGCGTTTCTGCCTTTGGCGCTTGTTCCGGCCTATCTGCGAGCAATCGAACGCCTGGGCGCACAGGCTGCGGAAAAGGTGGCGGACATTTCTGCCATCCGAAAGCAATGGCTCATGTTTAGAGCCAATTTCTGAGCAGCCAGAGCCGATGGGCTTTAGTTCAATCGAACGAAGCCCATCGCAATATCACTCAGCCGGTCCTAGCCCCGAGCCCAGCCCCAAGTCCAGCCATTGACGGCAATCAGCCAGAGCACGTGCGGAAAGCGCGCGTTTCTTGGCAACAGTCTTTTCCTTGCCGCGCAGACGCTTGCCTTCCGGCTTCGGAACGTCGACGGGCGGGAACAGGCCGAAATTCACATTCATCGGCTGGAACGAACGCTTGCCCGGTTCGTCATCGGCAACGATGTGCCCACCCGTTATATGACCGAGCAGGGCACCGAATGCGGTTGTTCCCGGCGGTGGCGTCAATGTCTGCCCCAGCTTTTCTGCCGCAGTGAAACGACCTGCCAGCAATCCGATGGCTGACGATTCGACATAGCCTTCACAACCCGTCACCTGGCCGGCAAAGCGCAGTGTTTCGCGTGATTTCAGGCGAAGCGTACCATCGAGCAGCACGGGAGAGTTCAGATAGGTGTTGCGGTGAAGACCGCCGAGGCGGGCGAATTCCGCATTTTCCAGACCCGGAATCATCTTGAAGATGCCGGTCTGCGAGCCGTATTTCAGCTTCGTCTGGAAACCGACCATGTTGTAGAGCGTGCCGAGCGCATTGTCCTGACGGAGCTGCACGACGGCATAAGCCTTCACAGTCGGATTATGGGCGTTGGTAAGGCCCATCGGCTTCATCGGCCCATGACGCAAGGTTTCCGGTCCGCGTTCGGCCATCACTTCGATCGGCAAGCAACCATCGAAATAGGGTGTGCCTTCCCATTCCTTGAAGTCGGTCTTGTCGCCTTCGACCAATGCGGCCACGAACGCCTCATACTGCTCCTTGTCCATGGGGCAGTTGATATAGTCCTTTCCGGTGCCGCCGGGGCCAACCTTGTCATAGCGCGACTGGAACCAGCAGACATCCATATTGATCGAATCAAAATGGATGATCGGAGCAATGGCATCAAAGAAGGCCAGAGCATCAGCACCGGTCTGCGCCTGGATGGCTTCAGCCAGTGAAGGCGCGGTCAGAGGTCCGGTGGCAACGATGGTCGTTCCCCATTCCTCTGGCGGAAGACCGGTCACTTCTTCCCGAACGATTGTAATCAGTGGATGGGCTTCAAGCTTGGCAGTGACGGCCTGTGAAAAGCCTTCGCGGTCGACAGCCAATGCGCCACCGGCCGGGACCTGATGGGCATCGGCGCACGCCATGATGAGCGATCCGGCAAGGCGCATTTCGGCGTGAAGAACGCCGACGGCATTGGTTTCGGCATCATCCGAGCGGAAAGAGTTGGAACAGACGAGCTCGGCAAGCTGCTCGGTCTTGTGGGCATCGGTGCCGCGCACGGGACGCATTTCGTGCAATATGACGGGCACGCCCGCCTGCGCGAGCTGCCATGCAGCTTCAGAACCGGCAAGGCCGCCGCCGACGACGTGAACGGGAGAAAGATCGGATGTGTTTAACATGGGCCATTCCCTTATCGCCTTTGCTGAACGCCTTCAATGGAGAAGGCTCGCCAAGGATGGGAATCATGCCGCAAAAAGAAATGGCATCCGTCGCGGGAGGAGGAGCGACGGATGCCATTATGGTAAGACCGGCATTGGGAGGAGGAGAACCGGCCTTGTTATCGCAAAACCTGGGAGGAGGATGGCTCTGCGATGAACCAGGTCTGGTGGGAGGAGGATCCAGACTTGGAGAAACTTTAAAGCTCGTTGAATTAGCGAGCCCTGGTCTTTAACGGGCCTTGGTCTGGCGAGCCACGAACGGGATGTCCGCGCGGGAGATGCCAAGATCGTTCAGCTCACGGGTGGAGAGCTGGCTGAGTTCATTGACGGTGTCGCGGTAACGGCGCCAGTTGTTGTAAGAGCGGAGGAGGTTCATCGTGCTATTCCTTCATCGTTGAGGAACTGGAGTTCTGTTCAATTCATCTCGTTTGTTGCCCATGATATAAGCTATTGTTTTCGCAGGTTGCAGACCCGAGTTTGCATAGCTGCTCTGCGGGTTCTGCACGACACGTTAAATCGATTAGACTGGTATGGCACAAAATTGCCGCAAAGCGATTTGATCCACTCTTTGCCGGCAGCGCAGTTTCCTATATGTTCTCAAACGCTTACGGTTGCGACAGCAACAACTGACAGAATGACCAGGAGCTAATTTGTCATTTTCCATTTCTGTTGAACGCCTGATCGAGAGATGGCAGCGGGACGGTCTGATCGATGCGGAAACAGCATCGAAACTGAATGCCGACCTTGAAAAGCGCGCTTCGGTCTTCAGCCTTGGTTCCGTTCTGGCCACGCTTGGCGGGCTGCTTCTCGGCGCAGCCGTTATCATGCTGGTTGCCGCGAACTGGCAGGAAATGCCGCGCCTCATGCGCATCGGCCTCATATTCGTTCTTATTTGGGTGAGTTATCTCGGTGGAGCCTGGCGGCAGTCTCGTGGTGACAAGCTGTTTCCGGCTACGCTCTATATTGTGGGTGCTGCATCGTTCGGGGCAGGGCTGGCGCTTGTGGGGCAAATGTATCATTTGTCCGGCGACATCCATTCCGCCGCAATCTATTGGTCCGTAGGCGTTCTGGTTTCGGCTTTTCTTCTACGCGCGCCGGTACTGGCGGCTTTCGGCGCCGGTGTCGCCTGCTTTTATCTTTCGACCTACGTTTTTGATACGTCGTCCTATGATGACATGACCTATCGCTGGATCGGACCGCTGCTTTTGCTGTTCGGCGCTGCAGCGGCCTTGTTCACGCGCTCGCGACACGCAGCCCATCTGTGGGCAATGTTCTCCATTGGCTGGGCTTTGCTCGTCTATGCGGAGCATGAGAGCAATACGGTGCTGGTGCTTATGCTGGTCGTGGGAATCGGTCTGATACTGGCTGACGGTTTTGCCCATGATACGGTGCAGAGACTGACCCGCTTCGCTCATCCGCTTGCGGCATACGGCTTGGCTCTCGCATTGCTGGCGCTTGTCACGCTTCAGATCAACCAGATGATCTCCTATTCCAGCGTTAGTGCAAGTCTGGACCGCGACATATTATATAGCATCTTCATATTGGCGCTCGCGATCGGGGCGATTGCTGTGGCTGGTCGAAATAATGGCGGCCTGCGCTCCATCGCCTATGCCGCATTTTCGATCCAGGTCCTCTATCTGGCTTTTGAGACGGTCGGCACCATGATCGGAACATCCGGGTTTTTCCTGACTGCGGGTATTCTCGTGCTGCTGCTGGCTGCTTTTGTGCGGCGCATGGAGAACCGCTTTGGAAAGAAAAGCAGCGTGGAGGCCCTACCATGACTATTCGATTCAAATGGCTCTATGTCGGGGCGACCATCACTGCATTGCTGCAAACCGGTATTCTTTATGCAGGCATAGAAAAACGCGCCTCTGTCCTGCGCTCAGGCGCGGAAGTGACGCTGCAGACGGAACCTTTCGACCCGCGCGACCTGATGCGCGGCGAATACGTTGTTCTGGGTTACGAGATTTCCAGTCTGTCCCGAAAGGATATTCAGGGTGAGCACCCTGCCGGTTCGCGTACCGTGTATGTTGTGGTGAAGCCCGATGCAAACGGAATAGCGCGCTTTTCACGCGCCTCATTCGTTCCGCTTTCAGAACTCGCTGCGGGCGAAGTGCAGATTCGGGGCGAGGCGGCCTATTCCATATCCGATGATCCGGAATCGAATATCCGTCTCAATTTCGGCATTGAACGATATTATGTACCCGAGGGGCAGGGACGCGCGATTGAAGACAGTCAGCGAGAGCGGCGGATTACCGCCATTGTGGCGGTTGATCCGAAGGGAATGCCGGTCATTAAGGCCCTGCAGGAAGACGGAAGGCAGCTCTATCAGGAGCCTCTTTATTGATCCTGTCATCACGCACTGTTTCAAAAGGGTTGGCTGACGCGACAGGATCGCTATATAGAGACGGAAAGGGCAGGAAGAGCTCAGCCTGATCGAACCTTGTAAATCTATGCAGGGCAGGCGGCTTTTTTCCTTTGAACCGGGAAAATTGGATGATATAGAGACGCGCGCTTTCGAGGGGCGGTTCAATATCTGAGACGAATTATGGTGCCTTCTGAGGAATGTACATCGGTTCAGAAGCGGATGTGGCGAAATTGGTAGACGCACCAGATTTAGGTTCTGGCGGGAGACCGTGGGGGTTCGAGTCCCTCCATCCGCACCAACTGCCATAAGGCAAAAGAATTTCTCTCCCGCGACAAGGCAAACAGGCCGGTAACGGCGGGACAATGACAAGAAGTGAAGGTTTGAACATGCAGGTTACCGAAACGCTCAATGAAGGGCTGAAGCGCGAGATCAAAGTCGTGGTTCCGGCCAAGGACCTCGAAGCCAAGCTCGCAGAGCGGCTGGAAACTGCGCGTGACCGCGCCAAGATCAACGGTTTCCGTCCGGGCAAGGTGCCTGCGGCTCACCTCCGCAAGATGTACGGCAAGTCCTTCATGGCGGAAATCGTCAACGAAATCCTCAATGACTCGTCGCGTTCGCTTCTTGCTGAACGTAACGAAAAGTCGGCTACACAGCCTGAAGTCATCATGTCGGAAGACGAAAAAGAGGCCGAACAGGTTCTCGACGGCAAGGCCGATTTCGTTTTTTCGCTGAACTACGAAGTTCTGCCGGCAATCGAAGTCAAGGACTTCTCGAAGATCGCTGTTACCCGTGAAGTCGTCGATATTTCCGATGAGGAAGTTGACGATCAGGTCAAGCGCATCGCTTCGTCGACCCGCACCTTCGAAACCAAGAAGGGCAAGGCCGAAAACGAAGATCGCGTTACGATCGACTATCTGGGCAAGCTCGACGGCGAGCCGTTCGACGGCGGCGCGGACAATGACGCACAGCTCGTTCTCGGTTCCGGCCAGTTCATTCCTGGCTTCGAAGAGCAGCTCGTTGGCGTCAAGGCTGGCGACGAGAAGGTTATCAACGTAACTTTCCCTGCTGAGTACGGCGCTGCCCATCTGGCTGGCAAGGAAGCTACCTTCGACATCAAGGTCAAGGAAGTTGCCAAGCCGAACGAACTGGTCCTCGATGACGAAACTGCAAAGAAGCTCGGCATCGAATCGCTTGAGCGTCTGCGTCAGGTCGTTCGTGAACAGATCGAAAGCCAGTACGGCCAGATCACCCGCCAGAAGGTAAAGCGTCAGATTCTCGACGCTCTGGACGGCGACTATCAGTTTGAAACGCCGCAGAAGCTTGTTGACGCCGAGTTCAACAACATCTGGCAGCAGATCAACTTCGACCTGCAGCAGGCTGGCCGCACGTTCGAAGACGAAGAAACCACTGAAGAAGCCGCTCGCGAAGAATATCGCAAGCTTGCTGAGCGTCGCGTGCGCCTCGGTCTGGTTCTGTCGGAAATCGGCGAAAAGGCTGGCGTTGAGGTTTCTGAAGAAGAACTGCAGCGCGCTGTTTACGATCAGGTTCGTCGCTATCCGGGCCAGGAAAAGGAAATCTACGAATTCCTGCGCAAGACGCCGGATGCCGTTGCCAACCTTCGCGCTCCGATCTTTGAAGAAAAGGTCGTTGACCATCTGCTCGCCAATATCAACGTGACCGACAAGAAGGTTTCGAAGGAAGAGCTGACGGCTGAAGACGAAGATGCAGCTTCGGAAGCAAAGCCTGCCAAGAAGGCTGCAGCGAAGAAGAAGGCCGCTCCTAAGAAGAAGGCTGACGAAGGCAAGTCCGAAGAGGCTTGATCTTTGCTCCCAGCATGAATTCGGAAAGGCCGCGCATAGCGCGGCCTTTTCGTTTTGCGATCATGGAAATGGTGGCTGAAAAGCTTGCATCCGGTGGGGCTTTGCTCTAGCCAATACAACAATCAGTTTCAGCCCAATCACAGTATTGTCGAGCCAGTAATGTCCCTAATCGATACGCGTATACCTGAACCCAAACGCTTTATCTCCGGCGCGACCGGCGACTGGGAAGTCGTCATCGGCATGGAAGTCCATGCGCAGGTCACGTCAGAATCGAAGCTGTTTTCCGGCGCTTCCACCTCGTTCGGCGCAGAGCCTAATTCGAATGTTTCTCTGGTTGATGCTGCCATGCCGGGCATGCTGCCGGTCATCAATCTGGAATGCGTCAAGCAGGCGGTTCGCACGGGCATTGGGCTCAACGCTCAGATTAATTTGAAGTCGGTTTTCGATCGCAAGAATTATTTCTATCCCGATCTGCCGCAGGGCTATCAGATTTCGCAGTTCAAGCAGCCAATCGTTGGCGAAGGCAAGATCATGATTTCGGTCGGCCCGGACAATAAGGGCCAGTTCGAAGACGTGGAAATCGGCATCGAACGCCTGCATCTGGAACAGGATGCAGGCAAGTCCATGCACGACCAGCATCCGACCATGTCCTATGTGGACCTGAACCGTTCTGGCGTAGCCTTGATGGAAATCGTGTCGAAGCCGGACTTGCGTTCCTCCGATGAAGCACGCGCTTATCTGACCAAGTTGCGCACGATTGTCCGCTATCTCGGCACGTGCGACGGCAACATGGATGAAGGCTCGATGCGCGCCGACGTGAATGTCTCCGTGCGCCGTCCGGGCGGTGAATTCGGTACACGTTGCGAAATCAAGAACGTCAATTCGATCCGCTTCGTCGGTCAGGCAATTGAATATGAGGCTCGCCGCCAGATTGCCATTCTCGAGGACGGTGGCTCCATCGATCAGGAAACACGCCTGTTCGATCCGGTAAAGGGTGAAACCCGGTCCATGCGCTCCAAGGAAGAAGCGCATGACTATCGCTATTTCCCTGATCCGGACCTTCTGCCACTCGAGTTCGACCAGGCATTCGTGGATGCGCTGGCAGTGGACCTGCCGGAACTGCCGGACGTCAAGAAGCAGCGCCTCGTCGAGAAGCAGGGTATCTCGATCTATGATGCATCGATTCTCGTTACCGAGAAGGCTATTGCTGATTATTATGAAGCCGTTGCTGCCGGTCGTGACGGCAAGGCCGCAGCGAACTGGGTCATCAACGACCTCCTTGGCGCGCTGAACAAGGCTGGCAAGGACATTGAGGAATCACCGGTCAGCCCCGAACAGCTTGGTGCTGTCATCGACCTCATCAAGGAAGGCACGATTTCCGGCAAGATCGCCAAGGATCTTTTCGAGATCGTCTGGAATGAGGGTGGCGATCCGAAGAAACTCGTTGAAGAACGTGGCATGAAGCAGGTCACGGACACCGGTGCCATTGAGAAGGCTGTGGACGACGTCATTGCGGCCAATCCGGAAAAGGTGGAGCAGGCAAAAGCCAAGCCGACACTGGCCGGCTGGTTTGTCGGTCAGGTCATGAGGGCGACCGGCGGTAAAGCCAACCCGCAATCTGTCAATGAACTGGTCAAGGCCAAGCTCGGGATTGAAGAGTGATGTGGGTCAGAAGTGCGACGGAGGCTGATCTCAAGGCAGTGCACGAGCTGCTTGTCTCGACCTGGCACGCGACCTTTGATGACATCCTTGGGCGGGAAACGGTGGATGCCGTTACCGCCCAATGGCACAGCATTGGTGTTCTGAAGGCCAATCTGAAGAAGCCCTATTCTGAATTCATCGTTGCCGATAACGGCAATGGCGGCATTGACGGCATGGCTTTTGCCAGCCAGTCGGAAGAAGGCAAGGCTTCGCTGCATCAGCTTTATGTTCGTCCCGACACACAGGTTCAGGGTATCGGGACGATGCTTCTCGCTGAAATAGAGATGGCTTTTCCCGACGTTCGTACGATGAAGCTTGAAGTGATCGAGAGAAACGCCAAAGCTGTGAACTTCTACGAGCGCAAGGGCTATGCCAAAGTCGGCCGCAATGAAGATTGGGGTGATCCCAATTGCAAGGAGCCGGTGCTGGTGATGGAAAAGTCGCTCGAGAGCTGGAATATGTAAAGCATATCTCCCAAAGTGGAGACCGGTTTGGGGATTAAGACATGTGGGCATGTAGAAGCCTGAAGCGCGTCGCGTTTTGGGCTCATCATACTCTTGTGACAGCGGCAACTTGACCCTTGCCATGGCCGGTCGATAGGGCCATAAGCAAGAAAACCCGGTGGTTTCGGTCACCTGTGGCAATAATGGATCTGGAATAGGTCATGAAGAAATTTATTACGCAAGTTTTCACCTGGTGGAACGGCCAGACGCTCGGCACGCGGTTTCATACGTGGCGCAAGGGCGAGCGCGTCGGTGAAGACGAGTTCGGCAATATCTATTATCAGGGTGGCAAGGACTCCGAAGGTCGCACGCGTCGCTGGGTAATCTTCAATGGCTATGCGGAAGCAAGCGCTATTCCTCCCGGCTGGCATGGCTGGATGCATCATCGCGTCGACACGCCGCCTACCAAGGAAGACTACAAGCCACGTGACTGGCAGAAGCCGCACCTGCAGAACCTGACCGGTTCTCCGCTGGCTTACCGTCCGAAAGGCGCTATTGCTCGTCCGGGTACGGAACCTGCGGAGCGTCCGCGCGTGACCGGCGAATACGATGCCTGGACACCGGGCAACTGATAATCGGTTTTGATTTTTGTCCGGCGCGTTAATCCGCGCCGGATTTCTTATATGTCCGCCTTTTGACGCTATTGCAGAAAAGGTTTGAGGATAGACGGCTTGCTTCATGCCGATGGCTGTATTGCGGCTTGCGACAGGGCAACGAATCGTCACATTTCATGCTTAGGAATTGTTCCTGCTTAATTTAAACCCTTTGGATGCGGATTTCCGTTTTGACGAAGCAATCTCACGGCACGGCTGGCAACGGGAAAAACTCGATCAAAAGGGCTGTTCAAATCGCCCTGATTTCATTGATTGCGACCACCAGCAGCTTTCAGACAGCCATGGCCGAACGCATCACCAATCCGGTTGCTGAGTTCTCGGGTCTCGATAAAATCACCGGACGCATCACGACATTCGATGTCTATATCAATGAGACGGTCCAGTTTGGTGCGCTTCAGGTAACGCCGAAAGTCTGCTATTCGCGCACGGAGAATGAAGCGCCGCGCACGGATGGCTTCGTTGAAGTGGATGAAATCACACTGGATCGAAAGATTCGCCGTATCTTTACTGGCTGGATGTTTGCCGATAGTCCGGGTCTCAATGCTGTCGAGCATCCGATCTATGACGTCTGGCTGAAGGACTGCAAGCAGAAGTCGGAAGTGCCGCCGCCGGATCAGCGCAACTAGTGTGGTGGATTTGAATCCGAAATTCGTATCACTCTGGAGCGGGGTTGCGAACGAATTTCGGATTCAAATCCACCACACTAGAGCGCATCCCGAAACGTGTGAAACGGTTTTCGGATAAGATGCGCGTTAGAAACGCGCGATTCCGTCGAGTGCGTTTTCCAGCAGTTTTTCATATTTTTTCCGTGGAACTTCCACAGCGCCGAATCTTTCGAGATGTGGCGTGGTGAACTGCGTGTCGAGAAGTACGAAGCCTCGGCTGACCAGATGCTGGACCAGATAGGCGAGGCAGACCTTTGAAGCATCTCGCTTGCGGGTGAACATGCTCTCACCAAAGAAGGCGCGTCCGAGTGTGACGCCATAAAGCCCACCGACGAGCTGTCCGTCATGCCAGGCTTCGACCGTGTGGCAATGTCCGATCTCGAACAATTCCTTATAGGCTTCGCGGATTGGACCGTTGATCCATGTACGCGCGCGTTCGCCGGTTCCGCTGGCACAACCTTCGATCACGCCATCAAAATCGCTGTCGAGCCTTATATCAAAAATGCCCTGGCGAATGGTTTTCTGGAGGCTTTTCGGTAGGTGGAAGCCATCGAGGGGTATGACACCGCGCCTCTCGGGACGAACCCAGAAGACTTCGGGATCGTCGGCTTCTTCAGCCATGGGAAATATTCCCGTGGCATAGGCCCGCAGGAGCAACTCCGGTTCGATTGAATAGTCGTCCGGGGACACTCCTGCGGTCATTTTCGTCAGGCGCTTTCGCCCTTGGTTTTCTTGGCCAGATATTTTTCCAGCCAATGAATGTCGTAATCGCCGTTGGCAATATCCTGATTTGCAATCAGGTCCTGGAAAAGCGGGAGAGTGGTTTTCACGCCATCGACCACGAACTCGTCCAGCGCGCGGCGCAGACGCATCATGCATTCGACGCGATTGCGACCATGCACGATGAGCTTGCCGATAAGGCTGTCATAGTAAGGCGGAATGCGATAGCCGGAATAAACGCCCGAATCCACGCGGATGCCGAGGCCACCCGGCGTATGATAATGCGTGATCAGCCCCGGCGAAGGCGCAAATGTCAGCGGATCTTCAGCGTTGATACGGCATTCAATGGCATGGCCAGAGAAGCGGATATCCTTCTGCTTTACCGACAGGCCGAGACCGGCTGCAACGCGAATCTGCTCGTGAACGAGATCGATGCCCGTGATGGCTTCCGTAATCGGATGTTCCACCTGAAGGCGCGTGTTCATTTCGATGAAATAGAATTCGCCGTCTTCATACAGGAACTCGATCGTTCCCGCACCGCGATAACCCAATTCCGCACAGGCGTTGGCGCAAACCATGCCGATCTTGTCGCGTGCTTCGGCGTTGAGCGCCGGTGAATTGGCTTCTTCCCAAACCTTCTGGTGGCGGCGCTGCAACGAGCAGTCGCGTTCGCCCAGATGGATGGCATTGCCTGCGCCATCGCCCATGACCTGAACTTCGATATGGCGCGGCTTTTCGAGATATTTCTCGATATAGACCGCATCGTCACCAAAGGCTGCACCGGCTTCCGTACGAGCCGTTGCAAGTGCCACCGAAAGATCGTCCTCGGTGCGGGCAACCTTCATGCCGCGTCCGCCACCACCGGCAGAAGCCTTGATGATGACCGGATAACCGATTTCCTTCGCGATGCGTGCAGCTTCGACGTCATCCGTCACGCCGCCGTCCGAGCCCGGAACGACTGGAATGCCAAGGCGCTTTGCAGTGCGTTTGGCTTCAATCTTGTCGCCCATGATGCGGATATGCGAAGCGGTGGGGCCGATGAAGGTGATGCCGTGCGCTTCAAGAATTTCCGCGAACTTGGCGTTCTCCGACAGGAAGCCGTAACCCGGATGGATTGCGTCGGCACCAGTGATCTCGCATGCAGCAACGATCTGATGGATGTTCAGATAGCTGTCGCGCGACGGCGGCGGTCCAATGCAGACGCTTTCGTCTGCCAGACGCACATGCATCGCGTCGGCGTCTGCCGTGGAGTGAACGGCGACGGTCTTGATGCCCAGTTCCTTACAAGCCCTGAGCACGCGAAGAGCGATTTCGCCACGATTGGCTATGAGTATCTTTTGAAACATTGCGCTTTGCTGCCCGTTCATTGAATAAGCCGTAATCTGCTGTCTTATTCGATTACGACGAGCGGCTCACCGAATTCAACCGGCTGAGCGTCTTCGATGAGGATGGCCTTGACCGTACCAGCGCGCGGGGCTGGAATCTGGTTCATGGTCTTCATGGCTTCGATGATGAGAAGCGTCTGACCTTCCTTTACCTGTGCGCCAACTTCGATGAAGTTGCGGGCGCCCGGAGCCGGAGCGAGATAGGCGGTGCCAACCATCGGCGACGGAACGGCGTTCTTCGACAGATCAGCCTTGGTTGGTTCGGCGGCTGCAGCAACTGGCGCAGCAGCAGTAACAACAGGGGCTGCGGCAGGCATAACTGTCGCTGCGGCCTGAACCGTGACCTTGCGCGAAACGCGGATACGCAGATCGCCGTGTTCCACTTCGA
The DNA here is from genome assembly GCF_008932285.1 of Brucella tritici. Classification (NCBI taxonomy): domain Bacteria; kingdom Pseudomonadati; phylum Pseudomonadota; class Alphaproteobacteria; order Hyphomicrobiales; family Brucellaceae; genus Brucella; species Brucella tritici. The sequence continues at coordinate 356,998 of NZ_WBVY01000001.1, forward strand.
TGTCGGTAAGGTCAGTTTCGTTGAGGATGTCCGCCAGGTCGCGGATCGTTTCCTTGTCGATGACGGAATTTTTGCTGGACATATCAGGCCCCTTTAACGCTTTGCCCGTTGTTTTCTTCTTCTTTGGCAATTGCCGCAAGCGCGCGCAGACCGAGCAGATATCCTTCCGCGCCAAAGCCGCAAATAACGCCTTTGGCGACTGCGGATACATAGGAGTGATGCCGGAAAGCCTCACGCGCATGAATGTTCGAAAGATGCACTTCCACGACCGTTACCTTGGCCGAGCGGATTGCATCATGAATAGCAACCGAAGTGTGACTATAGGCGGCAGGATTGATGAGGACATAGGCGTTTTTATCGCCAGCCTCCTGAATCCAGGTCACCAGATCGCCTTCGTAATTGGACTGACGGAAATCGACATCAAGTCCGAGTTGTTCAGCCTCACGCTTGCAGTCCGCCTCGATATTATCGAGCGTTGCAACACCGTATATCCCCGGTTCTCGTTTACCGAGAAGGTTGAGATTGGGGCCGTTCAAAACAAAAACCGTTTTTGCCATATCCGTCCGCGACTGATAACGCGTTACCGCGAAATTTCGGTACACTTCGCATTTCATATAGAGGGCTTGGACGCAAGCCGAAACCCTCTAAATCATTGCAGATGTTTTGCCGTACCAGTTTTTCCCGCTATTCTTTGCAAAATAAGCAGGCAATACGGCAATTTCTCTTCTCGCAACATAAACATTGGATGCCACGGCATAAACTGTTTCACAAAAGTGACCAGTCAAGCCATGGCCGACCAGATTAATTTTTCGCTGCAGCGCGCGCTGCCGCGATTCTCTCGACCAGCCCATCAACACCGATCGCGCCGGGAACCAGTTCATCACCGATGATGTAGGATGGCGTTCCGGTAATATTGAGCTGTTGCGCCAGCTGATAGGTCTGCTGGAATGCGCCGGTGATGGCCGGATCCTTCATCTTGTCGCGTAGCTGTGCTTCATCGGCTCCCAGTTTCACTGCATCGGCGATGGCGGAATCTTCCGTTGCACGCTCCTGCGCGCCCAGAAGCACTTCATGGAATTCGGCGTATTTTTCCGGCATCAGCGCTCTGAATGCCTGTGCCACAATATGCGCCTTGGCCGAATCCGGGCCGAGAATCGGGAATTCTTTCATGACGAACCGGACGTTCTTGTCGGTTTTCAGGATCGCTTCCATGTCCGGCAGCGCCCGCTTGCAATAGCCGCAATTGTAATCGAAGAACTCATAGACCGTCACATCGCCGTCTGGATTACCGAAGACTGCATCATGCTTGGGATCATAAAGGGTGCTGCGATTGGCCGTCAGCACCTGCTTGATCTGTTCCTGCGCCGCATGCGCCTGCTTGGTTTCAAGTGCGCTTTGCACTTCCAGCATCAGTTCAGGATTCTGGATGAGATAATTGCGCACGACGTTTTCAATGGCCTGCTGGTTCATCGCCACAGGAGGGGCCACAGGGGCCACAGCAGCAGGGCTGTCCACGGCGGCCGGAGCCTGTCGGGCAGTGCCTGCATAATAACCCAATGCGAGAGCGGCGATGCCTACAACCCCGCTGGCAACTGTTATGGAAACTGCATTCTTCATTCCAAATTCCAATCTGTCTAGAATACCGGTTTCAGGCGCAAAATGCCGCCTTACTTGCTTTTCTTGGCATTAATGATGTCCTGCGCGCGAAGCCATTCGGGTGAACGGGGCTTCATCTGCTTTTGCGCACGGATGGCGAATATCTGGGCCTGCTGAAGCTTGCCAGAATAGTAGTTCATATCGGCCGTTGCGAGGTCGGCGAGCGCCATGTCACCTTGCTGGCCATAAGCCTGCGCGAGATAACCGTAGCCTCCTGGAAACTCCGGATCGGAGGCTATGCCTGTCTTGATCTCCTTGATCGCCGTCGGCATGTTCGCCTTGGCACCGGTGAGCATAAGGGCGCGCCCATAGCTCATGCGCAGCAACGGTGACTTGCGCGGATCGAGCGAAACTGCCTTCTGGAAAGCCTTTGCTGCGCCTGCTGCATCATTGGCTTTCAGCAGGACTTCACCGCGCATTTCCTGGAAATACGGGTTCTTTGGCTGTTCCTTGATAAGTACATCAAACTTTGGCAGCGCAGCGCGGGCTGAACCATTCAGGAATGTTGTGATGGCATTGCCATAACGGGCAGGGAGCCCGCCGGGATTGCTGCGGAACATGCGCTGTAGTGCGCCCATATTGCCCGAATAGGCGGCAATTTTGGCACGCGCCATATCGTGCCGCATCTGCAATGCCGGAGAATCGGCTTTGTTGAAATACGGGCTCTTTCTCGCAAGTTCTTCCAGATTGGCAATTCGTTCACGCGGGAGAGGGTGGCTGATACGATACTGGTCGATCTGGGTGCCGGTAAGCGACAAGGCTGATGCGAAGCGCTCAAATGTATCGAGCATTCCCTTGGTCGACTGCCCGGTGGCGTTGAGATAGTTCACGGCCAGGCGATCGGCGGTCATTTCTTCGGTGCGCTGATAGTTGAGCACGCTGCGCATGGCAACTTCGCTTGAGCCCATGGCGATGCCTGCGCCTGCGCCCGCTGCATTGCCGCTGCCGCTTGCGGCACCTGCAACACCGGCACCAACACCAAGTAACATACCGATGATTGCCATGTTGCGGGCACGGCTCAACTGCTCACGCAACCGTTCCTGATGCCCACCTGCAAGGTGCCCCGATTCGTGTGCGATCACGCCAATGATTTCATTGGGCGTTTCCGCCTGCATGATCGCGCCTGTATTGATGAAAATACGCCGTCCATCGACAAAGGCGTTGAAGCTTTGCGAATTGACCAGAATAACGCGAACGCCGCGACCACCCAGACCTGCAGCCTTGAGGATCGGCGCAGCGTAGTCGGCGACGAGTGCCTCGATCTCAGCGTCGCGCACGATGGGGACACCACCGCCGCGCGACTGCGCGAATGCGGGCAGGGCACTGGTAACGGCTATGGACATCGCGGCTGCCACCGCAACCGAACGGCGAACCAAACTATGGAAAGAAAATCTTCTGGGTGGGAATGGTGTAGTCATCGTCCCCATCGTGTTGTTCTTCCTTCTTCAAACCGGCACGAATCTTATAGCCTTTGCATTCAATCATCGATAGGCAGGCGAGAGATAATCTCCATCTCGGAATTTGGTCGTATTTTCTCGAAAGGTGCTGTTGCTTTACCAATCCGGCGATTATACGGCGGATGTAGAATGCGAAACTCGCAATTTTCTGGAGGTAAAGTTGGTCACTCTTTCCAGCCGCAGCGCGGTCGAGCCCTTCCATGCCATGGATGTTCTGGCAGAGGCTAATCGTCGTCGCGCAGCCGGCCATCCAATCATTTCCATGGCGGTAGGCCAGCCTGCCGACCCGGCACCGGAAGTCGTTCGACAAGCTGCTGAACGTGCCTTGAAGGATGGTCGCATCGGTTACACCGACGCTTTGGGACTGATTGAACTGAGAGAGGCGATTGCTGCGCATTATGCCGATCATTACGGTGTTTCGGTTTCGCCGGAACGAATTGCGGTCACAACCGGCTCCTCCGCTGCCTTCAATCTGGCCTTTTTGGTCTATTTCGATCCGGGCGACAGGGTTGCTATTACACGCCCGGGCTATCCTGCCTATCGCAATATATTGACGGCACTAGGCCTCGAGGTCGTGGAAATACCGACGGGCAATGGAACGTCGGCGTCATTGACTGCCGAGGCGCTTGCAGCGGCACATGTTGAAAAGCCGTTGAAAGGCGTATTGTTTGCAAGTCCGGCCAATCCGACCGGGGCGGTCATCGACAAGCTGGAACTGACGGCAATCATCGAAACAGCCCGAGATCTGGGCATCCGGGTCATCTCGGACGAAATCTATCACCGGCTTTCCTATGAGACGGACGACGTCACAGCGTTGGAGATTTCCAATGATGTGACGGTCATCAACTCATTTTCCAAATATTACTGCATGACCGGCTGGCGTATTGGCTGGATGGTTTTGCCTGAAAGCGATATCCGCGCAATCGAACGACTGAGCCAGAGCCTTTATATCTCTGCGCCGGAGCTTTCGCAGCGCGCTGCCATCGAAGCCTTCCATGCAACGACAGAACTTGAGCGGGTAAAGGATCGCTATCGCAAGAACAGGCGCATCCTGCTGGACCATCTTCCACGTATAGGTCTCAGCCTGGCCGCACCAATGGACGGTGCATTCTATGCCTATTGTGACGTTTCGCGCTTTACCAACGACAGCATGGAATTTGCCCGCCGGATGATTGCTGAAATCAATATTGCTGCAACGCCGGGACGGGATTTCGACCCGCTGGACGGGCATCGAACGATGCGCTTTTCCTATGCTGGAAAGATTGAGGAAATGGAAGAAGCCGTCCGTCGCCTGGAAGGCTGGTTGCCACAGCAGAAAGCCTGAGCAGGCTCCTTCAAACCATTTACAGTATTAAAAGATAAAGAAAAACCGGCGTTTCCGCCGGTTTTTTCATTTCAATCATGAAACGGGTCTCAGAAGAAACCCTTCTTCTGCCACCAGCCAGCGCGCTTGGGCTTCTGGTCTTCGCTCTCGCTCGAAGTCACAACGGGCTCAGCGCTTTTCTGCGGCTCGGCAATTGTCGTCACTTCTGCTTCGACTGCAACTGTCTCTTCGACTTCAACCGCCGGTTTCGCAGCAGCTCTGCGAGTACGCCGCTTCGGCTTCTCGGTTTCCGCTTCAGGTTCGTCAGCGACCACTACCGGCTCGGCAGGAGCTTCTTCGGCTGCCTTCTTGCGGCTACGGGTCTTGCGAGCAGGCTTGGCAGGCTTTTCCTCTGCTTCAGCAGCGACGACGTCCTCAGCCGCTTCCTCAGTCTTAGCAGACTTGCGAGCGCGAGGCTTACGGGCGGGTTTGGCGGGCTTTTCCTCGACTGCTGCTTCGGTAACCGGAACTACAGCTTCAGCGACGTCAGCCGTTTGTTCCACCGCTGCCACTGTTTCGACAACAGCTTCCTTGGCCTTGACCGGCAGAACCGGCGTATAACCGACGAATTCCGGATCAGGAACCTTGCGTGTACGCGGTTCGTCGTCACGACGGTTCTTGCGTCCACCCCGGCGACCGCGGCGACGCTTCTTACGGCGATCTTCTTCGCTCAGCGAAGCATTAGACGATGAATCCTGCGCGTCATCGGCGTCATCATCTTCGTCGGAGGCATCTTCCGAAACGGAATCGGTCTTTGCAGCCTGTTCCGGGTTCTCGCGATCACGACCACCGCGACGGCGACGACGGCGACGGCGCTTGCGATCACCTTCGTCACCACGATCTTCGCGAGCCTGAACGTCTGCCGTCGTTTCTTCTTCGGCTTCGTCCTCATCGACCGGGATTTCCGGATCTTCGATGTCGTCCTCGATGTAGGCCATCGGCTGAACCGGAGGCTGGATAATCGGCCGTGTCGACGGCGCGCCCTTGTCGATGACGAAATGCTGGTGGCCGACGCTCTCGTCGGCGTCGATGCTGATCGCTACACCAAAACGCCCTTCCAGATCGGCAAGAAGCTGGCGCTTGTGATTGAGAACATAAAGCGCCGAGGCAGCCGGTGTGCGGACATGAATGTCGAAACCGGAGTGACGCAGCAGATAGTCCTCGATGCCGCGAATAATATGCAGCGCCATGGAGGAATCCGAGCGGATATGGCCGGTGCCGCCGCAATGCGGGCAGACCTGCATCGTGCTTTCCAGTACGGATGCACGGATACGCTGGCGTGACATTTCCAGAAGACCGAAATGCGAGATACGGCCCACCTGGATGCGCGCGCGATCATCCTTCAGGCAGTCCTTCATCTTCTTTTCGACAGCGCGATTGTTGCGCTTTTCTTCCATGTCGATGAAGTCGACGACGATCAGACCGGCGAGGTCGCGCAGGCGAAGCTGGCGTGCGACTTCTTCTGCTGCCTCCAGATTGGTCTGCAGCGCCGTGTCCTCAATCGAATGTTCACGCGTTGACCGGCCAGAGTTGACGTCGATGGCAACAAGCGCTTCCGTCTGGTTGATGATCAGGTAGCCACCTGATTTGAGCGTGACCTGTGGCAGCAACATGCGGTCGAGCTGTGCTTCCACGCCGTTGCGCGTGAAGATCGGGACCTGTTCGCGGTAAGGTTGGACGACCTTCGCATGGCTCGGCATGAGCATGCGCATGAAGTCTTTGGCCTCACGGTAGCCGTTTTCACCGGAAACGAGGATTTCCGAGATGTCCTTGTTATAAAGATCACGGATCGACCGCTTGATCAGGCTGCCTTCTTCATAGACGAGGGCGGGCGCCGTCGATTGCAGCGTCAGTGAGCGTACATTTTCCCAAAGACGCATCAGATATTCATAGTCGCGCTTGACTTCCGCCTTGGTGCGGTTTGCGCCAGCCGTACGCAGGATCACGCCCATGCCCTGCGGCACTTCGAGTTCCTTGACGATTTCCTTGAGGCGCTTGCGGTCCTGCGGATTGGTGATCTTGCGCGAAATGCCGCCGCCCCGTGCCGTGTTAGGCATCAGTACCGAATAGCGTCCGGCAAGCGAAAGATAGGTCGTGAGAGCTGCGCCCTTGTTGCCGCGCTCTTCCTTGACCACCTGCACCAGAAGAATCTGGCGACGCTTGATCACTTCCTGAATATTGTACTGGCGACGATTGGTACGGGCAGGCGTCGGAAGCTCTTCAAGTGCATCTTCCGAACCAACAGATTCAACCATGTCCTCTTCATGTTCGATGTCGTCCTCGTCGCCGTTATCGATGGCTTCGGAGATCACATCGCTTTTCTGAGAAAGGGCGATGGCCGGTGTGCCTGGCACGTAATTCTCAAAAGCCGGGCCGACGGGCTCAGCCGCTGGCAATCCCTTGTCGGCTGCATTGGCCTGCGCGTCGCCATTCTGGCCGTCACGACGACCGCGACGACGGTTGCGGCGCGAGCGATCGTTCCGGTCGCTGCGCTCGCTCTTGGCGCGTGGTTCGTCTTCATCGTCTTCCGCGCGTGCGGCTTTGGCTTCCGCTTCGAGCAGCGCAAGACGATCAGCTACCGGGATCTGGTAGTAGTCAGGATGGATTTCCGAGAACGCGAGGAAGCCATGGCGATTGCCGCCATATTCCACGAACGCAGCCTGAAGCGAGGGTTCGACGCGGGTGACACGTGCGAGATAGATATTGCCTTTCAGCTGCTTCTTGTGTTCCGACTCAAAGTCGAATTCTTCAATCTTGTTGCCCCGAGTGACGATAACCCGGGTCTCCTCCGGGTGGGAGGCATCGATAAGCATTTTGTTGGACATTATTGTCTTTCCTGCCGGCGCGAAGACGCAAAACGCGTGCGCCGGACGAAACCCTGAGGGCTGTCGTGCTCACTGCGTTGCATCTGCCGGATGGTTCTGGGTTCGTCGGAATAAAAGCTGCTGCCTCCGCGCGCGACGGCCTCGTGGCGATCACGGTCTTCAGGCTTGCAGTGGTCAGTCTTGCTTGACCCATAGCTGTTCCGAACGAAACGACCTCATATATGACCCGAAAAAGCCGGGCCGACCTCATTGCTCTTTTCGAGCGTTGGCGACAGCGCGTAATGATGCGCAGTCGGCCGATAGAAACGGAGGGCGGGGGAGCCACATCTCCGCTGAATTCTGTGCCGGTTATCGGGGGCGGCGAATGAATATGCCGCTGTTTTCACTATCATTCCTTGCGGTTCATTTTGAGAACCGGCAAACGATTCTGATAGTTCACCCAAAACCTTTCATAGCTTTTATGGCGTCGTTTGAACGATGACAAGTGCGAATATCATTTGACATTCGCATCGCAATTTTGCCGAAAGCTGAGTATAGGCCCTGTTCAAGGTCGAAATACGGCTGGAAATCCTTCATTAATTATAGTTCTGTACGAGTGTTTTAATGGGTATTCGGGCGAGATGGTGCAGGGGCGAGCGTGCCGGTATCGCGGTTTTTGATACCGGTCATTCAATGAGATTCTTGATTGTGGCAGCCGATGCATTTTCGAAGCGCTGAAAACGCTATGACACGATTGTCGAGTTTGCGATGCCTTCTGGCATTGTTTGCTCTCTTGTCGGTTTTGCTGTTGCAGGTTGTATCCGTTTCCGCTGCCGATCGCGTGACATCTCCATTATCAGCGCTGACATTCCGGATGGCCGGTGACGATCTGCGAACGCGCATCGTTGTGATGTTTGATCGCGAACCAAAGCTATCGACCTTGCTTCTCGATAATCCGCATCGCCTTGTCGTCGACCTGCCTGAAACACGATTTGGTTTTGATGAGAAGAGTCTGGAAGCTCGGGGACTGGTATCGCGGGTTCGTTACGGACTGGTGGGTAAGGGGCGCTCGCGCCTCATCCTGACACTAAGCGGCCCGTTCAAGGTCGAGGATCTGCGTGTCCTGAAAAATGAAAGCGCCTCGGGCTATCGCCTTGTGGCTGATATTGTTGCGACTTCGGATCGGGAGTTTGCAGACCTACTGAAGGGCCACGCGGAAATAACAAGTTCCACGGATCGCAGTGAAAAACCTGTTCAAGCATCTACACAGAATGAGGCGGCCCGTTCGTTCACAGTCATGATCGATCCCGGTCACGGCGGCATTGACAGCGGTGCGGAAAGCCTGAGCGGTATCAAGGAAAAAGACCTGACACTGGCTTTCGGACAGGAGCTGCGGGATCGTCTGGCGCAGGACAAGAACATCAAAGTACTGATGACCCGCGACGACGACACTTACCTGCGTCTTTCAGAACGCGTGCGGATCGCCCGCCAGCATGAGGCGGACCTGTTCATCTCCATCCATGCCGATACGATCAACCAGCATGATATTCGTGGCGCGACGGTTTATACCATCTCCGACAAGGCGTCAGACTCTGTCGCCCGTGCCATGGCCGAGCGCGAAAACAAGTCTGACACCCTGGCAGGCGCGGCACCAGAGGAGCAGCCTGAGGTCACCGACATTCTTCTCGATCTGACGAGACGCGAAACGCATACGTTCTCGCTCAGCTTCGCTGAAAAGGTGATTCATTCCCTGCAAGGGCAGGTGAATCTCATCAATAACCCGCATCGCTTTGCTGGTTTTCAGGTGCTGCGCGCGCCGGATGTACCCTCCGTTCTGATCGAAATCGGTTATCTGTCCAACGCCGAGGATGAAAAACTGATCAGCAATCCTGAATGGCGCAAAAAACTGGCGGACCGCATGGCGATTGCAATCAAGGCATTCGAAACGCTGAAACATCCTGCAAGCATGAGCAAAGGGTAGGGGAATGAAATAAGGAGATTCTCCTTAAATTCGCTCCAGCTTATAAGATGCATGCATGCAACAGTTTTGCGGATTTTCATCGTGCGGACAAAAGTGACCGTGTTAAATTGGTAAAAACACGTAAACCATCTTGCCTTTGACTCATTTGCTGGTCACTAAGCCAGTGGTTGCCATATGGCATAATTGGGTTAAAGGGTTGGCTGTTTGTGCTTTGACCCTTATCATATGAATAATCTGAAGGCAGGATTCCGCATTTATGGTAAGGCTTATCGGATATTTCTTCGGGATCGGAACGGTGCTGATGCTCCTCGTGGCAGGTGGCGTCGCCCTTTACGTCGGAAGTCTCACGAAGGATTTGCCAGATTACGAGGTGCTCGCAAAATACGAGCCGCCCGTAATGACGCGCGTTCACGCTTCGGATGGTAGTCTTATGGCGGAATTTGCGCGGGAACGCCGCATGTATCTGCCGATACAGGCTGTGCCCAACCGCGTGAAAGCGGCGTTCGTTTCTGCCGAAGACAAGACCTTCTACGAACATCATGGTCTTGATTTTGCGGGTCTCGCCCGCGCCATGTTGACGAACGTCAAGAATATGGGCTCCGGTCGCCGTCCTGTTGGCGCATCCACCATCACGCAGCAGGTCGCTAAGAACTTCCTCCTGACGTCGATGCAGACCTATGATCGCAAGATCAAGGAAGCTATTCTGGCGATGCGCATCGAGCAGGCCTATTCAAAGGACCGTATTCTCGAGCTTTATCTCAACGAAATCTTTTTCGGTCTGGGGTCATACGGTATCGCCAGCGCGGCGCTGACCTATTTCGACAAATCGGTTGGCGAACTCTCCATCGCGGAAAGCGCATATCTTGCGGCTTTGCCAAAAGGCCCGAACAACTATCATCCATTCCGTCAGCCAGAGCGCGCCATCGAGCGCCGCAACTGGGTGATCGACCGGATGAACGAAAACGGCTACATCACTGCTGAAGAAGCGACGGAAGCCAAGAAGCAACCGCTCGGTGTGAAGGAACGTTCAGACGCCCATTATGTGTTTGCATCTGAATATTTCACCGAGGAAGTACGCCGCCAGATCATCCAGAAATACGGCGTCGATGCGCTTTACGAAGGCGGCCTTTCAGTCCGTACTACGCTGAATCCGACTTTGCAGGTTGAAGCTCGCAAGTCCTTGCAGGCGGCGCTGCTCCGTTATGATGAGGCGCGTGGCTGGCGTGGCCCGATGAAGAATGTCGAGCTCGGCAATGATTGGGGTACGGCATTCGGTGACATGCAGTCCTACGCGGACGTGCCGGAATGGCAGCTCGCCATCGTGCTTAATGTGTCCGCCGCTGGCGCAGATATCGGTCTGCAGCCGTCGCTTGAGGCATCAGGCTCGCGCAGCAAGGAGCGCAAGCGCGCATTCATCGCTGCGGACGATATGAAGTGGGCGATGCGCGTCGTAAATATCGGCGGCAAGCGTACCAGTGCGAAATCGCCGGAAGGTGTGCTGAAAGCTGGCGATATTGTTTACGTCTCCAAGGCGGGCGAATCCCGTTTCCGTCTGCAGCAGCCGCCAAAGCTCGAAGGCGCACTGGTTGCCATGGATCCGCATACAGGTCGTGTTCTGGCCATGGTTGGCGGTTTCTCCTATGCGGAATCGGAATTCAACCGCGCAACGCAGGCCTATCGTCAGCCCGGCTCGTCGTTCAAGCCGTTCGTCTATGCTGCGGCTCTCGATAATGGCTATACGCCTGCTTCCGTGGTCCTTGATGGTCCGCTGGAAGTTAATCAGGGCGGCACGTTGGGCGTTTGGGCACCGAAGAATTATTCAGGCAAGTTCTCCGGACCTTCTACGCTGCGCTACGGTATCGAACAATCGCGTAACGTTATGACTGTGCGTCTCGCGCAGGACATGGGCATGAAGCTGGTGGCTGAATATGCCGAACGCTTCGGTATCTACGACAAGATGCTGCCGGTTCTTTCAATGGCGCTCGGCGCTGGCGAAACCACTGTCCTGCGTATGGTGACAGCCTATTCCATCATGGCGAATGGCGGCCAGAGCATAACCCCGTCGATGATCGACCGCATTCAGGATCGCTACGGCAAGACCGTGTTCAAGCACGATGCCCGCCAGTGTGAGGGCTGCAATGCGCAGGATTGGGCAAATCAGGATGAGCCGACGCTGATCGACAATCGCGATCAGGTGCTCGATCCTATGACCGCCTACCAGATCACTTCGATGATGGAAGGCGTCGTTCAGCGCGGTACAGCGCAGATTTTGAAGAGCCTCGACCGTCCGATGGCCGGCAAGACCGGTACGACCAACGATGAGAAGGACGCCTGGTTCGTCGGCTTTACCCCCGATCTCGTGGTTGGTGTCTTCATGGGCTACGATACGCCGACGCCGCTCGGTCGCGGTAATACCGGTGGTGGTCTGGCAGCGCCTGTGTTCAAGTCCTTCATGGAACAGGCTCTGGTTGGCACGCCGAAAGTGGATTTCCGCGTACCGGAAGGCATGACGGTCATCGCGATCAACCGCAAGACCGGCATGCGTGCAAATCCCGGCGATCCGAACGTCATCATGGAAGCTTTCAAGCCGGGTACGGGTCCATCGGACAGCTATTCGGTTATCGGCATGGATTCCTTCCGCGAGGGGTCTCCGGTTGCGCCGCAGTCGCCGCAGGCAACACGTGCGATCAACTCGGGTTCCGGCGGACTTTACTGACCAGGAAAGCAGGGCTTTGCCCTTTACACCGCGCCGCGTGCTCACTATGGTCCGCGGCGCTTGGACTGTCTGTCCATGCCTGAAAGTCTGAGCTTCTCAACGACGGGCTCAGCTTCTCAAATAAACAGAATGATATTGAAGGAACGATTTGCCCATGCGCGCGGAAATCGAGACGCTGGTTGACGAAATCCAGCAGGCCATAAGCCTGCTGAGGAGGCATCTTTGACTGGGATCAGGCGATAAAACGTCTCGGCTATCTCAACCAGAGAGCCGAAGATCCTACGCTTTGGAATGATGCCCAGGAAGCCCAGAAGCTGATGCGCGAGCGCCAGCAGCTGGAAGACAGTATCAATGGCATCAACCATCTGACACAGACGCTGAACGACAGTATCGAACTTATCGCCATGGGCGAAGAAGAAGACGACAAGTCGATCATTCAGGACGCGGAAAAAACTATCCGCGAACTGAAGGAAGAGATCGACCGTCGCCAGATCGATATGCTCCTGTCGGGCGAAGCCGATGCGAACGACACCTATGTCGAAGTGCATGCTGGTGCCGGTGGTACGGAAAGCCAGGACTGGGCGTCGATGCTCTTGCGCATGTATACGCGCTGGGCCGAACGCAACGGCCGCAAGGTTGAAGTGATGGAAGTGCATGAAGGCGAAGAAGCGGGCATCAAGTCCGCGACCATTCTCGTCAAGGGGCACAACTCGTACGGCATGATGAAGACCGAATCGGGCGTCCATCGTCTGGTGCGAATTTCGCCCTATGATTCCAACGCCCGTCGCCACACGTCCTTTGCCAGCATATGGGTCTATCCTGTCATCGATGACAATATTGATGTGCAGGTTACTGAAGCGGATGTTCGCATCGATACCTACCGCGCTTCAGGTGCCGGTGGCCAGCACGTCAACACCACCGACTCGGCAGTGCGTATCACGCATATTGCGACCGGGATCGTGGTGCAGTGTCAGGCGGAACGCTCGCAGCACAAGAACCGCGAAAAGGCATGGTCGATGCTGCGCGCTCGCCTCTATGAAGAGGAACTGAAAAAGCGCGAAGCAGCGACGGACGCGGCGAACGCCACCAAGACCGAGATCGGTTGGGGGCACCAGATTCGTTCCTACGTCCTGCAGCCTTATCAGCTCGTCAAGGATCTGCGCACTGGCGTTGAAAGCACCAACCCGCAGGAAGTGCTGGATGGCTCCGTTACGCCATTCATGGAAGCCGCACTGGCCCACCGTATTCAGGGTGGCGGTGAAATGATCGACGATATCGACTGATTATTCGCAAACATGCGTACAGAAAGCGAAACCCGGCCGGAGGCCGGGTTTTTTCGTTTCAGGATATTAGAGCAATGGCTCTATCTGTTTGCCTGCCTTGAGGAAATTGACGGGGTTGATCGCCCGACCGTTTTCTCGGACTTCATAGTGGAGGTGACTGCCGGTCGAGCGTCCCGAACTTCCGGCCTCCCCGACAATGGCTCCGGCGGCAACCTGTTGACCGTCGCGTACCAGAACGCTGCTCAGATGGGCGAAACGGGTCGAAAATCCATTACCATGATCGATTTCGACCATGTTGCCATATCCGCCGAAACGACCAGCCTTCACGACCTTACCCGCTGCGGTGGACTTCACCGTCTGGCCGTAAGCGGCGCGAAAGTCGATACCGGAGTGAAAGGCAGCCGTACCTAGAAATGGATCGCGGCGCACGCCGAACAGGCTCGTTACGGGCTTGCCCGGAGCCGGGTTGGCCAGGGGCAGTGCGCTCACCCGCTTGCGCACCTGATCAAGCCGATCAAGCGCGCTGTCGAGGTTGCGCAATTGCATGTCGAAATCATTGATGACCATACCGGGCGACGAAACCGGGATAAGCGGCCCACCCATGGCCACAGCCGCATTGGCAGGCGTTTCGATACGCAGCCCGGCGGCGTTCAAAGTGTCGAGAATGCTGTCGGCCTTTTCATAAGCGGCGTCAGCCAGAACGCGGACCTTGCCATTCTGCTCGCTTTCGATGCGATGAAGGTTCTGTGTGATAGTGGCCAATATCTTGTCGGAAGTCTCAAGTGTCGATTCACCCGAAAGTCCTCCCGAAAGACGCAATCCGATGGAACCAGCGTCGGCGCGGCGGTCAGGCTTTCCAGTAGGAGATTTTCCAGGAACAGGCCCAGTGATGATTGGATCGACACCCGGAAATTCGCGTCCAGCCAGCGCTTCATCGGGGATAAGCTGGCTATGCTGCTCAAGATCGGGTGCTTTTTCCGTCGGCATTTCCGGCATCGGCTGCAATTGCGAAGCTCGTTCCAGCAGGGGTGCAAGTTTCCCGTCACGTGCACTCAACGTTTGCTGGCGTTGCATCAGTTCGGCAACCTTGTTCTCCATCACCTGCTGATCGAGCATCTGCCGGCTGGTAATGCGGTCAACCTCGGTGCGAAGAGCTGAAATGCGATCTTCGTAAAGCTGCTGGTTGCGGGCATGACGTGCGATACCGGCGCTCATCAGGTCGTCGCGAAGCACCAGATAGGCTGTTGCTCCGAGATAACCCACCGAAAGCGCCAGAAATGCAGCGCCTCCAAGAGCGGCCATCCATGGACGAAATGTGAAATGGCTGATCTTTTCGCCACGCGCAATAATCAGGACGGGTGGTTCCTTGCGCTCTCCGAACACCTTTTTCGTCGATGTTTTCGCCTGATTCCCAGTCATGCCAGCCGCATGCCCCTTCTCGATTCCCTTACTTGATTACAACTTATTAGGGTTAACAGACCTTTACATTCGAGGCTTGCGCGGGCCATGCGATGAGGTTTGTTTTTACCGAAGAGTTTTGAAACGGCTAGATGGAGACCGGCGACAAAGAGCGGTAGAAGGACGGCGTCAGTCCAGCCTCGGCGCGCGCCAGCTCATTGAAGGGTGGTTTGAGCTCGCCACGGAAGTTGGCGCGAACCAGTTCGCGAAATCTCGCTGCCGGATCGATTTTGTTTCGGGCGCAGAAGAAGCGAAACCATTTAGCGCCAACAGCGACGTGGGTTTTCTCGTCATTGTAGATGACGCCAAGAATTGCTGCGGTCTCACGGTCGCCGGTCTCGATCATCTTTTCGAGTAGTGAGGGCGTGACATCCAGCCCACGGGCCTCGAGTATGAGCGGCACGACAGCGAGACGAGCTTCCAGATCGTTGCGGGTCTGGTGCGCCGATTGCCAAAGCCCGTCATGGGCAGGCATGTCGCCATAGTCTGCGCCAAGCGACTTGAGGCGATCACGCAGCAGCGTGAAATGCCGCGCTTCGTCGTCGGCAACTTTCATCCAACCATCGAAAAAACTGCGCGGTATCTGTTTGGATGCAAAACGGGCAACGATGTCGAGTGCAAGATCGATGGCGTTCAGTTCAATGTGGGCGAGCGCGTGCATCAGCGCGATGCGCCCGTGTTCCGTGTGGAGCGACCGCTTTTTCAACATACGAGGAGGTAAGAGCTCCGGCTTTTCGGGGCGTCCGGGACGCTCGGGCAAAGGCGGATCGAGGGGGCTGCGAACCGACAGCGTGCGACCGAACCAGCGAGCAGCGGTTTCTCGCGTCAGCCTGACCTTTTCGTCGAGATCGCTGGCGGATATGGCGCGGATGGCATTGCCGCGCAGCGTTTGCTCGTATGAAGGCTTGTTTGACATCGTTCAAAGAGCGCGGGCAGCTTCCAGAACTGCCTCAGCGTGGCCATCGACTTTGACCTTGTTCCAGACACGAGCGATGCGTCCTTCTGCATCGATCAGGAATGTCGTGCGTTCCACGCCCATATATTTGCGGCCATACATGCTCTTCTCGACCCACACGCCATAGGCTTCGAGCGCCACGTGATCTTCGTCGGCTGCGAGATCGACAGTCAGGTCATGTTTCTTACGGAATTTCGCATGCTTCGTCGCACTATCGGGGGAAAGACCGATGACGCGAGTGCCGATCTTGTCGAACTCCGGTTTCAATTGCGAGAAAGCAATCGCTTCCTTGGTGCAGCCGGAAGTATCGTCTTTGGGGTAGAAATAGACAACAACCGGCTTGCCCTTGAGGGACGAAAGGGAGATTTCGCCGCCATCCGACGGCAGAGTGAAATCTGGTGCCGGATCGCCAACTTGGGGATGAGCCATATCTGCGCCTTTCTTTTATGGATTAGGATGGAAACCACCTGTTACAGTCTGAGCTATCGCATTCAGGCAGGGCTTGTGCAACCATTGATGCTGGCATCATTGTGATGCTGGTTGAGAGGCGCAAGGCTGCCGCTTCAAGCGCACGGTACAGGTAGAAAGTAATTATAAAACAGGTAATTACGATCACTTAATGAAGCAAGTTCTAAAGGGTCGTATGGAATGACACTCTTTTTCTGGCTGGGTTGTTGACAGAGAAACCGCAGAAGATCCGCTTCAGCAAGCGGGAGATGAAAAGAATCGAGCGTCTCGCCGCCGATGGCGAGGACGGCTTTTTGCCCGGCCCGGCGCGTTCGAGCCGTTCTATTCTATCGCGCTGTTCCCACGCGATTTTATCGATCTGTATTCTTCTGGTTCTTGTCGTTGGTGCCGGTTTCGTCATTCTTCGTAGCGGTGTCGACAGCAATCTTCTGCGTGATGAAGCACAGAAAAGCCTGACGCATATTCTCGGCGAAGGTGCTTCCGCTTCCATCGGAAGTGCGGCGCTGTCGCTGGATCAGGATAGCCATGTGGCGCTGGAAGCTCGTGATGTATCGATCGCCGATCCGAAGCAGGGCGTCGAAATCAGCGGAATCAAATCCGTGCGCCTGGGGCTGGCGCCACTGCCCCTTTTGACGGGCAAGGTGCGCGTAGCCCAGCTAGAAGTGGATGGGGTTTCCTTTGAAATGCCGGAAACGAAGGGGCCGGGATTCTGGAAATCTCTGCCCTACGACGAACATGGCATTCTCGATTTTGATGCGGTTTCAGGTGAGCTTTTCGCTGCCATGCGTCGCAGTCTGGAGCTTTTGCGCGCCCAGGACACGCATGTCATAGGCATTTTCAACAGTACCGTTGCTTTCAAGGTCGGCGATGAACAGCAGGTTCTGGACATTGAACAAGCCCGCCTCGTCGAAAATGGCGGGAAGATCGGAATTACCGGCAGCGTCGTCTGGATAGGCAAGAAAATTGCACTGGATGGCAAGATCGACCGTCATGCAGGTGACAACAGTCTTGCCGGCTTTGAACTGAATATCCGCGATATTCCTGTTGCATTGGGCTCTCCGCCAGAAGTTGCGCCGGTCATAAACGGCAATCGTGTCAATCCAGCCCATTTTGAGCTGGAAGCATCCGCCCGCTTGTCGCTGATGGGATCGGCAGCCGATGGTGATAAGCCCGAACGTATCGCGACTGAACTGGCCGTTGACGGCATAGATATGCAACTCGGCAAAGTGGAGGACGTGCGCGGTGGCGTTCGTCTCAATCTCGAACACACGGTGGGAAGCCGTAAAATCGAGATCAAGTCGTCGCGACTGCAACTTGGCGGAATGCAGGCACAGTTCAACGGTGCGTTTGGTCCGGAACCGGACACCGAAAACAACACTGGCGGACCGACATATCGATTCGAGGTTCTGACGACATCGGCGACAAGTATGCCTGCGGAATCGACTGATCCGCCACTGTCCTTCGCAACGCGGATTGCCGGGCGTTACCTGGCGGATCAGCAACGCATCCAGTTTGCCAATCTTGATGTTCAGACGGAAACCGGGGAACTGTTCGGTCAAGGAAGCATGGGATTCGGCGCCGGTTCGCCGGAAATGATCTTCATGCTGCGCATTCCCAAAATGCCGGTTGCCGATGCCAAGCATCTATGGCCGATCGATGTTGCCGATGGTGCACGCGAATGGGTGTTGAAGAACCTTTTCGGCGGAACCCTGAAGGACAGCCGCATCGATATTTCGCTCGCGGGCGGTCGCTTCAACGGGCCGGGCCTTCCTCCACCGTTGACGGGTGATGAAATCAAGGCCGATTTCAAGGTTTTCGATACGCGCTTCGACGTCGTTGGTGAACTGCCGCCTGTGCGGGATGCCGATGGCGAAATATCGGTCCGTGGAGCCTATACGACCATCAAGCTTCTGGATGGCGTAGCCTACACACCAAATAATCGTAAGGTCGACGTTTCCGACGGTACGCTGATAATCCCCTGGGGGCCGCAACGTCCCGTGATTGCAGAACTGGATCTGGGTGTCTCCGGTGAGGCATCGGCTATTGCTGAAATTGCCGGAAACAAGCCCATCGATGTTCTGAAAAATGTGCCGTTTCTGCCCGGCGATGTGACGGGCGATGTGAAATCGCGCGTAAAGGTGAGTTTTGCCGTTTCCAAGGACCCACCGCCCGGCACGCTTCGCTGGAACGCTGATATAGGCTTCACCGGTCTGGACATTTCAAAGCCAATAGCGGGATCGTCCGTCAGCGATGCGACAGGCAGTATAAAGGTGGATCAGTCGGCCGCCATTATTACTGCCGATGCGAAGCTGGATGGCGTTCCTGCGAAGGTCAGTATGGTCGAACCTGTAGACCGTTCCGGACCGGTCAAACGCGAGCAGAAGGTCAAGCTGGATATCGACGACAAAACCCGCAACGCGGTTTTTCCGGGTCTTAATTCCATCTTCTCCGGTCCTATGTCGGTTGATCTCGGCATGGAGAATGGCGGCAAGCGCCACGTGTCAGCCGATCTTGGCAAAACACAGATCGATCTCCCCTGGCTCGGCTGGCGCAAGGGCGCAGGCATTCCGGCAAAAGCGACGTTCGACCTGGCCCAGAGCGCGGACGACAAGAGCAAGATGGACATCAGTAATCTTGTCTTTTCAGGCGACGCCTTTGGCGCGAAGGGTGATCTTTCCATTGCAAAGGGTGATTTCCAGTCGGCGAATTTCAGCGAGATACGTCTGAACCGAAACGATAATCTTGCAGTCAAGGCGACCAAAAGCGGAGGCGGCTATCGGGTCAATGTGCGTGGTTCGCAGTTCGACGCACGAGCGCTCATCAAGCAGGTCTCCGATTTTGGCGAGAAGGGCGCCGCCGGGGGTAAATCCAACAATCCCCGTGTGGTGGTGAGTGCCCAGATTGATGAAGTCAGTGGCTTTAACAGTGAAACGCTACGCAATGTCGCTGTTTCCTATGAAAGCGCGGGCAGCAAAGTTTCGGGCGTTTCGGTCAATGCCGTTACGTCGTCCGGTGAATCCTTTGTTGCCACGAACAACGATCAGGGCGATGCGCGCTCCATTTCGTTGCAGTCTAATGATGCGGGGGCGGTTCTTCGTTTCTTCGACTTCTATGACAAGATGCGCGGCGGCAAGATCACGGTTGGTCTCGCGGCACAGGGCAACGGCCCGTTGCGTGGCCAGATCGATGCGCGCAACTTTGCGATCATCAACGAACCGCGTCTTGCGAAAATCGTTTCCAGTTCGCCATCGAACGGCGGAACAAGTCTCAGTCAGGCTGTAAAGCGCGATATCGACGTTTCGCGCGTTGATATCGAGCGCGGCTTTTCGCTGATTGAAAAGGGCAATGGCTATCTAAACCTGTCCAAGGGCGTAGTGCGCGGGCCGACTGTCGGCACGACCTTCCAGGGAACGCTTTATGACAAGCAGGGCAACATGTCGATCACCGGAACATTCATGCCTGCCTATGGCGTTAACCGGTTGTTTGGTGAACTGCCCATCGTCGGTGCGTTGCTCGGCAATGGCCGTGATCGCGGCCTGATCGGAATTACCTACAAGCTTGCGGGCAGTGCCAAGCAGCCGCAGGTGATCGTCAATCCAATCTCCGTCATTGCGCCGGGCATATTCCGCTCAATCTTCGAATTTTGATACAAAAAAGCCGGGCACGAGGCCCGGCTTTGTTTGTTCAATCGTCGTCCAGCTTATGCAGGACGGATCAGCACGTGACGCTTCTTGCCCAGCGACAGCTTGATGACGCCCTGGTCATTCAACGCAGTCGCATCGATGGTCATACGAGGATCGCTGACAGGTTCGTCATTGATGCGCACGGCACCACCTTCGACATGACGGCGGGCTTCGCCATTGGTGCTGCAAAGTTCGGCCAGAACCATCAATGCCAGCACACCGATGCCGCCGTTCAGCGTGGCCTTGTGAACGCCGACTGTCGGGAGATTTTCCGACAATTCGCCATCCTCAAAGGTCTTGCGAGCCGTTTCTGCGGCTTCCTCGGCTGCGTCACGACCATGAAGCATAGCCGTTACTTCCGTTGCGAGGATTTTCTTCGCTTCATTGATTTCGACGCCTTCAAGTGCGGCCAGCTTGGCGACTTCGTCCAGCGGAAGCGTCGTGTAAAGCTTCAGAAACCGCTCGACATCGGCATCTTCCGTGTTGCGCCAGTACTGCCAGAAATCATAGGCGCTCAGCATATCCGCGTTCAGCCAGATTGCGCCACCAAGCGACTTGCCCATCTTCTGGCCGGATGCTGTCGTCAGCAGCGGCGAGGTGAGGGCATAAAGCTGCGGGGTTCCCATACGGTGACCGAGATCGATACCGTTGATGATGTTGCCCCACTGATCAGAGCCGCCCATCTGCAGGCGCAGATCGTAGCGCTTGCTCAGTTCCACGAAATCGTAGGCCTGCAGGATCATGT
The DNA here is from genome assembly GCF_008932285.1 of Brucella tritici. NCBI lineage: Bacteria > Pseudomonadati > Pseudomonadota > Alphaproteobacteria > Hyphomicrobiales > Brucellaceae > Brucella > Brucella tritici. Next base: position 377,567 of record NZ_WBVY01000001.1, read on the forward strand.
AGTTGAATTCGAGGAATGACAGCGACTGCTCACGATCGAGGCGCGTCTTTACCGAATCGAACGAAAGCATACGGTTGACCGAGAAATGACGGCCTACATCGCGCAGGAATTCCAGATAGTTGATGTTGCGCAGCCAGTCGGCATTATTGACCATAAGCGCATCGGTCGCGCCGTCACCGAAGGTGAGGTAGTTGGCGAAGACACGCTTGATACCAGCAATGTTTTCGGCAATCGTATCTTCGGTCATCAGCTTGCGGGCTTCGTCCTTGAAGGACGGATCGCCGACCATGCCGGTGCCGCCGCCCATCAGTGCGACCGGCTTGTGCCCGGTCTGCTGGAGCCAGTGCAGCATCATGATCTGGATCAGGCCGCCTGCATGAAGGCTAGGAGCCGTAGGATCGAAGCCGATATAGGCCGTCACGGTTTCCTTGGCCAACAATTCGTCGAGGCCACTTTCATCGGAAATCTGATGAATGAAGCCACGCTCGGAAAGCGTGCGAAGAAAATCGGATTTGAAACCGGACATTCCTTTTCCCTGACTGATAAGGCGAAGTTGAAACTGGTCGCAAGCGGCTGCTTACATCCCTTTGATAAGTCCGCCTTTAGCACCAATCAACCGCCAATAACAAGGAAACTCCCGAATTGGAGGGTTGCGAACCAGTAATTTGGCTTCAATGATTGGAAGCAGCCGGTGTTGGTTAGTCTCAGTATTGTGCGGTGTTTGAAAACAGATTGAGCACAATGACACCAGCAATAATCAATCCCATGCCGAGTACTGCGGCAAGATCAAGCTTCTGGCCAAACACCAGCCAGCCGATCAGGGCCACGAGTGTAACACCGATCCCGGACCAGACCGCATAGGCAATACCGACGGGAATGCTCTTCAAGGTCATGGAGAGAAAGTAAAAGGCCAGACCGTAAGCGACGACAACGATCAGGGACGGCCCCAATCGTGTGAAACCATCTGATGCCTTGAGGCTGAGCGTTCCGATGACCTCGGACACGATGGCAATAGCGAGGATAGCATAAACCGGCATGTCACGCTCATGAGATGGATTGGAGAGAACGAATCACTGGATTGCGATGGTAGCATCGCATGAAAAATCCGGCGGGAGACCCGCCGGATGAGACGCTGCAAATCTGGAAAACGACTTGCGAAATTCTTGTAAAGCTTAACGCAGGCGCTTCGGACGCGCTTCAACCAGTTCGCCAGCCAGACGGCGATCAAGATATTCGGCACAATCTTCAATGAGTTCGTCGCCCTGTCCGGCGAAGAAGTGGTTCGCACCGGGGATCGTGGTCTGGGTGATTGTGATACCCTTCTGGGTCTTCAGTTTGTCCACCAGAGCCTGCACGTCCTTCGGTGGAGCAACCTTGTCCTGATCGCCATGGATGATGAGACCGGACGAAGGGCAGGGTGCCAGGAAGGAGAAATCGTAGGTGTTCGGCTGCGGCGCAACGGAAATAAAGCCTTCGATTTCCGGGCGACGCATCAGCAACTGCATCCCGATCCATGAACCGAACGAATAGCCGGCGACCCAGCATGTCTTGGAGTCAGGGTGAAGCGCCTGCACCCAGTCGAGTGCACTTGCAGCATCCGACAATTCACCTGCGCCATGGTCGAATTCACCCTGGCTGCGGCCTATGCCGCGGAAATTGAAGCGCAGCGTGGTGAAGCCGCGCTGCTGGAACATGTAGAAAAGATCATAAACGATCTTGTTGTTCATCGTTCCACCGAACTGCGGATGCGGATGAAGGATAAGCGCGATCGGAGCATTCTTTTCTTTGGAAGGCTGATAGCGACCTTCGAGGCGTCCGGCAGGACCGTTGAAAATAACTTCTGGCATGTGTACTCCGCTCGTAACGGGAAGACCGGACTGGGGCGACGAAACTTGACGTTGTTGGACGCCGCTTCTAGAACCGGTTTGAAATTTCGACAGACTGAAAGCGAGTTTCAGTTCCTATGGGGGCTTAATAGGCTTTTCTTGATTGAAAATTCAAGAAAATTGCGCTTCCAGAATTTTGTTTAGGAGATAGGTACGGTGAACGGGAGCGGCAAGAGGCTCTATCTGGATTATAATGCCAGTGCTCCGTTGCTTGATGCGGCACGGGATGCAGTCATCAATGCTCTTGGCATTACTGGCAATCCGTCCTCCGTGCATCGTGAAGGCCGCGCTGCGCGCGCCCTCATTGAAGCGGCACGCCGCAGCGTTGCAGCGCTCGTCAATGCCAGGCCAGACCATGTTTTCTTTACATCTGGAGCAACGGAAGCCGCATCGACGCTGCTGACACCCAATTACATGATGGGGCGTTCACCGGTCCGCCTGTCGCATCTTTATGTGAGTGACACGGAACACCCTTGCATGCTGTCCGGGGGGCAGTTTGCAGCGCAAGACATCAGCGTCCTGCCGGTTGATGGAAATGGCATTGTACAACTTGATGCCCTGAAAACAGTTCTCGCCAGTCACGACAAAAGCCAGGGTTTGCCACTCGTGGCCATACAGGCCGCCAACAATGAGACCGGCATCATCCAGCCGATTGCGGAAATTGCCACTATCGTGAAGGCTGCAGGCGGCATTTATATCGTCGACGCGGTTCAGGCGGCAGGGCGCATTAAATTAGATATTTCAGATAATTGTGGCGACTACCTCATCATCTCCTCGCACAAGATTGGTGGCCCGAAAGGCGTCGGTGCAATTATCGCCATTTCCGATCTCATGATGCCGCGCGCGCTTGTTCGCGGGGGCGGTCAGGAAAAGGGGCATAGAGCAGGAACGGAAGCTCTGCCGCTTATCGCGGGTTTCGGTGCTGCGGCTGATATTGCAAAGGCGCGACTGGACGATGATGGCTGGTCCCCGGCGATGCGGGACAAGTTGGAAGCCGGACTTGAGGCCATAGCCCCGGATGCGGTGATATACGGAAAGTCGGTTGGCAGATTGCCCAATACGACGTTCTTTTCCCTTGAGGAGCAGAAGGCGGAAACCGTGCAGATCGCCTTTGATCTCGGCGGAATTGCTCTTTCGGCAGGATCGGCTTGTTCATCTGGAAAAGTCGGCCCCAGCCATGTGCTGTCGGCCATGGGACATGGGGACAGTCTCGGAGCGATCCGCGTGTCGCTTGAGCCAACAGCAACGCCCGATCAAGTCGATGCGTTTCTCGGCGTGTTCCGCAAGATTATCGAGCGCCGTGCCAGGAAGGCATGATTGCAACTTAAAAATCGAGGCCGAGCTTCTTCTTTGCAGCGGCGATATAGCCTTCGTAGCGCGTTTTGAACTCTTCCCGCTTGGCGATGTCAGCGGCGATATCGTCGGAAGCGCTGGCGTTTGAAATATTGAACTTGTCGTGGGCGTCCTGAAAAAATTTCAGTTGCTCGATGGTGCGGCCCTCGTCATTCACCTGCTGTTCGAGAAACTTTACATAGTCCTGCAGATTTTGAGTGCTCATCATGGTCTCCCTTTCTTTTCGCTATCTATGTTCCTACATGCGCAGGGCAAGGGCAGGCATGATTCTGATCGACTGTCCGGTAATTCCAATTCTTTAAAGGAAATCAAGGCATCAAAGCCGGGACGTATCGACTGCAATCGCCGTTTCATCGGACTGTTTCATTAAGTTGATCGTTTTAATCGGCATTTTTAGGGGCAAATTTGAACCCGGTGCTTGAAATTCAGTTTAGAGAGGTTTTAAAGAAGGGCCACGCACACTATATTGAGGCGGTATTGTTCAAGACATATCACCTTGACGTTTGCAACTGTCGGGCCTTGACCCCGACGAGGATGGAGAACGCCAATGCCTGCAGTGCAGGAGACCATTGATCAGGTCCGCGGCCTTGACGTGGACCAGTACAAGTATGGCTTCGAGACGACGATCGAAGCCGAGAAGGCCCCCAAGGGCCTGAACGAAGATATCATTCGCTTCATTTCCGCCAAGAAGAACGAGCCGGAATGGATGCTAGAATGGCGTCTGAAAGCCTATGAACGCTGGCTCACAATGGAAGAGCCGACATGGGCGCGCGTCGATTACCCCAAGATCGATTTCCAGGACGCCTATTATTATGCGGCGCCGAAAAACCAGTCCGGTCCAAAATCGCTTGATGAAGTTGATCCGGAGCTGCTGAAGACCTACGAAAAGCTTGGCATTCCGCTGCGCGAGCAGGAAATCCTTGCTGGCGTTCGCAAGCAGGGCGAGCCGAGCGAAATCGATGGCAATCCTTCCGACAATGTCTATGCGTCCGGTCGCGTTGCCGTTGATGCCGTGTTCGACAGTGTGTCGGTGGTTACGACCTTCAAGGACGAACTTGCCAAAGCTGGCGTAATCTTCTGTTCGATTTCGGAAGCGATCCGCGAACATCCTGAACTGGTGCAGAAGTATCTGGCTTCTGTGGTTCCCGTGTCGGACAACTATTACGCGACGCTGAATTCGGCTGTGTTCACGGACGGTTCGTTTGTCTACGTTCCGAAGGGCGTTCGTTGCCCGATGGAGCTTTCGACCTATTTCCGCATCAACGAAAAGAATACTGGCCAGTTCGAACGTACGCTCATCATCGCTGATGAAGGCGCGTATGTTTCCTATCTGGAGGGGTGCACCGCACCGCAGCGCGATGAAAATCAGCTGCACGCGGCTGTCGTTGAGCTGATTGCGCTCGAAAACGCCGAAATCAAATATTCGACGGTCCAGAACTGGTTCCCCGGTGACAAGGACGGCAAGGGCGGCATCTACAACTTCGTTACGAAGCGTGGCGATTGCCGTGGCGATAATTCCAAGATTTCGTGGACGCAGGTTGAAACCGGCTCTGCGATCACCTGGAAATATCCGTCCTGTATTCTGCGTGGCGACAATTCGCGCGGCGAGTTCTATTCGATCGCTGTTTCGAACGGTCATCAGCAGATCGACTCGGGCACCAAGATGCTGCACCTCGGCAAGAACACGTCGAGCCGCATCATCTCCAAGGGTATCTCGGCCGGCAAGTCGAACAACACCTATCGCGGACAGGTTTCTGCCCATCGCAAGGCCGAAAATGCCCGTAACTTTACCCAGTGCGACTCGCTCCTGATCGGCAACGATTGCGGCGCGCATACGGTGCCGTATATCGAGGCGAAAAACGCCACGGCGCAGTTCGAACACGAGGCCACCACCTCCAAGATTTCGGAAGACCAGCTGTTCTATGTGATGCAGCGCGGCATTCCGGAAGAGGAGGCAATCGCTCTCATCGTCAATGGCTTCGTGAAGGAAGTCATTCAGGAACTGCCGATGGAATTCGCCGTTGAAGCCCAGAAGCTTATCGGCATTTCGCTTGAGGGTAGCGTCGGTTAACCGACGCGCTCCTTCCATCTCGCATCAGATTTTCTGGCCAGCCTTTTCCTGGCATTAGAACAAGGTTTACATTCATGCTTGAGATCAAGAACCTCCATGCAAAAATCGCCGACACGGATACCGAGATCATCCGCGGCCTGAACCTCACCGTGAACAAGGGTGAAGTTGCTGCGATCATGGGTCCGAACGGTTCGGGCAAGTCCACGCTTTCCTACATCCTCGCTGGCCGCGAAGATTATGAAGTGACGGAAGGCGACATTCTTTATAACGGCGAGTCGATCCTTGAGCTCGACCCGGCTGAACGCGCCGCCAAGGGCATCTTCCTCGCATTCCAGTATCCGATGGAAATTCCGGGCGTTGCCACGATGGAATTCCTGAAGGTCGCGATGAACAGCCAGCGCAAGGCGCGCGGGGAGCCGGAACTGAAAATCCCGGAATTCATCAAGCGCGTAAAGGACGCTGCCGGCAAGCTCAGCATCGACATGGATATGCTGAAGCGTCCGCTCAATGTCGGCTTTTCGGGCGGCGAGAAGAAGCGTGCCGAAATTCTTCAGATGCAGCTTCTGGAGCCGAGCCTCTGCGTCCTCGACGAAACCGACTCCGGTCTCGACATCGACGCGCTGAAGATCGTTTCGGAAGGCGTGAACGCGCTGCGTTCGCCGGATCGTGCCGTGATCGTCATCACCCACTATCAGCGTCTGCTCGAACACATCGTTCCAGATAGCGTGCACGTGCTTTACAAGGGTCAGGTCATCAAGTCCGGTGACAAGAACCTTGCGCTGCACCTTGAAGAAAATGGCTATGCCGATGTAATCGGCGAAGCTGCCTGAGGAGGGATGGATCATGAATATCCAGACCGCCCCGGCTGCCAAGCCGCGAACGCCGGCTGAAAGCGTGCTGATCGACAGTTTTGCCGACCGCATGGGCGACCTGCCGGGCAATGGCGATGTTGTCGTTGCACGTGATGCGGCGCTCGAAACACTCAAGGAAAACGGCATTCCGTCCCGCCGCGTCGAAAGCTGGCACTATACGGATTTCCGCACGCTTCTGAAGGGTGTGGCTCCATTCGACACTGCAGCCGGAACGCAGGTATTGCCTGCGCTCATCGCCGGTTCGTTTGTCGCTGCCGCAAGCAATGGCGTAGCTCTTGCCGCAAAAGCGCCTGAAGGCGTGTCGCTGACGCCTGTTCGCGAGGCATTGGCTGACGGTTCACTCGTCACCCAGCTTCGGTCGCGCGGCTTTGATGATACGATCGGCCAGATCAACGCTGCCTATGTCAGCGATGGCTGGATGGTTTCCATCGCCGATGACATCGAACTGGAAGCGCCACTGGAGCTTCAGAACATCCAGAAGGCCGGACAGGGACACACACGTTTTCCTGTTCGCATCGGTGCGAACGTCAAGGGCACCATCGTGGAGTGCCAGAATGGCGGCGAGGGCGATGCCTTTTCCACCTCTGTCAACCACGTGACCGTTGGCGACGGTGCTGAAATCCTCTGGATCATCCTGCGCGACTTCGGTCAGGCAACGCAGCTTTCGCAGTTCAATGCGACGATTGGCAAGGGCTCCAAGCTCACGCTCTATATCGTCAATGCGGGCGGCAAGCTGGTTCGTCAGGAAGTGCACGTCAATGTGACGGGTGAGGATTCCGACTTCGAGCTTCGTGGTCTTAATCTTCTGGCCGACGACACACACACCGATATCACCATGACGGTTGGCCATCTGGTGGAAAATACGCGTTCGACCCAGATCATTCGCAACGTGGTCAAGGACCGTGCGCGTGGCGTTTTCCAGGGCATGATCCGCGTTGCGCAGATCGCCCAGAAGACCGACGCCCGTATGGCCTGCAATACGCTGCTGCTTTCGGATGATGGTGAGTTCGATGCCAAGCCCGAACTCGAAATCTTTGCCGATGACGTGGCCTGTGGTCACGGTGCAACGGTTGCCGAATTGTCAAGGGACTATCTGTTTTATCTGATGGCCCGCGGCATTCCGGAAAACGAGGCACGTGGCCTGCTGATCAAGGCATTCATCGCCGAGATTATCGAAGAGCTGGAAGACGAAACGCTGGTTGAGGCACTGGAAGAAGTGCTGTCCAACTGGCTCGCCACCCACGCCTGATTGATTAAGGCAGAGTATGCAGGTGCACGCTCTGCCTTTTCCTGCCGAAACGGCAAGAGGAACGATCATGGACCAGAAGAATCCGCTTGTAGCACGCTATGACGTCGAAGCGATCCGCCGGGACTTTCCGATCCTTTCGAGAGAAGTACACGGCAAGCCGCTCGTCTATCTCGACAATGGTGCATCGGCGCAAAAGCCTCAGAGTGTCATCGACGCTGTGACGCACGCTTATTCCAACGAATATGCCAATGTTCATCGTGGCCTGCATTTTTTGTCGAATGCGGCAACGGATGCCTATGAAAAGTCGCGTGAAACGGTACGGCGCTTTCTGAATGCCGGTTCGGTGGACGAAATTGTCTTCACGAAAAACGCGACCGAAGCCATCAACACGGTCGCCTATGGTTATGGCATGTCGAATATCGGTGAGGGTGATGAAATCCTCTTGTCGATCATGGAGCATCACTCCAACATCGTGCCGTGGCATTTCATTCGCGAAAGGCAGGGCGCAAAGCTGGTCTTTACGCCGGTAGACGATGAAGGCATCTTCCATATCGAAGAATTCGAAAAACGTCTGACGGAGCGCACCAAGCTCGTCGCCATCACGCATATGTCGAATGCGCTGGGGACTGTTACGCCGATCAAGAAGATCGTGGAACTTGCCCATGCGCGCGGCATTCCGGTTTTGGTCGATGGCAGTCAGGGGGCTGTGCATCTGCCTGTCGACGTACAGGATCTTGGCTGCGACTGGTATGTCTTTACCGGCCACAAGGTTTACGGACCATCCGGCATAGGCGTCCTTTATGGCCGTTCGGAAATGCTTGAGAAGATGCGTCCTTTCCAGGGCGGCGGCGAAATGATTGAGGAAGTGACGGAAGAAAACGTCACCTATAACCATCCGCCCCATCGTTTTGAAGCGGGTACGCCGCCTATCGTTCAGGCCATCGGTCTTGGCGCTGCGCTTGAATATATGGAAAAGATCGGTCGTCATGCGATCCTCGCTCATGAGGAGGATTTACGTGATTATGCTCATGAGCAGCTTGGCCGGATCAACTCATTGCGTATTTTTGGCAATGCACCGGACAAGGGAGCGATCATCTCGTTTGCGCTTGAGGGAATTCATGCGCATGACGTATCGATGGTAATTGATCGGGCAGGGGTTGCGGTCCGCGCCGGAACACATTGCGCGCAGCCGCTCTTGAAACGCTTCGGCGTCACCTCTACATGCCGTGCATCCTTCGCCCTGTATAATACCCGTGCTGAAGTGGATGCATTGGCGGAAGCCTTGGAAAAGGCAAGGAAGTTTTTCGGATGACCGATATGGAACAGAAAGTTCAGGACAAAGCCGATACCGCGCCTGTCGAGGGCGGAGAAAAGGCCGAAGGCAATTCGGTATTTTCCGCTTCTGCCATCCCGCAGGAAGACCTCTTGCGCATGACGGACGACATTATCGCGGCCCTGAAGACGGTTTATGACCCGGAAATTCCGGCCGATATCTACGAGCTTGGCCTCGTCTACAAGATCGACATCGAAGATGATCGCACCGTGAAAATCGAAATGACTCTAACCGCTCCCGGCTGCCCGGTTGCAGGCGAGATGCCGGGCTGGGTTGAGAACGCAGTCAGCGCCGTTGAGGGTGTTTCCATGGTGGAGGTCACGATGACATTCGATCCGCCATGGACGCCGGACCGTATGTCCGAGGAGGCTCAGGTTGCCGTCGGCTGGTATTGAAATCTGACCGAAACAAAAAAATGCGGCTCTTTGGGCCGCATTTTTGATTCCGTAACGGGAAGCGCGCTAAAAGCCGGTCGTCTTCGCATAATGCAGGGGCCGCTTACCGCAACAGGCTTGAAGCAGCCCGACAATCCCTCCCAGCGCCATTGCGGATGAAATAAGGGCTTGTCCGCCGTTGAACGGGAGAGTGCAAATTGCGATCAGCAGCTTCCAAAAACGACTGAAAAACTTGAAAGGAACTTGCTTCATCGCCTGTTGCGGGTTTTCGTCGTATCGCAGCGCAAATTCAGTCGCATTATGATCCCGGTTCCTGCGGAAGTGGTAGGAGAGGCTTATCCTGCAACGAGGCACTGTCTCATAGACTATTGCATCCGGAGCCCAGCCTGTTTTCGCACCCAATCTCTTGGCTTTTAGCCAGAGATTCCAGTCTTCCCCACCAGTCAGCCCCAGTTGAGAATCGAATCGCAAGCCGGTTTTTCGGAAGAAATCGAGCTTGCCCAACCAGCTTCCGGTTGCCACTTTGATGGTATCGCCTCTGTTCTCTTGCCACTTCTTTCGGGCTCTTAGTTCGGCTTTGGTGCCGTTTCTTTCAACACCCGACCAGATCAATCTCTGCCAAAGATTCAATCGCCCTTCCAACGCCTGTGGTCTTACCGGTGATCCGACAATATCGAAATCCAAACGTTGTTGCTCTGCGAACAGTTGTTGCAACCAATCCGGCTTTGCCTGTTCATCATCATCGATAAAAACAAGAAAGTCAGCTCCGATCAGCTTTGCATAATCAAGCGCGCGATTGCGAGCACATGAAATACCGATGCTTGTTTCAAGTGAATAGGTTATGGGGCGCGAGCCGAGCTGAGTTGCGATTTCTTGAAGCCAGATGTCTGAGGTGCTGACCTGATTATTCTCTACAACCAGAAATTCAGCATCTACGTTACCTGGAAGGTACAGTTCGGAAAGTGATCGATAAAGACTTATCAGCATTTTTGGGCGATTGCGCGTAACAGTCGCAATAACAATCTTAAATCTTTTCATTTTAAAATCTTCAAATATATAATTTGTTAAAAAAGAAATTTGGAAAATACAGATAAATTAAAAACATATAATAATATAATATTTATTCTTGGTGTGAAGATGTCAAGAAAATTAAACTGCCTGCGGAGCAGGGCAGCGATCTCATCAGATACATAAGAAATACGTTAAATGATGCCAGCATATCATGTGTCAGCTGGAAAAGTGGTGCCCCCAGAGAGACTCGAACTCCCGACCCCCTGATTACAAATCAGGTGCTCTACCAACTGAGCTATAAGGGCACTTGCGCCCGATTAGCACAAATGCAGCGCGTGTAAAACGAAAATTCATCGCATGCAGGTCATGGCAACCGGGTTTTTCATGTGATAGCCAATAGCGGGTTGGGGAAACAGTGGCAAACTTGTCAGAGTTGGGCCAGATTCGGGACTGTAAATATGGAAGATAAATCGCTCGCGCTTCATTTTCTGTCATCGGGAACCGAAGAATCACTTGTCGCCCAGAAAGAGCTCGTCGCTCGATATGGCCATGTGGCTGCCGAAGATGCTGATATCATCGTCGCGCTTGGCGGCGATGGAACCATGCTTCAGGCGCTTCGCGATTTCATGAACAGCGGCACGCCGATCTATGGCATGAACCGCGGCTCTGTCGGGTTCCTGATGAATGAGTTCAGCGTGGACGATCTGCCGGAACGTATTCTGGCTGCGCAAATGGAAACCATTCGCCCGCTTGTGATGGTCGCAGAAACGGAATCGGGACAATCTTTCGAGGCTTTGGCCATCAACGAAGTTTCCCTTTTCCGCCAGTCTTATCAGGCCGCCAAGATCAAGATAACGATTGACGGCAAGGTGCGGTTGAACGAACTCGTTTGCGATGGTGTCATGGTCGCGACGCCAGCAGGTTCCACTGCCTATAATCTTTCGGCGCAAGGCCCCATTCTGCCGCTTGAAGCGCCGCTATTGGCGCTGACCCCGGTAAGCCCCTTCCGTCCGCGTCGCTGGGGCGGGGCGCTTCTACCCAAGCACGTGACCGTTCGCATGGATTTGCTGGAAACCGAAAAACGCCCGGTCAATGCGGTCGCTGACAATAACGAAGTCAAGTCGGTGAAGTCTGTAACCGTGCGGGAGGCGCCGAACAGCCAGGTAGCCATCCTCTTTGACCGAAATCATTCCTGGGACGAGCGCATCCTGACAGAACAGTTCAGGCATTAGTTTTGGCAGATAAGTGGTGCATCGGTTCAGCTAGGCAAATGCTCTTTAGCTTTTGATAATTTGAATAAATTTGTTCCAGTTCCGCATTGATTTCGATTGTTGCAGCACAATCGAAGCAATTTGATATCTTTCGATGGTATTTTAGTTGACTTTTGCACGCTGTGGACGTACGCGATGCTGCAAGAAAACGCATATTGCGTTGCAGACGCCTTATTCTGCCTTGGTTCCTGCGCCCGATGACGCGGCTGCAATGACAGGATGGGTGGAAATCATTTCCAAACCAGAGAGCTGCGCCTCCATTGACGACATTTGCCGAACTCGGTCTTTCCCCGAAAGTGCTCGCTGCTGTAGAAGCGGCGGGATATTCTGCGCCCACACCTATTCAGGCAGGAGCCATTCCTCCAGCCCTTGAACGCAAGGACGTTCTCGGTATCGCGCAGACGGGAACCGGAAAGACTGCGTCTTTCGTGCTTCCGATGCTCACGCTTCTGGAAAAGGGCCGGGCGCGGGCGCGCATGCCGCGTACGCTCATTCTGGAGCCAACCCGCGAACTCGCAGCGCAGGTCGAGGAAAATTTCGTCAAATACGGTGTGAACCATCGGCTGAACGTAGCCCTTCTGATTGGCGGCGTGTCGTTCGATGAACAGGAACGCAAGCTGGAACGTGGTGCCGATGTTCTCATCGCCACGCCCGGTCGCCTGCTCGATCATTTCGAACGCGGCAAGCTGCTCCTGACTGGTGTTGAAATTCTCGTCATCGACGAGGCCGACCGTATGCTCGACATGGGTTTCATCCCCGACATCGAGCGCATCTGCAAGCTCATTCCGTTTACGCGTCAAACGCTTTTCTTCTCGGCTACCATGCCGCCGGAAATCACCAAGCTGACCGAACAGTTCCTGCATTCGCCAACGCGCATTGAAGTTGCAAAAGCTTCATCCACGGCCAAAACTGTAACCCAGCGTCTGGTGAAGTCCAGCAAGAAGGATTGGGACAAGCGCGCGGTTCTGCGCGATCTCATCCGTGCGGAAGGCGACACGCTCAAGAACGCGATCATCTTCTGTAATCGCAAGAAAGATGTATCCGAACTATTCCGCTCGCTGACGCGACACGAGTTCAATGCCGGTGCCTTGCATGGCGATATGGATCAGCGCGCGCGCATGACCATGCTGGCGAACTTCAAGGAAGGCAAGCTGCAGTTGCTGGTGGCGTCCGATGTTGCTGCACGCGGTCTCGACATTCCCGATGTGAGCCACGTTTTCAATTTCGACATTCCGATTCATTCGGAAGATTATGTTCATCGCATTGGCCGTACCGGTCGCGCTGGACGTTCCGGCAAGGCATTCACGATCGTGACGCCCTCCGATACGAAGTATCTTGCAGCTATCGAGAATATGATCGGCGAAAAGATCGAATGGCTCGACGGTGATCTGTCGACGCTGCCTGCCGTTGACGAGGCAGACGATCAGCGCAAGGGCAAGAATGCTCGTGGCAAAGGCAAGGATGCCAAGGGCAAGGACAAGCCAAAAGACAAGCCGAAGGCAAAGCCTGTCGAAGTTCTCGATCCTGCCGAACAGCCGCAGCCAGTCATCGAAGCCAGCGAGCGCCGCGATGCGATCCGCGCTTCCAATGATGAGCGCCGCGGCAAGCCGCAGCATGAGCAGAAGCGTCGTCGTGATCGTGACGATGACGGCCCGACGCCTGTAGGTTTCGGCAACGATATTCCTGCCTTCATGTTGATTCCAACGGGAATCTGACGGAAGCAATAGGGAAACGGATCAATCGGCTGCAGGCTAGCGCTTCGCAGCCGATTTCTTTTTTGGCTTGGTTTTCTCGCTCCGCAGGGCTGCATCATAGGCAAGGCGGGCCCAGTGCGTCATCACTTCCGGATCGTCGAACGCTTCGCTTGGCACACTCCAGTAAGGCATGGCAATTGGATCACCACCCTTACGACCTTCATAGGTCCATTGGGTGGCGCCTGCGTCAATGAAATCCGGGATGGTTACTTCGTCAGCTTTTAAGAGTAACTCGTCGCGGACGACGAGTGCAAAGATCAGGCCTTGGTGATAGATGCCCTTGCCGCCAAACATGCGGCGGATGCTGATGGGGCCGAAGTCCTGCAACAAATCGCGAAGAGCTTCGTCATCCATCGGCGAGCACCTTGTCCTGGATCAGGCCGCGCCTTGCATCTGGCGAAGGCTTTCCGGCGAGGCGGCTTTGATTTCTACGGATTCGCCGCAACCACAAGCCGATGTCTGGTTCGGATTGTTGAAGACAAAACCCGTGCGCAGCGTCGTCACTTCGAAATCCATTTGGGTGCCGAGCAGGAACAGAACGGCTTCGGGCGCGATGAAAACCTTTGCGTCGTCTTTCTCGATCACATCGTCGCCTGCTTTGGCTTCGGTGACGAGATCGATGGTATATTCCATCCCGGCGCAACCGCCTTTTTTTACGCCCACGCGGATACCAAGAGCGCCGTCCCGTGATGCGATGATCTCGCGAACGCGATCAGCTGCCTTGTCAGTTAGCGTCATGACTGCGAAACGGCCCATTTTCTCTCTTCCGGTATCGTGCTGGCATATGGACGAAGAATCGTCCAATCATGTCGCAACAGGCTGAGTTTCCTCTGCGTCTGCCACGTTTTCACTATAGTTAGTGTTGTAACATCATTACTGCAATACACCAAATCGGGAGCGTCACTGAAGCGTTCCACAATAAGTTTGCTAGGAAGAGGAGAAGCGAATGTCGAATGACCGGATGAAACCTCTGATGCTGGCTGCTGTGATCGGCGTTCTGAGCACGGGGCTGGCAGGCTTTTCGGCTGGAATTGCCCTGGCGCAAAATCCGCCGAAGGCCGCGCCCGAAGAAACACCCAGAAACGTTGAGGAAAAGCACGATAAAGCTGCCAAGCCGGTTGAGGAAACCAAACCTTCCGAGCAGACCCAGGATGCAGCCGGAGGCGTAACGGTCCCGGACTATCGTGATGATCGCTCCACACCGCAGGCGCTGATCGAATCCTATTACAATGCAATCAATCGCAAGGAATATACCCGAGCCTATGGCTATTATTCCGAGGAGGGGCGGGAGCCCGACTTCAATACCTTCATAAAGGGCTATGAGAACACCAAGAGCGTAAAGGTGGCGCTGCGCAAGACCGATCCGGACCCCGGCGCAGGCCAGATCTACTGGAGCCAGCCGCTAGCCATCGAAGCTGAAACGACAGATGGCAAAAAGGAAGTCTTTACAGGCTGCTACACGATCCATCTCACAAATCCCGGCATGCAGGAGGAACCGCCTTTCAAGCCGATGCAGATTATGACGGGGTCGTTGACCAAGTCGCCGCTGGAGCTGGAAAAGAGCGTTCCGGAGACTTGCGAAGCGCCATAAAAGAATTGGCAGATTGGCTCTTGACCTTACCACGATGGGAAGCCCCATCTTATGTTCAGTCCTGAAAGGAGTGACTGAATTGATGAAGTTTTCCATTCCCAAGATGAAGTGTGGCGGTTGCGCCGATAGCGTTACCGTCGCGCTGCGCAAGCTTGATGCAACGGCACCAATCGAAATCGATCTCGACAGGAAAGAGGTCGAATTCGGCGGCAATGTTTCGCAGGACGCCGTTCTTTCCGCACTGGCTGCAGCCGGTTATCCGGCATCGAACGCTCAATAATGTGATTTCAGGGGCGCTTGTTTCAAAGTGCTGCGAACGATAGAGCCCATCCCGAAAAGCGTAAACGGTTTCGGGCAGGCCGTGTGTCAAAACAGACACCGAGATGCCGGGAAGCGGAAGCTTTCCGGCATTTCCATATCCAGATGCTGGTAACAAGAAGCGGGTATCAGTGAGCATAAATGCCGCAAATGCTGTGTTTCATTGACTGGACCCGTGATTTTTGCCACATCAACGGCAAATCTCGTTTATGGTGCTCCTGGTGCGTCAAGAAAGAAGCGCGGGGCTCCAATGGCATGAAACATCGCATTCCGCGACAAGGAAGGGTTTAGGGCTATGGCAGCCGATTTCCAGGATCTTCGCACAAAGATGGTCGACAACCAGATTCGCACGACGGACGTAACCGATCTGGCGGTTATCGATGCTTTCCTGACCGTTCCGCGCGAGGCTTTCGTTCCCGCCGCCCGTCAGGTTCTGGCCTATATCGACGAAGACCAGCTTCTTGAAAGCGAAGGCAAGCAGCCGCGCTACATCATGGAACCTTCGCCTTTCGCCAAACTCGTGCAGCTTGCACGCATCAAGAATACCGACGTCGTTCTCGATGTTGGCTGCGGTACCGGATATTCGGCAGCCATCCTTTCCAAGCTCGCTGGTTCGGTGATCGGTCTGGAAAGTGATTCCGTATTGTCGGCTGCTGCGACGGCCCGTCTCGCTGAATTGGGCTATGACAATGTTGTGATCGTTTCAGGTGAACTGCAGGCAGGCTATCCGTCCGAAGCACCCTATGATGTGATCGTCATTGAGGGCGCGGTCGATTTTGTTCCGGACGCACTTCTCGGCCAGTTGAAGGATGGCGGACGCTTGGTCGCCGTCGAGGGCCGCGGGAATGCTGGCGTTGCGCGGATTTACGTTAAAGAAAATGGTGTTGCATCGGGACGCGGTGTGTTCAACACTGCGGTTCGTCCGCTGCCGGGATTCGAGCGCGTTGCGCAGTTCGAATTTTAATTTTAGCGGATGATACAATTCTGCAACGCTGCGGAATTTGTTTGTGCAAGCTCTGGCGGGGGCAATGGAAATAACCGAATTTAGAGGTTATTAGGATTTGCCCGAACCGATCGGTTCGATAGTTGGATTCGTTTGTTCTTAATATGAGGTACCCGGTGTTCAAAACGTGCAAAGGACTGGTAGCGGCCGCAGCATTGTTGTCTGGCACCATTTTAACGGGGCAGGCGGCGTTCTCGGAGACGTTAACCGGCGCTCTCGTGAAGGCCTACAAGAACAATGCTAACCTGAACTACTCCCGCGCTGGCGTCCGCGTTACGGATGAAGGCGTGGCCATTGCCAAATCCGGTTATCGTCCGCAGATTACCGGTTCTTATAACGTAGGGCATGGCAAGACACCTTCAAGTCGGGGGTATCGTACGACGGGTACGTTCGGCATCGAGCTGAACCAGATGCTGTTCGATGGGTTTCAAACCAAGAACAATGTCGCCGCCGCAGAAACGCAGGTCTTCGCCCAGCGTGAAAACCTCCGCAACGAAGAGCAGAACCGACTCTACGAGGCGGTAACCGCTTATATGGATGTCTACCAGTCTCGCCAGATCGCGGTTCTGCGTGAGCGCAACCTTGCAGCACTGAACGAACAGGTTCGCGCTGCTCGCGCTCGCCTCGATGTCGGTGAGGGCACCCGTACGGACGTTGCACAAGCAGACGCCAGCCGTTCGACCGCAGTTGCTGCGCTGAATTCTGCTCGCGCTGACGTCAAATCGGCAGAAGCAACCTATGTGCAGGTGATCGGCGTTCAGCCGGACAAGCTTGCAACTGCAGCGGCGGCAAAGAACCTGCCGAGCTCGCCTAATCAGGCCTTCTCTATTGCGACGGCCGGACATCCAGGCATTCTCGCCACGCAGTACGCCGTCAATGCCGCTGGATATAATGTGAAGGCCCAGGAAGGCGCTTTGCTTCCGTCCGTCGGTCTCACAGCAAGCGCCAGCCGCCTCGATACTTACTCCGGTGAAGGCGGTTCGCAGACAGACGGCAACTCGGCTTCCATCGGCGTTGGTGTCAGCATTCCGATCTATACTGGTGGACGTACGTCGGCTCAGGTTCGTCAGTCCAAGGAACAGCTCGGTCAGGCCCGCATCGAAGTCGATGTCGTCCGCGATCAGGTTCGTCAGGCAATCGGATCGGCTTGGTCGCAGCTCGAAGCTGCCCGTGCGTCGGTCAAGGCAAATCGCGATGGTATTTCCGCTGCACAGCTTGCTCTCGATGGCGTCATCGAAGAGCGCAAAGTTGGACAGCGCACGACACTCGACGTCTTGAATGCGCAGAACGATCTTATCACGGCGCAGATCGCTCTGGTCGAATCCGAACGCAACGTCGTTGTTGCCAGCTACGCTCTTCTGAATGCCACCGGTCGCATGACCGCCAGCCAGATGGGCTTGCAGGTTGCGGAGTACAAGCCGGAAGAACATTACAAGGCCGTCAAGGACAAGTGGTTCGGCCTGCGCACGCCGGACGGTCGTTGATTGTTCGCCATTGTATGAGACTTGAAAAGGCACCTTCGGGTGCCTTTTATTTTGCTGCCGATTCGATATTTGTTGGCGCTGTCAATTCTTAACAAATCCATAAAGCTGTGAGTTTGAACCGTTGCGCCTTGGCCGGGGATTCTCAAACGGGGGATCGTCCGCTACCCTTAATCCATTGATTCTCTGTCTTTTGCAGACAATGTCGCAATACAGGAAAGCGGATAGTAGCCATGGCACAGACATCCAGCGCAGCACGTGAACCGTCGATGGAAGAGATTCTCGCTTCCATCCGCAGGATCATTGAAGATAGCGATGTCACCCGCCAGCCAGCACCGGTCGCGGCGGCATCTCCAGTTCGTGGAGAGGTTGCGGAATTCCGTCGCCCAGTCACCGAGCAGCCCGTTGCCCAGCCTGAAAAGCCAGCAATGATGCGCAATGTGTTCCAGGAAGAGCCGATATTGCGCGGCCCTATCAGCGAGCCGTCACAGGTAGCGCCTGAACCGGAAATCGAAGCCGATGACGAGGACGAAGTCATCCTGGATGCCGGGAACGACGATCATTCCCACGCCAGGGCTACTTCACTCCTGGAGCAGTCAGATGAGGCGGATATATCGCTGGATGAAATCGACCTTTCCGTCGAAGCCGGGATTGCCGAAGCAGTTGACGAACTGCTCGAACCTGAACTTGATGCAGAAATGGAACTGGAACCTGCTGCCGCCGAGCCGGAGGCTTCGGCTCAGCCCGAGACCATAGCGCCGATTGCGGAGCCCGTTGCAAAGATGCAACCCGCTGCCCATATGTTGTCCCAGATCGCCGAACGTCAGGTCGCAGCGGCATTTCAGGACTTGAATCACGCAGTTCGGGCCGAACCGCGCCGTTCGTTTGACGATATAGCAGCGGAACTTCTGCGCCCGATGTTGCAGGACTGGCTCGACAATAATCTGCCGACACTTGTTGAGCGGCTTGTTCGGGAAGAAATCGAGCGCGTGGTTCGCGGCGAACGATAAGCGGCATAAGCCGATCTGTTGAAGTGTTACCCGTCTGTGCAACAGGCGGGTTTTCACTTTTAAAGTGGCCGCAGGGGGGCACAATCACTTTTAAAGTGATTTGTCTGCTGTTAGTTGCTATTGAGCCTTCAATCCATTCATCGCGCATAAAGACCGGATAATTCCATGCTTGAGAAGACCTATGACGCCGCGGCGATAGAGCCGAAAATTGCTGAACGCTGGGAAGAAGCGGGTGCATTCAAGGCGGGTGCGGGCGCGAAGCCGGGAGCTGATCCGTTCGCTGTGGTCATTCCGCCGCCGAACGTTACCGGATCGCTGCATATGGGCCACGCGCTCAACAACACGATCCAGGACATCATGGTTCGGTTCGAGCGCATGCGCGGCAAGAATGTGCTGTGGCAGCCAGGCATGGACCATGCGGGCATTGCAACGCAGATGGTTGTCGAGCGCCAGCTGGCTGAACGGCAGGAACCAAACCGTCATGCCATGGGCCGTGAGAAGTTCATCGAACGGATCTGGCAGTGGAAGGCTGAATCCGGCGGCATGATTTCCAACCAGCTCCGCCGTCTTGGTGCCTCGTGCGACTGGTCGCGCGAGCGCTTCACCATGGACGAAGGGCTGTCGCGCGCGGTTCTGGAAGTTTTCGTTTCGCTCTACAAGCAGAATCTCATCTATCGCGACAAGCGCCTGGTCAACTGGGACCCGAAGCTGCTGACGGCGATTTCCGATATCGAGGTCGAGTCGCGTGAAACGAAAGGCCATCTCTGGCATTTCCGTTATCCGCTTGAAAATGTCCCGTTCGATCCGGAAAACCCGCATACCTATATCGTCGTTGCGACGACCCGTCCGGAAACCATGCTGGGCGATACAGGTGTTGCGGTCAATCCGAAGGATGAACGCTACCACGCTCTGGTTGGAAATGACGTCGTGCTGCCGCTTGTCGGTCGCCATATTCCGATTGTTGCCGATGATTATGCTGATCCGGAAGCCGGTTCCGGCGCCGTCAAGATCACGCCTGCGCATGACTTCAACGATTTCGAGGTCGGCAAGCGCAATGATCTGCGCGCCATCAATATTCTGACGCCTGCGGCGGCAGTTACCCTCAAGGACAATAATGATTTCCTCGAAGGTCTCCAGCTGACGCCGGAGCTCAAAGCGCTTATCGCCGAGCTGGACGGTCAGGATCGCTTTGCTGTTCGCAAGCGCATCGTCGAATTGATGGACGAACGCGGCTACTTGGAAAAGATCGAGGATCATACGCATGCCGTTCCGCATGGTGATCGCGGCGGCGTTCCGATCGAACCTTATCTGACCGACCAGTGGTATGTAAACGCTGCCGAACTTGCCAAGCCTGCAATGGCGGCTGTTCGCAACGGTACCACGCAGATCGTCCCGAAGAACTGGGAAAAGACATATTTCGACTGGATGGAAAACATTCAGCCGTGGTGTGTCTCGCGCCAGCTCTGGTGGGGACACCAGATTCCGGCCTGGTACGGCCCGGATGGCAAATGCTTCGTCGAAAAGAGCGAAGAGGAAGCAAAGGCTTCCGCACGCGCTCACTATGGCGAAGATGTTGTACTGGAGCGTGATACCGACGTTCTGGACACATGGTTCTCATCGGCACTATGGCCGTTTTCGACGCTCGGCTGGCCGGACAAGACGCCGGAACTTGCAACCTATTATCCAACCAGCGTTCTGGTTACGGGTTTCGACATTCTGTTCTTCTGGGTTGCCCGCATGATGATGATGGGCCTCCATTTCATGGAGGAGATCCCGTTCCACACGGTCTACCTGCATGCTCTGGTTCGCGACAAGCACGGCGCGAAAATGTCGAAGTCAAAGGGCAACGTCATCGATCCGCTGGAGCTGATGGATGAATATGGCGCCGACGCGCTGCGGTTCACCCTTGCAATCATGGCTGCACAGGGCCGCGACGTTAAGCTCGATCCGGCGCGTATTGCGGGTTATCGCAATTTCGGCACCAAACTCTGGAACGCGACACGCTTTGCCCAGATGAATGGCGTGAAACTCGACGCCGGTTTCAAGCCGGAAAACGCCAAGCTTGCCGTCAATCGCTGGATTCTGACGGAGCTGACCAAGGCAACGCACGCTGTCACGGAAGGCATCGACGCCTACCGCTTCAACGAAGCTGCAGGCGCTGGCTACCGCTTTGTCTGGAACCAGTTCTGCGATTGGTATCTGGAATTGCTGAAGCCGATATTCATGGGCGACGATGAGGCTGCGAAGGCTGAAGCTCAGGCTACGGCAGCCTATTGCCTCGATCAGATCTACAAGCTCCTGCATCCCTTCATGCCTTTCATGACGGAAGAGCTCTGGACCTTGACCGCAGGCGAGGGGCAGAAGCGCGATACGGTGCTGGCGCTTGCAGCCTGGCCGGAACTGTCGTTCGAGGACGAGGAAGCAGCGGCCGATATCAACTGGCTGGTTGATCTCGTCACCGGAATTCGTTCAGTTCGCGCAGAAATGAACGTTCCGGCAAGTGCAATTGCTCCGGTTGTCGTGCTGGATGCCAATGCGGCAAGCGTTGATCGTTTTGCCCGTCACGATGCAGCGATCAAACGTCTTGCACGCGTCGAGAGTGTTTCGTTTGAAGCGCAGGCGCCCAAGGGTTCGGCACAGATGCTGCTGGGTGAGGCGACCATTTGTATCCCGCTCGGCAATTTGATCGACCTCAAGGCCGAATCTGCACGCCTCGCCAAGGAAGCTGGCAAGATTGCCGCCGAAATGGACCGTATCGAGAAGAAGCTCTCCAACGAGAAATTCGTTGCGAATGCGCGCGAAGAAGTCGTTGAAGCAGAACGCGAGCGACTGGTTGAGCTGAAGGAAGCCGCGCAGCGAGTGGCGACAGCAGAGTCACGCATCCGTGATGCAGGCTGAATTGACCT
Source organism: Brucella tritici (assembly GCF_008932285.1). Taxonomy (NCBI): domain Bacteria; kingdom Pseudomonadati; phylum Pseudomonadota; class Alphaproteobacteria; order Hyphomicrobiales; family Brucellaceae; genus Brucella; species Brucella tritici. Next base: position 399,071 of record NZ_WBVY01000001.1, read on the forward strand.
AACGTAAGAAAACGATTCTTGCTCGAATCAGACACCCGGCAGTGCATTTCACTGCCGGGTGTTTTTCTGCGCAGTAGGTGAATTTTGGAGCGTTTCAACCGCCGGAGCAGTTGATCGAACTGCTGTTTCGATTGTTTTTGAGCAATGTTGCGCTTTCGCAACAAGGCGAAAAAGAGGCCGAAAATTGGCCGATTTACGCATATTTTGCCATGTGCTTGGTCTAATTTTACTAATGAAACGACGATATAATCGATGTTTTAGTCATTTTTGACAGATGCGTCGAAAGTTCGAGTGCACTAATCCAAATTAATGCGACTTGCGGCCTGAATCCTTCCTGATTTACGTTTTCGTCAACGTTAATCCGTTGCTGTGTGGGAGGACATTTATGAGTGTACAGCGCGTGAAAATGGCAGGAATGGTCGCAGCTCTCCTCGGAAGCGCGGTTGCTGCCAATGCAGGTGGCTTCGAGCGTAGCTCGCAGGATTTTGATATTCTTTTCGAGAAGGGGACTGCCGTCGAAGCTGGCGCGACGGTTGTTATGCCTCAGCGCAAACTAAAAAATATTCGCGCAAATCCAGGTGTTCCGACGTCACCGGTCATCCCTTACGGATCGGATAAAGGGCAGCCTTGGTCAACTTCTGTCGACGAAGCGAAAACCTATTGGGTGCCAAAGGTATCTGCCAAGTTTGATTTGACCGACGATCTGGCCTGTGCGGCCCAGTACCGCGAGCCATGGGGCATCGAGACCGATGTGGGTGTCAACACGCTTCGCGCGTTCACTGCAATCGAGCAGAAAATTTCGTCACGCGACTTTGGCCTGAACTGTTCATATCGGTTTGCCGTCAGCGAAAAATCCTACTTCAGAATTCTGGGTGGCGTCAGCTATCAGGAACTGAAGGGCTATCAGACCCGTTTGATCCCACCAACAACTCCATTCAAGGGTAATTTCCGCGTCGCGACACTTGATGTGGAAGATGGTTCGGTTGGCTGGCGTCTGGGCGCGGCCTATGAAATTCCTGAATATGCCATGCGGGCATCTCTCGTCTATCAGTCTGAGGTCAAGTACAATCTCGACGGCACGATCAGCAATCTCATGCTGAATCCGCTCACAGGACAGGGCATCCCCTTGAATGTGACCAGTGATATCGCTGCTCCTCAGTCAGTCGAATTCAAGTTCCAGACCGGTATTGCACCTGATTGGCTCGCTTTCGGTTCCGTTAAATGGACAGACTGGAAGAGCATTCAGCAGGCAACCTTCGTTTCTAACGGCAATCGTGGTTTGCGGGATGGCGAAAAGGTCACTTCACTCGATCTGTACTACCAGGATGGCTGGACGGTTTCCGGCGGTGTCGGTCACAAGTTCAACGAACAATGGTCGGGTGCGGCAACTGTAACCTGGGATCGCGGCACCAGCACTGGCTGGACCTCTCAGACCGATGTTTGGCTGTTCGGTTTGGGCGCGAACTACAAGCCGAATGACGTTGTCGACGTACGTTTGGCTGGCGCTATCGGTTGGCTCGGTTCGGGTGAGTTGAGGGATTCGATCACCACCGGCGATTTCGGTAACGATCTGGTCAGCGCCCTTTCGCTCACTGCGAAGGTCAAGTTCTAAGCTCGACATACAAGACATGAAAAAGCCCGGCATTGCCGGGCTTTTTTTGTTGGCAATAGCTTGTCTCAGGACTGTTCAAGTCGGGCAAGCAAGGAAGATGTGTCCCAGCGGTTGCCGCCGATCTTCTGCACTTCCTTGTAGAACTGGTCCACCAGTGCCGTAACCGGCAAAAGCGCGCCATTGCGGTCGGCTTCCTCAAGGCAGATGCCAAGGTCCTTGCGCATCCAGTCAACGGCAAAGCCGAAATCATATTTGCCCTGATTCATGGTGCCGGACCGGTTTTCCATCTGCCAAGAGCCAGCCGCGCCTTTCGAGATCACCGAAATCAGTTTTTCGATGTCGAGGCCGGCTTTCTTGCCGAAGTGAATACCTTCGGCCAGCCCTTGAACGAGACCGGCGATGCAAATCTGGTTGACCATCTTGGAAAGCTGGCCAGAGCCGACTGGCCCCATGAGGCCAACCATGCGCGCATAAGCATCGATAATTGGCCGGGCACGCTCAAACACGGCTTTCGGTGCGCCAACCATGACAGTCAGCACACCGTTCTCAGCGCCAGCCTGCCCGCCGGAGACGGGGGCGTCGATGAAATGGAAACCGAGCTTTTGCGCTTCGGCATCCAGTTCGCGAGCGACTTCCGCAGATGCGGTCGTGTTGTCGATGAAAATAGCGTCCTTCTTCATGGTTGAGAAGGCGCCATCCGGGCCGATGGTCACAGAACGGAGATCGTCGTCATTGCCAACGCAGGCGAAGACAAAGTCTGCATCGCGCACGGCTTCGGCAGGTGTCGCGGCAAAGCTGCCACCGAATTCCTTGGCCCATTTTTCGGCCTTTGCCGTCGTGCGGTTATAAACCGTGACATCGTGACCGCCCTTGTTCTTGAGGTGAGCTGCCATGGGATAACCCATGACACCCAGGCCCAGAAAGGCGACTTTAGCGGGTGTCGTCATTCGTTCATTCCTCTGGATAATTCTGGAAATCAGGTGAGAGGCGTCATAACGGCCGCCTGATAGGCTGGGCGCTGCTTGAGACGGCCATACCAGTCTTCAAGGTGCGGAAGAGAAGGGCGCTCAATCGGAAACTCAAACCAGGCATAGGCATAGCATCCGGTGGGAATATCACCGATGCCGAAGTTCTCGCCCGAAAACCACGGCGCTTCCTTCAAGCCTTCATTGGCAATCTGCATCGATTGCGCAAGACCCTGGAGACTTTGTTCCAGAAGGACTGGATCGCGTTCGGCTTCTGGCAATCGTATCAGGTGTTTCATCACGTTGCTGAAATTGGTGTAGAAGGATGAGGACGCCCAATCCATCCACTTTTCGGCCTGCGCACGTTTGGCCGGGTCTTCGATCCACAGCGTCCCCTTGCCGTAAGCTGCTGCAAGATAACGCGTGATAGTGTTGGATTCCCACAGCACCGTGTCGCCATCTTCCAGCAAGGGGATCAGCCCATTCGGATTACGGGCGAGATAGGCCGGGTCTTTCAGTCCGCCGAACTGGCCACCGACATTGATCTGTTCATAGTCGAGATTGAGTTCGCGCGCTGTCCAGAGCGCCTTCTTCACATTTGTGGAATTGATACGACCCCAGATTTTCAGCATGACTCAACCTGTTACCTTACTGTTGGAAGCTGCATTCTAAACAGATCGCCCCCGGAAGCTGCAAGGCTGCCGGGGGCGATATTTTGGTTTTATGCCGGTTTAGTGATCTCTAACGAATGAGATGGCGGGTCAGCCTTCGTTCGAGGAAATCCCAAACGTGCCGCAGGCATTCAACGATCAGCAAATAGATGACCGCAGCCCAGAGATAAGTTTGGAAGTCGAATGTCCGAGAATAGGCACGGCGCGTTTCACCCATCAGATCAAGCACGGTGATGATAGCCACAATAGCCGAACCCTTGATCATCAGGATGATTTCATTGCCGTAAGGACGCAATGCCACGATAAGTGCCTGCGGAAGAATAACCTTCCAGAAGGTTACGCGCTTGGAAATACCAAGTGCCGCAGCGCCTTCCCATTGGCCCAGCGCCACGCTCTGGATAGCGCCGCGCAGGATTTCAGCCTGATAGGCCGCCGTGTTGAGCGAAAACGCCAGAATGGCGCAATTCCACGCATCACGGAAAAACACCCAGAGCCCGATGCTTTCAAGAAACGGACGGAAAGTGCCAAAGCCGTAATAGATAAGGAATGTCTGCGCCAGCAGCGGCGTACCGCGGAAGAAATAGACATAGCCGAAAGCTATTCCGCGCAGCCATCGATTATTGGACATGCGCGCAGCCGTGATCGGCAGCGAGAGCAGGGCGCCTATGACAATCGATACGGCAACCAGTTTCAGCGTTATCAGAAGCCCGGACCAGTAGCGTGGCCCATAGGTTTCAAACAGATCGATACGCCACGCATTGTAGAGATAGATCGCAAGGCCAGCGAACAGAAGAAACCAGAGAGCGACGATGATATGGCCGGCAACGCGCATCCGCGTCCATTGCCTGACCACTGGCGGCGGAGCCATAGCGGGAATAGTCGTATTGGAGACCGTCTGGCTCATATCATGCACCTCGCGAACGGTTGGCGCCCGCATCGGCCCAGCGGGCAATGCGATTGATGAAGTAGGAGGAGATGATTGCGAGAACCAGATAGAGCAGGCAGGCTATGCCGAAGAACAGAAACGGTTCCTTGGTCACACGTGCCGCAATGGAGGTCTGCCGCAGAATATCGGACAAAGTAATGACCGAAACCAGCGACGTATCCTTGAGCAAAACCAGCCACAGATTGGCAAGGCCGGGCAGGGCGATGCGGATCAATTGGGGCAGGATGACCTTGCGCATGGTCTGCCAGTGCGACAGGCCAACCGCATATCCGCCTTCATATTGCCCGCGCGGGATCGCACGGAATGCCGAAAGGAAGACTTCACTCGAATAGGACGAGAAGACGAAACCCAGCGCGACCATACCCGCGCCGAACGCATTGATTTCGACATTGGCCTCAATGCCAAACAGACTCAAAAGCCGCTGAAGGCCGAGCGATGCGCCGAAATAAACGAGAAAGAGGGTTAGAAGCTCGGGCAAGCCACGGAAGATTGTGGTGTATATGTTTGAAGCGAGCCTGATCGATGGTTCGCTGGATTGTTTGCCGATGGCAACCAGAAAACCCAAAGCAAGACCGACGGGAAGTGTTGCGAGAGCCAGCGAGACGGTAACCAGAAGGCCCCAGGCAATACTTGCGCCCCAACCGTCGGGACCGAAACTCAACAAAGTGGCGTAGTGTTCCATGCGCCTATTCTTTTTCCTTAAGGCATTTGCCTATGTTTTTATCGCCTGCGAGAACTGGCCCGGCAAGGCTTTGTGCGGCATGCCCGTACAAATGTTTTGCGCCGATTTGCGGGAAAGCAAACCGGCGCATAGGTGTCAGTTTTGATTAATTTTCGGCGCCGTAGGCATCGAAGTCAAAGTACTTGTCGTTGACTTCCTTGTACTTGCCGTTCGCGCGGATCGCCTTGATGGCCGCGTTGAACTTTTCAACCAGCTCCGGACGGCCCTTCTTGAACGCAACGCCAGCGCCCGGACCATGGATTTCGATAACCGGCGGGAAGGTGCCGACCATCTTGCAGCATGCGCCATCAGGCGTCTTCAGCCATTCGGCCAGCGTCACGCTATCGTCGTTGACAGCGTCGAGACGACCATTGGCGAGATCGAGACGGTATTCCTCAGCGGTCGGATAAGCCTTGATCGTGCTGTCGGTAAAGGTCTTTTCCGAATAGTTGGCGTGCGTCGTGGAAACCTGAACGCCGATGGTCTTGCCAGCGAGGTCTTCCTTGGTCACACCCTTGATGTCGGTGTCCTTCGGAGCGGCAATGCCGGGAGGCGTGTTGTAATATTTGTTGGAGAAGTCGACCTGCTTCTTGCGCTCGTCCGTGATGGACATGGAGGCGATGAAGGCATCGAACTTGCCAGCCTGAAGGGCGGGAATAGCGCCGTCCCATTCCTGGGTAACGAATTCGCACTGCGCCTTCATTTCATCGCAAAGCGCCTTGGCAATATCGACGTCGAAGCCCGAGAGGGTGCCGTCCGGCTTGATGAAGTTGAAGGGAGGATAGGCGCCTTCGGTGCCGATCTTGAGCTTGAGCGGCTCTTCTGCATTTGCAACACCGGCAGTCATGCTGCCGATTGTGATTGCCAGCGCAGCAACAGATGCCGCAGCGGCGATACGCTTCAATACGCGCATTTTTAGTCCTCTCGTTTTGTTCTGGCTGGTTCCCTGATTATTTCTTCTGGTTCAGCCGCTTAAGGGGTAGTCACGACCGTGAAACTTTAAATTGCACGTTTGGTAGTGGTTTCCCCCGGCCACTACCAATAGATGGTTGAACCGATCATGCGCAATATTTTTTCGCGCTTCCATCCCCACCATCAAATCTGACAACGATATTCCCACCATTTTGAGACGATTGGCAAGATGGTCTGCGTAATTAAATTGTGTGTCGCAAGGGTGGATTTCTCGGCGTTTTCAGCAGAGCTTTGCCAGAGTATGGGGAATTGTGTCGTAAAATAGGATAATTATAGGGAGTCTCTCAAAGACGCATTTCACCTTCGATGAAATCGGCTATTTGCTCGATATCGTCAATGCCGAACACCGGCACGTTTTCGCCGGGTTGGGGCTGGTCGCTGGCAATGGCGACAATGGCAGGATCGTCGGTCGAGAGCGGTGGTCCGGCATGGCCAGCGTCGCGACGCAGTTCGATTTTCTTGTGCGTCTCGCGTTTGTAGCCTTCGACAAGAATCAGATCGCAAGGCACCAGCTTGGCCGCAATCTCCCACAGAGAAGGCTCTTCCTCGCCCAAGCCTTCGTGCATGATTGCGTAGCGTTGCGACGAGACGATAGCCACCTCTGCTGCTCCGGCCTTTCGATGACGCCAGGAATCGGTGCCTTCATGGTCGATGTCGAAATTATGATGGGCGTGCTTGATGGTGGCGATGCGGTATCCGCGGGCCGTGAGACATGCCACCAGACGTTCGGTCATCGTCGTCTTGCCGGAGTTTTTCCAGCCTGTGATGCCGAACAATTTCTGGTTCATTCCATTGCCTCAGCCAGTATTCGGGCGGCGACGAGGTCGTCGGGCCGGTTGATGTTGAAGAACGGATCATATGTTTCCGGGCTATCGCCAACGAAGGCAAGCGGAAAATCGACGGTCTCAAACCCGATCTGCTCGGCAAATGCGAAGACGCTGGCCCTGCTGGTACTGGCGAGCCAGGTCGCGAGTTTGTCGGCCAGCCCAGTTTCCCACAGGCCAAAAATCGGATGGACCCGGTTACGGGAACTGGCGAGAACGACGCGCGCTCCGGTTTCGCTCCGACGTGAAAGAAGGCGGCCAGTGAGGTCATGGGGCAGGAATGGCGTATCCGCAGCTGTCGTCAGCAGTAGCGAGGCTCCCTGCGCCTGCGTCAACGCAGTCAGAATACCGACCAGCGGACCGCCGTGCTTCGTGGGCAGGTCCTTGATCACCGACACGCCGAGATCAGTCAGGCGGGGATCATCGCTATTCGCATTGATGACCAGAGTGTCGACCTGCGGTTTGACCCTTCTGACGACATGGGAAATGATGGTGCCAGTATTGCCGAGAGGCTGAAGGAATTTGTCACCTGCAACGCCGCCTTCCTGCATGCGGCTTGAAAGTCCTCCGGCGATGATGGCCCCTGCAATCATGATGGTTCCACGCCGGTCGGGATCGTCGCAAGCGTGCTCTTGTTGCGCTCCCGCTTCTTCAGCACATTCTCGCGATAAACCATATAGACGCCGCTCCCGACCACCAGAATCGATCCCGCTATCGTATACATGTCAGGCGCTTCGCCAAAAACCAGCGTGCTGAGGCCGATTGCCCATAGCAGGCTGGAATAGCGGAACGGTGACACGAACGACACCTCACCCTCGCGCATGGCAAGAATGATGAAGTGATATCCGACGAGAAGGAGAACTGCCGCGACGGCTGCAGCACCAATTACGGTTATTCCAACAGGCTGCCACCCGCCTAAAGGAGCGGTCAGCGCACCGCCGGTCAGCGTTATGGCAATCGACGTCACGGTGGAGAGAAAGAGCGTAGGCACGTGCTTGGGCACGCGGCGGGTGGCAATGTCCCGCGTGGCGGCAAAACCTACGCTGGCAAGAAGGACTGCAATGGCAACAAGACTTGCAGCGCCATCTGTTCCCGGTCGGATGATGATGAGAACCCCGACAAGGCCGACAAGAATACAGGACCAGCGACGCCAGCCCACTTTTTCCTTGAGGAACAGTGCTGCTCCCAGCGTCACGACGAGCGGCGTTGCCTGAAAGACAGCCGAACAGAATGCCTGTGAGAGATGACCGAGGGAATAAATATAGGTGATTGTGGCGACAACTTCCCCCGCAACACGCAAGACGGTCATCTTTTCAAGCGAAAGACTGCGCAATGCGCCATGGCGCCAGGCCAGCAAGCCGATCAGAACCGTTGCGAATATGCCTCGGATCAGCATGTACTGTCCGCTGTTCATCTCGGTCAAGAGGTATTTTGTGATCGTATCGCCGACGGTAAAAGTCCCCATGGCGAGAAGCATGAAAATACTTGCGCGAAAATTTGCTGACTGCGGCACGATACAGAATCCAGTTTAGGCACTAAGCCATGCAACTGCATACCGTTTTAAAGTCGATCTCGCGACAATTATTTCAGGCCGTCGGCTTTTTTAAGTATAAACAGCTCAGCCGCCGGTAAGACTCATGTGGCGAGCGACCGCAGGGCGATTGTGATCGCGGTCAATGATAAAATCATGGCCTTTCGGCTTGCGCGAAATAGCTTCGTCAATGGCCTGGTTGAGCAGCAGGTCGCTTTCCGTTTCCCTGAGGGCTTTGTGCAGATCGGCATCGTCATTCTGGCCGAGGCACATATAGAGCATGCCGGTGCAGGTAAGCCGGACACGGTTGCAGCTTTCGCAGAAATTATGCGTCATCGGCGTGATGAAACCGAGCCGGCCACCCGTTTCGGCAATCGTCACATAGCGTGCAGGGCCGCCAGTGCGGTAAGGAATGTCGGATAGCGTGAATTGCTGCGAGAGGTCCTCGCGCATCTGCGAGAGCGGCAGATACTGATCGGTGCGGTCAAACTCGATTTCACCCATGGGCATCGTTTCGATGAGCGTCATATCCATGCCGCGGCCATGCGCCCAGCGGATCAGCTCGGGAATCTCATGGTCGTTGAAATCCTTCAACGCGACTGCATTGATCTTGACGCTGATGCCGGCGCGCTGTGCAGCTTCGATGCCTTCAAGAACGCGAGCAAGGTCGCCCCAGCGGGTAATCTGATGAAATTTTTCTGGATCGAGCGTATCCAGCGAGACGTTGATACGTCGTATCCCGCATTCCGCAAGTTCTTCGGCAAAGCGCGAAAGCTGCGATCCGTTCGTGGTGAGAGTCAATTCATCCAGCGCGCCTGATTTCAGATGGCGCGAAAGCTGCCGGATCAGGTGCATGATATTCTTGCGCACCAATGGTTCGCCACCGGTCAGGCGCAGTTTCCTGACACCCTTTTCGATAAAGGCGGTGCAGAGCCGGTCCAGTTCCTCAAGCGTCAGCAGGTCCTTCTTGGGCAGGAACGTCATATGTTCCGCCATGCAATAGGTGCAGCGGAAATCACAGCGATCCGTCACTGAAACGCGAAGATAGGTAATGGCACGCCCGAAAGGATCAATCATGGGTCCAGTCGGGGAAACAAGTGGCCGGGCTTGGTTAGTGTACATCATTAAGCCGTTGTTTCCACAGGATGCGGAGGAATATCCGCGTCGTCTGACTAGAAATAGGATCTGCGAGCCTCAATGTCCAGTTTCACGCGCGCGAAGCTCTTTCAATAATACCCGCCACTATTGCGATATTTTAACGCGGGGCCTATCAAAAGCTGGCAAAGAACCAAGCTGGAGAATGGTGATGAGTGAGGTCTGGCCGACTGAGTTGCGTGTTTCGCACGATCGCAAACTGCTGACTGTGGCGTTCGACGATGGCCAGAAATTCGAGCTGACCGCCGAGCTGTTGCGTGTTCTGTCGCCTTCGGCAGAAGTGCAGGGGCATTCGCCGGAACAGCGCATAACAGTCGGTGGCAAGCGAAATGTCGAAATCATGAAGATGGAGCCAGTCGGCAATTACGCCGTCCGCATAACGTTCGACGATATGCATGATACCGGCCTGTTTTCGTGGACCTATCTTCACAAGCTCGGCACGGAGAAAGACAGCTTGTGGCAAACCTATCTCGATGAGCTCGCCGAAAAAGGTCTGAAGCGGGATCGTTGATCCCGCCTGCCAGTCATTCTTTCTCCAGCATTTCCGATATGCGACGCATCACATCGCCCATCGCATTGCACTGCGCGTTCGTCGATTGCGCCATGACGCGGTCGATCAGGTCGGTATAGATCGTCAGCGCATGTCCCAGAAGCTTTTCGCCCTTGGCGGTTAGCGTCAGTCGCATCACGCGCTTGTCTGCCGGGTCGCCCTCGCGCACCAGCAAGCCGCGCTTTTCGAGCTTCGGCAGCAACATGGTGATGTTTGAACGCCCGACGAGAATGCGCCGCGCAAGATCGTGCTGGGATTCACCGGGATGACGATAAATATTCATCAGCACATCGAGATCGGCGATCTTGAGATCGAAGGTCGCCAGCCCCTGGGCGAGGGCGCGTTCCACCGCCTTGCCAGCACGCGCAACGGCAATCCAGTTCTTGAAGCGCGGATTGTCCCACGGCAGTTTTTGAGTCTTGTCTTGCATTTTGTTCATTCTTGTACAATTATTTGTTCAGGATTGAACATAATTGAGGCCCTGTCATGACGTCCTTTTCTTTGCAGGTTACGCGATTCGGCCTGGGTGTGCTCGGGCGCATTGATGCCGACAAGGCAGGCCGCGCCGCATTCAGGATTTTCTGTCGAACGCCAAGCCGAAAGCCGAAGACCAAGGCCTATGCCGCGCGGCTTGAGCAGGCGAGCAATGAACTCAACCAGGCAAAGCGGCTCGATCTGATTATAGATCGTGGACTTATAGCCACCTATCTGTTCGAACCGGACAGCTATGTGGGAAGAACGTCGCTCGTCGTCCATGGCTGGGGATCACGCACTGCGGATATGATGACGATCGTTCGCGAGCTTGTTGCGCGTGGCGAACGGGTTGTTGCCATCGATCTGCCAGGGCATGGCGCATCGGCAGGCCGCACCCTCAACATGATACAGGCCATCGCCTCCGTCGATGTTGCGTGGCGCCAGTATGGCCCGTTCGATGCGATGATCGGCCACTCATTCGGTGGGGCGGTCATCGTCAATGCTGCAGCGGGTTCTCTCGGGTGCTACCAGTCACATCGCCCGGCAAAGCTGGTGACCATTGCTTCCCCGCACTCCATGGCAGGCGTCTTTGACGGTTTCGGCAAAGTGCTTGGGCTCGGTCATGATGTGCGCAACGCAATGAAGGAACAAGTCCGTTATATCGCGGCGCGCCCGATCACGGATTTCGACACCGATGTTCATTTGCGGCGCATGACCATTCCAACGCTGGTTGTCCACGCGCATGACGACAAGGAAGTGCCGGCCATCTGCGCGGAAATGGCCGGTAAGGCAGGCTCTCATGTCAATGTGCACTGGGCGGATGGTCTTGGGCATCGCCGCATCATCGCGAGCGCCGAAGTGGCATCGCTCGTGGCGGATTATCTTGATGATACCCCGAGGTTAAGGCTGGTTGCCTGATTATGCGTTGGGGAAAACCAGTTTCTCCCAGGCAGCCATGGCGCCCAATGCTGTTGCTGTAAGGTCTTGGCGCGTTCCGCCATCGCGCGCTAGAATGGACATGCCGTTCTGGACTGTCGCGTAAAAGGTTGCGACTGCTTCGCAATTGACGGATGCAGCAATATCTCCATCACGAATGCCGCGCTCGAGCCGCTTTTTCAGGGTTTCGATATTGGTCTGGCGGCGATTGCGCAGCACGCTGCAAACCTTGTCGCTTGACTGCGTCCGATGCAGCGCATCCAGCGCAATCATGCAGCCCCGCGGCACGGAATCCTCACAATAGGCATCTATCGTGGCAAGCAGAAAGCGCTGGAAAGCTGCGCGAACATCAGCCGTTTCATCCAGTGTCGACCAGATTTCAACACCGATTTGACCAGCGTACAGGGTAAGGGCTTGAAGATAGAGTTCTTCCTTGCTACCGAATGCCGCGTAGAGGCTTGGCGCATTGATGCGCATAGCCGTCGTCAGATCGGCCAGCGACGATCCGTCGAAGCCTTTTTCCCAGAATATAAGCATCGCAGCACGAAGCGCTGTTTCGCGGTCGAAGCTGCGGGGCCGCCCTTTTTCTGCCACGTCTGAACCTTTCTGTATCGATCATTAAATAAATCGCTTGACGGTTCTGTGCAAGCCTGTCAGCAATTGTGTATCAATCGATACAGAAAGGAAATGGCATGTCAGCGGAAGCTTTGAACGGAAAGGTTGCCTTCATCACCGGTGGAAGTCGCGGCATCGGTGCAGCGATTGCACGACGGCTCGCGAAAGATGGCGCGGCAATTGTCGTCACTTATGTGAACGGCAAGGAAAAAGCTGAAGCTGTGGCTTCCGAAATCGTAGCCAATGGTGGCAAGGCTTTGGCGCTCCAGGCCGACAATCGCGACGCGAGCCAGATTGCGGCGGCAATCGAGAAAGCGGTCAAGGATTTCGGTCGTCTGGATATACTGGTCAACAGTGCTGGCATCTGGCATGCGGCCCCGCTGGAAGAGGTCACACTTGCCGACTTCGATGAGGTTATGGCTGTGAACTTCCGGGCTGTCTTTGCCGCCGTTTCAGCGGCCACACCACACCTCGGTGCTGGTGGACGCGTCATAACCATCGGCTCAAACCTCGCCGAAAGCGTGCCGTGGCCGGGCATCAGCCTTTATGCGGCAAGCAAGGCGGCGCTGATCGGTTTGACAAAAGGTCTGGCGCGCGACCTTGGTCCAAAGGGCGTCACGGTCAATGTCGTTCAACCCGGCTCCACCGATACGGATATGAATCCTGCTGCTGGAGAACATGCCGAACAGCAACGTGAGCTTATCGCAACCGGCAGTTTCGGTTCGCCTGATGATATTGCAAGTCTGGTGGCCTGGCTTGCCAGCCCTGAAGGGCGTTTCGTATCCGGAGCAACGCTCACCATCGATGGCGGCACAAATGCCTGAAACAGAAAGGGCGGCTTGCGCCGCCCTTTTATTTGCTTAGAGCGCAAATCTGATTCAATCAGATCTGCGCTCTAAGTGTTTGTTTCGTCGCATTATCCTACGCAAAACCGCTTCGCACTTTTGCTGGAAATGCTTTAACCCAGATTGAGTTCCTTGAAGAAGTCATTGCCCTTGTCATCAATGACGATGAAGGCCGGGAAATCTTCCACTTCGATACGCCAGATCGCTTCCATGCCGAGTTCCGGATATTCGACGACCTCGACCTTCTTGATGCAATCCTGTGCCAGACGGGCGGCCGGACCGCCGATGGAACCCAGATAGAACCCGCCATGCTGACCGCAGGCTTCGCGCACCTGACGCGAACGGTTGCCCTTGGCGAGCATCACCATGGAACCGCCGAAGGACTGGAACTGGTCCACATAGGAATCCATGCGGCCTGCCGTGGTCGGTCCGAATGAGCCGGAGGCATAGCCAGCAGGCGTCTTGGCCGGGCCTGCATAATAGATCGGGTGGTTCTTGAAATAGTCCGGCATGGCTTCGCCGTTTTCAAGCCGCTCGCGAATTTTGGCATGGGCCAGATCGCGCGCCACGATGATTGGACCGGAGAGCGACAGGCGCGTCTTGACCGGATGTTTCGACAATTCCTTGAGAATGTCCTGCATCGGCTGGTTGAGGTCGATCTTGACCACATGCGTCGACAGTTTTTCCTCGTCGATATCCGGCATGTACTTGGCCGGGTTGGTTTCCAGCTTTTCCAGAAAGATGCCGTCCTTGGTGATCTTGCCCTTGGCCTGACGATCCGCAGAGCAGGAAACACCGATGCCGATTGGCAGCGAAGCGCCATGGCGCGGCAGGCGAATAACGCGGACGTCATGGCAAAAATATTTGCCGCCGAATTGGGCGCCGACGCCGAGAGATTGCGTCAGTCTATGGATTTCAGCTTCCATTTCGAGGTCACGGAAAGCATGTCCGGTTTCGGAACCCTCGGTAGGCAGGCTGTCCAGATAACGCGTCGAGGCGAGCTTGACAGTCTTCAGGTTCATTTCAGCCGAAGTGCCGCCGATGACGATTGCCAGATGGTAAGGCGGGCAGGCGGCTGTACCAAGGCTCAGGATCTTGTCCTTGAGGAAGTCGATCATGCGGTCATGCGTCAGAAGAGAAGGCGTTCCCTGATAGAGGAATGTCTTGTTCGCCGAACCGCCGCCCTTGGCGACGAAGAGGAACTTGTAGGCGTCTTCGCCCTCTTCATAGATGTCGATCTGCGCAGGCAGATTGTTCTTGGTGTTCTTTTCCTCGAACATCGAAAGCGGCGCCAGCTGCGAATAACGCAGGTTCTTCTTGTTGTAGGCGTCCAGTACACCGGCTCCCAGTGCGTCAGCGTCACCGCCTTCGGTCCAGACGCGACGGCCCTTCTTGCCCATGATGATGGCCGTTCCGGTATCCTGACACATCGGCAAAACACCGCCAGCGGCGATATTGGCGTTCTTCAGAAGATCGTAGGCGACGAAACGGTCATTGTCCGTTGCTTCCGGGTCTTCGAGGATATGGGCAAGCTGTTGCAGGTGGCCGGGGCGCAGCAGATGGTTGATATCGGCAAAGGCCGCTTCCGAAAGCAGGCGAAGCCCTTCCGGATCGACGGTCAGGACTTCCTGTCCCTTGAACGTATCGACAGAGACATGATCGGAAGTCAGCTTGCGGTAAGGGGTGTCGTCTTCACCAAGAGGGAAAAGATCGGCGGCGCTTGCTTCTGCCATCGCGGTACCTCGCTTGCTTGCCAGCTACGCCAGCCGGAGATCGTCATTGTTTCCGGCTCGCGCGATATGTTGATCGAAGTTCCGAAGAAGAGCTTTGGAACCATAGTCTGTGGGGCTTTTAGCGCGATGCGGGGTGGATGCCACTGCGTCACATTGTTCATTAAGGCATTCCGGGTTTGCCTCCCGAGAAGATGCCTCAAACAATTGTGATAAACGCAAATCAGAAAATTGCTTCAGGAAACAATAGCGTTAAAAGTTTCTATACGAGATTGGTAAATTCTACGGGTGAGATTCGGACGGATTCGCTTTTGAGCGAACGCATCAACTTTGGCGGTTTGAAATGCAGTTTTCCAGACACTCGCAGATGGATCAGAAGAGCAGCGCCGCGCGCGGACAAAATATCCGCCGCGCAGCCGCGATAGCTCTGGCAGCTTCGGTGTTTCTCCCCACGGCGCAGGCTCAGGCCGCAAATTCGCTGATGGAACTTTTCCAGCAGCGTCGCCAGCAGCAGGTGCAACCAGCCCAGCCTGTCCAGCCGCAAGTCGCTCCCCGCGCTCCTGCCGCGCCGAATGCTGTCTCTGCTCCCCGTGCTGCCGTGGGCAGCATCCCGCCAGTCCAGCGCGTGACCGTGAAGGGACCGCAGATTTAC
This sequence comes from Brucella tritici, assembly GCF_008932285.1. Classification (NCBI taxonomy): domain Bacteria; kingdom Pseudomonadati; phylum Pseudomonadota; class Alphaproteobacteria; order Hyphomicrobiales; family Brucellaceae; genus Brucella; species Brucella tritici. The sequence continues at coordinate 414,270 of NZ_WBVY01000001.1, forward strand.
GACTATAAGCCGGATGCTCTGGTCAATATCGATTTCAGCGCGCTCGATATGCAGGTAACTGCGGCCACCGAACCCTCCACCGTCGACCCGCTGACATCGGGCATGTCGCCGATCCGTCCACAGCTTCGGGAAGAAACACCCGGCGAGCGGGCATTCGATGCGGCGACGAATTATCTGAAATCCGTCAACGTCAAAGCCGAGAAAGAGATCGCTCAGGCAATCGTCGATTATTACTCAAGTCAGCGTTCCTTCATGTGGTCGGCCGATGACAAGGTGCTCGACCGTGCCAAGAATGTCGCGGCCTTCTTTGCCCGCGCCGATGAGGACGGGCTCAATCCCGATGAATATGCAGTCACGATTCCGGCTGACAGCTTCGACACTACCGCGGAAGCCGAACGCCAGCAGAAGCTTGCCGAGTTTGAAATTCGCATGTCTGCCCGTGCGCTGCGCTATGCCATCGATGCAGGTGAAGGACGTGTCATAGCCGACCGCCTCAGCGGCTTCCACGATCTGCCGCGCAACCGCGTCGATCCGAAAGCTGTTCTCGAAAAACTGGCATCGGAAAACGATCCGGCTGCCTATCTGCATGGTTTCCAGCCGAGCAATGAACAATATGCGGCATTGAAGCGCGAATTGGCGAATACCGAGCCGCCGTCTGCCGAACCGGTCCGCATCTCGCTGAATGGCATCATCAAGCCGGGCGATACCAATGACCAGCTTAGCAAAGTGGTTGCGCTGATTTCGAGACACGCGCCCGCCAGCTATCTGGCAGAGCACAAGCAAGTGCTGGATGCCCATGCGAGCGGCGACGTCTACGATCCGGAACTGGTTGCAGCCATCAAGGACTACCAGAAGCTTTCCGGTGGCACACCCGACGGTATCATTGGCCGCAATACAGTTTCAGCCCTTCAGGGCGAACAGTCATCCATCAAGCGCGACCGCATCCTTTATTCCATGGAGCGTCTGCGTTGGCTGCCGCATGATTTTGGCACGCGCTACGTGATGGTCAATCAGCCAGCCTACCGTGCCGAATATTTCGAGGACGGAAAAGAAAAACTGGCCATGAATGTGGTCATCGGCTCGCCGACCCATCAAACCTACTTCTTCTACAACAAGGTTCAGACAGTCGTTTTCAATCCGTCCTGGGGCGTGCCGCGTTCGATCATCCTGAATGAGATGCTGCCCAAGGTCATGCGCGATACGAGCTATCTCGACCGCAATGGCTATGAAGTCTACGCGGACGGCAAGAAGGTTTCAGCAAGCGCTGTGAACTGGAGCGCGGTTGCCGCAGGCAAGGCCCATGTCGGCATCCGCCAGAAGCCGAGCCTCGACAACGCACTGGGTGAACTCAAGATCCTGTTCCCGAACACGCATGATATCTACATGCACGACACACCGGCCAAATCCTATTTCAGCCGCGACATGCGTGCCCTGAGCCATGGCTGTATCCGTCTGGAGCGCCCACGCGATATGGCGGCGGCAGTTATGGGAACATCGGTGGCGGATCTCGAAAAATATTTCGGAAAGAATGAGCGCGGCATCAAGGTCAAGGAACCCGTGCCGGTCTTTATTTCCTATTTCACCGCATGGCCGGCAGCGGACGGGAAGGTCCATTACTACGGCGACGTCTACGACCGTGATTCCGGATTGCAGAAAGCATTCGACAAGACCGAGAGCTCGCGTATCGCAGCGCTCTGAAATCCCTTCCGCATCAAAACAGAACGGCAATCATCGATGGGTGGTTGCCGTTTTTCTTTTGGGGTAAGAGCTATCTTGGGAAAGATAGAAATCTCTTTGGAAACAGGCTTGCGAGACGCTTGACTTATGCAGCCGCTGGCCAGTATATCCGCACCACCTTGATCGAGCTTGGCTCATCGGGCGTGTAGCTCAGCGGGAGAGCACTCCCTTCACACGGGAGGGGTCACAGGTTCAATCCCTGTCACGCCCACCATTCAACGATATCCCGTATTTCTCTAATCACTGAACCTGGCAATGATTGAAACGTGTTGCTTCGTCAGTTGCCGTCACACGCGCACAATGGTCCGCAGACGTAATGACGGCCCAGCGATGCCTGACTTTCAAAACGCTATTGGAACAAAAAAGAGGATGCTGAATCAGCACTTCTGGGGTAAAGCTCCTCACGATTGATAGCGGTATGGAAATATTCAGAAAATGGAATGGATTCCTGTATTCTTCGTAGCATTCAAGGTTGTCGTGTTGGGCGCGGCCATGTTCTTCGCCATCAAGTGGCATTACGACGAAGATAAAAAGAAAAAGAAGAACGAAGTAAGCGGGTCGTAGACGTCCGCCTTGTCGCGCGCAGCCATTGCCTTATTGTCTTAACAAAAACCCCGCCGAAGCGGGGTAACGACTGCGATGCGCCTGCGCCAAAAGCTGTTGTGAAGGCGATATCAATTCCAGAACAGATAACGATCCTGCCAGACAACCCGGCACTGAGTTTCTATTTCGGCAGTGGATCGGTGCGGGAACTCGTCGTGTAGACGTTCGGCAATCGGATTCAGCGAGAGGGTCTTGGGCATAATCAATTCAGCCCGGTCGGCCTGGGCGCTAATAGCATTCAGCAACAGAGCGTCTTCTGATCTCATCATAGCGTATCCTTATGGTGATGGGCATAAGCCAATATTGAAAAATGCAAAGCTACAAATGTTCGCAAAGGGAGTGGCTGAAGGTCTGACAGCAGACGGAACATATCAGCGAACTGGATTTGAGCCTAATCTTGGCAATGCAATACGCCTGAAGGCAAATGAAAATATTTTGAAGCGAATTGATAAAAGATGTTTCAGAGTAGCGAAACAGGTCGCGCCGTTATGGGATTTGACCGTTGAAGTTGGCCGGTCGCTGCGCACTCTCTTCGCGGCAAATTCAGGGACGTTCATATCTCCAAAGCATGATGCACGCGGCGATTACCACCGCAGACGTCAGCACGCCTATGACAATAGAGAATAGAACCATTGTATTACCCCTGCTGCCTTCGTTTTCTTTATTGTGCGGGAGAATGACGGAGGAAAACCACTTCGTCAGGTCCACAATGACGAATCAACATTCCATGCATTTGAATTGACGAGTCACGCTTTGCGGCGTTCGACGCCCGAGTGGAAAATATCGGCAATCACCGGCGTTGCGACGTATATTTATTGTTGCTGTTATAAAACCTTCACCGTTGCTGGATAGGCGAAGGCGTCCGCTTTTTGCGCGGACTGGACGGGCATAAGGGGCAGAATAAGAAAATATCCGATATTGTGGATTCGTTGCATGTTGCGACGATGACGGGATTTGCTTTGCCAAATTTCCGATTATTGAAGTATATATAAAATATATGTGAAGTAACTTTTATATCACATATAAATAATTCACAAAACATACATCGAATAAACATTGCTCAAATTATCGTGAATAAATATAGCGATGACGTCTAACTCATCTACTGGAGACGCATTAATGAATATCAGAAAAGTTCTTCTCGGTTCGGCAGCATCGCTCGTAGCGATTTCTGGCGCGCAAGCAGCCGATGCTATCGTGGCGCCCGAGCCGGAAGCCGTTGAATATGTCCGCGTATGCGACGCATATGGTGCTGGCTATTTCTACATTCCGGGAACGGAAACCTGCCTGCGCATTCATGGCTATGTTCGCTATGACGCTAGCGGCGGCGACAACAACTATGCTCGCACCCCGGCCCAGCTGGAGCGCGACACCTGGAACAAGCTGGCCCGCGTCAGCCTGCGTTTCTCGACCGCCTCCGAAACGGATCTCGGCACGCTGAAGACCTATAGCGAACTGCGTTACGACTGGACGGGTGACGGCAACGGCAAGGCCGACAATTATAATGGCGGCTCTACCAGCACCTCCCTGCGTTATGCTTACATCCAGCTCGGCGGTCTGCGCGTTGGTCTTGATGAATCGGCCTTCGTCACCTTCACCGGCTATCTCGGCAACGTCATCAGCGATGACGTGATCCTCGCTGGCGGTTACCGCACCAACCTCATCAGCTATACCTTCAAGGGCGGAAACGGCTTCTCGGCCATTGTTTCGTTCGAAGAAGGCGGCAACTCCGACTCCAACGTAGATGTCACCATCAAGGACTACATGCCGCATGTCGTCGGTGGTCTGAAGTATGAGCAGAGCTGGGGCAAGATCGCCGGTGTCGTCGCCTACGACGCCCGTAACGAGGAATGGGCCGGAAAGGTCCGCGGCGATGTCAATATCACCGATCAGTTCTCGGTCTGGCTGCAGGGCGCTTACAAGTCCAATGACGACCATTACGGCACGTCGGGCGGTTATCGCGTTCGTATCGTCGACTCGTTCTACGGTACCTGGGGCGGTGACTGGGCAGTCTGGGGCGGTGGAGCCTATAAGGCAACCAGCAAGGCAACCTTCAACGTACAGGCCGCTTATGACGACAGCGAAACCTTCGCTGCAACGGCAAACATTGCCTACCAGATGGTTCCTGGCTTCACCATCACGCCTGAAGTTTCCTACACCAAGTGGCAGGACAAGAACACGAGCATGGACGGCAAAGACGCCTGGCAGGGCAAGATCCGCTTCCAGCGCTCGTTCTAATACTCTGGCTAACTGTGCCTGCTCGGGCACACGTATTGTCGTAGAACTATGATGACCTCCAGTCCATGTTTCTAGCGACAGAGGCGGCGACCCATCCGGTCGCCGCCTTTATGTGTTTTATAGTGAAACACCCGCTTAACTTTCGCTCTTCCGCCTGACGAAAACCTGTTCGAACTCTGCCTGTCCGGGCAAGCCTGGCTTGCTGTCGAGATGCTCATCACTATCTATAGCTTGGGAAGGGAGCATGGATGACGGTGAAAATGATGAATGCGGATACCTATAGTTCGATGACAGACAAGAAGCCTTTTTCTGTTCCTGCAAATGAAGTCGAGCGACTTGAAAGCGTCCGCAGCCTCGTTTCCGTCTCCAACATCGGACTGCCTGAGCTGGATACGCTCGTATCGCTTGTGAAAGAGGTCTTTGGCGTCAGCACGTCTGCTCTCAACATTATCGATGAGGACTGGCAGCGTGTCGCGGCCAACGCAGGCGAAAAGGTCAGCAGTTGTCCGCGCGAACTGACCGCATGCACCTTCGTCGTGGAAAGCGGCAAGCTCTTCGTGATCGAAGATATGGTTGAGAACGATTTGTTCTGTTCGATGCCCTATGTGACCGGGGAGCCTCGTTTCCGTTTCTATGCCGGAGCACCGGTGTCTATCGATGCCGGATTGACCGTCGGCTCACTATGTATTGTCGATAGCAAGCCACGAAAAATCTCCGATGCGGAGCGAGCCAAGCTCGAGGACTTCGCCCGCGTTGCCAGCGGGCTGCTGCGCCTGCAAAGGACCAACAAATTTTTGAGCGATGATTCCAACGCTCTCAAGCGCCTTGCGCTGACTGATCGGTTGACCAAGCTTTATAATCGCGGCGCTCTTACCGAGCTTGCCGTTCCACTGATCGAAAAAGCCCTGGGAGAGGGAAAGCCGATTGGTGCGTTACTGATCGATCTCGATCGGTTCAAGGCAGTCAATGACACTTATGGTCACCTGATGGGCGACGCGCTTCTGATTGAAGCAGCGCAACGTTTGCGTTCTGCCTTGCGGGAAAGCGACATTCCTGTGCGTGTGGGCGGTGACGAATTTGCGGTCATTCTTCCAGATGAAGATTGTATGGAAAGCATTGAGTCCGTGGCAGGGCGGGTCGTCGAAGCTTTCCGCGAACCCTTTGTCATTCATGGCGTCAATCTGGATATCTCGGCAAGCGTTGGTGCGGTTCTCGCACCGCGTGATGGTTCTACGCCGCAAGCGCTGGCCCGCAATGCAGACATCGCGCTCTATGAAGCAAAGGGTAAGGGCCGCAATTGCTATAGCATTTTTGGGAAAACCGAAAGCAATAGTTAATAAAAACAAATCGTTATAGATAAGTCATAGAGTTTGCACTAACTAAAAAGCCCGGACCAAGGAATGGGCCGGGCTTTTGTATTCTGACGTTCGACGTTTAGTCGAGCACGTAGCAGGACTTGGCTTTTCCGCGGGCTGGATCGCCGAAGGCGCGGTTGTCACATTGGACGCCATTGCGGAAGATGCCTTCCGTGAAGCGGCCATTTGCGCCGTAACGGACACGCTTGCGACCGTAGAATTCGCAGAACCCGCCTTCATTCGCGCAACGGGTCCAGTCGCGGTCCCGATCATTGTAACGGTCGCCATAACGATCCGGACGACCGGGGCGATCAGGGCGGCCCGGACGATCCGGTCTATCCCAGCGGTCCTGAACCACGAAGGAACAGCTTTTCTTTTTGCCCGGTGCCGGGTCGCCGAAGACACGGTTCGAGCAGGTGACCTGTGGCCGGTCGATGAAGCGTGACGTATTCTGTCCGCCGGTGCCATAGACCACTTCAGCCGGGTAGGGCAGCTGGCAAACTCCGTTCTCGCTTGCGCAGCGCTGCAACTGGGCCGCGGAGGCCGGTGTGACGAGCGGCGAGAGGACGGCCACCAGGCCGCCAAGGCATAGTGAAGCAACAGTCGTCTTGAGTGCAGGTATCATAATGAGTCCCTCTGATATCGGTGGAATATGCTTTAGTTCCGATATCTTGAACAGAGGATGAATGTGCCACACCCAATGGGAATTTTGCGAGGTGGTTAAAAATCCCAGGAGACGGGGTCGACATTCATTTCCTGCTCTGGTTTGCTTGGGGCAGGAATGAGGATCGGAAATGCACCATCTGCCTTTCAGTTTCAAATCGATTGTCGTTGTTCTGGCGGCCATGATTGCTGCCGGGTTGTATGTTGGCCACAAGACCAAGGAAGTGCGCCAGACCTCGCTTGTTCAGCGCATCGCGCCGACTGAAGCCGGAATATAATCCGGCGGCCACTCCTGAACGGCTTTCTTTCCCGCAGCTTTCATGAAATGAGAGTGAAACGCTCACGTTCACTCTTCGGAAGGTTGCATCCATGCACGGCGAATACAAAGTCCACGGCGGAAAACTTGTCGTTGTCGATCTGGATGTTCGTGACGGGCGTCTGAGTGATGTGCAAGTGGCGGGTGACTTTTTCCTGGAGCCGGACGAAGCGCTGGAGGATATCCGTAACGCTGTCGAAGGTCTTTCTGCGGATGCGTCGTCGGAGCAGATTGCAGACGCGGTGAGGGCGGGCCTGCGGCCCGACGCCATGATGCTCGGCTTCAGCCCGGAAGCAGTTGCGATTGCCGTCCGGCGTGCCCTGGGCGTTGCCCGCACATGGCGGGATTTCGAATGGCAGATTGTTGAGATGCCTGCGGTTTCGCCTGCCATGCATCTCGCGCTGGACGAGGTTCTGGCGCAGGAAGTTGCCGCTGGACGCCGTGCGCCCACACTGCGCTTCTGGGAATGGGAGCGCCCTGCCATCATCATCGGCGCGTTCCAGTCGCTGCGCAACGAAGTCGATATGGACGCAACGCGGGAATTCGGCGTCGAAACTGTCCGTCGCGTTACCGGTGGGGGCGCGATGTTCGTGGAGCCCGGCAGCACCATAACCTATTCGCTCTATGCGCCTGGTGAACTCGTGCGTGACATGAGCTTTGCCGATTCCTACGCATTTCTGGATGATTGGGTGCTGAAAGCGCTCAATTCACTCGGCATCGATGCCTTCTACAAGCCGCTCAACGATATTTCGAGCTCCAAGGGCAAGATCGGCGGCGCGGCACAGAAACGCTTCTCCAAGGGGACAGTCCTTCACCATGTCACCATGGCCTATGACATGGATGCCGAGAAGATGGTGCAGGTCCTGCGTATCGGGCGTGAGAAGCTGAGCGACAAGGGCACGGCAAGCGCTGTCAAGCGTGTCGATCCTGTCCGCAGCCAGACTGGATTGCCGCGCGAAGAAGTCATCAAGCGCATGAAGGATATGTTCGTGTCGCTGAATGGCGGCGTGAGCAGCAAGATCACGCCTGAGGAATATGTGGCGGCCGAAAAGCTTGTGGTCGAGAAATTCTCGACCGAACAATGGTTGCACAATATTCCTTAAACCGTCCGCCAGCTCTTCAATCGCGAAGCGGGGTGACTTGACCGTGCCGTCATGGCATAGGGAGGTCGCAACGCGACCGCGTTGCATTCCACTCCATCCAACAAAGTCCTCCCGTTCCATGATCCGCATCGACAATATCAGCAAGTCCAACAGCCATCGTATTCTCTATATCGAGGCTTCTGCCGCTTTGAATCGCGGTGAAAAGATCGGCCTTGTCGGTCCCAACGGTGCAGGCAAGACAACGCTGTTTCGCATGATTACCGGCGATGAACTGCCGGACGAGGGACAGGTCTCTGTCGAAAAAGGCGTGACGGTCGGTTATTTCGACCAGAATGTCGGCGAAATGGGCGGGTGTTCCGCCGTTGCGGAAGTGATGGAAGGTGCAGGCCCCGTCAGCGTCGTTGCGGCAGAACTCCGCGAGCTGGAAGCCGCGATGGTCGACCCGGATCGTATGGACGAGATGGATGCGATCATCGAACGCTACGGTGAAGTGCAGGCGCGCTACGAGGAGCTGGACGGCTATGGTCTGGATGGCCGTGCGCGCGAAGTTCTGGCCGGCCTCAGCTTCACCCAGGAAATGATGGATGGCGATGTCGGCAAGCTCTCCGGCGGCTGGAAAATGCGCGTTGCGCTGGCGCGCATTCTGCTGATGCGCCCTGACGTGATGCTGCTCGACGAACCAAGCAACCATCTTGATCTCGAAAGCCTCATCTGGCTGGAAGCATTCCTCAAGAACTACGATGGTGCGTTGCTGATGACCTCGCACGACCGCGAGTTCATGAACCGCATCGTGACCAAGATTATTGAAATCGACGGCGGCTCGCTCACCACCTATTCCGGCGATTATGGCTTCTATGAGGGCCAGCGGGCGCTGAATGAAAAGCAGCAGCAGGCGCAGTTTGAACGCCAGCAGGCCATGCTTGCCAAGGAAATCAAGTTCATTGAGCGCTTCAAGGCGCGTGCGTCCCATGCCTCGCAGGTCCAAAGCCGCGTGAAGAAGCTGGAGAAGATCGACCGTGTGGAGCCGCCACGCCGTCGCCAGACTGTCGCTTTCGACTTTGCCCCGGCGCCGCGTTCGGGTGAGGACGTCGTGAGCCTGAAGGGCGTGCACAAGACTTATGGAAGCCGAACGATCTATGACGGTTTTGACTTCATGGTTCGCCGCCGCGAACGCTGGTGTATTATGGGCATCAACGGCGCAGGAAAATCGACGTTGCTGAAACTGGTTGCAGGCGCTGCCGAACCGGACAAGGGCAATGTCAACATCGGTGCCAGCGTCAAGCTCGGCTATTTCGCGCAGCATGCGATGGACGTGCTCGACGGCGATGCAACAATTCTGGAATGGCTGGAAGAGCGTTTTCCAAAAGCAGGGCAGGCCCCGCTTCGGGCACTCGCTGGTTGCTTCGGTTTCTCCGGCGACGATATCGAAAAGAAGTGCCGTGTGCTTTCGGGCGGTGAAAAGGCGCGTCTGGTCATGGCGGCCATGCTGTTCGATCCGCCAAATTTCCTGGTCCTCGACGAGCCGACCAACCACCTTGATCTCGACACGAAGGAAATGCTCATCAAGGCACTTGCTGCCTACGAAGGCACGATGCTGTTCGTATCGCACGACCGGCATTTCCTTGGCGCCTTGTCGAACAGGGTTCTGGAACTGACACCGGATGGCATTCATCAATATGGCGGCGGCTATACGGAATATGTGGAGCGGACGGGGCAGGAGGCTCCGGGATTGCGTTCATGACGCATGATTTACGACAAAATTTGCGTCGCTTAATCAAAATAAGCCATTGATGCACATGCGCGGTTCAGTTAGAAACGCGCATGAAAAGGCTTCGAGCCTTCCGGCAATGCACCCGTAGCTCAGCTGGATAGAGTGCTGCCCTCCGAAGGCAGAGGTCACAGGTTCGAATCCTGTCGGGTGCGCCATAAAAATCAATGACTTAGCGAAATTATCGATTTGGCCTAGGTAGCAAATAGGTAGCACGACGGCGGGTTTCGTCCCGGCGTTGCGGGCGAGTTTGCCTAGCCCCTATTCGACTCGAAGCCGGAAACATGCGCGCGAGTCGGAACGCCATGCGACGCGGCTGAGAGTCTTTAGACTCTTAATCAGACTCTTAATCGCGTCTGAGTCCTGTATGGCTCCTTTTGGCTGGAAAGGGACCGTATAAACCTGAAGCCGCTTTCGTTTCGGGCGAGTCTTTTTGCGCTTAGCAGCGTCCGAGTCTTAAAGCCATACAATGGCACGGTGCCATTAGCCTTACGAACCTGAACCCTGTTTCTTATCGGACGAGTCTTTTCAACGTTTGCCGTCGTTCGAGTCTTTGGGCCATACAATACGCCGCGCGGATGGACCGTATAAACCTGAAAGCGCATTGCCGTGACCAATGAGTCATAAGGCACCCTTTGCCAGTCGAGTCATGTGCGCAGTTGCCGCCATCGTCAGCCCCTTTCCCAAATATATCCAAAGCACCCACCTCAAAATAGAGGTTAAAGCCAGCTTTTAAGTGCTTGATGTTGCTTGCTTTTGATCCTCGTTAACATTGTTGACTAAGTATATCCTACAAGTCATGGTGTTTGCATTCAAATGATTGGAAAGACAAGTGAGCCATACAGTTGGAGTTAATCATGGAAAAGGAAACGCTTTTACTTAGGCGGGATGCTGCGGAAGCTCTAAGCGCCGCAGGTTATCCCGTAAAATCAACGACGCTGGCGAAACTTGCTTGCCGAGGTGGCGGGCCAAAGTTTCGGCGGTTTGGACGGACGCCGCTTTATCGATGGGCGGACCTCTTGGATTGGGCCGAGGCGAAATCCTCACCAGTCGGCACGACCACAACCGAATGCGAAACCCTGCGCAGCGCCGCTGCTGCATGACCCCACGGAGACGAAAAGCGATGAATTACATTTCAGACGACAAGATCGAAAGCGCCCGGTTGGAGGCCAAGCTCGGAAGTTTCCGGGCCGGTCCCGGCATTTCGGCCACGGATCACCTCAACGGCCAAACCGTGCCAGCCTACGACAAAGGCTCGGACACGGTGGCGTTGGGCATTAGCGAAAGTGCCGCGATGCACAAGCGGGACATGGAACGCCTAAAGGCTCGCGAAGCGGTGCGGACGAAAGTCTTCGCCGCATTCCCGGACGCTCCAGCGGAGATTCAGTCCATTATGTACAACTATCCCAAGGTAGAGGCGTGGCTCGCCGCGCTCGCTGAAAAGGAGCAAGCCCGATGAAATCCGAAGACTTTTATCACGCCGCCAGTGCCCGCCTCTTCACCCGCGAGCAACTGGACCAGATTGCGTACCGCTATCAGCAATCTGCAGCGCTTTACCCCGACGAGCACGAGCGCGTTGCCCGATACATCCAAGACCACAAGCTGGTCGGGCACCGGGAAGTGCTGGAGCACTATCTGCGTAGCAATCTGCCGATGAGCGACCTCGCCCTCAATGTCGTCAACGCCTTTGCCGACTCCACCGCGACAGGGGCTTATGACAGAGGCGCGGAACGAGGCGCGCCGACGCATGGGCTGGAGACCTATGGCGGCGTTGAATCGGCCGCAAGCCGTCTGTTCACCAGCACGGTGAAACCGGAGGAACGGTGATGGCGCGGACTCCGTTTGGGGCGCTGCTGGAGGAAGCCGAGGCGGCGTTCATAGCCGGGGATGATGCGGGCTGGCGGGACGCCATGCGGGTGGCGCACAGGGCCGTGGCGGAGGTGCGTGCATCTTCCGATCCGGTCAAGCAGTTCATGGCAGGACTTCGAGGGCTGCGGGAATTGCGGGATTGGCATCGGCGGGCGGGCCGGGAAGCGTTGGCGCGGGATGCTGATCGTGCGGTGGAGGAACTGGAGGTCTGGGCCGCGAAGTTGGTGGCAGCGCGGATGAATTGAGGCGCGGGCATGGCCCCCGCGACGGGACTGGCGGGAGGTATCTAATGTCTCGTTCCGCCAGTCCTCTTTTTTCGAAAGGTAACGAGGTGAACGGTGATGACTGCTGACGTAATTTCACTGGACGAAGCCCGGAACCGGTTGCGGATGCAGCCGGAACTGGTTGCACAAGACGAGTTTTTCCGGGGCATGTATTTGCTCCGGGAGGCTCTGGAACTGATCGAAGCTTTGCCGGGAAAGCGGGCCGGAGATGCCTACGACCGCCTATGCCAAGGAATGCGGGTGGTTTTTGATCGAGAACGGAGGCTGGGCCGTGGGTGAGGTTTTGAAGATGGACAAGGAAGTGACCGCAGAGGTGGTGCGCGAGCTAGACGCCACTGACCTTGCGTTGCTGACCGCAGACGATCTGGCTATGAAAGACTTGCTGCCGGTGCCGTCGAAGCCGAATGAAGTGCAGACCTTTAGTTCATTTTTGGACCGCAAGCAGGCACGAAAGGGCAAGGCGCAGGCGGAACTGAACCGCCAAGCAAACCCGGGCGGCTTCGCGCCGTCGGTGGCGAACGCAAAACTGGCGATCACCAAGCTCGGCATTAGCATGAAGTTCGACAAGTTCCACATGCGGATGGAGATTGACGGCTACGATAAGCCCGTTGGTGAGGCTTTTGCCGACACAGTGCTGAAGCTGCGCGATGTTGTGATCGAGAATTTCGACTTCGATCCCGGCCAGAGAAACGTGGAAGATGCGGCAAGATTGCTTGCGATGCAGAATGCCTTCGATCCGGTGCGGGAATATCTTGATGGGCTGGTTTGGGATGGAACGCCGAGGCTGGACACTTGGCTTTCGATGTACTTGGGCGCGGCGGATGACGAACTGACGCGGGCCATTGGCTGGGCAGTGCTGGTTGCCGGGGTTCGGCGCGTACGGCGTCCCGGCTGTAAGTTTGATGCAATGCTGGTGCTGGAGGGGCCGCAGGGGCGCGGAAAGTCATCGGCGCTCAAGGTGTTGGCCGGAGGTGATGACAATTTCACCGACGCCCTCGATTTCCGCCAAAACTATAAGGAGCATCAAGAACTGCTGCTGGGAAAGTGGATTGTCGAAGCGCCGGAATTGGACGGGCTGGGCCAATCGGACGTGCGGCGGGCAAAGCAGTTTATCTCAAAAACCCACGACCGAGCGCGCGCGGCCTATGCCCGAACGGTTGAGGAAGTGCCCCGTCGCTGCATCCTGATCGGCACCACGAACGACGACCATTACCTGAAAGACCCGACCGGAAACCGAAGGTTCTGGCCGGTGGTGACGGGAAAGATTGATCTGGCCGCGCTGCGTGAAGCACGTGATCAGCTTTGGGCTGAAGCCGCGGCGGTTGAGCTCAGCGAAGCCGACCCGGTGACGATCCCGGAGCATCTGTGGACGGTTGCTGCCGAGCGGCAAGCCGAGAGAGTTGAGGCCGATCCGTGGGAAGATACGCTCGCCGCGCTCCTACCGAAGCTTGCTAAGCGGGCCGAAGGCGAGCTTCGTATCGCCACCAGCAGCATTTTCGCATCGGCATTGGCGATGGAGATGCCGAACGTAACGAGACGGGATAGCCGGAGGCTGGCTGATTGCATGAGGCGGCTGGGGTGGACGGGGCCGAAGCTGATCTGGGCGGGAGATAAGCCGGTTAGAGGCTATGTGATACAGGATGGTATGGCCCTAACCGATGGTGAATGAAAAAATACAATAAAAACAATGTCCTAACCGTCTAACTGTTCATAACGGTTATAACACGAACTTTATAGACTTCCTAGGACACTAAATCCCTTCAATCCCCTTATCAGTTAGATCAGTTAGAACGGTTAGGATTTCTTCCATCCCATTGCAAACATGGGATTTTCATCCCTAACCGAAACCGGGGCATTGTCCCTTTCATAACCGTTATGTGGAGGCAAAAGAATGGCCGAGGGTGAAATCCTAAGCCCAGCGCTCGCCGCGCTGTTGCAAATCATGACCTCGACAGAGGTGGCAGAGGCCAAGTGCGTCGAGGCCGCGAAAGCTATTATTGAGTATGAAGCGCCGCAAGGGGTCTACGACCTCACCCACCGATATTTGCTCGGGGTGGCGGAGGACGACGAACAATCAACGGATTTGCGGCTGGAGGCGTTGAAGCTGCTGCGAAAGGTGGAGGCGCGCCGGGTTGTTCCGGGAGTGGCGAAAGGTGAAGATACGGAAAAGGCGAAGCGATTGGCGCAGAGGCTGGAAGCAGCGCGAGAACGGGTGGATAGGTTTCGGAAAGAAACGTGGCCAGCCGCGACGACCGAACCTGTGGAAAAACAAGCCCACAATAGCGAAGCCTCAACATAAACTGCTACGCTACAAATGGGTAAGTGGGTTTCACTGAGGGCTTGAAATGGAGCAATCTAATACAGACGCGATTAGCAAAATCGCGATGCCGAGCGTCTTAGACAAAGAAATTTCTGATTTTTCCAAGGATGCTTTCGGGCATCAATATTTTGCAAAAGCACTAGAGAGCCTGATTGAAGGGCCACATAAGCCTCCATATAGTATCGGTCTGCTTGGCTCATGGGGGACAGGTAAAAGCTCGATTAAGGAGCTTTACCTCTCGTCATTGGCTTCAGGGTCTTCAGCATCCAAAGGAAAACAACGGAGAGATCGATTCAAGCCGGTAACCTTCAATGCGTGGAGATATGGTGGTGGAGAAGATATTAAGCGCGCGCTCCTTAGGCATGTCTTTATCGAACTAGGCGGAGACGACGTAGAACTTAGACGCTGTTTATATCAGCAAGTCACCGACACGGCCCAGAAAAAGCGGTCTTTGAGCGATTGGGGCAAAGAAGCGCTGGCTCAGAACTTTGCCTCTTTGTTGTTGTTTTGCGTACTCTTTATCGTCGTAATGACCACAATCTACCTTATTGCAAAATGGCTCGGAATAGATGGTGGTTGGAGTGTTGCCACCAGTATCGCCTTTGGAACAGCGGTTGCGGGATTTCTTGCAAAGTGTGTTGTTGATATACGGCTAAAATCTCCGACACTCTTTAATAATCAGACTGTCATATCGTTTCCGACAACGAGCTCTGAGGAATATGAACGCCTTCTTGTTGAGCAAATTCACGCGTTCAGGAAGACCAAAAGTGGGAAGTCGATAGAAAGACTGGTCATTTTCGTAGATGACTTGGACCGTCTTTCAGCTTCTGAAATGGTTTCGGGTCTGGATGCTGTCAGAACTTTTTTGGAACTGCCTCTTGCCAATGCCTCTGACGACTTTGGTGTAGTATTCGTTATATCGTGCGATGAAGATAGAGTGGCGGAAGCGTTGTCCCGTGGGCGTGGAAAACTGAATCCAGAGTTACCGGGATCTGTGTTCACGCGATATGATGCAAGACGCTACCTTGATCGCCTGTTTCAATTCCGTTTGGAAATCCCGCCATTTCCGAAGCTGGACATGCGTCTGTTCGCTGAAAATAAACTACGTGAGGCAGGCAGCATCGTTGCCGATTTGGAGAGCAGAGAGGTCCGAGTTCAAGATTTGATCGAACGCCTTATTCACGTTGGAGTCGAAAGCCCTAGAAACGCGGTCCAAATAGTAAATTCTTTCGTTCAGTCATGGTGGGTTGCGGTACTGAGGGAGCGCGATGGAGCAGGTTCTGTTCTGCCCGGCGTACTGTACGAGGGAGCGGTGACAAATCATCCGTTCGCTTTGGCTGCGTTGTGTGCATTAAAAGTGGATTTCCCCGACTTTTACAATGAATTACAGAAGAGACCAGAACTTATTCGCGAGTTTGACCGAGTAATTTTCAAGAATGAATCTTTAGAAAATCTCGCTCCGGGTGCAAAATACGCCCTGAAGGATTTTCTAATGCCATCAAATGACGCAGATAAATCTCCCAATCAAGTAAGACAAGAATATAGGGGGCTTCGTCAGTACTTGTCTAGCCTACAAGATCTGCGATGGCCAAAATCTTTGCAACCTTTGCTCCTGTTGGCGCAAGACACAATTTCTCGGAAGTTTGGTGACAGCGCGCCAGAACTTCATGATGCTTTTGTGTCCGGTGATACGCAAGGTGTCCTTGAAATATTCGGTCATCATCTCGACCGAAGTGATTTAGAGGTGGACCATATAAAGCTTCTCAAGCAACTCGCTAAGGGGCTATCTGATGAGACCGAGGCTCGCCGTATTAATGCGGCGAGAGTATTAGCTGACTTAGCTCCCCGGATTCCCTCGCAATTGCGGAGAGGTTTGATGGTGCCTTTGGCCCGTCAAATGAGCACCTCGAAAATAACCAGAATGAACGTCGGACCAGAGGCGGCGCAGGAAATCATCGAATCCATTCCTTCAATCGACCGACAAGATGTGGTCGCAGCGTTTGCTGGTGATCTGCTGATCAAGCAAAAGTTGGATTGGCAATTGCCAAACAGGCAAACTCCTAACATTGACGAGCTTACCGTTAGTGTTAAAGCAGCTGTTGATCTTGTTTTATCGGTCCTTAAACGTGATGGACTAAATCAAAACACGGCTGTTCTTTTGAAAGAGTGGCTCATCGTTCGCGAAATTCAGTCGGCAAACGCTGAAAAAGCTCTGCCGTTTAGCGAACTCGAAAAGTGGGTGAATGAGTACCCAGACCAACTACTGCCACTGCTCAATAGTGAGTACAGTCGTCTTGCCATCGATGCAATTGATAAGGATGCAAATTCGATTGCGGACAAATCTCAAGTTTTCGCGAAATTGAATACCGTTTTCCGCCATCTTGCAAATAATGGGGAGGAAGATCGGAATCTTTTATGGCCACAACTTTCGAAGCTCGTCAGTGTTGAAAATTCTGACGCAGTTTCAGTGGCATGGATCGAGGCAAACCGTAGCGCCAATCTGAGTTCGGCGATTCAGTTGCGGGAGTTTCTAAGTGCTTTCGCAACACGCCTAGACAAAGACATGCTTGCCGAAGGGGCTTGGCCACTCGACTGGAAGGCTGGCGGAGCAAAATTCCTAGACCTGATGGTAAGTTGGAGAGAACACATCGATTTAAAGACGGCATCTGCAATAAGTCCGTTAGTGTATTCGTGGGCTTTGGGCTCTGATACAGCAGATTATATGGTTAGAGCGGCTGATATTCTGAGGGAAACTCATAATGATGTGTGGCATGAGTTTGTTGATGGTGTAGTTGATGATGAATTATTTACTCTACCTGAACAAACGCTGACGTATCTTTCATCACGAGTTGGGGAATTAACTGACTCGGAGCGCACAGACTTAGTTCAACAGATGGACGCTTTTGTAAACAAGACGCAACTCAGCGATAATACATTGAAAGGATATGCCGGTTTTGCTCGTGGAATCTCCAAGTCGGAATGGTCGCTCTCGCCTTTTGAATCCCATTGGAAGAACCTCAGTAGCCGCCTTGTGGCGATGAGAAACGATACGAAGTACCTTGATGGGTTATTTCCAGTAAGCCGCGATATTCTGGTTTCAACACCTGATGGAGAAGCCGGGGATTTGTTACACAAGCTGTTCAGTCAAACAGCAAATTCTATAGATCAAAACTCCGTCCTCCATAAACACATGATAGGTTTCTGGCCTGAGGAAAGTGATCAGATTGGCGATTATGATCCGACAGGTATTGCTAAGAGTGCTCTTCAAATAATCAAAGGTAATCCATCATTTGCGGGTGCGGGATATATCTTCAGGTCCGTCGTTGAGTTGGCAAATAAAGAGCTCCTCGTCGAAGAGTTGGATTCAGAAATTGCGAGTGCTTCTATTGCTTTGTGGCCGCATAATGCAGAAACGGTGCTTGCTACTATTGACCTAATAGCGCCCATGCTATCGCCCACACATGTTGTTAGTTTGCTTAAAGGGCAACAAAGTTCAGACGACGTGAGTTTCGTCGCCGGAAAAATGGCCAAAGTTTCGGATAATGCTGAGATCATTGCTGTTACTAAAGAGATACTGTCGGCTGAACCTCAGGAAGTAGGTGAGGAAGCCGACGGAGTTCTTTTCATGTGGTTATCGGCATTGGATGAGCAAACAAGCGTTGTTCAAACACTTCTCAGTGACGACGGACTGACTGACGAACAATGCTATCGATTGTTAAACTATGTCGTTCAGCTTCGTAAGAAATTCAGCTTCGATTTCATAACTGAAATCGTAAGGGATTTTCTTGTGCACACAAATAGAGAAAAAACAAAGCAGTTCCTCGCGGAAAGACTTTCCGTTATTTCTGATGTTGCTGCCGATGGCGAGCAGCAATCAAAAATATCTAGGGTCCTCATTAGCATTATACCCCAAATAGCAACAAAGCACCTTCGAATTGTTGGCTCGGTGATCGAGAAGTTTGGCGCGAGCGGACACCTCGAGCGCGATAAGGAGGTTTTAGATCAATTAGACGCAGCGCAACTGAAGATTTTGTCAGAGTGTTTTCCAAGCTCGCGTCCATTGAGCAAGCGTCTACGTGACAAGGAAAAAGACGCGGCAGAATAGTAAACATGCGGTGTGCGGAGCGGTTCGCTCCGCACACCAAAAAACCTACGTCGCGTTTTTCAAAATCCTAAACACACTCGCCCGCCCGATCCCCAGCTTCGTCGCGATAGCGTCCGCCGTCATCCCTCCGGCCTTCAACCGTAGCACATCCTCCGCTTTCGCCCGCGCAGTCGGCGCTCGCCCCTTATATTTCCCCTCGGCTTTGGCCTTCGCGATCCCTTCGCGTTGCCGTTCCAGCATCAATTCCCGTTCAAACTCCGCAATCGACCCCAGCAAATTCAGCATCAGTTTGCCGGTCGGTGTGGCGGTGTCGAGATTCATCGATAGGATACGGAGCGCCACGCCCTTCGTGCGAAGCGTCTCTGTGATCGCCACGAGGTCCGCGACGGATCGCGCAAGACGGTCAAGCTTGGTGACGATAAGCGTGTCGCCCTCGCGTACGTAATCCAGCGCCCGCTCAAGTTCAGGGCGCTTGGTAGCCACAGAGGATAATTCCTCTTGGAATATGCGCGACGCTCCCGCAGCGGACAGATCGCGGAGCTGGGCTTCAAGGCCAGCTTTCTGGTCGGTGGTTGATGTGCGAGCGTAGCCAACGATTGCGGCGGTGGACATGACGGACTCCGATAGTCTCACATAACTTTATAAGACTGTGATACTGACGTATCAAAAAGTCAACTCCAATGTGTGTGATACCATCAGTTGGCATTTTTCCGAGAATCGCTAGGGCTTGCCCTATTGATACTGCGCGCGAATACGGTGCTGTGAGGTTGAGCCATATGCATGGGTTCGGGCGTAGGATGGCGTGGCTAGCCATGGATAGAATGCATCGGGAAACGGGACGGAATGGTGCCGCCATCAAGCGCGGCGATGATAGTCGGTAGTTGTATCCATCGAATGAAATATCGCGCCATGCGCCGAATGCGGGGCGAAGATCGGTATGGCCCAGCATTGCGCTGTCGAGCTTCCTTGCTTATCGTTCCAATATGGGACTGGGTGGGACCGACATTTATTCAGCAGTCTGCAAAGCCGTGCGTAATGGTGAATTGGTTGAACCGTTTCGCGCCTTAGATGTGCGACGGGTTGCACCCGGCTGGACCTATCCTCGGTATTTCGAATTCCTCGCTGACCATTGCACCGACAAGCAGTCGCCCGATGTTGCGCTATTCGTTCGCGTCGCCAAGGGACGCTATCGGCTCAATGATCAGAAGGCTGGGTAGGCCGAGGCCCTCCCACCCCCTTAAGGTTTTGAGCGGCGATGGGGCCGTTTCGCCGGATGGCACCCACCATCTGCCTGACCATGTCCCTCGCAAATTTTGTGAAGCATTTTGGATGGTATGGCTCGGGTGGCAATCGGGCTCGCGTTTCAAGAAGTAAAGCTATCTGAACCGATAGAATCCTGACTTCACCTCCTTGAAATCCCCTCCCGATATTCGAGATTTTCTCTTGGCATCTAACGCAATGCAAAGTAACTTCCCAGACGGGTATAGGGGAGTTGCAAACAATTGGCTTCAAAACTAAAAATCAAGATGGGTGATGTCGAATTTGAATACGAGGGCGATGCTCAGTTCGATACTGAAGCAATAAAAGACCTTTTTAGCCATTTGGAGAGTCTGGTTGGGGTAACGCCTGTTGCAGCCTTCAGCTCTACGCCAGATAACGGCGTAATCACCGCATCTGGCGTAAGTGAAGATCGTTCCGTAGCTAACTTAAACATGGCCGTTGGGACGATTGCCGCCCGCTTGTCGGTGTCTAGTGGACCAGAACTAGCTCTCGCCGCCGCAGCTTATCTCCAATTCACTCAAGGAATGGCAAGCTTCAGGAGAAATGACCTGTTGAAAGCGATGCAAAGCGCTACGGCCTATTACAAGTCGAGCATGGGCAGCAATATTTCAAAAGCTCTGAAAACTTTAGTGAGCAACAAAAAGCTGAATGAACTAACAGGGAGTGCTTACTCGCTGACAGCTGCCGAGCAGACATCAATAAGGGCCCGCCTTGAAGCTGAGTGATACAGAACTAAAACTGTTGCTTCAAGCAGACGGCTTGCAACGAGTAGATCGTGTTCTATTAACGCTCGCGGCTTTTTCCAATCCGGCAAGCGTTAAAGACATCCGCTCGAAGGCAGATTCAGTTGGTTGCAAGATGACCGGCTGGAATATCTCCAGCATAATAGCCCGATCAAAGGGCATGGCCATTCAGATTAAAGGCGGCTATGAACTTTCCGAGAAGGGGAAGACCAAGTTGCCAGCGCTGGGTGTAACGTGGAGTAACCCAGCAACAACACAGGTTGCAGTAGATCTTAGAAAACACCTTGCCAACATCACTGATAAAGATACGCGCGGTTTTGTCGAAGAGGCTATTGCTTGTTATGAGGCCCGACTTTTTCGTTCTGCCATAGTTATGGCGTGGCTTGCAGCGGTCGATGTCCTAAAAAAGACAGTTGTTAAGTCCTGCCTTCCGCAGTTCAATGCTGAAGCAAAGCGTTTGGATGCGAAATGGAAAACTGCGGTAACGGCAGATGATATCGGGGCGATGAAGGAAGCTGACTTCCTCAATAGACTTGTCGCTATCTCAATCATTGGAAAGAATACCAAGCAGCGACTTGAGCAAGCACTTACTCTTCGCAATGGAGCCGGTCATCCAAACAGTTTGCAACTTGGTCAGAATGAAGTGGCGGCACATATAGAGGCGCTACTTAAAAATGTTTTTGAAGTTTTTTCACTTTAATTCTTGCTTCAACTCTGCGATTCGGTAAGCGCCGCCCACGGCTAGTTCGGCTTGGTCGAAGGGCCGTGGTGACAATATGAGATGAAGTCCTGATCAGAGATCACGTCAATTACTCGTCAATGCAACGTCGCCAACCGTATCCGACTTTAATACTTACCGCTCAGGCTACATCCGATCGAACACGTACGTTGCGGCGAATGTTGAATTGCCTCTTCGGCTTTAGCGCGTTTTGCCACATAGATTTTTTGCGATTTTCCCAGCGAGCCCTATCTAGGGCATTAGTTTTCTTACTGTTTCTTCGGCCACGGCATCAGCCGCCGCAACCAGCACCGCGTCAGCAAAGTGAACGTACCTCGCCGTGATCGTCGTGCTTTTGTGACCGAGCAATGCTCCAATGGTCGGTTCGCTATAGCCAAGATCAGCAGCAAGGCTTGCGAAGCTGTGCCGAAGGGTGTGGAGGGTGATGCCCGCTGGAAGCTTCAGCTTCTCCCAATGCGTTTGCAGTGCCAAGGTTTCGCCTCGTGCGGGGATGAAAACCACGCCGGTGGATTTCGCCGGGCCGAGCGTATCACAAGCTGCTTCGGAAAGCGGACGGATGCTGAAGCCAGTCTTGGTATCTCCCAGCGTAGCCGTGCGGCGTTCGAGGTTTACCTCTTCCCAACGCAGCAGGCTGGCCTCGCTGCGCCTCCATCCCGTTAGGGTGAGGAAGCGAATTGCTGCCAGCGCCGGGGGCCACATGTCGTCACGGGCCAGCGCCTTGCCCAGCGCTTTATATTCCTCGTCGTTAAGGCGGCGCATCTTGCGAGCATCCGCTGGCCGGATGACGCCGTGGACCGGATTGTCGGGCCGCAGGCCCAACCGAACAGCGTAAGTGAAGATGCCGCCGAGCAGGCCAACCGTTCGGCTCGCCGTGCCGGTTCCGCCCCGCACCACCGATTTTCCCCTCGGTTTTTTTGTCTTCTCGATCTTCGCAGTTTTTCCCTTCCCCACATCGTTCATGAAATCCTCGATGTCTTGGCGGGTGACTTGAGCTACTGACTTACGACCAAGGAGCGGTTTGATATGGCGTTCGATGCGGCCTCCATCGGTCGCGAGGGTTGAGGCTTTCTTCGGACGACGCATCGTTGACCCTGCGTCCTTGAGGTACTGGTCGCATAGTTCGGCAACTGTCTGCACCGAGAGGCGCGCGGCAGTCGGACTTTTACCTTTCACGACTACTTCGCCGAGGAGGCGTTGTGCTTCGGCCCTCGCAGTATCCGGCGTCCACGGCGCTCCGTGCCGCCCGATGGTGATCTTGTGCTGGCGTCCGTCCTTGGTGCGGAAAAAGAGAATGTAAGAGACGGATTCGCCGCGTTGCCGTCGCGCCCCGAAACCTGTCACGGTGCTATCCCATATAACCGAGTTCGGTGGGAGGGCGGTTATGTCCCGAATGCCAATCCGCTTCTTTGGCTGTGCCATGCGATGTTGCCTTCAGTTTGCTTCCTAGGTAGCAAATAGGTAGCATAAATGGGCAATTCGTGGCAATAGCGGGAAATCATGGGATACTAAAATGAGTATCAAAATCAATGCGATGTAAATTAAATCAACTTTAGGAAAATCTGTATTTCTGCCCTCCGAAGGCAGAGGTCACAGGTTCGAATCCTGTCGGGTGCGCCATAAAAATCAATGATTTTGAAAAACTACATTTTGGGATGGGTACCATGTAGGTACCTTGATGGCTGGTTTCATTCCGGCCTGGTGCGCGATTTGCCTCGGCGTCATCCGACTCGAAACATGAAAATAGCGTGAGAGTCGTAACTGCACTTGCGATGCAGGGAATCTGTCAGCGTTGAGTCCTGTTCAAATCTTGTGTGGTTCTGTGCCTGCACGCCTTCGATAAGGACTTCCCGTTCCCTGTCGACGCTATTTCATCAGGCTGAATCACAACCGGACGTGTCCGAGGGACGAGATCGGCTTGGGGATGGAGCACAACTCGAATAGAGCTGTGTAGTTTTCAGAACGAGCCGCAAGTAAGAACAAATGGTTAGAGTATTTCCAGCGCTTCAATAGAAACTGAAAATTTTCTATGTCGTCAGATACCAGGCCAGGCGGGCCAACCTATTGCGTTCAACTCGCTTACTGGACACAGTGAATGCAAATTGCACATTTTCCTGCGAATGCAGGCG
Source organism: Brucella tritici (assembly GCF_008932285.1). Lineage (NCBI taxonomy): Bacteria > Pseudomonadati > Pseudomonadota > Alphaproteobacteria > Hyphomicrobiales > Brucellaceae > Brucella > Brucella tritici. Next base: position 437,520 of record NZ_WBVY01000001.1, read on the forward strand.
GGGTTTTCGGGAAGGGGAGTGATGTATCTGTCATCGAATGAGCCGCAAAAAGGCGTCTACATCACAAACAAGAACCTCCCGGAAAAGGACCGCACAGAGAACTGGCGAGAGCTTGTTTCTCTGCATTATGAAGCACTGGAAACCTCCACGGAATGCGCAACCGCCATCGACGGATCGATCCATTCGCTTCAATTGGGCGAACGATTAATCATGTTCGCAACCTATGGCAATCACCGGTGCGTTAGAACCAGAGAGTGGATCAAGCGCTGTACATATGACTATTACTATGTCCAACTTTGTGTCAGTGGACTGTGCTACGGAACATTTGATGGGCGCGAGATCAACCTTGCCCCCGGCGATATTCACATCGGTTCGGTGACTGCTGTTTTTGATGGGATATGCAGCAATTCTACTGCAACAATAACTCTGTTTCTCGAAAAAGATGAGCTCGAATATGTGTGCGGAAAATCGCATCTGAACGGGACGATCATCCGAAGCAATACTGCGCTTGGAAAGTTGATTGGTGGGCTGTTTCGTAGTTCATATCGCGAGGCGGGCGATTTTTCTTTTCAGGAAGGCGTTGCTTGCGGCGATGTTCTGTTAAACTTGCTCGCATCGACCGTGAAACACGATCATGACAATATTCATAGTGCCCCGTCCGAACAGCTTCGCAATCAGGTCCTTGATTTCATAAACCGGAACATCATCGATCCGAAGATGGGCGTAGACCAGATATTGGAACGGTTCGCCATATCGCGCTCGCATCTTTATCGATTGCTGGAAGCGGACGGCGGTGCTGCTGGATTAATCAGAAAGAAGCGGCTGCAACTGGCTCGCAACGAATTGATCAGGCGCAATGAGGATGAGAAGCTGCGTATAAAGGCGATTGCTAGCAAATACGGTTTTTCAAATGCCAGCCAGTTTGCCAAGAGCTTCCAGCAGCACTTTTCACTCGCGCCGTCAGAGTTCTTGAAAAGGCTGAGCGAGAATGAACGAAACGGGGGGCAGATCACTATGCTCCACGAACATCTCGGAGATATCAGCGAGAGATCGAACAGCATGTTTGCCCGATAAAAAAGACTACAGACAGGCAGATTTAAACTGCACTGACAGCTTTCCGCTCTGGCTCGCGTGCGCATGGATAATTTTGTTTGCGCGCTGCTGGTTGAGCAACTCATTGGGCCGATGATCTCGCGCACTTCAGCGGCGTGGTGAATGCAGATGGCTGTGGCAATCTATAATGAGATCGTCGGAAACGCTGGCGTGCCGCAACATAGGGGACGACGGAGCCATACCCCTCGCTATCGCAGACAACCGGCTCGATCTGAAGTGGCTTGAACTGACCGTTTATGTCGACAATGCTACCGTATCCACCTCTATGAGAAGTTCGGTTTCGTGGCCGAGGGCATCCGCCAGAAAGATGCCTTAAGAGCCGGACAGTTTGTCGACTCACTCGCAATGGCACGACTCGATTTCTAGCTTACCCTTAGAAAACTATCGCACCGCCACGACGGCTGCCCAATCAGTGGGGCGTTTATCGTAAGCACCACCAGTCCAGCATTCTATCTCAATACCAGACCAGAAGACATTGTGGCTCCAGCATGTCCGAAGCTCTTCAGTTGATAGATAGTTGTAATAGCGGCCAAGTGCGTCGTGGCCCTCAACCGTACCGGTCTTGAAGCTTGCCCAAAGGACGCCGCCTTTCACCAATGCGGCGTGAGTTTTCTCAATGATGGGGGCAAGCTCGCCTCTGGGAACATGGGTTAGTGATGCGCAAGCATAAATACCATCATATTCCTCGACCGCGGAAAGTTCGTCGAACATCATCGTTCTTACAGGCTGCCCCAGTCGCTTCGAAGCGATTGCGGCCAGTTCGGCAGAACCGTCTGTTGCATCGAGCTGAAATCCCGCATCCAGAATCGCGCGTGCATCAGTCCCTGAACCAGTTCCTAATTCGAGAACTCGGCCCCCGGGCTTGCAGCGCTTCAGAAAATCGAACAGCTTTGGATTGGGAGTGTCACCATCGGCTGCATAGACGATGGCATTTGAATTGTAGAATCCCAGCGTATTGTCCTGCATATGCTCGAAAGCCCTCCGTACAGCGTTTTGGCTGGTCCGAGGATTCCCGAACTCTGCGGACACTTATGCGGTTAAATCACCTCATATTGAAAGTCCTGACGGTTCCATGAACCTCCATTCTCAGTTCTCGGTGACCTTCTCCGTGGGGCATCAACAATTGCGTGTAGAATAACGTTGCATTTTCGCCACAATGCGTTGCATAGATGCAACGCTATTGGGTAACATGGTTAACATGAACACGGCGAATCTGACGGCGGACATGAACGGCGAGAAACAATCATCGCAAGGCGGCGAGGGGCGCAGGCTTCTGGCGCTGCCGGGCATCATCACTGTTGTTTCAGCGCTGATTACGGCGTCGATTTCCTTTGCCATTCTCATTGGCATCACCCCGATCACGCCTGACCGAACCGTCACGCTGGCATTGGTCATCATCAATGTCGCGTTGATTTTGTTTCTCATCCTGCTGATCTGCCGCGAGGTTTACCGCATTGTCATGGCGCGGCGGCTTGGAAAGGCCGCTTCGCGCCTGCATGTTCGTATCGTTGCGCTGTTTTCGCTGATCGCGGCGGTGCCTGCCATTGTGGTCGCCATTGTTGCATCCGTAACGCTCAATCTGGGTCTCGATCGCTGGTTCGATACCAATACGCGTGACATTGTCAGTTCATCGCAGAGCCTGACCACCGCTTATATCCGCGAAACCGCGCTCAATCTGCAAAGCACTTCCTATTCGATGCTGCAGGATCTCGATGCGCAGCGCACCATTTATAGCCTTGATCGTGGCGGCTTCGTTCAGTTGATGACGCTACAGACGCGCGGTCGCGGTCTGCTTGGTGCGTTTCTGGTGCGCGAAAATGGCGAAGTGGTTGTCAAAAGCGATACCGGTGTCGAGGATCGTCTGCCGCCGCCGACTGAAGATGCCCTGAAGACGGCGCCGGATGGCAAGCCCGTCATCATCCCTCCGGGGAACAGTAATTTTGTCGGCGCAATCATCAAGATGCGCGAGATACCTGACGTCTATCTTTATACGGTTCGCGCCGTGGATTCGCAGATACTCGACGCCATGCGCCTGATGGAAGCCAATACCAAGCGCTATCAGGAGATGGATGCGAACCGCATTCCGACACAGATTGCATTTGCGCTGCTCTATTTCGGTCTGACGCTGATCGTGCTGCTGTCCGCAATATGGACAGGCATTGCCGTTGCCGACAGGCTGGTACGTCCGATCCGGCTTTTGATCGGCGCATCGGATGACGTGGCAGCCGGTAATCTCGATATCTCGGTTCCGGTGCGGGCTTCGGATGGCGACGTTGGCGCATTGTCCGGCACTTTCAACAACATGGTCGCGGAACTTAAGAGCCAGCGTAACGAGCTGCTTTCTGCCAAGGACCAGATTGACGAACGCCGTCGCTTCTCCGAGGCCGTGCTTTCCGGTGTTACGGCGGGCGTCATCGGTATCGAAACGGATGGCTGCATTTCAATTCTGAACCGTTCCGCAGAGCATATGTTCGGCGTGACGTCGGACGATGCCGTCGGAAAGAACCTTACCAGCATTGCACCGGAGGTCGGGCAGGCTTTCGAGGTCGCCCGTTCGACAGGGCGTGCGGTACATCGTGAGCAGGTCAGCATGACCCGCGGCGGCGTAGCGCGTACTTTCAATGTGCAGGTGACGGTCGAAGATACAGAATCCGAAGATCACTCCTATGTGGTGACTGTGGATGACATCACTGATCTGGTGCAGGCACAGCGTTCCTCGGCCTGGGCGGATGTCGCTCGTCGCATTGCGCACGAGATCAAGAACCCGCTTACGCCGATCCAGCTTTCCGCCGAACGCATTCGCCGCCGTTACGGCAAGGTGATTACCGAGGATCGCGAGGTTTTCGACCAGTGCACGGATACGATCATTCGCCAGGTGGGCGATATCGGGCGCATGGTCGATGAATTCTCCGCCTTTGCCCGTATGCCGAAGCCGGAAATGCGGCTTATGGATATGCGCGAGGCATTGCGCGAAGCGTCGTTCCTGATCGAGGTCAGCCGCAGCGATATTCGCTTCCAGAACGATTTCGGCCCGGACAAGCTAGTGGGTTCCTTCGACAGCCGCCTGATCGGGCAGGCGTTTGGCAATGTCATCAAGAATGCCAGCGAAGCCATTGACGGGCTTCCGAAGGAAGATCGTGAAGAAGGGCACATCCTGATCCGTTCCTATCAGACGGACGGGCAACTGGTTGTCGATGTCATCGACAATGGCAAGGGCCTGCCGGGCGACGACCGCCAGAAGCTGCTCGAACCCTATATGACGACGCGCGAGAAGGGCACCGGCCTTGGTCTCGCGATTGTCCGCAAGATCGTCGAGGATCATGGCGGACATCTGGAATTGCATGACGCGCCTTCGGATTTCCACGGAGGCCGGGGCGCGATGATACGCATGGTCTTCCCGCACGCGCCTGCCAGCGAGGCTGGCGTGAGCGCGGGACCTGCCGGCGAAGCTGGCACCAATGCGGGAAATAATGAAAAGAACATAGCTGGACAGGTGATTTGATATGGCTGCCGATATTCTTGTAGTTGATGACGAAGCGGATATCCGGGAACTTGTTGCAGGCATTCTGAGCGATGAAGGCCATGAAACCCGCACGGCTTTCGACGCGGACAGTGCGCTCGCGGCGATCAATGATCGCGTTCCCCGGCTGGTTTTTCTGGATATCTGGCTGCAGGGCAGCCGGTTGGACGGTCTGGCGTTGCTTGATGAAATCAAGAAACAGCACCCGGAACTGCCTGTGGTGATGATTTCCGGTCATGGCAATATTGAAACGGCGGTCTCGGCGATCCGACGCGGCGCCTACGATTTCATCGAAAAGCCGTTCAAGGCCGACCGACTGATCCTCGTCGCGGAACGGGCGCTCGAAACTTCGAAGCTGAAGCGCGAGGTTTCCAATCTTCGCAAGCGCAGCGGTGATCATCTGGAATTGATCGGTGCATCTCTGGCGATGAACCAGTTGCGCCAGACCATCGAACGCGTGGCGCCGACCAACAGCCGCATCATGATTACCGGTCCGTCAGGTGCAGGCAAGGAGCTTGCCGCTCGCGCCATTCATGCACAATCGGGCCGCGCCAGCGGACCGTTTGTGACGGTCAATGCCGCGACCATCACGCCAGAACGCATGGAGATCGAACTCTTCGGCACAGAGATGGACGGCGGAGAGCGCAAGGTGGGCGCTCTGGAAGAAGCCCATGGCGGTATTCTTTATCTCGATGAAGTCGCGGATATGCCGCGCGAGACGCAGAACAAGATTCTGCGTGTGCTTGTCGACCAGCAGTTCGAGCGCGTTGGCGGCACCAAGCGCGTGAAGGTGGATGTGCGCATCATCTCCTCGACAGCGCAGAACCTCGAAGGCATGATTGCGGAAGGCACGTTCCGCGAAGACCTGTTTCACCGTCTGTCGGTGGTTCCGGTGCAGGTGCCGCCGCTGGCGGCCCGGCGCGAGGATATTCCATCCCTGGTCGATTACTTCATGAAGCAGATTGCCGAACAGGCAGGCATCAAGCCGCGCAAGATCGGCCCGGATGCCATGGCGGTTTTGCAGGCGCATAGCTGGCCTGGCAATCTTCGCCAGCTTCGCAACAATGTCGAACGCCTGATGATTCTGGCACGCGGCGATGATCCCGAAGCGCCGGTAACGGCCGATCTTTTGCCGGCTGAAATCGGCGACACGCTGCCGCGCGCACCAACGGAATCCGACCAGCACATCATGGCACTCCCGCTGCGCGAGGCGCGCGAGCGTTTCGAAAAGGAATATCTGATCGCCCAGATCAATCGGTTCGGCGGCAATATTTCCCGCACGGCGGAGTTCGTTGGCATGGAGCGCTCGGCGTTGCATCGCAAACTAAAGTCCCTGGGCGTATAAGTACTTAGAGCTGTCCAGCTAATGCGGAGACGCTGGAACCACTCTAAATATTAGTTTTGTCTCGGTCGGAGTAGCTATGCGGGTAATCGTTTGCGGAGCAGGGCAGGTCGGATACGGCATCGCCGAGCGGCTTGCCGCCGAGGAAAACGACGTCTCTGTCATTGACACATCCGCACGCCATATCGAGATCGTGCGCGACACGCTGGATGTGCGTGGATTTGTCGGACACGGCTCGCAGCCCGATGTGCTCGCGGCGGCTGGCGCCGACGAAGCAGACATGATCATTGCCGTCACATTGTCCGACGAAGTCAATATGGTGGCCTGTCAGGTCGCCCATTCGGTCTTCAATGTGCCAACCAAGATCGCCCGAATTCGCGCTCAATCCTATCTCAAGGCTGAGTATCAAGACCTGTTTCTGCGCGAAAACCTGCCGATTGACGTGATTATCTCGCCGGAACTGGAAGTGGGTGAGGTGGTCCTGCGACGTATCGCCTTGCAAGGCGCAACAGACGTGCTGCGCTTTGCCGACGACAAGATCATCGGCCTCGCCATCGAATGTCTGGAGGAATGTCCGGTCATCAATACGCCGCTGAAACAGCTTACCGATCTGTTTCCCGACCTTGCCGCAACCGTCGTCGGTGTGGTGCGCAATGACAGCCTGTTCATCCCGCGTTCGTCCGACGAATTGAATGCCGGTGACCTCGCTTATGTCGTGACGACACGCGAGCAGGTCCGGCGCACATTGGGTCTGTTCGGGCACGAGAAACCGGAAGCCAGCCGCATCGTCATCGCAGGCGGCGGCAATATCGGTCTCTACGTGGCCAAGGCCATCGAGGACCGCAAGTGGAACACGCGCGTCAAGATGATCGAAAGTGAGCACGAGCGCGCCTTCGCGATAGCCGATCAGTTGAAGCGCACCATGGTCCTGCACGGCAGCGCGCTGGATCAGAACCTGTTGCAGGAAGCCGATATTCAGGACGCTGACCTGATGGTCGCGCTCACCAATCAGGATCAGGTCAATATCCTGTCGAGCATCATGGCCAAGCGCCTGGGCTGCAAGTCCAACATGGCCCTGCTCAATACGGTCGCCTATCAGGATTTCACCCACATGGTGGGGATCGACGCCTACATCAATCCGAAGGCGGTCACGATCTCGAAAATCCTGCAGCATGTGCGCCGGGGCCGCATCCGGGCGGTCTACAGTGTCTACCGCGATATGGCCGAACTGATCGAGGCCGAGGCACTGGAAACATCCTCGCTCGTTGGCGCACCATTGCGCGATCTCGACTTGCCGGAAGGCTTGCGAATCGGAGCTATCTATCGTGACGGACAGGTAATCCGTCCAAATGGCGATGTGCGGATCAAGCCGAAGGACCGCGTCGTCATTTTCGCAACATCCGACGCCGTAAAGCATGTGGAACAGATGTTCCGCGTCAGTCTGGAGTTCTTCTGATCACGGTTTTGTGTTAGCCTTCTGTCCGGGTAAGGGCTTAGGGGCTGAGATGGATATCTGTACGTTCTGGTACGGGTCGCGTTTGCGCGAGGTTGATTGTATTTGTCTGGCGTCGATGGTGATGACGGGGCAACGGGTAAAGCTCTTCGCTTACGCCCCGATCGAGAACGTACCGCCGGGCGTTGAACTGCATGACGCCAGCAGCATTTTGCCTGAAGCGGCCTTCAAGCGGCTTGATCCAGCCTATCCGAATTTCCGATCCAAACGGACTATCGTTCAATTCAGCGATATTTTCCGCATTATGCTGATGAAATACCAGCAGGGTGTCTGGCTGGATACGGATGTCTATCTTCTGAAGCAGTTTCATCCCGATCCGAACAAACCGTATCTCGCCCGGGAGAATCGCTTCCGTGTCGGCGTGTCTGCGCTTTACCTTCCGCATGATCATCCGATCATTCGCGAATTTGAGACCTACGTAGCGGCGACCTATCCGCTACCGAACTGGCTGGGCATACGTCGAGGCAAACTGCGCCCACTTTACTATCGTCTTATCGGCAAGGAAGTGACGCCCGCCTCGATTGGCATCACGGTATTCGGCAATGACGGCATTTCGCGTTTGGCCCGCAAATACGGGATTTTCAAGAATGCAGCCCCCCAGGAAAACTTCTATTACTGGGTCGGCAAGGATGCCACGCGCATCTATGATCCGGCCTATGGTCTCGAGCCGATCAACCATCCGGATTTTATAGGCTTTCACATACATAAGAAGCACAAGGAAGTCGTTTCGCTCCAGCCCGGAAGTTTTTACATGTGGGCGATGGATCGGGTGCGACCACTGCTTGAATCGCAACAAAATGATGAGCTTGTCGAGGCCGATTGAGATAGCGGAACCAACTTGCCTTTCGGAATTTGCCGGGCGGCTAATGAAATTGACGGTTGCGCAAAGATTCCCATCCTGTTAACCGAAGCTAAATAGCGAAGCAGTTGTCTTTCCACAGCAATTGCAGTCGAGCCCCGGTTTTGCACGCTCCGGTGCTTGATTTATGTGCATGCGCGTGTTCGTTTAACACATCGCGAGCTGGCTGCTGATCGATTAAAGGAATAAAAACAATGGCTGAACGATCGCAAAATCTACAAGACCTTTTTCTGAATTCTGTACGTAAGCAGAAAATTTCCCTGACGATTTTTCTTATCAATGGCGTGAAACTGACCGGCATTGTAACGTCGTTTGATAATTTCTGCGTGCTTCTGCGCCGTGACGGTCATTCGCAGCTTGTCTACAAGCATGCGATTTCGACGATCATGCCAAGCCAGCCTGTGCAGATGTTCGAAGGCGAAGAAGCCTGACGCTTTCCGAATTCCACTGGGGCGCAATGGCTTAAGTCGTTTTGCTCCAGTTTATTGTTTCTGCTGATGATAACCGGACACGCTCTGCCTGTCCGGTTCGTCATGTTTAAACAATCCGGGGCGTCTTTCATTTGAAACAGCTTTAGCGGCGACTTATCTGCAATGTCAGATAGTGCATTAACCTGATCTTTTCAGTCCAAATGCATCCACGACAGTTTCCGCGTCCCGGAGTGAATATATTTGTCCAAGTTCAAGGATAAGAAGCCGACATCTGCCGATGCAGACAAGGCCTTCGAGCTTTCAGAACCTGAGCCCACAAGAGCAGCCGTCATCGTTCCCGTCCTGCCGGAGCGGTATAATACGGGCACGTCGGCGGAAGATGGGGCTCGTCCCGAATTTCAGCGCTCGAACGAGGCGCGTCTGGAAGAAGCTGTCGGGCTTGCCCGGGCAATCAACCTCGACATCGAACACGCTGAAATTGCGATTGTCGCCAATCCGCGACCTGCGACCTTGCTGGGTGCGGGAAAGGTGGAGTCCATCGCCGAAACCGTCAAGGAAAAGGCCATTGGGCTGGTCATCGTCGATCATGCATTGACACCTGTGCAGCAGCGCAATCTGGAAAAGGAATGGAACGTCAAGGTCATCGACCGGACCGGTCTCATTCTCGAAATTTTCGGTGAACGCGCGCGCACCAAGGAAGGCGCCCTGCAGGTCGAACTGGCGCATCTGAATTATCAGAAGGGCCGTCTGGTCAGAAGCTGGACCCACCTTGAGCGTCAGCGCGGTGGTGGCGGCTTCCTCGGAGGTCCGGGTGAAACCCAGATCGAAGCCGACCGCCGCTTGCTGCAGGACAAGATTCTGAAGATCAAGCGCGAGCTCGAAACGGTGGTGCGAACCCGCACGCTGCACCGTCAGAAGCGGCGCAAGGTGCCGCATCCGATTGTAGCGCTTGTCGGCTATACCAATGCCGGAAAGTCCACGCTCTTCAACCGTATGACGGGTGCGGAAGTGTTGGCCGAAGACATGCTCTTCGCCACGCTCGATCCGACATTGCGGCGTATTCGCCTTCCGCATGGTGAAACGGTTATCCTGTCGGATACGGTCGGGTTCATTTCGAACCTGCCGCACCATCTCGTCGCTGCCTTCCGTGCCACCCTTGAAGAAGTGGTGGAGGCCGATCTGATCCTGCATGTCCGCGATATTTCCGATCCGGACAATGCCGCGCAGGCGGAAGACGTGGAAAGCATTCTTGCCGGGCTGGGCATCGAGCCGCAGGACCGCAAGCGTGTCGTCGAAATCTGGAACAAGATCGACAATCTCGACGAAAGCGGGCGTGAAGCTGCCATGCGCCTTGCAGCCGCCGGTAGCGAGGAGGGACGTCCAATCCCTCTTTCAGCCATCACCGGTGAAGGCGTTGACAGGTTGCTTTCGCTTATCGAAACGCGGATAGCGGGTTCGCTCGGGCCGGTCGATGTCTTGCTATCTCCTTTCGAGCTGCATCTTCTCGACTGGATTTACCAGCATGGCAGCAATGTCCAACGCGAGGATCTGGAAGACGGCTCCGTTCGCATCAAGGCGCGGTTGACCGAAGTGGCGCGCAAAACTCTGGACGAGAAGCGCGGCATTCGCCCCGAAAAGCCGGAGTCGGATTGGGAGTGAGGCGGGAAGTGCTGCGCCACTTGCGGAACAGGGGCGCAACGCCCTATGTATGGAACACTCACGATTCAAAACTATTCACTTCGCCATAAATATATCCAGAGGCCCATAATGAGAGATCCGATCGAAACCGTCATGAACCTCGTCCCGATGGTGGTTGAGCAGACCAACCGTGGCGAACGGGCCTATGATATTTTCTCGCGCCTTCTCAAGGAGCGCATCATCTTCGTGAACGGACCGGTTGAAGACGGAATGTCTATGCTGGTTTGCGCACAGCTTCTCTTTCTCGAGGCAGAAAACCCGAAGAAAGAGATCAACATGTACATCAATTCGCCTGGCGGCGTCGTAACCTCCGGCATGGCGATCTATGACACGATGCAGTTCATCCGTCCGCCGGTTTCCACGCTTTGCATGGGGCAGGCCGCATCGATGGGCTCGCTGCTCCTGACCGCCGGTGCGACAGGCCAGCGTTATGCGCTGCCGAATGCCCGGATCATGGTTCACCAGCCATCGGGCGGTTTCCAGGGACAGGCCTCGGATATCGAACGTCATGCGCAGGACATCATCAAGATGAAGCGCCGCCTGAACGAGATTTACGTCAAGCACACGGGCCGCGATTACGAGACGATCGAACGCACGCTCGACCGCGACCATTTCATGACTGCGCAGGAAGCGCTCGAATTCGGCCTTATCGACAAGGTGGTTGAATCGCGCGACGTGGGCGCGGACGAATCGAAGTAAGAGCCGGAATCTCCGGCTCGCACCTGTTTTTAGCGCCCCTTGCCACAAAAGGGGCCCAATTCTTGCAACTACGTGATGGTTAACGCGCCGCGTTAAGCATCTGTTGGGGTTCGGGGCGCTAAACTTGGTCAGATTATGCCGAATCTTTGCCGGGAACTTATTTTTCATTTGTTCGGCGGTGCAGCTTCTGCAAAAGTCGCCAAATGGCTCCTTCGGTCGGGGAGCCGTACGGTGACAGGAATCCTGAGACTACAGGCCCTAGACGACGGGTAGCGCGTATCTGCTGCTGTCGTGACCGGCGGGAGGCGCGTTTCTCCTCCAGCACTGGGTCCGAACCGGAAGAAACGATCGATATGAACGCCCAAGGTTCATTTCGGTCAATTGAAAGGAAACTGCGATGAGCAAAGTCAGCAACAGCGGCGGCGATTCCAAGAATACGCTTTATTGCTCGTTCTGCGGCAAAAGCCAGCATGAAGTGCGCAAGCTGATTGCAGGCCCGACCGTTTTCATCTGCGACGAGTGCGTCGAACTCTGCATGGACATCATCCGCGAGGAAAACAAATCCTCGATGGTGAAGTCGCGCGAGGGCGTGCCTACGCCGCAGGAAATCATGGCCGTTCTTGACGATTACGTCATTGGCCAGAAGGATGCCAAGCGCGTTCTGTCGGTTGCGGTACACAATCACTACAAGCGTCTCGCCCATCAGTCCAAGAGCAGCGATATCGAGCTTGCGAAGTCGAACATTCTTCTCGTCGGCCCGACGGGTTGCGGCAAGACCTATCTTGCCCAGACGCTCGCACGCATCATCGATGTGCCATTCACCATGGCCGATGCGACGACACTGACGGAAGCAGGTTATGTCGGTGAAGATGTCGAGAACATCATCCTGAAGCTGCTTCAGGCCGCCGATTACAATGTGGAACGCGCACAGCGCGGCATCGTCTATATCGACGAAGTCGACAAGATCAGCCGCAAGTCGGATAACCCGTCCATCACGCGCGACGTGTCGGGCGAGGGCGTCCAGCAAGCGCTTCTGAAGATCATGGAAGGCACCGTTGCTTCCGTGCCGCCACAGGGTGGCCGCAAGCATCCGCAGCAGGAGTTCCTGCAGGTGGACACGACGAACATCCTCTTCATCTGCGGCGGCGCTTTTGCTGGTCTCGACAAGATCATCTCCGCACGTGGCGAGAAGACGTCCATCGGCTTCGGCGCCACCGTTCGTTCGGTTGATGAGCGCCGTATCGGTGATGTCTTCAAGGAACTGGAGCCGGAAGATCTTCTGAAGTTCGGCCTCATTCCGGAATTCGTCGGTCGTCTGCCGGTGATCGCGACGCTCGAAGACCTCGATGTCGATGCTCTGGTGCAGATCCTGACCGAGCCGAAGAATGCGCTCGTGAAGCAGTATCAGCGCCTGTTCGACATGGAAAGCGTCGAGCTCAGCTTCCACGACGACGCCCTGCGGGCGATTGCCAACAAGGCAGTTGAGCGCAAGACGGGTGCACGCGGTCTGCGTTCGATCATGGAAAAGATCCTGCTCGACACGATGTTCGAGCTTCCGACGCTGGAAGGCGTGCAGGAAGTGGTCATTTCCGGCGATGTGGTGGATGGCAGTGCCCGTCCGCTCTATATCTACGCCGAGCGCCAGGACGAAAAGGGTAATGTTTCTGCTTAAGCGGTGACAATTAATCCATAAAAAGGCCGCGTTAGCGGCCTTTTTCATGTGCAGACTTGCGTCGGGCCGATCCTGTCACTATTGCAGGCGCAGCAATCGGGGTACAGCCTAAGCTAGATATTGTACTTAGTGACGGTACAGCGCAGGATAGATGACGATTCTATGAAAGCCATCCCGCTACAGGCTATTGAATTGCCGGGTTCGGCTCTCCAAGTATGGACCGAAGCACATTCGTGACCTGCCTCATGATGAAAGGGGGCGCGGACGTGGCAGTCAGGTTGAAAGACCTGAGAAAGGACTGAGTTATGACGGGTACTGAACAGAAGACCCCATTGGGTGGTTCTGAAGCGGGCGGTTCGGACGGGCTCTATGCCGTTTTGCCGTTGCGTGACATCGTCGTTTTCCCGCATATGATCGTTCCGCTTTTTGTCGGCCGCGAAAAGTCCATTCGCGCGCTGGAGGAAGTGATGGGCGTGGACAAGCAGATTCTGCTTGCCACCCAGAAAAACGCTGCCGATGACGATCCGGCACCGGACGCGATTTATGAAATCGGCACGATTGCCAACGTATTGCAACTCCTGAAGCTGCCGGACGGCACCGTCAAGGTGCTGGTCGAAGGCACGGCGCGCGCCAAGGTTTCCAAGTTTACCGACCGCGAAGATTATCACGAGGCCTATGCTGCGGCTTTGCCGGAGCCTGAAGAAGATGCCGTCGAGATCGAGGCGCTTGCCCGCTCGGTGGTTTCCGACTTCGAAAACTACGTCAAGCTGAACAAGAAGATTTCGCCGGAAGTGGTTGGCGCCGCCAGCCAGATCGACGACTATTCCAAGCTTGCCGACACGGTTGCCTCGCATCTCGCGATCAAGATTCCCGAGAAGCAGGAAATGCTGTCGATCCTCTCGGTGCGCGAGCGTCTTGAGAAGGCACTTTCCTTCATGGAAGCCGAAATTTCGGTTCTTCAGGTTGAGAAGCGTATTCGCAGCCGCGTCAAGCGCCAGATGGAGAAGACGCAGCGCGAATACTATCTCAACGAGCAGATGAAGGCGATCCAGAAGGAGCTTGGCGATGGCGAGGATGGTCGCGATGAAGCGGCTGAACTCGAAGAGCGCATCAACAAGACCAAGCTTTCCAAGGAAGCCCGCGAAAAGGCCCAGGCTGAGCTGAAGAAGCTGCGCAGCATGAGCCCGATGTCTGCCGAAGCAACGGTCGTCCGCAACTATCTCGACTGGCTGCTGTCCATTCCGTGGGGCAAGAAGTCGAAGATCAAGCAGGACCTGAACTTTGCCGAAGGCGTACTCGGTGACGATCATTTTGGTCTGGAAAAGGTCAAGGAGCGCATTGTCGAGTATCTCGCGGTGCAGGCTCGCTCGACCAAGATCAAGGGCCCGATCCTCTGCCTCGTCGGACCTCCCGGCGTCGGCAAGACTTCGCTTGCCCGTTCGATTGCCAAGGCTACCGGCCGTGAATATGTCCGTATGTCGCTCGGCGGCGTGCGTGACGAGGCTGAAATCCGCGGTCACCGCCGCACCTATATCGGTTCGATGCCCGGCAAGGTCATCCAGTCGATGAAGAAGGCGAAGAAGTCCAACCCGCTCTTCCTGCTCGATGAAATCGACAAGATGGGCCAGGATTTCCGCGGCGATCCGTCATCGGCCATGCTTGAGGTGCTGGATCCTGAACAGAACTCGACCTTCATGGATCACTACCTTGAGGTCGAATATGATCTGTCGAACGTCATGTTCGTGACGACGGCCAATACGCTGAACATCCCCGGTCCGTTGCTGGATCGTATGGAAGTCATCCGTATTGCCGGCTACACCGAGGATGAAAAGCTTGAGATCGCCAAGCGGCACCTGCTGCCGAAGGCAATCAAGGACCACGCCCTGCAGCCGAAGGAGTTTTCGGTTACGGACGATGCGCTGCGCAATGTTATCCGCCTTTACACGCGGGAAGCAGGTGTGCGTAACCTCGAACGCGAACTGATGACTCTGGCACGTAAGGCTGTGACCGAAATCCTGAAGTCGAAGAAGAAGTCGGTGAAAGTCACTGACAAGAACCTCTCCGACTATCTGGGTGTCGAGCGTTTCCGCTTCGGTCAGATCGATGGCGAAGATCAGGTTGGCGTCGTGACAGGCCTTGCCTGGACGGAAGTTGGCGGCGAATTGCTGACCATCGAAGGTGTCATGATGCCCGGCAAGGGCCGCATGACCGTCACGGGTAACCTCCGTGATGTGATGAAGGAATCGATCTCTGCAGCGGCTTCCTATGTCCGCTCCCGCGCCATCGATTTCGGCATCGAGCCTCCGCTGTTCGACAAGCGCGACATCCATGTGCACGTACCGGAAGGTGCAACACCGAAGGACGGTCCGTCCGCCGGTATCGCCATGGTCACGGCGATCGTATCCGTGCTGACCGGTATTCCGGTTCGCAAGGACATCGCAATGACAGGCGAAGTCACCCTGCGCGGTCGTGTCCTGCCAATCGGCGGCTTGAAGGAAAAGCTCCTCGCGGCTCTGCGCGGCGGTATCAAGAAGGTTCTGATCCCGGAAGAAAACGCCAAGGATCTGGCGGATATTCCGGACAATGTGAAGAACAATCTTGAGATCGTTCCGGTGTCTCGCGTGGGTGAAGTCCTCAGGCATGCTCTGGTTCGCGAGCCTGAGCCGATTGAATGGACTGAGCCGGCAACCCCGGCGACCGTGCCTTCGGTCGAGGAAGAAGCAGGGGTTTCGACCGCCCATTAAGGCATTTCCGGCAAACGTGCGAAGCAGTTTGCTTACGGATAATGCCCTGAAATGAGCTTCCGGCGGGCGATTCTGATTCAGTCGGATTGCCCCGCTGGAAGGTGTCTATCAGGACCAACAATCGAAATGCCGGGCAATTTGCCCGGCATTTCTGTGTTTAACCCCGGTTTTCCGGGGTTTTTTCACGTTGACAGGCTTGGTTTGTGAACCGATTTGAATAAACTCCGACCAATCCGGTCACGTTATCCGTTCCGGTAGATAAAGAAAGGAAATGCCAATGAACAAGAACGAATTGGTTGCCGCAGTTGCGGAAAAGGGCGGTTTGACGAAGGCTGATGCCGGTACTGCTGTTGACGCCGTACTCGCCGCTGTTACCGGTGCCCTGAAGGCTGGTGAAGAAGTCCGTCTGCCTGGCTTCGGCGTTTTCTCCGTTTCGCATCGCGCTGCCTCGACCGGCCGTAACCCATCGACCGGCAAGGAAGTTGCTATTCCGGCTCGCAACGTGCCGAAGTTCTCGGCTGGCAAGGGCCTGAAGGACGCCGTAAACGGCTAATCATGATCTGGAGAGTGAAAGCTCTTCGAACGGATCGTGACATTAAATTTCCAGCCATCGCGGCATGATCGCGAATGGCTGTCGAGAAGGCCCGGCATTGCCGGGCTTTTTTCGTTTTGCGACCAGTGAGTGCTTCTACAGACCGTCGTGATGTGGCACCTTGAAGGTCACACCAATCTGGAGAGGCCTATGCTAGCATCTGCTTTAATCGGCTTTACAATAAGTGTGCTGCTTGCCGTGATTGCTAACCACCGGTTCAAGGAGCTAGAGCGGCTTCCCATGCAGTGGGGATTATCCGGACAAGTAAACTGGACAGCTCCGAGAATTCCAGCTCTCGCCTTCATTCCATTGCTCTATGTTCTGTTGGCAAGCGTGCTGATTTCTGCCGCCCACCATGATCCCGAAAAGTACACCATCCAATCGGTCGGGACGGTGTTTATCGTGGTAATTGCCGCGCAAATCCTTCACCTGTGGATGATTGATCGATACCGATCAAACCGACCTGAATAGCAAAAAGCCGGACACTGGGCCCGGCTTCCAACAACTTTCTTTGCCTCCCGCTTATTCAGCAGCCTCTGAACTGCGCTTGGGACGGCGTTCCAGCAATTCCTTGAGGAAGTGGCCGGTGTAGGAGCGCTTCTCCTGCACGATGTCTTCCGGACGGCCCACGGCGACAATCTCGCCGCCGCCATCGCCACCTTCCGGTCCAAGGTCGATCACCCAGTCGGCAGTCTTGATGACTTCGAGATTATGCTCGATCACTACGACCGTGTTGCCCTGTTCGACCAGTTCGTGCAGCACTTCCAAAAGTTTTGCCACGTCGTGGAAGTGCAGGCCGGTTGTCGGTTCGTCCAGAATATAGAGCGTACGGCCCGTTGCGCGGCGCGACAGTTCCTTGGCAAGCTTCACACGCTGCGCTTCACCACCCGAAAGCGTCGTCGCCTGCTGGCCAACCTTGATATAGCCGAGGCCGACCTTGACGAGCGTTTCAAGCTTGTCGCGCACCGCAGGCACGGCGGAGAAGAATTCCGCGCCTTCCTCGACCGTCATGTCCAGCACATCGGCGATGGACTTGCCCTTGAACAGGACTTCCAGTGTTTCGCGGTTGTAGCGCTTGCCGTGACAGACGTCGCAAGTCACATAGACATCCGGCAGGAAGTGCATCTCAATCTTGATGACGCCATCGCCCTGGCAAGCCTCGCAGCGTCCGCCCTTCACGTTGAACGAGAAGCGGCCCGGCTGATAGCCGCGCGCCTTGGCTTCGGGCAGACCCGCGAACCAGTCGCGGATCGGCGTGAAGGCACCGGTATAGGTTGCCGGATTGGAGCGCGGGGTGCGGCCAATCGGCGACTGATCGATATCGATCACCTTGTCGAGGAATTCCAGCCCCTCGATACGGTCATGCTCTGCCGGATGCTCACGCGAACCCATGATGCGGCGCGAGGCGGCCTTGAACAGTGTTTCGATCAGGAAGGTGGATTTGCCACCGCCTGAAACGCCAGTGACGGCGGTGAAGGTTCCAAGCGGAATATCCGCCGAGACATTTTTCAGGTTATTGCCGCGCGCGCCCACCACGCGAATGCGCTTGGATTTCGAAATCTTGCGGCGTTCCGCCGGGACGGCAACTTCCATCGCGCCTGACAGATATTTGCCGGTCAGCGAGTTCGCATTGGACATCACATCCTGCGGCGACCCTTGAGCGATGATCTTGCCGCCATGGACGCCAGCCGCCGGGCCGATATCGACCACATAATCTGCGGTCAGGATCGCGTCTTCGTCATGCTCGACCACGATGACCGTATTGCCGAGATCGCGCAGATGGCGCAGCGTGTCGAGAAGACGCGCATTGTCCCGCTGATGCAGGCCGATGGATGGTTCGTCCAGCACGTAGAGCACCCCGGTCAGGCCGGAGCCGATCTGCGAAGCAAGACGGATACGCTGGCTTTCACCGCCCGATAGCGTGCCGGAATTGCGTGCCAGCGTCAGATAGTCGAGGCCGACATCATTGAGGAACTGCAGCCGCTCGCGGATTTCCTTGAGGATGCGGGCGGCAATCTCGCGCTGCTTGTCGTTAAAGCTGCTGTCAATGTCGCGGAACCAGGCATCGGCCTTGCGGATCGACATTTCCGTGATCTCGCCAACATGCTTCATGCCAACCTTAACCGCCAGCGCTTCCGGCTTCAGACGGTAGCCGTTACAGGAGGGGCAGGGCGTCGAGGCCATGAAGCGCTCGATATCTTCACGCGACCAGGCGGAGTCGGTCTCCTTCCAGCGGCGCTCCAGATTGGGGATCACGCCTTCAAAAGGCTTCGTCGTCTGGTAGGAGCGCAGGCCGTCATCATACTGGAAGGTGATTTCCTTGCCCTTGGTGCCATAAAGAATAGCCTGCTGTGCTTCTTCCGAAAGATCGGCCCAGCGTGCGCCGATCTTGAAGCCATAGGCTTTGCCAAGCGCTTCCAGCGTCTGATTGTAGTAGGGCGACGAGGACCGCGCCCATGGAGCAATCGCGCCATCCTTCAACACCGCCGTTTCGTCGGGAACGATCAGGTTCGGATCGATGGCCTGTTGCGTGCCGAGACCATCGCAGGTCGGGCAGGCGCCGAATGGGTTGTTGAACGAGAACAGGCGCGGTTCGATTTCAGGAATTGTGAAACCGGAAACCGGGCAGGCAAACTTTTCCGAAAACAGAATGCGCTCGTGCGTTTCGTTGGCGGACTTGTTGGCAGCACCGCCTTCAGCCGTCTCTTCCGGCGGCAGAGGCTTGTCGGCAAACTCGGCAACGGCCAGACCTTCGGCAAGCTTGAGGCAGGTTTCAAGACTGTCGGCGAGGCGGGTCGACAGATCAGGACGCACCACGACACGGTCCACCACGACATCGATGTCGTGCTTGTACTTCTTGTCGAGCGCCGGAACGTCGGCGATTTCATAGAAGGTGCCGTCTACCTTGACGCGCTGAAAGCCCTTCTTCTGAAGTTCCGCCAGTTCCTTCTTGTACTCGCCCTTGCGGCCGCGAACGATGGGCGCGAGGATATAAAGGCGCGTGCCTTCTTCCAGCGCCATGACGCGATCAACCATCTGGCTGACCGTCTGGCTTTCGATGGGAAGGCCGGTCGCCGGCGAATAAGGCACGCCCACGCGCGCAAAGAGTAGGCGCATATAGTCGTAAATTTCGGTGACGGTGCCGACCGTCGAGCGCGGATTGCGGCTCGTCGTCTTTTGTTCGATAGAGATTGCGGGCGACAGGCCGTCGATCTGATCGACATCCGGCTTCTGCATCATTTCGAGGAACTGGCGCGCATAGGCCGAAAGGCTTTCGACATAGCGGCGCTGACCTTCCGCATAGATCGTGTCGAAGGCAAGCGAGGATTTGCCCGAGCCGGAAAGCCCCGTCATTACGATCAGCTTGTCGCGAGGCAGATCGAGATCGACATTTTTCAGATTGTGTTCGCGCGCGCCACGTATGGAAATGAATTTCTGATCGCTCATTCCGCGTCCTGCCTGCTCATGATGCCATGGATAAACTGGCGCCGAATGATGAAACACGTCGCGCCGGTGTCTAATATGGGGTGAAACCCTCCAATAAGAAGGGGGCTCCGGTCATTCATCGGTGCACTCTTATCATTAGAACAAATATCGAACAACCAGCCTTCTGATAGGCGATACGAAATGTGAACGCAAGAGCGTTGACTGTCACTCCTGACAGGAGCAGACTAACCTTACTCGCTGATAGCGGAGAGGTGCCGCGGTGGGATGACACGGCATCGGCAAGAGGTCCGCAGGAGGCGGGGAGACCCTGTAGGGAGGTAAAGGAGCATGAGTCCACCTGACTACGTTGCCTAGCTTTCACAGAGATGAAAGCACAATCCGTTTCGGTCGCGGCAGCATCTTTTCGCAAGGAATGATGCCTCGTTGATCGAAAGTGTGATTGCCGACAATTTGAATTTGCGCGGAATGCAAATGGCCGTGCGCCTTTGTGATCCGAAAAGACCTGCCGACGAATTAATGTCGACACATGAGCATTGCTCAACCCCCTAAGCCCTGCGCGCCAAAGATACAGTGAGCGGCAGGGCTTTTCCTTGGAAGCTGATCCGGTTTGCGAAGCGCAAACAGCCATTGCTTCATGAAGGTGACCGGCAAAGCTGTTTTGAAATTATGGCAGATGCAGTTCTGACCCGATCTGGCCCTGAAATAAGGAAAACTGCATTTTCAGCACAGGAAATGGTGCAAAAAACCACTGGAATTTGTGGCGAGCGCAAGGCTTTTTCATGTCGGAAGGTTGCATTTTGAACAAAACAAGAACATAAACTCTGTGGACATTAACAAATTCGCCGACCCGGATTGAGCACGTTTTGAGCCAGTCCTGTAAGGTGAACACATGAGTTTCTGGTGATGGCGCATCGTTGCGCCTGATCTTTCATTTGGAACGTGCCTCTTGTCCGTGCGAAGCTGTGCGGAAAGAGTGTGCATGCAAGACCCGGAGTAATTTTTCGATGGCTGGTAGCGTCAACAAAGTCATTCTGGTCGGCAATCTTGGTGCCGATCCGGAAATTCGTCGTCTGAATTCGGGCGATGTGGTTGCCAATCTGCGCATTGCAACGTCGGAAAGCTGGCGCGACCGCCAGAGCGGCGAACGCAAGGACCGCACCGAATGGCACAGCGTTGTCATTTTCAATGAAAACCTTGCCAAGGTCGCCGAGCAATATCTGAAGAAGGGCGCCAAGGTTTATATCGAAGGCGCACTCCAGACCCGCAAGTGGCAGGATCAGAACGGCAATGACCGTTACTCGACGGAAGTCGTGCTGCAGAAGTTCCGTGGCGAACTGCAGATGCTCGATAGCCGTGGCGAAGGCGGCGGCGAAGGCCGTTCGTTCGGCGGTGGCGGCGGAAATCGCAACCAGATGTCCGACTATTCCGGTGGCGGCGGTGACTTCGGCTCGTCCGGCCCGTCTTCGGGTGGCGGCAGCGGCGGCGGTTTCTCGCGCGATCTGGACGACGAAATCCCGTTCTGAGAACGGATATAATCCAGTTTATAAGTAAAGTATGATAAGGCGCTGTTTTACAGCGCCTTTTCTGTTGGCTTCATAGTTTCAAAATCGATGGGCTTGCAGTGTCGCGTTGCGATCTCAAGCCCCTCAAAGCGACTTTTCGCCTGATATAATCTGCTCGCCATCTTCTTTGGTGAATGATGTGACCGGGTTTTCCAGAATATCCAGAACCAGTTCGGATGGGCGGCAAAGCTTCGTGCCGCGAGGCGTCTCGACAATGGGCCGGTTGATCAGGATCGGATGAGCCATCATGAAGTCGATCAGCTCGTCATCGGTCCATTTGGGATCGGACAGGCCGAGGTCGGCATAGGGTGTGCCTTTCTCACGCAGCAGCTCGCGCGGCGTCACGCTCATTGCCGCCAACAGGCCGACCAGACGGTCCCGCGTGGGCGGATTCTGCACATATTCGACTATGACGGGCTCTTCACCACTGGCGCGGATCATTGCCAGCGTATTGCGCGAGGTGCCGCATTTCGGATTGTGAAAAATAGTGACGGTCATCAGGAGTTTCCTGTCTGTGTTGAAAGCACCATGCGTGGTTGGCACCAGCATGGGTCAGTTCATATCATTCATCTGCGGGTCGCCGGGATAAGTGTCGATAGAAAACTCCATATTATCGGCTGAAAACCTTGTCAGCGAATACTGGATGGGCACACCGTCAGTGTTCACATTGATTGCCTTGGCCGTCAGCACAATGGCGCCGGGCGAAAGCTTCAAATGTTTCAGATCATCCGAATCCGCATGGCGGGCGGATATGATTGTCGATTTACGGAAGTAGTCGGCAACCCCTGCTTTTCGGAAAGCCACGGTTATTGAACCGCTTGCCGCATAATCCTCGGCGATTTCCGGAAATTGTTCGGCACTGATCCAGAGTGTTGCGCGCGAGAGGGGGCGTCCGTCGGCACTATGCAAGGTTTCCAGCCGCATGACTGGGGAACCGGGTTCGATCTCAAGAGCCTCGGCGATATCCGGAGAGGCGGGCGTAGTGCCGGAAGCAAGCAATGCGCCCTGCATGTCCCGCACCTGTGAAGCCAGCGACTGCGAGATACGGGTACGGCGTCCAATCTGGTAGGTCAGGCGCTTTGCATTGGCAACAAAGGTGCCGCGACCTTGCTCGGCACGCAGCACGCCCTCCTGCGTCAGCGCGGCAATGGCACTGCGCACCGTATGGCGATTGACTCCAAACCTGTAGGCAAGTTCCATCTCGGCAGGCATGCGCGCACCGGACTGAAGCTTCCCCGCCATGATATCGCCGCGTATCTCGTCGGCAATCTGCCGCCAGATCGCCACACCGCTGTTTCTCTCAATTCTTCTGGTCTTTGTCATCAACTGTCATCGTCCTGTCATTGGCAGGGTGTATTCATTCTGGTATTGTATAGTTGTCTATATAACTAGACAAATCCGAAGAGTAAGTCAACAAGATCTCAAAGGGCAGGGAAGCTCATGTACGGTACGGAGCAGAGTGCGAAGGGAGGCGGAGCCGGTTCCGCCACTGAAAGCAGAAAGGCGCCAGATCCAGTTCAAGCCGCAAGGCAGGCGAGCATGGCGATTCTTGCGCGTGCAAGTGGCGAAGAACTGCAAGCCTTCTGGCAAGCATGGTCGGACAAGCCTGAATTCGAGGTTCTGCGCGGACCGGAAACCGGTCTTGTAATGCTGCGTGGCCGCATTGGCGGCGGCGGCGCGCCCTTCAATGTCGGCGAGGCAACGGTGACGCGCGCTACGGTGCGGCTCTCCGACGGCTCGGTCGGTCACTCTTATGCACTTGGTCGCGATCAGGAAAAGGCACGCCTTGCCGCTCTTTTCGATGCGCTGTGGCTGGATGAAGGCCAACGCAATGCGGTGGAGACGCAGGTGCTGAATGTCTTGCGCAAGCGGCTCGCCGACGCCGACGCCACGCTGCGCAGCGAAGCTGCCGCCACCAAGGTTGATTTCTTCACAATGGTCCGGGGAGACAATTAATGCTTCCTTCTTCTGTAAACAGCACTTCCTCCGCGTTCGAGGGCGGCTTTGCCGATCCGGTGACGGATGCGCAGTCGGCATTCCATGCCGTCATGCATGCCATGGCCAATCCCGGCCGCATCTATCCTCTGGCTCGCGCAGCCACCCCACCGCAGCCGCTGACGCCTGAACTGGGCGTGATTGCAGCAACTCTGCTCGATCACGACGCGACGGTCTGGTGCGATGCCGCGATAGCTGCCGATGAAAGTGCAACCGCCTGGCTTACTTTTCACACCGGTGCGCCGCGTGTCGATAATACAGATGCCGCACAATTCGCTCTGGTCAGCAATGTTTCCCTGCTGCCGTCTCTGGCAGAGTTTTCACAGGGCGACGCCGAGTTTCCTGATCGTTCGACAACCGTTGTCCTTGCTGTTGTGTCGCTGACAAGCGGGCAGGGTTTTGTGCTCAAAGGCCCCGGTATCGATGGTGAACGTGCGCTTCACGTTGAAGGTCTGCCGCAGGACTTCATCAATCAATGGCGCGAGAACGGTGCGCAATATCCGCTGGGCGTTGATCTTGTTCTGGTCTGCGACGGTGCTGTTGCAGCGCTTCCCCGCACAACGCGCGTAAGCAATCTGGAGGGCTGAAAATGTATGTTGCCGTAAAGGGTGGTGAAACAGCCATCCGCAATGCCCACCGTCTTCTCGATGATCGCCGTCGCGGCGACCGCTCGGTCCCGGCATTGCGTCTCGATCAGATTGTCGAGCAGCTTGCGCTGGCGGTCGATCGCGTCATGGCCGAAGGTTCGCTCTATGATCGCGAACTGGCCGCACTTGCCGTCCGTCAGTCCCGTGGCGATCTGATCGAAGCAATCTTTCTGGTGCGCGCCTACCGTACCACCTTGCCGCGCTTTGGCTATTCCCGCCCGATGGAAACAGCCCAGATGCTGATCGAGCGTCGCATTTCGGCGACCTATAAGGATTTGCCCGGTGGCCAGCTTCTGGGGCCGACTTTCGATTATACGCATCGGCTTCTTGATCCGGATCTGGCAGGCGACGTGGCCGTGCCGGAACCGGAAATGCGTGAAGCTGAAATCCAGGAAACTCCACGTGTAACCGATATTCTCGGTGTCAACGGGATGATCGAGGATGACGGTTCTCTGCCGGAAGGTCACGAACCGGGCGACCTGACCCGCGAACCCTGGACATTTCCGATGGAACGCGACCTGCGCCTTCAGGCACTGGCGCGTGGCGACGAAGGCTTCCTGCTGGCGCTCGGTTACTCCACGCAGCGCGGCTATGGCAACACGCATCCCTTCGTCGGTGAAATCCGCATTGGCGAAGTAGATGTCGAGTTCGACGTGCCGGAACTTGGCTTTGCCGTTTCGCTCGGTCGCGTACAACTGACCGAATGCCAGATGGTCAACCAGTTCAAGGGCTCGGCCAAGCAGCCACCGCAATTCACACGCGGCTATGGGCTGGTGTTCGGCCAGAGTGAGCGCAAGGCCATGTCCATGTCGCTCTGCGACCGTGCGCTGCGTGTTCGCGAGTTCGATACGGATGTGACCGCTCCCGCACAGGACGAGGAATTCGTCATCTCCCATTCCGACAATGTGCAGTCCACCGGTTTCGTTGAGCATCTGAAACTGCCGCATTACGTGGATTTCCAGGCAGAACTCGATCTCATCCGCCGTATGCGTGCGGAATATGACCAAGCGCACAACCAGATGAAAGAGGCCGCAGAATGAGCGATCTGGCCAACTACAACTTCGCCTATCTGGACGAGCAGACCAAGCGAATGATCCGCCGCGCCATCCTGAAGGCCATTGCCGTTCCCGGCTATCAGGTGCCTTTCGCCAGCCGTGAAATGCCGATGCCCTATGGCTGGGGAACTGGCGGCGTGCAGGTAACCGCCTCGATCATCGGGCCGGACGATGTGCTGAAGGTCATCGATCAGGGTGCCGACGATACGACCAATGCCGTCTCCATCCGCGCTTTCTTCCAGAAGACAGCCGATGTTGCCGTGACGACCCATACGGGCGAGGCGACCATCATCCAGACCCGTCACCGCATTCCGGAATATCCGCTGACCGAAGGGCAGGTGATCGTCTATCAGGTGCCGATCCCCGAGCCGTTGCGTTTTCTGGAGCCCCGTGAAACCGAAACCCGCAAGATGCACGCGCTGGCCGAATATGGCCTCATGCATGTGAAGCTCTACGAAGACATCGCGCGTCACGGCCATATCGCCAAGACCTACGATTATCCGGTGATGATCGAAGGGCGCTATGTGATGGCGCCTTCGCCGACGCCGAAATTCGACAATCCGAAAATGCATATGTCTCCGGCATTGCAATTGTTCGGCGCCGGTCGCGAAAAGCGCATCTATGCCGTCCCGCCTTATACGCAGGTGGTGAGCCTCGATTTCGAGGATCATCCGTTCGAAGTGCAGAAGTTCAAGGAACCCTGTGCGCTGTGCGGCGCGAAGGGCGTCTATCTGGATGAAGTCGTGCTCGATGATCGCGGCGGCTCGATGTTTGTCTGCTCCGACACTGATTTTTGCGAAGACCGTCAGGCCAACGGCCATTTCGGTCATCTGGCAGCGAACAATGAGGCCGCGGCCAAGGAGACAGTAAAATGAACAGCGAACCCCTGCTGAGAGTAAACAGCCTGTCGAAATTTTACGGCAATCGCCGGGGCTGTGCGGACATTTCCTTCAATCTGTGGCCGGGCGAAGTGCTGGCCATCGTCGGCGAATCCGGTTCTGGCAAAACGACGCTCCTGAATAGTCTGGCAACCCGTCTGGAACCGACGTCTGGCACGGTTGAATACCGGATGCGCGACGGTGAATTCCGCGATCTCTACAAGATCGGCGAGGCGGAACGCCGTTTCCTGATGCGGACGGACTGGGGTTTTGTGCATCAGAACCCGGCAGACGGATTGCGCATGACGGTTTCGGCTGGCGCCAATGTCGGCGAACGTCTGATGGCAGTCGGTGAACGCCATTATGGCAATATCCGCTCGACGGCCACGGAATGGCTTGGTCGTGTCGAAATAGCTTCCGACCGTATCGACGATCAGCCACGCGCCTTCTCTGGCGGCATGCGCCAGCGCTTGCAGATTGCCCGCAATCTGGTGACTGCGCCGCGTCTTGTTTTCATGGATGAACCGACCGGCGGTCTCGACGTGTCCGTGCAGGCACGTCTTCTCGACCTGCTGCGCGGTCTGGTGAGTGATCTTGGCCTCTCGGTGATTATCGTTACTCACGATCTCGCCGTGGCCCGGCTTCTGTCCCATCGCATCATGGTCATGAAAGACGGCCATATTGTCGAGCAGGGCCTGACCGACCGAGTTCTGGATGACCCGCAGGCGCCTTACACGCAGCTTCTTGTGTCGTCTATCTTGCAGGTTTAGTAAATTAAAACAGATATTTATCGCACGTTGTTCCTAAATTAGCCGAACTTCTTGCGTGAGGTGAAAAATGTCTATGTTGCAAACATCAGCCCCGCTTGCCGTCACCGATGTCACGAAAACCTTCGTCATGCATCTTCAAGGCGGCATTGAACTTCCGGTCGTTCGCGGCGTGAATTTTGAACTCCATGCCGGTGAATGCGCCGTGCTTGGCGGTCCTTCGGGGGCTGGCAAAAGCTCGATCCTGAAAATGGTCTACGGTAATTATGCGGTCAATGGTGGTTCAATCCTGATCCGTCATGCCGACGCGGTTGTCGATCTTGCCACTGCCGATCCGCGCGAAGTGCTGGCCGTTCGGCGCGATACGATTGGCTATGTCAGCCAATTCCTGCGCACATTGCCGCGCGTGGCGGCAATCGATGTCGTTGCGGAGCCATTGGTGGCTCGCGGTGTTGATCGCGAAATGGCGCTGAAACGCGCTCGCGAGCTTCTGTCACAACTCAACCTGCCGGAACGTCTGTGGGCCTTGCCGCCTGCGACTTTCTCCGGCGGTGAACAGCAGCGCGTGAATATCGCACGCGGTTTCATCACGGATCATCCGGTATTGCTGCTCGATGAGCCGACCGCCTCGCTTGATGCGAAGAACCGTGCGGTCGTAGTTGATCTCATCAAGACCAAGAAGGAGCAGGGCGTCGCCATGCTCGGCATTTTCCACGATGAGGACGTGCGCACGGAAGTTGCCGACCGGATTATCGACGTGACAGCTTTCTCGCCGAGGGCAGCGGCATGACCAAGCTATCGGTAGAACCGCTGGTGTATGAAACCGCCATCGTCAGCGGTTGCACACTCGGTCGTTATACGGAGATCGGCGAGCGCAGTCGCGTTTCGGAGACTGTACTCGACGACTATTCCTATCTCGGCGTCGATTGCGAAATCTGGTGTGCGGAAATCGGCAAGTTTTCCAACATCGCCAGTCATGTGCGTATCAACGCCACCAACCATCCGACATGGCGTCCGACGCTGCATCATTTCACCTACCGCGCCGGTGATTACTGGCCGGAAGAAAAGGATGAGACGGAGTTCTTTGATTGGCGTCGCGGCAATGCCGTGAAAATCGGTCACGACACATGGCTCGGCCATGGCTCCACCATCTTGCCGAGTGTGACGGTTGGCAATGGTGCCGTTGTCGGTGCTGGTGCGGTGGTGAGCAAGGACGTGGCCCCCTATACGATTGTGGGCGGCGTACCGGCGCGTCTCATTCGCGAACGCTTCGACGCTGCGACCGGCAATCGTCTGGATCGACTGGCCTGGTGGGACTGGAGCCATGATCGTCTGCGCGATGCGCTCGATGATTTCCGCGCGCTCGATATCGAAGCCTTCCTCTCGAAATATGAAACTGCCGCCAATGCAAATGCGGTCATGAAAGAGCTATCCAATGGCTAATGAAATCGTTCTGAAAAATGCGCAGATCGTGCTCGCTGACGAGATTGTTTCGGGTTCAATTTTGATCCGTGACGGTAAAATTGCCGCCATCGATCAAGGCTATGCCAATGGCGGCGATGACATGGACGGCGATTATGTCATTCCGGGTCTCATCGAGTTGCACACCGACCAGCTCGAAAGCCATTATGCGCCGCGTCCAAAGGTGCGCTGGAATGTCGATGCAGCGGTTCAGGCGCATGATGCGCAGGTAGCAGCATCCGGCATCACGACAGTTTTTGACGCGATGCGTGTCGGCACGGACTATGACCGCGACTTCGTGGGCAAGGATATGCGCATGCTTGCGGACGCCATTGAAAGCGGTGTTCGCGAAAACCGCCTGCGTGCAGACCACTTTCTGCACCTGCGCTGCGAAGTTTCCTCAGCAGATTGCCTCGAAACATTCGAGCTTTTCGCAGGCGATGACCGCGTAAAACTCGCTTCGCTGATGGATCATGCGCCGGGACAGCGTCAATTCGTTGATCTTGAGACCTATCGCACTTATTACATGCGCAAGATGAAGCTCACGGATGAGGAGTTCCGGGTGCATTGTGAGAAGCGCATGGCGGATTCGGACGCCTATTCGGCCAGACATCGTCGCGCCATTGCCGAACTGGCGGCGACGCGCGACATCGTTCTGGCCAGCCACGATGATGCGACCTGCGCCCATGTCGATGAATCGCTCGACCATGGCGTGCGGATTGCCGAGTTTCCGACCACGATGGAAGCCGCCAATGCTTCCAAAGGCGCAGGCCTCTCAATCCTGATGGGCGCGCCGAACATCGTTCGCGGTGGCTCCCATTCGGGCAACATCGCTGCACGCGATCTCGTCGACAATGGCAGCCTCGACATCCTGTCTTCGGATTATATTCCGTTCAGCCTTATTCAGTCGGCTTTCGGCCTTGCTTCGGGCGAGCGTCCGATTGCGCTGCCACAGGCCGTCCGCCTTGTAACCAAGAACCCGGCTGATGCCATGGCCATGGATGATCGCGGCGAAATCGCTATCGGAAAACGTGCCGATCTGGTTCGCGTGCGCCCGAAAGGTGCGATCCCGGTTGTCCGCACTGTCTGGCGCGAAGGCGAACGGGTGCTCTGATGCAAATGCAATCCGATATGCCGAAAGGCTGTTTCGTCGCCGTCGTCGGCCCCAGCGGGGCCGGCAAGGATACGATCATGGATGCAGCGCGTGTGGCCCTTGCGGGCGACACGCGTTTTCATTTTGTACGTCGCATCATCACACGCCCGCAAATGCCGGGAACCGAAGATCATGACAGTCTGGATGAGACAGCATTTGCAAAATCGGCAGGCGAGGGAGCTTTCGCCCTGCACTGGCAGGCACATGGGCTGAGCTATGGCTTGCCGAAATCGCTTGAGGATGAAATCGCCGAGGGCACGGTGGTGATAGCCAACGTTTCGCGCCGGGTTCTGGGCGATATCCGCAGGCTCTACACGTCGCGCTCTGTGGTTGTGATAACGGCCCGGCCGGACGTTCTGGCAGAACGGCTTGCATCGCGTGGTCGCGAAAGCCGGGACGAAATCACCGCGCGGCTTGCGCGTGAAGTGAGCTTCGATGACGGTGCCAGGGATGTTGTCACAATAGACAATTCCGGCGATGTCAACGCATCCACAGAGACCTTCCTTCATCACCTGAAGGAAATAACCGCTAAAACAATAGCTTAGGGAAAACACCTATAGCGGCGTGTAAATTTACACAAACGTCATTATGCTTTCATTGCAGTGTCATGGAAGCAATTCAGAGTAAGCATGAATGGAGACGAATTCATGCTTCAACTGAAAAACATAACGCGCCGCTATAATGACAAGGTGGCGGTTTCGGGTGTGGACCTCGAAATCGAGCCGGGCACGTTTGTGGGGATTATCGGGCGCTCTGGCGCGGGCAAGTCGACGCTGCTGCGTATGATCAATCGCCTCGTCGAGCCATCCGAGGGAACAATTCACTGGGACGGTCGCGATGTTACCGGGCTCAAGGGTTCGGGGCTGCGTGACTGGCGCGCTCAATGCGCGATGATTTTCCAGCATTTCAATCTGGTTGACCGTCTGGATGTTCTGACCAATGTTCTGATGGGGCGTCTCAACTATGTTTCGACGCCGAAATCGCTCCTGCGTATCTGGAGCGATGAAGAACGCCTGATCGCTCTTTCCGCCTTGCAGCAGTTCGATATTGCGCATCTTGCGGCGCATCGCGCTGATGAACTTTCGGGCGGCCAGCAGCAGCGCGTGGCGATTGCCCGTGCGCTCGTCCAGCAGCCGCGCATCATTCTCGCCGACGAGCCGATTGCGTCGCTCGATCCGCGCAACACCCGCAGCGTCATGGACGCCCTGCGTCGCATCAATCGCGAATATGGCATCACGGTTCTCTGCAATCTGCACTCGCTCGATATTGCGCGCAGCTATTGCGACCGCCTCGTCGGCATGTCTGCCGGCAAGATCGTATTCCGCGGCACACCG
Source organism: Brucella tritici (assembly GCF_008932285.1). Classification (NCBI taxonomy): domain Bacteria; kingdom Pseudomonadati; phylum Pseudomonadota; class Alphaproteobacteria; order Hyphomicrobiales; family Brucellaceae; genus Brucella; species Brucella tritici. The sequence continues at coordinate 468,002 of NZ_WBVY01000001.1, forward strand.
TCGATGCTGACAGATATGGCATCACGCGACCTTTACGGCATGGAAGCCGCTGACGTCATCGACGCCGATGAGCAGCAGGATGAGCCAATGCCGATGCCAGTTCCGCAGTCGGCTGAAGCCGTTCTGCGCCAGCTTTCCGCCTGAGCGCACAAAGCTCCGGAAAAGAAACACGCTCCAAACTCAGGATTAACAGGAGATACCTATGCTTAACCGTAGAAACTTTCTGGCGGCTGCTGCGCTTACCGCAACGCTGACCATGCCAATGATGGCTTCCACTGCTCAGGCTGCTGACTGGAGCAAGGATTATCCGGAAATCGTTCTGGGCGTGATCCCGGCTGAAAACGCTTCGACCACTTCCGACCGTTACGCGCCTCTGGCTGCCTATCTCGGCAAGGAACTCGGCACGAAGGTCACGCTGCGCGTCGCCAACGACTATGCTGCCGTCATTGAAGGCCAGCGCGCCGGCAACATCCAGATCGCATTCTATGGCCCGGCTTCCTATGCGCGCGCCGTCATGACCGGCGTTGAAACCACTCCGCTCGTCAACCAGCGCCATGACACCGGCGTCAACGGCTATTACTCGGTCGTTTATGTTCGCGCCGACAGTCCGTACCAGAAGATGGACGACCTGAAGGGCAAGACTATTGCTCTCGTCGATCCGAACTCGACCTCGGGCAACAATGCGCCGCGCTTCTTCCTCAACCGCGAAGGCTATAGCGTCGATACGTTCTTCGGTAAGAACTTCTTCGCTGGCAGCCATGAAAACGCAGTCCTCGCACTTGCGCAGGGCACCGCTGACGCCGCTGCCAACTCCTGGAACTCGGAAGACGATTCCAACCTGACCCGTATGGTCAGCCGCGGCGTTCTGAAAGACGCCAACGGCAAGGCAATGACGAAGGACGATTTCCGTGTCATCTTCAAGTCGGACTTCCTTCCTGAAGGCCCGTTCGCCGTTCTCAGCACGCTGCCAGACCAGTTGAAGGCAGACATCAAGCAGGCTTTCCTCGATATGCCAACCAAGGACAAGGCTGGTTTCGACGCTCTTTCCGACGGCAAGGACAAGGAATTCGTAGCGACCGAAGCCAAGGAATATGAGCCAATCATCGAGATGCTCAAGTTCAACGACAAGGCTCGCAAGTCTTAATCCGTAGAACAATTGAAGTGCCCGGAACGTAACCCGTTCCGGGCATTTTTATAGGAAAGATCGCATGACGGTATCCTCACTCGACGGCAACGGTGCAAAAGGCCTGCTTGCCGATTATCGGAGAGAAGTCGGCAAACGGCGTCTCTACGGTATCGCGCTGCTCCTCGCGCTTGTCGTTGTCGCTATTGCTGCCTCCGTCGTTGCCGATGTTCGGCCGGGCACTCTGGTTGAAAATCTCTTTCGCTTCACAAGCTATCTCGGTCGCATTCTGCCGGATCTGACGATTGCCAATTTCTGGGGCGACCTCGCTGCCTGGTACTGGAACCTCGGCGGCTGGCTCAAAATGCTGTTTGAGACGCTGCTGATCGCCTATCTGGCGACATTGATCGGTGCAGTCGTCGCTTTCGCCGCTTCCTTCGCGGCTTCATCCAACATGGCTCCCAATTCGACGGTTCGCTTCATCGTCCGTCGCGGGCTGGAATTGTTGCGTACGGTTCCAGAAATCGTCTTCGCGCTGCTCTTCGTCATTGCCTTCGGTCTTGGGCCGATGGCAGGTGTGCTGGCGCTCATGCTTCATACGACAGGAGCGCTGGGCAAGCTGTTTTCCGAAGTCGTCGAGAATATCGACATGCGCCCGGTGGAAGGTATCCGCGCATCGGGCGGCTCCGGCCTGCAGGTCATTCGCTTTGCCGTGCTGCCACAAGTGGCCGCGAATTTTGCTTCCTATGGCCTGCTGCGCTTTGAAATCAATGTGCGCGGCGCTTCCGTCATGGGGTTTGTGGGGGCAGGCGGCATCGGGCAGGAACTGCTCACTTCGATCCGACAGTTCTATTACAGCGATGTCAGCGCCATCCTGCTTCTGATCATCGTGACCATTGTTGTCATCGACCTCATTACGCAGCGCGTTCGTCACGCACTGCTTGGCCGCATTGGTTGAGGAGCATGATCCCGAAAAGTGGGAACCGGTTTTCGGGAAAAGATCATGCTCAAACAGAAGAGAGAATTATGACCGATATTGCACAAAGTCTCTCCCGTGAGGCGCACACGCACGAAAAGGAACTGAGGGCGGAACATGCCGAATTGTTCGGAAATGCGCGTGCGTGGCGCAATCTGGCGATTTTAACCGTAGCTCTCATCGCTTCGGTCTGGTTCGCCTTCTACTGGCTCGATTTTTCGCTGCTGCGCATTCTGAACGGTCTCGGTCGCCTTGGCGATTTCGCGCTGATGATGATGCCGCCATCGTCCGGCGGTCGTTTCAGCCTCTATCTGTGGTCAATGATGGAAACGCTGGCGATTGCCTATCTCGGCACCTTGCTGGCGGCGATCCTGGCCTTTCCATTCGGTTTTCTGGCCGCCAAGAACATTATCCCGAATGTCTTCCTGCATTTCGGCATTCGCCGCTTTCTCGATACCATTCGCGGCGTCGATACGCTGATCTGGGCGCTGATCTGGGTGTCGGTTGTAGGACTTGGACCATTTGCCGGTATTCTCGCCATTGCCTGCTCGGATTTCGGGGCTTTCGGCAAGCTTTTCTCCGAAGCCATTGAAGGCGCCGACAAGAAGCCGGTCGAAGGCGTGGTGTCATCGGGTGGGGGCAGACTGCACGGTTATCGCTTTGGCGTGCTGCCACAGGTTCTGCCGCTGATCGGCAGTCAGGTTCTTTACTTCTTCGAATCGAATACCCGTTCGGCAACGATCATCGGTATTGTCGGGGCAGGCGGCATCGGCGCGCATCTGGCGGAACAGATCAAGGTTCTGAACCTTCAGGACGTTTCCTTCCTGATCATCATGATCCTGATCGCTGTTGCCGTGATCGACTGGTTCTCGTCCAAGCTTCGTCACGCGATGATCGGCAAGAAGGCGCAGAAGTCTGCTTAACCACTGATAAGTGTCTTGATGCCGTCCGCAACGAACTGGACGGCAAGCGCCGCCAGAATGACGCCGAGAAGGCGGGTCAGGATGGAACGACCGGTTTCGCCGAGAAACCGGTCGACGCGCTCTGCCAGCAGCAGCACGAGATAGGTAATCAGCAGGCAGACGAAGATAACGCCAAGAAGGGCCAGACGCGGCCCGATGCCGTGGAATGAGTCCGATGTCAGCACGATAGCCGAAATTGCGCCCGGACCGGCAATCAGCGGAATGGCGAGCGGGAAGGCAGCAATATTGCGGATATGGTCCTTGGTGATCGCCACCTCGGCGCTCTTTTCCTTACGCTCTGTCCGCTTCTCGAAAATCATCTCAAATGCGATCCAGAACAGCAGCAGGCCACCGGCAACGCGGAACGCGCCAATGGTAATGCCGAACATGCCGAGAATCTGCGCGCCAGCAATGGCGAAGAGCGCCATCACGATAAAACCGATGATGGAAGCGCGTAGCGCCACCTGTCCGCGGTGGTGCCGCTCCATGCCCGGCGTCAGTGCCAGAAACAACGGCGCCAGTCCGGGCGGGTCGATTGTAACAAGCAGGGTGACGAACGCGCTGAAAACCGTATCGTAGAACCCCATACTGCAAGCGCCCTTCTTGTTGGCATGTTATGCTCAATCGGATACATGGATTGTAGACGATCGACGGCACATGGTCGATGCAAAGCGCCAGTCCGGGCAACATCATTGCTCAATCTTTATGTGAATATCTTTTAAGTCATTGAATTGACAGACGGAAATAGCCCGCCGAAACGGTCGTGAAATTGGCGTTTTTTGCTGGTTTCCGTTATAAAGTGACTTTATCGATTCTGTTGAGAAAGAAATCTGAATAGTGTCAGATCAAACGCCTCCACCCGGTTCCGACGATATGAATGGTGGCCCAAACGGCGGCCCTAGCGGTATCGAACCGATTTCCATTATCGAGGAGATGCAGCGCTCCTATCTCGATTACGCGATGAGCGTTATCGTGAGCCGTGCGCTGCCCGATGTGCGCGACGGCCTGAAGCCCGTGCATCGCCGCATTCTCCACGCCATGAACGAGATGAACCTCGCCTATAACCGCCCGTACCGTAAGTCGGCGGGTGTGGTCGGTGAGGTCATGGGTAAGTATCACCCGCATGGCGACGCTTCCATTTATGACGCTCTCGTGCGTATGGCGCAGGATTTTTCCATGCGCGATCCGCTGGTCGACGGGCAGGGCAATTTCGGCTCCATCGACGGTGATCCGCCGGCGGCGATGCGTTACACCGAATGCCGTCTGGAAAAGCTTACCGAATCCATCCTGTCGGATATCGACAAGGATACGGTCGACTTCCAGGACAATTATGACGGCCGCGAGCAGGAACCTGTGGTTATGCCTGCACGCTTCCCGAACCTGCTCGTCAATGGTTCGGGCGGTATCGCTGTCGGCATGGCGACCAATATTCCGCCGCACAATCTCGGCGAAATCATCGACGGTTGCATTGCGCTGATCGACAATCCGGCCATCGAGCTGGAAGAAATGATCGAGATCATCCCTGGTCCGGATTTCCCAACCGGCGGCATCATTCTCGGGCGCGCAGGCATCAATTCCGCCTACACGACCGGACGCGGTTCGGTGGTCATGCGCGGACGCGCCACCATTGAGCCGATGCGCGGTGACCGCGAAGCCATCATCATCACCGAGATTCCGTATCAGGTGAACAAGGCTTCGATGATCGAGAAAATGGCCGAACTGGTGCGCGACAAGCGCATCGAAGGCATTTCCGATCTGCGTGACGAATCTGACCGCGAAGGCTATCGCGTCGTGGTGGAACTCAAGCGCGATGCTGTTGCCGATGTCGTTCTGAACCAGCTCTATCGCTACACGCCGCTGCAGACCTCGTTCGGCTGCAACATGGTGGCGCTGAACGGCGGCAAGCCGGAACAGCTCAATCTGCTCGACATGCTGCGCGCATTCGTCGTCTTCCGCGAGGAAGTGGTGACGCGTCGTACCAAGTTCCTGCTCAACAAGGCGCGCGACCGCGCGCATGTGTTGGTTGGTCTTGCAATCGCCGTTGCCAATATCGATGAAGTGATCGCACTCATTCGCCGTGCGCCCGATCCGACGACGGCGCGCGAGCAATTGATGGAACGTCGCTGGCCGGCAGTCGATGTGGCTCCGCTGATCCGTCTGATCGACGATCCGCGCCACACCATCAATGAAGACAACACCTACAATCTCTCCGAGGAACAGGCTCGTGCCATTCTCGATCTGCGTCTGCAGCGCCTGACCGCGCTCGGTCGCGACGAAGTGGCCGACGAACTGAACAAGATCGGTGAGGAAATCCGCGATTATCTGGACATCCTCTCGTCGCGCCTGCGCGTGATGACGATCGTCAAGGACGAGATGATTGCGGTTCGCGACGAATTCGCAACGCCACGCCGCACCGAAATCGGTTTCGGCGGCGCTGAAATGGACGACGAAGACCTGATTGCCCGTGAGGATATGGTCGTCACCGTCAGCCATGCAGGCTATATCAAGCGCGTTCCGCTAACGACCTATCGTGCGCAGCGCCGTGGCGGCAAGGGCCGCTCCGGCATGGCGACTAAGGATGAGGATTTCGTAACCCGCCTGTTCGTCGCCAATACGCATACGCCGGTTCTGTTCTTCTCCTCGCGTGGCATTGTCTACAAGGAGAAGGTCTGGCGTCTGCCTGTCGGTACACCGCAGTCGCGCGGCAAGGCGCTCATCAACATGCTGCCATTGCAGCAGGGCGAGCGCATCACCACAATCATGCCGCTGCCGGAGGATGAAGAATCCTGGGCAAACCTCGACGTCATGTTCTCGACCACGCGCGGTACGGTTCGCCGTAACAAGCTGTCGGACTTCGTTCAGGTCAACCGTAACGGCAAGATCGCGATGAAGCTCGACGACGAGGGCGATGAAATCCTCTCGGTCGATACCTGTACGGAATTCGACGACGTGCTTCTGACCTGTGCCGGTGGCCAGTGCATCCGCTTCCCGGTTACCGATGTGCGCGTCTTTGCAGGCCGTAATTCCATCGGCGTGCGTGGCATCAATCTGGCTGATGGCGACAAGGTCATCTCCATGGCGATCCTGCATCACGTCGATGCCGATGCATCGACCCGCTCCGCCTATCTCAAGCGTTCGATTGCCGAGCGCAGGGCGCAGGGTGCGGACGACGCGGACGACATCGTGGTGGTCGGTGAAGACGTTGGAACCGATGCGGAACTGACCGAAGAGCTCTATCAGGAATTGAAGGCTCGCGAAGAAACCGTGCTGACTGTCAGCGAATACGGTTACGGCAAGCGGTCGTCGTCCTACGAGTTCCGCGTTTCGGGCCGTGGCGGCAAGGGTATTCGTGCTACCGACACGTCGAAGACCGACGAAATCGGCAAGCTCGTCGCCCTGTTCCCGGTCGAGGCAAGCGACCAGATTCTGCTTGTTTCCGATGGCGGACAGCTCATCCGTGTGCCGGTTGACGGTATCCGTATTGCCGGACGTTCCACCAAGGGCGTCACGATCTTCAACACGGCGGACGGCGAAAAGGTCGTCTCGGTCGAACGCATATCCGAAGCGGATAGCGACGAAGAAAACGGCAATGAGAGCGAGGCAGCTTCTGAAGGCGAAGCACCAGCCACAGACACCGAGGAATAATCAAAAGCCCAGGTTGGAGCATTTCCGAGCCAAAAGCGTGAAACGGTTTTGCGTCTGATAATGCGATAAAACAACGAATCTGGGCTTTTTATATAGATCAATGAAAAAGGCCGATGGCGGGAACCATCGGCCTTTTTCAGATGCCAAGACTGGAGGAATTGGCGATCACACAAACTTTTTGTCAGCAAGCTCCAACGCTATTGCGTGAACTCAGCTGTTAATACTCAGCGCGAACGCATGTTGCGCAAACTGTTGATGTCGAATGCCACCTGACGCACGCGCTGACGCTTGGTTTCATTCTCTTCAAGAAGCAAAATGATTGCCGATGCAGCCATCGCGACCATCATGGATAATGCCAGAAGAAAGATCATCATCGTGTTATCCTTTCGACATACATACGCTTCAGAAGCGAAAAGGTTGCACCAAACTTGCACCTATCTTGGTAAATCGGTTGTGAACTTGTCGTGAAATCGCTGTTCATATCGCGTTCATCTGGTTTCTTGGTTTCTGTTTTCTTATCGCAGTGGTTCTTGTTGAAAATCCCGTCAGAAAAGGCTAGCTGGAAGAAATGACGATCGCGATTTATGCGGGCTCCTTCGACCCGGTGACAAACGGCCATATGGATGTCCTCAAAGGTGCCTTGCGCCTTGCCGACGAGGTTATTGTCGCAATCGGCGTTCATCCCGGCAAAAAACCTCTCTTCACCTTCGAGGAGCGCGTGGCACTCATCGGTGAAAGCTCCAAGGCTGTATTGGGCAAGGATGCAGGCCGGGTATCGGTCATTTCCTTCGACGGGCTGGTTATCGATGCAGCGCGCAAGCATGCCGCACAATTGATGGTACGCGGTTTGCGTGATGGCACTGATCTCGACTATGAAATGCAGATGGCGGGCATGAATGGCACGATGGCGCCGGAATTGCAGACCGTGTTCCTCCCGGCTGACCCGGCAGTGCGCACGATTACCGCCACATTGGTTCGCCAGATTGCCTCCATGGGCGGCGATATAAAGCCTTTCGTTCCTGCGGCTGTTGCTGCCGCCTTGAACGCCAAATTCAAATCCTGACCACAGGGAGTTTTTCGATTATGTCCTTTATTCGTTCGGCGCTTGCCGCTGTTGCCTTTATCGCGCTGTCGCAAGGGGCGGTCCAGACGGCTTCCGCCGCCAAGGCCGAAAACACCGTGGTTCTCAAGCTGAAGGACGGCGACGTTGCCATCCAGCTTCGCCCCGATCTCGCGCCGAAGCATGTCGCCCAGATTGAAAAGCTGGTTGGTGAGGGCGCTTATAACGGCGTTGCCTTCCACCGCGTCATTCCGGGCTTCATGGCCCAGACCGGCGATGTGAAGTTCGGTAACGTGGACAAGGGCTTCGATGCTTCGCGCGTCGGCACTGGCGGTTCCGACTATCCGGATATTCCGGCAGAATTTTCGAAGGAACCCTTCGTGCGCGGAACGGTGGGCATGGCCCGCAGCCAGAACCCGAATTCGGCCAATTCGCAATTCTTCATCATGTTTGCGGACGGCGCTTTCCTCAACGGCCAATATACTGTGGTCGGCAAGGTTGTCAGCGGCATGGACGTCGTCGACAAGATAAAGAAGGGTAGCGAAGCCGATAATGGCGCCGTGGAAACCCCCGACAAGATCATCAAGGCCACGCTTCAGGCCAATAAAAAGTAAATACAAGGAGAGGCCCAATGGCTTACAAAGACCCTGAAAACACACTCGTTCTTGAAACCACCAAGGGCAATGTCGTTCTCGAACTCTACCCGGACCTCGCGCCGGATCATGTTGCGCGCGTCAAGGAACTGGCTCGCGAAGGCGCTTATGACGGCGTCGTATTCCACCGCGTGATCGACGGCTTCATGGCCCAGACCGGTGACGTGAAGTTCGGCAAGACCGGCGGTGCTCATTTCAATGGCTCGCGCGCTGGCATGGGCGGTTCGGACAAGCCGGACCTGAAGGCTGAGTTCTCCAACACGCCGCACAAGCGCGGCACTGCTTCGATGGCACGTTCGGCCAACCCGAATTCGGCCAATTCGCAGTTCTTCATCTGCTTTGCCGACGCTCCGTGGCTCGACCGCCAGTACAGCGTCTGGGGCCAGGTCATCGAAGGCATGGACAATGTCGACAAGATCAAGCGCGGTGAGCCTGTATCCGATCCGGACACGATCGTAACGGCCCGCATCGCTGCCGACGTCTAATCCTGCCGATTCCATCGAGAAATTACGGCTCCGGTTCATGCCGGGGCCGTAATTTGTTTACCGCATTTCCGAATGCAAAACCGCTTCGCACTTTTGCTGGAAATGCTTTAGAGGTTCATAATGCGTGTTGATCTTTTCGATTTCGATTTGCCGGAAGAGAGCATTGCTCTGCGACCGGCCGAACCGCGTGACCACGCCAGACTGTTGCGTGTCCGTCCCGGCCAGCCATTCGAAGATCGACAGGTATTCGAATTGCCCGATCTGTTGCAGCCGGGCGATGCGCTTGTCTTCAATGATACCAAGGTAATACCCGCGCAGCTTGAAGGCATGCGTGAGCGCGACGGCAATATTTCGCAGGTCAGCGCCACGCTGCATATGCGCGCCGGGCCGGATCGGTGGAAAGCATTTCTGCGTCCGGGCAAGCGCGTAAAGGAAGGCGACCGCATTCGTTTCGGCCATTCCGGTTCAAGCTGCTTCCTTGGTACACTTGATGCCACCGTGGCAGAAAAGGGCGATGCGGGCGAAGCGCTTCTCGTGTTCGATCTATCTGGCGCCATGCTGGACGAGGCCATCGCGTCGGTTGGGCACATTCCCCTGCCACCCTATATCGCGTCGAAGCGCGTCGAAGACGAGCGCGACCGCAAGGATTACCAAACGGTCTATGCCCGCGAGGAAGGCGCTGTCGCAGCTCCCACTGCCGGATTGCATTTCACGCCCGACCTTCTGGAAAAGATCAAGGCCAAAGGCGTTGAAGAACATTTCGTAACGCTGCATGTGGGGGCAGGGACATTCCTGCCGGTCAAGGCCGATGACACCACCGACCACAAGATGCATTCGGAAATCGGATATGTGTCACAGCGGACTGCCGATGCGCTCAATGCCGTGCACGAGCGGGGCGGCAAGATCATCTGCGTTGGTACGACGTCGCTGCGCCTGATCGAAAGTGCTGCGGGCGAAGATGGCATCATCCGTCCGTGGGCCGGTGCGACCGATATCTTCATCACGCCGGGCTACAAGTTCCGTGCGGTCGATCTGCTGATGACCAACTTCCATTTGCCGCGCTCGACGCTATTCATGCTTGTGTCGGCCTTCAGCGGTCTCGACACGATGCGCGCCGCCTATGACCACGCCATCAGCAACGGCTATCGCTTTTATTCCTATGGTGACGGCAGCTTGCTTGAGCGGGCCGACAAAGCTAAAGACACCGCATGACTCTGGAAAATCTAAAGACAAGCGAAAATTTCGAATTCAAAGTGCTGGCAACCGACGGCGCTGCTCGTCAGGGCGAGATTTCCATGCCGCGCGGCGTGGTGCGCACGCCTGCCTTCATGCCGGTCGGTACGGCCGGCACGGTCAAGGCCATGTATATGGACCAGGTGAAAGAGCTTGGAGCCGACATCATCCTTGGCAATACCTATCACCTGATGCTGCGTCCCGGTGCCGAGCGTGTGGCGCGACTGGGCGGCCTGCATGAGTTCGGCGGCTGGAAAGGTCCGATCCTCACCGATTCCGGCGGTTTCCAGGTCATGTCGCTCGCGCAATTGCGCAAACTCGACGAGAACGGCGTGACATTCCGCTCGCATATTGATGGCAAGCCTTATGAAATGACGCCGGAGCGATCCATCGAGATTCAGGGGCTGCTCGATAGCGATATCCAGATGCAGCTCGATGAATGCGTGGCCCTGCCTTCACCGGAAAAGAACACAGAGCGCGCAATGGAATTGTCGCTGCGCTGGGCCGAGCGCTGCAAGGTCGCTTTCGGCAATCAGCCGGGCAAGGCGATGTTCGGCATCGTGCAGGGCGGCGACGTTGCACGCCTGCGCGAGAAATCGGCGGAAGCGCTAAAGGCAATGGACCTCAAGGGCTATTCGGTCGGTGGGCTTGCGGTCGGCGAGCCGCAGCAAGTCATGCTCGACATGCTGGAGGTGGTCTGCCCGATCCTGCCATCGGAAAAGCCGCGTTACCTGATGGGCGTCGGCACACCGGACGATATTCTGAAGTCCGTAGCGCGCGGGATCGACATGTTCGATTGCGTGATGCCAACACGTGCAGGCCGTCATGGCCTCGCTTTCACGCGCTTTGGCAAGGTGAACCTGCGCAATGCGCGCCATGCAGACGATCATCGTCCGCTCGATCCGGAATCGGATTGCCCGGCATCGCGCGACTATAGCCGCGCCTATCTGCATCATCTGGTAAAATCCGGTGAAGCGCTCGGCGCCATGCTCCTGACCTGGAACAACCTGGCCTATTATCAGTATCTGATGAAGGGCATCCGCGCATCGATTGCCGATGGGCGCTTTGGCGAATTTTCCGCCGAAACCTCGGAAGGCTGGGCGAGGGGCGATATAGCCCCGCTCTGATTCGCGAACCACCAGAACGAAGGGGCGCTCGGCGCCCTTTTTCTGCTTATGGCTGTCAGTTTTCTGTCAGCATGTTTTCCAGACGGACGAGAACAGCGCGCTGTTCCTCATCGTTCAAAATTTCACATTCCATCAATTTGGAGCATTCGAGACCTGCGACGGCCAGATAGACAATAAGCGCCGTATCGGGATCGGTTGTGTCCTTGATCATGCGATCAAGAAGAGCCCTGTGATACTGCCGAACCGGCACCATGAAACCCGGATCTTCGGCAAGCGCTGCAAGGACACCACAAGCTGGCGGCTCATCATCGGCCTGAACCCGGTAAACATCGAGAAAAGCCCGCGCGACGCGGTTCTCATCGCCTTTCTGGAGTGTTTCCTGAACCTCCATGGCGTGTTCGTGCTCTTTCATATATTCTTCGACCACCGCTTCGAGCAGCTTGGCCTTTGTCGGAAAAGAATAAAGCAGTCCGCCTTTTGAAAGCCCGGCTCGGGCTGCTACGGCATCGAGAGAGAGGTGGGCGGGTCCGATCTCACGGGCAAGCTCGGTAGCAGCGCGCAGAATACGTTCGCGCGACGAGACTTTCTTTTTTGTTAGCAACTTACTGGTGTCTCCTGACAGTTCGTGTGTTGACAATACCGTCCAGACGGTACAGTTATTCGCCACTTTCATACAAGTAAAATACGCGCGACCTTTGCGTGAATGCGAAAGAAGGCGCCGCGGCCAATCCCCCAACCCTGATCAATCAGGGAGCCATCTGGAGTGCATCCGCAATGATCAAGCGCCTTATTCTGGCAATAATATTTCTCGTGATCGTCGTTGGAGGCCTCGTTGGCTTTAACCTGTTCCGATCACAGGCGATCAAAGACTTCTTCGCCAACATGCAGCAGCCCGCCCAGACGGTTTCCACCGTTACGGTGGAGCCGGGCGTGTGGAAGCCGGGTGTGGAAGCCATCGGTACAGCCAACGCGCTCAACGGCGTCGATTTGACCGTGCAGCTTGACGGCCTCGTGCAGAAGATCAACTTCAAGGCCAATCAGGAAGTCAAGGAAGGCGACCTGCTGCTTCAGCTCGAAGACAGCATTCAGAAGGCCGACCTCGCAGCCGCCGAAGCTGAAGCCGTTCTTGCCCAGCAGAACCTGAAGCGTGCCGATACGCTGCGCACGCGCGGCGTCGGTGCGGTTTCGAACGTGGACACGACTGCTTCGGTTGCCAATGCTGCTGCTGCAAATGTGGAGAAGATGCGCGCTACGCTGGCGCAGAAGTCCGTTAAGGCTCCGTTCTCTGGTGTTATCGGCATTTCCAAGGTCGATCTCGGTCAGTATCTGACACCCGGCACGGTCATCGCCACGCTGCAGAACACCGACGTGATGCGTATCGACTTCACCGTCCCCGAACAGTCTCTGTCGTCGATGAAGCTCGGACAGAACGTCAAGGTCGGATCGACTGCGGAAGCACTCGACTTCACCGGCACTATTGTCGGTATAGACCCGAAGATCGACCCGACGACACGTCTCGTCTCGGTGCGCGCTGAGGTGCAGAACCCGGACCACAAGCTGACCCCCGGCCAGTTCGTGCAGGTTCGCGTCGAACTGCCGGAAGAAGAGAATGTTATCGCTCTTCCGCAAACCACGATTATCTCCAGTCTTTACGGCGACTATGTCTATGCAGTTCGTCCGGAACAGAAGCAGGAAGGCGCGAAGGCTGCCGAAGGCGACAATGCCGCCAAGGCTCCTGCAGCCGATGCCAAGCCGGAAGAGGGCGAAAAGCAGGTCGCGCAGCAGGTCTTCATCAAGCTTGGACGCCGTTATTCCGGTCTTGTCGAAGTGACGAGCGGCCTCAAGGCTGGCGACATCATCATCACGGCAGGCCAGAACCGGCTTTCGCCCGGTGTTCCGGTGAAAATCGACAACACCGTCAATCCGATTCCTGCCGGCCAACCGGCTGACAAGCAATAGGCGATCCCGATGAGCTTTTCCGATATTTTCATCCGGCGCCCCGTGCTTGCCACGGTGGTCGCCCTCATGATCATTCTGTTGGGCCTTCAGGGTATCGCACAGCTGACGGTGCGCGAATATCCGAAGGTCGACGAAACCGTCATTACGGTCACGACGAACTATGCCGGTGCGAGTGCCGATCTCATTCAGGGCTTCATCACCGCACCGATCGCCGAAGCGGTCGCAACTACCGAAAACATCGACTATGTGACGTCTTCTAGCCGTCCGTCTTCGAGCACTGTGACCGTGCAGATGAAGCTCGGCGCAAACCCGGACGCGGCACTGACGGAAGTTATCGCCAAGGTCAATCAGGTTCGCGGCGACCTGCCGGACGAATCCGACGATCCGGTCATCGTCAAGGGAACGGGCCAGAACTTCGCTACCATGTATCTGGCTGCGCAGAACCCGAACATGACGAGCGAACAGATCACCGAATATCTGGAGCGCGTTATCCAGCCGCGCATGTCCACCATTCAGGGCGTTGCAAAGGCTGAAATTCTGGGCGGTCAGGTCTATTCGATGCGCGTCTGGCTAGACCCGATCCAGCTTGCGGCCCGCCAGATCACGGCGCCGGAAGTTCTGGCGGCAATCAAGGCCTCCAACTTCCTGTCGGCTCCGGGCACGACGAAGAACGAATATGTGGCGTCCTCGATCACGCTGAAGTCGACCTTGCAGACCCCGGAAGCCTTCGGCGCCATGCCGATCAAGGCTTCGGGAGACGACGTCGTTCGTCTGCGTGATGTGGCCCGCGTCGAACTCGCGGCAAAAAGCACGGACACCATCGTTTCGTTCAACGGTTCAGCGGGTACCTTCCTCGGCGTCTTCCCGACACCGGCGGCAAACCCCATCGACATGGCGGCTGCCGTCCGCAAGGAACTGCCGTCTATCCAGGCATCGCTGCCGGAAGGCATGTCACTTGTTCTCGTCTATGACGCGACAGAGCAGATCAGTTCTTCGATCAAGGAAGTCTTCACGACCATCGGCGAAGCCGTGGCTATCGTCATTCTGGTCATCATTGTATTCCTTGGGTCGTTCCGCTCGGTGTTGATTCCGATTGTCACGATCCCGATCTCGCTGATCGGCGTGTGTTTCTTCCTTTATGTGCTTGGATTCTCGATCAATCTGTTGTCGCTGCTCGCCATGGTTCTTGCCATCGGCCTTGTGGTCGATGACGCTATCGTGGTTCTGGAGAATATCCACCGGCATATCGAAGAGGGCTTGCGCCCCATGGATGCCGCGTTCAAGGGCATGAAGGAAATCACCGGCTCGATCATCGCCATGACGATCACGCTGGCGGCGGTGTTCGCGCCGCTCGGCTTTACGGGCGGCCTGACGGGTGCCCTGTTCCGCGAATTCGCCTTCACGCTTGCCGGTGCCGTCATCATTTCTGGTATTGCCGCCTTGACGGTTTCGCCGATGATGTGCGCGCGCATGCTCAAGCATGGCGACCAGACGCGGTTCCAGAAGTTCATCGACCGGACCTTCTCGCGCTTCGAGAAGTGGTATCACCGTCGCGTTTCCAATTCGCTCAACTATCGCGGCATCACGCTGATGATCGTTGTAGCGTTGATGGGGCTGACGGGATTCCTGTTCATGAACACGTCGAGCGAACTGGCACCGGAAGAAGATTCCGGCGCACTGTTCTCGATGTTCCAGGCTCCGCAATATGCTACCTCGGCCTATACCAATCTCTACGCCGAACAGATCGACGAACTGACCAAGGATCTTCCCGAACTGAAGACCCGCTTCCAGATCGTCGGTATGGACGGCGGCACGACATCGGGTATCGCGCTGTGGGTTCTGAAGGACTGGAACGAGCGTACCCGTTCGCAGAAGCAGATTCAGGAAGACCTGACCGCACGCATCTCCAAGGTTGCAGGTGTCGAAGCTTTCATCTTCGCGCCTCCATCCCTGCCAGGAACGGGCGGCGGCCTGCCGATCTCGATTGCCTTGCAATCGACCGGCCCGGCTGATCAGGTCTTCGCACTGGCTGAAGAAATCAAGAACGAAGCACAGGCTTCGGGCCAGTACATCATCGTGCAGAACTCGCTCTCCTTCAACGCACCGCAGATCACGATCACAATCGACCGTGACCGCGCGGCGACGCTGGGCGTGCAGATCAGCGATATCGGTTCGACACTTGGTCTTCTGACCGGCGGCGCGTCGGTCGCGAAGTTCGACCGCGATTCGAACAGTTATGACATCATCACGCAGGTGCCTGATGCATATCGTTCGAACCCGGAAAAGCTCGGCGATTTCTATGTGCGCAGCGTTTCCGGTTCGATGATCCCGCTCTCGTCGGTCATCACGATCAGCCAGAACGCATCACCTGCGGCGATCGAGCAGTTCAATCAGTTGAACTCGGCAACGATTTCAGCCTTGCCGCTGCCGGGCGTCACAACCGGGCAGGGCCTGCAAACTCTGGTTGATCTGGCCAAATCCAAGATGCCGGAAGGCTTCTTCCTGGATTATTCCGGCCAGTCGCGTCTGGAAGTGGAGCAGGGCAACACGATCCTGATCGCCTTCGGCCTCGCCGTCATCGTGATCTATCTCGTGCTTGCGGCGCAGTTTGAAAGCTTCCGCGATCCGTTCATCATCATGATGTCGGTTCCGCTGTCGATCTTCGGTGCCATTGTGCCGCTGAATATCGGTCTCGGTACGCTCAACATCTATACACAGGTCGGTCTAATCACCCTTGTCGGGCTGATTACCAAGCACGGTATTCTGATGGTGGAATTCGCCAACCAGCAACGCCGCCTGCATGGTCTTTCGCGTCGGGACGCGATCATCGTCGCGGCTGAAACCCGCCTGCGTCCGATCCTGATGACCACCGCCGCCATGGCGCTTGGTGTTGTGCCGCTCATCATCGCGACCGGCGCCGGTGCAGCCGCTCGTTACTCGATGGGGCTGGTGATCTTCACCGGTATCGTGATCGGCACGATCTTCACGCTGTTCGTGGTCCCGATGTTCTACACCTTCATCGCCAAGAAGGAAGTGGAAGGCGAATATGTTGCGTCATCGGATGAAGGCGGCGAACCGGCTCCAGCGCAACATCACTGAAACTTGCGTTGAACCAATGATAAAGGGCGGCCTAGAAATAGGTCGCCCTTTTGATTTTTGCTAACGTTGCAAACGCTGCGTTCCAACCCATATGAGCCAGTATGATACCCTTATCCGTTCTCGATCTTTCGCCCGTTCCCGAAGGTAGCGATGCAGCGCAATCGCTGCACAACACGCTGGAACTTGCGCAACATGCCGAACGGCTCGGCTTTCATCGTTACTGGCTTGCCGAACACCACAATATGCCGGGCATAGCCAGCGCTGCGACGTCCGTGGTCATCGGTTACGTCGCCAATGGAACCTCAACGATCCGTGTCGGCGCGGGCGGCGTCATGCTGCCCAACCACGCACCTCTGGTGATTGCAGAACAGTTCGGCACGCTGGCTTCCCTGTTTCCGGGGCGTATCGATCTCGGTCTTGGACGCGCTCCGGGCACGGACCAGATTACTGCTCATGCGCTTCGTCGCAATCTCGACAGCGATGCCAATGCGTTTCCACAGGATGTGGTCGAGTTACTGAACTATTTCAAACCCGCCGAACCGGGCCAGCGCGTGCGCGCAGTGCCGGGCGAGGGGTTGAATGTGCCTGTCTGGATTCTCGGTTCCAGCCTGTTCGGCGCGCAGCTTGCCGCGATGCTGGGGCTGCCTTACGCATTCGCCTCGCACTTTGCGCCTGCGGAGATGGAACGCGCCATCGCTCTTTATCGCGAGCGGTTCGAGCCATCGGAATATATGCAGAAGCCTTATGTAATGCTGGGCCTCAATGTGATTGCAGCGGATACGGACGAAGAGGCGAACTACCTTTTCACCTCGCAGCTACAGGCTTTCGTCAATCTGCGCAGCGGTCGCCCCGGCAAGCTGCCCGCGCCAGTCGAAGGCTATATGGAGCGGCTTGATCCGGCAGCGCAGGCGCTCGTCCGCCAGATGCTGTCATGCCGCGTGGTCGGTGGACCGGAGACTGTGGCGAAAGGTATCAAGGCCTTTGCACAGAGCACCGGCGCCGATGAACTGATGTTGACCGGCATGATCCACGATCACAAGAAACGCCTGCATTCATACGAGATCGCAAGTCGATCAATCGCCTGACCGGCCGGTCTCCATATCCGCAAAGACCAGATAGCGAAGCGGACCAGGTGTAATCGCATCGAATGGGTAGCAGGTCGCCAGCACAAGGTGGCGGCCTTCGCTATCCGGAACGATTTTCGCCTCATCCCACCGCGCCACGGTCATATGGCTAACGCGATAGGAAACCGTCTTTCCGTCGCTGCGGGTGACGAGTATCTGGTCGTTTTTCTCGATATTCTTCAGAAATGCGAAATGCGTGTCGCGATGCGCGGCATAGACAGCCGTTCCCCGTTCGCCGGCCATCGGCGTATTGTCCAGATGACCGGGACCGAAAGCCAATGCCTGTCCGCTGGCACCTTTCAGGGCAATGGCTGATTCATTGAGTCTTGGGGCTTCGATGCGGGCAACCGGCCATGTATCGGCCCAGTTCCAGGGTTTGACCGGAGCGCCCGTTTCAATGCTTTCGGAAAAGGCCTTTTCCAGCAGGATCTGAGCCGCAAACGCTTTCGCATGGATCCAGATTCCCTGACCGGCAATTGCCACCCCCATCGCAATCAGCACCATGCCAAGCGCGGGGAGAAGGGAGCGCTTCAGCGCGCTCCCCGTAACAAGCTGATCGATAGGCATCACACATTCTCCTTGCGGCGGAAGAACCAGAAGACGAACAGTCCAACCAGCATCAAACCCAAGCCTTGCAAAAGCAGCAGTGTCGCTGGCGTTGCCGTCTGCGGCAGCGGGATCGACTGCGATGGCGATGATGGTGAGGCAGGGCTTTCATGGCTACGAACAGCGTCGCTCACCCCATTCATGTCCATGCTTGCGTGATCCCCGACATTGCGGTCCGCGCGGATGCCGAACAGCGTGTCATAATCCCACCCGGCAGGCAGTTGCAGTGGAATATCGGCGCGGGTCAGCGGTGCATTGGCCGGTCGCGAGGGTGTCTTGTCGACGGCCACGAGGCTCGTCAGCCGGCTGACCAGATGATGCTCCAGTGCCAGGCGAAGAATGCGCGCATCGGCTGCGTCCTGAGTAATTTTGCCAAGGGTCAGGTCTACTTCCGCATCGTCAATCTTGCGACGTGCCCACAATTTTGAGATGCCTTCAGCATTCATTGCCTGGTCGAGCGGCAGATTGACTGTCCATGGACGGCCATCAATCTGGCCTTCGATAACAAGGCTTCCGGTTGCCTTGCCCATTCGCGCGGCGATGACAAGCGGTTCACCACGATAGAGATCGGGCAGAAGGGAGGGTGTCATGCTCACATTCTTTTCCGAAAAATTGGCCTTCAGATCGGTAACAGCCGGGTTTTCAAGCTTGTCGAACAGAGCCCGCATGCGTTCGTCCACTTCAGCCGCCGACCCGATATGGGTGAAGGTTCCGCGTCCAAGTTCTGCCGCACGATTCATCAGATAGGAATTCGGGGCAGAGCCAATGCCGACCATGAAAATACGCGAGCGCCCCCGACGTGCCGCAACGGCATCCAGCAACTGCTGCTCATTGCTGATCTCGCCGTCGGTCAGAAACACGATCTGGCGCAATCCATTGCCCTGATGGCTGTCATCAAGAGCTGCATGAAGGGCAGGCAGCATTTCCGTACCGCCTTGCGCTTCAAGGTTCCTTACGAAACGGCGGGCGGAGGCGATATTCTGCTGATTGGCATCGACAGAATCGTCGAAGAATTTGGTCAATGTGTCGTCAAAGCGGATCACATTGAACCGGTCTCCGGGCTGAAGATGCGACAGTGCATAATCCAGACTGGCCTTTGCCTGTTCAATGGAAGTACCGCCCATCGATCCGGAATTATCGATCACGAAGATGACCTCACGCTGGGCTTTTTTTGCGCTAGCAACAGCCGGAGGCGTAATATAGGCAAGCACATAATCGTCCTTGCCGATATGTTCGCGGAACAGCCCGACCTGCGGTGCATCGCTTGCGACAGCGCTCCATTCCAGAACGAAATCACGATCAGCAGCAGCCGTTCCGTCCAGCGTGATTTCTCGTGTCGTGTCGTTCGTCGCATCGATTCTGACCTTATGGTAAAGGCTTTCGACCTTTCCAAGCGGGAAGCCTGCCTTCAGATTGACCTTGACGGTCACAGGATTGGTTCGCAGGGCTGCCGGTGGAGTCAATGGCGTCACAAGCGGTGCGTTGTAGCTATCAGGCTTGCCAGTATCGCTCGACTTGCCCCAGCCGTTTTTCATTTCGACTTCCTGAACAACAGGTGAGGCATTATCCGGATTGTAACGTGGCGCGACGACCAATGGCACACGCAGCGAGAAACGATCATCAGAAAGCCGCACCGCCTGCTGATACTCGATCTGGATGACGACTTTCTCATGCGGGCCGATATTGGCAACCGCATTGGTAAACACGTTGGGCCGCTGCTGTTCGATCAGCGTGGCCTTTTTGCCTTCGCTCTTCGCCTGTTCATATATTTCGCGCGCGGCCTGCTTCTCCTTGATTTCGGCGACAATCACACGATCACCGATGACCATCTTCAGCGAATAGACCGCACTTTCTTCCGGCAATGGAAAGACATACAGGGCTTCAACGAAACCGTCGGTCGGGTTCTCGAATGCCTGCGTCAGCCGGGTCCGGGCCGTCGGCCCACTCACATCGAGATTGACGTCCGTTGCGATTCGGGGCGCTTCGACATAACGCCCGGCTTCGCTTGTCTCTAGCAAAAGACTGCCGGATTGAACCTCGTTCGGCGTGACCAGAGCGGGTGTTTCAGCACGAGCCTGAACAATCTGCAACAGACAGAAAATGACAGCCAGCGCTGGCAGCAACGCCATGTTGCAAAACCAGACGAACGAACAGAAGCGGGAGAGTATCCGGCGGCTATTATTATGATTTGTAAGACTTATCGCGGGTGACATGACGTGCTCCTTGTTCACCTCGAAGAACTGGAGCCATTGTCGCTGGAGCCACTGTTTCCACTCCAGCGTAAGCTTTGCCAAGTTTCAGCCGTCACTTTCCGCAAACCGCCTTGCCGGTTACGCATATGTGTGGAATTGTGAAGAAAAGTACGCAATTCAGGATAAGCCATGTCCGATCAGGACTCTCACCTTCCCGACCAGCTCAATGCCCGCGTTGCCGTACGGGTTCGTGAGGAAATTGCCCGGCGGCGAATTTCGCGCCAGCTTCTGGCCGATGAAGCGCGGATCAGTCTTTCGACTTTGGAAAAAGCGCTGTCGGGCCACAGGCCCTTCACACTTGCAACGATCATCCGTCTTGAACAGGCAATGGGTGTCGCCCTGCGCGAACAGGCAGGTGATACTCCCGCCTCGTTGGCCAGGAATGGCAACAGTCATGCGGCGGAAGAATTGGGCGCCTATTCGCGTGCCTCGGTTTCATGGCTTGAAGGCGATTATCTGACCTTGCGTCCGTCCTTTGGCGAGGACAAGGCCATCTTCGCTTACATCACGGAAATCGGTTGGGATTTCGATGCCGGGCATCTCAGTTTTCGTGAGCGGGAACGTTCCGACGTTTCATTTTCGCAACAGGGCACTGTCTCCGTTCCACATCTTTCAGGGCACATCTATCTCGTCACGAATACATCCGGCCAGTACCGTATGGCTGTGCTTTCCCGCCCAAGCATTACAGGTGAAATGTTTGGTATCCTGACGACATTGCGCGCCGGGCAGGGCGCACATCTGACACCGGTTTCAACGCCACTTGCGCTCGTACCCATGAGGCAATTCGCCGGTCCGTCATTCGGGCGCATAAGGCCGGATGATCAGTCCTTTGCCGATTATTCGGCGATCCTGTGCAAGACTCTGAGTGACGGCTATGCGGGTTTCGTGACTGGTTGAGTCACACTCTCGCTTTTGATTTCCGTCAACAGCCAATCCCGGAAAGCAGAAACAGCAGGCGTGCTCGAGCGAGCCTTCGGCGTCACAAAATAATAGCTGCTCGGGCTTTTGACCGTGTGCGGACAAGCGACCACAAGCTGGCCGCTTTCAATCTCGGCGCGAATGAGGAACAGCGGCATCAGCGCAACGCCAAGACCTGCAATGCAGGCCTGCGAGACATTTGAAAACTGCTCGAAACGCATTCCAGGAGAAACCGGAGCCGCGATGTCGAGACTTTTAAACCAGTGATCCCATGCGCCGGGGCGTGATGCCATGTTGAACAAAGGGAGCGGCAGAAGATCGGTTGGGGCCTGAACCGGGTTTCGCTGGAGAAAAGCGGGGCTGCACACCGGCGCAACTGTTTCATCCATCAGAAAGACACTATCGGCGTTGGGCCAATCCGGTTGGCCGATATGGATGGCCGCGTCCAGCCCTTCGCGATCAAAATCGAACTGCCCGATACGTGTCGCAAAATTCAGGATGATATCCGGATATTTGGCCACGAAACGCGGTATGCGCGGTATCAGCCAGCGTGTCCCGAATGTCGGCAGGAACGCGAGATTGAGCGTAGTGCCACGCATCTGCGACATGACTTGCAGCGAAGCGGCACGGATGGAAGCGAGCGCTGGCCCCACCACCTTCAGATAGGCTCGTCCCGCATCGGATAGGACCACATGACGGCTTGAGCGGTCGAACAGCGCGGTTCCGAGCTGTTCTTCCAGCGTTGCAATCTGTCGGCTCACTGCGCCTTGAGTTAACGACAGTTCCTCGGCAGCCGCCGAAAAGCTTTCATGCCGCGCAACCGCATCGAAGGCGGCAAGCGCACTGGTGGAGGGAAGCAGGCGTCGCGATATCGAAGTCATGATCCATTACTAAATGGAATAGACCGATGAGTAAACGTCGATTGCACGGAACTTCGGCACGGTTCATATTTCCTGCAAATTTTCATTGAGGAGAATACACTGATGTCACGTGCGGCTTTTAGCTGGGAAGACCCGTTTCTGCTGGATGACCAGCTGACCGAAGACGAGCGCATGATCCGCGACTCGGCCAAGGCCTTCGCGACGGATGTTCTGCTGCCCCGTGTTGAAAAGGCCTACCTGGATGAGACGACCGATCCGGAACTGTTCCGTCTGATGGGGCAGTCTGGTCTTCTGGGCGTGACGCTTCCTGAAGAATATGGCGCGGCCAATGCCAGCTATGTTGCCTATGGCCTGGTGGCGCGCGAGGTCGAGCGTGTCGATTCCGGTTATCGTTCGATGATGAGCGTGCAGTCGTCGCTGGTGATGTATCCGATCTATGCCTATGGCTCGGACGAACAGCGCAAGAAATATCTTCCGGGCCTCGTCTCCGGCGAGCTGATCGGCTGCTTCGGCCTGACCGAGCCTGATGCAGGTTCCGATCCCGCAGGCATGAAGACCCGCGCCGAGAAGATCGACGGCGGCTATCGTCTCAGCGGCTCGAAGATGTGGATTTCGAATTCGCCAATCGCCGATGTGTTCGTCGTCTGGGCAAAGTCAGCCGCGCATGACAACGCCATTCGCGGCTTCATCCTCGAAAAGGGTATGAAGGGCCTTTCCGCGCCGAAAATCGGCGGCAAGCTTTCGCTGCGCGCATCGATCACCGGCGAAATCGTCATGGATGGTGTCGAAGTTTCGGAAGATGCACTCCTACCGAATGTCTCCGGCCTCAAGGGTCCGTTCGGCTGCCTCAATCGCGCCCGTTACGGCATTTCCTGGGGCGTCCTCGGCGCTGCAGAAGATTGCTGGTTCCGTGCCCGTCAGTATGGCCTCGATCGCAAGCAGTTCGACAAGCCACTGGCCGGTACGCAGCTTTACCAGAAGAAGCTGGCCGACATGCAGACCGAAATCGCTCTTGGCCTTCAGGCAAGCTTGCGCGTCGGTCGTCTGTTCGACGACGGCAGAATGGCTCCGGAAATGATCTCCATCGTCAAGCGCAACAATTGCGGCAAGGCGCTCGATATTGCCCGTCAGGCGCGCGATATGCACGGCGGCAACGGCATCCAGATCGAATACCACGTCATGCGCCACGCGCAGAATCTGGAAACGGTAAACACCTATGAAGGCACGCATGACGTTCATGCGTTGATCCTGGGCCGTGCTCAGACCGGCATTCAGGCTTTCTTCTGATCGCTGTATTGCCAAGCCTTTCATTCGGGCCCGCTCGCAGTTCGCGGGCGGGCCTCTTTATTTTTGTACGGGATTGCTGAAAATGCAGAATACACCGCTTGACGGTCTCAAGGTGGTAGAACTGGCGCGCATTCTTGCCGGGCCATGGGTAGGGCAGACACTTTCTGATCTTGGAGCCGATGTCATCAAGGTGGAAAGCCCAGAGGGCGACGATACGCGCAAATGGGGGCCTCCATTCATCGATGTGGAAGGCGAACGGTCTGCTGCCTATTTTCACGCCTGCAATCGCGGCAAGCGCTCGATTACGGCCGATTTCCGCACTGACGAGGGCAGGGAACTGGTACGCCAGCTCGTGGCCGAGGCCGATGTGGTCATCGAAAACTTCAAGCTGGGCGGCCTCGACAAATATGGCCTCGACTATGAGAGCCTGAAGGCCATCAATCCACGCCTGATCTATTGCTCGATCACCGGTTTCGGCCATACCGGCCCTTATGCGGAGCGCGCAGGCTACGATTTCATGATTCAGGGCATGGGCGGCGTCATGGATCTCACCGGCGAACCTGACGGTGAGCCGCAGAAGATCGGCGTGGCTTTCGCCGACATTTTCACCGGGCTTTACAGCGTGATTGCGATCCAGTCGGCGCTCATCATGCGCGAGCGTACCGGCACCGGCCAGCATATCGATATGGCGCTGTTCGACTGCATGTCTGCGGTCCTTGCCAATCAGGCCATGAATTTTCTGGCGTCAGGTGTTTCGCCAAAACGCATGGGCAACGCGCACCCGAACATCGCGCCATATCAGACGCTCCCCGTTTCCGACGGCTATTTCATCATCGCCTGCGGCAATGACGGACAGTTCGGAAAACTGACATCGTTGCTCGGCATTGGTGACCTCGCCGCCGACGAGCGCTTCGTTAGCAATTCGGCGCGCGTGGCCAATCGATCCGCACTGACAGCACTTCTGGAAGAAAAAACACGGGCTTGGAAGCGCGACGATCTTCTGGCCGAGCTCGCCAGAATCGGCGTGCCAGCCGGTCCGATCAATACGGTAGCCGATGTATTCGCAGACCCGCAATTCGAGGCGAGGGCGATGAAAATCGACCCGCAAGGGGTTCCAGGCCTGCGGACGCCTATTCGCTTTTCCGATGCAGAATTGAAGCTCGACAAGCGTTCGCCGAAGCTTGGAGAGCACAGCAACATCATTCTTTCGGAAATCGGCAAAAACTGATCGGGGATAGTGTCATCAACCAGACGCGCTCTTCATCGAAGGGCGCGTTTTTGTTTGTATTGCAGCGATGAAAAGTGAAAGTCTCTAATCAATAAACAAGTTTAACCCCTTGCGGGGAAAGCATTTTAAATTGTTCTTGAGAGAAGATGGTGCGGTCGAGAAGACTCGAACTTCCACGGGTTGCCCCACAGCGACCTCAACGCTGCGCGTCTACCAATTCCGCCACGACCGCCCGTGGTAGGAGCCGAACTCCGTCGGCGAGTGGGCATTTAGCAAATCACTTTGGGGTGCACAAGCCCCATCTGCATCTTCCGGCAATCTTTTTGAAAAAGAATGTGAAAAAGCTGGCACTCAATCATCGAAGACATAGCCAAAACCGCGATTTTCCGGGCTTTTTCAAAGACTTCCACAGATCGAAAAAATTTCCGAAAAACGTCATCAGGCGAGAGCGTCGCGAGGGAAGAGAGCACTGCGAGAGGTAATAAAGAGCGAATCCGACGAATCCGATTCATTCGGATTCGCTTCCAACGCAAAAAATCAGCCGGCGATGCCCTGCAGGCGCTTGATATCCTCAAGGCGCTTCATTGTTTCTGCGTAGCCGGCATCGATTGCCTCGGATGCGCGATGGAAATCGGCAAGCCCGATCTGTCCCACAATCGGCATAAGCGTAACATCCGGCGGATCGCCAGCCATACGGGCGCGCGAGATTCGGTCCTGTATGATGTTGAAGGCTTCCATCATCACGCCGGTAATGCCGAGGCGTGCTTCTTTCTCGCCATGAATCGCGTCCACAAGCCCTTCCTGGCGCGTTTGCGCATGTTTGATGACCGCAGCGCGACCATACTGGTCGTAATGCAGGTTCACGGCCAGAACCAAGCGCTGCTCATAAGCACGGCACACGGATACGGGAACGGGATTGACGAGTGCGCCATCGACCAGAACACGCTCCTGCCAGCGCACAGGCTCGAAAACGCCGGGCAGGGCGTAGGAGGCGCGCATGGCATCGATAAGCGGACCTGATGACAGCCAGATTTCGTGACCGGTGCGCAGTTCCGTGCAGATGGCAACGAAGGGACGATCCAGTTCCTCGATGCGCAAGCCGTCCAGATGCTCGCGCAGACGGCCATCCAGCTTCATCCCGCCGAACAGCCCGCTGCCGCGAAAGGTGATGTCGAGAAGATTGAACATGCGTCGCCGGGTGAGGCTACGGGCGAAATCTTCCAGTTCATCGAGTTTTCCAGCCAGATAACAGCCACCCACAAGCGCGCCGATAGATGTCCCGGCAATCATCTCGATATCGATATTGGCTTCGTCCAGCGCGCGTAAAACGCCGATATGCGCCCAACCGCGTGCAGCTCCACCGCCCAGCGCAAGGGCTATCCGGCGCGGTTCACGCTTGATTTCAGGCTTCTCGACGATTTCTTCGGCTGGCGGTGCAAGGTCGTTATTCGCAGCCTTCCGCCTCTGCCCCCATGCAAGCATCACGATGGACACCTCTTCGTCTCGATTTGGAGCATTTCCGGCAAAAGACTGAAGCGGCTTGCGTCAGGAAATGCGTAGAACAAATAGCTAAAGCGATTCCGACAGTTCCGTTTGACAGGAACCGCTTCAGACTAGCGAAACATAGTATCCAAAGAATAAATGCTGCGAATTGATGGCGCGACTCATATTCGCGCCATCACATCCTTTTGACCAAGGTTAATGCTCGTGATCGCAGGCGCCTTCAATGGCCAGCGATATATCGCCGTTCTCGGCAATAACCTGCCGATAGAAGCAGGAGCGGCGACCCGTATGGCAGGTTGGTCCGTCGCCCGCGACACGCACTTTCAGCCAGAGCGCGTCCTGATCGCAATCCGTGCGCAACTCGACCACGCTTTGCAGATTGCCCGATGTCGCGCCCTTCTTCCAGAGTGTGGAGCGCGAGCGCGACCAGTAATGCGCAATTCCCGTTTCGAGGGTAAGGCGCAGTGCTTCCTCGTTCATATGGGCGACCATCAGCAATTCGCCGTCACGCGCATCGGTAACGACGGCGGTGATGAGACCCGATGCATCGAAGCGCGGCATAAATGCCGCGCCTTCTTCAACGGCCTTCTTGTCGGAAGGCTGGGCAGGAAAGAAGCTCATTGTCTGCCGCTTATCTGCGGGTCAGGGTCATGAAACGCACCTGTTCCTCCGCATTCACCTGCATTTCGCCGGTAAACGTGGTGGTGATGGTCGTCGAACCCTGCTTGCGGATACCGCGCATGGCCATGCACATGTGCTCGGCCTCGATCATGACGGCAACGCCACGTGGCTTCAAAATGCGCTGGATGCTGTCGGCGATTTGCGCGGTGATGCTTTCCTGCGTCTGCAGGCGACGCGCGAAAATATCCACGACGCGCGCAATCTTGGAAAGGCCAACCACCTTGTGATCGGGCAGATAGGCGACATGCGCCTTGCCGATAATCGGCACCATATGATGCTCGCAATGCGAGTGGAACGAAATGTCCTTCACGAGGACAAGATCATTATAGCCGCCGACTTCCTCGAACACAGTGCCGAGGACTTCTTCCGGGCTTTCCGTATAGCCTGCGAACAGTTCCTTATAGGCCTTGGCAACGCGCTTCGGCGTCTCCAGAAGACCTTCGCGCTCCGGGTCGTCTCCGGCCCAAAGCAAAAGCGTGCGTACGGCTGCTTCTGCATCGGCCTGCGTCGGCTTGCCATGCAAAAGAGTTACATCTGCCTGCTTGTTCGGCAGGCCGGATTCGTCATCTTCTTTGAGGATGCGAGCGTCCATCAGTATTCTCCAGTAGTCTCCTTCAAGGAGGAGACGAGTTAAACGGACAATACAACGATGCGCTTTGCGAGCGGGCGATGTATTGATCCGGCGCTTGAGGCCACCGGACAGGTTTTCGTGCGACTGCCCCCGGGTCTGTGCTAATGTTACCCATGGCGCAGACGCTACCTGCCTATTATATAGACATTAAATTGCAACTTCAAACCGCAGTCGGGCGACAAAATTTTGTTTTTCTCCGGCAGAGCGGAAGGTTCGCCTCCATGATTGATGATATTTATAACAAACGCATCCTGGAATTTGCCGGAAACATGGAGCGTCTGGGGCGTATTCCAGAGCCCGATGCGGTCGCCAAGGTGCACTCCAAACTGTGCGGATCGACCGTTACCGTCTATCTGAAAATGGCTGACGGTATCGTGACCGATTTCGCGCATGAGGTGAAAGCCTGCGCACTTGGACAGGCATCTTCCTCCGTGATGGCGCGCAATATCATCGGCGCTTCAGCGGAAGAGCTGAAAGCGGTTCGCGATGAGATGTACAAAATGCTCAAGGAAGAAGGTCCGGCGCCGGAAGGGCGTTTTGCCGACCTGAAATATTTCGAGCCTGTCCGCGAATACAGAGCCCGCCACGCTTCCACATTGCTTACTTTCGATGCGGTCGTCGATTGCATCCGGCAGATTGAGGAAAAGGCCAAAGCTGCCTGATGTGTTCTTGCGGCAAGGATCACGCCGGTGAGGGCGCGCGGAAGCGCTATAGCCGGAATTTCACCGCCCCCTGGCGCAAGACACCGGGGAGGGTGATCGGCACTTCATTCGTGCGATTCTATCAGGTGACATTGTCGTCCCTTATCGGCAATTCCTGCCGCCATCTGCCAACCTGTTCCGAATATGCCTATGAAGCCATTGCCCGCTATGGCCTTTGGAGCGGCGGATGGATGGGACTTTTTCGCGTCATGCGTTGCGGACCGTTCGGAACCCATGGTTTCGATCCAGTGCCGCAAACACTCTCCAGCGATCTAAAATGGTATCTGCCCTGGCGGTATTGGCGCTGCTCGGCTTCTTAGGGCGTGCGTCTCCCGGCTTCCTCGAATTATCCGCATCTGTGAATTCTGACAGTTTTTTGTTAGCTGATTATAATTCATTAAGGATATCAACGTTTCATTGAGAATTGGGATTTAAGGCAGTGCTGTGGTCTTTTTCGGGCCGCAATTTGCCTGCATGTCCCCCCGGCGTCCTTATTCCTGTGAGCTGTTATGCTGAAATCATCGCCCCGCCTTTCGCGTCTCGTTGCATCCCTTGCGCTCAGTGCGAGTGTGCTTTGTACGTCTGCGGCGATGGCGAATACGTCCTGGATCGTTTTCGATGCAGATAGCGGGCGAATCCTTGGGCAGGATGATGCGAATGTGCAGCGCGCACCTGCCTCGCTGGCCAAGATGATGACGCTTTATCTGGCTTTCGAGGGTCTCAAGACGGGCACGCTGCATTGGGACGATGCAATGCCTGTATCGAAAAATGCGGCTGCAAAGGTTCGCATGAAGCTCTGGCTGAAGCCCGGCGAAACGATCACCGTCCGCGATGCGATCAATGGGATGATTATCGTGTCGGCCAATGATGCGGCGACGGTCATGGGCGAATATATCGCTGGATCGGAAGCGGCTTTTGGCCGGTTGATGACGCAGCGTGCGCGCCAGATCGGCATGAAGAGCACTTTCTTCGTCAATCCATCGGGTCTGACGGCGAAGTCGACCCAGCTTACGACTGCGCGAGATATGGCCGTTCTTGGCATGGCGCTTCGCCGCGATTATCCCGAACAATATGAGCTGTTCTCGCAGCGCTCCTTCACTTTCCGCGACCGTGTGCGCAACGGCCACAACAATCTGATGTATCGCTATCAGGGCGTCGATGGCATCAAGACCGGCTACACGGATGTATCGGGTTATAACCTCGTTTCCTCTGCCGTCATCAACGACAAGCATCTTGTCGGCGTTGTACTGGGGGCTGGATCGGCGCGGCAGCGCGACGACCAGATGGCGAAACTGCTAACCCGGTTCGGTACTCAAGGCACTGAGGCCAAGGGGCAGCTCGTTGCAATGGCGAAGCCGCAGCCTGTCGCCAAACAGGCAGCTCCGACCCAGCCGAAAGCAGACGCAGTAGCAGACCTGATCGATGATTCCCGCATTGAGCAGGGCGATGGCGGCTTCCTGATTGCTTCTGCCGCCGCCGGTGCATCGGCCTGGACGATCCAGCTTGGCGCTCCTCCGACACTTGCCGGTGCCAAGGAGCTGCTGGCCAAATACCGTCCCGCAGTCGACAAGGTCGCGCCGGGCCTGAAAGCTGAAATTTCGCCTGCCGAAAAGCGCCGCAAGGTCTATCGTGCGCGTTTTTCCGGTTTCAAGGACTCTGCATCCGCCGAAAAGGCATGCTCGCAGCTGAAGCAGCAGAAGATCGACTGCCTCCCGATCCGGAACTGATTTCATTTCGTTTGCACAGATGAGCGCGACCTGACGCTGTCAGTCTGTCGCGCTTTACTGGCTGGGCAAAAAAGACTAGAACCCAACCTTCATTTTCATACGCATGAACCCACCCGCAATCGTTGGCGGGACTGGATAAGGATGATCAGAATGTCGAATACCGTTTCCATGCAGTTTCCCGATGGCTCTGTGCGTGAATACGATGCGTCGATGACCGGCGCGGGCCTCGCTGAATCGATTTCCAAATCTCTCGCAAAAAAAGCTGTTGCCTATGCCGTCGATGGCACCGTGCGCGATCTTTCCGATCCTCTCGGCGCTTCCGGCAAGATTGAGATTCTGACGCGCGAAGACCCGCGCGCGCTCGAACTCATTCGTCACGATACGGCGCACGTACTGGCAGAAGCTGTGCAGGAGCTTTTTCCGGGCACGCAGGTTACCATTGGCCCCGTT
This sequence comes from Brucella tritici, assembly GCF_008932285.1. NCBI lineage: Bacteria > Pseudomonadati > Pseudomonadota > Alphaproteobacteria > Hyphomicrobiales > Brucellaceae > Brucella > Brucella tritici. Next base: position 498,313 of record NZ_WBVY01000001.1, read on the forward strand.
ATCGAGAACGGCTTCTACTACGACTTTGCGCGCAATGAACCGTTCACGCCCGACGATCTTCCCGTGATCGAAAAGAAGATGCGCGAGATCATTCAGCGCAACAAGCCTTTCACCAAGGAAGTCTGGTCGCGTGAAAAAGCCAAGCAGGTTTTTGCCGACAAGGGCGAGAACTACAAGGTCGAGCTGGTGGAAGCCATTCCGTCCGGGCAGGACCTCAAGATCTACTATCAGGGCGACTGGTTCGATTTGTGCCGTGGCCCGCATATGGCCTCAACCGGTCAGATCGGCAATTCCTTCAAGCTCATGAAGGTCGCCGGTGCTTACTGGCGCGGTGATTCCAACAATCCGATGCTGACCCGCATCTACGGCACTGCTTTCGCCAACGACAACGATCTTCAGGCCTATCTCCATATGCTTGAAGAAGCTGAGAAGCGCGATCACCGCCGCCTCGGCCGTGAAATGGACCTGTTCCATTTCCAGGAAGAGGGACCAGGCGTCGTGTTCTGGCACGCCAAGGGCTGGAAGATGTTCCAGAATCTGGTGAGCTATATGCGTCGCCGCCTCGACAGCCACGGTTATCAGGAAGTGAACGCGCCGCAGGTGCTCGACAAGTCGCTCTGGGAAACTTCTGGCCACTGGGGCTGGTATCGCGACAACATGTTCAAGGTGACTGTCGCGGGTGAAGAAACCGACGACGATCGCGTCTTTGCGCTGAAGCCGATGAACTGCCCCGGCCATGTGATGATCTTCAAGCATGGCCTCAAGTCCTATCGCGACCTGCCGATCAAGCTTGCTGAATTCGGCAATGTGCACCGCTATGAGCCTTCAGGCGCATTGCACGGCCTGATGCGCGTGCGCGGCTTTACGCAAGACGATGCACACATCTTCTGCACCGAAGAACAGATGGCTGCGGAATGCCTGCGCATCAATGACCTGATCCTGTCGGTCTACAAGGATTTCGGTTTCGAAGAGATCACCATCAAGCTGTCGACCCGTCCTGAAAAGCGCGTCGGCTCGGATGAGCTCTGGGATCGTGCCGAAAGCGTGATGATGTCGGTGCTGGAAAAGATCCAGCAGCAGTCCAACAACATCAAGACCGGCATTCTGCCGGGCGAGGGCGCTTTCTACGGTCCGAAATTTGAGTATACGCTGAAGGACGCCATCGGCCGTGAATGGCAGTGCGGCACCACGCAGGTGGATTTCAACCTGCCGGAACGCTTTGGCGCCTTCTATATCGACAAGGATTCGGAAAAGCGCCAGCCGGTGATGATTCACCGCGCAATCTGCGGTTCGATGGAACGCTTCCTCGGCATCCTGATCGAAAATTTCGCCGGTCACATGCCTTTGTGGTTTGCTCCAGTGCAGGTTGTCGTCGCCACGATCACCTCGGATGCCGACGAATATGCAGCGCAGGCCGCAGCCAAGCTGAAAGCCGCTGGACTGCAGGTTGCGACCGATCTGCGCAACGAGAAGATCAACTACAAGGTTCGTGAGCATTCCTTGCAGAAGGTTCCGGTGATCCTCGTCTGCGGTAAGCGCGAAGCCGAAGAGAACACGGTCAATATGCGCCGTCTTGGTTCGCGAGATCAGGAATCCATGACGCTTGATGAAGCCATCGCACGGCTGGTGGAAGAGGCGACCCCGCCCGATCTGCTCCGCCTCAAGAACGGTGGCTAACACAATAAAAAGGCCGCGCATTGCGCGGCCTTTTGCTTTTGCAGATAGCTTAAGTTCAATCCATGCTGTCTTGGACAGATTCGGATTCGCCATTGGCGACGACTTCAACCTCTTCATTCTTGCCGGAAGAAACCTTGAAATCCCGCTGGTAGATGCGGTCCTTGTTCTTGGCGACGGCAACATAATCGCCTTCGATAAGTACCATCGATGAATAAGCGCCAGCGCTTTCGCGCACCACATCGCCGGAAGCATTCAGGATGGACCAGGACGTATCGGCAAGTGCCTCGCCACCGCGCTCGCGCACAAGCTTCAACGTCACTTCCGCGGCGCGATGCTGGACAGTCGCTTCAGTCAGCTTTCCCGCTTCCACACGGATATCGGCCCGAATGGTGGCGTTCGCCGTGCCATAGTTGGAAACAACGTGATAGGTGCCGCTGTTGAGGCGAATGACCGCGTTCGGCTTGACGTCAGGCACGATCAGCGAACGATCATTGTTGTCTTCGTCGGCATAGATAGAAAACCGCAGGAGATCGTCATTGATCTTGCCACCATCGGGCAGAATCGCACTGAGCTTCATTCCACCTGCATCGAGCATCATTATTTCATGACGGGTCGCATTGCCGACGGTAATCCGCTTGGTGGCTCCGGCACGCCCATAGGCCACATGCACCAGATAGCTGCCTTCCGGCAGATTGAACACGGCGCTACCGCCCTGTGCGCTTGCGATGAGCGGCAATTGACCATCAGCTCCGACGTCAGGCGAAAATACGCGCCATACGAGACCTGTCGGAATATCACCGCCACTTTCACTCAGCCGCGCCTTGAGATCGAGTTCACGCGTCTGGATAAGCGGATTGTTCTCGGGGCTGGACGGAGAGGCGTAAGTGTTCAACGTCGGGAGATTGAGCGGCGGCGGCGGTAGGTCCGGCAGGCCGGTCGTTGTGGTCTGCAACTGTGGGATATTTGTCTGCGGATCAAGGCCCTGAGCCGTGGATGGCACTGCACTGACGGCAAGCAAAATCGCTGTTACAAACGATCCGCCGCGCAGGGCATTTTTTCTCTTTGGATAAAACAGGTTCAAGCGATCCGACATGCAGTATTTTTGAGCCTATGCGGGTGGCGAATTCAAGGCCAAATTGCTTCCGGCACACGCATTTTTCTAACTTCCTGCAATTAATCCATCCCCGAATTTTAACTTTACAGTTCGGATGCAACGGGCGAGAAGAAGCAGCTCCCGAATAAGTGGAGCAAGATAAGCAGCATTTTAATAACGAGGTTACCGTGGCCCATCCGGTGTTTGATTTTCTGGCGCAGCGCAGTTCCACCCCGATTTCGGCGATTTCCGAGCCAGCACCCGAGGGCGAGGAACTTGCAGCCTTGCTGAAAGTTGCAGCACGTGTGCCTGATCACGGACGCCTGACGCCCTGGCGTTTCATCCTGTATCGCGGTGATGCACGGCTGAAAGTCGGCGAGTATCTTGCTCAGCGTGCTGAAGAGATCGAAGGTCCGATGCCAGAAGGGCGGAAGGAAAAAGAGCTGACACGTTTTTCGCGCGCGCCGCTCGTTGTCGGCGTGGTGTCATCGCCCGTCGCACATGAACGCATTCCGGAATGGGAACAGTTCCTTTCGGCGGGCGCTGTCGCGATGAACCTATGCACGGCTGCCAGCGCGCTTGGATATGCCAGCAACTGGATTACAAACTGGTATTCAGATGACGCACCCGCCCGCGCTTTTCTGGGACTGGCACCCAATGAACGTGTTGCCGGATTCGTCCATATCGGAACGGCAGCAAACAAGATGCCAGAACGCCCGAGAGCCGATATGGACAAGATTGTGACTGAATATTCCGGTCCATGGACGCAAGCTTAGAGTCGACTCCAACAAGACTTGCTAATCAACGGATAAACATATGTTTTATGAACCAAGGGAAGGGCACCCGCTGCCCCATAATCCGTTCAAGGCAATCGTCGCCCCGCGCCCCATTGGTTGGATCGGGACGCAGTCGAAAGAGGGCGCCGTCAATCTCGCGCCCTACTCTTTCTTCAACGCGATCTGCGACACGCCGCCGATGGTTATGTTTTCATCGAGCGGCGCAAAGGACAGCGTTTCGTTCATTGAAGAAACCGGCGAGTTCACCGTAAATCTGGTGAGCGATCATCTGAGAACACAGATGAATGCCTCATCCGTCAATGCGCCTCGCGGGATCAGCGAGTTTGAATATGCCGGATTAACCAGAGCGCCAAGCAGGCTTATCGCGGCCCCACGCGTCAAGGAAGCTTATGCCGCTCTTGAATGCGTTGCTGTGGAAATCAAGCGATTGCAGGACAAGGAGGGCAGGCCGACCGATAATTACATGGTGATTGGCGAAGTCGTCGGCGTGCATATCGATGAACAGGTTCTGACCGACGGTCTCATCGATATCGCGAAGGCCAGACCTGTCAGCAGACTCGGTTATATGGATTTCGCAACAACGGAAAACGTCTATCAGATGTTCCGCCCAAAATGGGAAGATGAGAAATAGGCCGATTGAGCACTCCAGCAAAAGTGTGAAACGGTTTTGCGTCCGAAAATGCGTAAAAACAAATAGTTAGAGGCCCTTTTTCTTGGCTTCGCCCCAGATCGCTTCCATTTCATCGAGGGTAGCGGCATCAAGGTCGCTTCCGGTTTCACCAAGTGTTCTTTCGATGAAATGGAACCGCCGCTTGAATTTCTCATTGGCGGCGACGAGTGCAGTTTCCGCATCAATTTCGAGATGGCGGCCAAGATTGACCATGGCAAACAGCAAGTCGCCATATTCCTCTTCGATATCCGCGCGCTCCTTCGCCGCCATAGCTTCCTTCAGCTCTGCGGTTTCCTCGGCGATCTTGTCGAGGATCGGCGCTGCCTCAGACCAGTCGAAGCCGACTTTCGCGGCTTTCTGCTGAAGCTTCAGCGCACGCAGCAGGGCAGGGAACGCTTGTGGAATATCGTCCAGAAAGCCATTCTTCTCGGTCGTTTCCAGCCCGAGTTTTGAGCGCCGTTCAGCCCGCTCAGCCTTCTCTTCCGCCTTGATGCGATTCCACGAGCCCTTGGCCATGCCGGCACTTCTGGCTTCAGCGTCGCCAAAGACATGCGGATGCCGCCTGATCATCTTATGCGTGATGGCTTCCACGACATCACCGAATGCAAAGCTGCCCTGTTCTTCGGCCATGCGTGAATGGAACACCACTTGCAACAGCAGATCGCCAAGCTCTTCGCGCAGATCGTCCATATCGTTGCGCTCTATAGCATCGAGGACTTCGTAAGTTTCCTCAAGCGTATAAGGCATGATGGTTTCGAAACTCTGCTCCACATCCCACGGACAGCCGGTTTCAGGATCGCGGAGCGCTGCCATGATTTCCAGAAGGCGATCAATATTGCGGGATGGTTTCATCATCGCTCCGTCAAACTTCGCTGATCTACTGCAACCATTCAAGAGAATCGCACCTGATGGCTTGAAGTCTCTTACTGATTTTGCATAGTCAGCCGGGGATCGCACATCGGGGCGGTATGTTCAACAAGCGGATACATAAACGATGACAATTCTTGTGACTGGCGGCGCTGGCTATATCGGTTCGCACACCTGTGTTCAGCTCATCGAGGCAGGCCACGACGTCGTTGTGGTCGACAATTTTGACAACAGCCATCCGGAAGCCCTGCATCGCATCGAAAAGATTACCGGGCGCGCACCGCGCCGGGAAGCAGGTGATATAAGAGATCGCGCTTTTCTGGAACAGGTGATCCGGCATCACAAATGCACCGCTGTCATTCACTTTGCAGGTCTGAAAGCCGTTGGAGAATCGAGCGAAAAGCCGATGCTCTATTATGATTGCAATGTGGTCGGTACGCTCCGCCTGCTGCAGGCGATGGAAGCAACCGGCGTCAAGACTTTGGTTTTCAGCTCATCCGCCACGGTTTATGGCGATCCGCAGAAATTGCCTATCACCGAAGACCAGCCGCTAACGGCAACAAATCCCTACGGCCGTACCAAGCTTGTCATTGAGGACATGCTTCGCGATATTTATAACGGCGACAAGAGCTGGAAGATTGCCATCCTGCGTTATTTCAACCCGGTCGGTGCGCATGAGAGTGGCCTGATCGGCGAAGATCCAAAGGGCATTCCGAACAATCTGATGCCAATTATCGCGCAGGTCGCCACCGGTCGTCGTGAGAAACTAAATGTCTGGGGCAATGATTATCCGACGCCTGACGGCACCGGTGTTCGCGACTATATCCATGTAGTGGATCTGGCTGCCGGTCACCTGAAAGCACTCAAGAAGCTCGATGAGCCGCAGTGCTTTTCGGTCAATCTGGGCACGGGGCAGGGCTATAGCGTTCTCGACGTGGTAAAGGCATTCGAGCATGTTTCGAACCGCGAGATCAAATACGAGATTGCACCGCGCCGCCTGGGCGATGTAGCGGAATGCTATGCCGATCCGAGTTTTGCCCGCGACTTCCTTGGCTGGTCTGCTGAGAAGAACCTGCGCGAAATGTGCCAGGATATGTGGCATTGGCAATCGAAAAATCCCAACGGCTACGAGTAAACCGAACCGGGCTGAAATGGCTTGCTGTTCGAGATATTATCTCGAAAGTGTGAGTCATTTCCCGACATCCGAGGGATTGCAACTCCTTCCGAGAGGTTTATGAACGGGCATAAGCTCGGTAGCCCTATCACTCAAGCAGGCGTTGCGTTCCGCCATGCCTGCAAGATTGGACGATATAATGCGCTTTCTGCCTGACAAATTCACCAGCATGCTGATCGTGACCATCCTGATTGCATCTGTGCTTCCCGTCCGCGGTGAATTTGCAGACTGGTTTGCGATAGCCACGAAATTTGCGGTTGGGCTTTTGTTCTTCCTGCATGGCGCCCGGCTCTCGCGCGAGGCTGTGGTCGCAGGCATAACGCACTGGAGACTGCATCTGGCAGTCCTTTCGTCGACGTTCATCCTGTTTCCGATCCTCGGTCTGGTAGCAGGTTGGACCATTCCCGGCTTGTCACAGTCGGCTTTCTATACAGGCATCCTCTTTCTCTGTGTGTTGCCTTCGACGGTCCAGTCGTCCATCGCCTTCACCTCGATTGCGGGCGGCAATGTCTCAGCCGCAATCGTGTCGGCGTCAGCATCGAACATTTTTGGCATGTTTCTCACGCCGCTTCTGGTTGGCCTGTTATTCGCTGTCAAAGGCGGCGGCGGAATATCGATCGACGCACTGGAATCCATTCTGCTGCAACTGCTCGCACCATTCGTGCTCGGACAGATTCTACAGCCATGGATCGGCAATTTCATGCGCCGCCACAACAAGGGACTCGGCTTTGTTGATCGCGGCTCCATCCTGATGGTGGTCTATCTGGCCTTCAGCGAAGCTGTAGTCGAAGGCCTTTGGCGCACCGTGTCGTGGGACGATCTCGGCATGATGGTGGGCGTCAACATCGTCCTGCTGGTCGCCGTGCTGCTCGCCACCTGGTACGGCAGCAAGTTGCTCGGTTTCAACCGTCCAGACCGCATCACGATCATGTTCTGCGGATCGAAAAAGAGCCTTGCCAGCGGTGCACCGATGGCAAGCGCGATTTTTGCCGGTGCGAATGTCGGCAGCATTGTTCTACCCTTGATGCTCTTTCACCAGATTCAGCTTATGGCCTGCGCCGTGATCGCGAGAAAGCTTGGCGATCATAGAGAACACGACGAGCGCGTTACTGCCGCTGCGGAGTAGGGGTCTCTGCAAGTCTGTCCCGGCTATTTTTCGGGGAACAGGAAGGTAGTTACAAAGCGGGCTCCCCATTTGGGACCGTCCGATGGTGCTTCGGCATAATATCGCGCGGACACGCCAATGCTGACCCGTTGTTCTCCAAACTTGAAGACCTTCGATATGCCAGCGTTTATTGGCACGGTCCACTGTTCTGAAGTCCAGTCATAGGATGTTTCCGATGATAAGTTCAGTGCTGTCGTATCGGGAAATGTATAGGTAAGAAATGGCTGGATAAAGCTCTGGCTGACGGCATCGCGGTCGCTGTGCCCGGCATATGACCATATATGGTTGGCCAACGCGCCATAGGTCCAGCCGCCTTGTTGTTTAAGAATGACGCCGGTAGGGCCTGCGCCCCATTTTCCAGTTCCAAGCTCGCTATTGGTAGCGGTTGGCCACAAGAATACCGGACCGACACCCCAGGTTATGCCGTCTACAGACTGGGCAGGCGAAAAGAAGAAGCTCTGTTCTGTATCGCTCAGTCCGAAACGATTGTCGAAACCGGCCGCTGGAGCCTGCTGGTAAACGATCGGAACTATCGTGCGGACAATGAGGTTCCAGTCCTCATTCAGTGAAAATGGAACAACCGGCTGAATGTTGAGTGTGTATCGGTAAGAGTCCTTAGGGCCAAAACAGCAATCGTAATTACTCTGGAATGGTACGCTTATAAGGCTGGAAATGGGATTGGCCAGCTTCCTGGCCAGTTCCTGGTCTGCATCGGCATATGCGTGGGTAATGCCAGCCGCCATAGCACCTAAAAAGACAAATGGTTTCAAATTTGAACTGCACATCTGAGCCTCATTGTGAAAAACAACACCCGAATAAAATTCGCCATAAGAATAATATTAATCAATCGCCAGGATAGATTTTTCCTTTAAATACTTGATATATTCACAGTTCTAATAATAATATTAGAGATATCTACTTAAGATATAAAAGAAATAACCATCCCACGCGGCGCTTGCGGGAACAACGGGATCGGCGTAGGAGAGCGAGCAGGGGACTACTCTCGTATTGCGGGTTTCTGGCCCTCATATCGAATATGTTCTAACGAGATTTGCGCGGTTGTTGCGCTGTCTTTGCACATGTGCCTGTGCAAGACCGGAAAGGCAGATATCAATGGCTGAAGACGACAAATCGGCTTTCGATCAGGAAGCGCTTGCAGAAGCCTATAACCGGGCGCTCGCGCTGGAAAAAGCCGGCGATTTCGATGCTGCTGCCAAGGCTTATGAAGATGTGCTGCGCATCGACCCCGAGGACCATGGCGGCGCTGCCGTACGGCTTGCGAGCATGGGGCGCGGTGCGGTGCCGCTGAAGGCGCCGGATGCCTATGTTTCGACGCTTTTCGATCAGCATGCCGAAATGTTCGATACGATCCTTGTTGACCAGCTCGGTTACGACGTTCCGCTTCAACTGCGGGAAATGCTTCTCGACATGGACGACGAACTTTTCGCAGAACGCATGCTCGATCTGGGCTGTGGCACTGGCTTATCCGCTGATGCGCTCGACGACATGGCCGGACATAAGACCGGCGTCGATATTTCTGAGAACATGATCGAAGTCGCTTACGAAAAAGGCGACTATCAGGCGCTGTTCGTTGGCGAAGCTGTTCGTTTTCTCGAAACGACCGGCGAACCGCAATGGGGCCTGATCGTTGCCACCGACGTTTTGCCTTACATGGGTGAACTCGACAAATTCTTCGCAGGTGTAGCCGCGCATCTGTCATCCGGCGGACATTTCGGCTTCTCCAGCGAGACACTCGACGATACGCGACTGGCCGGGCGCGCATTCATGGTCGGAGATTATCAGCGCTTTGCGCATGCACAATCCTATGTGCGTGCCATGCTCGACAATCACGGAATGGATTGTGTGCGTTGCGACGATATTGTCGTACGCAGCGAGCAAGGAGCGCCAGTTCCAGGCCATCTCTATATCGCTCGGCGTCGTTAGAGCATGTCTCCCGAAAGCAGGAAATGCTCTAATATTCTGGACTGACATTCTGGACTGACATTCAGGGCTCACATCGAGCCTTGAAGGATCCTAGCCAGTCTCGCGGCTCCCCAAATTCCAGACCGGATCAATATCGGATAGTTCCATAATCTATCTTATGTGATCGACGTGTATCGTTGAAAATCGGCCGTTTGTATCCTGCCCTAATATCGATGGGACGAGCAAGCTGCCTGCTTTGCATCGTTGATTTCAATCATTTCGAAGAATCGCATGACGTGGGAAACACACCCTGTATCACGGCGATCTGTCTTGGCATCTAAGACCAAAGCATGCGTGTACTGTCGGTCCATATAGGTTATTACCCGGGCGGCATCGTAGTTCGCAAATGATCGGTAGCAGTATCTTGCTTTCGAGACGGCGAGCGCCATTTCCGGCTCAAGCCCGAATGGGACAACCCGGATGGGACGGCCCGATGGGAAGGAAGGTAGATTTAAAGATGTTGGAAGCACGTATTCGAAACACTTCGCTTCGAGACAAGATCATTACCGCAGAACAAGCCGCGAGCCTTATCCAGGATGGCATGATCGTCGGCATGAGTGGATTTACCCGTGCTGGCGACGCCAAGGCTGTGCCGGTTGCCATGGCCGCTCGTGCCGCAACTGATCCCTTCAAGATCACGCTGATTACCGGCGCGTCGCTCGGTCACGACGTCGACAAGCTTCTCACCGAAGCCCATGTGCTCTCACGACGCATGCCATTTCAGGTCGACAGAACCCTGCGCGCCGCCATCAATCGCGGCGAAGTAATGTTCATCGACCAGCATCTTTCCGAAACCGTCGAGCAATTGCGCTCGAACCAGATCGGTCCTATCGACTACGCTGTGGTCGAGGCTCTTGCCATTACCGAAAGCGGAGGGATCATTCCCACGACGTCGATCGGTAATTCCGCAAGCTTTGCTATTCTTGCCGACAAGGTGATCGTAGAACTGAACCTCAATCAGCCGATGGCGCTTGAAGGTCTGCACGACATCTATATTCCAACGAAGCGCCCTTCCCGCGACCCGATACCGGTCACGGCATGCGACAGCCGCGTCGGCCTGCCCTATATTCCCATTCCGCCGGAAAAGATCGCGGGCATTGTCATCACGCAGGAAAATGACAGCGCATCGACCGTGGAACCGGCCGACGGCGAAACAATAGCCATTGCGGGCCATCTGATCGAATTTCTGATGCAGGAAGTGGCCGCCGGACGCCTCGACCTGACGCTCAACCCGCTTCAGGCTGGTATTGGCACCATTGCAAATGCCGTATTGAACGGTTTTGCCGACAGCCCGTTCCATAATCTACGCATGTATAGCGAAGTGCTGCAGGACAGCACATTCGATCTCTTCGATGCCGGAAAGCTCGATTTTGCCTCCGGATCGTCGATCACGCTCAGCCCCGCCTGCGGAGAGCGTGTCTTCAACAATATCGACCGTTACCGGGACAAGCTTATTCTGCGCCCGCAGGAAATCAGCAACCACCCGGAAGTTATCCGCCGTCTCGGCATTATCGGCATCAATACCGCGCTGGAATTCGACATTTACGGCAATGTGAATTCCACGCATGTCGACGGCACACATATGATGAACGGGATCGGCGGTTCAGGCGACTTTGCCCGTAACGCCTTCATCTCAATCTTCGTCACCAAATCTGAAGCCAAGAACGGTGCCATATCCTCGGTCGTTCCCATGGTCACGCATGTCGACCATACGGAACATGACGTGGATATTCTCGTGACGGAACAGGGCCTTGCCGATCTACGCGGCCTCGCCCCGCGTGAACGCGCACGTGTCATCATCGACAATTGCGCACACCCGGATTATCGCCCGCAACTCAACGATTATTTCGACCGTGCATGTGCGCGCGGCGGGCACACGCCTCACCTGATCGAAGAGGCTTTTGGCTGGCATCAGCGCCGCCGCGAGACGGGTAGTATGCGCGGCTGATTATCAGGAAAGTCTGGCGCTATTCGGCGCCAGTTTGGTTTAAGTTCTTGCTTATAAAGCGGAACCTTCTGTTCTTTGGGACGTTAACCGGCACATTGTTTTTGGATTGGAGACGATGTGCCGGTTGCAAGAGCCCCTGCTCTTTCTCCCGGTTTGAACGGGCTCAATCGGACGGCGCGGAGGAACGGTCGTCGGTTAAGCAACGCAACCCCAAGTTCCGGGAAGGATCAGACCGCCTATGTCCATCCTCATCAGCCTTCTGATAACAATTCTTGTTATCTTCCTCGTACTTTATCTCATCAATATGCTGCCTCTGGATGCCAAGGTCAAACAGATCGCTCAAGTTATCGTGATCATCATCGGCATCATTTCGCTTCTGAAATACTTGGCGGTCTTCTGATTCAAGCTATCAATAGCCAAAATCCCGGAGCGTCATGCCCTTCGACGCTTCGGGATTTTGTACACTATCCTCTGATAGCTATTTCCTGATTTATATTAGCTAGTTACGATTTATGTCTTATCGAGGCGGTTCTTTTAAACATAGTTGTGCTTAATTACATTTCCTCGTAATATATAACCATCATGCTACCTATGATTGTGTCATTAATGGCACTCATAAACAAAAAATTGTAGGAAGTGCGTGGTAGTGTCTTTCCCCTCTCAGGCGTTCCTTTTATAAGGCCCGCAAAATATAACCCGTTCATTCAGGGTTCAGGCGGGGTCGTTGATCATCCTCACTCAGGGTTGGGAGTGCGAGGGAATGAAGAAGACTGCTCTTGTGAAAGCAGCACTGATAACGCTGTCCGTCGTTGTGTTCTCTCTGGGAGCAACGGCGATAGTGGCTTATTCAGCTGGCGTTACGCCAGGCATCATTGCACTCAGCCTCAGCGCGGGCATTCCCGCAGCGACGGCCTTCCCTTCCCTTGCCTATATTTTTCATCAGCATAGCAAGCTGAGAGATGCATATCTCCAGCTTGAAAAAGCCCATGTTGAACTGCAGGCACGGTCACGGATTGACCATATGACCGGCCTTCTTAATCGTGAGGCACTGTTTGAAGCCATGAAGATCAGCCGGTCACGTATCGAAACCGGCACCTTGCTTGTTATCGATGCCGACCACTTCAAGGCGATCAACGACACGTTCGGCCATGGCGTTGGCGACCGTGCGTTGAAACTGATCGCCTTCGCGCTTCAGAATGTGACGCGAAAAGGCGACCTTGTCGGACGTATCGGTGGAGAGGAATTCTGCGTTTTTCTGCCGGGCGCCAGTGGCGAAACAGGTATGCGCGTTGCACAGCGCATACGCGCGGAAGTAGAAAACACGCCTTTTCATACGACTGAATATCAGGTTTATCCGTTGACGATCAGTATCGGTGTTGCTTCTGCACCCAAGAACGAAACGAACTCGCAAGTGCTCAGCCGCGCAGACCGTTGCCTCTATATGGCCAAGCAGCGCGGGCGCAACTTTGTGGTCTTCGATGAGGAAAGTGGGCGCCTGGCCAGCGCGTCGGTCGTCTCTATCGCCAGTGCCCGGGAAGTGGCGCGCGGATAGCGCCAGCTTCATTTCCAGGGTTCGACGACTTCTTCGGACCACCCAACCGGCACGAAGCCCATTTTCTGGTAGAGCTGCAATGCGCGCGGGCTATCGAGCGTGTTGGTATGGATCGTCACCTTTTCAGGCCCGTGCGCCCAGGCGGCTGAAATCCCTTCATTCAGGAAGAACTTGCCGAGGCCCCGTCCCTGAAAATCATCGATGAGACCGAAATAGACAATTTCGGCAGCTTCCGGCAAAGCCGACAGATCTAGTTCGACAAAACCTGCCGGACAGCCATCCGCGTAGAGAACGTGGATTTCAGTCGTATCGGCATGAATTACGGCTGCAACTTCCGCGTCAGTCTGAACACGCCGCATCATCCAGTGATGCTTGCGACCGATCTGTTCATAGAGATAGCGATAGTAATGAACCGGCATGGCACCCGCACGCATGATCGCGAGTCGGATGCCAGACGGCACTGGCACCTGAGTGGCCTGACGAGCAGACATTTCCAGATGAGTGATGCGGGCAGTCAGTTTTTCGGTCATGCTTATTCGGCTTCACCGGTGACAACGGGCGTATCCTGCCTGCTGCCCCATTCACTCCAGGAGCCGTCGTAAAGACGATTATCCGTGTGACCGACCGAGGCCAGCGCCAGCATGATGACCGCTGCGGTCACGCCGGAGCCACAGCTTGTAACTACCGGCTTGGAAAGATCGACCCCGGCTTCATCGAAAATCTTGCGCAGGCTCGCCAGATCCTTCAACTCACCGTTTTCAGACAAGGTGCCGACGGGAACGTTGCGCGCTCCGGGCATATGGCCGGAGCGCATGCCCGCACGTGGCTCGGCATCACGTCCGGTGAAGCGACCGGCTGCGCGTGCATCGGCGATCTGCGAGCGTCGTTCGTCCACGATTTCACGCATCTGCTTGAAATCAACGACTACCGCCTCGTTGAACGAGGGCGTGAACAGCGTTGGCGCAATCTTTGTCACTTCATCGGTGACCGGGTAACCGGCCTTTTTCCAGCCGTCGAAGCCGCCATCCAGCACATAGGCATTTTTCACACCCATGACACGGAACATCCACCAGACGCGCGGCGCTGAAAACATGCCAACCCCGTCATAGACCACGACAGTCTCATCAGCCGTGATTCCCATGGCTCCTACATGCTGCGCGAAAAGCTGTGGCGACGGCAGGGTGTGCGGCAGGCCGGATTCCTTGTCAGCAATCTTTTCCTGATCGAAGAATACGGCGCCCGGAATATGTCCGGCGTTGTATTCGCCCTCACCATTGCGTCCAGCAGCCGGGAGATACCAGGAGGCATCGACAATCGCGAGGCCGGGCTTGCCGAGCCGCTCTTTCAACCAATCCTGTGAAACGACGAAGGCGCTTTTCTCTACCATGGGTCAACACTCCTCAAGCATATTTCGCAAAACCGGAAACATGCGGAAAACAATGGGTTCAGGCTTCTGGCAGAGCGCCAAAACGAATGCGGAACCGGCGGTTTTCCTTGCCCTTTTTCTCGATCTTGCCGATGTGGATTTCACCCACTTCCTGCGTTTCGGAAACGTGCGTACCGCCGCAAGGTTGCGAATCCACCACACCGTTTTCACCAATAAGGACAAGACGTATGCGACCGAGCCCGACCGGCGGACGCACATTCTTCGACTTCACGATATCCGGATTTGCAAGGAATTCTTCATCACTGATCCAGCGAATGGCAACCGCGTCATTCGCGTTCACCCGTTCCATGAGCTTTTCCGTCACGAATTCCTTGGTGTAGCTCGCGTCGGGAAGGTCGAAATCAACGCGACTTTCATCCTCGCCCACAGCAGCGCCAGTAATCGGGAACGGGCAGACAACGGAAAGCAGGTGGCATGCCGTATGCATCCGCATCAGCTTGTAGCGACGCGGCCAGTCGACATGCAGGACCAGCTTTTCACCGACAGCGGGCGAAGCCTGCCCTTCTGCCGGAACATGAATGATTTCGTTCTTGTTTTCGCCGGTGACAGTCGCCGCTATCTCGATACGAGCACCGTCAGCGCGTTCGAGAAAGCCGATATCCCCCGGTTGGCCGCCGGAGGTCGCATAGAAATTTGTCTGGTCGAGAATAATCCCGCCCGTCTCGGTAATGGCGAGTACCGTGCCCTCCGCCGTTGAAAGATAGGAATCTTCGCGGAAAAGCGCTTCGGTCTCGTATGCCATGATTATCCCTCGAACGGTATGTCTATCTCGGTCTTCCTCTCCAGCCATCCCGGCACAGGCAAATCTTTACCGCGCAGGAAAGCAGGATTGAACAGCTTGGACTGATAACGATTACCATAGTCGCAAAGCACCGTCACAATTGTGTGGCCCGGCCCGAGATCTTTTGCAAGCCGGATTGCGCCTGCGATATTGATACCCGAAGAACCGCCGAGGCAAAGCCCCTCATTTTCCACGAGGTCGAACACGATATCGAGCGCTTCCGCGTCGGAAAGGCGATAGGAGAAATCGGGGGTGAATCCTTCCAGATTGGCAGTAATACGCCCCTGCCCGATGCCTTCTGTAATCGAGTCGCCTTCGGCCTTCAGTTCGCCTGTCGTATAGAAGGAATGGAGCGCGGCTCCATATGGATCGGCAAGTGCGATCTTGATGTCGGCATTGTGGTCCTTCAGGCCGAATGCAGTGCCGACAAGCGTTCCGCCCGATCCGACAGCGGCGACAAACCCATCCACCCTACCGTCAGTATCACGCCAGATTTCCTGCGCCGTGGTTTCGATATGGGCCTGCCGGTTGATCGGATTATCGAATTGATTGGCCCATACCGCGCCATTGGGTTCGCTTTTGGCAAGTTGCTCGGCCAATCGTCCCGACAGGCGTACATAATTGTTCGGATTTCGATAGGGTGCGGCTGGAACTTCAATCAGTTCGGCGCCAAGCAGGCGCAGGGCGTCCTTCTTTTCCTGGCTCTGCGTTTCGGGAATAACGATAACTGTCCGATAGCCAAGCGCTTTTGCAACCATCGTGAGGCCGATGCCGGTATTGCCGGCCGTACCTTCAACGATGACACCACCGGGTTTCAGAAGCCCACGCTTTTCGGCATCGCGAATAATATAGAGCGCTGCGCGGTCCTTCACCGACTGTCCGGGATTGAGAAACTCGGCCTTGCCGTAAATTGCGCAGCCGGTCAGTTCGGAAGCCTTCTTCAAATGGATCAATGGCGTATTGCCGATTGCGTCGAGCACCGATTGGAACATGGCTTCCGTCCTTCCTGTTTTGAAGAGGAAATTATGAGGAACGGCCCTGCCCTTCAAGCAAGCATAGAATATTTTTCCAAGCCATTACGCAAACTGAAACCCATCTTGCGGCCATAAATAGAAAAGCCGCCCGAAATGGGCGGCTTTCTGGAAAAATATTCAAGGCAAGCTTACGCTGCGCGCTGTCCGCCATTGCCGTTGGCATTGCGACGCTTACGACGGAACGGACGCTTTGCTTTCGGAGCCGCTTCACCTGCTGCGTGACCGCCTGTACGATGGTCGCCTGACTTCGGGGCTGCACGACGCGGCTTCTGCGCCGTTCCGCCCTTGCGATGCTGGGTCTTCTGTGGGCGTTCGCCCGGAGCCGCTGCGCGCGGTGCCGGAGCAGGTGCAAGCTCCACAGGTGCATCCTTGATCGGAAGCTTGTTGCGCGTCACACGCTCGACAGCTCTCAGCTTGGATTCTTCCGCTGCCGGATCATAGAGTGTGATTGAAGCGCCACTAGCGCCATTTCGGCCAGTACGGCCGATACGGTGCACATAGGTTTCCGGCTCGTCAGGCAGATCATAGTTCACGACATGGCTGATACCCGGCACGTCGATACCGCGCGCGGCAATATCGGTTGCAATCAGAATCCGCAGCGACCCATCACGGAATCCGTTCAGCGCGCGCTGGCGTGCATTCTGCGACTTGTTGCCGTGAATGGCGGCAACTTCATAGCCATCGCGCTCCAGATGACGAACCACTGCGTCGGCACCGTGCTTCGTACGGGTGAAGACGATGACCGAACGCATAGCCTTGTCACCCAGCAGTGCGGACAAAAGACGACGCTTCTCCTTGGTGTGCACAGGATGCACGACCTGCGTGATTTCGGCAGCCGTCGTTCCCTGCGGAGCCACTTCAACGCGGACTGGATCACGCAGCAGGCTTCCAGCCAGAGACGCGATTTCTTTCGGCATAGTGGCCGAAAACAGCGCGGTCTGACGGTCGGAGTGGGTTGCCTTTGCGATGCGCTTCACATCGTTAATGAAGCCCATGTCCAGCATGCGATCCGCTTCGTCGAGAACAAGCCAGCGCGTCTGCGAAAGGTCCACCAGACCGTCACGCATCAAATCGGTCAAGCGACCTGGCGTCGCGATCAGAACGTCAATGCCCGGTGCGATACGCTTGATCTGCGACAGTTTGGAAACGCCACCAAGAACAAGCGCTGTCGAGATATGCGCGTGTTTGGAAACATTGCGGATCGTCTGCTCGATCTGCACTGCAAGTTCGCGCGTCGGTGCGAGGATCAGGGCGCGCGCGGTCTTCGGACGGCGCTTGTCGCCGAGGCCGATGATCTTCTGCAGGATCGGCAAGCTGAAAGCTGCGGTCTTGCCGGAGCCCGTCTGCGCAATGCCCAGAATATCGCGACCCTCAAGCTGGTGCGGGATCGCCTGCAACTGGATCGGCTTCGGCTCGGTCATGCCAGCGGCTTCGACGCCCTTGAGCAAAATGCCGGTAACGCCAAGAGCGGCAAAACCGCCCGTAATTTCTTTTGTCAATTCAATCTCTTTCGGCGGCACCATGATGTCATGGTCCGCATCCAAATGCCGGTCAAGCGCAACTTGCCGAACTCTATCTGTACAATGATAACGACGGGACGCCGAAGTCTTCAAACTCCTGGCGACTTGCGCTGCCGTGCCCGAACATTTTCTCGGGTCTCCCCGCTTCCGGACCATTCCGAAAGACAGAGGCGAGACGCAACAAGTCCAATGCCGGGAAAGCCGACGAAAACGTCGGCCCATGCGCCTGACGCGGCATATGGGGTGTTTTCACCGAAAAAGCAACCGATTTCGCTTAAACCATCAAAATCAGATGATGAAATCAGCGAGTACCTGATTGTCCGTGATGTCCTGATAAGCCCAACCGGCTTCTGCGAATTTCTTTTCCAGAAGCTTGAAGTTTGATGCGTTCTTCGTTTCGATGCCGATCAGCACGGAACCGAAATTGCGCGCCGATTTCTTCAGATATTCGAAACGCGCGATATCATCTTCCGGTCCCAAAAGATCGAGGAATGAACGAAGCGCACCCGGCCTCTGCGGAAAGCGGAAAATGAAATATTTCTTCAAGCCTTCGAAGCGCAGTGCGCGCTCACGCACATCCGGCAGGCGCTCGAAATCGAAATTGCCGCCCGAGACAACAATGACGACGCGCTTGCCTTTGAGATCATTCTTCTTGAAATCCTTCAGCGCATCGATGCCGAGCGCGCCGGCGGGCTCGAGCACGACACCCTCAATATTGAGCATTTCGATAATCGTTGCACAAAGCCGGTTCTCCGGAACCGTTATGACAGTTTTCGGATCGAACCCTTTGAGAAGCTTGAAATTTTCCTTGCCGATCTCTGCCACAGCCGCACCATCGACGAAATTGTCGACATGGGTGAGCTTGATACGCTTGCCCGCCTCAAGACTTCCCTTCAGGCTCGCTGCGCCCTGCGGCTCGATAAAGCGGAAACTCGTCTTCCAGCCCAGATCGGAAACATATTGCGTAACGCCGCCAGACAGTCCGCCGCCGCCGACAGGCAGCAGGATAAAGTCGGGCTTCTTTCCTTCCGGCAATTGTTGTTCGATTTCCAGCGCCACCGTCGCCTGTCCCTCGACAATGCGGGGATGATCGAAAGGCGGAACCATCACGCCTTTCTGGCTTGCGGCAAATTCCTGCGAGGCAGCATAGCAAACATCGAAAATATCACCCACCAGCTTGATTTCGATGAACTCGCCGCCAAAAGCGCGGGTCTTGTCGATTTTCTGCTGCGGCGTCGTAACCGGCATGAAAACCACACCCTTGCGGCCAAAATGACGGCAGACGAATGCAAAGCCCTGCGCGTGATTGCCTGCGGAGGCGCAAACGAACACCGCGTTCTTGTCGGTCGTTTCGACAGCCTTGGAAATAAAGTTGAAGGCACCGCGAATCTTGTAGGAGCGGACAGGCGTGAGATCCTCGCGCTTGAGCCAAATTTCCGCACCGTATTTCCGCGACAGATAATCGTTGAGTTGCAGCGGCGTTTCGGGAAACAGCGCGCGCATTGCCTTTTCGGCCTCGGATACGGATTTGACGAAGGCGGTCATCATTCGACTTTCTGCATTTCCTGCGGGATTTGCCCATGGCTACATGGGTTTAACAATGCAGACAAGGTTGAAGGTCTGAACTTGAGCTGGAATGCATCGTTTGACCAGATAGATTTACGACCGGTTACCCTCTGAAACCAATGTGGTGTCAGGCCGCTAAATCAACAATTCAAAGCAGGAGTAACTATAGTGGTGCCCGCAGCCGGACTTGAACCGGCAAGCCCAAACGGGCGGCGGATTTTAAGTCCGCAGTGTTTACCAATTTCACCATGCGGGCATCGCTTGGGTATGCGCGTCCTTAGCAATTAAAAGGAGAGCTTTCAATGGCAAAACCGTGGGTTAGTCGTGGGAAGGAGCTGTCAGTTTTAAGGGGAAGCGCTATCGCTTTAGCCTGACCTGTAAACATGAGGGGCAGTCGATGCAATCGACGCGGTGAAGATCGAGCTCGACAAGGCAAGCGTCAACATCCCATACGCTCAGATCACTTATCATGTTGTCAAAAAGACAATAAAACAGAAGGCACTAAGTAAGCTCTCTAACAGTCTGCATGAAAAAAGCCGCAGGCTGATGCTGCGGCTTTTCTTTATCTAATAGGACTTAGCCATGCAGCTTTGCGGTAATCTCTGCAACGCGTTTACCCTGGAACCGGGCACCATCCAGTTCTTGCTCCGAAGGCTGGCGGGAGCCGTCACCATCAGCTGTTGTCGTCATCCCATAAGGAGCACCGCCGCGCACCACATCGTTACCCATCTGCCCTTGGTAAGCATAGGAAAGCGGGACGATAATCATACCGTGATGCTGCATCTGCCACTGCGTGGAAATAAGCGCCAGTTCCGCCCCACCATGCTGGGTGGCTGTTGAAACCATCACCGACCCGACCTTGTTGATGAGCGCGCCCTTTGCCCAAAGCCCGCCGGTCTGGTCGAGAAAATTCTTCATCTGAGATGCCATCATGCCGTAGCGGGTGGCAGTACCGATGATAATGGCATCGTAATCCGCAAGTTCAGCCGGCGTGGCAATCGGCGCCTCCTGGTCAACCTTATAATGCGAGGCCTTCGCGACATCAGGCGGAACCAATTCCGGCACCCGCTTGATCGTGACTTCCGCACCGCCTTCCCTTGCCCCCTCAGCGGCAGCCTTGGCCATTTTTTCCATGTGACCATAGGCCGAATAATACAACACCAGCACTTTAACCATGTGACGTCTCCATATCCCGTTTTGTGAGGCCCCAACCTCGAAAGGTTCAATTAGGGGAGCGGCCTTCTTTGAAAAGGCGCAACTTCTCGCAAACCAAGGAAATGCTGAAATAAAGCAGTTGCAGCCTTGTCCTGCTGGGGCTTAACTGATGTCAGAAATGGAGTCTGGATATGACCAACAATCCGCAGCAAGCCGTCAGGGCCGCCATGCTGGCAATTGGCGACGAGCTTCTCTCAGGCCGCACCAAGGACAAGAACATCGGGCATCTCGCCGATGTTCTCACAGCGGCAGGCATTGATCTCAAGGAAGTGCGGATTGTCCCGGACGAGGAAGCGGCCATTGTAGCGGCTCTCAATGCGTTGCGGCCGCATTATGACTATGTCTTCACGTCAGGCGGGATAGGCCCTACCCATGACGACATTACCGCCGATGCGGTTTCCGCGGCCTTTGGCGTGCCGTGCATCTATGACGAGAAAGCCATGAAGCTGCTCGGCGACAATTATGCAAAGCGCGGACTGGAATTCACCGACTCACGCAAGCGCATGGCGCGCATGCCGCAAGGGTCGGAGCATATAGCGAACCCTATCTCCGCTGCACCCGGTTTTCATATCGGCAATGTCTATGTGATGGCGGGCGTGCCGTCCGTCTTTCAGGCTATGCTCGACAATGTGCTGCCCACACTGAAGACCGGTCGCAAACTTCTGTCCAGATCGGTGCTTTGTCCCTTTGGCGAAGGCGTGATCGGCGCTCCATTGACGAAAATTCAAAAGGAAAACCCCGAGACGATCATCGGTTCTTATCCGAAATTCGAGAATGGACGCTTCAGCACGGAGCTGGTTGTCCGCGGAAGTGATCCAGAAAAAATAGATACGGCAATCGATGCAATCGAAAAAATGATCTCATCGCTGGAAACCGAAGGAGCTGCTTAATCCTTTGCAACCTTTTGCCCGCGCAACTCGTTGCACTATATGCTAAAATAGAAGAACAACCGGAAGGAGTTCGGTCATGTCCTACAAGACGGTGGTTGCCTATTCTCGCAGTGAATCCGAGTTGAAGCGGGTTGCGTCCGCCGTTGGACTTCTAAAGCAGAAGGTGCCCGATATTCATGTTATCGGGCTTTATTCCATTCCTTCTCCCATTGTCTATGCCGACCCGAACGGCTTCATCGATCCGGGAATGTTCGAACTGCACGACAAGCAGCACAAGGAGCTTTCCGAAAGACTGAAACATGTCTTCGAAGAGGAAATGCGCCGTCAGGGCATCAATTATGAATATCGCATCACGCGTTCGGAAACGGGCACAGCCGCAGATGGTGTGCTGACGGCATGTCTTGGGGCAGAAATGCTGGTCGCTGGACAGCCCGACCCGGACGATCCTGCCACCAATGACGAAACCGCCGATGCGATTGTTTTCAATTCAAGCTGCCCCGTTTTGCTGGTTCCCTATGCACCGGTGCTACAGATGGTTTCGCTCGACCGCATCGTCGTCGCATTTAACGGCAAGCGGGAAGCGGCCCGGGCCGCTTTCGACGCCCTGCCCTTGATGAAACATGCAGACAGAACGGAAATCGTTTGGGTCGACCCGCCGGAAATAGAAGGCGAGGATCAGGCTTTGGCGAGCCATGATATTGCAGAGTCGATATCGCGGCATGGCATTAACGTAACCCCTGCGGCCATTGCATCCAACGGACGCTATGCGCAGGATGCGTTGCGGGAACATATCATCGCGGAACGCGCTGATCTTCTGGTAATGGGTGCTTACAGTCATTCGCGGCTGCGAGAACTGGTTTTTGGTGGCGTGACACGATCCATGTTGAACGAGTTGCCCATTCTCACGCTTTTCTCGCGTTAGACGACACTATTAAAGCCAGTTTGACCCGACAACTGGCATCAGATGACACGACGCGCTTGCAAGAACACCATTTTTGCGGTTATCAGCATCACCCGGCGCTGACTGTGCCGGGTGGAGAGCCTTTTCCTCTCCCGCCGCCCGCCTGAAATGGGCGCGGATGAAGAAAAGCTGCAGATCCTGACAGTTACAGCGCTTGGCAATCCGTCACAGCGCATTTTTGGTTTTTAAAGGTCCGGAGAACGAATTCCGGATCATTCCACGGAGCGTTTCGATGTCCTTGCCAGATAAAGCCTTTCCCGTTTCCTGGGATCAATTCCACCGCGATGCCCGCGCCCTCGCCTGGCGCATTTCCGGCATGAATCGCGATTGGCATGCAATTGTCGCCATCACGCGTGGCGGTCTGGTTCCGGCGGCAATCGTTTGCCGCGAACTCGGTATTCGCCTCATCGAAACCGTCTGTATTGCCTCCTATCATGATTACACGTCGCAAGGTGACATGCAGATCCTCAAGGGCGTGAGCGAAACGCTTCTGGAAAATGGCGGCGAAGGCGTCATCGTCGTTGATGATCTGACCGACACCGGCAAAACCGCAGCCATCGTTCGCGAAATGATGCCGAAGGCCCATTTTGCAACGGTCTATGCCAAGCCTAAAGGCCGTCCGCTGATCGATACCTTTGTGACAGAGGTTTCTCAGGACACCTGGATCTACTTCCCGTGGGATATGGGCTTTACCTATCAGGAGCCGATCGCAGGCGACAAGCGCGGCTGACACGTTGCGCATCCGGTCAGAACCGGTGCAAACTCGATATTCGTTTTATGAAAACGCTACGAAACGAAAACAAATGAACGCGATTGCGGTGATATTTCCGCCGCAATCGCACCTTATGGAAAGCGCTCCGAAATAACGCCGATTAAGGGCGGATAGCATTTTCAAAGCAGCCATCCCATCCCATAATTTTAGTAATATCTTTAAAATAAAAGCTTTTTTCGGATATTTTCAAAGGTCTGCTGCCTAACTAATCAGTTGTTATTTTGGCGAATCGGATCATGCTATTTAAAAAGGGGGATTTTCGCGGTGAAGACGCAGGCCAAACAACTTATTGCAACCGAAAAGCGTATTCTAACGCCTTCGGGTCGTTTGCAGCAGGTTGCGGCGCTGGTCTATCGTCGCGACATGGGTGCCCTCAAGGTTCTTGTCATCACGAGCCGCGGAACAGGCCGCTGGATCATCCCCAAGGGCTGGCCGCAGGTTGGTCGCACGTTGGCGGAAACAGCGCTTCGCGAAGCCTATGAAGAAGCTGGCATCCGTGGCGAAGTCTCACCCGTACCAATTGGCAGTTTCTGCTATTGCAAGACGGATCTTCCGCCTGAACGCATAAACCAGTTCACAGCAGCGGTATTTGCAGTGCAGTTTACCGGGCAGGAGAAAGACTGGCCTGAACGGGATCAACGCATCTGTGAATGGGTGTCGCCGCAGGAGGCGGCCCATCGTGTTGAAGAAACCGAATTGAAGCAGATATTGAACCAGTTTGGTGATTCGGGGATCGCTGCGGCCGCCGAGTGAGTAACTCGCAGCCTGCACTGCCAACATTTATTCTGTATAGCGTTCTTTTCGTGGGGATTTCCGCTTTCTTAGGCGCATTCTACCGAAATTCCCCCTCAGGCTGCCACTACAAGCGGCTTTTCTGGCTCCCAAAACCTTGTAGCCGGCTTGGTTCGCAAAAGTGTCGCTTCTCCCCGTTATCCACATTTGCCCCAAGCTGTTACGCACAATATCTAGATGCTGGAGTGTTGCAGCAAACCATTGCTTGACGGTCGCATCCGAGTCGTTTTTTATGGAGCTATCGTTGCGTAGGTAGCGTGATCGGATGTTGTAATCTGCCGGTCTTTTTTTCGGTCAAGTTGAGTATCGAACGGGCGTAGCGCTTTGAAAGTGCGATTTTCGCTTGGTGCTTTCTTGCGCCCAGAATCTGGGCGTGCCGGTCTCTGGAGAAGCAGATGCAGCGTCGAGCAGAAACAGCGTTAACACTAGATTTAGTATTTGCGCTCATGCTTCTTACAAGATAAGGTATTTTTCGTTCCGCTGATTTTGAACTTCGATAATGCCAGCAAGGTTGCAATTAAGCTCCCCTGAGGCGTTTTTTCGTGGGCTTTCGATGATGCGGAAGCGGATTTCCGGGAGTTTTCTCCCCAACAAGACGCTCCTCCCCGCAGAAGAGCTGTTTTGACAGAGACGCGATACAGACAGGCCGTGGCTGAAAACCGTCACTAGAGCTACTATATATAGAACGTTTGGATGGGACAGATGAAGATCGAACGCCGTTTCACGAAAGAGAATCAGTCGGCCTATGCGGACATCGCGTTCCGGACTGCGACCAGCGAGATCAAGAATCCCGATGGATCCATCGTATTCCGCCTCGAAAACATCAATGTGCCCGCGCAGTTCAGCCAGGTTGCCGCTGACATTCTCGCGCAGAAGTATTTCCGCAAGGCTGGCGTTCCCGCACAGCTGAAGAAGGTCGAGGAAAACGACGTTCCTTCGTGGCTGTGGCGCTCGGTCGCTGACGAGGACGCGCTTGCCAAGCTGCCGGAAAGCGAACGCTATGGCTCCGAAATGGATGCCTGCCAGGTTTTTGACCGTCTTGCCGGCACCTGGACCTACTGGGGCTGGAAGGGTGGCTATTTCGCTTCCGAGGAAGATGCCCTCGCCTTCCGCGACGAGCTTGCATACATGCTTGCAACGCAGCGCGTGGCTCCAAACAGCCCGCAATGGTTCAACACCGGCCTACATTGGGCCTATGGCATCGACGGTCCCGGCCAGGGCCATTTCTATGTTGACTGGCAAACCGGCAAGCTGACCAAGTCCAAGTCGGCCTACGAACATCCGCAGCCGCATGCCTGCTTCATCCAGTCCGTTGGCGACGACCTCGTCAACGAAGGCGGCATCATGGATCTGTGGGTCCGCGAGGCACGCCTCTTCAAATACGGCTCTGGCACCGGTTCCAACTTCTCCTATCTGCGCGGCGAAGGTGAAAAGCTTTCCGGCGGTGGCAAGTCTTCCGGTCTGATGAGCTTCCTCAAAATCGGCGACCGTGCTGCGGGCGCAATCAAGTCGGGCGGTACGACCCGCCGCGCCGCCAAGATGGTGGTGGTCGACATCGATCACCCGGATATCGAGGAATATATCGACTGGAAGGTCAAGGAAGAGCAGAAGGTTGCTTCGCTCGTCACCGGCTCCAAGATCGTCAAGCAGCATCTGACCGCCATCATGAAGGCTTGCGTCAACTGCGAAGCCGACAATGATGATTGCTTCGACCCGGCGAAGAACCCTGCCCTGAAGCGTGAAATCAAGGCTGCGAAGAAGAACCAGGTTCCGGAGAACTACGTCAAACGGGTGATCCAGTTCGCGCGTCAGGGCTATACCGATATTCAGTTCAAGACCTATGACACGGACTGGGATTCGGAAGCCTATCTCACCGTTTCTGGCCAGAACTCCAACAATTCCGTCTCGCTGAAGGACGAATTCCTGCGCGCTGTCGAAAACGACGGCGACTGGAACCTGACGGCTCGTCGCGACGGTCGTGTCATGAAGACGCTGAAGGCGCGCGATCTTTGGGAAAAGATCGGTTACGCCGCCTGGGCGTCCGCTGATCCGGGCCTGCATTACAACACGACCATGAACGACTGGCACACCTGCCCGACGGCTGGTCCGATCCGCGCTTCCAATCCGTGCTCGGAATATATGTTCCTTGACGACACGGCCTGCAATCTGGCGTCGATCAACCTGCTCACCTATCGCAACAAGGACGGTTCGTTCGATATTGCGGCTTACGAGCATACGGCGCGCCTGTGGACCATCGTTCTCGAAATCTCGGTGATGATGGCGCAGTTCCCGTCGAAGGAAATCGCCCGTCTCTCTTATGAATACCGTACGCTCGGCCTCGGCTATGCCAATATTGGCGGCCTGCTGATGACTTCCGGTATTCCTTATGACTCCGACGAAGGCCGCGCGATCTGCGGTGCGCTGACGGCGATCATGACCGGTGTGGCCTATGCCACCTCTGCTGAAATGGCAAAGGAACTCGGAACCTTCCCGAGCTATGAGCCCAATGCCGAGCACATGCTGCGCGTCATTCGCAACCACCGCCTCGCTGCCCATGGTGAGACCGAAGGTTATGAAGGCCTTGCTGTCAATCCAGTGGCGTTGATTGCCGAAGATTGCCCGGATCAGGACCTGATTACTCATGCTCGCGCAGCCTGGGACAAGGCGCTGGAACTCGGTGAGAAGCATGGTTATCGCAACGCACAGTCCACTGTCATCGCGCCGACCGGCACGATCGGCCTCGTCATGGACTGCGACACGACCGGTATCGAACCGGATTTCGCACTGGTAAAGTTCAAGAAGCTGGCCGGTGGCGGTTACTTCAAGATTATCAACCGCGCTGTGCCGGAAGCACTCCGCACGCTCGGCTACTCAGAAAGCCAGATCGCCGAAATCGAAGCCTATGCAGTCGGTCACGGTAACATCAATCAGGCGCCGGGCATCAACCCGTCTTCGCTGAAGTCCAAGGGCTTCACCGATGAGACGATAGAAGCCCTGAATGCCGCTCTCAAGAGCGCATTCGACATCAAGTTCGCTTTCAACAAGTGGACGCTGGGCGAAGACTTCTGCAAGGACGTACTGAAGCTCACCGATGAACAGCTCAACGATTTCTCGTTCGAGATGCTCCCGGCGCTGGGCTTCGCCAAGAAGGACATCGAAGCTGCCAACATCCATGTTTGCGGCGCGATGACCCTCGAAGGTGCGCCTTTCCTCAAGGAAGAGCATTACGCTGTATTCGATTGCGCAAATCCGTGCGGCAAGATCGGCAAGCGTTATCTGTCGGTCGATAGCCACATTCGCATGATGGCCGCCGCGCAGCCGTTCATATCGGGCGCGATCTCCAAGACGATCAATATGCCGAACGACGCAACCGTCGAGGACTGCAAGAACGCCTACATGCTGTCCTGGAAGCTGGCCCTCAAGGCCAACGCGCTTTATCGCGACGGCTCCAAGCTTTCGCAGCCGCTCAACGCCGCCCTCATCTCTGATGATGAGGACGAGGACGATGCAGTCGAGGCACTGATCGAAGCGCCGGCGGCGGCCCGTGCAGTTCAGGTTACCGAGCGGATCGTCGAGAAGGTTGTAGAAAAGATCGTGCATGAACGCGAAAAGCTGCCGAACCGTCGTCAGGGCTATACCCAGAAGGCAGTCGTCGGTGGACACAAGGTCTATCTGCGCACCGGCGAATTCGGTGACGGACGCCTTGGCGAAATCTTCATCGATATGCACAAGGAAGGCGCTGCTTTCCGTGCGATGATGAACAACTTCGCCATCGCCGTATCGCTCGGCTTGCAGTACGGCGTGCCGCTCGAAGAATATGTGGAAGCCTTCACTTTCACGAAATTCGAACCGGCTGGCATGGTCATCGGTAACGATGCCATCAAGACCGCAACGTCTATCATCGACTATGTGTTCCGCGAACTGGCCGTGTCCTATCTCGGTCGCAATGACCTCGCTCACGTCGACACAAGCGATTTTGGCAATACGGCGCTCGGCAAGGGCATCAAGGAAGGCAAAACCAATCTGGTCTCGACCGGCTGGACGCGCGGTTACAAGCCTACGCTGGTGACGAACTCAGGTAACGAAGCCAAGGGATCTACGAGTTCTGCTCCGCAGGCTTCCAATGTCACAACCTTGAAGTCGACCGCTCCGACAGGCAATCGCCCGGCAACGATCGGTCTGGTGACGGACGGTGCGACAGCCTTCAAGCGCGAGTTCGAGGAACAGGCTGCACCGGCGCAACAGCAGGAAAGCGCCTCGGCAACTGAACTTTTCTCCGACAAGGCTGCTGCAGACGCTGCCTCTGCCCGTGCGGAAAGCGCAAATGCTGCCAAGAAGCTGGAAGCTGACCGCCGCATCAAGTCGATGATGCAAGGCTATACCGGCGATAGCTGCACCGAGTGCCAGAACTTCACCATGGTCCGCAATGGCACCTGCCTGAAGTGCGATACCTGCGGTGCAACAAGCGGCTGCAGCTAAGTTTAGTTGGCGGAGAATGCAAATAGAAAGGCTCGTCTTGTGCGGGCCTTTCTTTATTCCGGGTTTCTATAAAGCAAAACATCAGGCTATATGTAATTGTATAACGGAAGATAACAATTCAATTAATTTCGGAACGAAGCGACTATTTCTACGTTCAGTCTAAGCAACCGAACGTATAAAGGAGATAGTTATGTTCAGGACTAAACTTCTGACGACGACGTGTGCATTGCTGATTGGCGGCGCAGCCTATGCTCAGACAACAGCTCCAGCGCCCGCGCCTGCCGAGCCACCGGCTGCGGCAGAGGAAATGCCTGTTTCGTCCAAGGACATGTTTGGCAATCCCACATCGGGCGAAACCGACAAGGTCGGCTTTCTGGAACCGAAAGAAGGCCAGATTCTCGTCTCCTCTTTCATCGGACAGAATGTCTATGAAAGTGACGCGGCCGATGCCCAGACTGTCGGCAAGCTGAATGACCTCATCGCCAGCCCCGAAGGCGAGATTGAGGCCGCAGTGATAGGCGTGGGTGGTTTTCTCGGTATCGGAGAAAAGGACGTTGCAGTAAGCCCCGATCAGTTGCAGCTTGCAACCCGTAGCGACGGCAAAAAATGGCTGGTCATCAAGGCGACCAAACAACAGTTGACCGATGCTCCGGCATTTGACCGCTCAAAGCTTTTTGCGGATGGTGTGGCTGATCCTTCAGCGGCAAAGGAGACGAATGCTCCGGCGACTGACGCGCCGGCAAGCGATACGGCCCCCGCATCGCCTCCTCCGGCACAGTAATCTCGTCCTAATAGTCAATTCGGCAAGTCTACCCCGGCCTACTGGCCGGGGTTTTGATGCAAATGGTCATCGCTCGCGGTTGAAATCTTCATACGACCGCCTTAATTCCTGGTAGAACGCAATGCAGGCATCGCAGCATAGCCGCTAAGTTTCATCAGGTTAGTCTCAGGAAAGTCTATTGTCGGAATTTTTTATTGCTCATCCTTGGGCGGAAACGCTTAGCGCGCTCGGGGGATTATTTCTTTCAGCTTTTATTGCAAACTTTCTGATCAAGGCGATCTTGCTCAAACTGCTTGATCGTATTGTCCAGAAAACGTCGTTCGGGCAGGACGAAGAGCTCAAGAAACACAGCGTCATCAGTCGCCTGGCCAACATCGTTCCGGCCTTGATTATTTCGTCCGGAATCATGGCGGTGCCGGGGCTTCCCGAGGGCGTTATCACCGTCATCCGAAATGTGGCTATCGCCTTTATCATTCTGACGTTGGCTCTGGCGGTCAACGCTGTGTTCGGGCTTGTCGACACACTCTATCACCGCCGTCCAGAGGCGAGATTCCGCCCCATGAAGGGCTATATTCAGGTCGCCAAGCTGGCGGTCTATATCATCGCGACGGTTCTCATCATCGCGACACTGCTGGACAAGTCGCCGGTTATCCTTCTTTCGGGTGTCGGCGCCATGGCCGCCGTGCTTATCCTGGTCTTTCAGGATACATTGCTTTCACTGGTCGCCAGTATGCAGATCGCCTCTTCCAACATGGTCCGTGTCGGCGACTGGATTGAAATGAAGAACCTCGACGCCAATGGCGATGTCACCGAAATCGCGCTCTATACTGTGAAGGTGCAGAACTTCGACAAGACGATCACCACCATTCCGATCCGCAAACTCATCACCGAGCCGATGAAGAACTATCGCGGCATGCAGGAATCCGGCGGGCGTCGCATCAAGCGTGCGCTTTATATCGATCAGAACACTATTCGCTTTCTGTCGGATGAGGAGCGAGCCAGACTTGGTACAGTTGACTGGCTGGTGGATTATCTGCCGAAAAAGGCAAAAGAAATCGCCGAATGGAACCAGAAGCTTGGCGACCGCGCCAATAATCCGGTCAACAGGCGTCAGTTCACCAATATCGGCACATTTCGCGCCTATGTGGACAATTATCTGCGCAATCATCCCGGCGTACACAAAGGCATGACTTTGCTGGTACGCCAGATGGACCCTACGCCCGAAGGCCTGCCGCTCGAAATCTACTGCTTCACGAACACGACCGTCTGGGCGTCGTTCGAACAAATCCAGTCAGATATTTTCGATCATCTTTATGCGGTTCTGCCGGAATTCGGCCTCAGCGCCTTCCAGAATCCGAGCGGCAATGATTTTCGCAAGCTGACGATCAGTGCACCTGTCGGACAGCCTCAATAATTTTGGCATTCAGGTGCTGAACATTATAGCGCACGCGTGACGGTGTCAGGCCAAGACGAACTACGGCAAGATGCATCGATGGAACGATCATCACGCTTTGCCCGTCATGTCCTGACATCCAGAAAGCATCTTCGGGAATGCCGTCCACGCCAGCCTTCACGCCGCTAATCTGTAACCAGACCTGAGCGGAACCATAGCGCCCATCGGACTCCGGCCTGGGTGTGCGCATAAATGAAATATAGTCTGCAGGCAGAACCGGCTTTCCATATAGATTTCCGCCATCAGCAAGAAACGCGCCCAGCCGCGCCCAGTCACGGGCCGTTGCGTACATATAGGAAGAACCGGCAAAGACTCCTGATGCATCCGTTTCCAGAATAGTACTGCTCATGCCAAGCGGACCGAAAAGTGCCAGCCGTGGATAGGCCAGAGCCTCCTCGCGACTATTGAAACTGTCCATGAACAGCTCTGACAGAATATTGGCCGTTCCACTGGAATAATTGAATTTCGTCCCAGGCGCGGCCTCCAGTGGCAAAGACGCAGCAAAGCCGGCCATGTCAGGCTCCAGATACAACATGCGCGTGACATCGGTGACGGTGCCGTAATCTTCATCGAAGCGCAGGCCACTATTCATCGCCATCAGGTTTGCGAGAGAAATCTTCGCCCGTTCATCACTTTTCCATTCCGGCAAAAGCGCGGTGCTTTCCAAGCTCATGCGCCCTTCGGCAATCCGCATGCCAATCAATGTCGCAATGACGGACTTGGTCATGGACCAACCCAATAAAGGCGTATCAGCATTAAAGCCCGGACCGTAATTCTCGGCGATCAGCTTGCCATCTCGGATGACCGCAATCGCGCGCATACCCGGACCAGCAAGTGCCTGATCCTCAATCACAGCCTGCACTGCTGGATCGGCCTCAATCCGGATCGGCTCCGCCGGTACCTGCGGGCCTGTTGGAATTTCTACGCGCAAATCGTCTTTCTGGATATTCGCGCATCCAAGTGCAGGGCGATAGGTTGCGGTACTTGGTGCGAAAAACCCAAAAATACGCACCGTCACGCTGCTGTTATTCTTGTCGAGAGAAGCATTCAGAAATCGCAGAAGCGGGTTTCCCGGTGCTTGAACATCGTCTGCAAGGACGGAATCAGCATCCCGGCCTGCAACGAAAACATTCGAGCAGATGATCTTGGCGGCATAGCCGGTTCCCACACGCAAGAGTTCAGGTGGTCGAACCGTCAGCCAGAGAATTGCTCCAAGCACAATGGCAAGCAGAAGACCGCCGACGAACTTCACAATACGCTTCATACTGCCCCTCGCAAATAATCATATGTCAGATCATATCAGGCCGAGATGGCTTGCCAACTCCTGCGCGGCGGCACCGCCTGCCCTGTTTGCACCGATGGTCGAGGCAGACGGGCCATAACCAACAAGATGGATGCGAGGATCAATGGCAACCTGTGTCGCCAAACGACCGGTCATGAGGATGCCACCTTCCGTACTGCGTAATTGCAACGGGGCAAGATGGTCGAGCGAGCTACGAAATCCCGTGCACCACAAAATAACATCAAAGGATTGTTCGGTTCCGTCGTCCCATCGAACACCTGTTTCCATGATCTCGCTGAACATTGGCAACCTGTTGAGCACACCCCTAGCTCGAGCAGCTTCGATTGCCGGTGTCAATGGCAAACCTGTCACTGAAACCACCGATCCCGGTGGCAAACCTCGGCGTACACGTTCTTCCACCAAAGCCACGGCAGCACGGCCAAGCTCCGGTGTAAACGGGCCTTCCCGGAAAGCAGGCTCTTTCCGCGTGACCCATACAGTTTCTGTCACGCGCGATATCTCGTCCAGAAGTTGCACAGCCGAGATGCCCGAACCAACAACCAGAACACGTTTACCCTTGAAGGCATCCACTGTTTGGTAATCACGTGTGTGAAGCTGCTGGCCTTCGAACAGTTCTGCACCGGGATAAGGCGGAATATAGGGCGTTTCCCACGTACCCGTTGCGTTGATGATCCCGCGTGCCGAATAGTTGCCCCTATCGGTCTCCACGCGAATCCGTTCTCCGCGGTCACAAACCACTTTGACCATGACGGGACGGTGCACCGGCAGATTGAACTTTTCTTCATATGCACGGTAATATTGCGGGACGGCAACCGATGCGCGTACCTCGCCATTAGTCGTTTCGACAATGTCCTCGAACTTCATGCCGGGGAGATCATGAATGGCGTTCGCGGTTCTGAGCGTCAGCGAAGGCCAGCGGAATTGCCAAGCTCCGCCCGGCCCTACAGCCTTATCGAGAACCACAAATTGCCGCTCTCCTGCAAGCCCAAGCTTATTCAGATGATAGGCCGACGAAAGCCCCGCCTGACCAGCTCCGATGACCACAATGTCGACCTTGCGGGCAACTTTTACATGGCCATTATCGACGGACTGTGTATCTGACATGATGCCTTACGAGCTTCCAAAAAGTGACCTGTGTCCGTAGATAGGGATCGGACGACAACGCCGAAAGCCCCGCCTATCCTGCCCCCGTAGCGCTGCGCAGTCTTTTATTACGCCCCTCCCAAATACTCACAACCAGCATGATAACCGTCGTCAATATGCCCATTTCCAACAGATCGGCCACATAACCGACCGGGATCGCGATCAGCAGGGCCAGAACGCCAAAGATGTGCGACATAGGGATGACACCATAGACGACCTTCTTGTAGATCGCGCTGCCGATCAGGTAGATCGCCGGCCCCGCTACCAGAATAAGTACATAGGCTGTTTTCAACGGGTCGTGCGGATGCTCCATCACCAGATCGTTTCCGACTGCAGTTGCGATAATACCCGCAACCAGAATGGCATGGACATAGTGAAAGTATGCACCAATCCGCCCGGAATCGGTGGAATGGGTGATTGTTTCTGTTGCGTCCTTGCTGGAAGTGCCAAAATACAGCCACCACATGGCAAGCGTGCCGACAAAGGTTGCAAGCAGGGCCGACATGAGGGGCATATTCCATTCTTCAGCGCCGGAAAGGGACGCACCAGTAGCCAGCAACGTTTCGCCGAGCGCCACGATCACGAACAACTGGCATCGTTCTGCAAGATGTCCCCCCTCTATGGTCCAGTCGCTGGTATGGGAACGTCCGAGGCCCGGTAGCGCAAAGCCCAGCATCGGCGATAAATATTCGCAAAGTACGGCAATCAGCCACAAAGCCATACGAGCCTCATGCTCGACGAAACAACCGGCTATCCAGAAGACAGCGGAAATCGCAAACCATCCGAGCATTCGCCGGTAATTGGCGGCAAGCGGATGGCCCTGCCCCAAGACAAACACGATATAGGCAGTCCGACCGGCCTGCATTGCCACATAAGCCAGTGCGAATATCCAGCCTTTGTCTGCAAAAGTGCCGGGGATGGAGGATGCCATAATCAAACCGAGCAGCATCACGCAGAACAAAAGGCTGCGCATCTGCGGCGTCTCCGGGTTGAACCAGTTTGTTACCCAGCAGGTATATTGCCAGCCGAGCCACACTGCGAACCAGAGGATCAGCGTTTCGACAACGCCGGTCAGCGTCAGATTGTGCAGAAGCTCATGGCTCAATTGCGTAACTGCGAAAACATACACCAGATCGAAGAACAGTTCCTCGAAGGTAACCCGGGCATGATGCCCGTCTCGTTGTCTCAAAAGCGGGTGTTCAGCGACGGCAGAAGCTGTATTCATGCGAATGTACCTTCCCCTCAGACGGCAAGCATTCAATGCCACTGCCTAATAGCTTAGCCCGCAGTCGATCAGCCGTATATCCGAATGTGCTGATTTCCACTTAAAGAAGGCAGCGTCAGCTTATTTCCCGCCGAACGTGTTACCTGCCTCGAGCCATGTATCGATACCGTCCGCTGCCGCAAGGCCCATAGCGAAACAGGCGGTCAGGAGATAACCACCAGTCGGTGCTTCCCAGTCAATCATCTCTCCTGCAACGAAAATGCCAGGCAGCTTTAGCAACATGTAGTTCTTGTCGATTTCGTGCCAGCGAATACCGCCTGCTGACGAAATCACTTCATCCAACGGGCGTGGGCGGAGTAGCGGAATGGAAAGAGCCTTGATCGTGGCGGCCAGCGCTTTCGGATTTCTGTCGCGGGTGAACTCAGTCACAAGAGCTGCCTTCACGCCGGAAAGACCTGCCGCCTTGCGCAGAAGATTACCGAAGCTCAGCTTTGCATCTTGCCGGGAAATGTCAGCCACCAGCCGCTCAAGAGTTCGTCCCGGAACCAGATCGAGTGTCAGAAACGCCTTCCCATTCTCCTGCAAGCGGTCGCGCAGAGCTGCGGAATGAGCATAAACGAGGCTACCCTCCACCCCACCGCGCGTAATGACAAACTCGCCCTGTGTCGTGCCTTCACTGGACGTCGCGGTGACCGACTTCACCGGTTCACCGGCAAAGCGTTCGGCAAAGAAATCACTCCAAGCAACATCAAAACCGCAATTTGCAGGTTGAAACGGCGCTATATCGATTAATTTGCGTCGAAACTCATCAATCCAGAGGCCATTGGAACCGAGTTTTGGCCAGCTTCCGCCACCAAAAGCAAAGAGCACAGCGTCACATGTAATCGTCTGAATACCATCCGGGTTCTCGATACGGAGACCATTACCCTCGAAGCCAAGCCAGCGATGTCGAGTGAGAATGCGAACACCCCGATCTTCCAGACGTTTTCCCCACGCACGCAAAAGCGGCGACGCCTTCATCGCCTTAGGAAAAACACGGCCGGATGAACCGATAAAAGTCTCCGCACCAAGTTCATCCGCCCATGTGCGTAACTCGGTCGAACCAAAAGCGGTCAACGCTGATAATATACGGTCACGGCTTGAGCCGTACCGCTTCGCAAAAGCTGCAAATTCTTCCGAATGCGTAATATTCAGGCCAGACTTGCCAGCGAGCAAAAACTTGCGACCAACCGTGGGCATCTGTTCGTAAACCGTCACGCGATAGCCCCGAGCGGACAATCTTTCGGCAGCCATCAGACCAGATGGCCCGCCTCCAAGAATGGCAATATTGCCTTCAGGCATCACGGTGTCAGCCTCGCCGAAATATTAATCCTGCTTCTCCAGCATTTCCTTAACAGTTGTCGCCAACTGTTTGAGTGAGAAAGGCTTTGGCAAGAATCCAAACTTGGCATCGGCTGGAAGATTACGTGCAAACGCATCCTCCGCATAACCCGATACGAAGATGAACTTAATGTCAGGATAAGTCTTGCGCAGTTCGCGCAGTAGCGTCGGGCCATCCATTTCAGGCATGACCACATCCGATACGACGATATCCACCTCGCCGCCAAGTTCGGCCATGACCTCAAGCGCTTCGACACCGGATGCTGCTTCGTGGACTGTATAACCGCGTGACTGGAGTGCGCGCACGCCGCCCATACGGACCGCGTCTTCGTCTTCCACCAGGAGAACGGTCGCGGAACCGGAAAGATCGGTCGCTTTCTCGACCTTCTTTTCCTTCACAACGACTGGCGCATCGTCAGCGCGTTTTTCCTCGATAAGACGCGGCAGGAAGATCTTGAACGTCGTGCCTTTTCCAACTTCGGAATCACAGTAGATGAAGCCACCGGTCTGCTTGATGATGCCATAGACCATCGACAGACCGAGCCCGGTGCCCTTACCCACTTCCTTCGTCGTAAAGAACGGCTCGAAAATCTTTTCAAGCACGTCCGCAGGAATACCCGTTCCGGTATCTTCCACTTCGAAGACCACATAATCTGCTTCCGGCAGATCACGATAATGAAGCTTTGCAGCTTCCTGCGTCGGCACGTTACGCGTGCGCAACGTGATTGCACCGCCTTCCGGCATAGCGTCGCGTGCATTCACCGCCAGATTGACGGCAACTTGCTCGAACTGCCCGAGGTCGGCCTTGACCGGCCAGAGATCGCGTCCATGGTCGATCTTCAGCTCGATATCCTTGCCGACAAGACGTGCCAGCAACATGCGCAGGTCTGCAAGGACATCGGTCAGATCGAGCACTTCAGGGCGAAGTGTCTGACGACGCGAGAATGCCAGAAGCTGGCGCACCAGCGAGGCCGCGCGATTGGCATTCTGCTTTATGTTCATGATGTCCGGGAAGGACGGATCGGATGCGCGATGGTTCGTCAGCAGCAAATCCGACGACATGATGATCGCCGTCAGAACGTTGTTGAAGTCATGCGCAATGCCGCCAGCGAGCTGGCCAACGGCCTGCATCTTCTGGCTCTGCGCCATCTGGTTTTCGAGAGCTTTCTGCTCGGTCGTCTCGACAGCCGAGATAATCGCCGCTTCTTCGGCGCGTTCACCACCCAGATCGGTTACCGGGCTCATATAAAAGCGGATATGCCGCTCTTCATTACCCGGCAAAACCGTATCGACAGGCGAAATGCTCGCCTGTCCGGCGAAAGCGGCTGCAAGTGCCCGGTTGAAAGTCTCACGGTCGCGCTCGTGCACGACGATTTCAAGCTTTGCATTGCCATCAATCGCATCACGATCGACAACCGGAGCGAAAATATCGAGGAAGCGCGCGTTGGTGCGCAATATATGTCCGGCGGCATCAACCGCAGCGATGGCCATCGGAGCCGAGTTGAAGAAACGCGTGAAGCGTACTTCGGCGGAGCGCAGCGCCATCGATGAGTCTTCACCCTCCGCACGATCCAGAACGATGGTACGGCTCGTACCGCGTGTTCCATCACGCGCGGCCTGAACGCGGTGATAGAAGCGAACAGCGAGGCTCTGTCCGTTCCGCTTGATAAGGTCAAGATCGATAACTGTGTTACGGCTCGTGCCCGGCTCGGCTTTCACCGCCTTGATGAGTGCCATCCCGCTGCCTGCCACGATATCGTTGAGCGTCAACGATCCCGGCGTGAACTGGGTCAGATCGACGCCAAGCCATTCCGCAAGCGTCGCATTGAGATAGATGATCCGACCCGAAGGATCAGCGGAAAAGAAGCCCGCTGGTGCATGGTCAAGGTGATTGATGGCTTCCTGCAGTTCCTGAAAGAAACGCTCCTGCTCCGCACGCTCGTCGGAAATATCCGCGATCTGCCAGGCAACGAGCGGGCTTTTGAATTCCTGCCCCGCCTCGATAGGACGTGCCTTGATGCGATACCAGACTGGAGCCAGCGAACCATGAGCTTCACGAGAAAGACCGCCAGAAAGCCGCACTTCCTCTTGTGCCGACAGACCATCGCGAACGGCATTCGTCAGGCGGTAAACGGCATCTGATGCCGCTGGTTCAGCCGTCAGCACATTATCAAGTGAGCGAACGCCTTCCGCATTAGCAACTCCGGTCATGGCGGCATAAGCCTGATTAGCATAAACAATCTGGCCGCGCGCATCGGAAATAACCGTTCCCTCGGGCTGCGAATCCATGAACGAATGAGCAAGGTCCTGCTCACCGTTCTTCTGGCTGAACTGAATGAGGCCGGTTGCAGCGCCGAAAAGATAGAAGACGCCTACCATCGAAAGAATGCCCATGAGGACAAGGGCAAATCCGTCTCCCAACTGGTCGCGAAACACAAAATAGGCGATTGCGGCGACAGTCAGCAAAATGCCGACAATCAACAGGCGAAGGGCACCGCTGCGATTGCGCTTGGGCATTACGAGCGGTTTCGGGTAAGCATTGTCCGTCTGTCGCGACATCAAGCCTGCTGCCCTTTCATGTTGCGTGGCTGGGCACCAACGGGCATCAGCGTGCTCCGGGAGCCTTGTGTTTTTTCGATCAGCCAAGACGTCATTTCAATCATCCGCATATCCGATTTTCTCGAATGCACTTTTCTGCGCAGTTCAGCTATCACGTGGGAACGCGCAGCCAATATGTCAGGGTATATCCGATTCGCAGAATGCTTTAATCGGCGAGCAGTACAAGCATTGCTGCACTGAAACGGTGCAAATCGGACTTTTTTGCACCGTTTTGCCTGGGGATCATATATTTCTCGCATTTCCAAGAAACATTCCCAAGGCTTAGAAATTCAACTACTGTACCAATCATGTGATGATGCGGAGTGTCGGGGGAAGCGCAGTCTCCATTCGTCGCAGGTTTTTCGTTTATTGTATAAGAGGGTATCCGCATGAAGGAATGGCTCAGCGGCATCGTTGGAGAGAGTGCGGCTAATATTGTTGGCTTCATCCTAATATTTGCGATCATTCTTGGCGGAATTTTCGTTGTTCTCAGCATCATTCGCCGTTTCAGCGGCGGTACTTTCGTATCTAACGGGCGCACGCGGCAACCGCGCCTTTCGGTGATGGATGCTGCTGCAGTCGATAGCCGACGCAAGCTGGTCCTTATTCGCCGTGACGATGTGGAACATCTGCTGCTCATCGGTGGGCCGACCGACGTTGTGGTGGAACAGAATATTGTTATGGAATCGCGGGCTCATGCGCGTGTGCAGGCTTCACGCATAGAACCTGAGCACATCGAACGCTTCAAACAGCACGAAGCAACACTGACCAATGAAAAGGCGGAGCGCCCTGCTCTTCCACTGCAAACACCGCAGGCCGAAGAGAAGGACGAGGCGATCCAGATCACGTCCGCAATTGAAACGCCGGTCTACCGCAAGCCTGAGCCAGCACGAGAAGAGCCGGTCCAGCAGGCTGCTGCACCTGTTCGCGTGCCGCCGCAGGCGCCGACGGCACCAATCCCGCCGCGACCACCTGTCGAGCAGAAATCCGCTCAACCACCCCAACCACGGCCTCAACCGCGCCCGGCGCCGAACTATCCGCCACAGCCCCGTACAGTATTACCGCCCCGTCCCGCGCAAGCACAGCCGCAGTCAACACGTGCACATCCGGCCTATCCGTTGAGCCAGGTTTCGCGCGGCGTTCTGAGTTCAACCTCGTCCGGTGCGACCGCCACTACAGCCGGTGTTGTCGCCGCCGCATCGGTTGCTTCAGCAAATCTTGGCAGCATCATTCCCGAGCGCGAAACAACGGTTGCGGATAAGTCTCCTTCGGTCGATGTAACCGGACCTACAGTCTCTTCGACTGCAGCTCCGGCATTCAGCGCCCCTTCGGAACCGGAGCGCGTCGAGCCGAAAATCGTGGTTGCCGAGTCAAAGCCTGTAGAAACAGAAGCCGTAGCAGTAGAAACGCCGAGCGATAACCTGGCCGATCTCGGCGGTGCGTTGTACGAAGCAATCGCTGCAGACGTCAATTCGGAGAGCGCCGCCAGCGATGACGCCAAGGACGCGATCTCATTCGATACTGAATTCTTCGAGAATGAGCTTCTAAGCTCACTTGATATTTCCGCAACCGACGACGTTGTCGAAGACAAGGCGAAGGATGATATCGAAGATGAAATGGAAAAGCTCCTTGGTGAATTGACCAAGGATGAGATTCGCAGAAGCTGAACTTCCAGCCGAAATGCATCTCGATAAAAGAAAATAGGCTGCGGAAACCGCAGCCTATAAATTTTTCAAACCGTCTTGAAACTTAATCGTCGCGATAGACTTTCTCACGACGCTCGTGGCGCTCCTGCGCTTCGATGGATAGCGTAGCGATCGGACGCGCATCAAGCCGCTTCAAGCTGATAGGTTCTCCCGTTTCCTCGCAGAAGCCGTATGTTCCCTCATCAATGCGGCTCAGGGCCGCGTCGATTTTGGATATCAATTTGCGCTGCCTGT
Organism: Brucella tritici; assembly: GCF_008932285.1. Taxonomy (NCBI): domain Bacteria; kingdom Pseudomonadati; phylum Pseudomonadota; class Alphaproteobacteria; order Hyphomicrobiales; family Brucellaceae; genus Brucella; species Brucella tritici. The sequence continues at coordinate 538,519 of NZ_WBVY01000001.1, forward strand.
CGCGAGCACGTAGCTCAATTGCCCGATCCGTTTCGGAGGATGCCCTATCCGCCAGGTCGGGGTGGTTTGCATTTTCCTGCTGTAGCGCTTCAAGCGTTTCGCGCGCTTCCCGCAGAATATCATTCTTCCACGCGATCAGTTTCGTGCGGAAGTAAGACTTCTGCCGCTCATTCATGAACGGCTCGTCTTCAGTGGGCCTATAGTCAAGGTCAATCAATTCACTCATTCTGAATTACCCCACATCTAGGAGACGCGAGCGGTTATATAGTTCCATAGCAACAAGGACACAACATCAAACAACCGTATCCCACTACTTTTTAGTGCATCAATTTTGTATGATTTTGCATCAAAATTATGCAATCAAAAAATGTTTGTAAAAAGTTGCTCTCTAGACTTTCAGAATAACTTCAATCGATTGCCAATAAAGTGGGTATATTTTCCAGTCTCAGCCACCATCAAACTGAGACAGTATCATCCGCCTAATAATTAGGCAGACACCCCTTGCAAATAATGCTGACAGACATCAAAAAATCGGGAAAATGGGCTTATGGGCGGCTCATTTGCGCTCAGCACATGGCCGGAAATGCTCATTAAACACAGCTTGGAACGTTACAGATGAGTCGCTTGCTTCTCCTAAGACATGCCAAAGCCGCGTGGGCAAAACCCGGAATGAAGGATTTCGACCGCCCTCTCGATCTGGAAGGCAACGCTTCGCTCGACCGGCTTGCAAGGGCAATGAAGGCTGTCGAGCTTTATCCTGATCGGGTGGTTCTTTCCGGTTCATGTAGAACGCGAGAAACCGCGTTAGGCATTATTGAACGTCTGGGTATCGAGGTCGAAACCATCGTCGACGATACGATCTATAACGGCGGCGCGGCTGACTACATGCAAGCCATACGCAAACATGGCGATGCGCCGACGCTGATGCTCGTCGGACATAATCCCAGCATTGAAGATCTGGCACTCGCCTTATGTGGTGAAGGCAACAAGGATGGCCTCTTGAAGCTCCGTGCAGGTTTTCCAACTGCCGCACTGGCAAATATCACATTTCCAGTTTCGCTAGGCGAACTCGAGCGTGGTGCCGGTTGTCTCGGGAGTTTTATGTTGCCTCAGTAGATTTTCCTTAAGTACACTGACATTCCTTGCCAAGACCGCAGACGCGACCCTATCTATACCGCTGACAGATCAATGATTTCGGCGAGGGTTAATTGGCTAAGCTGACAAGTATTGGCGACGAAGCGAAGATCGCACTGGATACACTGGCGGATCGTGCGACCGGGCTATTGTCGCCATCGTTGCGGCTCGGTGTGACCGGTTTGTCGCGTGCGGGAAAGACAGTCTTCATCACAGCCCTCGTTCACAACATGTTGCATGGCGGCAGGCTTCCGATGTTCGAGGCCTATAAATCTGGCCGTATTTCACGCGCGCTGCTCGAGCCTCAACCCGATGATGCCGTCCCCCGTTTTCAATATGAAGAACATCTGTCGGCATTGATCGATGAACGTATATGGCCGGACTCCACTCGCGCTATCTCGCAATTGCGCCTGACGATCGAATATGAATCCGCTTCTGCCTGGGGACGTTGGCTGTCACCGGGCAAGCTTTCGGTCGATATTGTGGATTATCCCGGAGAATGGCTGCTGGATCTGCCTTTGCTCGGCAAATCCTATGCAGAATTCAGTGCGGATTCCTTTGCACTGGCCCATGAGCCGACACATAAGGATCTGGCTCAGGAGTGGATCGCCGAAGTTTCCCTCGTCACGCCTTCCGAAAAGGCAGACGAACTGACCGCACAGCGACTGGCAAAGAGCTTCACGGCTTATTTGCGCGCAGGCAAAGCCGATGAGCGCGCTTTGTCGACCTTGCCGCCGGGACGGTTCCTGATGCCGGGTGATCTCGAAGGCTCGCCAGCGCTAACATTCGCCCCTCTCCCGGACCTGAAACCGGACGATCTGAAGGCCGGTTCTCTGGGCGCAATGATGGAACGGCGTTACGAAGCCTATAAAACCTACGTCATCAAGCCCTTCTTTCGCGAACATATTGCGCGGCTGGATCGGCAGATTGTACTCATTGATGCCATGCAGGCGATGAATGCAGGTGGCGCAGTCGTCGCCGATCTGGAACGCGCGCTTACCGACATCCTGTCCTGCTTCAGACCTGGACGCTCGAACCTGCTGACTGGCCTGATACAGCGCCGGATCGGGCGCATTCTTGTTGCCGCAACCAAAGCCGACCATCTGCACCATGAAAGTCATGACCGTCTGCAAGCCATTGTGCGGCGTCTCGTGGAGCGAGCAATAGAGCGCGCCGATTTTTCCGGCGCGGATATTGATGTTTTGGCAATGGCCGCCGTTCGCACTACCCGTGAGGCAACTGTAACACAGGACAAGGAAACCCTTCCCGTCATCGTCGGCACACCATTGAAGGGTGAAAAAATCGATGGTGAAGTGTTCGATGGTGAAACCGAAACAGCTATATTTCCCGGCGACTTACCGAAGAATCCCAATGCGATCTTTGAAAAGTCTTTTGCGCAGGATGATCCGGCCATCCGTTTTGTCCGTTTTCGCCCACCTCGGCTCGAACGTACCGCCGAAGGCATCACCTTGTCCCTGCCTCATATAAGGCTGGATCGTGCCCTGCAGTTTCTGATTGGGGATCGTCTCGCATGACAGAGAAGACGCCACGCAAGCCTGCTTCCTTTACAGTAAGCCAGCCCTGCGCCCGCACCGAAACAGTGGATGAAGCGCCACGCCGTCCTCGTGCAGTTCGGGACCTCGACGCCGTTATCTCCCAACCGGATGTCTTCGCATTGAGCGAAGACGAGGCGGCAGAACTGGAAATCCTTGATCCGTCGTTTGAAGCGCCTGAACGCAAGGGCTGGTCGCTTAGCAGAATACTTTTCGGCGCACTGGGTATTCTCGTTTCATTCGCCGTCGGCATCTGGACCGAAGACCTTATCCGGGCGCTATTTTCCCGTGCAGATTGGCTCGGCTGGACCGCTTTGGGCGTCGCTATAATTGCGCTTGCCGCCTTTATCGCCATCGTCGTTCGGGAACTGATCGCGCTCCGCCGCCTCGCGTCCGTGCAGCACCTTCGTAAAGACGCTGCAAATGCAGCAGAACGCGACGATATGGCCGCAGCCAGAAAAGCAGTGGACGCGTTGCGCTCGATTGCGACGGGCTTGCCCGAGACAGCGCGCGGGCGGCAGCTTCTGGACGGTCTGACAGACGATATTATTGACGGGCGAAATCTGATCCAGCTTGCCGAAACGGAAATCCTTCGTCCTCTCGACCGCGAAGCGCGCGCGCTCATTTTGAATGCTTCAAAACGCGTTTCGATTGTCACAGCAATCAGCCCGCGCGCGCTCGTTGATATCGGCTATGTCATTTTTGAATCGGCACGGCTGATCCGCAGGCTTTCTCAACTCTATGGTGGTCGTCCAGGCACACTGGGCTTTCTGAAGCTTGCCCGCCGCGTCATTGCCCATCTGGCTGTGACGGGAACGCTGGCCATGGGGGACAGCGTTATCCAACAGCTTGTCGGCCATGGTCTTGCCTCCCGGCTATCAGCCAAGCTGGGTGAAGGTGTAGTCAACGGACTCATGACGGCGCGCATCGGGATTGCTGCCATGGATGTGGTGCGTCCGTTTCCTTTCAATGCGGAAAAGCGCCCCGGAATTGGAGACTTTATCGGCGATCTTGCTAGGATGAGTGGCGAGCGAACCGATAAAAAGCATCCCGGAAAATAGCGGTTTATTTCCGAAGCATTAACCATTCGCGACGATTATGTGCAGATAGAAATCTGCGCCAGAATCGAGCGATCCGGTGTATCGGCACACTCCCCCTGAACCCGTGCCCTTCTCCATCGATCGGCTTATGGCAATGTCGGAAAATCCGACAGTTTGCGAGGCGCGACCAGCTTTTGGTCGTGACATGCTTAAAAACAACGATTAGGAATGACGTCCGATCAAGGTCGTGAATCCGGGACAGAGCTGAATATGAAGAATTGCATCGCCGCCTGCCTGACGCTGCTGCCCATGTCATTTTCCGCCGCGCCGGTTTTGGCCGCCGACAAGGACAAACAGTTCTTTCAAACGATCGAAGGCCAATGGTCCGGCCCGGGCGAAATCGTTGCCGGAAAATACAAAGGCACGAAATTCGTCTGTAATCTCGCCGGATCAACGCCTGATGAAAATGTCGGTATGACGCTTGACGGCACCTGCCGCGTCGGTGTGTTTTCGCAACCAATGAAGGCAACAGTTACACGTGTTGGTTCGGCTTATTCCGGCAAGTTCAATGACGGCGCCGAGGGCAAGGGACTTGATGTCACATCAGGTTCTGTCAGCGGCAACAAGGTTGTTTTCGGCCTGAACCGCAAGCAGCTCAACGGTGCCATGCTGGCCCGCGTTTCCGATCAGAACACGATGAATGTGACGGTTTCCGTTCGCGTCGACAAGGAACTGGTTCCGGTCATCGGCATGAGCCTGAAGCGTGTGGATAATCTCGCCGTCGGCAGCATCGCGAAGAACTGACAAGAATTTTATTCACGCCACCAGCCCGCATCCGTGCGGGCTTTTTCTATTCCGGCTCGTTCCATCCCGGCATTCCAGTCCGCAACCGTCTTGCCTGCAATTTTGAGAGATGGCGCAATATCGTTCAAGGGCACGAGAACGAAAGCCCGCTCATGCATGCGTGGATGCGGAAGCTGGAGAGCTGCATCATTCATGGCGACAGCCTTTCCCGCATCATCCTGCATCGCCAGTAAATCGATATCGATGATACGCGGCCCCCATCGCTCAATCCTCACGCGCTTCAATGAGCGCTCCACATCGAGACAGGTCGCAATCAGCTCTAATGGCTGCAACGTGGTTTCGATTTCAGCACATGCGTTGTGAAACCACGCCTGATCTGTCTTGCCCCATGGGGGCGTGCGGTAGACAGCGGAGACCGCAACGATATTGGTGTCGCCCCTCTCGTCCAAGAAGCGTAACGCTTTACCCATAGACGCGACGGGATCATCGATATTTCCGCCAAGCCCCAGCCAGGCGCGATAATGGCTGCCTGCTTTCACTGCGGATAAACCACGGTCACTTCAACATGGTCCAGCACACCCGGAACAGGTGCATTCGGCTTACGGACCGTAATTTCTGCACGCTTTACCTGCGGAAACCGGGCTGTCAGTGCCTTGGCCACGTCAAGAGCCAGCGTTTCGATCAGATAGCGCTGACGACCGGTGATAATGTCTTCAATGACAGCAAAGGCGATACCGTAATGCACAGTACCGTCGATATCGTCATTCTCCAGCGCATTGCCCGGATCGACATCGAGAATAGCATCGACGTAGAAACGCTGACCGAGCTTGTGCTCTTCATCGAAAACGCCGTGGTGCGCGAAAAATGCGCAATTCATCATTCGGATCGTGTACACGGCTTTACTTTCTATTTTCACTGCGTCTGGATTGCAGGATATCATCTGCAACGGCAAGTGCATCTCTATTAAAAGCGACATTGTGAACACGGAAGATGTCGGCACCTGCCAAACGCAGTGCGACAGACGTTGCCGCAGTTCCAATGTCGCGGTCGAGCGGATTGTCCCTGCCCGTCATGCCGCCGATAAAGCGTTTCCGCGACGTGCCGACGAGTAACGGGAATCCGAATTTCTGCAACTCATCTGCTCTGGCCAACAATGCAACATCCTCATCCTTATTCTTGCCGAAGCCAAAACCGGGATCGAGCACGATGCGGGATTCTTCAATGTCGGCCTTTTTCGCTATATCCAGCGAAACATTCAGGAACGATAACTGATCATCGATAACATCGGCGAGAACGGGTCGATCCCTGCTGGTATGCATGATGACCAATCCTGCGCCGGTTGTTTTGGCAATATCAGCGATTTCAGGCTCTCGTTGCAGCCCCCAGACATCATTGACGATATGAGCTCCGGCTTTGACTGCAGCCTGCGCTGTTGCAGCACGGTAAGTGTCTATGGAGATGATGCAATCGTATTTCTTCACCAATGTTTCGATAACCGGAACAACGCGTTCGATTTCCGTTTCGGAATTGATCGCAGCAGCTCCGGGGCGGGTTGATTCACCGCCAACATCGATGATCGTTGCTCCATCGACGAGCATCTGACCGGCCACTTCCATGGCCTTTTCCAACTCGTTGTGGTGGCCACCGTCGGAAAAAGAGTCTGGCGTGACATTCAATATGCCCATGATCACGGACTTTTCCCCCAGACGAAGGCTTCTTCCATGAGCAACGTGCCATTCTTTCGTCATAGCGAAATGTTCCTGTGCCATTTCCTGGGGTTGTTTCCCTGGGCCATTTCATTGTGGCGAGGTTGCAACCAACCTCGCCTGAAGTCATTTTGTGAAGGGCGTTATAGTTCTCTTGACGATTGCATGCCATGCTCGCGGCAATAAAAAGCGAATTTCTTACTGGTTTTAGAAAGAGGTGCCAGGACATGAATTTGAGGAAGAAGGTTCTGGCTCTCAGTGCAGTTCTTGCCATCGTAGCTCCGCAGGCGGAAGCCGCCGCGATCTTTCGCGAATTCAACTATTATACTGTAAGTGGCAAAACGGCAGCAGACCTCGACAGGGCTCTTTCCCGTAATGGCCCCTTCCTCAAGAAGACCGGCCAGCATCACCCAGGCGCCGCCGAAATCCGTTTCGATGCCAAGGTCCGTTATGGCCGTGCGCCTGGAAAAGCCTGCAAAGTGCAGGACGTTTACGTAAACGTTCACGCAAAGGTTTCCCTACCTCGCTGGAAACAGCGTCGCAAGGCAACGCCGGAACTGGCGCTGATCTGGGATACGTTGTTACAGGACATTCGCCGTCACGAAGAAAGCCACATCGTGATTGCCCGCAGCTTTGCAAGCCAGATGGAACGGGAAATACGTGGACTGCGCACCCGCACGGATTGTTCTGTGCTTCGCACTGACATCGACAAAGTCACTGCACGCCTTATGGAAGCACACGACAAGGAGCAGCAAAGGTTTGACCGGGTTGAGACGATCAATTTCGAAAACCGCTTTGCGCGCTTGCTGACCTATCGCATGGAGCGCGCCCAGCAAGCTTCCAAATGAAGCAACGAGAGTAGTGGTCTGATCCGGCATCTGCTCGGCGCTCATATCCGAAGGATGAAAATGTCGGAATCAGACCACTAGCGCAATTCGCGCCGTATAGCCTGTGTCATCAATGCGGCTTCATGGAACCCTGACAGAATGAGTTTCAGCTTGCCCGGATAGTGGCAGGCATCGCCTATAGCGTAGACCTTCGGAGTTGAAGTTCGGAAGGTCTCGGGACTCACAGACAGCATGTTACCCGTCTTACTGAAAGAAAGCTCGGCCAGCGGGTCGGGACGGATGACCTGTCCATCCCCGTTGAACGCACCAAGACCGGATGCAATCACCACTGCGCACGCTTTAAGCTTGTCACCATTACCAATGCCAACGGCCACACCGTCGTCATCGACTGTGATGCTGGCCGCGATCTTGTTGAAATGAAAAACGGGATTATACGGCTCGATCTGCCTGAGAAGCCGTTCTACGAGTTCCTCGCCCATAATTTCGGGAAAACCGGGCACGTCGTAAATCGGCTTGTCGGCATAGAGCGCCGTACATTGACCACCAGGCTGATCACTGGCATCTATAAGACGGCACCGGAAACCGAACAGCCCAAGCTGAAAAACGGAGAAAAGTGCGATAGGCCCGCAGCCGATAATGACAATATCATTCTGCGGTTCGACGCCCATCGCATCACCATTTCTTCAACAATTTAGTTCTGGCGCTCAGGCACCTGCACGACGAGGCCTTCAAGGTCATCCGACACGCGGATCTGGCATGAAAGGCGCGAGGTAGGGCGAACTTCATAGGCGAAGTCCAGCATATCCTCTTCCATCGCGTCGGGGCCACCGACAGTGTCACTCCAGTCTTCATCAACATAGACATGGCAGGTTGCGCAAGCACAGGCACCGCCGCATTCCGCATCGATGCCCGGAATGCCATTGCGAATGGCAGCTTCCATCACGCTTGACCCGTTATCGGCTTCGACCTCGGTCCGTGTCGCGCCATCAGCTGATACGAATACGATCTTCGTCATTTTCATTCCTTGAAACACGCAAATTCCGCGCGATCTTCATCTTTGGCGTTCGTCGCCGTCCCGACGAAAAAACGCAAATAAACTCGGAATGGCAGATACGGCGTTCTGCAAATAGTTTCAACCTTGACCGCACCCAAGCAGGCAACTGCGCCAATATGCCGTGCGTCCGTTGAGAGCCTGGCACCTGCCAAACCTGCCAGTTGCGCCCGAAACCGGAAAACTCTTCCTTGTCGTCTGCGGAAAGTGCATCATATGATGTGGCTGAGAGAGAATGAGGAATGACGGAAAGAATCCCGCGCCCGGCTCACGCAACCATAAAATGATAATTACGACTCTGGACACTCTATACGAGCATTTTTGTTAATAAACTCGTAGAGTAGTGTCGGTTGAAGGAAACAGCCTCGACCGATTTCCACAACTTGCTGGTAAATGTGGAAAGCCCGGAAATGTCGAATTTTCATGAATTGAGCCGCTTTCCGTTAACCTTGTATTTAAAGTTTTAGGTATCGGCAGAAGTCGCCTATTTCCTTAACAAGCCCGAGCCGATACGATGCAAAATGGCGGAGAAAGTTTTGTAACGGCCTTTTTATGGTCCGGCCGTCGCAGTAATGAGTACGAGGTAGGCAAACAATGGCTTCCAAATCCAAGGCACAGAAGCTCGACCTTGAGGTTGAAAAGGCACTGGAACAGGCACTCGATATCGATTTCGGTGACGATCTTGATATCGATATGGACTTGAGTGCATTCGATGATGGCTTCTCAGTCGACGATCTGGAAGAGCAGATTTCGCGCGCTGCTGAAGAGCTGGTTGCCGAACAGAAGACCAAAACAGTCGAGCCGGCTGCTGTCGAAACTGCTGCAAAAGTAGCCACCATTACCACTGCTTCAGTGATTGCAACGCCTGCAGCGCCTCCGGTCCCGCCGGTCGTAAAAGCTGCCGGACCAGTTTCGCAAGCTACAGTCAACGTTCAGCACAAGCCTGCCAACACATCGAAGGTCGCAACGCCTGCACCTGAACCTGTTGTCAGCAAGCCTATTGCCGCTGCGCCTGTTGCGACCGCCGCCAACGTTGCATCCCCTACCTTCACGCCGGCAAACGATGATTCCCGCAGTGAAAAAGCGATTATCGCCGCTCCGCGCCGTGCGACCGAAAACTCCTCGAAGCTTTTCTGGACCACAACTGCAATCAGCGTGCTATGGGCCGCTGGCGGCGTTGCACTGAGCAAGGCCATCAATCCCGATGTCTTCTCGACCTTGCAGGCCACCAAGGACTTCTTCACTTCACCTGCCGGTCTCGGCGTCGTCGCAGGCGTTGCACTGCCAGTCGCAATGTTCTGGGGTTTCGCGCAGCTCGTGAAGCGTGCACAGGAAATGCATACGGCAGCACGCAGCATGTCGGAAGCTGCCATGCGGCTGCTCCAGCCGGAAGCTGTATCCGGTGATCGCGTTTCGACCCTTGGACAGGCTGTGCGCCGCGAAGTCGCCGCCATGAACGAAGGCATCGAACGCACTTTGGCGCGGGCCGTCGAGCTGGAAACGCTCGTTCAGTCGGAAGTCAATCAGCTTGAACGCGCCTATAGCGACAATGAAGTTCGTATCCGTTCGCTCGTTAGCGATCTCGGCAACGAACGCGAAGCGGTTGTCAGCCATGCCGAGCGTGTGCGTTCATCGATCTCTGGAGCGCATGAACAGCTTAAGGAAGAACTTTCGAGTGCTTCCAACATCATCCGCGACAATGTTCTCTCTGCATCGCAGCAGTTGAGCACCCTGCTCGGTGAATCCGGCGAGCGCCTGATCGGCAGCATCAACGAAAGCGGCGGCGCCATTGCCGAAGCCATCGAAACCCGTACCGGCGACATTGGCTCACGCATCACGACTTCGGGTGAAGCCTTCGCAAATCTGCTCGATACACGCATTGCAACACTGGATGAGCAATCGCGCACAGTATCGGACCGCCTGACGGAAGCTCTGGACGAACGCACAACCGGCATTGCCAATCTGCTGGGCGGCGCAACACAGTCCATGGTCAGCGAATTCGACACGCGTCTTGTCAACCTCGAAAGCACCCTTTCCGAGCGTGGCCGGTCGCTTCTATCCGAGTTCGAAGCGCGCGCGCATGCCCTCGACAGCAGCACTGAAAAGCTCAATGCAGCTCTCGAAACCCGTTCGCGCCAGATCAACGAAAACCTCATCGCTCGTACTCGTGAAATCGCGGAAACCTTCTCCAGCGGTCGTACGTCTCTGAGCACGATGATTGACGAAACCAAGACGAAGATCGGCGAAGATCTGACCTCTATCGGTGAAAGCGTTGGCAATATTCTCGGCGAAAAGGCCAATGCCTTTGCAGGCAAGCTTGCTGAAAGCCGCGACGTACTTGCTGCGTCACTGGAAGGTGAAACGGAACGCGTTTCCTCTGTCATCCGCGGCCATGCCGATACGCTTGCTGCACGCACGAGCGACATCGAAAATGCGGTCAATGCCAGTGCATCTGCCCTCAAGTCGGTTGCCGACAATCATGCGGCAATTCTGGAAGAGCGGACGAACGCACTACGCCAGACGATGGAAAGCCACTCAGCATTGCTCGATACGAGCTTTGCAGACCACGCCCGCTCTCTGGAAGAACGTGCGACCACGCTTCACGGCGTCATCGCTGGCAATCAGGCCATGCTTGCTCAACTGATGGATGAGCGTGCTGCTGCAATGCGCGATAACTTCAACGAAAACCGTGAAATTCTTGCCCGCACCTTCGATGAACGCGTGAATTCGCTGCAGGCGCTTATCGCTGATAACCAGGACACGCTCGCACGCATTCTCGACGAACGCGCAGGCAGCATGAATGAATCCATTGGTGCTGGTCGCGATGCATTCGTCGCCGCCCTTGGCGAACACGTCCGTCAGGTCGAAGAGCGTACAAGTGGCCTCCACACTGTCCTGAACGATCACAACAATGCCCTCTCCGGCATTCTGGACGGACACGAACGTACTATTGAAACCCGTGCTGCCGAAATCCGCTCGACTTTGAGCGACAGCACGGCATCACTGAGCCAGACGCTGCAGGATCACAGCGACATTCTGGAACAGCGCACAACCAACCTGCACAATGCAATCGCCGACAGCAGCTCTACCATCAGCCGCGCTTTCGAAGGCCAGACTGGCATTATCGAAGAACGCACACAGACAATGGAAAAGGCACTCACCATCGGCGTCGACAATGTTCGTCGTGCGCTTGAACAGAGCGCCGGTATCGTTGCTGGCACGCTGCGCGAGAAAATTGGTGAAGCCGCGAGCACGCTTTCCGCTGAAGCAGCGAAGGCTGGTGAAGCGCTGGACGGTTTCGGCGAAGCATTCAGCGCCCGCCTGATCGACAACCTGTCTGGCACCGAGGCCCGTCTCGGCGACCGCGCCGATGCGATTGCGGGTCGTCTTGGCGAGATCGAAAGCCGTCTCACCGGCGAACTCGGCTCGATCGAAGCCCGTATTGCGAACACGGCAAGCAGGACGAGCGAAACACTTGCTGGCCATAGCGAAGCCTTTGCTGCGAGCGTTGCCGACAATCTGGCTGGCACGGAAACACGCCTCAACGAACGCGCCGGTGCCATCGCCAGCGGCCTCGAAGCAATCGAAAGCCGCCTCACCGGCGAACTTAGCTCGATTGAAGCCCGGATCGCGGATACGGCATCCAAGACGAGCGAAACGCTTGCCGGTCATAGCGAATCCTTCTCAGCCAGCGTTGCCGACAATCTCGCCGGTACCGAAACGCGCCTTGCAGAACGCGCAGATGCGATTGCAACCCGTCTCGGTGACATCGGTTCGCGCATCACGATGGAACTCGGCTCCGTCGAGGCACGTATCGCACAGGTAACCGACACGACGGCGGTTACGCTGGAAGAACGTACTCGCGAACTCAACGCCGTTCTCGCTGCCCGTTCGCAGGAAATCACCAAGATTCTCAACGATACGGCGGAACCGCTTGTACAGCGGCTTGCTGATAGCGGTCGTGGACTTGCACAGCAGCTTGAAGAAGCAACCCACGCTGCAACCGATAGGCTTCGTTCGGAAAATGCCGCTCTGGTCAATGCACTTGCAAGCCGCACGGCGGAAACGATTGCTGCCGTTCAGCAGGCCAAGGCCGGTCTTTCCGACAATGTCAGCGAGCTGATCGACCGTCTTGCTGCGTCGAACGGTGAACTGGGCAAGCTGATAGATGCTGCAACACGCAATCTCACTGATATCGACGGTCGCCTTGTCGACACAACGTCGAGCTTTGTTGAGAACACCAATCGCGCAGCACAGATGTTCCAGGCTTCCACCGGTCTGATCGACGGCAATATCGGCACCTTGCGTGCCATCTCCGACAGCACGCTGTCGCAGATTGCAGACATCGCCGACCGCTTCGAAGAGCATGGAAAGGTTCTCTCTTCGGCTTCTGATATGATCAACACGGCCCAGAACGGCCTTGTCAGCACGCTCGAAGATCGCCATCAGGCACTCGACAAGCTGGCATCCGGTCTGGTCGAGAAGTCGGAAGGCGTAGAAAAGCTGATGCAGTCCTTCGAAGAGCTGGTGTCTTCTGCATTCCAGCGCGCCGAAGGCCAGACCCGTTCATCTGCCGAAAAGATGCGCGAAAGCGTTTCGGAAATCGTCGAGCAGGCTGCACAGAAATTCTCTGCGGCAACCGATGATATCCGCCGAACGGCAAGCGAAATCCGCAACGAGCTCAACACGACCCGTGGCGAACTGAAGCGCGGCGTTCTCGACATGCCTGCCGAAGCCAAGGAAACCACGACTGCGATGCGCAAGGCTGTTAGCGAGCAGATCAACGCGCTCAAGGAATTGGCTGAAATCGTCAACAAATCCGGTCGTCTGGTCGATGTCGGCGAAAGCCGTGCAGATCGTCCGGTTTCGCGCCCGGCACCGGTAGCACCTCGCCCAGCTCCGGTTCAGGCACCGGTAGCACAGACAGATGTTGCAATCCGCCAGCGCGCCTATGATGCGCCGAAAGTTCAGCCAGCGCCGACAGCCACGCAAGAAGAAAAGCCACGTGGATGGGTCTCCGATCTTCTCGCTCGCGCGTCCCGTGAGGAAGAAGAAGCAGCACAGCCAAAGGCTCAGCCGACCGCGACGCCTCGTTCACCAAGCCATGTCGTTGAATCGCTGAATTCGCTTTCGGTTGATATCGCCCGCGCTATCGACCACGAAGCTTCGGTAGAACTTTGGGATCGTTATCGTCGCGGTGAGCGTAATGTCTTTACTCGCCGTCTCTATACGCTGAAGGGTCAGCAGACCTTCGACGATATCAAGCGTAAGTACCAGACGGATGGTGAATTCCGCCGCGCCGTTGACCGCTATATGGACGACTTCCAGCGTCTGCTTGAAGATGTAGCTCGCAACGACCGTGACAACATGGTGACGCGGACTTACCTCACCTCGGACACTGGCAAGGTCTACACCATGCTTGCCCACGCAAGCGGTCGCCTTCGCTAAGACCAGAACTCAAAGAAAACGCGGCCTTCGGGCCGCGTTTTTGTTCGTCTGGCAGAGATTACAACGGTTGGTTCCGTTCAAGAAAAAAGTCGGCGCAACACGCCGACCTTTTTATTATTCTATCTTGCCTCGGTTTAAAGCGCTGTCACTGTCCAGCTTACGATCTCGCTTGCAGTCCGTTCAAAAGCCGCATCGAGCGCCTTCACATAGGCTGCATTTGTTGCACCGCTCACAGGAATAGCCGTACGGAACACGCGAGTTGCACGGACTTCACCATTCTTGTCGTTCATCAGCTTGACGGCCAGTTCAACCACGGCGAGCTTAGGCGACGCATAGGCCTGAATTCCGAACATACGCAAATCAGTCAGAATCTGATAATTGATCGCCAGCCCATCTCCCGGACGACCAATTCCGCCAAACACGCCCGTATTTTCATAGGCCTGAACCAGACGTGACTGCACGATATTCGTCAGCCTGTCACCCCATTGGGCGCCCTTCAGATATTCAATGGAGCCAGGTGCCGAGCTGACGACGATATTCTCGCTGTCGAGCGCCTTGAGGGCCGTTGGCGTCGGAACCAGCAACTGTGTGCTCTTACGGCTTGGCGAAGATATGCCAGGTTGCGGTGCCGACAGATTGAACGTGTCAAGCGGTGTTGTCGTCCCGCAGCCAGCAAGGAGCAGGCCAATAAGAACAGGAACTGTGCGACGAGCGGCGCGAGGTGATCTCATCTCAATATGACTGACTCTGGAAATCAATGGCGTGTCCTCCCGTCATATTTCGGTACATTCCCCTGACCGCCGAAGATCAGGCGCTGGGGATTGCGCTCAAGATCAGTAATTGCCTGTTCTATGCGCTGTATGGAACGACGGCTGTCCACGACGACGGACTGCACATCACGCAATCCTTGTCCGGAAAACCGCTGCAGATTGTCTGCAATCGGCCCCAAACGCTTGTCGAGGTTGTCAGACGTTTGGCGGATGGATTCCAGCGTTGCCTTTGCTTGTGCAACAACCCCATCCTTGTCATCACTCGACAGGAGCTTGTCGGTCTTAGCCAGAATGTCATCGACGCGAACGGAAGCCGCATTCAAGCGAGCCATCATGTCCTTTGCGTCAGTGACGATCTGGTTGATGTTTCCGGTGTTCTCGCCAAGCTCCTGAATGATATTGGCATTCTGCGCGAGTGCGTCGGTGAAAGTCTTCGTGTTATTGATTGTATCCGTCAGTGGTCCACGAGCATCCTTCACGAAGCCTTCCAGCTGACCGAGCACTGAATTTGCGCGTGCAGCGATATCCTGCGCGGTGGCAAGAAGATTGTTGACGGCAGACGGGTCGGCATCAATACGGGCAACAGTATCTTCTTTCGCAGCTTCGGTCAGAAGATTGGGTTCATCGAGGCGACCGCCCTTAAGTTCGATATAAGCCTGCCCCGTTAGCCCCTGAAAACCGAGGGTTGCTGCGGTTGAGCGGGTAATAGGCGTCGTCGCGTTGACGCGCGTTTTGACGATCACCATTTCTGGATTGGTCTCATCGAGATGCAACGCCCGAACATCGCCGACCTTGATGCCGTTGAACAGGACCTGACTTCCAATCGAAAGGCCAGTAACAGAACCCGGGATACGAACATCAAGCTCGAGAGAATCGCGTGCTTCTCCGAAACGGGCAATCCAGAACACGAATGCGAAAGCCAACAGGCTGACGATCAGCGTAAAGACACCCACCAGAACATAATTGGCTTTAGTTTCCATATCTTATCCAGTCTGCAAGCGGCTGCCGGGCCGCCGTCTCGTTGGCGCCGATGGATCAATCTGGCGCGCACGCTTGCCCCGAAAATAGGATTTAACCCACGGATCGTCTACCGTCAGCATGTCTTCAATACTACCGCTGACGAGTACCTTCTTGTTTCCAAGAACGGCAATCCGGTCACAAATTGCAAAAAGACTATCGAGATCATGAGTGACCATATAGACGGTCAGACCCATCGTATCCCGCAGATTGGCAATCAGGTCGTCAAACTCTGCAGCACCGATAGGATCGAGACCCGATGTTGGCTCATCAAGAAACAGAATATCCGGGTCCAGTGCCAAAGCACGCGCGAGCGCGGCACGCTTGATCATGCCGCCGGAAAGTTCTGACGGAAACTTTTCTGCCGTGTCAGGCTTCAAACCGACAAGGTCGATTTTAAGGCGCGCCAGCTCGTCCATCAGCTTCGGTGACAGATCGAGATATTCGCGCATAGGGACCTGAATATTTTCAAGAACATTCAGTGCCGAAAACAGCGCACCGTGCTGGAACAAGACGCCCATACGCATGTCGATGGACATTTTTTCCAGTTCATTCAGCTTATCGATATTGCGACCGAGAATCTCGATCTCACCCGACTGTTTCTTGTTGAGGCCGAGAATGGTCCGCATCAGCACGGATTTGCCGGATCCGGAAGGGCCGATGAAGCCCAGAACCTCACCTTGGTAAATCTCAAGCGACAGCTTGTCGAGCACGGTTTGACGCCCAAACGAAACCGTCACGTCGCGCACCGAGATCATCGGTAGGGCCGTCTGGCGATTATCTTCGTCCTGCGGTTGCGACCGGTGGTCGATGCCGTTCTTCATAACCATTCTTTAACCGAGCTTGGCTTCGGACTGAACCGTTGAACACGATTGAGGGGTCAATTTTCTGTGCAACTGTGTCTCAAAGAACCCATTAAAAACAAAGAACATAAGTCGTTTCTAAAAATTAATCGCCGCATAGAACATTGCGAACAAACCATCCACGACAATAACCACAAAAATTGCCTTCACAACGGAAGCAGTGACACGGCGACCCAGTGATTCTGCACTGCCGCCGACCTTCATACCCTCTACCGAGGCGAGAATTCCGATAATCATGGCCATGAACGGAGCCTTGATAAGACCAGCGAAATAAGTGTTCAAAGCAACCGCATCATGCAGGCGGCTGATGAAAGCATCCGGCGAAATATTGGAATAGAACCAGGCGACGCCACCTGCCCCGACCAGCGCTGCCAGGTCGGAAATGATAGTCAGCAATGGCAGCACTACAACCAGCGCTACCAGACGGGGAAAAACCAGAACGCCCACCGGATTGAGGCCGATAACCGTCAGGGCATCCGTCTCCTCGCGCATTTTCATGGAGCCGATTTCGGCTGTGATCGCACTGCCAGAACGACCGGCGATCATGATGGCTGTCAGAAGGACTCCAAGTTCACGCAGCACCAGAATGCCAACCAGATCGACGACAAAGATTTCAGCACCGAAATAGCGCAACTGAAATGCGCCCTGCTGGGCGATGATCGCGCCAACGATCGTCGACATCAGAATGATGATGGGAATAGCGCCGACGCCCATGCGATCCATCTGCGTAACGATGGCAGCAATGGGAATGCCGCTCCCGCGTCCATATTTCAGTTGGGCTCCGCGGATCGTCGCCCCAAGGATATGCATGGCCATCTTGAAGTCGTTACCCATAGAGATAACGCCACCGCCAAGCGCGGCCAGAAATGAAACGAAAAAGAACGGCTTTTTCTGGCGTGGAATATCCAGAGTGCGCTCGACAGCCCGCCCCACTTCCTCCATCAGAGGAAGCCAGGATTGACGCACGCCTTCAAGCTGCGCGTCTGCGCTCTTTGCAACAAGCCGCTGCCGCAAGCGTTCAATCAGCCAGGCACCCGCCGTATCAAGACCGGATACGCCAGAAACATCAATAACCGTCGCTTTGTGCGCGTCCGCTTTCTCAAGGTCACGCATCTTTTCGTCGACAAGATTGACACTCTGCGACACCCAGCGACCGCTCAGCCGAATATGGCGTGCGCCGTCCTGCTCCGTCAGATCAATCTTCGGCGCAGGATTATCGGTAGCTCTTGCTTTGTCGGCAGTGTCGGTCAACATGGCCTACCTCATATACGAGTCGTTGAACGACCGAAATACTGCGTCCCAGAGGGCATATCTATGCACAATACCTTGAATATCATTGTCGAACGCTATCCCATCGTCGGAAAATTCACAATCTCCAGAGGCTCCAAGACCGAAGCCGCTGTTGTTGTGTGTGTGATTGGCAACGGCCTCCATAAGGGGCGCGGCGAATGCGTTCCTTATGCGCGTTACGGCGAAAGCATTGAAAGCGTGAGCGCCCAGATTGAAGCCACCCGTACCGCTATTGAAGATGGCGCCACGCGACAAGATATCCAGGCTTTGATGCCAGCCGGCGCTGCCCGCAATGCGGTCGATTGTGCCTTATGGGACCTCGAAGCCAAGACGTCGGGCAGAAGCGTTGCTGAAATGCTCGGCACCTCGCCCCGTCCCCTTGAAACCGCTATCACCGTCTCGCTCGGTACACCTGTCGAAATGGCTGAATCGGCGGCAAAGGTGGCTCACTATCCTCTGATAAAAGTGAAGATGGGCAGCGAGAACGATATCGAGAAAATCCATGCGGTCACAAAGGCAGCTCCGAACAGCCGCATCATCATCGACGCAAACGAAGGCTGGACGGCAGACAACATTGCCGAGAACATGCGTGCCGCAGCCGAAGCAGGCGTCGTTCTTATCGAACAGCCCCTGCCAGCAGACAATGATCATATTCTTAGCGAGATCGAACGCCCAGTCATCATCTGCGCCGATGAAAGTGTCCATACATCCATCGGCCTTGAGAAGCTGGCCGAACGCTACGACGCTGTTAACATCAAGCTCGATAAAGCAGGTGGGCTGACCGAAGGTCTCATCATGCGGGACAAGGCAATAGACCTCGGCCTTCAGATCATGGTCGGCTGCATGGTCGGCACGTCCCTTGGGATGGCACCAGCCGTCTTGCTCGCCCAGAAAGCAAATGTGGTCGATCTTGATGGACCATTGCTTCTCGCCCATGATCGTGATCCGGGGCTGCGCTATGAAGGCGCACTGGTCTATCCGCCCGAAGCCACCGTCTGGGGCTGATCCACCCGTTGATAACTCTCGCTCGCGGTGCCATTTATCGGGGCGAGAGCATCTTCAAAAATATCCGCACAAGCATCCCAGGTGAATTGTTTGAGTACTTGCGCAGGCTCAAACGGCTGCATTTCCAGCGCCGCCAGACATGCCTCCCCAAGATTTTCGGAAAGAACACCGGCACCTGTTGCTCCCACGACATCCCGTGAACCGGGCACCGGATAGGCTGCGACTGGCAGGCCGGACGCTATCGCTTCCAGCAAAACAAGACCAAACGTGTCTGTCCGGCTTGGGAAAACAAACACATCTGCGGCAGCGTAAGTTTTTGCCAATGCCTCGCCTTCCCGTTTTCCAACAAACACCGCTTCTGGAAATCGCGTCTGCAACTCATTGAGGGACGGACCGTCGCCGACGATCAGTTTTGTGCCGGGAAGATCAAGTTCAAGAAACGCTGGCAGGTTCTTTTCGGTGGCAACTCGACCCACACAGATGAAAATTGGTCGCGGCAGGTCCTTTACCGCTTCCGCCCGAGGATAAAACAGCGTTCGGTCGACCCCACGCGTCCAGAGGTCCAGTCGCGTAAAACCTCGCGCCTTTAGATCATCGAGAATGGATTGGGTCGGCACCAACGTATGCTGAGCCGCATTATGGAAACGACGCAGGAATGCGTAGGTCCAGCTCGACGGTATAGGAAAGCGCTCTTGCAGGTACTCGGGAAACCGAGTGTGAAAGCTTGTCGTGAATGACCAGCTCATTTTCAGGCAAGCACGCCGCGCCATGAAACCCAGAGGTCCTTCTGTTGCGATGTGCACATAATCCGGCTGCAAGGACCTCAGACGTCGCCTAAGCGCGCCTGGTGTGATGAGCGCAAGCCGAATCTCCGGATAGGTCGGACAGGGGATCGATCTGTAGTCTAGCGGGGATATGACAGTGACGTCGTATCCACGTTCGATCATCAAGTCACGGCATTTGGTCAGCGTGCGCACGACGCCGTTGACTTGAGGATGCCAGGCGTCGGTGACGATGACGATTTTCTTCATCGGCGCAAATTCACCAACTCACGAACAGGTCGCGGAAGCTGAATGACCCTGCCCTCGTCATGGCCTTCACTATCCGAATTGACAATCCCTGCCATCGGACGGCGATCGCGCCGTTCAGTCCATTCGATGAGTTCCATCTGACCATCGAAATGTTCGATCACAGCCGTGCAGCTTTCCACCCAATCGCCTGTATTGATGTATTCGACGCCATTCATGCTCTCGATCGTGGCATGATGGATATGACCGCAGATAACGCCGTCGACCCCGATACGCTGCGCTTCTTCAGAAACCACATTCTCGAACTGACCAATGAAATTGACCGCCTTCTTGACGCGGAATTTGGCCCAGGCTGAAAATGACCAGTAGCGGAGGCCAAAGAGCGAACGGACCCGGCTCATAACCGTATTTATCCAGATCGCCGTGTCATATGCCCAGTCGCCAAGATAGGCGATAAAGCGGGCATTACGCACGACCACATCGAACTGGTCACCATGGATGACAAGAAACTTGCGACCGTCTGCCGTCTCATGGATTGCCCGGTTCATCACTTCGATGCCGCCGAAATGCGTCCCCTGGAAGTTTCGCAGGAACTCATCGTGATTACCGGCGATATAGATGATATTGGCGCCCTTGCGGCTCTTGCGGAGCAGCTTCTGGACCACATCATTGTGTTCCTGCGGCCAATGCCAGTTGCGCCGCAGACGCCACCCATCGACAATATCACCAACGAGGTAGATCGTCTCGGCTTCATGATAACGAAGAAAATCCAGAAGCAGTTCGGCCTGAGCGGCCTTTGAACCGAGATGCACATCCGAAATAAAAAGGGTTCGGAGTTTTCTGGGCTGTGGAGCGTCGGTGCTCATTTGGTTGTCCCCTTCAATGGCAACCTGATCTGAGCGCAGAAAACCCGATTCATGTCACAAAGATATGACGGCTTGTTTTGAAGCACGGAAAACAAGCTTCCGCGCTTCGTTTCATGACCGTCCTAAGCGACTAGTCTTACCTTTGGGCCCACATAACGCGATTGCGGGCGAATGAGCTTGTTCGCTGCTATCTGTTCACGACAATGCGCTACCCAGCCCATAGTTCTTCCCATCGCGAAGACACAGGTAAACGCCTCACGCGGGAAACCGAGTTGCTCAAGCAACAGAGCGGTATAGAACTCGACATTTGTTTCGAGAGAGCGGTCCGGCTTGTGGCGTTTAAGAATCGCGATGGCGGCTTTTTCCACGGCTTCGGCCAATTCAACGCGGGGCTTTCCACGCTCATGCTCAAGCACTTCAATATGCTTCAATGCGGCTTTCAAGGCATCGGCTCGCGGATCGCGTACGCGATAAACTCGATGACCGAATCCCATCAGCCTTTCCCCATCAGCAACAGCCGATTCCAGCCACCGTTCTGCGTTATCGGGTCTGCCTATTGCATCCAGCATATCGAGAACAGGGCCTGGCGCACCGCCGTGCAACGGCCCTTTCAAAGCGCTGATTGCAGCGAGCAGAGAAGAGGTCAATCCGGCCCGCGTCGAAGCCACAACACGAGCAGCGAAAGTCGATGCATTTAATCCATGATCGGAAACGGTCATAAGATAAGTGTTCAGCCCGGCAATTTCTGCTTCGGCAGGCATTCCAGCATTCATCATACGAAGAATGTCCGCACTATGGGGAAGCGTAGGATCAGGACGAATTGGAAGCCGTCCCTTTTGTGCTCGTAGAATGGCGGTCGTGAAGACCGCCGGTGCCGCCATCAAATGCAGTGCTGCAGTCAGATCATCGTCGTCGGGGATGCGCGCCATCAATGCGCGAAGCGCTTCTATGGGTGACATTTCCATCAAGCTATCGTCAAGCGCGTCCGTATGATGAAATACCTGCACGCGTGCCTCGCCTAGCGCTTTCTGAAGCTCTTCCCCTTTGGGAAGATCGGTGAAAAAGCCGTCCCAAAGAAGTTCTATTCCATCTTCGACGCTACTGTGCGGGACCAGATCGTCCAGCGACCGACCGCGAATAACCAGCTTGCCTGCCAGCCCGTCGACGTCAGACAGTACGGTTTCGGCAGCAATCACATCTTCGAGTCCGCTATTCATTGTAATTCTCCTTGTTTGCCTTTCGACATTGAATCCAAGTATAGTTGACGTCAATCTTGATGAAATCGATCAATGTAGGGAGCAATAATGGACTGGCTGACAACGGAAGAAGCCCTCGCCGTTCTTCAGACGAAGCCGCAGACTCTCTATGCCAATGTGAGTCGCGGTCGCATTCGTTCCAAGCCATTGCCCGACGATCCCAGGCGCAGCCTTTATAGATCGGAGGACGTTCATCGATTGGCTGACAGGCGCCCCGGTCGTAAACGAGATAGCGTTGTTGCCGCCGACACCATTCGTTGGGGACTTCCAATCATGCGTTCGGGTATCTCGACCATTATCGATGGTCGCCTGCTCTATCGCAGTTACGACGCTGCTGAACTCTCAGAAACAGCGACACTGGAAGAAGTGGCCGCCTTGCTGTGGCAGATGGATTTCGGTAATATCAGCGTCTCTAGCACTACCCCAAATCCAGACAACCGTCAGAGCAGTTCCATACCTCTGGAACGGTTATTTACTGTTTTTGGCATTCGCGCAGCGAACGACCTGCCCAGTTCCGGACGCTCCACGGCAATTCTGCAGCACGAAGCCTTTGGTCTGCTGCAACTTTTTCACAATACCGTTCTTGGAGTTGCTGCATCCGATAAGCCTATGCATGAACGTATTGCCTCGGCTTGGGAAAAGCCGCAGGCAAGCGATATAATCCGGCGCGTTCTGGTGCTTCTGGCGGACCATGAACTCAATGCATCGGCATTCGCCACACGCGTTGCGGCATCGACGGGTGCACCGCTTTCAGCTACAATTCTCGCCGGGTTATCAACATTGATCGGCCCGCGACACGGGCGAGCGGCAACTGTTGCCGCGACTATTGTTGCCCAAGCTCGGCAAATAGGTGCGGAAGCGGCCATAAAAGACCAACTCAGGCAAGGCACTCAATTTCATTTGTTCGGTCATCCGCTTTATCGTGAAACAGGTGATATACGCGCTTCCGCGTTGCTGGAACATCTGGACCTGCCTGCTCCATATCGCGATCTGGAGCAAAGTGCTGCGGACATCCTTGGTGAAAAACCGAATGTCGATTTCGCACTCGCTGCGGTGACAGAAATCTACGAACTGCCGCCCGATGCGCCGCTGTTTCTTTTTGCACTCGCGCGCATTGCTGGCTGGCTCGCCCACGCACTGGAACAAGCGGATAGCGGATCTCTGATACGACCCAGAGCGGAGTTCACTCCCTCCATTGAATAGCGATACTCACCAAATATTGTTCTCAAGGACAGCATTTTCTGCCCGTAAAAAGTGGACATATACGCCCGTGAACCAGAATCCGGTTGATCGAACCGCTCGCTTGGTGGCATGTCTTGAGAACCTGAACGAAATATGAGGATCGAACCGTGGACTTGGGCCTGAAGGGTCGAAAGGCGATTGTATGTGCTTCCAGCAAGGGACTTGGACGGGCTTGTGCGGAAGCGCTTGCCGAAGCCGGGTGCGACCTGGTTCTCAATGGACGAAATGAAGAAATCCTCGCAGAAACAGCGAAGATAATTCGCCAGACATTTGGTGTAAAAGTCGATGCTGTGGTTGCCGACGTATCAACTGCTGGAGGACAGGAAAAACTGCTCTCTGCCTGCCCTGCGCCGGACATTCTCGTCAATAATAATGGCGGCCCTGCCTTCAAGGATTTCCGCCTTCTTGATCGCGACGCAATCCTGCAGGGAGTGACGCAGAATATGGTTACCCCCATCGAGCTGATCAAAGCCGTGATTGACGGAATGGTGGAGCGCCGTTTCGGTCGTATCGTCAATATAACGTCAACGTCGGTCTACTCTCCTATTCCCGGTCTTGATCTCTCCTCCGGGGCTCGTGCCGGTCTGACTGCGTTTCTGGCTGGCGTCGCCCGCACGGTTGCAGCCTCCAATGTGACGATCAACAATATCCTTCCAGGTGCCTTCGACACGGATCGCCTTCGTAGCGGCTTTGCATTCTCGGCCCAGAAAAACGGCACGACACCGGGTGCAGAAGCTGCAAAGCGGGCATCGGCGATTCCTGCTGGAAGAATCGGCCAACCAAAGGAATTTGGTCAGGCTTGTGCCTTCCTTTGCTCGGAACATTCCGGGTTCATTACCGGGCAGAATCTCGTTATCGACGGCGGTGCGTATCAGAGTGCGTTTTAACAGCACCAAACGATAGATCTGCAGATTTGGAAAAACTCATTCTCGAAAACGGGCCTACTGAGATTTGAGCCGATAGACTAAGAACAATAACGGCCCAGTGTGCGGAAGCAGCGTGCAGAAACTGTATGCGATCACCGCGCCCTCCACGTGCAAGTGGGCTTTTGCCCTGCGCGAAAGATTTTGGAAAGCGATGCGACCATGACCAACAAAACACCTTCCACTTCCCGTTCGGATTTCGATGAAGCAGCTCTGTTCTTTCACCGTTATCCGAAGCCCGGAAAGCTGGAGATTCAGGCGACAAAGCCGCTTGGCAACCAGCGAGATCTGGCGTTGGCTTATTCGCCTGGCGTGGCCGCTCCCTGCCTCGCAATCCACGAAGACCCGGCAACTGCCGCCGAATACACTGCCCGCGGCAATCTCGTTGCCGTCGTATCAAACGGCACTGCGGTTCTCGGCCTTGGCAATATTGGCGCCCTTGCTTCCAAGCCGGTCATGGAAGGTAAGGCCGTCCTTTTCAAGAAATTTGCGGACATCGACGTGTTCGACATCGAAATCGATGCTCATGAAATCGGCCGTATTGTTGATGTTGTTGCTGCTTTGGAACCGACTTTCGGCGGCATCAATCTTGAGGATATCAAGGCGCCTGAATGCTTCGAGGTTGAAGAACAGCTTCGCGCCAAGATGAACATTCCTGTCTTCCATGATGACCAGCACGGCACGGCGATCATCGTCGCAGCAGCGGTATTGAACGGTCTGGAGCTTGCCGGAAAAAAGATCAGCGACGCCAAGATTGTTACATCGGGCGCTGGTGCCGCAGCTCTTGCATGCCTCAATCTGCTCGTCAATCTCGGTGCAAAGCGCGAAAACATCTGGGTCTGCGATCTCGAAGGCGTTGTCTACGAAGGCCGCAACACGCTGATGGATCGCTGGAAGGAAGTTTACGCACAGAAGACCGATGCACGTGTTCTAGCCGATGTCATCGGCGGCGCTGATGTCTTCCTTGGCCTTTCGGCTGCCGGCGTGTTGAAGCCTGAACTGCTGAAGCAGATGGCTGAAAAGCCGTTGATCATGGCGCTCGCCAACCCGAAGCCGGAAATCATGCCGGAAGAGGCTCGTGCGGCCCGCGCCGATGCCATGATCTGCACCGGACGTTCGGACTATCCTAACCAGGTCAACAACGTCCTCTGCTTCCCTTATATCTTCCGCGGCGCGCTTGATGTCGGTGCGACTGCAATTAACGAAGAGATGAAGCTGGCGGCTGTTCGCTCAATTGCCGCGCTCGCCCGCGAGGAGCCTTCAGATGTTGCTGCACGCGCATATTCCGGTGACACGCCGACTTTCGGACCGGACTACATTATTCCATCGCCGTTCGATCAGCGCCTGATTCTGCGTATCGCCCCGGCAGTTGCCAAGGCGGCGATGGAAACAGGTGTAGCCACGCGTCCGATCGAAGATATGGAAGCCTATCTCGATCGACTGAATCGCTTCGTCTTCCGCTCTGGCCTCATCATGAAGCCGGTTTTTGCCGCAGCCCGTGCTCAGGAAAAGCCAAAACGCGTCATCTATGCGGATGGTGAAGATGAACGCGTACTCCGCGCTGCTCAGGTCGTGATCGAAGAACGCGTCGCAGCTCCGATCCTCGTGGGACGCCCGCAGGTCATTGAGACCCGCCTGCGTCGCTACGGCCTCAAGATTCGCCCGGGAACTGATTTTGAACTCATCAACCCCGAAGACGATCCGCGCTATCGCGACTATGTCGATCTTTATCTTTCCTACACCGGTAGACAGGGCGTCACGCCAGAGGCGGCGCGTACCATTGTCCGCACAAACTCGACCGCAATTGCCGCTCTCGCGGTTATGCGCGACGAAGCAGACGCCATGATCTGCGGTCTTGAAGGTCGCTTCGAACGCCACCTCCGTGTCGTACGCCAGATTATCGGCAAGGTTCCAGGTATCCGTGACTATTCTGCACTGAGCTTGCTGATTTCACAGCGCGGTGCCCTCTTCCTCACTGACACTTATGTCAATGTCGAGCCAGGCGCGAACGAAATCGCTGAAATGGCAATTCTGGCAGCGAAGGAAATCAGCCGCTTTGGTATTGAGCCAAAGGCAGCACTCGTATCGCATTCGAATTTCGGATCGAAAGAATCAGCCAGTGCGGAAAAGATGCGTGACGCCGCAGCAATTCTCGCCGAGAAGGCGCCGGAACTCGAATCCGACGGCGAAATGCATGGTGATTCCGCTCTCTCGCAGGCTCTACGTGATCGCGTGTTCCCTAATTCACGGCTAAAGGGCGAAGCCAATCTTCTTGTCTTCCCCAACCTTGACGCCGCTAACATTACGCTGAACGTGGTCAAGATGGTCACAGATGCATTGCATGTAGGTCCGATCTTGCTTGGTGCAGCACGCCCAGCACACATTCTGACGCCTTCGGTCACCTCGCGTGGTGTCGTCAATATGACTGCGCTGGCAGTGGTCGAAGCCTTGCAGAAATCCGGAGAAACCCTTCGTAAGAAGAAGTAAATTAACAATAACTAAGTTAGAATCATATAATATAAATCTGATAAACGGCGGGTATATTTAAATATACCCGCCGTTAGTGTTTAATTTACTATATTTTTCAAACATGATAACGCCAGCATCGATATCGAGGTTATCATGTCTATTATTTCAATTAACTCTAATAGAGCAATATTTTACTCAGCAATCCTGCTATTGTCTGGAGTACTGGCTGGTTGTACTACTATACCACCCACAAAATTGTGCACGCCTCTCGAACAAAAGCAGCTTAAGAAACAGCATCTCCTCACCCAATCAGCTCTTGATCGCAAGGAAGCAGAGCTTTCCCGCTTGAGAAAAACCTCGTCTCAGGATCGTTGCGTGGGCAGCTTGTTTACCTCTGCTGTCAAATCAGCGCAGTGTACAAAATTGTTGACCAGAACAGATCGACTGGCATCTGAAACACAGACTTTGCGCGAACGCCTTAATGAACTGAACATGGCGCTTGCCGGACGTGCGTCACCATCCAAACACGTAAAATCCTGCAAGGCGTCCTGGGTCGCATCGCCTAAGAAGCCTCAATTGAAAACGGTCCACATTCCGCAGCAGAAATTCAAAGCAACAGCCAAGGCGCACGCCGAGATGAGCAGTACCATTGCTTTGCCTGCCTATGAAACACCAGCCCCTGTCGAAGTGGAAAAAGTCGATTACACCTCATCTGCGACGGTGCAGTCCTCGGATATTACACCGACCCACGTCGCACCTGCCAAAATAGCCCCGCCTGTGGAACGCCCCTATACGGCGAACGCAAATGTCAGGGTTGTCGGCTCAGAGTTCTTTCCGGACCAATCAGTACCAGCAAGTCGGCCAGTTCCGGACCATGCGCCTGCCCCGTAAGCGCTAGGCGCAAGGGCATGAAAAGGTTCTTGCCCTTGCGCCCCGTTGCAGCCTTCACGGCGTCAGTCCAGACTTTCCAGGTTTGATGATCCCATGGAGCTGACGGCAACAGAGCAAAAGCCTCTTTCAGGAAAGCACGATCCTCTTCTGACAAGTCCGGCATTTCTGGCAAGTTGCCATCAACGATAGACCACCAATGCCCAGCATCCTTGAAGCAGTCGAGGTTTCCTCGTACTGCCAGCCAGAAGGGTTCAGCCTTCGCGCCGGAAATACCCATGTCCACCAGACGTGACTGGGCTTCTGAAAACGGCATCTCGTGCAGAAGGGCACGATTGAGCGTATCCAGTTCCGCAGGGTCAAACTTTGCCGATGACTTTGATATGGAAGCCAGATCGAAGCGTTCGGCCAGGCTTTCCATACTGGGCGCAGCCGATACACTTTCCGATGTACCGATCAGAATCGCCAGCGATGCGACAGCCATGGGCTCGAAACCAGCTTCGCGCAGTGAACCGACAGACAGAGCGCCGGTTCGTTTTGAAAGCCCTTCGCCCGAAATTGTCGTCAGCAAATTGTGATGTCCGAAAACTGGAGCGGTAGCCCCCAGCGCCTCGAAAATCGCAATCTGCACGCCGGTATTGGTCACATGGTCATCGCCACGAATGATATGCGTGACGCCCAGATCTATATCATCCACTACCGATGGCAGCGTGTAGAGATAAGTGCCGTCCTCACGCACCAGCACCGGATCCGACATTGATGCCAGATCGACAGTCTGCGGACCGCGAACCAGATCGTCCCAATGGATCTCCGTGCGTTTGGTATCGAATGGATCGGTTTCGAAATTGGGCAACAGGAAACGCCAGTGTGGCTTGCGTCCCTCAGCTTCGAAAGCGGCCCTCTCATCTTCGGTCAGCTTCAGGCCTTCGCGGCCATATACCGGCGGCAAACGACGCGCGAGACGCAGCTTGCGACGGCGCTCCAACTCATCCGCAGTTTCATAACAGGCATAGAGCAAACCGGCCTGTTTGAGCTTCTCCACTGCCTTGCCATAGACATCGAAACGCTTCGACTGATATTCAACACGGTCAGGTTTTACACCGAGCCAATCGAGGTCGACTGCAATTGCCTGAGCATATTCTTCCCGGGAGCGTTCAACATCGGTGTCGTCATAGCGCAGAATGAACTTGCCGCCATTCTTCTGAGCGAACAGCCAGTTTGAAAGCGCTGTGCGCGTATTGCCAATATGAATATAGCCCGTCGGCGACGGAGCAAAACGAACGGTTACGGTCATTTTATTGTCTTTCAGCGGTCGCGGAAGCGGTTCGTTATAGGGTAACGGCGATCGCGTCCGAAATTCTTCTTGGTAATTTTAACACCAGGCGCCGACTGTCGGCGCTTATATTCAGCGAGATAGAGTAAATGTTCAATCCGTTGAACGATTTCGAGTGGATGCCCGCGCTTGGCAATCTCAGTGTTGCTCATTTCGTTTTCGACGAGGCATTCAAGAATGTCATCCAGAACCGGATAAGGCGGCAAACTATCCTGATCCGTCTGATTTTCACGCAGTTCAGCGGATGGCGCCTTGGAAATGATATTGTGCGGGATCACCTCACCCGACGGGCCAAACGCGCCGTTCGGTACATGGCTGTTACGCCACTCCGACATCGCATAGACCTGCATCTTGTAGACATCCTTGATCGGATTGAACCCGCCATTCATGTCGCCATAAAGCGTCGCATAGCCGACCGACATTTCAGACTTGTTGCCGGTGGTGACAACCATCGAACCAAATTTGTTTGAAACAGCCATCAGAATGGTGCCGCGTGCACGGCTTTGCAGGTTTTCTTCCGTAACACCGCTCTCGGTTCCTTTGAAAAGCGGATTCAGTGCTTCAAGAAAGCCTTCAACTGGCGCGGAAATAGGAACAATATCATAACGAACGCCGAGTGCCTTCGCACAATCAGCAGCGTCTTTGAGAGATTCATCCGACGTGTAGCGGTAGGGCAGCATGATGCAACGCACCCGATCCTTACCCAATGCATCGACACCCAGAGCCGCACAGATTGCCGAGTCGATGCCGCCCGAAAGCCCAAGCACCACATCCTTGAAACCGTTCTTGTTCACATAGTCCCGCAATCCCAGCATGCAGGCGGAATAGTCTGCTTCAAGCCCTTCCGGAAGAATGGCCTTCTCACCTTTTTCACAGCGCCAGCCGTCATTCTCTCTGTGCCAAACGGTCAACGTGATCTGCTCCGCGAATTGCGGCATTTGCAGGCAAAGCGACCGGTCAGCGTTGAATGCGAACGATCCACCATCGAAAACCAGCTCATCCTGCCCGCCAACCTGATTGGCATAAACCATTGGCAAATCGGTTTCGATTACCTGTTTCAGGACCACTTGATGGCGTCGGTCCATTTTCGCACGGTGATAAGGCGAACCGTTTGGTACAAGCAAAATCTCTGCGCCACTCTCGGCCAGCGTTTCCGCCACACCAAGTTCCCCCCAAATATCTTCACAGATTGGAATCCCGATGCGAACGCCGCGGAAATTGACCGGTCCCGGCATTGGACCTGCCTGAAATACGCGCTTCTCATCGAACTCGCCATAATTTGGCAGGTCGACCTTGAACCGTTCGGCAATAATCTCGCCGCCATCCAGCACTGCAATGGAGTTATGCAGTCCGCTTTCACGGCTGAGCGGTGTTCCTATGATGACACCGGGGCCGCCATCGGCTGTGTCGCGTGCTAGTTCGCTTACGGCCTTTTCACATGCAGCAAGAAAGGATGGTTTCAGAACCAGATCTTCCGGCGGATAACCGGAGATGAACAACTCTGTAAACAGAATGAGATCGGCCATCATCCTGGCGGCCTCAGCGCGTGCCGCGCGTGCCTTGGTCAGGTTTCCGGCGATATCGCCCATGACGGGATTAAGCTGCGCAACGGCAATACGGAGCATGGCAAGATTCTCGTGAGAGGCTAACATGCCCAAGCTTTAGCGCGCTTGGGTAAGCAAATGCAACGGATGCAATCAATCAACCGCTTTGTTTGTCAGACCAGATATGTCTTGACGAGGATATAGCCCCAGACCGCGACGACGAACACGATGGAAATCAGAACAGCGAGTGACCCGCAATCCTTTGCAATCTGAATTTCCTTATGAAAATCCCGCGAGACGGCATCACAAGTCGCCTCGATACCGGTGTTCAGCACTTCCACGAGGATAAGAAACAGGATCGATCCGGTCATAAAAAGGAAAGCAAGCCAGGTCGTCGCAAGGAAAAAAGCTACTGGCAGGGACAGAAGAAACAGCACCAGCTCCTGTTGAACTGCCTTTTCGTGTCCTGCGAGGTACTTCAGTGCTCGCATGGAATTAAGAAAAGCCAGGAAAATCCGCTGCATCATTACCCTCAATCAAATTAGTTACAGCTTGGCCCGAAAATCAAAGCCGATTTTCAGAAAGCATAAAGCGTTCCTCGTGCATCCATTCAGACACATGCCGCTCCAAGGCAATCAATAGGTGAGTTTCCCCGAAATGCAACAAGGCGGAGATCTAAACCCCGCCCTGCACGTTCTGGAATGTTGGAAACCGTCAGGCGCTCGCGACCTGCTTGTCCGTACCGGCATCGCGCTCCTTCTTGAGGAGTTCGGCCAGCAAAAACGCCAGTTCCAGCGCCTGATCGGCGTTGAGACGTGGATCGCAATGCGTATGGTAGCGATCATGCAGATCTTCTGCCGAGATCGCACGCGCGCCGCCCGTGCATTCCGTCACATTCTTGCCGGTCATTTCGACATGGATACCACCTGGATGCGAGCCTTCAGCGCGATGGATCGCGAAGAAGGACTCCACTTCCTTGAGGATACGGTCGAACGGACGCGTCTTGTAGCCACCGGCAGTGATCGTGTTGCCATGCATAGGATCACATGACCATACGACCTTGCGACCTTCCTTTTCGACAGCACGAATGAGCTGCGGCAGGTGATCGCCAACCTTGTCGTAGCCAAAGCGTGCAATCAGCGTCAGACGTCCTGCTTCGTTTCCCGGATTCAGAAGATCAATCAGGCGAATAAGATCATCCGGCTGCAGTGACGGCCCACACTTGAGACCGAGCGGATTCTTGATGCCGCGGCAGTACTCGATATGCGCATGGTCAGCCTGACGTGTGCGATCGCCGATCCAGATCATGTGGCCGGACGTGCCGTACCAGTCACCGGAAGTCGAGTCCACGCGGGTCAGAGCTTCTTCATATCCAAGAAGCAACGCTTCATGGCTGGTGTAGAAATCGGTTTCACGCAGCGAATGATTGCTATCAGCAGTGATTCCGATTGCCCGCATGAAATTCATGGTTTCGGAAATACGCTGCGCCAAAGCTGCATATCGTTCTGCCTGCGGGCTCTTGCCAACAAAGCCGAGCATCCACTGGTGAACGTTCTCCAGATTTGCGTAACCGCCCTGGGCGAACGCACGCAGCAGGTTAAGCGTTGCCGCCGACTGGCGGTATGCCATGTCCTGGCGCTGCGGATCAGGAATGCGCGAGGCCGCGTCAAATTCGATCCCGTTGATGATATCACCACGGTAGGACGGCAGTTCCACGCCATTAAGCGTTTCCATGTCCGATGAACGCGGCTTGGCGAACTGACCGGCGATACGGCCAACTTTCACGACCGGCTTCGAAGCGCCAAATGTCAGTACGACAGCCATCTGAAGAAATACGCGGAAAAAGTCGCGGATGTTATCCGCGCCATGTTCAGCAAAGCTTTCGGCACAATCACCGCCCTGGAGCAGAAATGCTTTGCCTTCCGCCACTTCGGCCAGTTGCTGCTTGAGCTTGCGCGCCTCACCTGCAAAAACCAGTGGCGGATAGGTGCGAAGACGGGCCTCAACGTCGTTCAGAGCCTGTGCGTCCGGATAAAACGGCACTTGCTTGATCGGTTTGTTTCTCCAGGAATGCGGGGTCCAGTTCTTCGTCATTTGAGCACCTGTTTGCTTCTATCCGCTCGATTTCTCTCGGATTATATCCTCCTTACACGAAAGCCGGAATCCCTTAACGGACAGCCCACATCTGACAATGATGGCAGCCTGCCCCGGAAAACCGGCGTGCGTGGTCGCGCTGATATAATGCAGGCTGAGACTTTATGCCAGCAATATTCGTTAACCGAAGAAACCGGTTGCGAAAGATTTATCCGTCGATTTTCTCACCA
The DNA here is from genome assembly GCF_008932285.1 of Brucella tritici. Classification (NCBI taxonomy): domain Bacteria; kingdom Pseudomonadati; phylum Pseudomonadota; class Alphaproteobacteria; order Hyphomicrobiales; family Brucellaceae; genus Brucella; species Brucella tritici. The sequence goes on from NZ_WBVY01000001.1 coordinate 570,921, forward strand.
TTCACGACACGATAGGTCGGCTTGTACATGGTGACCAGTTCTTCGGCCGCTGTCGGATGAACCGCCATCGTACGATCGAAGTCATCTTTGGTCGCACCGGCCTTGAGTGAAATACCCAAAAGCTGAGCCATTTCACCGGCGTCCGGCCCCATGATGTGAGCTCCCACCACCCTGCGGCTCGCGGCATCGACGATGAGCTTCATGAGCATTTTCTCATTGCGACCGGAAAGCGTATTCTTCATCGGACGGAAGAGAGCTCTGTAAACCTTGATTTCCGGGTACTTCTTCGCCGCCTCATCTTCTGGCAAACCGACCGTGCCGATTTCGGGTTGGGAGAACACAGCCGTCGCGATCAGCTCGTGATCAGGCTTGGTCGGATTGTCCTTGAAGGCCGTTTCGAGGAAGCACATGGCTTCGTGGATTGCCACAGGCGTCAGCTGGACACGGTTCGTCACATCTCCCACAGCCCAGATATTTGCAACATTAGTGCGCGAATAATCATCGACCGAAATAGCGCCAAGCTCGTCCATCTTAACGCCAGCTCTCTCCAGCCCAAGACCCGTCGTGTTGGCCTTGCGCCCGATCGCCATCATTGCCTGACCGACATCCAATGTGTCGCCGTTGTTCAGCGAAATCTTCAGAATACCGTCTGACTGCTTCTCGATTTTTTCGAAAACCGCTTCACAAATGATGCGAATGCCCTTGGCTTCCATCGTTTCGTGCAACAAATGGCGCAAATCCGGGTCGAAACGTGAGAGGATTTCCTTGCCTCGATAAACAAGTGTCGTTTCGACGCCAAGACCATGGAATATGTTTGCGAACTCAACAGCGATATATCCGCCACCCGCAATAGCAATCGCTTTCGGCAACTCGGCCAGATGAAACGCTTCGTTGGAGCTGATGCAAAATTCATATCCGGGCATGGTTTCAGGCATGCTCGGATGACCGCCGGTGGCGATCAATATCTGATCTGCTGTAACACGACGGCCATCGGCTTTCAGTTCGATAGTATGCTTATCAATCAATTCGGCCCGGCTGGAGAAAATTTCGACTTCAGAATTCTGGAGCCCCTTGGTGTAGAGCCCCTCAAGCCGGGTAATCTCCTTGTCCTTGGCATCGATCAGCTTTTTCCAGTCGAATGTCGATGCGCCAACATCCCAACCGTAACCGGCAGCATCTTCAAAATGTTCAGGAAACTGCGAAGCATAGACGAAGAGCTTCTTCGGCACGCAACCACGAATAACGCAGGTCCCGCCCATGCGATATTCTTCCGCAAGACCGACCTTCTTGCCCATCGCTCCGGCGAGACGTCCAGCCCGAACCCCGCCGGAACCGCCGCCGATAACAAACAGATCATAGTCGAAGCCGGTCATGGGATTCTCCAATAAAACATTGCGTTGGCCGATATGTAGGCAAAAGAAAAAGCCCGGCCAAGTGACCGGGCTTTCAAATTCCGCGTTACCGCTAAAAATTACTGCTGTGCCGGAGCTGCCGTAGCGCCTGCCTGGGCAGCCAGAACCTCGGCCACGCCTGTCGCCAGATCACGGGCGATGCCGTTCTGCCAGATATTTGCTGCCTTCACGACTTCACGCGTCACAATCGGGCCTTCCGACAAAAGCTTCTTGCCTGCAGGCGACGTATAGAATGCTGCAATGGCCTTGAGCTCGTCTTCCGAGAATGCCTTCGCATAGGCGCGGGCAGATTCAGTTTCGAGATCCGCGCGGCGGGAAGCCAGAGCCAGAGCCTTATCATCGACAGTTTTGGTGATGAGGGCTTCCAGGTTCGGATCCTTCTGGATCAACTCACCCTTCAGGGAGCGCGCTGCATTCGGCAGAATTTCGTCGAACTGCTCAGTAGCATTAATTGCGGAAATAGCAGCACGGGCAGCTTCCAGATGAGCTTCAGTGATTTCCTGTGCCGATGCTGCATGAATGCCCGACATCAGTACGAGCGCGGAAAACGGTGCAATCAGACGGCGAAAGCCAGTTGCCGGGATCATAAGGACAGTACTCCGTTCAATCAGTTCAAGACCGGTTCATGGTGCGGATGCCGTCGTTGCCGGCTATCACTGCCGCACGCGCCAGTCCGATGAAAAGTCCGTGCTCGACAACGCCTGGAATTGCGAAGAGAGCGTCAGATAGTGTCTTTGGATCGGGAATGCGGCCAAAAGATGCATCCACGATATAATGCCCACCATCTGTTACGAAGGGTGAGCCATCTTTTAAACGCAGTGCCAGCGGGCCTGCAAGGCCACACTTCGCAGCTGCTTCTTCAATCGCGCGCAGTGTTGCGCCGAGACCGAAGCGATTGACTTCCACAGGCAGCGGAAAACGCCCAAGTGTTGCGACAACCTTTGAACTGTCAGCAATAACGATCATTGCATCAGATGCCGCAGCCACAATCTTTTCACGAAGAAGCGCTCCACCGCCGCCCTTGATGAGCGAAAGATCGGTGTCGACTTCATCGGCGCCATCCACGGTCAGATCGAGATGAGGCGTTTCATCGAGTGTCGTAAGTGGAACTCCGAGTTCCTCGCAGAGTTTTGCGGTGCGTTCGGAAGTAGGCACTCCAATGACCTTGAAGCCGTTGCTTACCTTGTCAGCAAGCAGACGCACGAATTCCTCGGCCGTCGAACCAGTACCAATCCCCAGACGCATTCCGTCCTTGACGTGTGTGAGTGCTTCTGCGGCGGCTGCGATTTTCAGCTTGCGAGCTTCGTCCATACCTGAATTCCCGATATTCCCCTGCGGATTCTCATTGTAGTCCGGTTCGCCTCTAGCATGCGGACGCGACACAACAAAGCGCCTATTCGAACTATGACGCAGAATTTCGGTTTTTAGAGCACATCCCGATCGCAAGGTTGAGCCAGAGGCGACAATCAGATAGGAATTTCATATTCCCCATTTCACACGCGAGAAGCTGATGTCTGCTGCCAATCCCAAACCCATCATTGTTTTTGATCTCGACGGAACTCTTGTCGATACAGCACCAGATCTTCTCGACAGCCTCAATCACTGCCTCGCAATATCAGGCCTAAAGACAGCCGACCGTGAATCGTTGCGAAGATTCGTTGGGCAAGGTGGCCGCGTCATGATCGAACGTGCGTTCGCCGCTCAGCAAAAACAGGCCAACGAAACGCAGCTCGACAATCTGGTCGAAGAATTCCGTGAGCATTACGCCGATAATATGCCGGGGCATTCATCTTTCTTCCCAGGTGTTCTGGAGGCAATGGATCGTTTTTCGGCAAGTGGCTATGAGTTGGCAGTCTGCACGAATAAATTCGAGGCTTTGTCGGTAAAACTCCTGACCTCCATGGGGGAAGCTGAACGATTTGCAGCAATCTGCGGAGCCGACACATTTGCTTATCGCAAGCCTGATCCGCGCCATCTCACCGAAACCATCGCACGGGCTGGCGGCAATCGCGAACGGGCAATCATGGTCGGGGATAGCCGGACTGATATCGATACCGCAAAAGCGGCTAGCATCCCTGTTGTTGCCGTCGACTTCGGATATACCGATCTTCCTGTGCAGCATTACGACCCAAGTCGTGTGATTTCGCATTTCGATGAATTCACTCTCGAAATGGCTGGAGAACTCATCGATGCAGTCACCGATCCCGTATAGACGGAGAATGGGACATGATTACGCAACGTTTTCTTATAGTTGGCTTATCTTATTTAGCCATCATATCAACAGCCTCTGCAAATGACGGATCGCCGGGCCTGCCCGGCGTGCAGCCGCAACAACCTATCGTGTCTGCCCCGCCACCTGCCCCCGAACCGGATCAGAAACCCAGTGGTAGCTGGAAGAATTTTCGTGTCGGTAATACTGACGTGACGATCTCAGGCAGCATCACTGTTGATGTCGGCACCCAGAACAGCCGGACATCTGGTCGTTAATTGCGAGAGGATCGCACCAGTGCCGACAAGACGGCAGGTATCTGAGCAGGCAAATCTTCTGCAATAAGTCCATGGCCAAAGCGTCGAGCAGCGTCAGCATGCATCCACACTGAAGCACAAGCGGCTGCGAATATCGGCATCCCCTGCGCGAGCAGGCCGCACACAATACCCGTCAAGACATCGCCCGATCCAGCTGTGGCGAGCAACGGCGTTCCATTAGCATTGACTACCGCCACACCACCCGGTTCCGCGATCACGGTATCCGGGCCTTTATATATAATGACGGCATTGGCGCGCTTTGCAGCCTCACGAGCCTTTTCGATCTTCGATACAGAACTCAGTGCAATGTCCGGAAACAGCCGTCGAAACTCTCCTTCATGCGGCGTCAGCACAAGCGCAGTCTTGGCGCTCTGCCGCCTATCGAACAGCTCACTTGGTTTCTGTTCAAAAGCCGTAATCCCGTCGGCATCCAGAACCAGTCCGTGAAATCCTTCCAGTTCGCTATTTGCGAGAAACAAGGCGTGGTCACGCGCGAATACCGGATTTCCATATCCCGGCCCGAGTACTGCGGCTGCGACCTTGCGTTCGGCACAGAACTGTCCAACATCCTTCAAACCGCGAGTTTCGCGGAGCATGATACTGGTCAGATGTGCAGCATTGACCGCCATTGCATCGGGTGGAGATAGAAGTGTTACCGCACCCGCTCCACTGCGGGCCGCAGCAAGCGCTGACAGGCGAGCAGCACCAGTCGAATGAGCACCGCCGGAAAACACGGCAACATGGCCGCGGCTATATTTATAAGCGTCAGCACCAAGTACCGGCAGGCTGCTTTCCCAAAGGTCTGAAGCATTCTCGAAAACATGCGGTTCTATCGTGGCGAGTATGTGATCAGGAATACCGATATCCGCGACATGGAGAACACCGCAATGCGCCCTTCCCGGCTGCAGCAGATGACCGGGCTTCTTGCGAAAGAACGTAACTGTTGCACGTGCGCGGATTGCCGTTCCGAGGATATCGCCGCTTTCACCAGATATACCGCTTGGCAGGTCAACCGCCACAACCGGCACATCAGACGTGTTAACCGCGTCAATTGCGATGGCTTCTGCTCCATGAATGTCGCGAGCCAATCCCGCGCCAAACAAGGCATCGATTACGCCGCCGAAACTGGCGACTGAAAATTCGCCGAAATTGGACACAGGCCCTTTATAGAAAAGTGATGCCCGCATGACATCCGACCCTTTTCGAGGAGGCGCCGATGCGAAACAAACAACTTCCAAACCTGCTTCGAGCAGAAACTGCGCCGCGACATAACCATCGCCGCCATTATTGCCTGGTCCGCATAAAACAGCGACGGGTGCTTTGCGCGGAAACATCCGTTGCGCAACCTCCGCAACGGCATGGCCCGCCGCGAGCATCAGCGAAAATCCGTCATTGATGCCAGTTTCAATCGTCAGGCGATCCGCTTCTGCCATTTCCCGCGGAGTCAGCAACTCGTACATCGCGTACCTTTTCAACACAGTTTGTCGAAATGATTAAATACGTGGCACGGGCCTTTATGCAAGCTTGCCCTCTTTTAATGCAAAATGACTAATTTTTAGACAGAAAAACCAGAGCGATAGTGCCTATTAAGAGCCTGCCATCAGAGTCCCGCTTGCACAAGCGCAATGAATAGTGCCACTCTGCCTGTGGATGAAGGAAATTAAAGAAAAATCTTGCATCCAATTCAAACTGGCACACTTCATGCTTCTCTATGGGTGAAGCGGGCACAATGCCCATTTCCGAAGAAGAGCGGAGACCATTCTCTGATGAAAAAGATCGAAGCTATCATTAAGCCCTTCAAGCTGGATGAAGTGAAGGAAGCCCTTCAGGAAGTCGGCTTGCAGGGGATCACTGTCATCGAAGCCAAGGGCTTTGGACGGCAGAAAGGCCATACCGAGCTTTACCGCGGTGCCGAATATGTCGTCGACTTTCTTCCCAAGGTGAAAGTTGAAGTCATCGTCGCAGACGAAACCGTGGACAGCGCAATCGAAGCCATCCGCAAGGCTGCCCAGACGGGACGCATCGGCGACGGCAAGATTTTCGTCTCCAACATCGAAGAAGTTATCCGTATCCGCACCGGTGAATCCGGCGTAGATGCCATCTGATAATACCTGCGTACAATCCATCGTCGTGCAAACAGGGAATTAAAATGACGACTGCCAACGATATTCTCAAACAAATCAAAGACAACGACATCAAGTTTGTCGACCTTCGCTTCACCGATCCGAAGGGCAAGCTACAGCACGTTACGATGGATATCGGCCTCGTTGACGAAGACATGTTTGTCGACGGCGTGATGTTCGACGGCTCTTCTATCGCTGGCTGGAAAGCCATCAATGAATCCGACATGGTTTTGATGCCGGACCCGACGACCGCTCATATCGATCCGTTCTTCGCTCAGTCCACGCTCGTCATCCTGTGCGACATTCTCGACCCTGTTTCGGGTGAGGCCTATGCCCGCGATCCGCGCACGACCGCAAAGAAGGCCGAATCCTACATGAAGTCGCTCGGTATCGGCGACACGGTCTATGTTGGTCCAGAAGCTGAGTTTTTTGTTTTCGACGACGTAAAGTACAAGGCTGATCCATACAACACCGGTTTCAAGCTCGACTCGACCGAACTGCCGTCGAATGACGACACCGAATATGAAACTGGCAACCTCGGCCACCGTCCGCGTGTCAAGGGTGGGTATTTCCCGGTTCCGCCAATCGACAGCGCGCAGGATATGCGCTCCGAAATGCTGACGGTTCTCACCGAGATGGGCGTCACGGTTGAAAAGCATCACCACGAGGTCGCTTCCGCGCAGCACGAACTCGGCGTGAAATTCGACACACTGGTCCGCAACGCAGACAAGATGCAGATCCAGAAATATGTCGTGCATCAGGTCGCCAATGCCTATGGCAAGACCGCAACCTTCATGCCGAAGCCAATCTTCGGTGACAACGGTTCTGGCATGCACGTCCACTTCTCGATCTGGAAAGAAGGCAAGCCGACCTTCGCTGGTAACGAATATGCCGGTCTGTCGGAAAACTGCCTTTACTTCATCGGTGGTGTCATCAAGCATGCCAAGGCCGTAAATGCCTTCACCAATCCGACAACCAATTCCTACAAGCGCCTGGTTCCGGGTTATGAAGCTCCGGTTCTGCTTGCCTATTCGGCTCGCAACCGTTCGGCATCCTGCCGTATTCCGTTCGGCAATTCGCCAAAGTCCAAGCGCCTGGAAGTTCGCTTCCCTGATCCAGCTGCGAACCCATATCTGTGCTTTTCTGCCCTGCTGATGGCTGGTCTTGACGGCATCAAGAACAAGATTCATCCAGGCCAAGCCATGGATAAGGATCTTTACGATCTGCCTGCCAAGGAACTGAAGAAGATTCCGACCGTCTGCGGTTCGCTGCGTGAAGCCCTGCAGTCGCTCGACAAGGATCGCGAGTTCCTGAAGGCTGGCGGCGTGTTCGACGACGATCAGATCGATAGCTTCATCGAACTCAAGATGGCCGAAGTGATGCGTTATGAAACGACGCCGCATCCGGTCGAGTACGACATGTACTACTCGGTCTAAGAAAACTGCGCGAACGCCAATCCGTTCGCGCGATTTCTTTTGCTCTTACCGAGGGGAACGACGCGCAACACTTGATGATTGCGCGCGCAAAAGAAACCCCGGCATTGCCGGGGTTTCTTCATTAGATAAATGCGATAATCTTGATATTTAAAGTGCTTGGAGCACGCGAGCGGCCATCATCATTTCGATTGCTCGCTTCTTCCGTCGCTCCACGGCTTCAGCGTCAGATCCCCAATGTTCGATAGTCCAATCTTCATCGAGGTGAGCCAGATTCCAACCTTGTTCTGCGGTAACTTCGCCTTTCGCAATAGCAAGTGCAATAATCGCCGACCCGGTCAGCGTCGTCATCGTATGCAGTGACGCCAGCGCGATTGGATCCTTGTAGCCAGCCAGATGGACGCCAAATGCGGCAATGGCTTCCCGCGATTGTTCGATGTGCATTACACCTTCTGCAAGCGAAAACCGAGCGCCAAGGCCTTCCATCCAGTCGATGAGCGGGTCCCATTGCTCGGTCTGCCGAGAAACAAGTTCCTGCGGACTATCCGCACGATAGCAAAGCATATCCGTGCCTGCGAAACGCAGAATATCCTCGAAAACCGCTTGTGGGTCCTGCGCAATTCCATCAATCGCTGTATTCACCAGACGGGTCGCAGGCATCTTTCCCGGATCGATGACCTTTTCCTGAGCAGCGAATTCATCCGCCACGATCTGAGCTGCCGTCATGCTCGGCAACAGCAGAAGGTTGCGCGCCGGCGTCTTGACGGGACGACCATCCAGATGGATTGCAAAGCCACCTTCAACCTTTGCCACTTCCGCCTTTTCGTAGAAACGTTTGGGCAACGGTGCCAGCATTTGCTTTTGCGCACGCACGATCGGATTCTCGTCGGAAAGCTGCTTTCCCGCTTCAGGATCACTCAAAATATCACGCATAGATTTATCCAGTTCTATATTGCTGACTTGGTGGAAGGCTCAACAATTAGAGAACCTGTTCATCCATAGCTTGCAGCAATGCATGGAGCTCGAATGGCGCTTCCAGAATGTGATGCGCGCCAGCCTCGATCAGTCCCTGCCGGTTATGATAACCCCAGGAGACACCCGCCGCCATAGCACCCGCCGAACGAGCCATCTGCATATCATAAACGGCATCGCCGATAACAATCGTTCGGCTAGGTTCTATCCCCATTTCCGAGCAGGATTCAAGCACCATTGCCGGATGTGGTTTTGACGGGCAATCGTCGGCGGTACGCGTCACCACGAAATGATGTCCAATACCATGACGCTCGAAAACAGACCGCACACCGCGCTGGGATTTTCCGGTCACAATGCCAAGCAGGAGGTCATCCCTCGCTCCAAGCTCGGTCAGAAGCGGCAGAATTCCATCGTAGAGCGGCTCTGTAAAATCGGGGGCCTGGCGCAACATCACAAAATTTTCCTTGTAACGTTGCGTCAGCCAATGCACCTGCTCGTCCGGTTCGCGCTTCAAAAGCTTAGCAATTGCCAGATGTAGCGACAGACCGATGATTGAATACGTTTCCTCGATTGCAGGAGGTTCCAGACCAGCATCGGCAAAACTGGTTGCCATGCATCTGTGAATGAAGTCACCGCTGTCGACCAGCGTACCGTCGCAATCGAAAAGAACCAGTTTCATCGGGCGTTGGAGACCTTTGTCGGCTTGTTGATAATCATCAGTCCACAGCCGATGAGCGCCAGAGCAGCGAATATTTTCCAACTCAGAGGCTCGTTCAGAATGAGACCGCTCAATAACACGCCAAACGCAGGCGTGAGGAAGGCGAAGTTCGAAAGTTTCGACGCAGGATACCGGCGCACCATCCAGAACCAGAGCGGATACGTGAAAGCCACTACGAATATAGCCTGAAAGAGGAAGGCCGATATGGACAGGACATCCGGACTGCGCAGCAACGGGCCGCTCAATGCGATAAATGGAAGCGGAACCAGTGTCGCGACCACCAGTTGATAGAGAAGCGTCTTTTCCGGGGCGGTATAGGCAAGCCGGGTTCGCTTGATAACCAGCGTAGTAAGTCCCCACAGCACGCCCGACACCAATGCAAGCATATCGCCGTAGATCGCATGCGGTCCAGGTCGGCTGACATGATCGGAGAAAACCAGAAACACACCCAGAAAAGCGATGCACATGCCAATGAAAGCACGAACAGACATCCGCTCACCCAGAAGGAAATGACTCCCGATAGCGACCCAGAACGGCATGACATTCATCATGAGCGTGACACGCCCCACGCTCGTCATCTCCATCGCTAGGAAAATCAGAACGAATTCGCTCCCGAACAGCAGCCCGGCAACAATTCCGGCCCAGAGCGTGCCATCACGTTTGAAAAGCGGGATATGACGCCAATAGCACCAGAGAAAAACGCATATGCCGCCGAGTGCCGAACGCCCCGCCGCCATTAGCATGGGATTAAATCCTCGATTGCCGATCTTGATGGCAACCTGATTGAGCCCCCAGCTGAACATGATGAACATGACCAGCATGATGGCCAGCCCATCGAACGAAACTCGTCCTTCGGACGATCCCCCCGCTTCGCCTGACATTTTTAATCTTCCGCACTTTCCTCATCAAAGCCGAGCAGATTCCACGACTGCACCATATGTGGCGGCAATGGCGCTGTCACATCGATAATGCCGCCCGACGGGTTGGGAATGCGAATACGGCGCGCATGAAGGTGCAGCCGTTTTTGAATCCCGCCCGGAAACTCCCAATTCTGGTCAGCTTCAAAATATTTGGGATCACCGATGATAGGATGACCGATATAGGCCGCATGAACGCGGAGCTGGTGGGTTCTGCCGGTATAAGGCTCCATCTCGAGCCAAGTCAGGTTGTTTCCTGCCTTCTCAATGATACGATAATACGAAACAGCATGATCGGAATCCGGTTCGCCGTGCTGGCAGACCCGCATCTTGTCTCCGTCCGGCGTCTGTTCCCGAACCAACCACGTGGAAATCTTGTCCTCGCGCTTACGCGGAACGCCTTTAACCAAGGCCCAATATGTCTTCTTGGTATCGCGTTCGCGGAAGGCGGCAGTCAGGGCCTGTGCTGCGCCACGCGTGCGCGCTACAACCAGCACACCTGAAGTGTCACGGTCAATACGATGCACAAGACGCGGCTTTTCGCCCTTCTTGTTGCGCCACGCCTCCAGCATTCCATCAACATGCCGCGTTACGCCTGAACCGCCCTGCACCGCGAGACCTGCGGGCTTGTTGAAAACGTACACTTTCGGGTCTTCATAGAGAAGCATCTGCGAAAGCACGTCGCCGTCCTGCTGGCTGCGGATTGTCCGCGCCGTAACCGGTCCGGTAGCTTTTTCATCAACGCCAAGAGGTGGAATACGAACTGTCTGCCCGGCTTGCACGCGCGTATCTGCCTTGGCCCTTGAGCCGTCGATACGAACTTGCCCCGACCGCAGAAGCTTCTGCAGATGGCCGAAACCCAGCCCTGGATAATGGACCTTGAACCAGCGGTCGAGCCGCATGCCCGCCTCGCCTGTATCTACAATCTTCTGTTCAACGCCTGCCATGGAGAAACCCGATCAACTCTTGCTATTGCGGTGCGTACGCGCGCACCGGTCATTTAGTCCTGTCAATAGACGCGAGTTCCGACGATTGCTAGGCGGAATTCCCGAAAACTGCAATTTGGTTGCATTCGCTGAAAACAGCTCAGCTTCCACCAAAGAGTTCAATTCCGACTGCTGAATCTTCACACTCGGTTACACACGTTCTTAATTTATGGTCGATCTTGACACCCAATCGCCACTTCTTGCCGCCATCAGATATTGATAGAACAACGGGGCTATACCATTTAGTCCCGTGAAATAGAACGAGCGGGAGTGCGAAAGTGTCATTGCTCAAAATCTACTGGCGAGCCATGGAGTACCTTGCGGTCGAAAAGACTGCAACGATTACCATGTGTGTCGCCAGCGTGCTGGTTGCCCTGGTCACCCTTGCAGAACCAATTCTGTTCGGTCGGGTCATTCAGGCTATCTCTGACAAGGGTGATATTTTCTCGCCTCTTGCGATGTGGGCTGCACTCGGCGGCTTCAACATTGTTGCCGCCGTTTTTGTGGCACGGGGGGCGGACCGTCTCGCACACCGTCGCCGTCTGGGCGTGATGATTGATTCTTATGAGCGTCTCATCACCATGCCGCTTTCGTGGCACCAGAAGCGCGGCACATCCAACGCACTCCATACACTGATCCGTGCAACGGACTCCCTTTTCACGCTCTGGCTCGAATTTATGCGCCAGCATCTGACGACAATCGTTGCTCTGGTGACACTTATCCCGGTTGCCATGAACATGGATATGCGCATGTCGCTGGTGCTTATCGTGCTCGGCGTTATCTATGTGATGATTGGCCAGCTCGTCATGCGCAAGACCAAGGACGGCCAGGTGGCTGTCGAAAAACACCACCACAAGCTGTTCGAACATGTCAGCGATACGATCAGCAATGTCTCGGTCGTGCAGAGCTACAACCGCATCGCTTCGGAAACACAGTCTCTGCGCGATTATGCCAAAAATCTTGAGAAGGCGCAGTTCCCTGTCCTTAACTGGTGGGCGCTGGCCAGCGGCCTGAACCGCATGGCATCGACCTTCTCGATGGTGGTGGTTCTCGTTCTCGGTGCCTACTTCGTAACCAAGGGCCAGATGCGCGTCGGTGATGTAATTGCATTTATCGGCTTTGCGCAATTGATGATCGGTCGTCTCGATCAGATCAGCGCCTTCATTAACCAGACGGTTACTGCACGTGCCAAGCTTGAAGAATTCTTCCAGATGGAGGATGCCACGGCTGATCGTCAGGAGCCGCAGGACGTTTCGGATCTGACCGAGGTCAAGGGCGATATCGTTTTCGATAATGTTACCTTTGAGTTCCCGAACTCTGGCCAAGGCGTCTACGACGTGTCCTTCGAGATCAAGCCGGGACAAACGGTCGCTATCGTCGGTCCGACGGGTGCAGGCAAGACTACGCTCATCAATCTGTTGCAGCGCGTCTTCGATCCAGCGGCTGGCCGCATCACGATTGATGGCACTGATACGCGTACCGTCAGCCGTCGTTCGTTGCGCCATGCCATTGCAACCGTCTTCCAGGATGCAGGCCTGTTCAATCGTTCGGTTGCAGAGAACATCCGCGTCGGCCGCGAAAGCGCTACGCATGAGGAAGTGCACGCCGCAGCACGTGCTGCTGCCGCCCACGACTTCATTTTGGCCAAGAGCGACGGCTACGATACGGTTGTTGGTGAACGTGGCTCGCAGCTTTCGGGCGGCGAACGCCAGCGTCTGGCGATTGCGCGAGCAATTCTCAAGGATTCGCCTATCCTCGTTCTCGATGAAGCGACAAGTGCTCTTGACGTCGAAACCGAAGAGAAAGTGAAGCAGGCCGTCGACGACCTCAGCCATGACCGCACGACATTCATCATCGCGCATCGTCTTTCGACGGTTCGCTCAGCCGATCTGGTCCTTTTCATGGATAAGGGACATCTGGTCGAGAGCGGCAGCTTCGATGAACTGGCCGCACGCGGTGGTCGCTTTACCGACCTTCTGCGCGCCGGTGGCCTCAAGCTGGAAGACAAGGCGACCAAAGCTGTTGAGGGCAGCAACGTGATGCCCTTCCCGGCCAAGGGCGCCGTTGGCTAAACTACAAGACTTCAAATGAAGAAGCCCGCGATGATCTCATCGCGGGCTTTTTCATTAAAAGCTGGAAACTTAGAGCGGTATCTCAAAGCGAAGTCCATCATATCCTGGCTCGACATTATCCGGCGTCTCGCGCAGGACAGTTTCATAATCGAGCGGGACATGCATATGCGTGAGAATGGCGCGCTTGGGCGCCAGTTTCTTGATCCATTCGAGCGCTTCACCAAGCGAGAAATGGCTTGGATGCGGACGATATTGTAGCGCATCTATGATGAGCACTTCGGCCCCACCCAAATGCTTGAGGCTTTGTTCAGGAAAAGCGCTCACATCGGTGCAATAAACAACCGACCCAATTCGAAAGCCGAGCGATTCAATATCGCCATGTACCTGACTGAACGGCTCGAAACGGATTGGGCCACCAGCTCCCTGTATGGCGAACGGTGTCTCGGGAGCTATGTCGTGCATGCAGAGGATCGGCGGGTAGCTCGATCCGGCAGGTGTTTCAAAACAATAGCCGAACGCCTCGAACAGCCGGTTACGCGTCAGCCTATTTGCATAGACATCCATGAGACGACGGTTTTCAACGACATATGTACGAAGATCGTCGATGCCGTGAATGTGGTCTGCATGCGGGTGAGTATAAACAGCCGCGTCGAGGTTGTGCGCGCCTGCATCGATCATCTGCGCACGGAAATCCGGCCCAGTATCGATCACAACAGTCGTGCTGTTGCCCGCATCATCAAATCGTTCAACCAATAATGATGCACGACGACGACGGTTTTTCGGATTCTGTGGATCGCAACTCCCCCAATCGCCATTGATGCGCGGGACACCGGGCGATGAACCACAGCCCAGAACCGTGAAACGCAGGCAATTTCGGGGAGTAGTCACGCTCAAGCTTTCCCTTACAACGCCAGTGTAGGCCGTGGCATCTTGGAAAACAGCCTGAACACATTATCGCTCGTGATGCGCGCGACTTCGTTATTGCTAACGCCAATTGTCTCAGCCAGCATGGCAGCCGTATGCTGCACGAAAGACGGTTCGTTGCGCTTGCCGCGATGCGGCAACGGAGCAAGGAAGGGCGCATCTGTTTCCACCAACAGGCGGTCACGCGGAACGATGGTGGCTATTTCGCGGATTTCCGGCGAGTTCTTGAAAGTCAGAATGCCGGAAAAGGAAACATAGCCTCCCAGTTCAATGCCTTTTTCAGCCAATGCTCGTCCGGAAGAAAAGCAATGGAGAATAAAAGGGAAAGCCCCCTTCGCCGTTTCCTGTTCCAGAATTTCGGCCATATCGGCGTCGGCACTGCGCGCATGGATGACAAGCGGCAGCTGCGTCCGACGCGCGGCTTCAATATGAACGAGAAAACCCTGACGCTGCGCTTCCGGCGGGGCGTAGTCGTAGTGATAATCGAGACCCGCCTCGCCTATGGCGACAACCTTCGGATGTTCCGCAAGCCGCACGAGATCATCAGCCGTAACATCCAGTTCTTCATGCGCGTTGTTGGGATGGGTACCGACGGAACAATAGACAGACTCATAGGCTTCCGCGATGGCGCGGATCGTATCGAATTTGCGAACCCGTGTGGAAATCGTCACCATGCGCAGGATCCCGGCGTCGAGCGCGCGCTGCACAACAGCATCGCGCTCCGGCTCGAAATCGGCAAAGTCGAGATGACAATGGCTATCGACAAGCATCATTGAACTCAGTTCTGCTCTTCTGTTTCCACATAGCGCGGGAATACCGGCTGCGGAGCTGGCAAATCGGTACCGCCGACAAGCTGGCTTGCCGTAACGTCAGAGAACTGACGCTTGTCGGCAGGAATAGCCAGAATGTCGAGCAGCTTTTCAGCCGACTGCGGGATAAAAGGCTGCACCATAATGCCAACACGGCGAATGACTTCAGCCGTCACATAGAGCACTGTGCCCATGCGCGCCGGATCGGTCTTGCGCAGTGCCCAAGGTTCCTGCCCCGCGAAATAACGGTTGGCTTCCGCGACAACGGCGAAGATCGCGCCAAGTGCGAGATGCAACGCTTGGTCGTCCATGGCTTTACGCGCCGTTTCCAGCGCGGCATCGGCCTGATCAAGAATGGCTTTATCCGCGTCGGAGAATTCACCCGGAACCGGAACCTTGCCTTCGCAATTCTTGGCGATCATCGACAGCGAACGCTGCGCCAGATTACCGAGATCATTGGCCAGATCGGCATTGGTGCGGTTGACGATGGCGTCATGGCTGTAGCTGCCATCCTGACCGAACGGCACTTCTCGCAGGAAAAAGTAACGGAGTTGATCGAGCCCATAGCGTTCAATCAAGTCGAAAGGATCGATAACGTTGCCGACCGATTTTGACATCTTCTCCCCACGGTTAAACAGAAAACCATGAGCGAATACGCGCTTTGGTAAAGCCAAACCGGCAGACATCAGAAATGCTGGCCAGTAGACTGCGTGGAAACGAACGATGTCCTTGCCAATAATATGAGCATTTGCAGGCCAATAATCCCACTTTTCGGCACTCGTGTCGGGATAGCCTGCCGCCGTTATATAATTGGTCAACGCATCGACCCAGACATACATCACATGTTTTTCGTTGCCGGGAACCTTGACGCCCCAATCAAATGTGGTGCGTGAAATCGAAAGATCTCTCAAACCCGATTTGACAAAGCTCACAATCTCGTTGCGGCGCTCCGCAGGCATAATAAAACCTGGGTTGCGTTCATAAAAATCAAGCAGCTTTTCTTGATAAGCTGACAACCTGAAGAAGTAGCTTTCTTCTTCATTCCATTCAACCGGCGATCCGAGCGGTTCCCGACGAACGCCATCCTCACCAACGGTGGTCTCGCTCTCATCGAAATAGGCTTCCTGACGAACGGAATACCAGCCGGCATATGAGTCCAGATAAATATCTCCATTGTCTTCCATCGCTTTCCAGATTGCCTGGCAAGCGCGGTGGTGACGCTCTTCTGTCGTACGGATGAATTCGTCATTCGAACAGCCAACAGCAGCCAGCATGGACCGGAATACATCGGAATTCTTGTCCGCGAGTTCTTTCGGTGTAATTCCCTCTTTTTCAGCCGTCTGCTGCATCTTCAGACCATGTTCATCGGTGCCGGACAGAAAAAACACATCCTTGCCTACAAGCCGATGAAAGCGAGCCATCGCGTCAGTAGCGATAGCAGTATAGGCATGGCCGATATGCGGTTTGCCATTTGGATAGAAGATCGGTGTGGTGATGTAATATTTTTCGCGGCTCATTATGGACCCGGTCTTTCGAAGTTTGAAAGCGCGCCTGAATGATTTGCAGACACACGAGGAGAAAAATTATCAGCGGTGACATAACGCATGTCAGCGGTCATGTCACGCAAGCGGAGGCTGACCGAAGCGAAAAGCGCGGTGCGTTTTTTCCAAGAGGATTACCACAGCTTGCCGACGGTCAAGATTGTAGGTTTCAGCGTCCACGGTTTCGCGTACGAGATCGCTCCAGAAACGCGACCAGCGGTCCGCATCATGCAGTTGTCCTGCTTCTGCAAGGCGACAAGCTTCGATTGCGATGCGCCCCAACAGATGGTCACGGAACAGTTCATATTGAACCTCCGACTCACGCCCATTCAATATGCCAGCGAGCGCATGTGCTTTCGGCAAATCGAAATTCTGCCCTTCGAGAAGAGAATCGACTGTATCGGAAATTTCAATGCCGCCATTCGCCACCAGCAGAAGTGCCTTGCGTACGCTGCCTTCCGACCGCTCAAGCAGAGTTTGCGTTACGGCATCAGAATCCATTCCGACACCGGGGCCGACATGTGCCAGAGCATCCTTCAGCGCACTATCTTCGAGCGGCTTGAAGCCGATGCTTTGACAACGAGACCGGATTGTCGGAAGCAAACGTCCCGCCGAATGAGAAATCAGAATAAAGAGCGCACGTGCAGGAGGTTCTTCCAGAGTTTTCAGAAGTGCATTGGCGGCATTGCGGTTCATATCATCTGCAGGATCGACAATAACGATGCGCCAGGCATGGTCCGATGCGGTTCTAGTCAGAAAATGTGTGACGCGGCGGATTTCCTCCACGGGAATACCGGTTTTGAACTTTCCGGTCTTCTGATCGAATGGACGATTGATATGCAGGACAGCGGGATGCATACCGCCCGCGATTTGCCGCCAGAGTGGTCTCGAAAAATCCGGAGCAACAATATGCTCCGGCGCTTCGCTATTGTTGCTATGTGCCAGCATATGGCCTGCAAGGTGAAAGGCGAGAGTTGCCTTACCAATCCCCTGCACGCCTTCAAAGAGCAGCGCATGATGCATACGCCCCTCGCGATAAGCTTGCGCCAGAAAATCACTGATCTCCCAGTGCCCGGCAACATAATCGCTTGCGGATGGCTCTGGCACACCCTCGATAGAATCGTGAACTTTAGGGACGTCGAGCTCCTCGATCACAACAGCCCCTTTTCCGTCAGAATAGTATCGACTTCTTTTGCGATATCGCTCGCAATCAAGTCTTGCGGACGATCAGCGTCGATTACCTTGCATCGCTCAGGCTCCGCTTCGGCGATTGCGAGAAAGGCCTGCCGCCGTGCCTCATGCATCGCAATATCTTCCTTCTCGAACCGATCCGCAGTTTCACCGCCACGCCGCTTTCCAGCACGAGACAACCCCTTCTCTGCGGGGATATCAAGAATGATCGTCATGTCGGGCATGGCGCCGTCTATGGCGATGCGTTCTACCGCCGCCATATAGATGCCGTCGAGATTGCCGGTAACACCCTGATACGCACGGCTCGAGTCGATGAAACGGTCACAAAGGACCACCCGCCCCTCATTCAGCGCCGGGCGGATAAGTTGGTCCACATGGTCTGCTCTTGCAGCGGCGAACAAAAGGGCTTCCATTGCCGGGCCATAGTTCTCCGCATTACCACTCAATATGACATGCCGAATTGCTTCCGCACCGGGAGAACCGCCGGGTTCCCGCGTGATGACCGGATCGAAGCCGCTTGACCGCAGATGCTTGGCCAGCAACGCAATTTGCGTTGATTTGCCCGCTCCTTCGCCGCCTTCGAATGTGATGAACAATCCCGACAAACCAACTTCCAAATGTTTGAATCGATGCCCGAATGGACTTCTATGAAAGTTATTATCGGCCTTTGGCTATCAGGTCGAGCCTGGAATACACGTAACGCAGGCTAAAGATATTTCCGCAGCCAACCGGTGGAAAGTTCCATTGCGGCCCCCAAGGCACGCTTCGAGAGGCTTCCTTCCTCGACAGATTGCACCGTAAAAACAGGAACAACACGAAGGATGCTACCATTGAGCTCCAGCTGAAGAACACCGACTTGCCGGTTATCGGCGACAGGGGCATCGAGTGGCCCCTTATAGATAATACGGGCCTTGAGCTTGTCGCGACCATCCTTCGGCAGCAACAGCTCGACGCGATCCTTGACCTTCAACGGCACATGGGTGAGCGCACCGCCGAAAACTTGTGCCTCACCTACAATCTCGTCCGCAGGATAAAGCTGAACATCATCAAAGGCCGTCATCCCCCATTGCAGAAGACGCTTTGCTTCTTCTTCACGCTCCCTGATGCTGGCAAGACCGCTCATCGCCAGATAAAGCCTGCGGCCGTTTTGTTCTGCCGACCCGACGAGCGCAAATCCGGATGCATCAGTAAAACCCGTCCCCATACCGTCCGCCCCGACATCAAGCCGTAACAAGGGATTGCGGTTGCGCTGCATGATGTTGTTCCAGGTGAAGGCAGGTTGAGCATAGTATTTATAATACTCGGGATGTGCTGTCCGGATATGTCTCGCCAATCTGACAAGATCCTGAAGCGTGACCGCCTGCCCTTCAGCGGGCAAACCTGTCGAGTTCACAAATTTGGAACCGGTCAAACCCAGTTCCTGCGCACGATCATTCATATGCTTTGCAAAAGCCACTTCGCTGCCTGCCAGTCCTTCTGCCAGTACAATGGCGCCATCATTCGCCGACTGAACAATCATTCCCTGCAGTAGATCAGCGACTGTTGGCGCCGATTTGATGCGCGCAAACATCGTCGATGTTCCCGAAGGGGCACCACCGGTTCTCCAGGCATTCTCGCTGACGAGGTAAGGCGTTTCGAGTGTTGTGGCGCCTTTATCAAGGGCTTCGAAAACCACTTCCGCCGTCATCAGCTTAGCTAAAGATGCGGGAGGTACAGGGACATTGGCATTCTTCGAGAGAAGAACCGTTCCGCTCCGATCATCGAGAAGTAATACCTGTGGAGCCTTTGAAACAAACGCTGACTCAACAGGTGCCGCCTGACTTACAACTGGCGCGAAAGCAGCTAGCGCGCCCCACACAGAGGCCGCACACGCAAAAGCCAGTGTTTTTGAAATCAGCCCCATGAAAATCCCATTACGTGAGCAATGTGACAGAGCTTACGCAATGAATCCGACCAAAATCAATATGCCTGCGCTTATCACTGTATCGTGACTGGTCAATCCAGACGAACGACAAACGCATTCTCTGCGCCTGCCTTCCAGGCCGCGCGCAGCAGGGCATCATTTCCGCCCTTCTCTGCCACGGCTGTCAACTCGTAAGACTCACTGGTTTCGGTCGGAATCTTGGTAAGCGTAAATTTGGTCGAGCGCGGCAACGAAGCCTGAAGCTTTTTTGTTTCTTCAAGTGTCCTGAAAGTGCCAAGCTCGACATATTCGCCATGTTCCTCGGCTTCACGGCGCTTCCAAGCGCTCGAGATTGCATCCTTGGTCAGGATGCTGCCATAGGTGCGCTCTTCGGCATAGGCGGTGGCAGCAAGCCGGTCAGAAGCGTAGCCGGCGAGACCGCTCACACCGGCAGCATTCGCCACCCCGAAGCTGGCTCCAGGACGATGCGACGGCACAGGAACGTTTGCCGGTAGCAACGGAGCAGCCCCGCCAGACGGATTGCTATAAGCAGGATCGACAGCAAAAGGCGAGTTTTCGGGTATAGGCGCAGAGACCGGAACGGCGTCCATCACAGGCATAGGAACGCGTGACTTCGGCGAAGTCGGCGTCGGCCCGTTCATCGCCATCATGACACCGGTTGCAGGCTGGCCGATCGTGTCGCCACCTGCCGGACGGTAGGAAGCCATCAGGAATGCGTCGTCACTACCTTCCAGCGGCGCCCTTCCAACATACTCAACCTTCACATTCGCGGTGCCGTGATGCTGGTAATCAAGCATTTCGGCAGCTTTCTGGGAAAGATCGATGACACGGTCGAATTCATACGGACCACGATCATTCACGCGCACGATGACAGAGCTACCATTGGCAAGATTGGTCACACGGGCATAACTCGGCAACGGCATGGTTGGATGCGCAGCCGTCAGATGCGCCATGTCATAGACTTCGCCATTCGCTGTCAGGCGACCATGAAAAGCTTCACCATACCAAGAGGCGTGGCCGATCTTGACGTAGTTCTTATCTTCCTTGGGATAATACCAGCGCCCTTTGACCTTGTAGGGTTGCCCGGTCTGATCGCGTCCACCACCACGCGGTAAAGGCTGCCCCTTCGAAAAAGCCACACGTGGACTGGCTTTCACGCCATATTTGGATTCGGCGAAGTATTCCTTCGAGCGCTTTGTCTTCGATTTCGGCTGAGGTGCCGATGCGCAGCCCGCCAAAGCGACAGCGATAGCCATGAACGACAACATGGCGACGGAACCGCGCTTGTCGCACAGCTTCACTGCCTTA
Source organism: Brucella tritici (assembly GCF_008932285.1). Taxonomy (NCBI): domain Bacteria; kingdom Pseudomonadati; phylum Pseudomonadota; class Alphaproteobacteria; order Hyphomicrobiales; family Brucellaceae; genus Brucella; species Brucella tritici. Next base: position 591,777 of record NZ_WBVY01000001.1, read on the forward strand.
CCGTTGACCGAATGTTTCAGCCCTCGTTTCGAATCCATAAGCCACACGCCCGTTACTCAACAACACAACCGAAAACACGGGTTGCGCCTTTATAGAATTTAGTGATGTCACCGATTCATTGACGGATCATTAAAGCTTTTGGAATTTCACGTATTTCGAGTCGCATCACGTGGCATCCGCTCAACTCCAACGACCCGTATCATCTCAGCCTTGTGGAACAATCGTTCATTCAAAACGTTGAATTTTCAACAGGAAGGAGAATACAAATGCTGAGAGCAATGATCCTTTGGCTGATGGGTGTTCCACTCGTTGTCGTGCTGCTTATCTGGTATTTTTTCTTTTAAATGTGGAACGTTCGAACCTTTCAACCGTTATTCATACGGCTCTAATGACCTCCGAGCCAGTCACCTAACGTCATGGATTAGGCCCGCTCCAACAAGGCGGGTCTTTTTTTGGACACTGAATATCACGGCCTCTGTGCCGGATCAGGCATGTAGACATTGATCGCCTTGCGCAGCAGACGGAAATGAGCTGGCGTCCAGGTCGACAGCTCGCCGTCTGTGTTTACGGCACGCGGCTTCTTGGTGCGCACGATCACTTCGGTAGTCGGGAAAGCCCGCACATCATCCCACTTGGAATGCGTTCCACGGCGCAAACTTGGCAAAAGACGCAAAAGTTTCCACCAGTGGTCGACCTCCAGACTATAAAAATCCAGTTTGCCGTCATCCACTGTAGCGTCCTTCTCGACGGCCATGCCGCCACCGTAGAATTTTCCGTTCCCGACAGAGACCTGCAACGTACGAATTTTTTCTGTCATGCCATCATGTTCCAGATAGGCTGTGAAAAGCTCCGAACGCATGAGGATACGTGCCGCAACGATTGCATAGCCGAGTTTTCCCCACTTCTTCTTTGCCGCAGAACTGAGTTGCTGCGCCAGTTCGGCACTGAAACCGATACTCGCGACATTGAAGTAAAGATGACCGTTCACTTCACCCAGATCGATGGGCTGAACCTGATAGGAAGCAAGGCGACGCGCCGCGCCAACCGGATCGGCAGGAATGCCGATGGTTCGGGCGAAATCGTTTGCAGTCCCGAGCGGAAGAATTGCAAGTGGCAATCCCGTTTCCATCAATCCTTTAGCCGCAGTGTTCAGCGAACCGTCGCCACCACCGACAATGACGAGATCGCAATCTCTTTCACGAAGGATCACATCCGAAATCGTCTCATTGTCCTGCGGATTTCGCTCGATAAGCTGGAGACCACCACGTTCCAATGCGGAACGAATATCGGCACCGTATCCCCTGCCATTTCGGGCGTGTGGGTTCACGATAAGTAGTGCCCGGCGCTTTGTGGTCCTGCCCATAGATTTCCTGTCGTCTGCAACAGCCAGAAAATCCGGCTGTATGGTGGGAGTATCATCTGCAGATGGCCTCTCAATTCGGGATATCAATGGAATGTTTCATGAAAAATTTGTCACGACACTGTAGTGTTTCGTGAGGTCATGAGGCAGAAAGCCGGGACGAGGTCAGCTTGTCGACAAAACAGTTTGACGAGACCAGAATGAGAACATAGTTTGGCAAAACCAACTGTAAAAAGTTCTGATGCGACCTCGTCAAAATCGTCGCTAATTGACTGAAATACATTACAGTTTGCGGGTATGATGTAATGGTAGCCTGTCAGCTTCCCAAGCTGAACGCGCGGGTTCGATTCCCGCTACCCGCTCCAGCATAATCGCTCGCACAACTATCAGAGACTAGCGAATATTTTCCCCGGTTTTCGGATCGACCTTCACCTCCACTTTGGCGCCAGCCTTGGTGACATATTCGATCTCGTAATAGCCACGATCATTCCAGTCGACTTCATCGATGAAAGCCGTATCCGCATTCTGTTCGATTTTCGCGATAATTTCCGAAAGCCTGGTGCCTTCTGGTGGTGGAGCGGCATAGGCCGCAACAACGGACAAACCAAGAAACAAGGTCGTAGCAGCAACACGCATGATTATCTCCTTTAGCTATCCTAAAAGAGTAGGATTTCACGCGTCATCTTCAAGGTCAACGAGCCCTACTTTATGATGGGGCTTATTGAACCTGTGAAGGTTTGATCGATCATCGCAGAGAGTTTCGGCTCCGCTCCCGAAAGAACGACAACGATTGCAAGCATCAATATCAAAGGCGCAGCAAGAATGCCGCTCCTTACAGCCGGTTCCAGAATGCGCCGGGTTTTCTTGCTTTGCGTAGATTGCTGATTTCTCATGCAACCAACAGTAGTCAAACAGAATTAATTGCTCATTAAATAACGTAGTTAATGCCTTATTAGCGCATGATTGCCACTCAATTTCCCTTGTTCCCGCGATATATATTGACCCCGAGCTCGCGAATTTTCTTACGCAGCGTGTTCCGATTTAATCCCAGAAGGTCTGCCGCTTTGATCTGATTTCCACGTGTTGCGGTAAGACATGCGAGGATCAAGGGATATTCCAGTTCCGCGAGAACCCGATGGTAAAGACCGGGGGGTGGCAGATCGGCACCGAATGATGCGAAGTAACGCTGCATATTCTGCTCGACGGCCTGCGATATCGAAATATTCTCCATATCGCCACCACCGGCGGGAACGACATCTGGCTTGGCCAGTTCAGACTTCAGCTCCGTTTCGATTATTTCCGGCGAAATTTCCTCTTGCGGGTAAAGAGCTGCAAGTCTCCGCACGAGATTTTCCAGCTCACGCACATTGCCCGGCCATGGATACCGACGCATCATTTCCAGGCCAGCAGTGCTGATACGCTTCTCTGGCAGCCCCTCTTCGGCAGCGCGTTTGAAAAAATGGCGCACAAGATCGGCTACGTCCTCGCTGCGCTCGCGAAGCGGTGGCAAGCGCAGAGGCACGACATTCAACCGGTAGTAAAGATCCTCGCGGAACAAACCTTGTGCTATCAGTTGCCGCAAATCCTTATTGGTTGCTGCAACGATGCGCACATCGGTCTTGATCGGCGTGCGTCCACCGACTGTCATATATTCGCCTTGCTGCAGCACACGCAAAAGTCGGGTTTGTGCTTCCATCGGCATATCGCCGATCTCATCAAGAAACAGCGTTCCGCCATTTGCCTGTTCAAAGCGACCGCTCGAGCGGTTTTGCGCACCCGTAAAAGCACCCTTCTCGTGCCCGAACAACTCAGACTCAATCAAGTCGCGTGGGATTGCGGCCATATTGATCGCAACAAATGGTCCTTTTCGGCGACGCCCATATTCGTGCAGGGCACGCGCAACCAGTTCCTTGCCTGTACCGGATTCACCTGTAACCATGATGGTCAAATCTGTCTGCATCATGCGCGCCAGCACACGGTAGATTTCCTGCATCGCAGGCGACCGACCGACCAGCGGCATGTTATCTGCCTGCTCATCCGATAAAGCGGCGATTGGCTTGCGTTTTGGTTCAGACAAAGCTCGACCGACGATATTGATGAGTTCCGTCAAATCGAATGGCTTCGGCAGATATTCGTAGGCTCCCGCCTCGGATGCTCGGATTGCCGTCATGAATGTATTCTGCGCGCTCATCACCACAACCGGCAGGTCGGGGCGCATTTTCTTGATGCGCGGCAGGAGGTCGAAGGCATTTTCATCCGGCATATTGACATCGGTTATAACCAGATCACCGTCGCCGGCCGCCACCCAGCGCCAGAGCGAAGCAGCATTGGAGGTCACGCGCACATCGTAGCCTGCCCGCGACAATGCCTGATTCAGCACCGTCCGAATGGCTGCATCATCATCCGCCACCAATATGGTTCCTGTCGGACGTCCTGCGATCATGCGTTATCTCCAGTATTTCCAGCTGCCAGTTCCGTATTCTTCCATGCGGGCATCAGAACGCGGAAAGTTGTTCTCGAAGGATGACTGTCGCATTCGATAATGCCGCCATGATCGCCAATAATCTTCGCAACGAGTGCCAAACCCAGTCCCGAACCGTTGGTCTTAGTGGTCACGAAAGGATCGAACAGATGTGGCAGCATATCCTGTGGCACACCCGGTCCGTTATCATGCACGCAGAATTCGAGAGGCAACGCCACCCTGTCCCGCGCACCCGGCACCTGGAGACGAATACCCGGACGATAAGCCGTGGATAGAACAATCTCGCCGCCCTCACGATCGCCTATGGCTTCCGCAGCATTCTTCAGCAGATTGAGAAAAACCTGTACGAGCTGGTCTCGATTGGCAAAAACCGGTGGAAGAGAAGGATCGTAATCTTCCACAAAGCGAATCTTCCGCGCGAACCCGTTCTTCGCAATCGCCTTCACATGATCGAGAACCGCATGAATATTGACCGCAGAACGTTCAATGGGGCGCTCGTCCGAGAACACCTCCATACGGTCAACCAGCGAAACAATCCGATCCGTTTCATCCGTAATGAGGCGCGCAAGCGCCCGATCCTCGTCGCTAACAACCTGCTCCAGCAATTGGGCCGCACCGCGGATACCAGAGAGAGGATTCTTGATTTCATGGGCCAGCATCGAGGCAAGCCCGGTCACGGACCGCGCAGCACCGCGATGCGTCATCTGACGGTCTATCTTTTCAGCCATCGTCTTTTCCTTGAAAAGGATGACTACAGCTCCCGGCAGCTCCGCTACAGGCGCTACATAAACATCGACGATACGCTCTGCCCCAAGACGCGGCGACGAGACATCAACGCGATATTCGTTGACCGGCATCTGACTGGTGCGAACCTGATCGACCAGCGCTAACAGCGGGCTGCCAAAAGGCAAAAAAGATTCCAGTCGGTTACGCGCCAGAATGGACGAACCGGAACGAAAGAACTGCTCCGCGTCCAGATTGGCATAGGCGATATAATTTTCGGCACTAACCATGATGACGGGCTGACTGATAGCATCGAGCACGACCGAAGGAATGCCGTTCGTTTCAGTTCTCTCACGCATCAGGCAACCTCTTTGAGCGCGGTTTCAGGAACTTCGCGCATAAATATACGACGCAAGGCATCGATGACGGTTTGCTGGTCGGTCAGAGTCATGACTTCTGCTTTCTCGGCAGGTGCACATGTGGCGCCAGCATGACGGTCAAGATACCAGCCCAGATGTTTGCGGGAATGACGGATGCCCGTCGTGCTTCCATAATGCTCGAGCATATCTTCGTAATGCTTTATAATATAATCAAGAATTTCACTTCGCGACTTTGGAGCAAGATCGCTTCCGGCAATTGCACCGGCCAGCCACGGTTGTCCATAGGAGGCACGTCCGACCATCACGGCATCCGCTCCAGAGCGGTGCAAAATTTCCCGGGCGTCATGTCGACACGCCACATCTCCGTTGGCAACCAGTGGAATCCTTATCGCATCGCGTACCGCGTGAATTGCATTCCAGTCTGCTTTGCCTTCATAAAACTGGCAACGCGTGCGCCCATGAACAGTCACCAGGGCGATACCGGCGTCTTCAGCCCGCCTTGCAAGTTCAGGCGCATTAATACTTTTCTCGTCCCATCCCAACCGCATCTTGAGCGTAACCGGAACGTTAACCGCGTTGACGGTGGCCTCGACGAGGGTCATTGCATGATTGAGATCGCGCATCAGTGCAGATCCGGAATAACCGCCTGTCACTTTCTTGGCCGGGCAGCCCATATTGATATCGATGATATCAGCCCCTTCACCCTCGGCGATCCTGGCCGCCTCACCCATCCAATGCGCCTCGCGTCCTGCGAGTTGCACGACATGCGTGCCTATCCCCTCGCCTGAAAGCCGCAGAAGGCTCTCCTTGTGACGGTTACAGAGTTCGGCGCTGGCGACCATCTCAGACACGACCATGCCCGCGCCAGCCTCTGCTGCCCGCCTGCGGAATGGAAGGTCCGAAACGCCGGACATCGGCGCGAGAAAGACGCGGTTGGCAAGCGCCACACCGCCAATGGTCAAAGGTTGATCGAGAAAACTCACCAATAAATGCCTATTTGATGTGCATAGTGCAATTAGCACATACATTAATCAGAGCAGCTTTTCAACGCAAGGAAAAGCGCAAGTAAAATCACGATAAATCAATTGTCGTCTGGCATTTATCCGTGCAAGGCATTATTCGGCTTGGAAATGCAACCTTTGGCAGAGGCGACAACCATTTCAAAGATAGCAGCAGTCATTGTGGCCGCTGGCCGTGGAGAACGAGCCGGACAGAGCATCGAAGGGCCGAAGCAATATCGGCGCATCGGTGGCGAAGCCGTACTTGCTCGCACTTTGCGAGCTTTTATCGACTGCCCGCTGGTTGATAGCATCGTTGTCGTCATTCACCCTGATGACCATACACTTTACGAACGTGCCCTCCCGGAAAACTGTGGCAACATTCTCGTCGTGAATGGCGGCGCTACCCGGCAGGAATCAACGCGCCTTGGCCTCCTCGCATTGCGAGATTATGCGCCGCAATATGTCATGATCCATGACGGCGTGAGACCATTTGTCAGCCAGGACCTGCTGGAGCGTATTGTCGAAAATCTCGCGCCTGATGAAGGCGTTCTACCGGCTCTGGCAGTTTCGGATACGCTCAAGCAATCAGCTACGGACGGAACGGTTAAAACCACGGTGCCTCGCGCGGGCCTTTTTGCGGCACAGACACCACAAGCGTTTCCCTACCTGCCCATCTTTGAGGCACATGAAAAAGCCTTCGCGAATGATCGCTCTGATTTCACGGACGATGCCGCCATTGCCGAATGGCAAAGCATCGCCGTCCGCATCATCGAAGGATCGGCGGACAATACAAAGCTTACCTGGGCAAAGGATATTGAAATGGCTGACAAGCGCCTGCGGCAAGACCTCGTCTCGTTTCCGGATATTCGTACTGGTAATGGTTATGACGTCCATTCCTTCGAACCTGGCGATCATGTAACGCTGTGCGGCGTAAAAATTCCCCATGAAGCAAAACTCAATGGTCATTCAGACGCCGATGTTGGACTTCATGCGTTGACCGACGCCCTGCTAGCGACACGAGGCGCCGGTGATATTGGCACGCATTTCCCACCGTCCGACCCACAGTGGAAAGGCGCGGCTTCCCGTATTTTCATCGAACACGCTGTCAATATCGTACGTGAAGCTGGTGGTCGTATCGCCAATGTCGACGTAACCTTTATCAGCGAAGCGCCGAAGATTGGTCCACACCGCGCAGCGATGACAGAAGCGCTTTGCGACATACTGGGAATTGCAGCAGATCGCGTCTCCGTAAAAGCCACAACCAATGAAAAGCTTGGCTTCGTCGGGCGCCGTGAGGGGATCGCAGCCATTGCAACGGCAACGGTCATCTACCCCGGTGAGGTGCCCGAATGAACGCACTAATAGCAGAAGAAAAAGCCATCGCCGTGCTGGAGGCCTGCCGCAAGGCCGGCGTAATGATTGCGACAGCCGAATCCTGCACAGGCGGGCTTATCGCTGGAGCTCTCACCGACATTGCTGGATCGTCAGATGTCGTGGATCGCGGCTTTGTCACCTATTCCAACGAAGCGAAAGCCGAAATGATCGGCGTTCCGATCGAATTGATCAATCGCGTCGGCGCTGTCTCAAAGGAGGTAGCACTTTGTATGGCCGAAGGAGCACTTGCGCGCGCTCACGCTGGTGTAACAGTGGCAGTTACGGGCATTGCGGGCCCAGGTGGCGGTTCCGATGAAAAGCCCGTCGGGCTTGTTCATATCGCATCGGCGCGAAAAGGCTACCCGACCATTCATCGCGAATGTCGTTTCGGTCCAAAAACCAGAGCTGAAATCCGCCACGCGACAGTTCTCGCCGCACTGGACCTCGTTCTGGAAAGCCTTCGATAGTCTGAAGCATATACTTTTATCTGTCGTGCCCTATCCTTGTCTTTGATTAGAGCACAGACCTGATGCAATCAGATCGAAATGCGCTCTGTAGCACGGAGAACATGCAATGCGTTTTGACGGTAAGGTGGCAATCGTTACAGGTGGAGCAAGCGGTATCGGCGAAGCGACTGTTCGGGCTTTTGTTCGCGAGGGAGCAAATGTCGTTATTGCGGATTATTCGGAGCATGGCCAGCAACTGGCCAACGAGCTTGCAGGCGGCACCGAGCGGGCATTGTTCGTCAAAACCGATGTAACCGATACGAAAGCCGTGCAAGCTCTGATTGCCAAAACCGTCGAAACCTACGGCCGCCTCGACATCATGTTCGCCAATGCAGGTATCGCCGCTGACGGCCCGATAGACGAACTGGATGAATCTGCATGGCAGAAAACCATCGATATCAACCTCACCGGCGTCTATCTCTGCGATAAATACGCCATTGATCAGATGCGCTCGCAAGGCGGCGGTGTGATCGTGAATTGCGGCTCAATTCATAGTCACGTCGGGAAATCAGGTGTCACCGCTTATGCTGCAGCAAAGGGTGGTGTAAAACTGCTGACCCAGACACTAGCCATTGATTACGGTGCTCAGAACATCCGGGTCAACGCGGTCTGCCCCGGCTATATCGATACACCGCTTCTCAGGGATATACCCGACGACAAGAAACAGGCTCTAGTCGCCCTGCATCCGATAGGTCGTCTCGGTCGAGCCGAAGAAGTAGCCAGCGTCGTGCTTTTTCTGGCAAGCGACGAAGCTTCCTTCATCACTGGAGCATCCATATTGGTGGATGGCGGCTATACGGCGCAATAAAAGCATATCCTGAGAGGTGTGAAACGGTTTCGGGATGTGGGTGAAAAGAAAAAAGCCTCGGGGAAACCGGGGCTTTTCTCAGGCCAGACCGTAAATCTGGTCGGCCCGCTTTTCGAAGGCTTCAGAAAACTTCTTGAAAGCGAGGTCGAACATCGTGCCCATAAGAAGGCCGAGGGTACGACTCTTGAACTCATAATCGATGAAAAACTCGACATCACATTCGCTTCCCTCGCCTACCGGTTTGAAGGTCCAGCGATTATCGAGGTAGCGAAACGGCCCGTCGAGATATTTCACATCGATGACATTTTCCTCGGGCTTCAGCAGCACCTGACTGGTGAATGTCTCGCGTATAAGTTTGTAACCAACCGTCATGTCGGCGATCAGAAGAGCCTTGCCGTCACGCTCCTTGCGGGAGCGAACAGACAAAGCCTCGCACATCGGCAGAAACTGCGGATATTTCTCAACATCAGCAACAAGGCCGAACATTTGATCTGCCCGGTGATGCACCCGCCTGACGGTCGTAAACTGCGGCATTTCCTGTCTCAGGCCCGCGCGGCAATCTGCGTCTCGCGCGCGGCCCTCAGCTTGGCGAAATCATCGCCAGCGTGATGCGATGAACGCGTCAGTGGGCTGGATGCGACTAGAAGGAAGCCCTTCGTCCGGCCAATCGTCTCGAATGACTTGAATTCGTCAGGGGTCACAAAGCGAATGACGGGATGATGCTTGCGGGTTGGCTGGAGATATTGACCGATGGTCATGAAATCCACATCCGCCGAACGCAGATCGTCCATCAGCTGAAGGATCTCATTCCGCTCTTCGCCAAGACCGACCATGATACCAGACTTCGTGAAAATGGTTGGGTCCAGTTCTTTGACACGCTGCAGCAGGCGGATCGAATGGAAATAACGAGCGCCGGGGCGAACTTTGAGATACCTCGAAGGCACCGTTTCCAGATTGTGGTTGAACACATCCGGGCGGGCTTTGACCACGACCTCAAGAGCACCTTCCTTGCGCAGGAAATCCGGTGTCAGGATTTCAATCGTTGTAGCGGGAGCGGCCTCGCGGATCGCCTGAATAACTTCGGCAAAATGCTGCGCACCACCATCGGCAAGATCGTCGCGATCCACCGATGTAATAACCACATGCGTCAAGCCCATCTGCTTGACGGCCTTGGCAACGTTCTCGGGTTCGTTCGGATCGAGCGCAGTCGGAATACCAGTCGAGACGTTACAGAAGGCGCAGGCGCGCGTGCAGATCTCGCCCATGATCATGAAGGTCGCGTGCTTCTTTTCCCAGCACTCGCCGATGTTTGGGCAACCTGCCTCTTCGCAAACCGTGACCAGCTTGTTTGAGCGAACGATATCGCGCGTTTCGCTATAGCCGCGCGAGACAGGAGCCTTAACGCGAATCCATTCGGGCTTCTTCAGGACGACATTGTCCGGACGATGTGCCTTTTCGGGATGCCGCTCACGCTTGCCTTGGTTCACCAGATCGAGAACTGTAACCATGCTTTTCCCTGCCTATCCGGGCCATTTTCAAGAATGGACCTGAAATGCTTTCCAAATTGGGTCCGGTCCTAATCCCTGCCCTTTACCCTGTCAACTTGAGCGATTTGCTACTCATCGCCGCGCCGCCAGTCCGAGAGCTCGGAAAACCAATGCCCATATGAGACCGAACACCAAACCGCCTGCGCCAAGCGCCAATGTAAGCGCCCAGACGCCGTACCAGCCAGTTAGGGCCATTCCGTTGACCGATATGGTGTTGCCGCCAAGAACACTCAAGGTGCCGGCTGCAAACCCCAGCATCAGCCCTCCCACGGTACACCATTTGATGATGGGCCAGGCGGCACGCCGCCATGGCCCTCCGTTCTCGATCAGCGGAATGAGCGTCCCTCCGTCTTATGCATTCAGCACGCGACCATACGCATCCAGAACGCTTTCCTTCATCATCTCGGAAAGGGTTGGGTGCGGGAAGACAGAATGCATCAATTCTTCCTCAGTCGTTTCAAGATTCATGGCGATCACGAAACCCTGGATGAGTTCAGTCACTTCCGCACCGACCATGTGGGCACCAAGCAGCTGTCCCGTCTTCTTGTCGAAGATGGTCTTGACCAGTCCCTGATCTTCACCGAGCGCAATCGCCTTGCCGTTTGCCGCAAACGAATAGCGACCGACGCGGATATCGTAACCTTTTTCCTTGGCTTTTGCTTCGGTCAAACCAACGGAAGCGACCTGCGGATTACAATAGGTACAGCCTGGAATCATGTTCTTTTCGAGCGGATGAACATTCGGAAGACCGGCAATCTTCTCGATGCAGATAACGCCTTCATGCTCGGCCTTATGCGCAAGCATTGGCGGACCTGCAACGTCTCCGATGGCATAGACGCCCGCAACGTTGGTCTTGCCATAACCGTCAATGACAACGCATCCACGGTCGGTTTTCACACCAAGCGTTTCAAGGCCGAGATTCTCAATATTACCCTGAACGCCAACCGCCGAGATCATGCGATCCACCGTCAATGACTGCGTCTTGCCGTCCTTGGTCTCTATATGGGCGGTCACACTGTTTGTGCCCTTCTCGACCTTAGTAACCTTGGCATCTGTGATGATCTTCAGGCCGCGCTTTTCAAGCTGCTTGCGCGCGAGTGCGGAAATCTCCGCATCCTCAACCGGCATGATTTGCGGCATCAGTTCCACGACCGTCACGTCAACGCCCATGTCATTGTAGAAAGAAGCGAATTCGATACCGATTGCGCCCGACCCCATTACGAGCATGGACTTCGGCAACTCAGGCGGAACCATTGCTTCAAAATAGGTCCAGATCAGCTTGCCGTCCGGCTCGATGCCCGGCAGAGAACGCGGACGTGCACCAGTGGCGACAATGACGTGCTTCGCCTTGTAGGAGCCTTCGCCCAGAACACCTTTTGGAACGGGGTTCTGTGGCTGCATCGCTTGCTTCGAAGACTTACCGACCGAAATCTCAACCGGATTGCTACCAGAAGCAGCCTTTACGAGCTTGGCCTCGCCCCAGATTACGTCGATCTTGTTCTTCTTCATCAGGAAGCCGACACCACCGTTGAGACGGGCCGAAACACCGCGCGACCGCTGCACCACGGCCGCAACATCAGGTGTGATCTTGCCTTCCAGCTTCAGGCCGTAATCTTTGGCGTGCTCGCCAAAATGCAGGATTTCAGCCGAACGCAAAAGCGCCTTGGTTGGGATACAGCCCCAGTTGAGGCAAATGCCGCCCAGATGTTCGCGTTCGACGATAGCCGTCTTTAGGCCAAGCTGCGCAGCGCGGATTGCGGTTACATAGCCACCCGGGCCCGAGCCGATAACAATAACGTCGTAAATGTCGGCCATATTGTCCTGCCTTTGCTCAGTTCACTTCTCGGGTGAGCAGCACCCAGTCGTGTCTTTTGTCCTGCCCGATGCGTTCTATCGCTTCGAGCCGCTCAATTTCCTTGAAACCATGGGCGCCGTAAAGGGAAAGCGCCACATCGTTGTGGCTTTCGGTTATCAGGCTGATTGCCGGATTGCCGTTGCGGCGCGCCAAGTCAATCTCGTTGGCGACAAGCGCGCGGCCAATGCCTTTGCCGCGAAACTCCCGATAAACACCAACGCTGTCTATAAAACGGTTGCCAATGATCCTACGCTGCATCGCGATAAGCTGATCCAGCACCGGATGTTGTGCGGACTGATCGTTGATGCTTTCGTCCACGGTAAAACCGATGGAAAGCCCGGCAACCTCGCCATCCCATTCGGCAATAATCGTGCTCTGCCAGCCTTCGGTCCCGTCGGCACGCATATATTGCCGGCCGTGTTCCATGGCTGTTTCGGTTCGCCCATCAAGAACGGCCCCGTGCCAGAGCCATGACGCAAAACCGTGCGAAGAGATATCGACAAGAATGGCGATCTCTGCGGCTTCACGGCGTTCAGCCGGGCGTAGGTTCGGTTGTCCAGCCATTCAAAAACCTCAGGCGTCGAGTTCAGAAGAACGCGACGCCCTTGAAGTTGATCGATCAGACCAGCATACCCATCGGGTTTTCGATGTGGCGCTTGAAGGCCTGTGCAAGTTCAGCAGCCAACGCACCATCAACGGCACGATGATCGGTTGAAAGGGTTACAGACATAACGGTCGCAACCTTGATTTCACCATTCTTGACCACTGCACGCTGTTCACCAGCACCGATTGCGAAAATGGTCGCATGCGGCGGATTGATGATCGCAGCAAAGTCCTTCACGCCGAACATACCGAGGTTAGACACGGAAGTCGAACCACCCTGATATTCTTCAGGCTTCAGCTTGCGATCACGCGCACGCTTGGCAAGGTCCTTCATCTCATTGGAGATGGCGGAAAGAGTCTTCGATTCCGACTGACGCACGATTGGCGTAATCAGACCACCCGGGATCGACACGGCAACACCGACATCCGCACGCTTGTGCTTGATCATACCGCCTTCAGTCCAGGAGACATTGGCTTCAGGAATGTCACGCAGCGCAAGAGCAACAGCCTTGATCACCAGATCGTTGACGGAAAGCTTGTAGGCTGGAACCTCGCCCTTTTCGGTCTTGATCATCGGTGCAGCGGCATTGATCTGCGAACGCAGTGCCAGAAGTGCATCCAGTTCGCAATCAATCGTCAGATAGAAATGTGGAACAGTCTGCTTCGATTCCACCAGACGGCGGGCAATCGTCTTGCGCATGCCATCGTGAGGAACGATTTCGTAGGTGCCTTCCTCAAAGAGCTTGAGAACAGCATCATCCGACATCGGCTTCGGAGCAGCAGCAGCTTCCGCCTTCGGCGCAGCAGCCTTGGCACCACCGGAAGCCAGAGCGGCTTCCACATCACGCTGAACAACACGGCCATGCGGGCCGGTACCCTTTACGGTAGCGATGTCGACACCGGATTCCTTGGCGATACGTCGAGCAAGCGGCGATGCGAACACGCGGTCGCCCTTATTCGAAACAGGAGCCGACTGCTCTGCCTTGACGGGTGCAGGTGCGGCTGCAGGAGTAGTGGCAGGCTTTGGCTCTTCTTTCGGAGCCTCGGCCTTCGCTTCTGCTTTTGGAGCAGAAGCTGCACCCTTGGCTGCAACAGCTACGTCCTCGCCTTCTTCGGCGAGGATAGCAATCAGCGCATTGACCTTAACGCCTTCGGAGCCTGCGGGAACCACGAGTTTGGCAATTGTGCCTTGGTCCACAGCTTCCACTTCCATCGTGGCCTTGTCGGTCTCGATTTCAGCAATAACATCGCCAGGAGCGATCTTGTCGCCTTCCTTGACCAGCCATTTCGACAGGTTGCCTTCTTCCATCGTCGGAGAAAGCGCTGGCATGGTGATATTGATCGGCATGTCCAGACCCTTTCGTTATGCGGTATAGGTAACGGCTTTCACCGCTTCGACCACTTCGGCGACAGTCGGCAGCGCCAGCTTTTCCAGATTTGCCGCATAAGGCATCGGAACATCCTTACCGGCAATGGTCAGGATCGGCGCATCGAGATAATCGAAAGCCTGCTGCATGACGCGGGTGGCAATTTCCGTACCAACGGACGACTGCGGGAAGCCTTCTTCCACCGTCACCAGGCGGCCGGTCTTCTTGACCGATTCCACAACCGTTGGAATATCCATCGGTCGGATCGTGCGCAGATCGATGATTTCAACATCGATACCCTGCTGGGCCAGCTCTTCAGCCGCCTTGACAGCATAGGTCATGCCGATACCGAACGAAACAATGGTGGCGTCCTTGCCCTGCTTATGAATGCGCGCCTTGCCAATCGGCAGAACGAAATCATCAAGTTTTGGCACATCGAAATGGTGACCGTACAGGATTTCGTTTTCCAGGAAGATCACCGGATTTGGATCGCGGATAGCAGCCTTCAGCAAGCCCTTGGCGTCGGCCGCCGTATACGGCATGACGACCTTCAGACCCGGAACGTGGCTGTACCAGGCTGCGTAGCACTGCGAATGCTGGGCAGCAACGCGTGCAGCAGCACCGGATGGGCCACGGAAGACCATCGGAGCGCCCATCTGCCCACCGGACATATAAAGCGTCTTGGCAGCAGAGTTCACGATCTGGTCGATTGCCTGCATGGCAAAGTTGAAGGTCATGAATTCAACGATCGGACGCAGACCAGCAAAAGCCGCGCCAACACCTACACCGGCAAAACCATGTTCGGTGATCGGAGTATCGACAACACGCTTGGAACCGAACTCATCGAGAAGTCCCTGCGTGATCTTGTAAGCGCCCTGATATTCGGCAACTTCTTCGCCCATCACGAAAACATTCGGATCGCGGCGCATTTCTTCGGCCATAGCATCACGAAGCGCTTCACGAACTGTCGTGGAAACCATTTCGGTGCCAGCCGGAATGTCCGGGTCGGACGCCACTTCGAGCGCCGGAGCCTTCGGAGCAGCAGGAACAGAATCAGCCTTCTTTTCTTCGGCTTTTGGCTCTTCCTTGGCTTCGTCCTTCGTTGCCGCAACTTTGGCAGCCGGAGCAGAACCGATATCGGAAGCGCTTTCGCCATCACCGAGAAGCACAGCAATCGGCGTATTGACCTTCACGCCTTCGGTGCCTTCATCGACAAGGATCTTGCCGATCGTGCCTTCATCGACAGCTTCGACTTCCATCGTCGCCTTGTCGGTTTCAATTTCGGCAATCACATCGCCGGACGTAACCTTGTCGCCTTCTTTCTTCAGCCACTTCGAGAGCTTGCCCTCTTCCATGGTTGGGGAAAGTGCGGGCATGAGAATTTCTACGGGCATGACAACACCTTCCTGGAATTAGAGCAGAATATCCGTGTAGAGCTCGGATGCATCCGGCTCCGGATCGTTTTGAGCGAAATCGGCAGAATCGGCGACAATATCGCGGACATCCTTGTCAATTTCCTTCAGCTCTTCCTCGGTTGCCCAACCCTTGTCGATGAGACGCTGCTTGACCTGTTCGATCGGATCATGCTCGGAGCGCATCTTCTGCACTTCTTCCTTCGAGCGATACTTTGCCGGGTCCGACATGGAGTGACCGCGGTATCGATAGGTCTGCATATCGAGAATGATCGGCCCTTTGCCGGAACGCGTCCATTCCACAGCCAGATCGGCGGCAGCCTTGACCGCACGAACATCCATGCCATCAACCTGGATACCAGGAATATTGAAAGAGAGGCCGCGCTTCGAGAAGTCTGTTTCTGCGGACGAGCGCGAAACCGACGTGCCCATGGCATAGCGGTTGTTTTCGATAATGTAGACTACTGGCAGCTTCCACAGCGATGCCATGTTGAAGCTTTCGTAGACCTGCCCCTGATTGGAAGCGCCATCACCGAAATAGGTGAGCGTAACATTGTCGTTGTCGCGATAGCGATTCGCGAATGCGAGGCCTGTGCCGAGCGAAACCTGCGCACCGACGATACCATGACCACCGTAGAAGTTCTTTTCTTTGGAGAACATGTGCATGGAGCCGCCCTTGCCTTTGGAAAGGCCGCTGCGACGTCCGGTCAGTTCAGCCATCACGCCGCGCGCGCTCATGCCCGCTGCAAGCATATGACCATGATCGCGATAGGCAGTGATAACCTGATCACCGTCCTTCAGCGCCATCTGCATGCCGACCACCACGGCCTCCTGGCCAATATAAAGGTGACAGAAACCGCCGATGAAGCCCATGCCATAAAGCTGGCCGGCCTTTTCTTCGAAACGCCGGATCAACAGCATCTCGCGATAAGCGTCCAGCTCCTGCTTCTTGTCGAAGTTCGCAGGTGCAGGTGCCTTGGGTGCAGTCACAGAAGACGCCTGCACTTTGCTTGCAGGCGACTTTTTAGCCCTCGGTGCCATATCTCGCTCCCTAAATTGTCGTTCTATTGTGACGTTATACGGGCATATCACAAGATACAATATGCGCCCAGAGCATAGCTGCTATGTCGCCAAACCCTTAAAAACATATCACAAAAAGACAATTAACCGGATTTCAGTTAATTTGAACGGTCTTCCCTAGAGGTGATAATTGTCACTTCGTCGGGATGGGAGAGATTAAGCGCCCTGCGCGCCTGCTCGTCAAGCATATCCTTCTCGATGGATCCGTCGCGCAAAAGCGTGACTCGCTTTTCGAGGGCGGTGCGATCCGCTGTCACCTGTTCGAGCTGCTTGGCGAGAAGGCTTTTCTGCTCTTCCAGCTGGATACGGGAGTAAAGACCAAATTCGCCATGATAGGCGTGAAAGCCAAAATAGCTCAGAAACGCAGCCGTCAGAATGGGCAAAACAAAACGCCCACGGATCGATTTACGCTTCTGCTTGGTCCACATTTCGGCTTCCTTCCCGGATATTTAGTGCCACTGCGAATCCTGCGAAGGGCGTCAATCCGAATTCCACCATGAAGCATCATTTTGCTTAACAGAGATTTACCAAGAACAGATGTCGGAAGCGAACAATCGTGAATACTCCATGCTGTAGCAGACAGCTTGGAGCTCAAACTATTCAAACGGTCTCATTTCCAGCCTCAAAGGGAATCGGCGTCCAACGCTTTCTAGCTCCCCGGTTTACGCAAGCACCAATGATAGCGAGACGTGAACGTCTATAAATTCTGATAGTCTCCCGAAGCAGAAGCCGCATCAATGCAGGGCGAGTTTTTGCATGCTTGCGATTCCCGTCAATCGTGCTTTCCAAACCGACCTGACGACACATCGCCGGATAAGTCTGATAAACCGCAAAATTCGAAAACGGACCAAACTCGGAATCAAATAGAAAATGGTCCAGAGGTGCCGAAGGCTTTTCCATAAAGGCGAGCATGCGCTGTGCGGCGGGCTTTGAGATAATATAGCCAGCCGACAGAAGGTGCCGGCTTCTCAGTCGTGCAACCGTAAAATGCGTTTCAGCGCAGGGCAGATGCGTACCCAGAAGAACTATCTTATCATGGGTTTCGATCTTTATAATATCCGCATCGGCAGGTATCCAGTCGCCGGAAGCAAGAAGTTTGTCCGCATCACGACCAAATAAAACATCATCTTCAAAGATTGCCGCGTGATCTTCCTCACCTTGTGCGATAAGTTCGAGACATTTCTTATGTGAAAGAAAACAGCCTATTTCGGCAGGTGTGAGAGGGTGTGGCCATTTTTGATTTGGCGCCAATGCGTCCCGAATCTGCTCTGGAGTGAACATTCGCGCATCGACGGCGCTTACACGCGTAAAGTCGCATCCCAGCTTGCAAAACTGTTCCGTCATAAAAGTGAGCCGATCACAGCTCCTGTCAAGATTAATCAGATAAGATTTCATGAAAGCCCCCGAGCGAGATGAACTCCTAGCGCATCCAGAAAAGTGTGAAACAGTTTTCTGGCAAGATTCACGCTCGTACAACCGATGAGAGCGCCGATCCACTTTAATCAGATCGGCGCCTCAGAGCACACCATACTGGTCAACAACAATGGCAAATAGGCGAACTCTTGATTCTGCGGGCGAAACAAGGGCTGCGATCAAACATCGACAATTGTGGAAAACCCGCCCATGATCATGCGCTTACCGTCGAATGGCATCTGATCGCCCATCGCCTTCATACGCGGATCACTCATCATCTTGCTGTTTGCAGCGTCGCGCGTCGCCTTGTCAGGATATTCAAACCAGGAAAACACAACCTCCTCGTCAGCCTCGGCCTTAACCGCACGCCGAAAATCGGTGACCTTGCCATCCGGCACATCATCTCCCCACGCTTCGACCATCCGCGTCACGCCAAACTCCTTGAATAACACTGCGGCTTCAGCGGCATGCTTGCGATAGACTTCCTTGTTCGCCTTGGGGACGGCGACGACAAATCCCTCTATATAGGCCATTTTCTCTCTCCCGTTGATAAATCCGCCCACGGCTTCGTCAATTGAATTTCAAGCCGCTCCCTCATCGGTTCGAACACCGAAGTAATTATATTGATATCAATATAATTACTTCGGGTCAAATGCCGGATATCCGGGATCATATAATGCTAAAACGAAAAAAAGGCGGGCCAAAGCCCGCCTCTTATAATTCTCAGAGAAAAATCAGAGGAACTTCAGTGCGTTGCGGCCGGCGTAGCGGGCCTGCTTGCTGAGTTCTTCTTCGATACGGATCAGTTGATTGTACTTGGCCGTACGGTCAGAACGAGCCAGCGAACCGGTTTTAATCTGACCGCAGTTGGTGGCAACGGCGAGATCGGCAATCGTCGAATCCTCGGTTTCCCCCGACCGGTGCGACATGACGGCGGTGTAGCCAGCCTTGTGAGCGGTTTCGACAGCGTCAAGCGTTTCAGACAGTGATCCGATCTGGTTGACCTTGACGAGAATCGAGTTGGCAACGCCCATACGGATACCGTCGCGGAGACGAGCCGAGTTTGTAACGAACAGATCGTCGCCAACAAGCTGGCACTTGTTACCGATAAGATCGGTCAGATACTTCCAGCCTTCCCAGTCGTCTTCGGCCATACCGTCTTCGATGGTGACGATAGGATAGTCGCCGGCGAGCTTGGCAAGATACTTGGCCTGAGCCTTTGGATCACGTGTCTTGCGTTCGCCTTCATAGACATAGTTGCCATCCTTGAAGAATTCGGTCGCTGCGCAGTCGAGGCCAAGAGCGATATCTTCGCCCGGCTTAAAGCCCGCCTTCTCAATCGATTCCATGATGAAATCGAGCGCAGCCTGAGCATTCTTCAGGTTTGGAGCAAAGCCGCCTTCATCGCCGACGTTGGTGTTGTGACCGGCATCCTTGAGGCGCTTCTTGAGCGTATGGAAAACCTCGGAACCGTACCGAACAGCTTCACGAACCGACGAAGCTCCTACCGGCAGAATCATGAATTCCTGGAAATCGATCGGATTGTCGGCATGTGCGCCGCCATTGATGATGTTCATCATTGGGACCGGCAGAACATGGGCGTTTGCGCCACCGACATAGCGATAAAGTGGAAGACCGGTCGCCTGGGCCGCAGCCTTGGCAACGGCAAGCGAAACACCCAGAATTGCATTGGCGCCGAGATTGCCCTTATTGGCCGAACCATCGAGCTCAATCATCGTCTGGTCGATAAGCAGTTGGCTTTCCGCATCCATGCCAGCAATAGCGTCAAAAATCTTGCCATTAACAGCTTCAACGGCTTTTTCGACACCCTTGCCGAGATAACGGCTTCCGCCGTCGCGCAGTTCTACCGCTTCATGCGCGCCGGTCGATGCGCCAGACGGAACGGCAGCGCGTCCGAAAGAGCCATCTTCAAGCACGACGTCCACTTCGACGGTCGGGTTGCCGCGGCTGTCGAGAATTTCGCGGCCGACGATGTCGATGATTGCAGTCATAGGAACCAGTCCTTCCCTATAGATTGCCCCGCCATATCCGCGAGGCGCTTAACAAATCCGATGCGGCCATTTCTTAGCTCATAATCCTGAAAGTTTGCAGACATTTCAGAAAAGATTATGCACCTAGCCTGTTTTTAAGCCTTAACGAAACAAAAGGCGGAGGAAAATCCCCCGCCTTTTTAAATTCTTCGCGAACTGTTTAAAGCCCCTTCGCGATGCGATCAAAAGCCATGAGCTTTTCGAGAAGTGCAGGCATTTTATCCACCGGTACCATGTTCGGGCCATCGGATGGTGCATTATCCGGGTCCTGATGCGTTTCGATGAAGAGCCCGGCAACGCCAACGGCTACGGCTGCGCGAGCCAGCGTCTCAACGAATTCGCGCTGTCCACCTGACGAGCCACCCTGCCCGCCCGGTTGTTGCACGGAGTGAGTCGCATCAAATACAACCGGTGAGCCGAGACCTGCCATGATTGGCAAGGAACGCATGTCGGAAACGAGCGTATTATAACCGAACGACGCACCGCGTTCGGTTGCAAGAACATTTGGATTGCCGCTTTCCGTGATCTTGGAAAGAACGTTCTTCATATCCCACGGTGCCAAAAACTGCCCCTTCTTCACGTTCACGACACGCCCAGTCTTTGCGGCAGCAATCAACAGGTCGGTCTGGCGGCATAGAAATGCCGGGATTTGCAGGACATCGACCACAGGAGCAACTTCGGCACACTGCTCTTCAGTGTGGATATCCGTCAGCACCGGAAAACCAAATTCCTTCTTGAGATCGGAAAAGACTTCCATTGCCTTTTCGAGACCGATTCCACGCTCAGCCTTCAGGGATGTACGATTGGCTTTATCGAAGCTAGACTTGTAAACGAGGCCAATGCCGAGCTTATCGGTCATTTCCTTGAGGCGGCCTGCCATATCGAAAGCGTGTTCACGCGTTTCCATCTGGCATGGGCCTGCTATCAGGGCGAACGGCGCACTGTTTGAAAAAGTAACATTTCCGATTTTTACGGATGGATTGGCAGTCGCCATGACATGAACCTCGATACTGAATGCCTCGCAGGCATCTTATCTGGCGTAAAGACTGGTCGAAAACAAGAGCACGGCCTGAAAGCAGAAATGAAAACGCGCCCCGAAAGGCGCGTTAGAGTTTTAGACCAGACGGCTCTGTTCAATCGCCGCTTCAATGAAGGAAGCGAACAGCGGATGCGGTTCGAACGGTCGGGACTTCAGTTCCGGATGGTATTGAACACCGATAAACCACGGGTGGTCAGGATATTCGACCGTCTCAGGCAGAACACCATCTGGGGACATGCCTGCGAAGTTCAGTCCAGCAGATTCCAGACGTTCCTTGTAGTCGATATTGACTTCGTAGCGATGACGATGACGCTCGGAAATATCGGTCGAACCGTAGATTTCCGCGATCTTTGAACCAGAAGCAAGAGCTGCCTCATAAGCTCCAAGACGCATCGTGCCGCCAAGATCGCCAGCCGAAGCACGCTTCTCAAGCATATTACCCTTCAGCCACTCGGTCATGAGACCGACAACGGGTTCCTTGGTCGGGCCGAACTCTGTTGAAGAGGCGTTTTCGATACCGACCAGATTGCGTGCTGCTTCAATGCAGGCCATCTGCATACCGAAGCAGATACCGAAGTAAGGAACCTTGCGTTCGCGAGCGAACTTCGCTGCAAGAATCTTACCCTCTGCGCCACGTTCGCCAAAGCCGCCCGGCACCAGAATGCCGTGAACCTTCTCCAGATATGGAGCCGGATCTTCGCTTTCGAAGACTTCCGCCTCGATCCAGTCGAGATTGACCTTCACCTTGTTGGCAAGCCCACCATGATAAAGCGCCTCAATCAATGACTTATAAGCATCCTTGAGACCGGTATACTTGCCAACGATGGCGATGGTCACTTCGCCTTCCGGATTGTGGAGACGGTTGGAAACCTCTTCCCATCGATCCATGCGCGGCTTCGGAGCCGGATCGATACCGAATGCCGACAGAACTTCCGAATCAAGGCCTTCCTTGTGGTAGGCGATCGGAACATCGTAGATCGTCGCCACGTCGAGCGCCTGAATGACGGCGCTTTCGCGGACATTACAGAACAACGACAGCTTGCGACGTTCTGATTCAGGAATCTCGCGATCGGCGCGAACCAGAAGGATATCCGGAGCAATACCGATAGAGCGCAGTTCCTTGACCGAATGCTGAGTCGGCTTGGTCTTCAATTCGCCAGCTGCCGGAATATACGGCATCAAGGTCAGATGGATATAAACCGCCGTTCCGCGCGGCAACTCGTTACCAAGTTGGCGGATGGCTTCGAGGAAGGGCATGGCTTCGATGTCGCCAACCGTGCCGCCGATTTCGCAAAGAACGAAATCATAGTCTTCGTTGCCTTCAAGAACGAAGTTCTTGATCTCATCGGTCACATGAGGAATGACCTGAACCGTCGCACCGAGATAATCGCCGCGGCGTTCCTTTTCGATGATGTTACGGTAGATGCGACCGGTCGTAATGTTGTCCTGCTGGTTGGCAGGGCGACCAGTGAACCGCTCGTAATGGCCCAGATCAAGGTCGGTTTCAGCACCATCGTCAGTGACGAACACCTCACCGTGCTGGTAAGGCGACATCGTGCCGGGATCGACATTCAGATAAGGGTCGAGTTTACGGATACGCACGCGGTAACCACGTGCCTGAAGGAGTGCAGCCAGTGCTGCAGCGGCTATGCCTTTTCCAAGGGAAGAAACCACGCCGCCAGTGATGAATACATATCGCGCCATGGGCTTATCTCGTTAGACTTTCTTGATTGATTCCGCCACAAAAAAATGCATCCCGGCGGTGTTTTTTCACCGAAGCCAGGCGGTAATCGTCGTTGCACAAAGAAAAACCGGAGCCAGAAACCCCGGAGCGAATACGTCTGTATTCTCTAGCGCCCCTATTCACATAAAGCCACGTCGAAGCTCGAAATCCACAGCTTCCACCTGCCAGAATAGCCATTTGCGCAAAAGAAAAGGCCGAGCCCGTAAGCCCGGCCACATTCACATAGTCATTTGCAGATCAGAGAACAACCACTTCGGTGCCCAGACCGACGCGTTCATAAAGATCCATCACATCCTCGTTAATCATGCGGAAGCAGCCGTTGGAAGCCGAGCTGCCGATTGTCCAAGGCTGCACCGTGCCGTGAATACGGATGTAGGTATCCTTGTTGCCCTGAAACAGATACATGGCGCGCGAACCAAGTGGATTGCCCGGACCGCCATCCATGCCGTTCTTGAAGCGACCATAGTGAGCAGGATCACGCTCGATCATTTCCTTGGTCGGGATCCAGCGCGGCCATTCGCGCTTGGCGCTGATCGTCGCCGTACCCTGGAATTCCAGACCCTGCTTGCCAACAGCAATACCATAGCGGCGCGCAGTTGAGGAGGTTTCCACAAGATAGAGGAAACGCTGCTTTGGATCGATCACAATCGTACCCGGCTTGTAACCGGTGAAAGCAACTTCCTGCGGACGGAACTTTGGATCGACGCTATATTTGTTAGCCTTGACCGTATTGCCGCTCTTGGAAGCCTTTTTCTTCTTTGGCTTTTCCGGATTGGCCTTGGCATCGCTTGAAAGCGCAACTTGCTGAACGGTTGCAGCAGCCTCGTTGAGCTGCGCTTCAGCGCTTACCGGCGAGGCTGCAAATGCCGGAGCGGTCGCTCCAATGCAGAGACTTGCAATACCGGCCATCAGAATACGGCGTGAAAACATGTTCGGTTCCCGAAAATTCAAGCACAAGGGAGAAACGCCTGCCGCGTTCATTGCGACCAGACTTTCGCTCTGCTTACTGCAAAGCGATCCGGTTCTCAATTCGCTGCCGCCATTGTGCAATGCGATTCGCTGCAGCGTATTGCCTAGCTGCAACACTTTGCAGCCCCCATGGTTAACAAAAAGAAAACCGGCCACGAGGGCCGGTTTCGCATTCTGTTCATTTTGCCCGTGTTTTTACTGCGAGCTTGGAACCGGATTGGCCGGGGTTTCCGGAACAACCGGAGCCTGCGGCTGTGTAGCATCGGGCTGCGTTGCCGGTGCCTCAGCGCCCGGAACTGCCGGTGTGGTCTGATTGGCGTCAGGACGCGAAGACTCGCCACCCAGCTGATTGAGGATACCGCCGCCATTGCCGCCTGCCGGAGCAGTCTGGCTGCCGGATGCAGCCGGAATACGGTTGAGGATATCGGTCGGCTTTTCACCGTAGCGCGCCATGATGCCCAGAATAAGCGAGGTCGCGAAGAAACCAATCGCGAGAATGGCTGTCGTGCGGGTCAGCGCGTTAGCCGCGCCACGAGCCGTCATGAACCCTGAACCGCCGCCAATGCCAAGGCCACCGCCTTCCGAACGCTGGATAAGCACAACGCCGACAAGCGCCAGCACGATCAACAAATGAATGACAATGATTACGGTCTGCATGGGTTACGGTCTTTATATCCCTAAAACTAGAGCGGCTCTTTACACGCTATTGTCCAATAATCCAAGCCCTGAGACCAAGATAGACAGACGTGATGTGCCGGTTACAAATTACGATAGGTTTCGCATATGGCGAGAAAATCGTTCGCCTTCAAGCTCGCACCGCCGACAAGCGCCCCGTCAACATCCGCAACGCCCAGCAATTCCAGCGCGTTTGAAGGCTTGACCGAACCGCCGTAGAGCAGTCGAAGATGCGCGCCTTTCGTGCCGAAGCGTTCAATCAGCTGCTCACGCATGAAGGCATGCGCAGCGCGTACGTCCTGCACCGTCGGCGTCAGCCCCGTACCGATCGCCCAAACCGGTTCGTAAGCAATGATTGTATTCTCGGCATTGACGCCATCCGGCAAGGAGCCAGCAAGCTGCTTGCCGATTACATCCAGCGTACGCTCTGCCTTGCGCTCATCAGCGGTTTCACCGATGCAAACAATTGCGACCAGTCCGGCAGCCCATGCGGCCTCGGTCTTGGCGCGGATGGTTTCATTGCTTTCATGATGGTCGGTCCGGCGCTCGGAATGACCGATGATGACATGCGTCGCGCCTGCTTCCTTCAGCATTTCGGCGGAAACATCGCCCGTATGCGCACCGGACACTTTATGGTGAGCATCCTGACCGCCGAGACCAACAGTCTCGCCTTCGAGCGTTTCAGCCGCGCGGGAAAGAAGTGTAGCAGGCACGCAGATGACTGCATCGAGCTTGCGGCCGAGATCGGAGCTCAGACCGGCAGCAATCGCACGCAATTCGGTCAGGGATTCTCCCGTTCCATTCATCTTCCAGTTGCCAGCAACCAGCGGACGGATTCCCGGAGTCATTTTGTTCTCCTCGCCTGTTCAAAACAGCAGATGCGACCGCCTGTTGAGGGTCGGTCAGCACCAAAATTTGCCACTGACTAAGCGTATTCGTGCCGCAATGCAAATGTTCTTGAGTGCCTACATGCAATGAGACCTTGCATATAGGGCTGGCTTGAGGTTATCCCCTGACTGGCTCTATCTATGAAAGCCGAGCTTAGATTTATACTTGAAGGGTTTCCAATGCTCGACAGCCTGCGTTCTGCCGCTCAATCCTGGGTCGCCAAACTTCTGCTTGGCCTGCTTGTACTGAGCTTTGCGATCTGGGGCATCTCCGATGTCTTTCGCGGCGGCCTGTCAGGCAATGCCGCTTTGACGGCTGGCGGTTCCGAAGTGAGCGCCACTGATTATCGTTTCGCCTATGAACAGCAGATGATGCGTTTGTCTCAACAGTTTCGCCAGCGTCTGACGCGCGAACAGGCAAAAACGCTCGGTGTCGAAAATCAGGTACTCGCCCAGCTCGCAGCCGGTGTGGTTCTGGATGAAGGTGCGCGCAACATG
Source organism: Brucella tritici (assembly GCF_008932285.1). Lineage (NCBI taxonomy): Bacteria > Pseudomonadati > Pseudomonadota > Alphaproteobacteria > Hyphomicrobiales > Brucellaceae > Brucella > Brucella tritici. The sequence goes on from NZ_WBVY01000001.1 coordinate 617,551, forward strand.
CAGCTCGGCCTTTCCAAGGACGGAATTGCTCGACTGACCGGTGAAGATCCAGCTTTCCATGACGCAAGCGGCAACTTCAATCGCGCGCAGTTCGATGCGGTGCTTCGTCAATCTGGCATTCGTGCGCAGGATTATCTCGACAACCGCGCGAAAGTGGCTCGCCGCCAGCAGATCGTGGAAGCTGCAACTGACGGCATCAAGCTTCCGAATACAGCGTTGAAGGCGCTGGCTCTATATCAAGGTGAAACCCGCAGTGTTGACTATGTGACCATTCAGGCCGAAAAGGCCGATGCTGTCCCTACCCCGTCCGAAGATGCGCTCAAGACCTATTTTGACGCGCACAAGGACGAGTATAAGGCACCGGAATACCGGAAAATAACCTATGTGAAGCTGGAGCCGGCTGATATTGCAGATCCGTCTGCCGTCACACAGGACGAAATCAACGAATACTATGAAAAGAACAAGGACCGCTTCAGCACGATCGAAAAGCGTACTATCGAGCAGTTGAGCTTTGCCGATGACGCCGCAGCTGAAGCTGCCCAGCAGAAAATTGCCGCTGGAACGAGCTTCATCGATATCGGCAAGGAACAGGGCAAAACAGAAGACGACCTGAAGCTTGGCACGTTTGAGAAATCCGCCATTCCTGATCAGGCCGTTGCCGACGCAGCTTTTGCACTGGAAGAGAATGGCGTGAGCCCGGTGGTGAAGGGCGGCTTTGGTCCAGTTATCCTGCGTGTGACGCAGATCGAACCGGCTCATGTGAAGCCACAAGCCGAAGTTGAAGGCGAAATTCGCACCACGCTTGCCAACAATATCGCAGCAAGCAGCATCAGCGGCATTCATGATTCTTATGAGCAGGACCGTTCCGACGGCGCATCAATGGCTGATGTGGCAAAGAAGCTAAGCCTCAAGTCCGTCATCGTGGAAGCCGTCGACGCCGAAGGTAACGATCCTTCTGGTAATCCGGTGCAGCTGCCAAACTCCGAAGCGCTGCTTTCTGCTGCCTTCCAGGCCGACCAGGGTTTTGACAACGACGCCCTGACCATGGGCAATATTGGCTATCTCTGGTACCAGATTGATGGTGTAACTCCGGCACGCGACCGTACGCTCGACGAAGTCAAGGACAAGGTTGCAGCGGCGTGGAAGGGCGAAGAAGCAGTCAAGCGTCTCAACCAGCGCGTAGACGAGCTGAAGAAGCGTCTTGACGGCGGCGCGACACTCGACGCGATCGCTACAGAGCTGGGCGTCGAAAAGCAGACCAAGCGTGGTATTGTTCGCACCACCAACGATGCCGATATCGGAACAGCGGCGGCGGCGCAGATTTTCCGGGGAGCGAATGGTTTCACCGGTAGCGCTGCTGCACCTTCGGACGATGCCCAGATTCTGTTCAAGGTTGTTGAAGTAACCGAACCTGCTGGAGCAGGCCCGGAAGCTATTCCGGAACAGCAGCAGAAGTATCTGGCGACATCACTCTCGGATGACGTTCTCGAACAGCTCGTCGGCGAATTGCAGAAGCAGTACCCTGTGAAGATAAACCAGACCGTCATTAACAACGCTCTGGCGTTTTAAGGATGGTGGGCATTCAAAATGGCTGATCTAAAACCTTATATTGCGAAAGCTGCTGCTGGAGAGCCGCTTTCGCTCGAGGATTCCAGGGCCGCCTTCGACATCATGATGTCGGGCCAGGCAACACCGTCGCAAATCGGCGGACTGCTGATGGCATTGCGTGTACGCGGTGAAACCGTGCCGGAAATCGCCGGTGCCGTTGCCTCCATGCGCTCGCGTATGTTGGGAGTTTCCGCTCCCGACAATGCAATCGATATTGTTGGAACCGGTGGCGATCAATCAGGTTCATACAACGTCTCAAGCTGCTCGGCGTTTGTTGTTGCTGGCGCGGGTGTTCCCGTCGCCAAGCATGGCAACCGTGCCCTCTCCTCCCGCTCCGGCGCAGCCGATGCGCTAGCCGCGCTCGGTATCAATATTGAGGCAGACGCGAGCATCATTGGTCGCAGCATTACAGAAGCCGGTCTTGGCTTCATGTTTGCGCCGATGCACCATTCTGCCATGCGCCATGTAGGCCCTTCCCGCGTTGAACTCGGCACACGCACCATCTTCAATCTGCTTGGCCCTCTTTCCAACCCGGCCAGTGTCAAGCGTCAGCTTGTCGGGGTATTCGCTCCACAATGGCTCGTGCCGCTGGCTGAAGTGCTCAAGGAACTGGGCTCCGAAGCAGCTTGGGTTGTCTATGGCGATGGTCTCGACGAAATGACTACCGCGGGCACGACACAGGTTGCTGCCCTCGAAAACGGTCAAATCCGCACCTTTGAGATCACACCGGAAGAAGTTGGACTCCGTCGTTGCGATCCGGCAGAACTGAAAGGCGGCGAGGCTTCGGTAAACGCCAAGGCTCTGCTGGGTGTGCTTGAAGGCGAGAAAAACGCCTATCGAGATATCGTTCTGCTCAATTCGGGCGCGGCGCTCGTCATTTCTGGCAAAGCGGAAAATCTGAAAGAAGGCATTGCACTCGCTGCGCAATCCATCGACAGTGGTGCAGCACTTGCTGTTTTGCAGAAGGTGATTGCCGTTTCGAACGACAAGGTCGCCTGACTGAAAGGATTAAGTCATGTCCACCGACATTCTGCGCAAAATCGAGACTTACAAGCGCGAAGAAATCGCCGCTGCAAAGGCCGAGCGCACAGTCGCTGATTTGAAGGCACGAGCGCAGGACCAGGAAGCGCCGCGTGGTTTCCTCAAGGCATTGGAAGCGAAACGAGCCACCAGTGAATTCGCGCTGATCGCCGAAATCAAGAAGGCAAGTCCATCGAAAGGCCTGATCCGCCCTGATTTTGATCCGCCCACACTCGCAAAAGCCTATGAAGCCGGTGGTGCTGCATGTCTCTCTGTTTTGACTGACACGCCTTCATTTCAAGGAGCACCCGAATTTCTAACGGCAGCTCGCAACGCTTGCAGTCTCCCTGCCCTACGCAAGGATTTTCTGTTCGATACCTATCAGGTACACGAAGCCCGTAGTTGGGGTGCGGATTGCATTCTGATCATTCTGGCGAGCGTCGATGATGATTTGGCGAAGGCGCTCGAAGATACTGCATTCGAACTCGGCATGGATGCACTCATTGAGGTGCACGACGAAGCCGAGATGGAACGCGCATTGAAGCTTTCATCGCATCTGCTCGGCGTTAACAATCGCAATCTGCGTACATTCGAGGTCGATCTGGCCGTTTCCGAACGCCTGTCGAAGATGGCTCCTTCCGATCGTATTCTGGTTGGTGAAAGCGGCATATTCACACACGAAGATTGCCTGCGTCTGGAGAAGTCGGGAATCGGGACATTCCTTATCGGCGAGAGCCTGATGCGTAAGGCAGATGTCGCAGCCGCGACGCGCGAGCTTCTGACCGGCAAGGCTTGAACAATGACGTCCAAGCTTACGCATATCGACCAGACCGGCGCTGCCAATATGGTGGATGTTGGGGCCAAGGACGAGACGGAACGTCAAGCCATGGCCGAAGGATCGGTCAAAATGAAGCCGGAAACGCTGGCGCTCATTCTGGAAGGCAATACCGCGAAGGGCGATGTCATCGGCACGGCGCGTCTGGCGGGCATCATGGCGGCCAAAAAGACCTCCGACCTGGTTCCCCTCTGCCATCCGCTGATGCTGACCAAAGTAGCTGTTGAGATTGAACCGGATCAGGCACTGCCCGGTTTGCGCGTCCGCGCACTCGCCAAGCTCAAGGGACGTACCGGCGTGGAAATGGAAGCCCTCACCGCTGTTTCAGTCACGTGTCTTACGATCTACGACATGGCCAAAGCCGTCGACAAGCATATGGAGATCGGCGGGATCCGTGTTACCGAAAAGAGCGGCGGCAAGTCAGGTAACTGGAAGGCATAAACCGCTAAACTTTGCGCTGGATCAATTGTTTCGCACGGATTCCATGATCTAGACGGGTCTACAATTCAGTTCGAGAGGAAACGCCATGTCCCTTCTCCCCGTCGATGAAGCTCTGGCCCGCATCCTGAAATCCGCAGAGCCGCACCGCACAGAACAAGTCGCTTTGTCAGATGCGGGTGGGCGTGTAGTTGCAACACCTGTATTAGCACATTTTCTGCAGCCGCCTTTCGACGGGTCGGCCATGGACGGTTACGCCCTGATCGCACCAAACGACATCTCTTATCCTGTTGAGTTCGATATCATCGGCGAATCGGCAGCGGGTAATCGCTTCGAAGGTGAATTAGGGATTGGACAGGCAGTTCGCATTTTTACCGGTGCGCCACTGCCCACAGGCACGGACACAATTGTCATTCAGGAGCACACTAAGCGTTCGGGTAACCGGCTAACCGTTCACGAAGGAATAGAGCCAGGACGGCATATACGCCGCGCGGGCCTCGATTTTTCGCCCGGTGGTATCGTCATTCCGAGCGGGCGTGAGTTGGACGCCGCTGCACTGTCGCTGGCAGCGGCCAGCGGTAATGCGAAGATCGGCGTATTCCAAAAACCAAAAGTGGCAATTATTGCGACCGGTGATGAGCTGGTTCCTCCCGGTCAAACACCCGGAAAAGACCAGATTGTTGCATCGAACAGTGTTGGAATTGCCGAGATCGTAAGGCGAGCTGGCGGAACGCCACAAGATAAGGGAATCATTCAAGATGATCCCGCCAAAATCGAACAGGCAATAGCCGATGGCCTGCAAAGCGGCATCGACATTCTGGTGACTATCGGCGGCGCTTCCGTCGGCGACCGGGATTTTGTGCATGGAGCATTGCAGAAACTGGGCGTCAATCTCGACTTCTGGAAGATCGCCATGCGACCCGGAAAACCCCTAATGTATGGGCGCATCGAAAAGAACGGCAAGATCGTCCATGTCATCGGCCTGCCGGGTAATCCTGTTTCGAGCCTCGTCTGCAGCCTTATTTTTCTCCGTCCTCTTGTGGCCAAGCTTGCCGGAACCAGCCTAGATGCGGATATTCGACCAGCAAAGCTCGGTACTGCTCTGTCTGCAAACGATCATCGCCGCGACTATATTCGAGCTACCATCGAATCAGGTCCGGACGGAATGCTGATCGCAAAGCCGTTTCCACTCCAGGATTCGTCTATGCTTTCCGCTCTCGTCGGCTCGAAAGCACTTCTCATCAGGAATGAGAACGCTCCAGAGGCCGCAGTCGGGGATGATTGTCGTGTCCTCATGCTATAGATTGAGTATGAATCTTGGCTCCCACTAAAGCATGAGAAAATCGATCTAACTCATGCTAAAATATATCTTATTCAGATCTGGCACTAAAGTGTCGTATCAGTGATCGCCCCGTCCTGAAACATTCCGTTCAATCTCACCTTGAGCGTTAATGGTTTTAAAACCATTGCAGAACAAGACTGGAACATATAGTGTTCGTTCTGGTTTTGTTTTTCTCGATTCTTGGCCGGGAGGGTGTCGCGCATGTTAACCCGTAAACAGCACGAGCTTCTGCTGTTCATTCATGAACGTCTGAAAGAAACGGGCATTCCGCCATCTTTCGACGAAATGAAGGAGGCGCTCGATCTGGCTTCAAAATCGGGTATTCATCGTCTGATTACCGCTCTGGAAGAGCGTGGTTTCATTCGCCGTTTGCCAAACCGGGCACGCGCACTTGAGGTGTTGCGTCTGCCGGATTCCATCGCCCCCGGGCTCAATTCACAAAAGAAGTTCGCTCCCAGCGTTATCGAAGGCAGCCTGGGCAAAGCCTCGCCGCCGCCACCGTCGCGCCCTGCCCCTGTGGCGACGAATGACGACACGACTGGAACTGTATCCGTACCGGTTATGGGGCGAATTGCTGCTGGTGTGCCTATCTCCGCGATTCAGAACCAGACTCATTCCCTCAGCCTTCCACCCGAAATGATCGGCGCGGGCGAGCATTACGCGCTTGAGGTCAGAGGCGACTCAATGATCGATGCGGGAATTTTCGACGGAGACACGGTCATCATCAAGCGTGGCGAATCCGCGAATCCGGGTGAAATCGTAGTCGCTCTCGTCGATGACGAAGAAGCCACGTTGAAGCGCTTCCGCCGTAAGGGCGCATCTATTGCCCTCGAAGCAGCCAACCCTGCCTATGAAACACGGATCTTTGGCCCCGACCGAGTCCGGGTTCAAGGCAAGCTTGTCGGCCTGATCCGCCGCTACTAGTGGATTGAATTTGACGTTTGATACTCTTCCGAGATCAATCCCGTTTCAAACGTCAAATTTGAAAAACCCACTAGATTCATAAAATCACTAGTGGTCTTTTTGATTCCAACATTTGCTCAGCGCTCATATCCGAGGGATGCAAATGTCGGAATCAGACCACTAGAGCGCATCACGAAAAGTGTGAAGCTGCTCTGCACAGGGATATACATAAAGCAGAAAAATCAGGCATATTCATAGTTCCGTTTTAGCTGGAAGCGCTCGAAAGTCATTCGCAGCGATTTGCGTCGTCGTCGGAATCTGATGAACAGATCGCTGCATTCTTGGCTGGTCGGGATTTGGGCTTGTACTCGCGTTCGGCCAAGCCGCGTGCCGCACGCGAATGGATGCGATGCAAATGCCAAGGACGGCTCGGCACATCGACTGCATATGTCACTCGGTCGCCCGGCTGCAAGTTGGAGATTAGCTGGCTCGGTTCGGGCTTAGCAGTTTCATTCGCCCCGCCCGATACAGTCATAATAGATCGGCTTTTATCTGGTCCTTCGCCAAGCCTGATCTCGACTGTCCCCTTCAGCGCCAGATCGCGTTTGCTGATACTGAGCGTTGCGGAGCGACGGCACGTAATGTCCTTACCCGGAACGGCGAGAATAACCACATCCCCGATATTACAGGCTATCTCCTGCATAGCGACATCTGTCGTATAGGCTAGTGTGCGACTATCACGCAAAGTAATCGTGCACAATCCGTCATCACATTCGAAGCCGCTATAATTGGCCTGCTTCTCGTTTTTAACCGAAGGCGGCGAAACAAACTCCTCGACCAGATAAGCGGTTTTCCAATTGTCGATCGTAAACTGTGACGGTCGATTTCGATTAACCGCGAACCTCCCATCCGCCAATCGAACCCCGACCAGTTTAGCGTCTTCAGAGATCACGATATCTGGAAAAGGTTCACGAACAAAAACCACCAGTCCCAAGATGATGAAAGGCAGTGCCAGCGCTTTCAGTCTGGTGGAAAGCACAACGAGCAGAACGAGCGCAACAGTCCAGAGGAGAAGTGTAGGCGCGGGCATCGCTCCAGGATTACCATCGGGCGACCAAGTTGCAACGAAGGCAGCAATGTGTCTGACGGCCCAAATCCCCCAGCCCATGACCTGCAAGGGCATCCAGTCAAGCTGCACTGGCATCAAAACGAGACTGAAAACGGCAAACGGCATAACGAGAATAGCGATTACAGGCTCGGCAAGAACATTTCCCACCAGACCGAACGGCGCAGTATTGTTAAAATGATAAGCGGCAAAAATTCCGCTGGCCAATCCCGCTATGAGAGAAGTGCCTGCTGCTGCCGTGACTGGTTTCAGAATTCTACCAGCAAAGCCATGAGGAGCCTTGGCACGCTTTTTTGTGCCAATGTGCCTGTTTCTGTTGTACTCGCTCCACCCGGCGTAACCGGCAATCAATGCCGCCGTGGCTGAGAATGACATTTGAAAACTTGGTCCCAATATTTCATGCGGGGAAATGGCAATCATGGCGAGAGCTGCAATAGCCAGATTGCGCATGCTGATGGCCGCACGGTCCACCAGCAAGGCCCCAAGCATGACCGCAATCATCACATAGCTTCGTTGTGCAGCAACATCCGCACCGGACATGGCAAGATAGAAGGTACAGCTTAGCAGGGAGAGAAATGCCGCATATTTCTTCACGGGATGCCGCACACTAAACGCCGGAAACAGCGCGAAGAGAGACCTCAGTGACAGCATGACGACTCCGGCCGCAAGCGCCATATGCAAACCGGAAATCGACAAGATATGTGCAAGCCCCGCCTTGCGCAGATCTTCGTTCGTCTGCTCGCTAATCCCCGCCCGCGTGCCTGCGACAAGTGCTGAGGCGACACTGCCATCCTCCCCACCTATCACTTCCTCGATTCGTTCAGACACCCGAACACGCAACATGGCAATCCATTGGGAAATTTCCGCAGTCAGTTCATCTGGCGGAGAAACCATCGTCACTTTGGGTGTTCCGAGAAAGAACCCGTTGGCACCAATGCCATTGAAATAGGCGTGGAACGAAAAATCATAATTGCCGGGACGAACCGGACCTGAAGGGGTACGCAATCGAACAAAACCTGTCAGTCCACCGCCGATGGCAGTTGACGCAGGTATGTCCCTCGCATTGATCCGAATACGCTTGGGTGGAAAACGGAGTTTTGGACGCTCTGTCTGAAGCACATCAAGCGTTATCCGCCAGCTTCCATTATCCTGATATTCAAGCGCGACAACCCGGCCCGTTACGCGTGTCGCCACATCGGAACCCAGCATCGGTGTCGCACGGCGTTCCGTCTCCCATTTGCCGACCAACAACCCTGCCAGCAGAGCCATTATCAATGTCACGCCTTGCGCAGCAGCGAATTGCCTGCGCGTCAAAATCCGCATTATTACGGCGATCCCGAGCATGGACAAAAGCGGTGTCCATGCAGGCTCGAATGAAAGCGTGAAATAGATAATTGCGCCAATACCGGCAAAAACCGGCAGCAAAAGAAAGTATACGCCGCGTCCCGCCTCAGTTTCGACCGCAGCCTTGAACTGCCTGCCCGAGACCGACGGTATAGAAAGGAACCGTTCATACAGGCTCGGCGCAGAAGGCTTGACCGGCGGTGAATCTACCGAAAGCCCGGTTTCATCCCGAGGCCAGACCTCTGGCAACAGAGCGCGCACCAAACCGTCGGGCATGCTTTTCACAAGCGCCCGTTCGTTTGCATCGCTCGCTTCCCTGATGCCTGTCATGCCCCCGCCTGACCGCAAAAGTTGGTCCAAACCGCCGGAATACCCCGAAAGAACGACGGCACATTCGTGCGAAAGCAACGCGAAGCCCTTGCGCACATTGCTGCCTATGCTACATGAACCGCAGCCGAAATCGAGTGGGTTCGCGTAGCGAACCGCGATTACCTGCCGGACAGTCTCGTGCAGGCATTGGAATTCAAGTTCGCGCCTGTGTCTCCGGCATTTGCCGCTGCTCTAAAAAGGCGCACGACATAGTGGAGCTATCATGTCGAAACCGGTTGTTACCCGTTTTGCCCCCTCGCCCACGGGGTATCTGCACATTGGTGGTGCGCGCACTGCCTTGTTCAACTGGCTCTATGCCAAGCACACAGGCGGCAAGATGCTGCTGCGCATCGAAGACACCGACCGGGAACGTTCCACAGACGCCGCAACGGCTGCCATTCTCGATGGCCTGACCTGGCTGGGTCTGGACTGGGACGGCGATGCCATCTCGCAGTTCGAGCGCGCGCCTCGCCATCGCGAAGTAGCGGAAGAACTCGTTGCTCTCGACAAGGCATATTATTGCTATGCAACGCCGGAAGAACTCGAAGAAATGCGCGAGAAGGCACGGGCCGAAGGCCGCCCCCCGCGTTATGACGGTCGCTGGCGTGATCGTGACCCGTCCGAAGCGCCTGCAGGTGTGAAGCCAGTCATTCGGATCAAGGCACCGCAGGAAGGCGAGACCCTCGTGCAGGATGCAGTGCAGGGCGATGTGCGTTTCCCGAACAAGGATCTGGACGATTTCATTATTCTGCGTTCCGATGGTACGCCGACTTATATGCATGCGGTCGTTGTCGATGATCACGATATGGGTGTAACGCACATCATTCGCGGCGACGATCATCTGACCAATGCCGCTCGACAGACTGTCATCTATGATGCAATGGGCTGGGACGTGCCGCAAATGTCGCATATCCCCCTCATTCATGGTGCGGACGGCGCAAAGCTTTCCAAACGACATGGCGCTTTGGGTGTGGATGCCTACCGTGCGATGGGCTATTTGCCTGCAGCCCTGCGCAACTACCTTGTGCGTCTCGGCTGGAGCCACGGCGACGACGAAATCATGTCGACTGAACAGATGATCGAATGGTTCGACGTGAAGGATATCAACAAGGGTGCGGCTCGCTTCGATTTTCAGAAGCTCGAGGCAATCAATGGCGTCTATATGCGCGCCAGCGACGACAAGGCACTTTATGATGCACTCATCGCAGTTTTGCCGGAAATCGAAGGCGGGAATGAAATTGCCGCTGCCCTGGACGATACGCGAAGCGCACAATTGCTTGCCGCTATGCCTGGTCTGAAAGATCGTGCCAAAACCTTGGTGGAACTTGCTGACGGATCGAAATTCATCTTCGCTACCCGTCCGCTTGACCTTGACGAGAAAGCCGCCTCACTCCTGAATGAGGAAGGCCGTACCGTGCTCAAATCCGTACTCCCGGATCTGGAAGCAGCAGACGAATGGACCGCTGAATCTCTTGATGCCGTCGTAAGGACTCACGCAGAGAAAACCGGACTGAAACTGGGCAAGATTGCACAGCCCCTACGCGCAGCCTTGACCGGTCGCGCTACCTCTCCGGGTGTATTTGACGTGCTTTTCGTGCTTGGACGTGAAGAGTCACTTGGACGTGTTCGCGATCAAATCGGTTAAGGTGGAAACATTCACGCTGACGTGACAAAACCGGCGTAAATAGTTCAAATTACGCATTGCATCACGAACGGTTTGGGATAGTTTGACGGGCAAAATCGTTAGGATAATGCGTGAAACGCTGATGGTCCCCGCAGTTCGGGGACCATGCCAAAAGATAAAAGACAAATTATAACGACGATTACAATTCTGCCGTCGTGCGGGCGGCAAAGTGGACATGAAAGGAAACACGATGTCAGATAGGACAGCCAGCTTTACACTAGAAGGCAAAACATTCGACCTGCCTGTGCGACAAGGCACTGTCGGACCAGACGTCGTTGATATCGGTCCACTCTACAAGAATTCCCAAATGTTCACCTACGATCCGGGCTTCACGTCCACGGCATCGTGCGAATCCAAGATCACCTACATCGATGGCGATGAAGGCACCCTGCTCTATCGCGGTTACCCGATCGATCAGCTCGCCGAACATGGTGATTTCCTGGAAACCTGCTATCTGCTTCTCTACGGCGAATTGCCGACCGCAACTCAGAAGTCTGACTTCGACTATCGTGTGACGCGCCACACGATGATCCACGAACAGATGACGAAGTTCTTTACAGGCTTCCGTCGTGACGCCCATCCGATGGCTGTGATGGTCGGTTGCGTCGGTGCAATGTCGGCCTTCTATCATGACTCGACCGACATCACCGACCCGCATCAGCGTATGGTCGCTTCCATCCGCCTGATCGCCAAGGTTCCGACGCTTGCTGCTATGGCCTACAAATACCATATCGGCCAGCCGTTCATGTATCCGAAGAACGACCTCGATTTCGCATCGAACTTCCTGCACATGTGCTTTGGCGTTCCGTGCGAGGATTACAAGGTCAATCCTGTTCTGGCTCGTGCGATGGACCGCATCTTCATCCTCCACGCGGATCATGAGCAGAACGCCTCGACTTCGACCGTTCGCCTCGCCGGTTCTTCAGGTGCCAATCCATTTGCATGTATCGCTGCCGGCGTTGCCTGTCTCTGGGGGCCGGCCCATGGCGGCGCAAACGAAGCGGCACTCAACATGCTGGCGGAAATTGGCTCTGTTGATCGCATTCCAGAATTCATTGCCCGCGCAAAGGACAAGAACGATCCGTTCCGCCTGATGGGCTTCGGCCACCGCGTCTACAAGAACTACGATCCGCGCGCCAAGATCATGCAGAAAACCTGCCATGAAGTTCTAGGCGAACTCGGTATCAAGGACGATCCGTTGCTCGACGTTGCGATGGAACTGGAAAAGATCGCCCTGACGGACGAATACTTCATTGAGAAGAAGCTTTACCCGAATATCGACTTCTACTCCGGCATCACATTGAAGGCTCTCGGCTTCCCGACCGAAATGTTCACTGTTCTCTTTGCTCTTGCCCGTACCGTTGGATGGGTCGCACAGTGGAAGGAAATGATCGAAGATCCGCAGCAAAAGATTGGCCGTCCGCGCCAGCTCTATACCGGCGCTGCCGAACGCGATTACGTGCCGCTCGCAAAGCGCAAGTAACTACCAATCACGTATAAAAAACCCCGGTTGTCAAAACAACCGGGTTTTTTTTACGTCTTGAGCATTTCAAGCAAAAGGCGAAATCAGTTTCTGGTATCGCCAGCCAGTTCCAGAATAACCTGCGCGCCGATCTCGCCGGAAGGTCGCTCCGTCGCCATGATCGACGCAACTTTGTCAAATCCGTCCAGTTGGGCCTGACGTGCTGATCCGGACCGCATCAACCGCTCCAGACTGCGGGCAAGCATCCCCGGACGGACAAACTCATTGAAATACTCAGGCACGACCGGTTCGTCAGCGATAATATTTGGCAGGGCCGCACTCCAGATCGTAATCTTCGGCATCAAGAACTTGCGCGCAAACCAGTCCGCTTTATAGGAAAGTACGCTTGGAATGCGGGATAGAGCCAGTTCCAGCGACACAGTTCCAGAGGCAGCGAGTGCCGCATCGGCTTTCGAAAAGGCTTTCCATTTTTCCTCATCGCCCAAGACGATGAGCGGTTTGACAGCCCAGTTCTTTGAAAGATCCCGCACCATTTCCTCGATGCGCGGCAATGTCGGCAGAACGACATCGAGCTTTTCAACACGAGCCGCAAGTTCTCCGACGGCCTGTCCGAACGGCTCCATAAGCAACTGGATTTCAGTGCGACGTGAACCCGGTAAAACAAGCAATGTCTTCCTGGACCCATCGGTTCGTTGCGCTTCCAGAGCTTTTTGCTCAGCCCGCGCCTGCAATATCGGCTCATAACTGGAAAGGCGGTGCCCGACGTAAGTGGCACTCGGCCCACTTAGCCTCTGCATAACCTCGACTTCAAACGGAAGAATAGTCAGCACATGGTCGAAATAAGCCTTCATCGACCTGGCGCGTTGCGGGCGCCAGGCCCAGACGCTCGGCGCTATATATTTCACAATAGGAATTGATGGATTGGCAGCCCTGATCTTCTGGGCAACACGATGGGTAAACTCGGGGCTGTCAATCAGAAGAACGCAGTCCGGCTTCTCAGCAACGATGCGCCGCGCAGTCTGGCCGATACGCCGCATTAGCCCCGGCAAGTTCTTCAGAATTGCACCGAGCCCCATAAGCGCAATCTCGTGCGGGTCAAAGAAAGATGTCATCCCCCTAGCCGCGAGGTGATCCCCGCCAACACCGACGATATCAACCAGCCGGTCAGTCTGGCTTCGCAGAGCATCAATCAGATCGGCACCAAGAAGATCACCGGATTCTTCACCGGCCACGATTGCTATTTTCAATGGCCGGCTGGTGGTGCTCACTTCCTGATATCCTTTCGCTCGCGACTGACAGTCTCTATGAAGAGGCCCTTCTCATTGGCTGCCGCGATGGTTTCGCCAAAGCCTAGAATGAATGTCCTGCCCGCCTCAACCGCTATTCCTGATAATCCCGCCTTCGCGGCGTTATCAACTGTCGAAATTCCAATAGTTGGGAGATCGGCTCTTTCGTCCTGCTTCGGCTTAGCCATCTTGACCAGAACGCCACCACGACGCGGTATGCGGCCAGCTGCACGCAACTCGCGTACACGCTCAATCATCTGGTCTGTGCCTTCAGCCCCTTCCAGCGTCACGACACGTCCGCCAACTGCAACTGCGCCCTGCCCGACATCGAGATCCCCCAATCGAAGCGCAGCTTCCATCGCGAGTTCAAGATTATGACGCTCTCTGGCATCTGGCGCGGTGCGGGTAAGCGCTTGGGCCGGTAATGGAGAAAGCAGATCCGGGACGACTTCGTGAGCGCCTACGACTTTGAAACCAAAGGATTCCAGCAGACCGATAAATGCCCGCAGCAGCGCATCGTCGCCTTGCCCCAACGCACGCAACACATAAGGAACTGCGCGCAATGTAGGCCAGTCGAACTTCAGATCGTTAATATGAGGTCTGCTGGTCACCCCTCCCGCAAGGACAACCCGCTCTACACCGGCAGCTTTCATCGACCGCACGAGTTTTGCAAACTCTACGATGGAAATTTCCTGATGCTCATACTTGTAAAGTACCGGATCGGCTTCCCCTCGCAGTGGCACGAGGAAGGGACTTTGTCCAGCAGCCACAAGGGCGTCCGCCACACTGATCGGCAGCAAGCCATTACCGGCAATGACAGCAACGCGTCCCGCATTATCTGCGAGACGCGCTGTTTGTTCCTCAATCTTCGTTGCCGTCATGCCCGGCTCCGCCGTGCACCGCATCAAGCGGCGGTGTGCAGTAGGCGCGCTTGGTATCGACATTGATGAAATCGATCATGTCGATGACAGCCGGAGAATCCGGTATCGCAATCAGAACGTCTTTTGCACGGTCCCGAATTGGCTTTGAACGGTCGAACAGCATCCGGACTGCATGACGGAGATTATGAATCTCTTTGCGCTCCATACCGGAACGCTTCATGCCGACAATGTTCAGTCCACCGAGATGGGCGTGCACGCCAATCGCCATTCCGTAAGGAATGAGATCGCTCACAACCGCAGCCATGCCGCCAACAAATGCATGATGTCCAATGCGCACAAACTGATGGATGGCGGCGCCACCGCCCAGAATCGCATGATGTCCGATCGTCGTATGACCACCGATCATCACATTGTTAGAGAATGTAACGTGATCGCCGATGTCGCAATCGTGCGCCACATGTGCATAGGCCAGAAACGAACAGTTATCGCCGACCGAGGTGTAGCCCCGCGCGCTATCGGACCCTTTGTGCATGGTCACGCCTTCGCGGATCAGGCAGTTTGCGCCAATGTTCAGCTTGGTAGGACCGCCCTTGTGCTTGTTATTCTGCGGATCGCAACCGAGAACAGCGTGTGGATAAACCTTCGCGCCGGCACCAAGCGTCGTCGCGCCGGTTACAACAACGTGGCTCATCAGTTCCGAATTGTCGCCGATGACGGCGCCAGACTGAATATGACAGAAGGGGCCAACAGACACACCCTGCCCCAGTTCCACACCCGGCTCTACGAGCGCGGTGGGGTGAATGAATGTTTCTTTCATTGATATGCTCACTGGCTTTCTTCAGCTGTGCTGATCATTGCAGCGACTTCAGCTTCCGCAACCTTTACACCGTCGACCTCGGCGATGCATTCATATTTGGAAATATTTGCGCGTTGCTTGACCTTCTTTACGTGAAGCAAAAGTCTATCTCCCGGTATGACCGGGCGACGGAATTTCGCATTATCTATAGTCATGAAATAAACAACACCGGGACGTCCAGTCTTGCGCTGAAGCAGAGAAATAGCACCTGCCGTCTGCGCCATGGCCTCCACGATCAATACACCCGGCATGATCGGTTTTTCAGGGAAATGCCCTGTAAAATGCGGCTCATTGATCGTCACATTCTTGATGCCGGTTGCTGAGACGTCGCCGTCAATATCAACAATCCGGTCGATCAGCAAAAATGGATAGCGATGCGGCAACACTGCCAGAAGATCCTGGATATCCGCTGCTTCCAGCTTGGTCTGATTTGCATCACTCATCAGAGGATTGCTCCTTTCTCGATTGCCCCATGCTGCGAATGTTCGCAATATCACGGAACCACTGCTTGATAGGCCGCGCAGGAATACCACCCCAGCGCTCACCATCGGGTATGTCATTCATAACACCGCTCGCAGCGGCAATTTGCACGCGCGAGCCGATAATCAAATGGTCGGCAAGTCCTACACGTCCACCCAGCATCGTCTGGTCGCCAATGACACAGCTACCTGAGATGCCGCAATGAGCTGCAACGATACAAAAACGACCGATTCGCACGTTGTGAGCGATCTGGACGAGATTATCAATCTTAGTACCTTCACCAATAACGGTATCGTTCAACGAGCCACGGTCAATCGTCGTATTCGCACCAATCTCGACATTGTCCTGTATAATGACTCTGCCAAGCTGGGGAACTTTCTCCAAACCGGCCGGACCTGGAACGTAGCCGAAACCGTCTTGTCCAATTCGCACACCTGGATGAAGCGAAACCTGGTTGCCAATAAACGCACACTGGACGGTCACGCCCGGTGCAATATAGCTGTTACGACCAATCTGGCTGCCTTCGCCAATAACCGCCGTTGAGGCAATCAGTGTACCACTTCCGACAGTTACACCCTTGCCGATAACCGCACCCGCCTCAATGGTTGCACCATCTTCGATATGCGCAGTCGGGTGAATAATCGCTGCTGGAGAAACGCCTGTTTCTCCAAACCAGCTGACAGGTCTGACCGAGGCCGGAAACAGCATCCGACCGACCGACGCAAAGTCTCGCTGCGGATTTCGCGTAACGAGCGCAGCTATATGCGACGGTACACTGTCCAGCACGGATTCCGTGCACAGTACACCTGCAGCATTGATCGAGGAGAGACCGTCCGCGTTCTTCTTGCCTTCAACAAAAACAAGAGAACCATCAGCAGCATCTTTAAGAGAAGAAAGACGCGCAACAGAACGCGGTGCAAGCTTCGGATCACGAAGTCTTGCACCGGTAAAATCTGCTATATCGCCAATCGTGAGTTCACGCGAAGGCGCGAAAAAAACAGGATCTGCCATCAAAACACTTTCTTCCCCGGGGTTGTTACACCCCGGGAAAAGGCAAATCTATTAGAACTTGGTCGAAACACCGAAGTTGAAGTTCTGAACCTTGTCGGTATCAGCCTTCGCGATCGGGAACGCATAGTCAAAGCGCAGCGGGCCGAACGGAGAAGCCCACATCAAGCTTACACCTGCCGAAGCGCGAAGCTTCTTGTCGTCGCCGAGAGCACCATCGGTATTGTTACCGTAAAGCGTTGCCGCATCTGCGAACAAAGCGCCACGGATACCAAGGCTTTCCGGAACGAGCGGCATCGGGAACTGAATTTCAGCCGTACCGTTGAAATAGGTCGTACCGCCCAACCAGTAACGTCTTCCGTCCAGAGCGTCCTGATATGGACCTATGCCGTTGAACTTGAAGCCGCGAATGATGTCCGAATTGTTCTTGAACAAATCGAAGATGCGAACACCGTCGTTACCAAACTCATGGATATAACCACCACCGACGCCCAGCATACCGACGATATCGGCTTCCTGAGAAAGCGTCTTGTAGTAGTTAGCCTTGGCGGTCGTCTTGATGTACTTCGCATCACCACCCAGACCGGCAAACTCCTGCGTGAACTTGCCATAAAGACCGTCATGCGGATTCTTCATGTCATCAATGGAGTTGTAGGTCAGCGAATAGCTGATCGAAGAACGAATCCACGGGCTATTTTCAGCCGCCTCCAACAGCGCTGGCGCATAGTAGCTCTCTCTGTCCGGACGGAACAGATCATACTTTTCCTGAACCAGATTATACGCGATACCGGCCGAGAAATTGTCCGTAATTGGCAGACCAAAACGAATCGTGCCACCGGTCTGTTCAACATCATAATCGTCGTTCACACGGTACGAACGGCGGAACACATCGAAACCAGCCGAGAGACGGTATCCGAGGAAATATGGCTCGGTGAACGACAGGCCGTAATTGCGCATATCGTCCTGACCGGCACCCGCACTAATACGGATGTACTGGCCGCGTCCAAGGAAGTTACGCTCGGTGATAGCAGCTTCAACCTGTGCACCTGGAGATTCACCGCCAGTCGTGTAGCCGCCGCCGATCGAGAATTCACCCGTCGACTTTTCGACAACATCAACCACCAGAATGACCTGATCTGGTTCCGAGCCCGGTGCAGTCGAGATATTGACTGTCTGGAAGAAGTCAAGCGCTTCGAGACGTCGCTTCGCGCGCTGCACCATAACCTGATTGAAGGCATCGCCTTCATTCATGTCGAACTCGCGACGAATCACGAAGTCACGGGTCTTGTCGTTGCCGCGGATTTCAATGCGCTGAATGTAAGCGCGCGGACCTTCGTCAACACTATAAACGACCGAGATCGTATGATTGTCGAAATCGCGATCACCACGTGGCTCAACCTTGGCGAAAGCGTAACCGCTACCGGCAACATTTTCAGTAACAGCAAGAACTGAATCTTCGATTTCCTTGGCGCTGTAAGGCTTGCCCGAGCGGGTCTTGACCAGATGATCCAGAGCCTGCCCGTCAACACCGTCAACGTTGCTCTCGACGCTTACATTGCCAAACGTATAGCGCTGACCTTCATCAACCGTGATGGTGATCGTGTATTCGTTCGTGGAAGGATCAAGAACCGCATTCGACGAGATGACACGGAAATCCGCATAGCCGCGATTGTAATAGAAACGACGGAGCGTTTCCTCGTCAGCCTGAAGACGACCTTCATCATAAACGTCGTTACGCGTCAGCCACGAAAGCGGATTCGAACGCTTGGTCGAGATCACGTCGCGCAGACGACGGGCACTGAATGCCTGATTGCCGACGAAATCGACATTTGCGATCTTCGTGCGCGAGCCTTCATTGATTTCATAGACGACGTTTACACGTCCCTGACCAAGATCAACCGTGCGCGCATTTACAGTCGCATCACTGCGCCCGATATGCGCATAGGCTCCCTTGATGGCTTCAACGTCAGCCTCCATGGTCGCTGCGTCGTAAGGCGAACGCGGCTTGAGCTGAACAGCACGAGTAAGATCAGGATCCTTGATCTTCTTGTTGCCCTGGAAAAGGACGTTATTGACGACGGAACGCTCAGAAACATTCACGACGAGCGTGCTGCCGGACTGATTGATGCGAACATCCGAGAACAGACCCATCGCGAACAGACGCTTCACCGCAGCATCAATATCAGCGCTGGTGAAGGCCTTGCCCGGACGAATATCGATGTTGTCACGGATGGACTGTGCGTCGACGCGTGTATTACCGCGTACCTCGATACGGCTAACGACAGCAGCCTCGGCAACATTGACCGAAGCCAGCGAGAGTGCAGCAGTACCCGAAGCCACAAGAGCCACTGACATGGCGAGCGCAGAAGCGGCGCCAAAGAATTTAGAACTTGCCGTCATAGGCTTTCCGAACCTTCGTTTCTTTCTGTCCCCGGGGCGATTAACCCAGAAAAGCACGTACAGATACAACCGTCATACCCGGTTTTTCCATACAAGCAAGCGTCACGGTTAAATTCTGTTTACTTAAGCAACCAGCGTGGCATCCGCGCCACGCGATTTAAGCGTTATGGTAAACAAATCGCTTAGCTTTTCCAGCAGTCACTCCCAATTTTCACTTCTGTTTAACACCTTCCCCGATCCTCGCCGGAGAAGATATGCATCATAGCGGTTAGCTGACTGGAACTCTCCAGCCTGCACCGATCCCCAAGATCACCACCTGAGCCAGCCGGAGAGTCATCTAGCAGGCAAACAGGTCGTTGAAAAGTACGAACCCCATGAATCCCATAACAAGTAGGAACCCTGCCCGGTAGAAAATTTCCTGCGCTGCAGCAGATACCGGACTACCCTTTATGGCTTCCACTGCATAGAAAACCAGATGACCGCCATCAAGTGGAGGCAACGGAAACAGGTTCAAAAGCCCAATACCGACAGACAACATCGCCATCAACTGAATGAGCCAGTCAAAACCCTGACTTGCCGCCTTGCCAGCCATATTAGCAATTTTCACCGGACCGCCGAGTTGACATTTATCCTCACGCCCCACGGCGAAACGCTGGAAGAACTCACCCGTGCGACTGATAATATAGCCTGTTTCCATGACAGCTTGTCCCACTGATTCGAGGGGACCATATTCAATCCGGCGGAAATTACCGACGGCTTCCGTGGTTTCCACGCCGATGGCGCCAAGCTTGATTTTGTTTCCAAGCGGGTCGGTTCGCTCGACAATTGCCGGAACGGCCTGCAGGTCAACCATCTTGCCGTCACGCTCGACCGTGAAGTTCAGCTTGTCTCCTGCGCGGCCAGACACGATACGCTGCACATCGGAAAAAGTTGTGATCTTTTCACCGTCGACACTGATAAAGCGATCTCCAGCCTCAAACCCGGCCTCTGCTGCAGGACTGCCGGGCTGGACGCCAGCAATAAGCGGATCAGAAATCTGACGCCCATAGAGTGCGAAGAAAACACTGAAGATAACAATCGTCAGAATGATATTAAAAGCGGGGCCGGCAAAGACGGTCGCCGCACGCTTCCATACAGGCTGGGTGTGAAACGCTCTTTGCTGCTCATCTGCACTCAAGCTTGCATTATCGACGTCGACTGGAGAACTGGTGGCGCTCTCATCTCCGATGAACTTGACATAGCCCCCCAATGGAATGGCGGAAATCTTCCACCGCGTTCCGTGCTTGTCCGTGAAACCGATCAGTTCAGGTCCAAATCCGATAGAAAAAGCCTGTGAGCCAATGCCGCACCAGCGTGCAACCAGATAATGGCCCATCTCATGGACAAAAACCACAACGGTCAGAACAAAGAGAAATGGAATGATGGTCCCGACAAGCAGGCTTTCGCCACCCAGAAAAAAGGCCAATGCCTCCTGCAAATCACTACTCCTTACACAACGCTAGTGGTCTGATTCCGACATTTGCATCCCTCGGATATAAGCGCTGAACGAGTTTTGAGTAATCCCATAAACTCATCCGTCTCACCCTTAGAAACTGAAGAATATCGCGGACGGTACGTCTGGCTCGGCAAAAATTGCACCAAACAGGTACAAAAGTGCGGCAGCAGCAACAAGCCCGTCGACACGATCCAGAACACCGCCATGTCCCGGCAAAAGACGTCCTGAGTCCTTTGCGCCGAACTGGCGCTTCACCCATGATTCTGCAAGGTCACCGATCTGCGAAACGATAGACAGCAGTAATGCGAGCAGCGGTACGAGCCAGCTGCCGGGTGCGGCCACAAGAGATGCGACCAGAATGCCACCAGCTACAGCAGCAGCGGCACCGCCAATGGCGCCGGACCACGTCTTGTTCGGTGAGAAGCGAGGAGCCAGCTTCGGCCCGCCCAACGCCCGGCCATTAAAATAGGCTGCGATATCGGTGGACCAGACAACAGCGAAGAGGAAAACGATGGCTGTAAAGCCGAAAGGCTCATCTCCGCGCAGAAGGGAAAGCGAAATTGCGGAGAAACCCGCATAGAAAAGCCCCGCTGCCGGCCAGCCGCGCCCTGTCCGCCATTGTGTAACCAGAAGAAGGAGAGTACCCACCAACAGAACACCAATCGTCAGTAAGGCGCTCCGGTCCAAAACGAGCAAAATGCTTGTAAGCACCAGCCAGCCCCAACCGAACACCTGCGAAAACAATGTCTGTTTCGGCGCTGTCAGGCTCGTCCATTCGTGGAACATGGCCAATCCGATTGCAATCGAAAACAGCGTAAAACCCAAACCGCCGACCCATGTCAGCCACAAGGCGGCTGCACCGAGAACAATGGCGGTAATGATGCGGGTTTGCAGATTGGACATTGAGACCTTTCGACGGACTGGCTTGCGCCATATTAGAGCATTCTCAGTCGTTCCACCCCTCTGGAACCACTTTATACAGACGCCCCCTTGGTCGAAGGGCATGCGATTTTTTCTTCACGTTCTTCCAGCCCGGCGCGTACTTCAACACCGCCGAATCGACGCTCGCGCTGGCGAAATGCCTCATAGGCTGCATCTAGATCGGAGGATCGAAAATCTGGCCAATGAATTGGCAGGAACAGAAACTCGGAATACGCCGCTTGCCAGAGCAGAAAATTCGACAGGCGCATTTCCCCGCTCGTACGGATGATGAGATCCGGATCAGGTATCCCGGCGGTATCGAGATTTGCGGAAATCAGTTCACTGGAAATAGAAGCCGGATCAAGCAACCCAGCAGCGACATCGCGCGCCAGGCTCCGAACGGCACGGACTATCTCATCGCGGGAACCGTAGTTGAAAGCTATGATCAGATTGAGGCCCGTGTTGCGAAGCGTAAGCGTTTCCGCTTCGACCAACAGCGCACGGATATCCGCGGCAAGTTCCTCGCGTTCGCCGATAATGCTGACCCGCACATTATTGCGGTGCAATTCGGCGAGATCACGACGGATGAAAATCTTCAGCAGGCCCAGAAGGTCATTTACCTCACCGCTCGGGCGGGACCAGTTTTCTGAAGAGAACGCAAACAATGTAAGGTAGCCGAGGCCACGGTCCCCGGCTGCCCGTACAGTCTCACGAAGAGCTTCCACGCCCGCCCGGTGTCCGGCGCTGCGTGGCAAATTGCGTGCCTTCGCCCAACGGCCATTGCCATCCATGATAATGGCGATGTGGCGCGGATCGGACATGGCGAAGCTCTCCCTCAATGAAAACCATGCAAGTCCTAGACCTGCATGATCTCCCCTTCTTTCACAGCGACGACCTTATCCATCTCAGCGATGGTTTCGTCGGTCAGCTTCTGCACCTTTTCGGACAGGACGCGACCATCATCCTGACTGATGAGGCTGTCCTTCTCCAGTTTTTTCAGTGTGTCCATGCCGTCGCGACGAACATGGCGAGCAGCAATACGGCCCTGCTCAGCATATTGATGTGCAATCTTGACCAATTCCTTGCGGCGCTGTTCGTTCAATTCCGGCAGTGGAATGCGCAGCGTCGTGCCATCAGTGATAGGATTGAGACCAAGACCGGAATCGCGAATTGCGCGTTCCACAGCCCCCACCATGCTCTTGTCCCATACGGAAACCGAAAGCATACGCGATTCGGGAACAGTGATATTGGCAACCTGATTGATCGGCATTGTCGAGCCATAGGCTTCGATCACGATCGGCTCCAGCAAGCTTGCAGAAGCACGGCCCGTGCGCAGACCGTTAAGGTCATGCTTCAAAGAGTTGATGGCGCCTTCCATGCGGCGTTTCAGGTCGTTGATGTCGAAAGCATCACTCATGCATTTTCTCCTTCGATACGCAGCAAAGGTCGATCAATTATCGGAAACGATCGTGCAGCGCCCCTTGCCTTGCAGAATTTCGGCCAAGCCGCCGTTTTCATGGATGGAATAGACTATTATCGGAATGTTGTTCTCACGCGCAAGGGCAACAGCGGCTGTATCCATGACTGCAAGCCCGCGATCGAGAACTTCTTTGTGCGTCAGACTGTCAAAACGCGTTGCGTTCGGGTCCTTCTTCGGGTCGGCGGAATAGATTCCGTCAACCTGCGTGCCCTTCAACAACGCATCCGCTTCAATTTCTGCGGCGCGAAGAGCTGCAGCCGAATCCGTCGTAAAGAATGGATTTCCGGTGCCGCCAGCAAAGATCACGACCTTGCCCTCATCCATATAAGCCGTCGCCTGTCTCTGCGAGAAGCTCTCACAAATTTCAGGCATGGCTATGGCCGAAAGCACGACAGAATCGACACCAATCTTGTGAAGGGAGGTGCGTAGCGCCAGCGAGTTGATGACCGTGCCCAACATGCCCATGTGATCGCCTGTAACGCGATCTCCGCCCTTGGAGGCTACAGCAACGCCACGAAAAATATTACCGCCGCCGATCACGACGCCAACTTCCACACCAAGCGACCGAGCCTGCTTGATATCGTTCGCAATACGGTCTGCTACTGAAACATCTATGCCAAAGCCCTGACTGCCCATTAATGCCTCGCCAGAGGCTTTCAAAAGGACGCGTTTGTAGGCGGGCTTACCGGACATTGGATGCTCTCCGCAGATTGTGATCAAGTGGTTGTGTTCGGGTTCCGATACACGAAGGGCACCGCGTTGTCACGCGATGCCCTACATAATCAAAAGCCTTTTCAGGCAATAACCGATTAGCCCTTAGCGGCAGCAGCTACTTCAGCAGCAAAATCGGTTTCTTCCTTCTCGATGCCTTCGCCGAGAGCAACACGGACAAAGCCGGTGATCTTGGCCGGTGCACCGATGGTTTTTTCAGCTTCCTTGAGGGCAGCAGCAACCGTCAGATCAGGATTGATGACGAAAGCCTGCGAAAGAAGAACAACTTCTTCGTAGAACTTGCGCATACGGCCTTCGATCATCTTTTCGATGATATTGTCCGGCTTGCCGGATTCACGGGCCTGCTCGATGAAGATCGCCTTTTCGCGCTCGGCAGCAGCCGGGTCAACGTCTTCAGCGGTCAGAGCCAGCGGGTTGATTGCAGCAACGTGCATGGCAACCTGGCGGCCAAATGCATTTGCAGCTTCTGCATCGCCAGCGGTTTCGATTGCAACGAGAACGCCGAGTTTGCCGAGGCCATCAGCAACACCATTGTGGATGTAGGTCGCGACAACGCCCTGCGAGACGGTCAGCGCAGCCGAACGGCGGAAGCCAATGTTTTCACCGATGGTGGCAACAGCGTCCTTTGCCGTTTCGGTAACGGTCTTACCGTCAACGTTGGCATTAGCAACTGCTTCGGTCGAACCGTCGGTCGACAGAGCGGCCTGAGCGATCTTGCGGACCAGATCCTGGAAAGCATCGTTGCGGGCAACGAAGTCGGTTTCGGAGTTGACTTCAACGACAACAGCCTTGTTGCCGGAAGCTGCAACGCCAACCAGACCTTCGGCAGCCGTACGGCCAGCCTTCTTGTCAGCCTTTGCAATACCCTTGGCGCGCAGCCAGTCAACGGCAGCTTCAATATCGCCATTGGTTTCAGCAAGTGCTGTCTTGCAGTCCATCATGCCGGCGCCGGTGAGGTCGCGGAGTTCTTTGACGAGAGATGCGGAAATGCTCATGATATCGCCTTTCATGAAAGCGAAGGCACACCGGATGGGTGTGCCAACTTTTAACCGGCGCTTGGTTTCTGGATCGCGATTGGACCGAGCATTGCACTTCAGGAATCACAATCCCGCACCGGGATGAAACGAGATTATCCACCCGCCCTATCACAGATATGACGGATGGATGAAATCATACGCCGATTAAGCGCCTTCAGCCGGAGCTTCGAGGGCTGGCTCAACCGGAGCTTCAGCTTGCGCACCGACGTCGATGCCCATTGCACCCTGCTGGCGAGCAATACCGTCGAGAGCAGCACGAGCAATCAGATCGCAATAGAGAGCGATAGCGCGTGCGGCGTCGTCGTTGCCCGGAATCGGGTAGTCGATCTGGTCTGGATCGCAGTTCGAGTCGATCACTGCGACAACCGGAATACCAAGACGCTTGGCTTCCTGAATAGCAATCGCTTCCTTGTTGGTGTCGATGATGAACATCAGGTCCGGAACCGAACCCATGTCCTTGATACCGCCGAGGGCACGGTCAAGCTTTTCACGCTCGCGCTCAAGGTTCAGACGTTCCTTCTTGGTGAAGCCCTGAGCTTCGCCAGCCAGAAGTTCGTCGAGCTTGCGCAGACGCTGGATCGAATTGGAGATCGTCTTCCAGTTGGTCATCATGCCGCCGAGCCAGCGTGCATTGACGTAGTACTGTGCCGAACGATTGGCAGCATCGGCGATGATGTCCGAAGCCTGACGCTTCGTGCCGACGAACAGAACGCGACCGCCGCGAGCAACCGTATCCGAAACGATCTTCAGCGCATTGTGCAGCAGAGGAACGGTCTGGGACAGATCGAGAATGTGGATGTTGTTACGGTCACCATAGATGTATGGCGCCATTTTCGGGTTCCAGCGATGGGTCTGGTGGCCGAAGTGAACACCAGCTTCCAGAAGCTGGCGCATGCTGAAATCAGGCAATGCCATCTTTATTTTCCTTTTCCGGTTTAACCTCCACGGGCTGAGGCGATTTCTCGCCACCGGAGGTTTTTGCCGGATTTCTCCCGACAAAAGCCCAATCCCGTGTGTGGAATAGGCGCGCTGTTAACTGATCGCGCCGTAAATTGCAAGTCGTCTACACAATATAGCATCGAACAGACGAACAAACACGCCAGCCAGCGTGCTTATTTGCACGTCGCAGCCTGCTTTGCCGCATCATACACATCAAGCTTCACAAGCTTTCCGCGCATGGAGAAATCTCCATAATCCATAGTGAGGTCGCGGGTAATACCATTGCGATAAAGCTTGAAATTGATACGGTAGATTGGCAAGCCGTCCTGCTTTTCCTTGTCATCGAAATAGGCAATCGTCACCGGCCAGACCTGATCCTTGGAAAATTTGCCCATGACCTTGGTCTCCTCGTCCGGCAGAGACTGCTCCTTGCCAACAACAACCGTAGTAGCAACCACCCTGTCAGCATCTTCGGAAGCATCGAAAAGCGACGTCTGGTAGAATTTCTGCCCGGCCTCCGCCTTGCCGATCAGTTCTTCCATATGTCCAGTCGGAAATTGCGTCCCCTTGAGGTCAAGCTTGTTTTCTTTCGGCTTGCTCAATTCAACGACTGTCTTGCCACCCTCGAGCTTGGCGTCACCGCGCACTTCCTTGACCAGTTCCTTGTCCACGAAGGTCTTGTTGACGAAACGGAAGTTCTTTCCGTCTGCACCTTCGAAAGTCGTCGTCTGCTGGTCGGTCACGCGCTGCGGCTGTTCTTCCATATCGATCCGCGTCACGAAACGGAAATTGGTAGTGTAGCCTTCACATGCAGATCCATTGAACTCGTAGACCATACGGCCGGTCAAACCACTGATTCCCGACTTTTCATCGGCGCGATCCAGAGTCAGATCATAGACTGCGCGATGTGGAACCAACGTTACCGTCGAGGCCGCATGAGCGACACCAGCAAATCCGGCCCATACACAAGCAGCCGTTCCACTCGCCGCAACCGCACTCTTGAAAAAACGCATACATGAATCTCCCGATGAGTTGACGAGCATGATAAAAAAACTCGTGGCGGAAGCGAGGCAAAAAACGCACCCTTCCCAAAAGCTTCACCGATTCTGCCTATAGGTAGATCGCGAAGTACCTTTGCAAGCAAGGATTAATGCAATGACCGACACAATCGACAGCCGCCTTAAAAATCTGGGTATATCCATTCCGGAAGCAGCGGCCCCCGCTGCCAACTACGTTCCTTTTGCGCAAAGCGGTTCGCTGCTTCTCACATCTGGCCAGCTCCCGCTGGAAGGCGGCAAGCTTGTGCATACGGGTCAGATCGGTGATGAGCTGACGGTTGCGCATGGACAAGCTGCGGCGCGGGCCTGCGCTGTCAATATCCTTGCCCAGGCAAAGGCCGCTCTCGGTGACCTTGGCCGCATCAAGCGCATTGTGAAGATTACTGCCTTCGTGGCCTCCACGCCCGATTTCGTGGAACAGCACCTTGTGGCCAATGGCGCTTCCGATCTCCTCGTGGCGGTTCTCGGCGATGCTGGAAAACACGCCCGCTCGGCTGTTGGCGTTGCGAGCCTGCCCCTCAATGCACCTGTCGAAATAGAAGCGATCATCGAGGTTGCCTGACATGACTTCTATCGACTGGATCAGGAAACGTCCCGTTGCCCATCGCGGGTTGCACGATCTCAATAAAGAGCGCTGGGAAAACACCCTTTCAGCGTTCGAGGCAGCAGCCAAAGCGGGGTTTGCTATCGAATGCGATGTGCATCTTACCCGTGACGGCGGTGCTGTCGTCTTTCACGACGATGAACTGAAACGCCTTGCTGGTTATGAAGGCTACATCAGCGATTTGACGCTTGCCGAAGCCACCGCACTGAAGATCGGCGGCACCGCAGATCATGTGCCAACGCTTCGCCAGATGCTTGATCTGGTCGATGGTCGTGTTCCTCTCGTCATCGAGCTGAAGGGTATCGAAGGCAAAGACGACGGTCTGGTTGCCGCTGTCGCCAAAGAACTGGCGTCCTATAAGGGCGAAGCTGCGATCATGTCTTTCGACCACCATCTGATCCGCCGGTTTTCGACGGACGCTCCGGGAATTCCCGGGGGTCTTACCGCTGAAGGTACGCGCGTGGAAGATTTCGAGAGGCATTTCTCCATGCTGGCGCATGGCATCTCCTTTGTCTCCTATAATGTTCATCACCTGCCGAACCCGTTCGTCACCTTCGTTCGGGAGAAGTTGCAAATGCCGGTGATCAGCTGGACGGTGCGAGATCGCGAAGTGCAGAAGCATAGCGATCTCAATGTCGACCAGATCACGTTCGAAGGCTTTGATCCACGCGCCCTCCTAGCTTGACGACAACACGCCGAGCGCCGCAAAATATGCGCGATAACGGCAAAGGAATAGCGGTGAACGACGAAGATCCGCAGAATGAGCAAAGTTTTGTTCTCCGTGTCGTTGAGAATATCAGCGAATTCACGGCAGATGAATGGAACAGTCTTGTCGGGACCTCCCGGCAGGACGCGCATTATAATCCATTCATTACCCGCAATTTCCTGCTTGCTCTGGAAGAATCAGGCTCGGTTTCGCAGAAAGCGGGCTGGCTTCCGCGCCATTTGCGCCTTGAAGATAATCAGGGCCGCCTCATCGGTGCTGTGCCGAACTATCTCAAGGGACATAGTCAGGGAGAATATGTCTTTGACCATGGGTGGGCTGACGCTTTCGAACGCGCCGGTGGACGATACTATCCAAAATTTCAAGCCGCAGTGCCTTTCACACCAGCTACCGGTCCGCGTCTCCTCAATCATATCGCCTATGAAAGTGAAACCGTTCGACTGGCGCTGGCCGGCGGATTGCGGGAGCTGGCTGATCAGTCCGGGGTCTCGTCTGCTCATGTCACCTTTGCGCTGCCCGATGAGATCAACGCGCTGGAGCGTGCAGGATTTCTCCATCGCATGGATCAGCAGTTTCACTTTAAAAACAACGGCTTTAAAAGCTACGATGATTTTCTGAATGAGCTGGTATCGCGAAAACGCAAAGCGTTGAAAAAAGAGCGGCGCGAAGCCCTGTCGGATGGCATCGAAATCGATTGGCTAACCGGTAGCGATCTCACAGAAGCCGTCTGGGATGATTTCTTCGCGTTTTATATGGATACCGGCAGCCGCAAATGGGGACGGCCCTATTTGAACAGGCAATTCTATTCACTGATCGGCGAAAGCATGGCGGAAGACATTCTGCTCGTCATGGCCAAACGTAATGGACATTACATTGCCGGTGCGATCAACTTCATTGGTGGCGATACACTTTTCGGCCGTCATTGGGGCTGCATCGAAGATCACCCATACCTGCATTTCGAGGTTTGCTATCATCAGGCAATCGATTTTGCGATTGATCGACAGCTCAGCGTCGTGGAAGCTGGAGCACAGGGCGAGCATAAAATCGCCCGTGGCTATATGCCGGTCACGACCCATTCGGCACATTACATCGTCCATGAAGGCTTTCGAAACGCTGTGCGCGACTATCTCGATCATGAACGTCGCGAAGTCGAACAAATTCAAAATGCTTTGGAAGAGCATTCACCATTCAGGGGTGGTTGAACCCATCCACCTTGCCTGACGGGACTTGATGCGATCTGATCCCGTCAAAAATTTCGCATTGGAGAGAAACGCATGTCCGCCACCTATGACGACAACAATATCTTTGCCAAAATCCTGCGCGGCGAAATCCCGTCCACCCGTGTTTACGAAACCGACGACGTCATTGCCTTTATGGATGTAATGCCGCAAGGCACGGGCCACACGCTGGTTGTGCCAAAAGCACCGTCCCGCAATCTGCTTGATGCCAAGCCGGAAACTCTTGCGAGCGTCGTTCAAGTCGTGCAGAGAATCGCACAGGCCGTGAAGAAGGCATTCAATGCCGATGGCGTAACAGTCATGCAGTTCAACGAACCGGCATCTGGTCAGACCGTCTATCACCTGCATTTCCACGTGATCCCGCGCTTTGAAGGCGTGGCGCTCAAGCCCCATACCGGACAGATGGAAGACGCAGCCGTTCTTTCTGCAAACGCTGAAAAGATTCGTGCAGCGCTTTGATATGACTCACACTTTCAAAGTGTAAGCAGGCCGATTACCAGCAGGATTTCCGCAACCAGCACACCGACAAGCAATCGCTTGCCGGTAATGAGAAAGGCGGCAAATCCTGCAACGGCGGAACCTGCGCGGAGCCAGAGCGGCGAGTTGGCCAATTCTCCATTGGGATAAAGAATAAGCTGCGCGATAACACCGGCAACCAGGGCTGTTGCGACGCAGCGAACCAG
This sequence comes from Brucella tritici, assembly GCF_008932285.1. Taxonomy (NCBI): domain Bacteria; kingdom Pseudomonadati; phylum Pseudomonadota; class Alphaproteobacteria; order Hyphomicrobiales; family Brucellaceae; genus Brucella; species Brucella tritici. Next base: position 647,525 of record NZ_WBVY01000001.1, read on the forward strand.
AACAAGTGCCTCAGAATCCTCCCGCACGCGCCCGCCAACCAGCACGCCCATCACGCGGAACAGATAGGTTGGAAGTGCGCCAGCCAGCAGAATAAACAAAAACGGCCACCACCAGGTCGAAAAACTGTCCCAGTTCATTTGGCGGCTCCTACCGATATGCGGCGCATCAGATGAAAGCCGAAGGCTATCAGCCCACCGAGAACACCCGTAATCAACAGGTCATAGCCCGGTGTCACATGATGAAATATGGGAAACAGAACGATCCCGGAAATCATTGCGACCTGCCCTGCCCGTTCTCTCGCCGAACGCCAGAGCGACGTCAGAAAATACATCGGCGTCAGCATGAAAAGTGCAGCGAAAACGATAGGCGGAAAAGACGTCGATAACGAATAGACGATAGCCACGACAATTGCATTGGTTCCCACCAGAACCATACCGATTCCGGCAAAATAACTGGTTCGCATATCACGCGGGATTTTGCGCAGCTCTTCCATGGCCATGACCCAAGCGGTGACGGCAACGAAATGACAAAGGGCCATCAATGTCAGCTTCCGCGTTTTAGGTCCCTGCAACTCGGGAAGTAGTGCGACCACCATCGGCATCAAACGCACGGACGAAAGTCCCACGGCGAGAGCCGTAGCAGGTAAAGCCACACCTGCGCTGATCGCACCAATCAGAACAACCTTTGCCGGAAGCGCCCATATAGTCAGCGTCATAAAGACGGCTTGAACAACGGTGATGCCGCTTTCAATTGCCAGTCCCGCAAAACCGATAAACGAACTCATTAATAATAGAGCTGGAATGCTGCAAATGCGCGTGCAGCCGCGCAAGAACCATCGCAGATGACGATGATCTTCTGAACTTTGCTCGGGATGATCGGAATGAATCGGTGGCATAGAGCCACGTTAGAGCAAGCATCGACGCAGTTGCACGCGGTTTCTGCCGCTCAGATCGGAAAACCTCAGTTTTCGTTCGGGCTCGTCTCGTGCTCAAAACAAAACGGCCCTCAGAGAGGGCCGTTTCGATTGCTTGTTACTTCTTACGTGGCACTTTCGGCACCGAAGATTTAGCTGCCGAAGCCTTCGACGAGGATTTCGGCGCTGGCTCGTCCTTGCCCGCCAGTACTTTTTCCTTCTCTGCCTTCTTCGGAACAGCCTTCTTGCGTTGCAGCTGCTTCTTTTCAGCAGGGATATCCTTCTTCGGACTTACCGGCTTATCAGCCACGCTTTCCAGCGACAAATCGGTCTTTCCGTCCGGTTTCGTCACGACATCCACACGGACCGTTCCACCATGCTTGAGTTTTCCGAACAGCACTTCATCAGCCAACGGCTTCTTGATGTGTTCCTGGATAACCCGCGCAAGCGGACGTGCGCCCATGCGTTCGTCGTAACCCTTGTCAGCCAGCCAGGCGATCGCGCCTTCGGTCAGTTCGAAAGTCACGCCACGCTCGGCAAGCTGTGCCTCAAGCTGAAGCACGAACTTCTGCACGACCTGATGAATGACCGGAACCGGCAACGGACCGAACGGAATGATCGCATCCAGTCGGTTACGGAACTCAGGCGTGAACAAGCGGTTGATCGCTTCCATGTCATCGCCTTCGCGTCGCGTGGAACCGAAGCCGATTGCGGCCTTCGCCATATCCGACGCACCGGCATTGGTGGTCATGATCAGGATCACATTGCGGAAGTCGATCTTCTTGCCGTTGTGATCGGTCAGCGAGCCATGATCCATTACTTGCAACAGGATGTTGAACAGATCCGGATGCGCCTTCTCGATTTCATCGAGCAGCAACACGCAATGCGGATGCTGATCGACGCCATCTGTCAGGAGACCACCCTGATCGAAGCCGACATAGCCGGGAGGCGCACCGATAAGCCGTGAGACGGTGTGACGTTCCATATATTCCGACATGTCGAAACGCAGGAGCTCCACACCAAGCGAACTTGCCAGCTGCTTGGCGACTTCCGTCTTGCCAACGCCGGTCGGGCCTGAGAACAGGTAGGAGCCAATCGGCTTGTCCGGTTCGCGCAATCCCGCACGAGCGAGTTTGATCGAGGCCGACAGCGCTTCGATCGCCAGATCCTGACCATAGACGACACGCTTCAGCTCAGCATCCAGATGCGACAGAACCTGTTCGTCATCCTTCGATACCGACTTCGGCGGGATGCGAGCCATCGTCGCGATTGTCGCTTCGATTTCCTTCACGCCGATGGTCTTCTTGCGCTTGTTTTCAGGCAAAAGCATCTGGCTGGCGCCTGTTTCGTCGATCACATCGATTGCCTTGTCTGGCAATTTGCGATCCGAAATATAACGCGCAGACAATTCCACCGCCGTCTTGATAGCATCGACCGTGTACTTGACCTTATGGAAGTCCTCGAAATAGGGCTTCAGCCCCTTCATGATTTCAATCGCATCCGGGATCGAAGGCTCGTTGACATCGATCTTCTGGAAACGACGCACCAAGGCACGGTCCTTCTCGAAGAACTGACGATATTCCTTATAGGTCGTCGATCCGATACAGCGGATCGCACCAGATGAAAGCGCCGGCTTCAACAGGTTCGATGCGTCCATGGCACCGCCAGACGTGGCACCAGCGCCGATGACCGTATGAATCTCATCGATGAACAGAACCGCGCCCGGATACTCTTCGAGTTCCTTGACGACCTGCTTCAGACGTTCTTCGAAGTCACCGCGATAGCGCGTGCCAGCCAGAAGCGTCCCCATGTCGAGCGAGAAAATCGTCGCGTCGGCAAGTGCTTCCGGCACCTGTCCTTCAACGATCCGCTTGGCAAGACCTTCGGCAATCGCAGTCTTGCCGACGCCTGGATCACCCACATAAAGCGGGTTGTTCTTCGAACGGCGGCAAAGCACCTGAATAGTGCGGTTGATTTCACTATCACGCCCGATCAGCGGATCAATGCGCCCGGCCTTGGCCTTTTCATTCAGATTGACGCAATAAGCGGAAAGCGCATCCTGCTTCTTCTTGGCGCTTTCTTCCTGTTCCGTACTGGTGCGTTCTTCGCTGGCACTTTCCGCGCCGCGCGGGGGACGGGTTTCGTTGCTCTGCGGCCGTTTTGAGATACCGTGCGAGATATAGTTCACGGCATCGTAACGGGTCATCTGCTGCTCCTGGAGGAAATAGGCAGCATGGCTTTCCCGCTCCGCGAAAATAGCAACGAGCACATTGGCACCGGTTACTTCCTCGCGGTTCGAGGACTGCACATGGATGACCGCGCGCTGAATAACGCGCTGGAAAGCGGCAGTTGGCTTCGAATCTTCGTCATAACCTGTGACGAGATTATCAAGTTCGCGATCAATATAATCAGTAACGATACGTTTGAGATGCTCAAGGTCGACGCTGCAGGCACGCATCACTGCGCCCGCATCCTGATCGTCGATCAAGGCAAGCAAAAGATGTTCGAGCGTCGCATATTCGTGATGCCGCTCGTTTGCTATTGTGAGGGCTTGATGCAGGGCCCTTTCAAGGCTTGGGGAGAACGATGGCATATGACCTCACTTTTTCTCCATCACGCATTGCAGCGGATGCTGGTTTTGGCGGGCGAAATCCATGACCTGACTGACTTTGGTTTCGGCGACTTCGTATGTAAATACGCCGCACTCGCCGACCCCATGATTGTGAACATGCAGCATGATGCGCGTGGCATCATCCTGGTTCTTCTGGAAAAACCGCTGCAGGACATGAACGACGAACTCCATGGGTGTGTAGTCGTCGTTGAGGAGCAGGACACGATAGAGACTGGGCTTCTTGGTTTTCGGCTGTGTACGCGTAACCACAACGGTGCCGTTTTCCGGACCATTTCCGCCGTCGGTCTTGCTTTGCATGACTATATCGAGATGCCTCATGAAACCTATTACCCGGATGCCCATCTGCCTGACCCAACTTGCCCTATTATGTAGGTCGTCATGTGGTGATTTTAAGCCCTTCATTGGCACTTGCAACCGGGACTTATTGCAATAACGCGGCTTGACACAGTTATATGGCATCGTCCGAACGATAGGCCTTGGCCAAACAGCCCTATGTAAATAGCTGGATTGATCGTGAGCCCACAAATATAGACGCAAATAATTGACCACAAAAAAGCGGCCCCTATAGCAAGGGGGGAACATATTGCCGTTTAGCGAACGCGAAAAAAATACTAAATTCCTCACATAACCTAAAAATTAATTCATGTATTTTGGATAAGGTAAGATCAGATATTTTTAAAACGCATCCGTTTCAAAGAGCTGCCCTTCTCTCCTACCTAGTCAGGACAGCAGCAAAACTAAACTCGCGCAAGCGAGTTTTTTTGTTATCGGAAACAGTTTCCACCCTCGTGAAGCAGGAGCAGCCTCCTGAAAACACATATGCGTGAGTGAGCGATGTTTTTCGGGTATCGATTGGCCACGGACGCGACAACCGTCTCGATTTTTTTCCGAAATTTATGAACAACGCGGTTACCATAAACGGATTGGTAACGCTGATGGCAGTAGGATCACCGAATTAGACGCTGTGTGCCTTTTGTGCCGCAGTTCAAAAAATCCGGGATACAGGTAGGTCATCATCGTGCGTACCGCATTTAGTAAAGTCGCATATGCCTTGAAAAGAGCGGCGCAAGCCACCCTTCTTCTTGCAGTTGTAACGGGGTGCTCAACAGCTTCGACAACGATACCGGCAATAGCGGCGAGCGATAGATATGCAGCTATCGTAATCGATGCGAATACCGGCAAAACGCTTTTCGCTTCAAATGCGGATGCCCAGCGTTATCCCGCGTCTCTCACGAAAATGATGACCCTGTACATGTTGTTCGAGGCAATGCAGGCCGGTCGCATGAACAAGGATACACGTATCCCCGTGTCCGCTTATGCAGCCGCACGTCCGCCTACGAAAATCGGATTCCGTTCGGGACAGAGCATTCGTGCTGAAGATGCGGCGCTGGCCATGATTACGAAATCGGCCAACGACGTAGCAACTGCTGTCGGCGAATATCTCGGAGGCTCTGAAGAACGATTTGCCCAGATGATGACCGCGAAAGCGCGTCGTCTTGGCATGCGTAACACAACCTTCCGTAACGCATCGGGTCTGCCGAACATGGCGCAGCATACGACCGCACGCGACATGGCGATTCTCAGCATCGCGCTCCGTCAGCACTTCCCGAATGAATTTTCCTATTTCTCGCGTCGCAGCTTCGTTTTCCGCGGCCAGACCATCAATGGCCACAACCGTTTGCTCGGCCGCGTTGAAGGCGTGGATGGCATCAAGACCGGCTACACCAATGCATCGGGCTACAATCTGGCCTCCTCGGTCAGCCTGGATGGTCGTAGACTGGTAGCTGTCGTGATGGGTGGAAATACCGGTGCAAGCCGTGACGCCCACATGGCTCAGCTCATTCGCAAATATCTTCCTATGGCAACGCGTAGCCGCAACGCTGCGCCGCTCGTCGCAATGCGCAACGATGCACCGCAGGTGGTTGCTTCAGTCGATCTTCCCAAGGCCCGGAATGCCCCTGTTCCAGTAACGCGTCAGGCCGCTGCCGTGGAAGATGTCATCAACAATGAAAGCGGCGAAGGCGACAGCGACCAGCCACAAGTTCTGGCACTTGCAGCTCCAACTGCGCGTCCGGCAGCACTGGCGGCTCAAGCGGCTGTTCGTCCAATGCCGAAGGCCGCAGTCCCATCTGCACAGCCGCAGGATGTCGATCCGGTTACCACCGCCTCGGCCCCCGCTGCCGGTGGGTGGGCTATCCAGATTGGCTCCCTGCCGAGCGAAGGCCAGGCGCGTGACATGCTGGCAAAGGCTTCGGCGACGGCAGGCGGTACATTGCGCGCCGCATCGCCCTATACCGAGACCTTCAGCAAGGGTAGTGCAACTTTCTACCGCGCACGTTTCGTCGGCTTCTCCTCCAAGCAGGCCGCGTGGGATGCATGCGCCTCGCTGAAGAAGAAAAACTTCGGCTGCTATGCAGTCGCGAACTAATCGATTGCGAGGGGTCTTGCCCCCTCGTTGCCAGCTTCAAACCCGAATTTGTAGTGCGTAGAGGGTTTCGAGATGTCAAATATGAGAGAAACTTTCGGCCAGCCGCCGTTCAAAACAGCCGACTGGACACAGGATGAAGGTAAGACTTCAGCGTTGGGCGCACTGTTCTCGGTGCAAGGTCTCAAGCAGGCTGCACTGCGAATTGCCGATGTCCGTCGCGGTACCGGCTTTCAGACCAAAGATCTGGTCGGGCTGCTTGTCTGCCATGCGGCACGTAACAAGCGACTAGTTCAACCACGGGCGTCCATGCGGATGACCTTGCCGGTGAATTTCGACCGGGTTTCAGTCCGCCTGACGATAGAAAACTGATTAATCACAGATGGAATGAAAAAGGACCTGTCGATAAACCGGCAGGTCCTTTTTCATGAATAGGTTGGCTTTAGAGCAATCCCAGAGCCGCCAACTCCTGCCGCAGCTCTGCGGGCAAGGCAGCCCTGCCCGCTTTACCGGCGGCTTCATCGCGCGGGACTTCATTTTCTGCCAGATAGCGCCATCCCTGAAAGGCGCGGCGCGGCTGCCACTCGGTCGGGATGACCTTGGGTTCGAGAACAAGGTGGCAACGATTAATGCCCTGCTCGTCCGTGAACGGACGCACGTCAAGCAATCGCTGGCGACATTGGACATTGCCCTTGATAACCCAGTAGAGCGAACCACCTTCCAGCAGTTCGTCGATCCGCTTGGGTACCATTCTGGTCGTATGAAACTGTTCCGGCACCAAACCGGCAGCGCGCTGTTCCGCAAGACGGAAATCGATCCAAGCCGCGAGATCTTCGATACTGTCGCAGCCGACGCAAAGTTTGACGAGATTGAGAGCCATAGAGGTGATTTAGCCAAGACGAATGCGCGCTTCAAGCCTGAAGCGTCGCATTCTATCGAGAATTGCGAATCAACAGGCGACCACATTCACGGCAAGGCCGCCCTGACTGGTTTCCTTGTAACGTTCGCTCATATCGTGACCGGTCTGGCGCATCGTCTCGATACAGGCGTCGAGCGGCACAAAATGCTTGCCGTCGCCCTTTACAGCAAGGGAGGCTGCGGTCACGGCCTTCACCGCACCAAGCGCGTTGCGTTCTATGCACGGTACCTGCACAAGCCCGGCAACCGGGTCGCAGGTCATGCCAAGATGGTGTTCGAGCGCAATTTCAGCAGCATTTTCAATTTGCTCAGGCGATCCGCCAAGCACAGCGGCAAGACCCGCTGCCGCCATTGCCGATGCTGATCCTACTTCGCCCTGACAACCAACTTCCGCGCCAGAAATCGATGCGTTGTGCTTGATGACACCGCCAATTGCGGCAGACGTCAGGAGAAAATCGCGGATGCCTTTCTCATCAGCATCGTCATGAAAATGCAGGTAATAGCGCAGAACTGCTGGTACGACGCCTGCGGCGCCATTTGTCGGTGCAGTCACTACCCGACCGCCGGACGCGTTTTCCTCATTGACCGCCATCGCGTAAACCGACAGCCAGTCATTTGCCAGAAGCGGATTGCTGCGGTTATTGCGCCAGTCGTCCTGCAGTTTGTCGTGAAGCTGTCGCGCACGCCGGCGGACATTCAAACCGCCAGGCATGACACCGTCCCGGCTCAGTCCGCGCTCGATACAGCCGCGCATGGCTCCCCAAATACGGTCGAGACCATTATCCAGATCACCACGAGCCATATGCTTTTCTTCATTGGCTCGTTTCATTTCAGCAATCGACAGCCCGCTGTCATGGGCCATCTCAAGCATCTCAGCGGCGCTACGGAACGGAAACGGCACATCAGCCTTGTCGTCCTGCTTCGCACCACTGCGCTGCACACGGCTCAGTTCTTCTTCCGTCACGACAAAGCCGCCACCGATGGAAAAATAAGCGCGACGTAACAGGAGATTGTCATCAGCGTCGTATGCAGAGAAAGCCATGCCATTGGCATGTCCCGGCAGAGGTGTCTTCCGATCCAGAACGAGATCGACCTTTGGATCAAAATGATAGGCCGGATGCCCTTCGGGTTTCACCTTCTTCTCGGCGAACACCTTCTCAACCTCTACGTCCATAATGTCGGGATCAATCGTATCCGGCAAATAACCGCAAAGCCCCAGAATGACGGCTCGATCCGTTGCGTGCCCGACGCCTGTATAGGCCAAAGAGCCGTGCAGACTCGCTTTCAACCGGTGGATTTTCGAATGCGCAGGCCGTGGCCAGTTTCCGCCGATTACCTCGTTGAGAAACATGCGCGCAGCCGTCATTGGGCCCATCGTATGCGAACTGGAAGGCCCAATGCCAATCTTGTAAAGATCGAAAACCGACAGAAACATTCCACACCTTCTACAGCCATCATGTGGCTGATTGATTCCTGATCGCAGCGTCGCTTGCGATTTACCTGATCGTCCATTTTAGACAAAAACCGGCAAAAAGTCGCTAACGCGAAAACCGCGTAACTCTATCAGATAGTGTAGGAAAGGATCAACGCAAACGGAATGCCGAAATGCGGCATCAAATTTCCGGAATACGTAACGCCGCCTGACTTCTAGACGGAGAACAGGTAGGCCATGAGAATGACAGCAGCGAGACCAATGACTGCCCAGAGCGTGACGCCCCAGCAGGATTTTTGAACGGTTTCGTCCATGGAGATTTTGGCAACCTTGTTGTGCAACACTTTTACACAGCGTCCTTCACAACGCTGTTACCAATCATATAGCTTCGTGATCAACGGAACGCAACGACGAAAAACGGCTGAATTACGGCAGCAGGTTTCCAGCACCGCATATGCGATTCAAAAATTCTTTTTGTATCAATCAGTTACCAACAGATAACCTTAACAAAAGCTTTAAAGTGGCGACAGAATTGCGGCATCAGGGTTGAGGCAGAAGCATATCTGTCTTGCCCGCCATCCAGTAAGCGGCAAGCCCTACCCACTCGCGCATGGCCACGCTGAAGCGCGAAAGCGCTTCATTCGGGGATTCGAGATAGAGTGCGAAGCGCTCGCTGGCGCGCGTCTTGTAGTCTACCGGCCAGGCGACAACGTCGAAATCCGCCTTGCGAAAACAACCAACGGATCGCGGCATATGATATGCGGAAGTCACCAGAAGCCACGTTTTGCCGGGCTTGGGCTGGGCCAGTTCCTTTGAGAAAATCGCATTCTCAACCGTGTTCCGGGACTTGTTTTCATAGATGTAGCGTTCACCGGAAAAGCCGAGATCTATCAGCATCTGTCGGGTGCTATCCGCCTCTTTTGCAGATTCTTCGAAAAAGGCGCCGTCTCCTCCGGAAACAATGACCTTGGCGTCTGGATATAGTCTCGCCAACCGCATTGCCTCGAAAATGCGATCAGCCGCACTATTCAACTCGAAACCTTTGCGCCCGGCATTAATGTCGCCGTTCATATAGCCGCCAAGGACGACGATCCCCTCCACGTGTTGTGGCATGTCATCGGGCTTCGCAAAACGATCTTCCAGTGGGGCAAGCAGAACGGAACCCAGTGTCGTGAAAGCGGCAAGAAATAAAATGACAATCGACAGCCCCAGCGCGCCCAACCCGAACCGCCGGAAGCCGCGCCACATGGCCAGAAAGGCAATCAGAACAAGAACGAGGATTATCGTAACAGGTTGAAAGAACAGCCAGAAAATCTTCGAAAGACTATAAAACAACCAAACCCTCCAATATCAGGCCCTTTGCGTGCGCCAATGCCAGCACGAATCCGTGTGCGCCCGCATACTATAGTGTTGCAAAAGGCTGTGTTAGAGATTTGCCGGGAATCGAAAAACAACTGAGCATTTTCGTGCCAGAAGTGCGAAGCGGTTTTGCGTAGGATAATGCGATAAAACTAATATTTAGAGCGGCTCCAACGACCCTGTTTTAACTGGACCGCTCTAGACATTGCTATCCAGTCGGAAGGAACCATGTCTAACATAGCGCTTCAAGATACCGTAACTTCGTCCCGTATTCGCCTCGGGCGCATCGATATTGCACGCGGGATCGCGCTGATCGCCATGGCGATCTATCACTTTGGCTGGGATCTTGAGTTTTTTGGCTATATGGCCCCTGCCACGACCGCTCACGGCGGATGGAAGCTTTTCGCCCGCTGTATTGCATCGAGCTTTTTGTTTCTGGTCGGCTTCAGCCTTGTTCTGGCACATGGCAATGGAATTCGCTGGAAGCCTATGGCGAAACGCCTGGTGCAGATCGCTGTTGCCGCAGCCGCGATTTCAGCCGTCACATGGTACATGTCGCCGGACAGTTTTATCTTCTTCGGCATCCTTCACCAGATCGCTCTGGCAAGTGTGCTCGGCCTTCTGTTCCTGCGTTTGCCTGCCATTGCAACATTGATATTTGCCGCGTTGGTCATCAGCGCCCCGCTTTATGCACGCGCCGATATTTTCAATAATCCTGCACTGAGTTGGGTCGGACTTTCGACCGTGACGCCGCGCTCTAATGACTACGTACCGCTGTTTCCGTGGTTCGGAGCGGTTCTCCTCGGTATAGCTGCCGCTCGCATGTTTCAACGTTTCGGCTGGCTCCAGCTATTGGCTGGCGGGATCAAACCTCAGTTTCTTGAAAAGCCACTAACATTCATCGGCAGGCATAGCCTGGCGTTTTATCTCATTCATCAGCCGGTACTGATTGGACTGGTTTATGTATTCTCGCAACTGATGCCTCCCGCGCAGTCGACACCGCGTGAAGCCTTCACGCAATCCTGCGTGGCTGCATGCCTGCAAAACGGTAGCGAACAGCTATGCCAGCAGTTCTGCGGCTGCGTTGTGACGGAACTGGACAAGGCGAAACTGTTCGATGATGTCTTCAGCGGCAAGATCGATCAAGAAAACAACAGCGCGGTTCAGGATATCGCACAAATGTGCTCTCCGGTGCCCGACACCCAATAAAACTGATCAGGTATTGACCCCCAGCTCGGCAAGACGCTCGATGCAGGATTCCTCAATCTGGTCGAGTTCGCCCAGCGTTTCCTCAATATCACGACGCTTCTGCCGAAGATCAGCACGTTTTTCCTCGACGCGCTTCATAAGCAGCTTCAGCTGCCCGGTTTCGCCGGGCGGCTCGCGATACATCTGAATGATCTCGTGAATTTCGGCAATGGAAAAGCCGAGCCGCTTGCCACGCAAAATCTGCTTCAGGAGATGACGATCAGCGGGACGAAACAGTCGCGTGCGACCGCGCCTCACGGGAGCAATCAAGCCTTCATCTTCATAGAAGCGCAAAGTACGGGTTGAAATACCGAACTCGCGCGTCAACTCCGTGATCGTATAATATTCGCGCACCACAACATTCCTGCCTTATATCAAGCGGACCAGGCTCTAAACCAAATCGGATTTAGAGCGTAAGTTGTGCTCCTGCATTTACGTAAAAGTCAACATTAAACCGATGCAAACTAAAATACCGCTAGCTACAATTTGGTCTGAAATCGGAATGATCAATTCAACGTATCAACGTGAACGTTCAACGCGTTCATGAGGCGCATCGTCTGGAAAATGCCGCGATTCCTTTGATTTCCAGTTGATTGCGACTTGCCATCATATTGCCGCTCATGCGTTATGAACTTGCGAAAACCAGTTACAAACGGCGATTCATGCGGCGCTCTATAAAATTTACTTTGATCGGACTTGTCGTCATCGCGGTGATCGGCGCGGCTCCTTTTGCCGTCGAACCAATCGTGGTGAAGATTGGCGAGGGCTCGATTCGTCAGCTCGCCAGAGACGGCAACTTCTGCCAGACAGAGCAATGCGACGAAGGCATGAATTATGCGCTTGGTTTTCTCGAAACCAATTATGGCCTGTCGCCTCATGACGTTAAATGGTGTATGGGCGTCGATGTCATTTCCCATTATGAGTTACCATTCGGTAACGCATTGAAAAAATCAATAACCGATCGAATGTACCAACGTTGTGGCGACCCGAAGCAGGATGAGCCACCCGGCGATCATACAGATGAATAAAGGCGCTCCTTATGAAGCGATTTTTGCGCATTGGCGCCTGGATGATACTTCTGGCCATCCTCGCAGTGACAATCAGCCCAATAAAATTCCGCCCCGTAACAGGTGAGCCCGTAGACCTTGAACGGTTTGCGGCTTTCTTTCTGGTCGGCGCCTTATTTGCCCTCGCCTACCCTCGCCACTGGATGGGCGTTCTTTTGCTGACCGTCGGCTGCGCTGCACTTTTTGAACTGATGCAGCGCCTCGCGCCCGGACGTCATGGCGAGTTCATCGACTTTGTGTTCAAAGCCGCCGGAGCCATAGTCGGCATTGCGGTCGGTTACGGCCTCAGCCTTATCCGGCCTTTTCGACAGGAAAGCTGATCAGGCTGCTGGAATAGCCTGCAGCCTGTCCCGCGCCGATTCACGCATGAACTCCAGATGGATCGAGCGCAGCAATGCAGCCAGATCGTCATTGGCGGCAGCAAACCGGCTGCCCCCTGCGGCCTCGCACATCAAAGCCGATATTTCAGCGGCGCCCATCCGCATCCGTCCGGCAGCAACCGCCCGCCAGGCTTCGATTGCGACAATCAGGGGCGCATGCGTCGCATCGCTCAACCCCGCAGAGCGAAGTAGTGCGGCAAGTGCCGCCGGACGACCGCCGGAAATAATCGCACAAATCCGTGCGTCATCGAGATCGGAAAGAGCGGCCAGCAAGCTCGCGAAGAAATCTATACGGCCTCCGGCAACGGCACGGATAACAAAACTTGTCGTGATTTCACCGCGCAGACGCAGATGCTCGACCAGCGCGGGAAGTTCTTCCTGCGAACAAGTTTCCGCCAGTTGCATGGATGCGCGAGCCGTTGCATCACCCACAACCTTATCGGCGCGGCGTTCACCCAGAAGCAATTTCACCAGCGGAAGAGATTGCAAAACCTCCCCGACTTTCACAGCCAGAAGATGACGGCATTCCGCAGGAAGACGCGGATGGGCCAGCAAAGCCTCGCGCACGAGGGCATCATGACCACAGCGTTCGCTTATGCGCCGGAATGAAACCGGAGCGATACGGGCACAGCTGTTAAACAGCATTTCAGCAACTGCCTCGTTGTTTCCAACTTCGGCGATTGCCGCCGCGACTGCAAATGAAACATGCGGGCGCGCAGCAACCAAAACCTGCATTGAGGGCGCACCATAGGCCACACGATCAATCAGATCTGCGTCGCTGAGGAGTGTCGAGCGTGCTAGGATGTAACCCGCAACCTCGGGCTGGTCGGCGGCAAGCGCCGTCACAATATGCAGGGGCGAGTGCACACTGGTCGAAAGTACATCTGCCATAGCCATGCGCACTTTCGGCGAAGGATCATCAAGCAGAAGCGTCAAAGCCGCTTCAGCCTGGGCACGAACATGGTCTGGCTGAAGCTGGTCAACACACTGTCGGGCCAAACGAGCAGCACGGACAACACGCGCAGCTACCGGCTCGCAACTGCCAACAAGCGCATCTTTTTCGATATACATTCTGGCCCCGCTCCAGATCGTTCTTGTATTCGAAAAGATTAAATTAAAATGGTTTACGAGCGGTTTACCATGTTTGTTAACCGCATTGCCGCAGCATGGAACCGAACGCGTTTTCACTCGTTTTATCGTCATCAATTCAACGGAGACTTCAAATGGCCGACGAAAAGATCACGAACGACATCCAGCAGGCTCTCGAAAAGCAAATCGCCGATATGCGCAATGAACTGAAGCGCCTTTCAAAGTCACTGGCGTCACATTCTGGCGAGCTGAGAGAACGCGCGGAAGACGCCATGGATGATGCGTCCGGTCGTTTCCGTCATGCCGCGCAAGCCGTGCGTGAACGCGGACAAGTGGTTGCCGAGACGGTTCGAGAAAATCCGGGCACAGCCACGACACTTTTCGGAACTGCCGGAATTATCGGCATTCTCATCGGCGTTGCCATTGGATGTGCCATTTCCGATCGCCGCTGAACAGCAAGAACAGTCTGATGTTTAGCCCGCGCTCCATGCGCGGGCTTTTGTTTGCGCTCTTTACGGGATCGTTGTGGTCTGCTAGCTCCCCCGTCATTGGCAATTTGCCACCGGTCGCAGCCTACCCGGTCAAAACAAGGACAAGCGCAATCATGCGCGACAAGACTGCGACGTGGCTTGAAACAAAGGCACGCAAATGTCTGAAAAGACAATATATTCCGATCTAAAGCAGCTCGGCTCAAACGCTTCGATACCGCAATCTCCAGAGGAAGCCATCCTGGAACGGGTGGCAAATCCGCAAGCTGGTACACCTTATTGTGTTCGCTTCACCGCGCCTGAGTTCACCTCGCTCTGCCCAATGACAGGCCAGCCTGATTTCGCACATCTGGTGATCGACTATGTTCCGGGGCAATGGCTGGTGGAAAGCAAATCCCTGAAACTGTTTCTTTTCTCCTTCCGCAATCACGGCGCGTTCCACGAAGATTGCACCGTGACCATCGGTAAGCGCCTCGTGGAACTTCTGGAGCCGGAATGGCTCAGGATCGGCGGCTATTGGTATCCACGTGGTGGTATTCCCATCGACGTCTTCTTCCAAACCGGAGAGGCTCCGCAGAACGTCTGGATACCGGAACAAGGCGTGCCCAACTATCGTGGAAGAGGCTAGTTGATCGGTGCCGCAGTTGCGGCTGAAGATTGCGATCCCTATTATACGAACAGACCACATGGCCCCTGAAAGGACCCCCATGAAAAACTTCGCCATTCTGATTTCTCTGGCTGTTCTTGCAGGATGTGGAGGAGCAGGCAAGGCCGCCATGGACACAGGCAAGAGCTTTGACCGATTCGCCTGCATGTCGCGCAATTTCAAGGGCGAACCACCCTGCCCGCAACCTGACAGCACAAACCAGAAGGCACAATAAAACTTGAGAGGAGGCCCGTCGTGGCTATCGAACACAAGGACGTTCTCGATTTCTGGTTTTCACCCAAGATGCGGGAAAACTGGTTCAGCAAAAGTGACGAGATCGACACAGAAATTCGTGAGAAATTTCTGACGGCTTACGGAGATGCGCGCGCCGACAAGCTGGAACACTGGAAACAGCAGCCGGAAAGCGCACTTGCGCTTACCATTCTGTTCGACCAGTTTCCGCGCAACATGTTCCGTGGTTCACCCCGCTCTTTCGAGAGCGACGGATTAGCCCGTGATGTGGCGGCACAGGCGCTCGATCATGATTTTGACCGGAAACTGTCACCAGAACAACGCCAGTTCTTCTATCTGCCGTTCATGCATAGCGAACATCTGAGCGATCAGAAGCGTTGCGTCGATCTCTACGAACGGCTCGGCGACGAGTTCTCGCTCGGCTTTGCCCGTCAGCATCACGATATCATCGAACGCTTTGGACGCTTTCCCCATCGCAACAAGGTGCTTGGCCGCGATACAACCCATGAGGAAGCCGAGTTCCTCAAGGAACATGCCGGCTTCTGACATTCAGAGCAAACGATAAGGCAATATTCCTCGGCGGTCGTGATCGACCGCCAATCTGCTTTTTAGCGGTGGAACGGCCCGCTGCACGCATTCAGCACGCTCGCAAATACGGCAGGAAACACCAATCGGATCGAAGGCAGAGCGGACAGCGATATCGAGCCCGTCCGCATAAACGAAATCCTGCGCATAGGCCACCTCGCAGCCAAGGGCGATAGCGTAACGCCGCTGGGGTGCGTTGAAGCCGCCCTCGCTCTTGGTCAGTTCTGTCGCAATGCAAAGATAACGCGCGCCATCCGGTGTTTCGGCCAGTTGGCGGATGATCCGCCCCGGTGTCTCAAACGCCTGATGCACATTCCACAGCGGGCACGCAGCACCATAGCGTGCAAACTGCAACTTGGCGGCACTGTGTCGTTTCGTGATATTTCCGGCCCGGTCTATACGCGCAAAGAACACCGGCACGCCCCGATGGCCGGAACGCTGCAAGGTGCTGAGCCGATGTGCGACCTGCTCCAGACTTGCCCCAAAACGCGACGCCAACAGTTCCAGGTCATGGCGCAGCTCTTTCGCTGCCGAGAGGAATATCTGATAGGGCAGCATCAGCGCCCCGGCAAAATAGTTGCGCAAGCCGATCTTGCAAATTTCAACAGCCTCGGCAGAGCGAAAATCCGCTCGTCTGGCAATCGTGCTCACCAGTTCTTCCATTTCCAGTTCGGCGATCTGGAACGCGATCTGGAAATTGCGGGTTGAGGCGGGAGAATAGGGATTGAGATAAAGCACCCGTGCTGCAGGATCGAACCGACGCAGCACCGCTTCTTCCGGCCCGGCCCGCGCAATATGCACCCGGTGGCGCTCCTCCATATATTGCGGCAAGGCCACGCCAATGTCCCGGCCCGGAATATTTAGCTCTGTAGCAAGCTTTTCTGCCGCAATATCAATCTCATGTACGTAATTGTCGATAAAGTGGAAAAAGTCGCGAACTTCCTCATAAGGCGCAGGCTCGGCAGTGGAAGGAGCGCGACCAAGCTGATTATCCAGACTTGCGAGTTGCTCGCTGTTACGACGATAGGCTTGATGGCAAGCAATCAGCGCATGCGCCAGCCCCGGCGCATTTTGCGTAATAAGCTTCAGTTCCTGTAAGTTCGGCTTGTAGTTATCGAAAACGGGATCGGCCAGCGCTTCGGAAACCGCCGAAAGCAATCGGTCGTCATCACCCAGTGAAATCGCACCTATATCGATCTGGTAGTTTTCAGCTAGCGCCAGAAGGACCGCAGCGGAAACAGGCCGCTGATTATTCTCGATCTGGTTGAGGTAACTCGTTGAAATACCGAGCCGTTCGGCAAAGCCCGATTGGGTTGCCTTATGTTGCTCGCGTATTTCTCGTATCTTTCTGCCGATATAAAGTTTTCTCGGTGCCATTTTTGCAAATTCGCATTTCGCTATTTGCAAATTTATATCTTACACAATCGCACCTTTTCAAGCTTTTCCAGAGCACCTTCAGATTTTAAGCATGAAGGAGAAAAAGACTATCTTTTCAGCTTCATAACTCGCCTTTCCAAGGCCGCCCAAAAGTGGGGACTTTATGCAGGAACTTCTGGAACAGCTCGAATCCCGTCGCGCCGAAGCTCGCCTTGGCGGCGGTCAGCGCCGCATCGATGCCCAGCATGGCAAAGGCAAGCTCACGGCCCGCGAAAGGATCGAAGTACTTCTCGACGAAGGATCGTTTGAGGAGTTCGACATGTATGTCACCCATCGCTGCACCGACTTCGGCATGGAAAAGCAGAAGGTTGCCGGCGACGGCGTAGTGACAGGCTGGGGCACGATCAACGGTCGGCAGGTCTATGTGTTCAGCCAGGATTTTACAGTTCTGGGCGGCTCATTGTCCGAAACCCATGCGCAGAAAATCTGCAAAATCATGGATATGGCCATGAAGAACGGCGCGCCGGTCATCGGGCTCAACGATTCCGGTGGCGCCCGCATTCAGGAAGGCGTTGCGTCGCTCGCGGGTTATGCCGACGTGTTCAAGCGCAATGTGGATGCATCCGGTGTGGTGCCGCAGATCTCCGTCATCATGGGCCCTTGCGCTGGCGGCGCGGTCTATTCGCCTGCCATGACCGACTTCATCTTCATGGTACGTGACAGTTCCTATATGTTCGTGACAGGCCCCGACGTGGTGAAAACCGTGACCAACGAAATTGTCACGGCGGAGGAACTGGGCGGTGCCTCAACCCACACCAGAAAGTCATCCGTCGCCGACGGCGCTTATGAAAACGATATCGAAGCGCTGGAACAGGTCCGCATTCTGTTCGACTTCCTGCCGCTCAACAATCGCGAGAAGCCGCCCGTACGTTCGGTATTCGACGATCCGGCACGGCTCGAAATGCGGCTCGACACATTGATTCCGGATAGCGCCACCAAGCCCTACGACATGAAGGAGCTTATCCACGCGCTGGCCGACGAAAGCGATTTCTTCGAAATTCAGGAATCTTTTGCAAAGAACATCATTACCGGCTTCATTCGCATGGACGGTCAAACCATCGGTGTCGTCGCAAACCAGCCCATGGTGCTTGCCGGTTGTCTTGATATCGATTCATCGCGCAAGGCAGCCCGGTTCGTTCGCTTTTGCGATGCCTTCAATATCCCGATCCTCACTCTTGTAGACGTTCCGGGCTTCCTGCCGGGCACAGCACAGGAATATGGCGGCGTCATCAAGCACGGCGCAAAGCTGCTCTTCGCCTATTCGCAAGCCACCGTCCCCATGGTCACGCTCATCACGCGCAAGGCCTATGGCGGTGCCTATGACGTGATGGCCTCGAAACATATCGGTGCTGACATCAACTATGCTTGGCCGACGGCGGAAATCGCGGTCATGGGCGCCAAGGGTGCAACGGAAATCCTCTATCGTTCCGAACTGGGCGATGTCGAAAAAATCGCCGCGCGCACGAAGGAATATGAGGAGCGTTTTGCCAATCCGTTCGTGGCCGCTGAACGCGGTTTCATCGACGAGGTCATCATGCCGCATTCCTCGCGTCGCCGCATTGCCCGCGCTTTTGCCAGCCTGCGCAATAAGCAGCAAAGCACGCCGTGGAAGAAGCACGACACCATTCCGCTTTAGTTTCGCATGATCTTATCAGAAAACCGGTTCCCACTTTTCGGGATCATGCCGTGGCAATGATCCGGTTCATTTGAGTAAAAGCACATGATCAAGAAAATTCTCATTGCCAATCGCGGCGAAATCGCATGCCGGGTTATCAAGACGGCGAAGAAAATGGGCATCGCAACGGTAGCGGTCTATTCCGATGTCGACCGCAATGCCCTGCATGTCAAAATGGCCGACGAAGCGGTCCACATCGGACCAGCGCCCTCCAATCAGTCCTATATCGTCATCGACAAGATTCTCGCGGCGATCAAGGAAACCGGCGCGGATGCCGTGCATCCGGGCTATGGCTTTCTGTCGGAAAATCCGCGTTTCGCTGAAGCACTGAAGGCCGCCAACGTCACCTTCATCGGGCCGCCGGTGAACGCAATTGACGCCATGGGCGACAAGATTACCTCAAAGAAGCTTGCCTCCGAAGCCGGTGTTTCCACTGTGCCCGGTCATATGGGCTTGATCGAGGACGCCGACGAAGCAGTTCGCATTTCCACATCCATCGGCTATCCTGTGATGATCAAGGCTTCTGCTGGCGGCGGCGGTAAAGGCATGCGCATCGCATGGAACGACGACGAAGCTCGCGAAGGTTTCCAGCTATCGCGCAACGAGGCAAAGTCCTCTTTCGGCGACGACCGCATCTTCATCGAAAAATTCGTCACACAGCCGCGCCATATCGAAATTCAGGTCCTGGGCGACCAGCACGGCAACGTTGTCTATCTTGGCGAACGCGAATGCTCGATCCAGCGCCGTAACCAGAAGGTCATCGAAGAAGCACCTTCGCCATTCCTTGATGAAGCGACCCGCAAGGCCATGGGCGAGCAGGCTGTAGCTCTTGCAAAGGCCGTCGGCTATTTTTCAGCCGGCACGGTGGAATTCATCGTTGATGGCGCGCGTCAATTCTACTTCCTTGAAATGAATACGCGTTTGCAGGTCGAGCATCCAGTGACGGAGCTCATCACCGGCATCGACCTTGTGGAAGAAATGATCCGCGTTGCATCCGGTGAAAAGCTCCGTTTCGGCCAGAGCGACGTGAAGCTGAACGGTTGGGCAATGGAAAGCCGCCTCTACGCGGAAGACCCGTATCGTAACTTCCTGCCTTCTATCGGCAGGCTGACCCGTTATCGTCCGCCAGCCGAAGGTCGCAATTCTGATGGTACAATCGTGCGCAACGACACTGGTGTGTTCGAAGGCGGCGAAATTTCGATGTATTACGATCCGATGATCGCAAAGCTCTGTACCTGGGGGCCTGACCGCGCCAGCGCCATCGACGCGATGGGAGATGCTCTGGACGCATTCGAGGTTGAAGGCATCGGCCATAACCTGCCCTTCCTGTCGGCTGTGATGGATCATTCGCGTTTCCGCGAGGGTGCTCTCACCACCGCATTCATCGCCGAGGAATATCCGGACGGCTTTGCCGGAGTATCGGTTTCCGAAGATGATGCGCGGGTGCTTGCAGCAGTTGCAGCCCAGATCAATCTGGCAATCGAACAGCGCAACATGCTGATTACCGGGCGGATTTCCAGCGAACAGCAATCTGTGGCAACCGACTGGGTAGCGACACTTGGCGGGTTCACTTTGCCAGTTCGTATTGCGGAAGGCGAAGGTGGAACGTCGATCAATTTCGTGGATGGCGGCAGCCTGCCGGTTGCGAGTGACTGGCATCCGGGCAGCCAACTGGGCTCGTTTACTGTTGGCGGCACGCCCATCGCTATCAAGGTTTCGCGCTCGGGCACTGGCTGGCGTTTGCGCTGGCGGGGGATGGATGTGGTCGCCCATGTGCGCAAGCCGCGTATCGCAGAACTCGCGCAACTTATGCCGGTAAAGCTGCCTCCAGATACATCGAAGATGCTGCTCTGCCCGATGCCGGGCGTCATCACATTGATCCTTGTCAAGGATGGTGAAACTGTCGAGGCTGGTCAGCCTCTGGCCACCGTGGAAGCCATGAAGATGGAAAACGTGCTGCGAGCGGAACGCCGTGCTACCGTAAAGCGCATTACGGCGGAAGCAGGTGCAAGTCTCACCGTGGATGAACTGATTATGGAATTTGAGTGAGGTCGATATGAGCGAGCGCCCCACCACCCGAGCAGACTGGGAAACCTTGGCCGAGAAGGAACTGAAACGGCCAGTCGACAGCCTCACCTGGCATACGCCGGAAGGCATTGACGTCAAGCCGCTCTACACGGAAGACGACCTGCAGGGCATTGGCCATCTTGGCACCCTGCCCGGTTTCGAGCCCTTTCTGCGCGGCCCTCGTGCGACCATGTATGCGGGTCGTCCATGGACGATCCGGCAATATGCGGGATTTTCGACGGCCGAAGAATCGAATGCCTTCTACCGCAAGGCTCTCGCCGCCGGTCAGCAGGGTGTTTCGGTTGCTTTCGATCTTCCCACGCATCGCGGTTATGATAGCGACCATCCACGTGTTGAAGGCGACGTGGGCAAGGCTGGCGTTGCCATCGATTCTGTCGAGGATATGAAGATCCTTTTCGACGGCATCCCGCTTGAAAAAATCTCCGTTTCCATGACCATGAACGGCGCGGTGATCCCGATCCTCGCCAATTTCATCGTGGCGGGCGAGGAACAGGGCGTACCGCGCGCGCAGCTTTCCGGCACGATCCAGAACGACATCCTCAAGGAGTTCATGGTCCGCAATACCTATATCTATCCGCCGGAACCCTCCATGCGGATCATTGCGGATATCATCGCCTATACCGCAGCTGAAATGCCGAAGTTCAACTCGATTTCGATTTCCGGCTACCATATGCAGGAAGCGGGCGCGACGCTGGTTCAGGAACTGGCCTTCACTCTTGCGGATGGGCGCGAATATGTACGCGCTGCCTTGAACAAGGGCCTGAATGTCGATGAATTTGCGGGGCGCCTGTCGTTCTTCTTCGCCATCGGCATGAATTTCTTCATGGAGATCGCCAAGCTGCGCGCTGCGCGGCTGCTCTGGTCACGCATCATGAAGGAATTCGATCCCAAGAAGCCCGGCTCGCTGATGCTACGTACGCATTGCCAGACCTCAGGCGTCTCTTTGCAAGAGCAGGACCCTTACAACAATATCGTCCGCACCGCATTTGAAGCCATGTCCGCGGCTCTTGGCGGCACGCAATCGCTGCACACCAATTCCTTCGATGAAGCCATTGCTTTGCCAACGGAATTTTCGGCTCGCATCGCCCGCAATACACAGCTCATCCTCCAGAACGAAACCGGCGTTACCAAAGTGGTCGATCCACTGGCGGGGTCCTATTACATCGAAAACCTCACCAACGAGCTAGCCGAAAAGGCATGGGCGTTGATCGAGGAAGTCGAGAAACTCGGCGGCATGACAAAGGCTGTCGAAAGCGGCCTTCCGAAGCGGCTCATCGAAGAAGCAGCCACCAAACGGCAGGCAGCAGTCGACAAGGGCGAAGAAGTCATTGTCGGTGTCAACAAGTTCCGCCTCGAACAGGAAGACGAAATCGACATTCTCGAAATCGACAATAGTGCCGTTCGCCAGTCACAGATTGCACGTCTCAACCGCATCAAGGAAACGCGCAACAAGGCAAAAGTCGAAGCGGCACTAGCGGAATTGGAAAAGATCGCCAGGACCGGTGAAGGCAACCTTCTCGCCGCCGCCGTTGAAGCCTCCCGCGCCCGCGCCAGCGTCGGTGAAATTTCCGACGCCATGCGCCGCGCATTCGGCGATCATGCTGCTGTTCCGAAGGTCGTCAAGAAGGTTTACGGCGCAGCCTACAAGGACGAGCCGGAATATCAGACGCTGGTTGACCGGCTCGGTGATTTCAAGAAACAGATCGGTGAAACGCCGAAAGTGATGGTGGCAAAGCTTGGCCAGGACGGCCATGATCGCGGAGCCAAGATCATTGCTTCAGCATTTGGCGATATTGGCTTCGACGTATTGGCTGGACCGCTGTTCCAGACGCCGTATGAAGCCGCCGATATGGCGATCAAGTCCAAGGTACACGTCCTCGGGGTCTCGTCGCTGGCAGCCGGTCACAAGACACTATTGCCCCAGCTTGTGGACACGCTCCGCAAGAAGGGCGCCGAGAACATCATCGTGGTCTGCGGTGGCGTCGTCCCTCGTCAGGATTATCAGTATCTGTTCGACCACGGTGTGGCAGCGGTCTTCGGACCAGGTTCGAATGTGCTCGACTGTGCCCGCGCCGTGTTGGACCTGATGGAAGGCAAGCGTCGTAATCTGTAGTATTATCAGATGGATATATCCTTTACAGGACTCATTTTCTGAACAACTTCAGAAGCCGGGTGAATAGCCCGGCTTCTTGCTCAAAACCGTCGTTCAGTTTTTCGGCCCGGCGAAGCCGGCAATCGTCGAGCCTGTAACGGATACTGGATCACTGGCTGGAAACGTATCCTCCAACCCTTCGTCAAGCTGGCGTTCAAGTTCTGCCCGATCGCCGGCACGGCGTGCACTTGGGCGCGCCAGCAGGCTTTCAGGCTGAATGCCGCATTCCATACAAGCAACGCCCAGCGCTTCGCCGAGTTTGATCGCAGCGCGGCGTAACACTTCATCGCGCGTCAGTTCCGCTTCCGTCTCGTTCTCAACCTTGACGGTGATCTTTTCGTCACCCTCGGTGACGAACTCCACCGTGTAGAGCTTGAATCCCCCGACAGAACTGATGCGGGTTTCGACAATTTCCATCGCTTAACCTCCGCGTTTTCTATGCAGATCAAACGTCGACCAGCGCCTGAAAGTTCCGCATGTCTATGCAATTACGGAACCCCACGCCCCCATCAAACGTTTCCCGCCTGTCGTTGGGAGGTTGCGATGTCACAGTTTTTCACAAAGCTCAGCGAAAAGGCTGCCGAACTTGCAGGCCATTATCTGGCATTCGTACTGGCAACCTTGTTCATCCTCATATGGGGTATCAGCGGGCCTTTATTCAGTTTCTCCGACACGTGGCAGTTAGTGGTGAATACATCGACTACCATCGTCACCTTCCTGATGGTGTTTCTGATCCAGAACGCACAGAATCGTGAAGCGAGCGCGACACAGGCAAAACTCGATGAAATTCTGAACATCGTCTCAACAACCAGCAGCGAGACGATTGGTGCGGAACATCTGCCGCTCGACAAACTGAAGGCGATTTTGAAGCACCTTGAAGCACAAAGCGAAAAAGCCTCGACCAACAATCCAGAGTAAGAAGGCCATCTTCCCGGATTGCTGCTCAGGCCTATATCTCTACGGGAGAAATTTCATCGTTAGCAGAAAGGATGTCCCATGGCCGTCACCAAGAAGCAGGAAGCCCGCGCTCTCAATGCCGACGAAAAAGAGCTGGTGGAAAAATCACACCACCCCTTTTTGCAGAACGTTCCCGACGAGGAGCTTTCCCATCTGGCGAAACTGATCCGCGAACGCCGCAAGAAGGCGAAAGATCAGGCTCACCAGCGCAGACGCGAAATGCGCGGAAAGGGAGCCGCTCGCGGCGCGTCTCCGTCCAAGGCGGACGAAGGTTCGCATCTGAAAGTTTCCGTTCTGGCTATGGCGGTGCGTCGCATCAACACCGAAGTTGAACGCAGACGCCGCATGTCGGCAAGCGCCGAACTGATCGCCAATGCCCGAAAAGCGCTTGCGACCAAAGAAGCCAACGAAAAGAAGGGCAAGGATTTCAACACGCGCCATGCGCTGAACGGCATGCGCAACATCCCGAACGAAAAATATGACAGCCTTGTCCGTCCGGCAGAACGTGGACGGCTCCGGAAGGCCGCCAGCGTCGCTCAGGCAAAGAAGGATACTCGTCAGAAGGAAGCGGGTTGAGCGTGTCTCCCAAAAGAAAAACCGGTTTTGGGAGCAAGACATGCGTGGAAAAGAATGATTACAGCATTTCCAACGCCGTCTTTCGGGACGGCGGTGCGAAAGCTTGATCGAGACGTTCCAATTGGTCCTCGGAAAGCCGCAACTCTGCGGCTTTTCTATTGTCTCGCACATGATGCAGGTTGGATGATTTTGGAATTGCGATGACATTGCCGTCCCGCATCGTCCAGGCGAGCGCGACAGAGGCCGCCGTTCCTCCCGTCTCGCTTGCAATTTCTGCCAGTACGGGACTGCCCAGCAATCGACCTTGCTCAATAGGCGAATAAGCCATCAGCGGAATTTTGCGCTCGGCACACCATGGCATCAGGTCGAATTCCGGGCCGCGTCGCGTCAGATTATAAAGTATCTGGTTCGTGGCAACGGCCTTGCCGCCCGTTATACCGATCAGTTCTTTCATATCATCCGTATCGAAATTGCTGACGCCCCAGCCGCCGATTTTTCCGGCATGCTGCAGTTCTTCAAATGCCGCGATAGTCTCTTCAATCGGGTATCGCCCACGCCAGTGCAGCAGATACAGATCTATACGATCAGTGCGAAGGCGCTCCAGACTTCTCTCGCAGGCCTCGATTGTTCCCTTCCGCGACGCATTGAACGGCAATACCTTGCTGACGATAAACACGTCGTCACGACGGCCCGTGATGGCTTCGCCGACAACATCTTCCGCCTCACCATCAGCGTACATTTCTGCGGTATCGATCAGCGCCATCCCGAGATCGATACCGCTTCTCAGTGCTTCGATTTCATAGCGGCGTTGTGTGTTGTCCTCACCCATATACCAGGTGCCTTGCCCGAGCGCTGGAACCGTCTGGCCCGAAGGCAGGGTGATTTGTGGTATGGTTCCGGTCATTGCATCTTCCCCTATGAAACGATCATCGACATGTTCGCTACATAGCTGGAAAATTCAAGGCTTTAAGAACGTGGGCTCAAGCAAAATGCAGACCGAAGCCCTGCATAAGCCTGCGGATTGCATAGTCCGGATTCTGGGATGTGACGACCGCCAGATCGTTGTGATGATGCAGTTCTTCATCGGGACGGCGTGGTTTCAGCAGAGAGACAGTACGCCGGGCGATCGCTTCCGCAGGGTCAAGCCAGTCAACCGGCCATGGCGCCAGACGGCGAAATACATTCGCAAGGAACGGATAGTGCGTGCAGGCCAGAACGACAATGTCGGTCCGGCTGTCATCTTGCTCAATGAAGCACGGGGCGATCTGGTCCACGACCAGCGCCTCATCAATCTTCTCGCCACGAATATGCGCTTCCGCTACCGCCGCAAGCTGATCGGCACCGACGAGACGAACATGGCACTGGGACGCGAAAGATTGAATGAGATCACGCGTATAAGCACGCCTGACAGTACCGGGGGTCGCCAGCACGGAAACAAGCCCGGACGATGTTCTTTCGGCGGCGGGCTTGATTGCCGGCACCGTGCCGACAAACGGCACCGAAGGATAGGCTTGCCGTAAGTCATCCAGCACCAGCGTGGAGGCCGTATTGCAGGCAATGACCGCGATTTCGGGATCATAGGCGGCGATGAGCTTGCCGAACAATTCGACAATCCGCTCCCTCAACGCATCCTCTTCCCATCCGCCATAGGGAAACCCGGCATCGTCGGCAACGTAGACGAAGCGACGATCCGGCATAAGCACCCGCGCTTCGCGCAAAACCGTCAGCCCTCCGATACCGCTGTCGAAAACCAGAATGGGTCTTTCGGCGTCGGCGGAAGGCATGGCGGAAAAGCTCACTGCGGGTGCGTTTTTCATTCGTCCTTGTCCTTCATTGCCGGAGCTTCGCTCGCAGGCTTGCGCGCACGTCCTTCCGGGGCACCCGAGCCACGCGGCT
Source organism: Brucella tritici (assembly GCF_008932285.1). Taxonomy (NCBI): domain Bacteria; kingdom Pseudomonadati; phylum Pseudomonadota; class Alphaproteobacteria; order Hyphomicrobiales; family Brucellaceae; genus Brucella; species Brucella tritici. The sequence goes on from NZ_WBVY01000001.1 coordinate 673,741, forward strand.
TCTTCGGTGTGAACACGTCAAGAGACGTGATAACACCGCGCAGCAATTTGAGTTCTGCGGATGCGAAGCCGGCGCGCGTCAGCACTGCACGCAGATTGTTGACCATGATTTCCTTGCGGGCTTCCGGGCGGAAATACCCTCTGACATCAAGGGCTTCTTCGAGATGATTGAAGAGTCCCTGCAACTCCTGCTTCGGCGCCATCTCAAGCTCTGGTCCACGGAACACGGTTTCCGTTTCCGTCTCAAGACCCGACTTCATCCATTCATAGGACATCAGCAAAACGGCCTGGGCGATATTCAGCGATGCAAAGGCAGGATTGACCGGAAACGTCACCAGCTCGTCCGCCAGCCCGACTTCCTCATTACTGAGACCGAAGCGTTCGCGACCAAACAGGATGCCGGTCTTCTCGCCAGTCCTGAAACGACGGCGCAATTCGCCACCTGCTTCCACGGCGCTGCGAACCTGTTTGAAGCCATCGCGCTCGCGTGCCGTCGTCGCATAGACGAAATTGAGATCGGCAATAGCCGACGGCAGGTCGTCATAGACCACCGCATTGTCGATCACATGATCGGCCTTGCTGGCTGCTGCCCTCGCCTTTTCGCTTGGAAACTCCTCGCGCGGATTAACGAGACGCAGTTCAGCCAGACCAAAATTCGCCATGGCGCGCGCCACCATGCCGATATTTTCCGGCAATTGCGGCTCCACCAGCACAATTGCCGGTCCTTCCGCGATAAAGGGGCGCTGTTTATCTGTTCCTGCCATGATCTCTTCCGCATTTGCTATCGTATCGTGGCGTTTCCCTTACATAATTGACGCAGAATCGCAAAGATTCCCCTTACGGGTTTTACGGAAAAGCCTGTGTAGTAGCCCGATAACACCTATTTGCTGCCCACTCGTGCCAGACTGCTGCCATCAGATACACGTTCAAGGGAGGAAACCATGTCCAGTAAGAAGATACTCATGCTTTGCGGCGACTTTGGTGAGGACTATGAAACCATGGTCCCGTTCCAGACACTTTTGACGGTTGGCCACACGGTTCATGCGGTCTGCCCCGGCAAGAAGGCTGGCGATCATATCGCGACAGCCATTCACGACTTTGAGGGCCATCAGACCTATACGGAAAAGCCGGGTCATAACTTCACGCTGAACGCGACCTTCGCCGAGGTGAAACCGGAGAGCTATGACGCACTGGTCATTCCCGGAGGCCGGGCACCGGAATATCTGCGCCTCGATGACAAGGTTATCGCTGTGGTGAAGCACTTCTTCGAAGCAAACAAGCCTGTTGCGGCAGTCTGCCACGGCGCGCAATTGCTGGCTGCAGCGCGCGTTCTGGAAGGTCGCACCTGCTCTGCCTATCCAGCCTGCCGCCCGGAAGTCGAGCTGGCCGGTGGCACCTATGCCGACATTCCAGTCGATCAGGCTGTCACGGATGGCAATCTTGTCACGTCGCCCGCATGGCCCGCCCATCCGGCATGGCTGTCACAGTTCCTTACTGTGCTCGGCACCAGGATCACCCATAGCTGATCGCAACGCCGCCCTGCCTGTTTCCCAACAAGGTTGCAGGTGGGGCGAAACTGCGCGACAGTAAGGTTGGGAGAATGATCCGGAGGAAATCATGTGCAGGCTGTTCATCGGTGCCGATCCTGAGCTCTGGTTGAGCGTGACACGTTCGTTGCGTATCGACGGCGTCGTAACGAGCGTCCGGCTTGAGAATTTTTTCTGGTGGGCTCTGGAAGACATCGCGGCACGCGATGATCTCACGGTCAGCCGCCTGATCGGCAAACTTTACGATGAATCACGCAATGAAGGGCACGACCTCGATAATTTTGCGTCATTCCTGCGGGTTTGCTGCGGACGCTATCTTTCGCTACAGTTGAACGGCCTTGTTCCCACCGACAAGTCAACCGCCATCTCCACACTGGATGCGGAAACAATTTTGGTCAGGGAACAGGAAAACTATCGCGAGCGGCAATCGTCATGGGAAAAATCTCACATTAACAACCACGCCGCATGATCTGCGTCATCTGAAAGCCGTTCCACACCTTTCGCAAATCTCTCCCGAAATTTTGACCACCTAAACGCTTTATAGGCCAAAGAATAAGCCTCTTACGCTTTGCCTTATTCGCCGCGAGTGCTATACGGGCGCGACGTATTGAAAAAGAGGCTTCATCCATGGCAAAAATCAAGGTTGCGAACCCAGTCGTTGAACTCGACGGCGACGAGATGACCCGCATTATCTGGCAGTTCATCAAGGACAAGCTGATCCATCCCTATCTCGACGTCGATCTGAAATATTACGATCTGTCGGTTGAAAACCGCGATGCGACCAATGACCAGGTCACCATCGATGCAGCCAACGCCATCAAGGAATATGGCGTCGGCGTAAAGTGCGCGACCATCACCCCTGACGAAGCGCGCGTTGAAGAGTTCAAGCTCAAGAAGATGTGGAAGTCGCCTAACGGCACCATCCGCAACATTCTCGGCGGCGTGATCTTCCGCGAGCCGATCATCTGCAAGAACGTTCCGCGTCTCGTGCCGGGCTGGACCCAGCCGATCATCGTTGGCCGTCATGCTTTCGGCGACCAGTACCGCGCGACCGATTTCAAGTTCCCCGGCAAGGGCACGCTTTCGATCAAGTTCGTCGGTGAAGATGGCGAGACCATCGAACACGAAGTCTATCAGGCTCCGGCGGCTGGCGTGGCAATGGCCATGTACAATCTCGACGAATCGATCCGCGAATTTGCACGCGCTTCGCTGAATTACGGCTTGCAGCGCAACTACCCGGTCTATCTCTCGACCAAGAACACCATCCTGAAAGCCTATGACGGTCGCTTCAAGGACATCTTCGAAGAAGTCTACCAGACCGAATTCGCAGACAAGTTCAAGGCTGCAAAGATCTGGTACGAACACCGCCTCATCGACGACATGGTGGCTTCGGCTCTCAAGTGGTCCGGCGGCTATGTTTGGGCTTGCAAGAACTACGACGGCGACGTGCAGTCGGACATCGTGGCTCAGGGCTTCGGCTCTCTCGGCCTGATGACCTCGGTTCTGATGACGCCGGATGGCAAGACGGTTGAAGCTGAAGCCGCACACGGCACCGTGACCCGTCACTACCGCCAGCATCAGAAGGGCGAGGAAACCTCGACCAACTCGATCGCTTCGATCTTCGCATGGACCCGCGGTCTGGCGCATCGCGCAAAGCTCGACGACAATGCCGAACTGAAGCGTTTTGCCGATACGCTGGAAAAGGTCTGCGTGGACACCGTCGAAAGCGGCTTCATGACCAAGGATCTGGCCCTGCTCATCGGTCCGGATCAGCCTTGGCTTTCGACCACCGGGTTCCTCGACAAGATCGACGAGAACCTCCAGAAGGCCATGGCCGCCTGATAAAATCTTCGACTTTTATTGTCGACATGGAAAACCCGGCAGCACCGCTGCCGGGTTTTTTCATTTCCTTTTCAAAGGAAAAAGCGCATCCTGCCACCGCTTACAGGGAGGATGAAATGGCTGAGTTGAAGCTCTATACCAACCCGATGTCGCGCGGACGTATTGCGCGCTGGATGCTGGAAGAGATCGGCAAACCCTATGATGTGGAAATTCTGGATTTCGGCCCGCCGATGAAGGGGCCTGACTACTGCACAATCAATCCGATGGGCAAAGTTCCAGCCCTCCGCCACGGCGATGCGGTGGTGACGGAAGTGGCTGCAATCTGCGCTTATCTGGCAATGACGTTTCCGGAAGCGGGCCTGGCGCCTCACCCCAATGAGCGCGCGGATTTCTTCCGCTGGCTGTTCTTTACGTCAGGTCCTGTGGAAGCCGCCTTGTCCAACCATGCACTCGGCTTTGAAATCCCCGCAGACAAGCAGGGAATGGTCGGCTACGGCAATTACGACACGGTGGTCAACACATTGGAGAAAGCGGTTTCGCACCATCCATACATCACCGGCGATCGCTTCACAGCGGCTGACGTTTATGTCGGCTCGCACATCGGCTGGGGCCTACGCTTCGGCACATTGCCGGCCCGAGGAGCGTTCGTCGCCTATTGGGACCGACTAAAAGATCGCCCCGCCATGAAGCGCGCCACTGAACTGGACGAAGCAGCGGCCGCAGCCATACAGCATTAACAACATAATGCTGGCTGTTCAGGTCACGTAATCTGGCCAGCCAGCTCAAACGTGCGTGAGAATGCCTGCGCACCTTTTGGCGAGAACGCGATGACACGCCCCGCTTCGCGGCGTGCCCAGCCCTTTGAAATGAAATGATTCAACAGCGCTGCACCGAGCGCTCCGCCCAGATGGTTGCGACGTTCACTCCAGTCGAGGCAGTGACGACAGACCGGGCGCTTGCCCTGCTCCAGAGTGGTCACATCAACGCCAAGGCAACTGAAAAACGACTTGCCCTTTTCTGTCAGCACCGGCTCGTTGTCATCAACAATCAGCCCAAGCCGATGCGAGGCATCGAGCATTTCCACGCCGCGCTCACCGGCCAGATGGTCATAGCAGATGCGTGCCTTGCGCAGCGCCTGATCTTTCGGGCCGGTCCGCACCCGCACAGCGCCAGTGCGTTGCGCGAGGCCCATAAGCCCCTCGAGGACCTGCGCCACATCTGTTCCAGAAAGCCGAAAATAGCGGTGCCGCCCCTGCTTTTCCGCAACCAGCAAATTGGCCGCATCGAGCTTTGCAAGATGTCCGCTGGCGGTTTGCAGCGTCACACCTGCGGCTGATGCAAGTTCACTGACAGTCAGCGCGCGTCCATCCATCAGTGCCGTGAGCATGTTTGCACGAGCCGGATCACCGAGGAGTGCTGCAACGGAAGCTATGATCGGGCCATCTTTCATACTTCGATGCTAACCGAACTATGAAGGCATTTCAATTGCTACATTGTCAGCATCGAAGACATGCATTTGAAGGAGACACGCATGATTACCTGTTTCATCCGCTATCAGATCGACCCGTTCAAAGCGGATGCCTTTGCAGAATATGCGCGCAATTGGGGAAAGGCCATCCCGCGCTGCGGCGTTGATCTCATCGGCTATTTCGGGCCGCATGAAGGTTCTTCAACCACGGCCTACGGCGTCTATTCAATCGAAAGCCTTGCGGCGTATGAAGCATATCGCGCACGGCTTGCCGCCGATCCGCTGGGACGCGAGAATTATGAATTTGCACGCCGAGAACAATTCATTCGATCCGAGGACCGCATCTTCCTTAAACTCCAATCCGCACCGCATGGGGAGTTCATCAAGCCATGATTGCCGTCATATTCGAAGTCTGGCCTGCCGATGGCGACAGACGCGAACAGTATCTCGATATTGCTGCAGGCCTGCGCGAAGATCTTTCCAGGATTGACGGCTTCCTGTCGATCGAGCGTTTTCAGAGCCTGGCCGATCCCGACAAATTGCTTTCGCTCTCGTTTTGGCGCGACGAAGATGCTGTACGCGAATGGCGCAACCTGCCGTCTCATCGGGTAGCACAGGGAAAGGGACGCAATGGCGTTTTTGAAAACTACCGTTTGCGTGTAGCCAGCGTCATGCGCGACTACGGCCTGGATGAGCGAAGCGAGGCGCCGGACGATAGCCGCACGGTTCATGCGACCTAATTCCGTCAACAAAAAAGGCCGGGATAACCCGGCCTTTTATCGCATTAGATGATAAGTGCCTTGACCGCTGCAATCGCAGCATCAGCCTTATCGCCATCCGGCCCGCCAGCCTGTGCCATGTCCGGGCGGCCGCCGCCACCTGCGCCACCAAGGGCCGCAGAAGCAGCACGAACCAGATCGACCGCGCTGAAGCGGCCGACCATATCTTCTGTCACCGCAGCCACCGCGCTGGCCTTGCTATCTTCGCCGACGCCAATGAACAGCACCACACCGGAACCGACCTGCTTCTTGCCTTCGTCGGCAAGCGGCTTGAGATCACGTGGAGAAACGCCAGTCACGATCTTGCCGAGGAAGTTGACGCCATTCACGGCTTCAACGGCACTGCCGCCGTCTGCCGAGCCGCCGCCAAGCGCAAGCTTCTTGCGGGCATCAGCAAGTTCGCGTTCCAGCTTCTTGCGTTCATCAAGCAGTGCGTTGACACGTTCCAGCGCTTCGGACGGTGTCGTCTTCAGGGCACCGGCAATGGCCTTTACGCGTTCGTCCTGCTCTTCGAGGTAAAGACGTGCCGCCTCACCCGTCAGCGCTTCCATACGCCGAACGCCAGCGGCAACCGCGCCTTCCGAAACGATGCGGACGAGGCCGATGTCTCCGGTCTGGCGCACATGCGTGCCGCCGCAAAGCTCGACTGAATAGGCCTTGCCTTCCTTCGAACCATGCTTGGCGGTGCCCATGGAAACGACGCGCACTTCATCGCCATATTTTTCACCGAACAGCGCCATGGCACCCTCGGCAATCGCATCGTCAACAGCCATCAGACGGGTGCTGACGGGAGCATTCTGCAGAATGATTTCATTGGCGAGGCTTTCCACCTGCGTCAGTTCTTCAGCCGAAATTGGCTTCGGATGCGAAAAGTCGAAACGCAGACGATCCGGTGCAACGAGCGAGCCCTTCTGTGCGACATGGCTACCAAGCGTTTCACGCAGTGCCTCATGCAGAAGGTGTGTCGCCGAATGGTTGGAACGGATGCGCGTGCGGCGCACCGAATCCACTTTCAGTTCGACAGCATCGCTGGTCTTCGCCGTCCCCTTGGTGACTTCGCCGATGTGAACGAAGACGCCCTCGCCTTTCTTCTGCGTATCCTTGACTGCAATAGCAAAACCTTCACCAGAGATCGTGCCGGTGTCGCCCTGCTGGCCACCGGATTCTCCATAGAACGGGGTCTGGTTGACGACGACCGCCACGGTCTCGCCTTCGGAAGCCGACTGCACTTCCGCACCGTCGCGCACCAAAGCGGTGATAACGCCTTCGGCAGTCTCGGTCTCGTATCCAAGGAATTCAGTCGCTCCGACCTTATCCTTGATACCGAACCAGATCGTTTCGGTTGCAGCTTCGCCGGAACCAGCCCAATTGGCACGGGCCTCGGCCTTCTGGCGCTCCATGGCGGCACTGAAGCCATCCGTATCGACGGCAATGCCGCGCTGACGAAGAGCATCCTGTGTCAAATCGAGCGGGAAGCCATAGGTGTCGTAAAGCTTGAAAGCGGTTTCGCCGTCGAGACGATCACCTTCAACAAGGTTTTCCGTCGCATCCGACAGAAGACCAAGACCGCGATCCAGCGTCTTGCGGAAACGGGTTTCCTCGAGCTTGAGCGTTTCGGAGATCAGCGCATCAGCGCGGATCAGTTCCGGATAAGCCTGTCCCATTTCGCGGATCAGAGCTGGCAACAGACGCCACATCAATGGCTCTTTCGCACCCAAAAGCTGGGCATGACGCATTGCACGGCGCATGATGCGACGCAGCACATAGCCGCGGCCTTCGTTGGACGGCAGGACACCGTCGGCGATCAGGAAGCTCGATGCGCGCAGATGGTCAGCAATGACGCGGTGGCTGGCGCGGAACCCACCTTCAGCCTTCACGCCGGTTGCTTCTTCGGAAGCGCGGATCAGTGCCTTGAAGAGATCGATATCGTAATTGTCATGCACGCCCTGCAGGACCGCTGCCACGCGCTCCAGCCCCATGCCCGTGTCGATGGATGGACGAGGCAGGTCAATGCGCTGTTCAGGCGTGATCTGCTCGAACTGCATGAAAACGAGGTTCCAGATTTCGATAAAACGGTCACCATCTTCGTCAGCCGATCCGGGAGGTCCGCCCCAGATATGATCGCCGTGGTCGAAGAAGATTTCAGAGCACGGACCGCAGGGGCCGGTATCGCCCATAGCCCAGAAATTATCGCTGGTAGCGATGCGGATAATGCGGTCATCGGAAAGACCGGCGATCTTCTTCCAGTAATTCGCGGCATCATCGTCCGTATGATAAACGGTGACGAGCAGCTTGTCCTTCGGCAGGCCGAATTCCTTCGTGATCAGGTTCCAGGCGAAGCTGATGGCATCTTCCTTGAAATAGTCGCCAAACGAGAAATTGCCGAGCATTTCAAAGAAAGTGTGGTGACGGGCGGTATAGCCGACATTGTCCAGATCGTTGTGCTTGCCACCGGCGCGAACGCATTTCTGCGAGGTGGTCGCACGATTATAGGAACGATGCTCAAGACCTGTAAAAACATTCTTGAACTGCACCATGCCCGCATTGGTGAACATCAGCGTCGGATCGTTACGCGGAACGAGCGGGCTCGATGAAACGACCTCATGCCCGTTCTTGCGGAAATAATCGAGGAATGTGGACCTAATCTCGTTGACGCCAGCCATAAGTCACCCTTGGGCTTTTTGCCCTGCACGGATACAGCTTTGCAGAAAGCTGCATCAATTATCCTGTTCAAACTCCCACAGCCGCCAACCGTCGTCGAAAGCCCGAGGCTCTCCCGCACTGCTAGGACGTGAAGTGGAGTTTTCGGTTGACCGCTTTTAACGGTGCCTTGCTTTTCTGTCCAGATAAGTACGCTGCGCCATAAAAGCAATTTCTGCCGAATGACGATAAATGCAGGCAGAAAATCAGCTCTGCCCGTCCGCAAAAACATCTCGTCGCAAAAACAAAAGCCCCGTGCAATTGCACAGGGCTTTGTTAATTCATTCGATGCTGTCTATCTTACATTTCGGCAGCGTCGCCTGCGTCATCTTCCGGTCCGCCATCTTCGAGGAACTGTTCGGCAATCAGACCGGCATTCTGACGAAGCGTCGTCTCGATCTCACGGGCCACTTCAGGATTGTCCTTGAGATATTGCTTGGCGTTTTCACGGCCCTGCCCCAGTCGCTGGGAATTATACGAGAACCATGCACCGGACTTCTCGACGACACCGGCTTTCACGCCAAGATCAACCAACTCACCGGTCTTGGAAACGCCAGCACCATACATGATGTCGAATTCGACCTGCTTGAACGGAGGCGCAAGCTTATTCTTGACGACCTTCACGCGGGTCTGGTTGCCAACAACCTCGTCACGTTCCTTGATAGAACCGATACGGCGAATATCGAGACGAACCGAAGCATAGAACTTGAGGGCGTTACCGCCGGTCGTTGTTTCCGGCGAACCGAACATCACGCCGATCTTCATACGAATCTGGTTGATGAAGATCACCATGCAATTCGAACGCGAGATAGATGCGGTCAGCTTGCGCAGCGCCTGGCTCATGAGACGAGCCTGAAGGCCTGGCAAGGAGTCACCCATTTCGCCTTCGATTTCTGCACGCGGCGTCAAGGCGGCGACGGAGTCAACGACGAGAACGTCGATAGCGCCCGAACGCACAAGCGTGTCAGTGATTTCAAGTGCCTGTTCGCCCGTATCCGGCTGCGAAATCAGCAGATTTTCCAGATCTACACCCAGCTTGCGTGCATAGACAGGATCAAGCGCATGTTCCGCATCGACGAACGCACAGATACCACCCTTCTTCTGTGCTTCCGCGATTGTATGCAGCGCGAGTGTCGTCTTACCGGAACTTTCCGGTCCGTAAATCTCAACAATACGTCCCTTGGGCAAGCCGCCGACACCCAGCGCGATGTCCAGAGAAAGCGAGCCGGTCGGAACGGTTTCGATCTCTATAACCGGGGCATTTTTCCCCAGGCGCATGATCGAGCCCTTACCGAACGCCCTTTCGATTTGCGACAGCGCCGCATCGAGAGCCTTAGTCTTGTCCACTGAATTTTCCTCAACAAGTCGCAATGAATTCTGAGACATCTTACACCATCCTCTTGTCTCGCTAGAAGCCCGGCAGGCTCGTTGCCACTATCTATTTGTATCTGTTTTGTTCTCATTTGGCAATGACGCTAACCTATTGAATATAAACAATTCCGTATTTTTGTTCTATAATCGTTCTCTAACATCAGCGAACACGAAAATAATCGAACTATCCACGAATTAACTTATTTCAAACCAAACTGCCCTCCTGCCGATTCGGAAAGACAAAGAAAAACGCAGCCCTTCTTTCGAAGAACTGCGTTTTTTGAAGCCTATTAACCCGGAAAGGGAATCAGCTTGCGGCGCGAAGCGGCGAGATCTGGATTTCCACGCGACGGTTCTGTGCACGGCCTTCCGGTGTTGCGTTAGTGGCAACTGGCTGGCTCGCACCATAGCCAATAACGGCGAAGCGACGCGGATCAATACCCTGCGAACCCAGATAGCTTGCGACCGAAGCGGCACGGCGCTGCGAAAGAGCCTGATTGTGGCTGACGCTGCCGGTCGAATCGGTATGGCCATAAACGTCCACGAGCGTCTGGTTGAACTTGCGCAGCACAATCGCGACCGAATTAAGCGTCGGATAGAACTGGCTCTTCACCTGATCCTGATCGGTATCAAAAGTGATGCTGGACGGCATATTCAGGATGATCTGGTCGCCGTTACGGGTCACGGAAACCCCGGTACCCTGCAACTGTGCGCGGAGCTCATTTTCCTGACGATCCATGTAATTGCCGATTGCACCACCGCCGAGTGCACCGATACCGGCACCAATCAGAACGGCATTGCGCTGCGCGCGGCTGGAACCGCCGACCATCAGGCCACCGAGGGCGCCCACGGCCGCGCCAATCGCAGCACCGCCCGCAGTGTTCGACATCTTCTGTTCCCCGGTATAGGGGTCGGTGGTGCAGCCTGCCAGAAATGTGGCGGCGAAAAGGGCAATACCGATCTTCTTCAGCATGAAATGGTCATCCTCAATTAGCGAATCCGCTCGCATGATAGTAGCGATTAAGGCCGGATGGTGTCTCAAATGCGAGACTGAATCCGGTCTGTTGCTTTTTAGCCGATGCCTCCGCAACTGCGCAACTGCGTGGCGTAACGATTGGCCATGGATTGGGCCCGTTTTGCGCCGTTGAGCGCCGTGGCATTCCCGCGCCAGGCACCACGTGCATAACCGCCATGGCCCGAATAGTAAGCGAGATAAAGACTGTAGGCATCGGCGCGATTGATGCCGTTCTTCAGATAGCTTTGATAGTGATACCAGCCAATGAAATGGATAGCGTCCGCAAAATTGGTGCGCGATGCCGTCCACCGACCCGTTTCCCGCTTGTAACGATCCCAGGTGCCATTCAGCGCCTGCGAATAACCATAGGCGCTGGAGGCCCGCTTCCACGGGATAATCCAGAGAATCTTGGTCCGTGGCGGGCGAGCATAGGGCTGGAAGCCGGATTCGGTATAGATTGTGGCCATCAGAACCGGAACCGGCACACCGAACTCGCGCGAAACCCGCGTGGCAGCCGTCTGCCAGTTATTGAACCAACCGTCGCGTTGATCGAAGACCGCACATACATTGTTGACCTGCCGTGGGGCGGTCGCGCAGCCTCCTAGGATCACGAGCGCGACGAGAAACAAAACGCGCATCATGGAAAACCTCGTCTCTTTGCAAAGATTGATAAAATGTAAAGATTAAGAAGACCTTTCTAACGATGGGTCACGTGTTCCCGAGGCCTTCAAACCCGCGTGAAGCAGCAAAGCAAAAGCCGCTGCCAATATGACAGCGGCCCAAATTGTGGATGAATGTGGATAACTATGGGGATAGCGCGTTTTCAACGGTCGAAACTGCCTGAAAACCATGCTTGGAGGGTTTCCGCTGAAACAGAACCGCTTCAAACTTCAACGGCGCCCCTGACGCTCCTGTCGCAAACGCGCCCAGTATTCGAGGCGCTTGCGGATATCCCGCTCAAAGCCCCGCTCCGGCGGATCGTAGAACTTCTGCCTGCCCATGCTTTCCGGAAAATAATCCTGTCCTGAAAACGCGTCTGGCTGGTCATGGTCATAGGCATAGCCTTCCCCATAACCCTCATTCTTCATGAGCTTGGTCGGTGCGTTGAGAATATGCTTCGGCGGCAGCAGGGAACCGTTTTCCTTGGCCGCGCGCATCGACGCTTTATAAGCCACATAGACAGCGTTCGATTTCGGAGCCGTCGCAAGATAGACACAGGCTTGCGCCAGCGCCAGTTCACCTTCCGGAGAACCGAGATAGTCGTAGGCATCCTTGGCAGCGTTGCAGATAACCAGTGCTTGCGGGTCAGCCAAGCCGATATCTTCAACGGCCATGCGCACAAGCCGCCGCCCGAGATATAACGGGTCTTCACCTGCATCAAACATACGGGAAAGATAATAAAGCGCCGCGTCGGGGTCCGATCCCCGCACCGACTTATGCAGCGCCGAGATCAGATTATAATGTCCGTCCTGCCCCTTATCATAAACCGGGGCACGGCGTTGCACGACATCCTGCAGCTTTTCAGCGGTAAACACTTCATCGGGACGTGCCGCGCGCCATACTTCTTCGGCAAGCGTCAGCGCCGCGCGTCCATCGCCGTCTGCCATGCGAACAAGGCTTGCCCGCGCTTCCTCGTCCAGTGGCAGGGAACGTTCTTCCTGCTCTTCGGCACGGGTCAGAAGCGTTGCAATGCTCTCGCCGTCGTGAGGATGGAAAGTCAGCACCCTCGCCCGGGACAAAAGAGCCGCATTGAGCTCAAAAGACGGGTTTTCCGTCGTGGCGCCGATCAGGATAACGGTGCCGTCTTCCATGACCGGCAGAAACGAATCCTGCTGTGCACGATTGAAGCGATGAATTTCGTCTACGAAAAGCAGTGTCTGGCGTCCCGACATGCGTCGCGCGCGGGCCGATTCAAAGACCTTCTTGAGATCGGCAACGCCGGAGAAAATCGCCGAAATCTGCTCAAACGCCAGATCGGTCTCCCCTGCAAGCAGGCGCGCAACGGTCGTCTTGCCGGTACCGGGAGGCCCCCAGAAGATCATGGAGCCGAGCGAACCGGACGCAATCATGCGTGTCAGCACACCTTCGGGCCCGGTCAGATGTTCCTGACCGGTTACTTCCGACAAATGCTTCGGACGCAGGCGATCAGCAAGCGGCCGGTTGCGGTCCGCGTTCGGGTCTGCCGCTGCTGAGAAAAGGTCGCTCATTTCATTCGCTCTATCAAAAGACTAATGCCGCTTCAGGCATAATGCGACCCGAAGCGGCATGCAACTTTTGGCGATATACTGACCGATAGTTTTAACGCACAAACTGACGCAACAGCGTTCCGTTGCGTTCCACCTCAAGCCGCCAGCCGAGACCACGTCCCCCACCCAGAACCGCAGTCATATCCTCCACGGAGCGGATAGGATTCCCGTTGATGCTGCGAACAATGTCGCCAGGGCGTAATCCGAGCCTTGCCGCCGGCGAACCGGAATAGACGTCCACGATGACTACGCCATGGCTATCACTCTTGAGTCGCAGTTTTGTAGCCGTGGACGGCGTCAGCACAAGGACAGCGGCACCGGCGAAAGGATTATCGCCCTTAATTACCTGTGGTGCAGTTTCCTTGACTTCAGGCGCTTTGGAGAGCTTCACCGGGATGGTCTGGTTCTTTCCATCCCTCATGATTTCGACCGACACAGTGTTTCCGATGCCCGCAGTCGAAAGGCGATAACCAAGCACATCCTGATTATCGACGCGAACGCCCTGAATGGATAGGACCACATCGCCGATCTTCAGTCCTGCCGATTCCGCAGGGCCGCCTTTTGCAACGGCTGTAATCAAAGCCCCATAAGGCTTTTCCATTCCAAGCCCTTCGGCAAGATCGGAGGTCACGCCCTGGAACGTCGCACCGATATAAGGGCGTTCGAAACTTTTGCTGCCATTCTGCGCAGCTTCTATAACGGCGCGAACCATATTGGACGGAATAGCAAAGCCAATACCCACCGAGCCACCAGAGCGCGAATAGATCGCAGTGTTGATACCGATCAGGCGTCCGCGCATGTCGATCAATGCGCCACCCGAATTACCCGGATTGATGGCAGCATCTGTCTGGATGAAGAAATCGAAATCGGAAATGCCAACCTGTGTGCGGGATTGCGCCGATACGATACCGCTCGTCACGGTCTGCCCGACGCCGAACGGGTTACCGATGGCGAGCACCAGATCACCGACTTCGACTTCGTCGGAGTTACCAAGACCCAACACCGGAAACTTGTCCTTGGCTTCGATTTTCAGCACAGCGAGGTCCGTGGTTTCATCTCGCAGAAGCAGCTTGCTTTCAAACTCCCGCCCATCTGACAAGGCGACCTTGATTTCGTCAGCGTCCTTGATGACGTGATTGTTCGTCACGACAATACCAGAACTATCGACGATCACGCCGGAACCGAGCGATTGTTGTATGCGCGGCTTGCTTTCCCCGAACTGCCGCCCAAAAAACTGCTCGAAGAACGGATCGCCCGCAAATGGCGACTGTGCCCGGGCCTGCACCTGTCGCGCCGCATAGACATTGACAACGGCCGGCGTCGTCTCTTTCACGAGAGGAGCGAAGGAAAGTTGCATATCACCGCGGCTGAGCGGCACTTCCCTGGGGGGCGTTGCAGGCGCATCCTGCGCCATAGCGAACGGCACTGCCAGCCCGACCGACGCCACTACAAGACCCAATATACCTAAACGTCGCCAATTCATGCACATACTCCGCGCTTATCAAGCTTACTGCCGCTTTCGGGAAAGCATGCAAGACTCGGTCTTGAATGTAGTCAACTGAGGGCAAGGATAAAGGGCCACATTGTGACCTTGGACAGCAAACCGGCAATTTTTCGTGAAACGCCTGCGCCCGAACGACTGGAAAAACGGCCTGCGCAAAGAAAAAGGGCCGCACAAGGCGGCCCTTTTCAATAGTCAGAAACAGTGCAGATTATGCTGCGTCTGCTTCCGCAGCCTGTTCGGCTTCGACGCGGGCGCGGTCAGCCTTGCCCTTTGCATCGACATCGCGTTCCACGAATTCAACAACTGCCAGAGGCGCATTGTCGCCAGCGCGGAAGCCAGCCTTCATGATGCGGATATAGCCGCCGTTGCGGGTTGCATAGCGAGCAGCCAGCGTATCGAACAGCTTTGCGACGAGCTTGACGTCGCGAATAGCCGAGATAGCCTGACGGCGAGCATGCAGATCGCCGCGCTTGCCAAGCGTGACAAGCTTTTCAACGATCGGGCGAATTTCCTTAGCCTTAGGAAGCGTCGTCACAATCTGCTCGTGTTCGATAAGCGAAGCAGCCATGTTGGCGAACATCGCCTTGCGGTGCGAGGCAGTGCGGTTCAGCTTACGGTATCCGTTACCGTGACGCATGAGCCTTCTCCTTAATTAGTTCTAGCCGGATTACCGGTCTTAATATTGGTCTTCGTAGCGCTTTGCGAGATCTTCGATATTTTCCGGCGGCCAGGACGGGATTTCCATACCGAGATGGAGACCCATCGATGCCAGAACTTCCTTGATCTCGTTGAGCGACTTGCGGCCGAAATTCGGAGTCCGCAGCATCTCGGCTTCCGTCTTCTGGATCAGATCGCCGATGTAGACGATGTTGTCGTTCTTCAGGCAGTTTGCCGAACGGACGGACAGTTCGAGTTCGTCCACCTTCTTGAGCAGAGCCGGGTTGAAAGCCAGTTCCGCAACCTGTTCCTGCGGAGCTTCCTTCTGAGGCTCTTCGAAGTTGACGAAGATCGCCAGCTGGTCCTGGAGAATACGAGCAGCATATGCCACTGCGTCTTCACCGCTGACCGAGCCGTTTGTCTCGATGTTCAGCGTCAGCTTGTCATAATCGAGAACCTGACCTTCACGGGTGTTCTCGATCTTGTACGACACCTTGCGAACCGGAGAGTAGAGGCTGTCAACCGGGATAAGCCCGATCGGAGCATCTTCTGCGCGGTTGCGGTCGGCAGGCACATAGCCCTTGCCGGTGTTGACGGTGAATTCCATACGGATTTCAGCGCCTTCATCCAGCGTGCAGATGACGTGATCCGGGTTGAGAATCTCGACATCGCCGACAGTCTGAATATCGCCAGCCGTAACAACGCCTGGGCCTTCCTTGCGGACGACCATGCGCTTCGGGCCCTCGCCTTCCATACGGATGGCGATTTCCTTGACGTTCAGAACGATATCCGTAACGTCTTCGCGGACGCCCGGGATCGAAGAGAATTCATGCAGAACGCCATCAATCTGAATGGCGGTCACGGCAGCGCCGCGAAGCGACGACAGAAGCACGCGACGCAAAGCATTACCGAGCGTCAGACCAAAGCCGCGTTCCAGCGGTTCAGCAACGACGGTTGCATGCGTGCGGGAGCCGTTGGTGATGAATTCCACCTTGTTCGGCTTGATGAGTTCCTGCCAGTTCTTCTGGATCATGTAAGTATCCCTCTATCAATCGTCGCTACCATCCTATCGTAGCGATCAAGTGTAGAAACCGCAGAGGAGCCCCGAACTTGAAAAGCCCGAGGCTCGTACGGCATGTGAACGAGGATTAGACCCGGCGCTTCTTGCGCGGACGGCAACCGTTGTGCGGGATCGGCGTAACATCGCGGATCGACGTGATCACAAAGCCGGCAGCCTGAAGGGCGCGCAGCGCAGATTCACGGCCAGAGCCCGGTCCGCAAACCTCGACTTCGAGGGAGCGCATGCCGTGTTCCTGTGCCTTCTTGGCGCAATCTTCAGCAGCGATCTGAGCGGCGAACGGGGTCGACTTACGCGAACCCTTGAAACCCTGAGCACCGGCAGACGACCAGGCAATCGCATTGCCCTGAGCATCCGTGATGGTGATCATGGTGTTGTTGAACGTCGAATTTACGTGGGCAACGCCCGACGAGATGTTTTTACGCTCGCGACGGCGAACGCGCGTGGCTTCCTTGGCCATGACAGTCCTTTCAATCGATCTCTACACCGCCGTAATTCCAGCGGCTACACCGGTCCTCAAGAAAGGACCAGCATCAAACCCAACCGGCGCACCGGAAAGGCCCGACGGAACATATGTCCCGTCGAAATTACTTCTTCTTGCCTGCGATTGCCTTCGCCGGACCCTTACGGGTACGTGCGTTGGTGTGCGTGCGCTGGCCGCGAACCGGCAGCGAACGACGATGACGCAGACCGCGGTAGCAGCCCAGGTCCATCAGGCGCTTGATGTTCATCGAAACTTCACGACGCAGGTCACCTTCGACCTGGTAGTCAGCATCGATTGCTTCGCGGATCTGAAGGACTTCAGCATCCGACAGCTGGTTAACGCGACGATCGTCAGCAATGCCGACCTTCGTTACGATTTCCCGAGCAAATTTCGGTCCGATCCCGTGGATGTACTGAAGCGCAATAACAACGCGCTTGTTCGTCGGGATGTTGACGCCAGCGATACGTGCCACGTCTGTTCTCCTTGAGTTATAAAAATTTCCATCTGGCAGATGCGATCAACCAGACAGCATTAAACGACCGGTACCGGCCTCTTTCGATTTCCGCCGATACCCGCCATTCAAAACCAGTTGAAGTGGCGCAGTCTTTGACGGAATCGCCCGAAAAAGTCAACTCTTAACTGTCCGTAAAGCCATCAAACCGACCTGACAGACAACTAAGCTGACTTCTGGAAGCAATAAACGGGCAGAAAACGCTTCACGCTTTCCCTGCCCGTAATGGAATGAGGCTTCTGCAAGCCCCGTCTATTTTCATGCCGGAACCAGAATTCTCTCGATTTCGGCAGTAACTTCTTCAACCGGCGCCATACCGTTGATGACGCGTAGCTCACCTGTCCCGGCATAATAGCTCGAAAGCGGCGAAGTCTTTTCGCGATATTCGACGAGACGCTTGCGGAAAGCTTCTGGATTGTCGTCCGAACGGACCTGACCACCCTTGGCAATCGTTTCAGCCACGCGGCTCTCCATCCGCTTGACCAGAGCATTCTCGTCAACCTTCAGCTCAATGACTGCATCAAGCTTGAGGCCCTTTCCCGCCAGCATGGTTCCCAGAGCCTGAGCCTGGGGAACCGTGCGCGGATAACCGTCGAGGATGAAACCGTTCGCGCAATCTGGAGCATCAATGCGCTCCGATACGATCTGGTTCACGATCTCGTCGGAAACCAGTTGCCCGGCATCCATCACGGCCTTGGCGCGCTTCCCGATCTCGCTCTGCTGGGCGACCGCTGCACGCAGCATGTCGCCGGTCGAAAGCTGAGGAATTCCATGCTTCTTGGTAAGAAGTCCAGCCTGCGTCCCCTTACCTGCTCCGGGCGGCCCAAGAAGTATCAGTCTCATTTATTGCGTTTCCCACCTCTGAGTTTGGACTTCTTGATCAGCCCTTCATACTGATGGGCGATCAGATGCCCCTGAATTTGCGCAACCGTGTCGAGCGTCACGCTCACAACGATCAGCAGCGAAGTGCCACCAAGATAGAACGGCACACCGGTTGCGGAAATCAGGAATTCCGGCAGGAGACAGACAAGCACGATATAGATAGCGCCGACAACAGTGATGCGTGTCAGCACATAGTCTATGTATTCGGCGGTACGCTCACCCGGACGAATGCCCGGAATAAAGCCGGAATGCTTCTTGAGCTGGTCAGCGGTGTCCTTGGGATTGAACACAATGGCCGTGTAGAAGAAGCAGAAGAATGCCATCAATGCAGCATAGAACAGCATGTAAAGCGGCTGACCATGACCAAGTGCATTGAGAATGGTGGTTGCCCAGGCAGGCATTTCCGTCGTGTTGGCGAAGCCTGCAACAGTCGCGGGCAAAAGCAGCAGCGACGAGGCAAAAATCGGAGGAATGACGCCTGCGGTATTGAGCTTCAGCGGCAGATGCGACGTATCGCCCTGGAACATGCGGTTGCCGACCTGACGCTTCGGATACTGGATCAGAAGGCGCCGCTGTGCACGTTCAACGAAAACGATGACCGCAATCAGCACGACGGCAAGAATGATAACGCCCAGAATAAGCCCCGTCGACAGCGCGCCGGTACGACCAAGTTCCAGCGTACCGGAAATAGCGTGCGGAAGGTTGGCCACGATACCGGAGAAGATGATCAGCGAGATACCGTTGCCGATACCGCGCGCTGTGATCTGCTCGCCGAGCCACATCAGGAACATCGTGCCACCGACAAGGGTGATCACCGACGAAACGATGAAGAACGGACCCGGATTCGTGACAATTCCATTACCGGACTGCAAACCGACCGAAATCGCGTAGGCCTGCACAAGTGCCAGGAGCACCGTGCCGTAACGCGTGTACTGATTGATGATCTTGCGACCCGCCTCGCCTTCCTTCTTCAGCGCTTCAAGCGACGGCACAACGGACGTCATGAGCTGCACGATAATGGAGGCAGAGATATAAGGCATGATGCCGAGCGCGAAAATGGCCATACGACCAACGGCGCCACCGGCGAACATGTTGAAAAGTCCGAGCACACCCTGGCTATGCTGCTGGAAAGCCTGCGCAAGCGCGTCAGGATTGATGCCGGGAAGCGGAATATAGGTGCCGAACCGGTATACGAGCAAAGCACCCAGCGTGAACCAGATGCGCTTCTTGAGTTCTTCTGCCTTCGAGAAAGCCGAAAAATTGAGATTGGAAACTAGCTGTTCAGCAGCCGATGCCATTAAATTTCTCCGGTGAAAAGTCTCCGGTCCTCCGCCCCCGTCAGCGCAATCTATAGCGGTCGCGCCTCGAGACTAAAAAGACCCTACCCAGATATGCGCATTGGCATAAATGTGCAAGCGGCGGCACTAAGGCCGCCGCTTTTTATTTTTGTATCGAAGCCTTATTCGGCAGCGGCTTCAGGAAGCTTGATGCTACCGCCAGCCTTTTCGATCTTTTCGACCGCGGCCTTGGAAGCACCGGCTACCTCGAAAGCAACCTTTGCCTTCAGTTCGCCGTCCGAAAGGATGCGAACGCCGTCCTTGGCACGACGAATCACGCCAGCAGCCTTCAGCGAATCGAGGTTCACAACAGCCTTGGCGTCGAGCTTGCCTGCATCGATAGCTGCCTGAATACGGCCAAGCGATACAACGTTGAAGCTCTTTGCGAAGATGTTGGTGAAGCCGCGCTTCGGCAGACGGCGGTAGATTGGCATCTGGCCGCCTTCAAAGCCATTGATCGCGACGCCCGAACGGGACTTCTGACCCTTGACACCACGACCACCGGTCTTGCCGGTGCCCGAACCGATACCACGGCCAACGCGCTTGCGCGCCTTGACAGAACCTGGCTTGTCACGCAGATCGTTGAGTTTCATATCTCTATCTCCCTGCGCTATCACGCCTCGTCCACAACTCGAACGAGGTGTGGAAGCTTGGCGATCATGCCACGAACTGCCGGAGTATCTTCCAGCGTGCTGCGGCGGTGCATTTTATTAAGACCCAGACCGATCAGCGTTGCGCGCTGCTCGGCTGGACGACGGATTGGGCTTCCGATCTGCTCGACCGTAACCGTCTTGCC
The DNA here is from genome assembly GCF_008932285.1 of Brucella tritici. Classification (NCBI taxonomy): domain Bacteria; kingdom Pseudomonadati; phylum Pseudomonadota; class Alphaproteobacteria; order Hyphomicrobiales; family Brucellaceae; genus Brucella; species Brucella tritici. The sequence continues at coordinate 693,957 of NZ_WBVY01000001.1, forward strand.
CTTCTTCTCAGCCATCACTCAAATCCCTTGTCTATGGCGTATCCGGTGGCCATTTAATTCGCAGTTCCAAACGCAAAACCGCTTCACACTTTTGCTGGAACTGCGTGGCCCCGGACTAACACAAACTATCGGCTATTCTTCCGAACCGACCACATCATGGCGGCGAGCCTGAAGGGTCGAGTACTTGATGCCGCGCTGTGCAGCGATGTCCTTCGGATGCATCTGATGCGTCAGAGCATCGAACGTCGCACGAACCATGTTGTAAGGGTTCGACGAACCGAGCGACTTGGCAACAACGTCCTGAACGCCGAGCGTTTCGAACACTGCACGCATCGGACCACCGGCGATGATACCCTTACCAGCTGGAGCTGCGCGAAGCAGAACCTTGCCAGCGCCGTGACGGCCTTCAACATCGTGATGCAGCGTACGGCCCGAACGCAGCGGTACGAAGATCATGTCGCGCTTGGCAGCTTCCGTAGCCTTACGGATAGCTTCCGGCACTTCACGAGCCTTGCCATGACCGAAGCCTACGCGGCCCTTCTGGTCGCCAACAACGACGAGCGCAGCAAAACCGAAGCGACGGCCGCCCTTGACGACCTTAGCAACACGGTTGATGTGAACGAGCTTATCGACGAATTCGCTGTCGCGCTCCTCACGGCCGCGATCTTCGCGGTTACGTTCTCTCTGTGCCATATCCTGATTTCCTTTTTCTTTTCCGGAAGCACAAAATGCTATTAGAAGCTCAGTCCGCCTTCGCGGGCAGCTTCGGCGAGAGCCTTCACGCGGCCGTGGTAAATGAATGCACCACGGTCGAACACTACTTCGCTGACGCCTGCTTTAACGGCACGCTCGGCAACCAGCTTGCCAACTGCAGCTGCTGCTGCGGAGTCGGCGCCGGTCTTGAGCTTGCCCTTCAGGTCGCCATCCAGGGTCGAAGCAGCTGCGATGGTAACACCGCGAACGTCGTCGATAACCTGAACGTAGATGTTCTTGGAAGAGCGGTGCACGCTGAGACGCGGACGGCCGTTTGCAACAGCCTTGACCTGACGGCGTACACGAGCAGCGCGACGCTGCAAAGTTTCTTTTGGCGATGCCATGACGCGCTTCCCTTACTTCTTCTTGCCTTCTTTGCGGACGATCTTCTCGCCAGCATACTTGACGCCCTTGCCCTTGTAAGGCTCGGGGCCGCGATATTCGCGGATCTCAGCCGCGACCTGACCGACCTGCTGCTTGTCGATACCGGTGACGACGATTTCCGTCGGCTTCGGAACGGCAACAGTAATGCCGGCAGGCACGTCGTAGACCACTTCGTGGCTGAAGCCGAGCGAAAGCTGCAGATTCTTGCCCTGCATGGCAGCGCGGTAACCGACGCCGCTGATTTCGAGCTTCTTTTCGAAGCCGTCCTTCACGCCAACAAAAATGTTGGAGATCATCGTGCGGGACATGCCCCACTTCGAACGAGCTTCCTTCGACTGGTCGCGCGGATCGACGCTGACAGCGCCGTCTTCCATCTTGACCAGAACTTCATCGTGCACGACGAAGGAGAGTTCACCCTTCGCGCCCTTGGCCTTGACGATCTGCCCATCAACACTGGCGGTCACGCCTGCCGGGACCGGCACGGGTTTTTTACCGATACGAGACATTTTAATACCTGTCTTTTATCTGTTCGCTGTCAACCGCATCAGAAGATGCGGCAGAGCAGCTCACCACCAACGTTTTGTTCACGGGCTTCATGATCCGCCATCACGCCCTTCGGCGTGGAGAGGATCGAGATGCCGAGGCCGTTCGCGACCTGCGGGATCGACTTGACCGATACGTAAACGCGACGGCCAGGCTTCGATACGCGGCTGATCTCACGGATAACCGGAACACCTTCGTAGTACTTCAGTTCGATTTCGATCTCGGCCTTGCCGTTCACGAATTCACTCTGCGTGTATCCGCGGATGTAGCCTTCGGACTGAAGGACATCAAGAACGCGAGCGCGCAGCTTGGAAGCCGGGGTCGTAACCTTCGTCTTCTTGCGGCCTACTGCGTTACGAATACGGGTCAGCATGTCGCCGATAGGATCTGACACAGACATATGCTACTCCTTACCAGCTCGACTTGACGATGCCCGGGATCTGACCGAGCGAACCCAACTGACGGAGCGCAATACGCGACATCTTCAGTTTACGGTAATAACCACGCGGACGGCCCGAAACTTCGCAACGATTGCGAATACGAACCTTCGATGAATTGCGCGGCAGTTCGGCAAGCCGGATAGTGGCGCGGAAGCGCTCCTCCAGCGGAAGGCCCTGATCCATTACGATCGCCTTCAGACGTGCACGCTTATCAGCATGACGCTTAACCAACTTTTCGCGGCGCTTGTTTTTTTCGACTGCGCTAGTCTTGGCCATATTAATATACCTCGCTACGCTTGCCGTTACTGCCGGAAGGGGAAGTTGAATGCACGCAGAAGAGCGCGCGCTTCATCATCCGTCTTGGCGGTCGTGCAAACGATGATGTCCATGCCCCAGATCTGATCAACCTTATCGTAGTTGATTTCCGGAAACACGATGTGCTCCTTGATGCCCATGGCATAGTTGCCACGTCCGTCAAAGCTCTTCGGGTTCAGGCCGCGGAAGTCGCGAACGCGAGGAAGAGCGATCGTGATAAAACGATCAAGGAATTCGTACATGCGATCCTGGCGAAGGGTAACCTTCGTGCCGATCGGCATGCCTTCACGCAACTTGAACGTTGCGATCGAGTTACGGGCGCGGGTGATAACAGCCTTTTGACCAGCAATCAAGCCAAGGTCTTCAGCAGCTACAGCCGGCTTCTTGGAGTCGCCAGTGGCTTCGCCAACGCCCATGTTGAGGACAACCTTCGTGATGCGCGGAATCTGCATCTCGTTGTCGTATTTGAATTCTTCAAGCAGAGCCTTACGAATGTTCTCATTGTAAAGCTTCTTGAAGCGGGGAAGTGCCTTAGCTTCAGCCATCGATCAGCGCTCCAGAACGTTTTGCGACACGAACCTTCTTGCCGTCCTCGACGCGGAAACCGACGCGGGTCGGCTTGCCGTCCTTGGGGTCAGCAATTGCCAGGTTGGACAGGTGAATCGGCGCTTCCTTGGAGATAATGCCGGCTTCCTGGGTCTGGGTCTGACGCTGATGACGCTTCACAATGTTGATACCGCGAACGAGCGCCTGCTCGTCCTTTGGCATAACCTTGAGAACTTCGCCTTTACGGCCCTTGTCCTTACCGGACAGCACGACAACGCTGTCGCCTTTGCGAATCTTCTGCATCGTCTTGCTTCCTTACAGAACTTCCGGGGCCAGCGAGATGATCTTCATGTGGTTCTTTGCGCGGAGTTCGCGCGGAACCGGTCCGAAGATACGCGTGCCGATCGGCTCTTTCTTGTTATCGATGAGAACGGCTGCATTGTTATCGAAACGAATAACGCTGCCGTCCGGACGACGGATGTCCTTGGCGGTGCGTACAACAACCGCCTTCATCACGTCACCCTTTTTGACGCGGCCGCGCGGAATAGCTTCCTTGATCGACACCACAATGATGTCGCCAACGGAAGCGTAACGCCGCTTCGAGCCGCCCAGCACCTTGATGCACATGACACGACGTGCGCCGGAGTTATCCGCCACGTCGAGGTTTGTTTGCATCTGAATCATGACTGGCCGCCTTCTTTCCTCTCAGCTGGTTAAGGGCTCCTGCCCTACCTAAGCTGCGTGTTTATAATTTAGCCTGCTGCTTCGTTCGTCAGAACGACCCAGCGTTTGTCCTTCGAGATTGGAGCCGATTCCTGAATGGAAACGAGATCACCAACCTTGAACTGGTTGTTTTCGTCATGCGCCTTGTACTTCTTAGACTGACGCACGGTCTTCTGGAGGAGCGGATGCGAATAGCGGCGCTCAACCTTGACCACAACAGTCTTGTCATTCTTGTCGCTGACGACAACGCCCTGCAGAACGCGTTTAGGCATTATATTCTTCCTTATGCCTTGCTTGCGGCCGCCTTCTGGCGGGCAATAGTCTTAATACGCGCGATGTCGCGGCGAACCTGCTTCACGCGCGCGGTTTTTTCGAGCTGGCCGGTGGCCTTCTGAAAGCGCAGATTGAACTGCTCTTTCTTCAGGGTGCCCAGCTCGTCATTCAGTTGATCGAGGCTCTTCGCCCGAACGTCTGCGGCTTTCATAGTTGCCTCTCTCTTATTCAGCAATGCGCTGGATAAAGCGCGTCTTGATCGGCAACTTTGCTGCGCCGAGTCTGAGGGCTTCGCGTGCCACATCTTCGGGTACGCCGTCAAGCTCAAACATCACGCGACCTGGTGCCACACGGCATGCCCAGTAGTCAACCGAACCCTTACCTTTACCCATACGGACTTCGGTAGGCTTCGACGTAACTGGCAGGTCAGGGAAGATGCGGATCCACACGCGACCGGCACGCTTCATGTGACGGGTGATCGCGCGGCGGGCCGCTTCGATCTGACGTGCAGTGACGCGTTCCGGCTCAACGGCCTTCAAACCGAATGCACCGAAATTCAGATCCGTGCCGCCTTTCGAGTTGCCGTGAATACGGCCCTTGAACTGCTTGCGGAACTTGGTGCGCTTAGGCTGCATCATTGTTCTCTACTCCAAATTTCTCGCCCGCGGCCCGCTTTTTAAGCGTTTTCGCGGCGGCGGTTCGACGAGGAACCCTGATTGTCACCCTCGACCGCACGACGCTCGGAAGCCATCGGATCGTGTTCAAGGATCTCGCCCTTGAAGACCCAAACCTTCACGCCGCAGATACCATAAGCGGTCTTCGCTTCTGCCGTGCCGTAGTCGATATCGGCGCGAAGCGTATGAAGCGGAACGCGACCTTCACGGTACCATTCCATGCGAGCGATTTCCGCGCCACCCAGACGACCCGAGCAGTTGATACGGATACCTTCGGCTCCAAGACGCATTGCCGACTGAACAGCACGCTTCATGGCGCGACGGAATGCCACACGGCGTTCGAGCTGCTGAGCGATCGACTGAGCGATCAGCGTAGCGTCGATTTCCGGCTTGCGAACTTCAACGATGTTGAGCGACGTATCGGCATTGGTCATCTCGGAAAGCTTCTTGCGGAGCTTTTCGATATCTGCACCCTTCTTGCCGATGATGATGCCCGGACGAGCCGAATGGATCGTCACGCGGCACTTCTTGTGCGGACGCTCGATCACGATCTTGGAGATCGCAGCCTGCTTCAGTTCCTCGGTGAGGAATTCGCGGATCTTGACATCTTCATGCAGCAGCTTGCCGTACTCACCGGTATTCGCGTACCAACGCGAATCCCAGGTGCGGTTGATGCCGAGACGAAGACCGATCGGATTAATCTTCTGACCCATTATGCGGCCTCCCCTTTTTCCGCGACTTCGCGGACAACAATGGTGAGATGCGAAAACGGCTTCTCGATACGGCTTGCACGGCCACGACCACGGACGTGGAAGCGCTTCATGACGATCGACTTGCCAACATAGGCTTCGGCGACGATCAGAGAATCGACGTCGAGGTCATGGTTGTTTTCTGCGTTCGCAATTGCGGACTGGAGCGTCTTCTTAACCGTATCGGCGATCCGCTTGCGCGAGAACGTCAGATCGGCAAGTGCCGCATTCACCTTCTTGCCGCGAATCATGCTCGCAACAAGGTTCAGCTTCTGCGGGCTGACGCGCAGCGTACGGGCAACAGCTTGCGCTTCGTTGTCCTTGAGCTGACGGGGAGCTTTAGCCTTGCCCATCGTTACTTCCTCTTCGACTTCTTGTCCGCGCCGTGACCGTAATAGGTACGCGTAGGCGCGAATTCACCGAACTTGTGTCCGACCATTTCTTCCGAAACCGACACCGGCACATGCTTGTTGCCGTTGTAGACGCCGAAAGTCAGACCGACAAACTGCGGCAGGATGGTGGAGCGGCGGCTCCACATCTTGATAACTTCATTACGACCGCCTTCGCGTACCTTCTCAGCCTTCTTGAGAAGATAGCCGTCGACAAACGGACCTTTCCAAACTGAACGAGCCACTTTAGACTACCTCTCTTACTTCTTGCGCTGATGGCGCGAACGCATGATGAACTTGTCGGTCGACTTGTTCGAACGCGTCTTCTTGCCCTTCGTAGGCTTGCCCCACGGAGTAACAGGGTGACGACCACCCGAAGTACGACCTTCACCACCACCATGCGGGTGATCGACCGGGTTCATTGCAACGCCGCGAACGTGCGGGCGCTTGCCACGCCATACCGAACGACCGGCCTTGCCGTCATTGATATTGCCGTGGTCCGGGTTGGATACTGCGCCGACCGAAGCGAAGCAGGCACCTGGAACCAGACGCTGTTCGCCAGAGTTGAGGCGCAGAATGGCCATGCCCTGATCGCGACCGACGAGCTGGGCGTAGGTGCCAGCCGAACGAGCGATCTGACCGCCCTTGCCCGGCTTCAGCTCGACATTGTGAATGATCGTGCCAACCGGCATGGAAGCGAGCGGCATTGCGTTGCCCGGCTTCACATCGACAGCATTGCCTGCAACAACCTTGTCGCCAACAGCAAGACGCTGCGGTGCCAGGATGTATGCCAGTTCGCCGTCTTCGTAACGGATCAGCGCGATGAACGCGGTGCGGTTCGGATCGTATTCCAGACGCTCGACGGTGCCGACGACGTCAAGCTTGCGACGCTTGAAGTCGATGAAACGGTACGAACGCTTGTGACCGCCGCCCTGAAAGCGAACAGTGATACGACCGGTGTTGTTGCGGCCACCCTTCTTGGACAGACCTTCGGTCAGGGACTTGACCGGCTTGCCCTTGTAGAGTTCCGAACGGTCCACGATGACCAGCTGACGCTGGCCTGGCGTGATCGGATTAAAATGCTTGAGTGCCATTGTCTCTTACTCCATGGCCTCTCAGAGACCGGTCGAAACGTCGATGCTCTGGCCTTCGGCCAAAGTAACGATCGCTTTCTTGACGTCGCTCTGGCGCCCGATAAGGCCGCGGAACCGCTTGACCTTACCCTTGCGCACTGCAGTGTTGACTGCGGTAACCTTGACGCCGAACAGCGCTTCGACTGCAGCCTTGATTTCCGGCTTCGTTGCCTTGCGGGCTACGTTGAAGACAACCTGGTTGTGTTCGGAAACCATGGTGGACTTCTCGGTGATAACCGGGCTGACGATCACGTCGTAATGGCGAAGATCAGTCATTTGAAACGCTCCTCAAGGGCTTCGACAGCCGCCTTGGAAAGAACGAGCTTGCCGCGGCGAAGAATGTCGTAAACATTGATCCCCTGCACCGGCAGAACGTCGATGTTCGGGATGTTCGAAGCCGCGCGCTGGAAGTTCACGTCGATCTCTGCACCGCCGATGACGAGTGCATTTTCAAGACCGAGCTTGGCGAACTGCGAAACAAGCTGCTTCGTCTTGGCTTCCGTTGCAGCCAGATCATCGATGATGATCAGGTCAGATGCCTTTGCCTTTGCAGACAGGGCATGACGCAGGCCAAGAGCGCGAACCTTCTTCGGCAGATCGTGATCGTGCGAACGGACAACCGGTCCATGAGCCTGACCACCGCCGCGGAACTGCGGAGCGCGAGCGGAATGGTGACGAGCGCGGCCCGTACCCTTCTGCTTGTACATCTTGGCGCCGGTGCGGCTTACGTCGCCACGGCCCTGAGCCTTATGGGAGCCCTGCTGGCGGCGAGCCAGCTGCCAGCGCACAACGCGCTGAAGAATGTCGTCACGCGGGTCGAGGCCGAAGATTTCTTCGTTCAGCTTGACCTTGCCGGCATCCTTGCCTTCAAGAGTGGTAATCGTGAGATCCATTATTCGGCTCCCTCAGTCGCGACAGCTTCAGCCTTCGCGGCACCTGCACGCAGAGCGGCCGGCTTCGGCGCGTTCTCAGGCAGCGAGACCTTTACCGCGTCGCGCACGATGATCCAGGCGCCCTTGGAGCCCGGAACCGCACCGCGAACCAGAATGAGGCCGCGATCGCTGTCCGTCGAGACAACTTCAATATTCTGCGTGGTTACGCGGGTCTGGCCCATGTGACCAGCCATCTTCTTGCCCTTGAACACCTTACCCGGGTCCTGACGCTGACCGGTCGAGCCGTGAGCGCGGTGGGTAATGGAGTTACCATGGGAAGCGCGATGACCGGCGAAGTTATGACGCTTCATAACACCAGCAAAGCCCTTACCAATCGAAGTACCCGTCACGTCGACCTTCTGGCCGGCGACGAAGTGTTCGGCGGTGATTTCAGCGCCGACTTCGAGGAGGTTGTCCGGCGAAACGCGGAATTCCGCGACCTTCGCCTTCGGCTCGACCTCGGCCTTCGCGAAATGACCGCGCATAGCCTTGGACGTGTTCTTTACCTTGGCAAGTCCAACGCCAAGCTGAACAGCCGTGTAACCGTTCTTTTCAACTGTACGCTGAGCTACCACGTGGCAATTCTCCATGCGGAGAACCGTCACCGGCACATGCTCGCCGGCGTCGTTATAGACGCGGGTCATGCCCAGCTTCTGTGCAATAACACCTGAACGCATCGGGTTCGTTCCTTCCGTCCTCAAGCCGATTAAAGCTTGATCTCGACATCGACACCGGCGGAAAGATCGAGCTTCATCAGCGCGTCCACCGTCTGCGGGGTCGGGTCAACGATATCGAGAAGACGCTTGTGCGTGCGCATCTCGAACTGCTCGCGGCTCTTCTTGTCGATGTGCGGCGACCGGTTAACTGTGAACTTTTCGATCCGCGTTGGAAGCGGGATCGGTCCGCGCACATTTGCACCGGTACGCTTGGCAGTCGACACGATTTCCCGCGTCGAAGCGTCAAGGATCCGATGATCAAACGCCTTAAGGCGAATGCGGATGTTTTGACCGTTCATTTCATCTGTTCCTTGTTACGCGGGAACGCTCGCTCCAAAGCGAGCGTTCCTGCACAAACCTTCATTACTCGATGATCGAGGAGACGATGCCTGCACCGACGGTGCGGCCGCCTTCACGGATAGCGAAGCGGAGCTTCTCTTCCATTGCGATCGGCACGATCAGGGTGACGTCCATAGCGACGTTGTCGCCAGGCATAACCATTTCCGTGCCTTCCGGCAGCGTGACAACACCGGTCACGTCCGTCGTGCGGAAGTAGAACTGCGGACGGTAGTTCGTGAAGAACGGCGTATGACGGCCACCTTCGTCCTTGGTCAGAATATAGGCTTCTGCCTTGAACTTGGTGTGCGGCTTCACAGAACCCGGCTTGCAGAGAACCTGGCCGCGTTCAACGTCTTCACGGCCAACGCCGCGGATCAGAGCGCCGATGTTGTCGCCAGCCTGGCCCTGGTCGAGCAGCTTGCGGAACATTTCAACGCCGGTAACCGTCGTCTTCGTCGTTGCCTTGATGCCAACGATTTCAACTTCTTCACCAACCTTGACGATACCGCGCTCAACGCGACCCGTCACAACCGTACCACGGCCCGAGATCGAGAAAACGTCTTCGATCGGCATCAGGAACGGCTGGTCGATCGGACGTTCCGGGGTCGGAATGTAGTCGTCAACAGCGGCCATCAGCGAACGAACGGCGTCTTCGCCCAGTTCCTTCGAAGAATCTTCCAGAGCAGCAAGAGCCGAGCCCTTGATGATCGGAACTTCATCGCCCGGGAAGTCGTACTTCGACAGAAGTTCGCGAACTTCCAGTTCAACCAGTTCGAGCAGTTCTGCATCGTCAACCTGGTCGCACTTGTTCAGGAATACGACGATTGCCGGAACGCCAACCTGACGAGCGAGCAGGATGTGCTCACGGGTCTGCGGCATCGGGCCGTCAGCAGCCGAAACAACCAGGATCGCGCCGTCCATCTGCGCAGCACCGGTGATCATGTTCTTCACATAGTCAGCGTGACCTGGGCAGTCGACGTGTGCATAGTGACGGTTCGGCGTTTCATACTCGACGTGTGCCGTCGAGATCGTGATGCCGCGGGCGCGCTCTTCAGGAGCGGCGTCGATCTGGTCATACGCCTTGAACTCGCCGAAAAACTTCGTGATTGCTGCCGTCAGCGACGTCTTGCCATGGTCAACGTGACCAATCGTGCCGATGTTAACGTGGGGCTTCGTACGTTCAAACTTACTCTTTGCCATTTGAGCTCTCCGTAAATTTAGCCTGCTCAGGCATTCTTTTAATTGGGAGCGTGACCCTTAGATCACGCAAACTTCTTCTGGATTTCCTGTGCGACCGCCGTCGGAACCGGCTCATAATGGTCGAACTGCATCGTGTACTGTGCACGGCCCTGGGACATCGAACGCAGGTTGTTCACGTAGCCAAACATGTTGGCGAGCGGAACGTTTGCATTGACGACCGTGGCGATGCCGCGGGCTTCGGTGCCGGAAATCTGACCGCGACGCGAGTTCAGATCGCCGATAACGTCACCAACGTAATCTTCCGGCGTAACAACCTCGACCTTCATGATCGGTTCGAGGAGCTGGGCGCCAGCCTTCTGCGCACCTTCACGGAACGCTGCACGGGACGCGATTTCGAAGGCGAGAACAGACGAGTCAACGTCATGGTATGCGCCGTCGATCAGGGTGGCCTTCACGCCGAGCATCGGGAAGCCTGCCAGCGGGCCTGCACCCATGACGCTTTCGATACCCTTCTGGACACCCGGAATGTATTCCTTCGGAACCGAGCCGCCGACGATCTTCGATTCGAAGATGAAATCGTCGCCATCATGCGGTTCGAAGATGATCTTCACGCGAGCGAACTGACCCGAACCACCCGACTGCTTCTTGTGGGTGTAATCGATTTCAGCCTGACGGGTGATCGATTCACGATAAGCAACCTGCGGAGCACCGACGTTGGCTTCAACCTTGAATTCGCGCTTCATGCGATCAACGAGAATGTCGAGGTGAAGTTCGCCCATGCCGGCGATGATGGTCTGACCGGATTCTTCGTCCGACTTGACCCGGAAGGAAGGATCTTCGGCAGCCAGACGATTGAGCGCGATGCCCATCTTTTCCTGGTCGGCCTTGGTCTTCGGTTCGATCGCGATTTCGATAACCGGATCCGGGAATTCCATGCGCTCAAGGATAACCGGCTTCAGCGGATCGCAGAGCGTATCGCCAGTGGTGGTTTCCTTGAGGCCAGCCAGAGCAACGATGTCGCCTGCAAAGGCTTCTTCGATGTCTTCACGGCTGTTGGAGTGCATCTGCAGCATACGGCCGATGCGCTCACGCTTGCCCTTGACGGTGTTTTCGAGCGAAACGCCCTTGGTCAGCTTGCCCGAATAGATACGAGCGAAGGTCAGCGAACCAACGAACGGATCGTTCATGATCTTGAATGCGAGCATCGAAAGCGGTGCTTCATCCGAAGATTCACGGGTGGTTTCGGTTTCCGTCTTGACGTCGATGCCCTTGATCGCAGGAACATCGGTCGGAGCCGGAAGGAATTCCACAACGGCGTCGAGAAGCGGCTGAACGCCACGGTTCTTGAACGCAGTACCGCAAAGGATCGGGTGGAACTTGACTTCGATGGTGCCCTTACGGATCAGCGCACGGAGCTGTTCATTCGTAGGCATGGTGCCTTCGAGATAAGCTTCCATGGCAGCTTCGTCGATTTCCACAGCCAGCTCGATGAGCTTTTCGCGGTATTCTTCAGCCTGATCCTTGAGGTGCTCAGGAATTTCACCAACGGTCGCAGCAGCGCCGATCGTGCCATCCCAGGTCAGAGCCTTCATTTCGATCAGGTCGATGACGCCTTCAAACTCGTTTTCAGCGCCGATCGGCAGCTGAACCGGAAGTGCTACTGCGCCAAGACGCGAACCGACCATTTCTACGCAACGGTAGAAATCGGCACCGATCTTGTCCATCTTGTTGACGAAGACCATACGCGGGACGTGGTACTTTTCAGCCTGACGCCACACGGTTTCGGTCTGAGGCTCAACGCCAGCGTTGGCGTCGAGCAGTGCAATTGCGCCGTCGAGAACGCGGAGCGAACGTTCAACTTCAATCGTGAAGTCGACGTGGCCCGGCGTGTCGATGATGTTGAAGCGGCGCTTCTTGCCATCCTGACCCTGCCAGAACGTGGTCGTGGCAGCGGACGTGATGGTGATACCGCGTTCCTGTTCCTGCTCCATCCAGTCCATGGTCGACGCACCATCGTGGGTTTCGCCGATCTTATGGTTCTTACCGGTATAGAACAGAATGCGCTCGGTCATCGTCGTCTTACCGGCGTCGATGTGAGCCATGATACCGAAATTGCGGTAGTCTTCGATTTTATATTCGCGGGCCATGATAGTCGCTCTTTGAATAGGTTTCGACGATTACCAGCGGTAATGCGAGAAGGCGCGGTTGGCTTCAGCCATGCGGTGCGTGTCTTCACGCTTCTTCACAGCAGAACCACGGTTGTTAGCAGCATCAAGCAGCTCACCGGAAAGACGATCGATCATCGTCGTCTCGTTACGGCCACGAGCAGCATTGATGAGCCAACGGATGGCAAGTGCCTGGCGGCGTTCTGGACGCACATCAACCGGAACCTGATAGGTTGCACCACCAACGCGGCGCGAACGGACTTCGATGTGCGGAGCTACGTTGTCGAGCGCCTGATGGAACAGCGCGACCGGCTCGGACTTGGCCTTGGCTTCGATTACATCGAGAGCACCGTAAACGATGCTTTCAGCAACCGACTTCTTGCCATGAAGCATGACTGCATTCATGAACTTCGTGATAACGAGATCGCCGAACTTCGGATCCGGATTGATCTCACGCTTCTCAGCCTTATGGCGTCTGGACATTTCGTCTCTTCTTTCAATTACATCGGGCTCAGCTCACCTTCTGGCGGCCGGTATCCCCGGAAAATCTTACTTCGGACGCTTTGCACCGTACTTCGAACGGCGCTGCTTGCGGTTCTTGACACCCTGGGTATCGAGAACGCCACGGATGATGTGGTAACGCACACCCGGCAAGTCCTTTACACGACCGCCGCGGATCATGACGACAGAGTGCTCCTGCAGGTTATGCCCTTCACCAGGGATATAACCGATGACTTCGAAGCCGTTCGTCAGACGAACCTTGGCAACCTTACGGAGAGCCGAGTTCGGCTTCTTCGGGGTCGTCGTGTAAACGCGGGTGCAAACGCCGCGCTTCTGAGGGTTTGCCTGCAGTGCAGGAACCTTATTGCGCTTTACCGGCGCAGTGCGCGGCTTGCGGATAAGCTGGTTTACGGTTGGCATACAACCTTCCTCTATAAAAAATCTCGTATCCACGCCCATACGGGCCGTTTCACCGCCATGCTGATGCACAAATTCGGGACAAGTCACGACAACCGGTGACCACCCCGAACAAAAGCAGAGGAAGCTGACGCTTCATGCGAACGGCAAGTTGCATTTCGATCGTAAAACGAACCCTGTTTGAGATGAACTTCAGGGCGCGTCGCCCCGAAAAAGCTTGTCTCACATCGGCTCAGATGGGCTGCTGATACGTCTTTAGCGACGTTTCGTCAAGGGCAGCGGATCAAGTTTCTTCAATGGAAGGCCCTAAACCGGCGTTTTGGCTTCGTCCGGACAGGTTGTTGCGCCGCATTTGACGTCTATTCGCTAATATTTCGCGATCAAAACCGTCATTTTCCTATGCAAGCATGGCGCAGCCACTCAGGTCAGGTTATTGAAGCACATCTGAGTCGAAACGCAACAGAATATTAAGGGTTTCTCAATGTCTTCCACATCCCCAGCAGCCGGCGACGATTCGCCGATCGTTCATCTCGTCATCGCTGACGTCTGGAACGAAGGTGAAGAATCTCCGGTTGAAGTGCACCTGCTTCTCAAATCGGACGAGAATGAAGATCTGGTCCAGACGGTCCTCAGCATTCTTGCTGAAGAAGGCTATCATGAAGCCGAGCTTCTCGAGATGGGCACACTGACCGAAGAGCCGGAAGAAGAACCGCACAAGAGCGCCTGGGCCACCGCGCTCACCGGCGAAGTCGCGCTGATCGAATTCGACGGCGACGACGAAGAAGAAGAATAAGCATCAGAAAAATGCCGGTTCCGACCGGCATTTTTTTAACTGCGCAAGGTCGCTTTGCACCTTTGCAATGACCGCTTTGAAAACAAAAAGGCCGCCTCGAAAGGCGGCCTTTTTCAGTTTCATATCTGTCGATCTTACTCGGCAGCACTGTTGGTCATGTCGACCAGCATCGCATTGGCTTCGGCAGAGCCGGAAGTCTTGCGGCGCTCGTCGATGATCAGCTCGTCGCGTGCAGTCGCAATGCGACGGATCTGGTTGGTCATGCCGCCAGTACCAGCCGGGATGAGACGGCCAACGATGACGTTTTCCTTGAGACCCTGCAGCGTGTCCATCTTGCCGGCAACCGCAGCTTCGGTAAGCACGCGGGTCGTTTCCTGGAACGACGCAGCCGAGATGAACGAAGGCGTCTGCAGCGAAGCCTTGGTGATACCGAGCAGGACAGGATTGCCGGAGCCCGGCTTCTTGCCTTCTTCGATAAGACGCTCGTTGATCTCTTCCAGCTCGATGCGGTCGACGTGGTCGCCCGGAATGTAGCCGGTATCGCCGGATTCCGTGATTTCCACCTTCTGCAGCATCTGACGGACAATCACTTCGATGTGCTTGTCGTTGATCAAAACGCCCTGCAAACGATAGACTTCCTGGATTTCGTTCACGAGGTACGAAGCCAGAGCTTCGACGCCCTTGATCGCCAGAATGTCATGCGGTGCCGGGTTACCGTCGAGGATGTACTCACCCTTTTCGATGACGTCACCGTCCTGAAGATGGAACGGCTTGCCCTTCGGAATGAGGTACTCGACCGGCTCGATCGTGTCGTCGTTCGGCTCGATGATGATGCGACGCTTGTTCTTGTAGTCGCGACCGAAACGAACGGTACCATCGATCTCGGCGATGACGGCATGATCCTTCGGACGACGTGCTTCGAACAGTTCGGCCACGCGCGGCAGACCACCGGTGATGTCCTTGGTCTTGGCGCTTTCCATCGGCAGACGGGCGATAACGTCACCAGCCTTAACATGCGCGCCCGGCTCGACCGAAAGGATCGATTCCACGGAGAGCATGAAGCGGGCATCGCCACCCTTCGACAGCTTCAGGATCTTGCCAGCCTTGTCCTTGATGACCATGGCAGGCTTGAGATCCGAACCGCGAGGGGTCGAACGCCAGTCGATAACGACGCGCTTGGTGATACCGGTCGACTCGTCAGCCGATTCCGAAACCGAGAGACCATCGACGAGATCTTCGAACTCAACGTAGCCTTCAACTTCGGTCATGATCGGACGGGTGTACGGATCCCACTCGGCAATACGCTGGCCGCGCTTGACCGCATCGCCCTCGTCCACGAACAGACGCGAACCGTAGGTCACGCGATGGACCGCACGTTCCTTGCCCGTAGCGTCGAGGATCAGGACAGCCATGTTACGGCCCATCACCACGAGGTTGCCATCGGAGTTGCGAACCACATTGCGGTTGCGCAGCTTGACGGTGCCTTCGTACGAAGCTTCGAGATACGAGCTGTCAACAACCTGTGCAGTACCGCCAAGGTGGAAGGTGCGCATGGTGAGCTGAGTGCCCGGCTCGCCGATCGACTGAGCAGCGATAACGCCGACAGCTTCGCCCTGGTTGACCGGGGTACCGCGTGCAAGGTCGCGACCATAGCACTTGGCGCAAACGCCGTTGCGGGTTTCGCAGGTCAGGGCCGAGCGGATGCGGATCGACTGGATAGCAGCCTTCTCGATGATCTCGACGTCCTTTTCCTCGATCATGCGGCCAGCCTCGACGATGACTTCGCCGGTGGTTGGGTGCAGGATCGGATCGAGAGCCGTACGGCCCAGAACGCGCTGGCCGATCGAAGCCACGATCTGGCCGGCGTCGACGATCGGCTGCATGGTGAGACCGATTTCGGCGCCGCAATCGACTTCCGAAATGATCGCATCCTGTGCAACGTCAACGAGACGACGGGTCAGGTAGCCCGAGTTAGCCGTCTTCAAGGCGGTGTCTGCCAGACCCTTACGGGCACCGTGGGTCGAGTTGAAGTACTCGTTAACGGTCAGGCCTTCCTTGAAGTTCGAGATGATCGGGGTTTCGATGATTTCACCCGACGGCTTGGCCATGAGGCCGCGCATGCCGCCAAGCTGACGCATCTGGTTGACCGAACCACGGGCACCCGAATGCGACATCATGTAGACCGAGTTCATCTGCTTCTGGCGACCGGTCACCGGATCGAATTCGACGGCCTTCAGGCGCGCCATCATCTCTTCGGTGATCTTGTCGGTA
This sequence comes from Brucella tritici, assembly GCF_008932285.1. Taxonomy (NCBI): domain Bacteria; kingdom Pseudomonadati; phylum Pseudomonadota; class Alphaproteobacteria; order Hyphomicrobiales; family Brucellaceae; genus Brucella; species Brucella tritici. The sequence continues at coordinate 710,213 of NZ_WBVY01000001.1, forward strand.
GCCTTGCCCCAGGCGTCGACGACCTTGTTGTACTTTTCGCCCTGAGTGATCAGGCCGTCATTGTACTGCTGTTCGTATTCGGTCGTAAGCGCTTCGGTGTCAGCAACGATCTTCGCCTTCGTGTCCGGAATGACCATGTCATCCTTGCCGAAGGAGATGCCTGCACGGCAGGCATGAGCGAAGCCGAGCTGCATGATGCGATCGCAGAAGATAACCGTCTCTTTCTGACCGCAATGGCGGTAGACGTGGTCGATCATCTTGGAGATGTTCTTCTTGGTCATCTCCTGATTGCAGATGTCGAACGGCACGTTGACGTTCTTCGGCAGCAGCTCACCGGTAATCATGCGGCCAGGCGTCGTGTCGTAGATTTTCGACACAGGCTTGCCTTCGGCATCGACCGTCTTGAAACGGCCCTTGATCTTGGTGTGCAGCGTGACGACCTTGTTTTCAAGCGCATGCTGCAGCTCGCCCATATCGGCGAACATCATGCCCTCGCCCGGCTCCTTGTCTGCCACGATGGACAGATAATAGAGGCCGAGAACCATGTCCTGCGAAGGAACGATGATCGGTGCGCCGTTGGCCGGGTGCAGGATATTGTTAGTCGACATCATCAGCACGCGTGCTTCAAGCTGGGCTTCAAGCGACAGCGGAACGTGAACAGCCATCTGGTCGCCGTCGAAGTCGGCGTTGAACGCCGTACAAACGAGCGGATGCAGCTGGATAGCCTTGCCTTCGATCAGGGTGGGTTCGAAGGCCTGAATGCCAAGACGGTGCAGCGTAGGCGCACGGTTCAGAAGAACCGGATGCTCACGGATCACTTCGTCAAGGATATCCCAGACTTCCGGACGCTCCTTTTCAACCAGCTTCTTCGCCTGCTTGACGGTCGAGGAATAACCCTTGGCGTCAAGGCGTGCGTAGATGAACGGCTTGAACAGTTCGAGCGCCATCTTCTTCGGCAGGCCGCACTGGTGCAGCTTGAGTTCCGGACCGGTCACGATGACCGAACGACCGGAATAGTCGACGCGCTTGCCGAGCAGGTTCTGACGGAAGCGGCCCTGCTTGCCCTTGAGCATATCGGACAGCGACTTCAGCGGACGCTTGTTGGCGCCGGTGATGACGCGGCCACGACGGCCGTTGTCGAACAGCGCGTCAACAGCTTCCTGCAGCATGCGCTTTTCGTTACGGATGATGATGCCAGGCGCGCGCAGTTCGATCAGGCGCTTCAGACGGTTGTTACGGTTGATGACGCGGCGATAGAGATCGTTCAGATCAGACGTCGCGAAACGACCGCCATCCAGCGGCACGAGCGGACGCAGATCCGGCGGAATGACCGGAACGATCTTCATGATCATCCATTCCGGGCGGTTTCCCGACTCCAGGAAGTTTTCGACGATCTTCAGACGCTTCATCAGCTTCTTCTGCTTCAGATCCGAGGTGGTCTCGGCCAGATCGACGCGCAGATCTGCGGCAATCTTTTCGAGTTCCATCGAAGCCAGAAGCTCGTAGATAGCTTCAGCACCAATGAGAGCCGTGAACTGATCTTCGCCGAACTCGTCGACGGCGATCATGTATTCCTCTTCCGAAAGAAGCTGATGCTCCTTCAGCGAGGTCAGGCCCGGTTCGGTAACAATGTAGTTCTCGAAGTACAGGACGCGCTCGATATCCTTGAGCGTCATGTCCAGCAGCGTGCCGATACGGCTCGGCAGCGACTTCAGAAACCAGATGTGGGCAACCGGGGCTGCGAGTTCGATGTGGCCCATGCGCTCGCGACGAACGCGCGAGAGCGTGACTTCCACGCCGCACTTTTCGCAGATGATGCCCTTGTACTTCATACGCTTGTACTTGCCGCACAAGCATTCATAGTCCTTGATCGGGCCAAAGATGCGCGCGCAGAAGAGACCATCGCGTTCAGGCTTGAACGTGCGGTAGTTGATCGTCTCCGGCTTCTTGATCTCGCCGTATGACCAGGACAGAATCTTCTCAGGGCTGGCAATCGAGATTCTGATGGAATCGAACGTCTGTGCCGGAGCCTGAGGATTGAAAAGATTCATGACCTCTTGGTTCATGCCGTTCTCCTTGAGGGCGATCCGTCGCCCTGTGTCGTCGATGACAAGCTGAAAATCCTTGCCATCCTGAAAAGAAATCGCGGTACTACGCAGTTATGAACTGGCTTGCCGTAGTTTCGTCTCCGGCGCAGGACCGTGTCCCGCATATTCTGGAAACGATTATACAGGCGCGCTGCGGCAATACCGTGGCGCGCCCTTGAGCTTTATTCCGCTGCGTCAGGCAGGGCCTGCTGCTGTTCGTCACGCGTATCGTCCAGCTCGACATTGAGGCCGAGCGAACGCATTTCCTTGACGAGAACGTTGAAGCTCTCCGGAATGCCTGCTTCGAACGTGTCGTCGCCGCGTACGATCGCTTCGTAGACCTTGGTACGGCCTGCAACGTCGTCCGACTTGACGGTAAGCATTTCCTGCAGCGTGTAAGCCGCACCGTATGCTTCCAGAGCCCAGACCTCCATTTCGCCGAAGCGCTGGCCACCGAACTGGGCCTTGCCGCCCAGAGGCTGCTGCGTAACGAGCGAGTAAGGTCCGATCGAACGAGCGTGGATCTTGTCGTCGACCAAGTGGTGGAGCTTCAACATATAGATGTAGCCCATGGTCACCTGACGATCGAACGGCTCACCCGTACGGCCATCGTAAAGCGTCGACTGACCAGACGTTGCAAGACCCGCATCCGTCAGCATCGCGTTGATGTCGGCTTCCACCGCACCGTCGAAGACCGGCGTTGCGATCGAAACGCCGCGCTTCACCTGGTTGGCCAGCATGAGGACGGAATCGTCGTCATAAGACCGGACCGGTTCGTTGCGGTCGTTGTCCGGATAGATGTGCTCCAGCGTTTCGCGCAGCGGCTCAATATTGGCCGTCTTGCGGTAAACGTCGATGAGCTCACCGATCTTCTTGCCCATGCCAGCGCATGCCCAGCCAAGGTGGGTTTCCAGAATCTGGCCCACATTCATACGGCTCGGAACGCCAAGCGGGTTCAACACGATGTCGGCATGCGTACCGTCTTCGAGGAACGGCATGTCCTCGACTGGCAGAATGCGGGAAACCACACCCTTGTTGCCGTGACGGCCAGCCATCTTGTCGCCTGGCTGGATCTTGCGCTTCACAGCGACAAAGACCTTGACCATCTTCATGACGCCTGGAGGCATCTCGTCGCCGCGCTGTACCTTTTCGACCTTGTCCATGAAGCGTGCTTCGAGCAGCTTCTTGGAGTCGTCGTACTGGCTGCGAAGCGCTTCGAGTTCGCCCTGGAGCTTCTCGTCGTCGACAGCGAACTGCCACCACTGCGACCGCGGATATTCGGTCATCAGCTCACGGGTGATCGTCGAGCCCTTCTTGAAGCCCTTCGGACCCGCTGCAGCAACCTTGCCATCGATCATGTCGGCAAGACGGCCATAGACGTTGCGATCCAGGATAGCCTGTTCGTCGTCACGGTCCTTGGCGAGACGCTCGATTTCCTCGCGCTCGATAGCCATGGCGCGTTCGTCCTTTTCAACGCCGTGGCGGTTGAAAACGCGAACTTCAACAATGGTACCGTAGGTTCCGGGCGGCATACGCATGGAAGTGTCACGGACGTCCGATGCCTTTTCACCGAAGATGGCGCGCAGAAGCTTTTCTTCCGGCGTCATCGGGCTTTCGCCCTTCGGCGTGATCTTGCCGACAAGAATGTCGCCAGGATGCACTTCAGCACCGATGTACACGATACCGGCTTCGTCGAGGTTCTTCAGCGCTTCTTCCGAAACGTTCGGAATGTCGCGGGTGATTTCCTCAGGTCCAAGCTTGGTATCGCGGGCAGCAACTTCGAATTCTTCGATGTGGATCGAAGTGAACACGTCGTCCGAAACGATCTTCTCGGAAAGAAGGATCGAATCTTCGTAGTTGTAACCGTTCCACGGCATGAACGCGACGAGCACGTTGCGGCCAAGAGCCAGATCGCCCAGATCCGTCGACGGACCGTCAGCGATGATGTCACCCTTCTGGATGGGATCGCCAACGCGCACAAGCGGACGCTGATTGATGCAGGTGTTCTGGTTCGAACGCTGGAACTTCATCAGGCGATAGATATCGACGCCCGACTTGGACGGATCGAGATCTTCGGTCGCACGGATAACGATACGCGTTGCGTCAACCTGATCGACCACACCGCCACGGCGCGCTGCAATAGCAGCACCGGAGTCACGTGCAACGACCGCTTCCATACCCGTACCGACGAACGGCGCTTCAGCGCGAACGAGCGGCACAGCCTGACGCTGCATGTTCGAGCCCATGAGAGCGCGGTTGGCGTCGTCGTTTTCCAGGAACGGGATGAGAGCCGCAGCAACCGAAACGAGCTGCTTCGGCGACACATCCATCAGATCCACGTTTTCACGCGGAGCCATCATCACTTCGCCTGCATGACGGCAGATGACGAATTCGTCAACGAAACCGCCCCGCTCGTCAAGCTCGACGTTAGCCTGCGCAACAGAGTGCTTGGCTTCTTCCATGGCCGACAGATAGACAACGTCGTTCGTTACCTTGCCGTCGATCACCTTACGATACGGGCTTTCGATGAAGCCGTACTTGTTGACGCGGGCAAAGGTTGCAAGCGAGTTGATCAGACCGATATTCGGGCCTTCCGGCGTTTCAATCGGGCAGATACGGCCATAGTGGGTCGGATGCACGTCGCGGACTTCGAAGCCAGCGCGCTCGCGGGTCAAACCGCCCGGTCCAAGAGCCGAGAGACGGCGCTTGTGGGTGATTTCCGAAAGCGGGTTGGTCTGATCCATGAACTGCGACAGCTGCGAGGAACCGAAGAACTCGCGCACGGCTGCAGCAGCCGGCTTCGCGTTGATCAGATCCTGCGGCATGACCGTGTCGATTTCGATCGAGGACATACGTTCCTTGATCGCACGCTCCATACGAAGCAGACCGACGCGATACTGATTTTCCATCAGTTCGCCGACCGAACGCACACGGCGGTTGCCGAGATTGTCGATGTCGTCGATTTCACCACGACCGTCGCGCAGTTCCACCAGCATCTTGACCACGGCCAGGATGTCTTCCTTGCGCAGAACGCGCACGGTGTCTTCCGCGTCGAGATCCAGACGCATGTTCATCTTGACGCGACCAACGGCCGAAAGGTCGTAGCGTTCAGCGTCGAAGAACAGCGAGTTGAACATCGCTTCGGCGGAATCCATCGTAGGCGGTTCGCCCGGACGCATGACGCGATAGATGTCGAACAGGGCTTCCTGACGGCTTTCATTCTTGTCGACAGCCAGCGTGTTACGGATGTAGCCGCCGATGTTGATATGATCGATGTCGAGGACGTTGATTTCCGTCTCGCCGGTGTCGATCAGGGTCTTGAGGACCTTCTCGTCGATTTCGTCACCGGCCTCGAGATAGATCTCGCCGGTTGCGTAATTGACGACATCTTCCGCAAGATACGAGCCGAACAGATCGTCTTCCGTCGCCTTGATGGCCTTGAGGCCCTTTTCAGCAAGCTGCTTGGCCGAACGGGCGGTCAGCTTCTTGCCGGCTTCAAGAACGACTTCGCCAGTGTCCGCATCAATGAGATCGGAGATGATCTTCATGCCCTTGAAGCGGTCAGCCGAATACGGAATGCGCCAGTTGTCGCCATCACGCGAATAGGTGACAGTCTTGTAGAACGTCGACAGAATTTCTTCGCCGTCCATCCCGAGCGCCATCAGCAGCGTCGTTGCCGGCAGCTTGCGGCGACGATCGATACGTGCGTAGACGATGTCCTTGGAATCGAATTCGATATCGAGCCAAGAACCGCGATAAGGGATGACGCGAGCTGCGAACAGGAGCTTGCCCGAGGAATGGGTCTTGCCCTTGTCGTGGTCGAAGAAGACGCCCGGCGAACGGTGCATCTGCGAAACGATTACGCGCTCGGTGCCGTTGACGATGAAGGTGCCGTTGTCGGTCATGAGCGGCATATCGCCCATGTAGACATCCTGTTCCTTGATGTCCTTGATCGACTTCGCGCCGGTATCTTCGTCAATATCGAACACGATAAGACGCAGCGTCACCTTGAGTGGCGCCGAATACGTCAGATCGCGCTGACGGCATTCGTCAACGTCGAATTTTGGTGCGTCGAATTCGTAGCGAACGAATTCGAGCATTGAAGCGCCGGAGAAATCCTGAATTGGGAAAACAGACTTGAAAACCGCCTGCAAACCCTCGTCAGAACGCCCACCGGATGGTTCTTCAACCATAAGGAACTGGTCGTAAGATGCCTTCTGAACCTCGATAAGGTTCGGCATCTCGGCGACCTCTGGGATCTTGCCGAAAAATTTGCGTACGCGCTTGCGACCATTGAATGAATGGGTCTGAGCCATCGTCGCTCCTCGTTCTATAGCCTTGCGGCTTGCTCACGCCTTGCGGCCTTTATCATGCGCCGCCCTTCGGCGGTCCTTCGAGCACATGGTCCTTCAGATCGGCCCCTTCAGATCGGATGGATCGAAAAGGATCATGTGCAAACTTTCCAGAGCTGCCTTCCGCATCGTTACCGACACGCGGCGCTCTTAACGGGCTAAAACCCGTTTCCTGAAAGCCGTTCCGGCACTCAGGAAAAGGGTTCCAGTTATCCGACCCACCAGGAAAGTCCGGCGGGAACTGGCGGATGGAAAACCATCCGCCAGAATAGTCCGAACTTACTTGAGTTCGACCTTGGCGCCAGCAGCTTCGAGCTGTGCCTTGATCTTCTCAGCTTCGTCCTTCGAAGCGGCTTCCTTGACAGCCTTAGGAGCGCCTTCGACGAGGTCCTTGGCTTCCTTGAGGCCGAGACCGGTGATTGCGCGCACTTCCTTGATCACGTTGATCTTGTTAGCGCCGCCGTCAACGAGAACGACGTCGAATTCGGTCTTTTCTTCAGCAGCAGCAGCAGGAGCAGCGCCACCGGCAGCAGCAACTGCAACAGGAGCAGCAGCCGAAACGCCCCACTTCTCTTCGAGAAGCTTCGAAAGCTCTGCAGCTTCGAGAACGGTCAGTGCCGACAGGTCGTCAACGATCTTTGCGAGATCAGCCATTTTGGTATTTCCTTAGTTTCAAGGTTTGAACAATTGACAGCGAAAAACGGCCTTACGCCGCCTCGTTCTTCCGGGCGTGCGCGCCAATAACGCGAGCGATCTGGCCCGCTGGTGCGCTGGTAAGTACTGCGAGACGCTGAGCCGGGGTCTGGATCATTCCAACCAGCTTTGCGCGCAGTTCGTCGAGCGATGGGAGCGAAGCAAGCGACTTGACGCCATCGGCGTTAAGCGTCGTTGCACCCATTGCACCACCGAGGATAACGAGCTTGTCGTTAGCCTTGGCGAATTCGACGGCTACTTTCGGAGCAGCAATCGGGTCGTTTGCGTAAGCAACAACCGTCTGACCTGTAAACAGATCAGAAATGCCTTCCGATTCCGTGCCCTGAAGAGCGATCTTGGCAAGGCGGTTTTTCGCGACTTTAACGGACCCACCTGCATCACGCATCTTGGAGCGAAGATCGCTCATCTGCGCAACGGTGAGACCGGTATAGTGGGCCACGACGACCGAACCGGACTCTTTAAAAGCGCCGTTCAGCCACGAGACAAATTCGCGTTTTTCCGCTCTATCCACTGTCTCTCTCCAGTAGGCAGGACCACATGGCCCTGCCGGGTTGCCTTTGCCGGACGAACTTCACAGTCAGCCCGACGTTCGAGGATCCTGTCCCCTTCAGCTATCCTGGAAGCCAGGCATCACTCAAAGGCAACTACGGTTCAAACCTTGCATGCGTTCACACGCGAAACAGGGTTATTCCACGTCTCATGCAGGCCATATGTTTAAGGATTATCACCCGAAGATGATGATCCGCCTGCAATCTCGGACAGGATAACCGGACTTTCGTCCGGCTATCCGGATCTTGCGATCCGGAATTCTTGCCATTCGCCCCGCATTGCAGGACCGGCTGGCAGCCACGCCTCCCCTCTCGGAAAGGCTTAGGCTCCGGCGAACCGGAGCCCTGAAAACTTAGGCGACGACCTTGACGGTTGCCGGATCGACCTTGACGCCAACGCCCATGGTCGAGGAAAGCGATACGCGCTTGACGTATTCACCCTTGGCAGCCGACGGCTTTGCCTTGATGACGGCGTCAGCGAAAGCTTTGATGTTTTCTTCGAGCTTGGCATTGTCGAAGGAAACCTTGCCGATACCGGCATGGATGATACCAGCCTTCTCGACGCGGAATTCGACTGCACCGCCCTTGGAAGCAGCAACAGCAGCTGCAACGTCGGTGGTGACGGTACCAACCTTCGGGTTCGGCATCATGCCACGCGGGCCGAGAACCTTACCGAGACGACCAACGAGCGGCATCATGTCCGGGGTTGCAATGCAGCGATCGAATTCGATCTTGCCGCCATTGACGATTTCGAACAGTTCTTCCGCACCGACGATGTCGGCGCCAGCCTTCTTGGCTTCTTCAGCCTTGTCGCCGCGAGCGAAAACAGCAACGCGAACCGTACGGCCCGTGCCGTTCGGCAGGTTGACAACGCCGCGAACCATCTGGTCAGCGTGGCGCGGATCAACGCCGAGATTCATCGCGATTTCGATGGTTTCATCGAACTTGGCGACAGCACGTTCCTTGACGAGGCCGATAGCAGCCGACAGATCGTACAGCTTGTTGCGATCGACGCCTTCACGGATCTTGTTAATGCGCTTGGAAATCTTCGCCATCGTCTCAGCCCACCACTTCCAGGCCCATCGAACGGGCAGAACCTTCGATCATGCGCATCGCTGCTTCAATATCAGCGGCGTTCAGATCCTTCATCTTCGCTTCAGCGATCGTGCGAACCTTGTCGCGGGAGATCGTGCCGGCGCTCGCCTTACCCGGAGTCTTCGAACCGGACTTGAGGTTAGCAGCCTTCTTGAGGAAGTAGGTTACCGGAGGCGTCTTCATCACAAAAGTGAAAGACTTGTCCTGGTAATAGGTGATCACGACTGGAATCGGCGAACCCTTTTCCATTTCCTGCGAGGCAGCGTTGAACGCCTTGCAGAATTCCATGATGTTGATGCCGCGCTGACCCAGGGCCGGACCGATCGGGGGCGACGGATTGGCCGCACCTGCCGCTACCTGGAGCTTAAGCTGGCCTGCAATTTTCTTAGCCATTGCTTTCTGCCTTTATAACTTGCCGGATAATCCGGCTTTCTCGATTAATGCCGGATAATCCGGCTCTCGACTGACGCCAGTTCGACTGGCGGGCAGCTCGGTGGTTCGGAGATCGACGACCGGCTAAGCCGCCTTCCCTTCCACCATTTCATCCCGTCCGAAGTTCGGTCGGGATGAATGCCCTTGCGGGCAAAACGATCAGAGCTTGTCGACCTGACCGTATTCCAGATCCACAGGCGTTGCGCGCCCGAAGATGGAAACCTCAACCTTGAGACGCGCGCGCTCTTCATCGACTTCCTGAACGATACCGTTGAACGAAGCGAACGGACCATCGGAAACGCGAACGTTTTCGCCAATCTCGAAGGATACCGAAGTCTTTGGACGTTCGACACCGTCCTGAACCTGGTTCAGAATCTGGTCGACTTCCTTCTGGGAAACCGGAACAGGCTTGGAATCGCCAAGGAAACCAGTGACTTTCGGGGTATTCTTGATAAGCGAGAAGACGGCATCCGTGAGGGTTGCACGAACCAGCACGTAACCTGGGAAGAACTTGCGCTCTGCGTCAACCTTGCGGCCGCGGCGCACTTCAACGATCTTCTCGGTCGGCACAACAATCTGCTCGATCAGCTCGGACAGACCCTTCTGCTTCGCCTTGGCTTCAATATCCTCGGCGACCTTCTTTTCGAAATTGGAATAGGCGTGAACGATGTACCAGCGCGCCGTCATCTAAAAACTCCCCAATCCTAACTTATCGACCAAGGCCGAGAATAAATTCTACGCCATAGGCCATAAGCTGGTCGGCAAGAAAAAAGAACACGGCAGCCAGAAACGCCATGATCACCACCATAATGGTGGAGATGACCGTTTCACGCCGTGTAGGCCAGGTTACCTTCGCCGTTTCGGCGCGGACCTGCTGAAAAAAGGTGATCGGATTCGTCTTGGATGCCATCTGCCGCTCTGTCATTGATCCGGCGCTACCCTCAACCCCCGCCCCGTCGAAACGAATCAGAAGCCTGAAGTCACGCGTATACGGCACGCAAAGCTGAAAATTCAGCCCCACGCGCCGCGTGTCTGTTGACGCTACATAGAATCGATTCCCGGAAAAAACAAGCCCAAAGGTTAAAAGAATACCATACAGGCTTATCGGAAATCCGATCCTTGCGAATATCACTCGGCGCACCATCCAATCGTGCGGCGGCGATCCTCCCCTGCCCGGCCAACAAATCCTGCAGGGAATTATCATTTTCAACGGCGTCGCCCTGCCGAAGCCTGCGCCACCACTGAAAAGGTAAGGCGGCATAGATTGCCGCCTAACATACAATATAGAAAACGGGCGCCCATAGTCAAGCCATGAGCACCCGTTATGAAATGGCAGGGGCAGCAGGGTTCGAACCCGCGACCTACGGTTTTGGAGACCGTCGCTCTACCAACTGAGCTATACCCCTATGCGGCATTGCAATGCCTGATCGGCAGAATGCCAGACTGGCGGCGTAACCGCCAGTCAAATTGATTACTCGATGATCGAGGAGACGATGCCTGCACCGACGGTGCGGCCGCCTTCACGGATAGCGAAGCGGAGCTTCTCTTCCATTGCGATCGGCACGATCAGGGTGACGTCCATAGCGACGTTGTCGCCAGGCATAACCATTTCCGTGCCTTCCGGCAGCGTGACAACACCGGTCACGTCCGTCGTGCGGAAGTAGAACTGCGGACGGTAGTTCGTGAAGAACGGCGTATGACGGCCACCTTCGTCCTTGGTCAGAATATAGGCTTCTGCCTTGAACTTGGTGTGCGGCTTCACAGAACCCGGCTTGCAGAGAACCTGGCCGCGTTCAACGTCTTCACGGCCAACGCCGCGGATCAGAGCGCCGATGTTGTCGCCAGCCTGGCCCTGGTCGAGCAGCTTGCGGAACATTTCAACGCCGGTAACCGTCGTCTTCGTCGTTGCCTTGATGCCAACGATTTCAACTTCTTCACCAACCTTGACGATACCGCGCTCAACGCGACCCGTCACAACCGTACCACGGCCCGAGATCGAGAAAACGTCTTCGATCGGCATCAGGAACGGCTGGTCGATCGGACGTTCCGGGGTCGGAATGTAGTCGTCAACAGCGGCCATCAGCGAACGAACGGCGTCTTCGCCCAGTTCCTTCGAAGAATCTTCCAGAGCAGCAAGAGCCGAGCCCTTGATGATCGGAACTTCATCGCCCGGGAAGTCGTACTTCGACAGAAGTTCGCGAACTTCCAGTTCAACCAGTTCGAGCAGTTCTGCATCGTCAACCTGGTCGCACTTGTTCAGGAATACGACGATTGCCGGAACGCCAACCTGACGAGCGAGCAGGATGTGCTCACGGGTCTGCGGCATCGGGCCGTCAGCAGCCGAAACAACCAGGATCGCGCCGTCCATCTGCGCAGCACCGGTGATCATGTTCTTCACATAGTCAGCGTGACCTGGGCAGTCGACGTGTGCATAGTGACGGTTCGGCGTTTCATACTCGACGTGTGCCGTCGAGATCGTGATGCCGCGGGCGCGCTCTTCAGGAGCGGCGTCGATCTGGTCATACGCCTTGAACTCGCCGAAAAACTTCGTGATTGCTGCCGTCAGCGACGTCTTGCCATGGTCAACGTGACCAATCGTGCCGATGTTAACGTGGGGCTTCGTACGTTCAAACTTACTCTTTGCCATCGCCGTTGTTCTCTTTGTTCTAGAACCGCTCAAGCGCCAGCACAAAAGCCTTTTGGCTTCCGGGCCAGCATTTATGCCAAAACGGAACGGCGAACCGCCCGTCGATGATTCCTTACACGCCAAACCGCTCTGAAAAATTTGGAGCGGGTAGCGGGAATCGAACCCGCGTATTCAGCTTGGAAGGCTGCTGCTCTACCATTGAGCTATACCCGCGCACTCTTAACTCTGATCCGACAGTGGTGGAGGGAGTTGGATTTGAACCAACGTAGGCATAGCCAACGGATTTACAGTCCGTCCCCTTTAACCACTCGGGCATCCCTCCAGATATCACTATCAGCAGAGTCGAGCGACTAGGCATTTCCGCGGGGCTTCTGGCTGACTGTTGGGCCAGCCGTCGATCCGCGAGGGGCCTTATGACGATAAGCTTATCCCCTGTCAACAGGGTAAAAGCGAAAAGAATGCATGTCCGTCCACAACGTCGTGGAAAGTTCCTCTTCAACGCTCCTGTTCCATAGGCTCAAACGCCCGCATTTCTCAGGATTTTCCAGCCATCAGAGATTATTTGGCAATCAGAACAGCCTGATAGCAATCACAGGTGAAGTCGCTATCTTCCGCTCACCTAAAGAGTTATAAGCACGCCATGACCGATCAAAACTCGCCCCGCACACCAAAAGATTCTCATTATGCGCGCCTGCGCCGCCAGCATCGCGACCAGAAGGCCGTGACCGAAGGCAAATCACCGCGCAAACCGCAGCGTCCTTCCATTTCGGCAAGCGCCGTGACCGAGGGAACCGTTCGGCTTTATGGCCTGCATACGGTCCGCGCCGCCGTGGAAAACCCGGAACGCAAGATATTGCGCATGCGCGCGACGCGAAACGGATTCGCCCGGCTCGAGATCGGAGAGGCCGAATCTCTCCCCTTCCCCGTCGAAATAGTCGATCCGCGCGACATCGACAAGGAAACCGGTTCCGAAGCCGTCCATCAGGGCGTCATGATCGAAGCAGAGCCGCTGCGCGCGCGTAAACTGTCCGAACTGAAGGACAGCCCGCTGCTTCTCGTCCTCGATCAGGTAACCGATCCGCACAATGTCGGTGCCATCATGCGCTCGGCCGTAGCCTTCGGTGCCGGCGCGCTGATTACTACAAGCCGTCACAGCCCGCAGGAAACCGGCGTTCTGGCAAAAGCCGCCTCCGGTGCCCTCGAAATGATCTCGCATATTGAAGTGCGCAATCTGGCCGAAGCGATTGAAGAGCTGCACAGCCTCGGGTTCCAGACCATCGGTCTTGATTCGGAAGGGCCGCTGGAAATGGAAGCCACCTTGTCCGGCGGGCGAATCGCTCTCGTGCTTGGTGCGGAGGGCAAAGGCTTGCGTCAAAAGACGCGCGAAACAGTCACCGCGCTTGCCCGCCTCGACATGCCGGGCGAAATCAAGTCGCTCAACGTATCGAATGCGGCTGCAATCTCGCTTTATGCTGCCGAGCGATATCTCCGCGCACGTTGATTCGACTGCAAAAAAACCTCTCCCGGTTGGCCTTCCCATCCGGGAGAATGGAAAAATCGCTTCGAAGCCTGAATCCAAAAACGGCATGAGCACCGAAACGCAGATAAATTACTATTTGCAGCCACACAGGGCGACTTTTGGAACAGGCTCTCAGGCGGTAGCGATATAGGTGCGGATATCTTCCGCCTCGCGCTCGACGTCTTCAATGCGCCGCTTCACGACGTCACCGATTGAGATGATTCCCACGAGCTTGCCACCTTCTTCCACCGGCATATGGCGGAATCGGCTTCGCGTCATGATCTCCATCACCTGATTGATCGTATGATGTTCGCGGCACACCTGCACTTTTGCCGTCATGACTTCGGCCACCGGCATGCTCATGGCCTTGGTTTCTTGAGCGGCGACGGCACGCACAACATCGCGTTCAGACAGGATACCCTTGATTCGACCGGCCTCGTCGCACACCACCAGCGCGCCGATCTTGTGTTTGTTCAACATGGCGACGGCGTGGGATAGCGTATCGGCAGGTGCGATAACCAGCACATCCCTGCCCTTTGTCTCGAGAATCGATCTTACGGTCATGCCAAAGTCCCTCCAAGATTTAGCACTCGCTGCTTCCGGCGTTCAAACGCCATATGAAGCAGAACGCAGCTCCTCCCACCACGTTCCATGATGGTGCGCTTCGAACGTCAGATTAGCAAGTGGCATCAAATGGGGAGAAGGCTTTGTCAAAGCCAAAAGAGTGCAGAACTTATCGCCTCAGCACGGCATCATAGCTGCGTGGGCGGTCCAGCAGTGAAATACCGAAGAACCCGGCAATGAAACCGCCTATATGCGCTTCCCAGGCTATACTCGAAAGGTCCGCCCCGCCAGTCGAATAAAGGCCGGTAATGATGTTGATCAGGAACCAGACACCCACAAAAGTCAGGACAGGCTTCAGCGTCAGGGTCAGCCCAACCGGAAGAACAGGGCCAGCGAATTCCGATCTGCGTCCATGGCCGATGCGGCGGAAGCCGTAACGCGCCGCTGCACCCATCATTCCCGAAATCGCACCCGATGCCCCCACCAGTGGCGAAACGCTGTCCGGATAGATCGCATAATGGGTCAACCCGGCAATCACCGAGGTGAATATCCAGAAAACGATCATTCGCCCCGTACCGATACGGCCCGCGAGCGGGGAACCGAAAGCTGCGAGCCAGATCATGTTGACGGCAATATGGGCAAAGCCGCCATGCATGAAGGAATAGCTGATGAGCGTGAAAAGTGCTGCGGGATCGGTAAACCCATCCGCCAGCGAGAAACGTGCCGGGATGAGCGCAAAGTTCAGCATGAACTCATAGTTCTGCTGCTCGCTGATGAGGTAGTTCTGATAAACATAGACTGCAGCGCACAGACCAATCAGAGCGAGAACAACGCCCGGAATATTGAATATCGGCTCACTACCGCCCGACCGGCGGTTACTGCCGTTCATTTCCGGCTGGGGAACGCTCATGAACTGCTGCTTTCTATTTTATGCGAAGCACCGCAATCAGACCGAAGGAGCCTTTTGCGTCTGGTCGATGCATGTTGATAGGGCAGAATTTGTTAAAAATAAAGGCCGACGGAGGTTCCCGGCCGGCCTTGACGCGAACAGAAATCTTTCGCGAAATTAAATCTGGAGCTCAGAAAAACGCCAACCAAGTCAAAGGCTTCGTCTGATGCCTTATCAAAGCGCGTCTTTCAGCGCCATGCAACCATTACTTATTATTAACCTTAACAGACGAGCCCGGTGGATGAAGAAAGGGTTAAACTGGCATCCTCGTCGTTAATACTATTTTAATGCGTTCAACAGCGGAGGCAGCCTCCGCGTGCAACGGACAAATCAACGGCGCATGATGAAACACCGCAGTACGATCGCGATTTTCAGCGAATGGCAGCGCTTGGCTCGCACGGAAAACGGTTTCTTTCGTGCGCCAATGCGCGAACAGATCGAGCCGCGCAAGCTCGGGCGCCACCTGTCCGACCTCTTCTTCCTTGAGGCTGAAAAAGACGGCGACCTGTCGTTTCGTCTGGCGGGAACACGCATCTGCACCCTTTTCGGTCGGGAACTGAAGAACACACGGTTTCTCTCGCTCTGGTCCGAGCGGGACCGGGCAGCCCTTGGTGAACTGACGGAAAATGTGAGTAGCCTCGAAGTCCCTGCCCTCGTTTCGCATGTGGGAATCAGCATGTCCGGACGAAGCCTCGGTCTGGAAATGTTTCTCGCCCCGCTGGAAGCGTCGAATGGGCAGATCAGCCTTCTCGGCAGCATCGCTGTGCTTGATTCCGTCACGTGGGTCGGAGCCGATCCAATCGTCCTCGGCCATCTGAACTCTATCGAACCGGTGGCTCCCGATCTGATTCTGGCAAATGACGTCCGAAAATCGGCCGCCATCACAGTAAATGCGCCCCGAGCAGGGCGAGAGTGGACGAATGTTCGCCTGACGCAGCCACATGCCGTTCCGAAATTGCGCGTTATCAAGGGCGGCAAAGCCTGACGCAGGGTTGAAATCGCGATTTCTCTTTATCGACGGCTACTGTATTGTAACAGGTAGTAAGAGTGCCAAATTTCGAGATGGATCGGCTTTGATGAACAGATTTGCTGCGGCATCTTCTGCAAGCAATGTGCGGCAGGAAAATTTCAACGCCGTGAATGTCGATCTCAACGGTCGCTATATGCTGGAAAATCGCAGCGAATTTCCTTGTATCATCAAGCGCATGTCGCCAGGAACTGCGCTCATGAGCGGCATTGCAACGCCGCGCAACGGCGAACGCATCATCGCCTATATCGACCATGTGGGACGGATCGAAGGAATTGCCAACGAGATTACATCCGAAGGCTTCCACATTCTCCTGTCGACCTCCGAACAGAAGAAAGACAAGCTTTCCGCACAGTTGACCTGGCTCGCCAACAAGCACGAACTTTCCTTGCCCGAAGATCGCCGTCACGAACGCGTCGTGCCGCGCAAGGCCCAGCACAACATTACATTCGCCGACGGCGCCCAGAGACTGTGCCGCATTGCCGACCTTTCGCTTTCCGGTGCGGCCATCGAAAGCGAGTTCAAGCCCGCGATCAGGAGCGGTGTCATGCTTGGACCGATCCGGGGAACCGTCGTCCGTCATTTCCAGGGCGGTTTTGCAATCGAATTCGCTACCATCCAGACCAGCACAACACTGGACAGTCTTTTCGGCTGAAAGCATCCGCCCAAAAGATGAATGCGCGTCAAGGTTACGGAATGGCAAACCGCGAATTGCCCGCAATCACGAAAAAGCCGCAAAAACAGCCCGATTTGCCCCAAATTTGTCCGTTCGTTGACAAAAAGTTTCAGCGTTATTTGCAGTTTTAATCGAATTTGACTCGCATTTTCGCGCGCAAATTTGCGTGCCTTCAAATTGTCTAAGTCATCTTGGTCTCCAACAGGGAGACAAAAGAATGACAAAACAAACCATCATCGCAGCCATCCTGATGTTGCTCGGAATCGGACTGGCAGAGGCAGCAAGTCCCGCCTCCAATTCACCGTGGATGACGACCGGTGAACGCACTTCGCAGCCCATTGGCCATTACGAGTTCTGCGAGCGCTACAAGTCCGAATGCAACATCACCAGTCGCAACAGCAATATGCTGAAGCTGACACCGGAAATCTGGAAACAGATCATTACGGTGAATGCGAGCGTCAACGAAAAGATCGCGCCGATGACCGATATGGAAGCCTGGGGCCGCGAGGAATATTGGGAATACCCGACAACAGTGGGTGACTGCGACGACTACATGCTTTTGAAGCGTCGAGAACTGATGGCGCTCGGCATCCCGGCGAATACGCTGCTTTTCACGGTGGTCCGTCAACCAAACGGTGAAGGCCATGCGGTTCTGACCGTTCGCACCGACCGCGGCGACTTCATCCTCGACAATCTCGATACCCGCGTCCTCGCCTGGAACAAGACCGACTATAGCTATCTGAAGCGCCAGTCGACCACGAACACCGGAAGCTGGGTTTCGATCAAGAGTGACCGCGAACTCCTGGTCGGCAGCATCAAGAACTGACCAGAACGATAAAACGAACAAGGACGGGCCGTCAGTCTCCCTCTGGCCCCGTCCTTTTTCATTTCAGGCCGGTTCCAGCCCACGCATGAAAGACCGGGCCTTCTCGACGTAATGTTCTGCCGAAAGCCTGAGTTTTTCGACCGCAGCATCGTCCAGTTCCCGGAGAATTCGCGCAGGAGAGCCGACCACCAGCGAATTGTCCGGTATTTCCTTGCCCTCGGTTACAAGCGCCCCTGCCCCGATCAGACAATTCTTTCCGACCTTCGCGCCGTTGAGAACGATGGCGCCCATGCCGATCAATGTGTTGTCGCCGACGGTGCAACCATGAAGAATGGCCCGATGCCCGATTGTGCAGCCTGCACCGACTGTCAGCGGAAAGCCGATATCCGTATGCATGATGGTGTGTTCCTGAACATTGGTGTCGTCCCCAATGGTGATCGGCTCATTGTCGCCGCGCAAAACGGCACCGAACCAGAAACCGGCATTCTCGCCGACAACGATCTTGCCGATCAGGGTCGCATCGGGCGCGATCCAGTTGCTGCTGCGGTCCGCGAATAGCGGCTTGTGCCCGTTATATGCATAGATCGGCATGTTCTTCCTCCATCAGCAAGCTCGATATAGAATCGCTAAGCCGTTTCAAGCTGTCATACAAGCACGACTTCACGCTCTGTTAACCATAAAAGACCGATATTCTTTTGCAATATCATCACCATGACGCCCAGATGGAAACAGCACCAGATTACACCGCCTCGAAAATGGGAAGTCGCCTCTTCGGCTGGCTGCTGTTGGCGGTTATCGCTCTGATTCTGCTCTCGGTTGCCGTGAATGTTGGCGGACGTCTGCTTGGTCCCCTGATTGCGCGGGGCGGACACTCCGACAGCACGCACGCTTATGAAATCATCATTGGCAACAACGTCCTGTCGATTCCAGCCAATATGATCCGCTTTTCAAACCAGCGACGAGATGGGGTGACAGGGCGTCTCGATCTTTATGCCCGCTGGCCGGGCCTTACCGGCTACACGGAACGCGACCGCGCCATCTTCAACCTCCTCACTCCAAAGCGGCATCTCATTTTCATGTCCATCGAGCAGCGAACCATGTCGCGCGATATGAGCGGGCGTTATCTGCCGATCTATGCCGAACTGATTGACCCGAACGGAGAAGCAGCGCCCGGAAACCTGACGGTGCACCGCTTTCTCGAAAACAGCGGTTACAAGGGCGAGGAACTCGTCCTGTCAGATCAGAGCAGCGGCAAGCCGGAATTCGTTGCGCGATGCCTTGCGGATAGTGCTGCGGAAAGCTTCAATTCATGCGAGCGCGATGTCCAGTTCGGACGCGACCTGCAGATACTCTATCGCTTCCCCCGCTCCATGCTTGTCGACTGGCAATCACTGGACAAGGCGGTCGTCGATTTTGCGAACACGCATCTTCTGGGAAACGATACAAAACAGATCGACTGATCCTAAAGCATGTTGCCCCAAAGTGGGAACCGGTTTGGGGATAAAGACATGCTTGAAAACAAAAGCTTAAAGCGTGCCTTTCAAATTTGATAAAGCGCGACACGCTTTATTGCCCGACCAGATGCTGAAATTTGGAGCGACCGTCTTCAGCGAACTTGATCTGGCTGAGCGGAACTCCGCTCAAAAGATGTTCTTCCGTGGCAGC
Organism: Brucella tritici; assembly: GCF_008932285.1. Classification (NCBI taxonomy): domain Bacteria; kingdom Pseudomonadati; phylum Pseudomonadota; class Alphaproteobacteria; order Hyphomicrobiales; family Brucellaceae; genus Brucella; species Brucella tritici. Next base: position 729,314 of record NZ_WBVY01000001.1, read on the forward strand.
CAACACGATTTCCAGCTTTAACATTTCTGCCGATCCAAGAAGCTTCCAGCATCCTTTTCCTGCAAGAAGGGAAAAATCACGATCCATGACATAGGCTGCCGCAGCATAAGCGCCGTCACATTTCCCGATGCTTTGCGGCTCATCAAGTATCTCAATTACCGAGCGCGAGCCATCGTCCTGCTCGGTTTCGATTGTTCCCAGAACTTCTGCGCGCGCAGCTAAAGACAGGGCCATCAGGAGCATGACTAATGAAAAACCGAATTTCATAGGGATATCCAGAACTCAGGGATAGCCGTGTCAGGATAACAAAACGCCCTCTCCATCGGAAAGGGCGTCAGAGAGCATTCCTGCCCGGCATCAGCGTCGCACGCGACGCGATTACCGCGACCGATCAAAGATCGACGTCGAGAATGGCCATCGAGAAATTGTAGGAGAGTTCGCCTTCATCCTCGTCCTTATAGACCAGGCCGAGGAATTCATCGTTGAGGTAAAGCTCGGCGGAGTCATTCTTGCGAGGACGCGCTTTCACCTGCAGGCCGGGATTGTTGAAGGTCCGTTTGAAATAGGCGTCCAGTTTTTTGAGTTCTTCGGGTTTCAACCGGCTTCTCCTGATATTGAATTGAGCCGGTTTATTGCATCCGGCCATTTCCTATGTAAACCCCCGGCAAAGCCGTGCTCAAGGGTTGTCGGCAGTTAATAGCTTCTTTTGACAGAATATAGGCCGCATACTGGAAAAAACCAGCAAGCGGCCCGTTCAGCCTGCAACAATACGATGTATCGCCTAAATCCCCTCGCCCAGCATCTGATCCATGACGCGGGAAGGCTCGGCGCAACCCGTATCGCCCATGATCCGGGCTGGCACACCGGCTACCGTGACATTGTTCGGGACGGGCTTCAGAACCACTGAGCCAGCAGCGATTTTCGAGCAATGACCGACTTCGATATTGCCAAGAATTTTCGCGCCAGCACCGATCAGCACGCCATGACGGATTTTCGGATGGCGGTCGCCGCTCGATTTGCCTGTGCCGCCGAGCGTGACACCGTGAAGAATCGAAACATTGTCTTCGATCAAGGCTGTTTCGCCGACCACAAGTCCGGTCGCATGATCGAGGAACAGACCGCTGCCAAGCCGTGCGGCCGGATGAATATCGGTCTGGAAGATCGATGACGAACGGCTCTGCAGATAATAGGCAAAATCCTTGCGGCCTTCATGGTAAAGCCAATGCGCCAGACGATGGGTCTGGATCGCATGGAAACCTTTCAGATAAAGGATAGGGTCCATGAAGCGGCTATAGGCCGGATCGCGATCATAAACCGCCTGAATATCGACGCGCACAATCTGCGACCACTCAGGATTGGCATCCAGCATCGCGTCGAAGGTCTGGCGCAAAATATCGGCGCTCAGATCGGCATGGCCAAGACGTTCGGCGATACGATGCATGACCGCATCTTCCAGGCTCGGCTGGTTGAGGATCGTGGCATAAAGGAACGTACCCAATACGGGATCGTTCTTGGCCGCTTCCTCCGCTTCGGCACGGATGGAATGCCAGATAGGATCGACCTGCCCCAGACCGGGGGTCGCTTTCGCTGATGTGCGAACGGACATATGCATACTCCAGTTTTGCACCGCGCGAGGAGGAGACGACAGCCGAACTTTCGCTCAGTCCCCACGCCGCAATACGAGTTCGGCGCGCAGCATAACTTAAAATGGTTTGCCTTGACACAGCCGAATTTGACGCGCCCCGTCGACGCGCTCTTTGTCCAAGATCAAATTCCCGTCAGAGCGGATTTTCTATCAAAAACTGCAACACCGCCTGCTTGTAGACCTTGTCACCAACGGCCAGCATATGGTCGCGGTCCGGAATATCGACGGCCTGTCCATTTGGCAAAAGATCAGCCAGCTCCTGCGCGCTGCCTGCAATATCATCGGTCGTGCCGACGGCCACGAGAACAGGCTGCATGATGCGTGCAATCGCTGCAGCAGGAACCAGCTCCTTGGAGGTAATCACGCACGCTGCAAGGGCGATACGGTCACTCTTGGTCTGGTCGGCAAATTTGCGGAACATCTGCCCACGCGGATGGGTGATCGTGGTCGGATCTTCTGCAAGCAGCGCCTCGCCAATAGGCTCCCAGTCGCCAGCGCCCGTCACCATGCCGATGCCAAGACCGCCAAAAACAGCGCTATGAACGCGCTCGGCGTGTTCAATCGCCAGAAATGCGGTAATGCGCGCGCCCATGGAGTAGCCCATGACGTGCGCGCTCTCGATCCCGAGATGATCGAGAAGTGCTGCCGCATCCGCCGCCATCTTGGTCGGCGTATATTCGTCCGCGTCATGGGGCTTTGCGGAAAGCCCGTGCCCGCGATTATCGATGGCGATGACGCGATATCCGGCTTCGGTCAGCGTGCGGAACCATCCGGGCGAAACCCAGTTGACGATACTTGAAGACGCAAAGCCGTGAATGAGCAGGATCGGATCGCCTTCTCCGTCCTGACGATACGCCAGACGCAAGCCATCATGTTCGAAATATTCGATATCGAGGGCACTCACCTGATTATTCCTCTTGATTGTCTTGTCTCGATATCAAGGCTTGCACGCACCGCAGATCACGCGATGGATAGCCTTGTCACCGAGCTTTATGCCGGCTCGTTTAACCGTGCCGGCCAGAAGTTCCACGACATACGCTGCCGGAACCTCAGATGAAATGATATTTTCGGAGAATGGCACCGCATTTTCGTGAATGGCCGATACGCGTCCCTTGTCATCAAGGAAAACCATATCAAGAGGCGACGGTGTATTCTGCATCCACATCATGACCCGGCGCATCTCTCCGAACACGAAGATCATCGCCCGGTCTTTGGGAAAATCCGTGCGCCACATCAGGCCGCGTACACGCGCATCATCGCTTTCAGCCACTTCCAGCGCAAAATTCACTTTGTTGCCATTGGCGGTGACGAATGTCAGCGGTTCCTTGTCGACAGGCAGCCGCATCGGCTGTGTTTCATCCGCCTGAGCGGCGAATGCGAAGAAAACAAACGCTAAAGCAAGAAAAATGCGACCCATACCCTGCCCACTCAGATAAACAAACTGGCTTGTAAACAAACAGGCTTGGAACCTATCAACGGGACAGAGTGACGACAAGACCACGCAGGCCGCACAAAGCGGCCTTCACCTGCTTGTTACAAAAATTGAGAAATTTGGCGCGCTTTTAGAGCGCGTCCCCAAAAGTGTGAAACGGTTTTCGGATGAGATGCGCGTCAAAACAAACAGTGAGAGCGCTCGAGAGCCATTCTGATTAAAGCGGAACATTGAAGCCGCCCTATCCATTTGTTTTTACATATGTCTCTATCCCGCCGTAGCGGGGATCAGAAATCAGTCCAGCGAACTGATTTCCCCGCGGAGGCGGTTCCCACTTTCGGGAGACATGCTCTAATGCGAAACTGGAATTGCCGTGCCTATATCCGGATGGATTTCAGCAGCCATCAGGCCCTTGTCGCCTTCGCCGAAGCGAATGAGCACGACCTGACCGGGGCGCAGTTCCATCATGCCGAAACGACGCAGCGTTTCCATATGAATGAAAATATCTTCCGTCCCCTCGCCGCGCGTCAGGAAGCCGAAGCCCTTGGTGCGGTTGAACCACTTGACGATCACGCGCTCAAGGCCGCTCGACGGCGTAACAGTCACATGGGTGCGCTGCGGTGGCATCTGCGCCGGATGAATGGCGGTAGACGTATCCATCGACAGGACGCGGAAACATTGCAGGCCACGATCACCATTGCGAACTTCACAAACGATGCGTGCACCTTCCAGTGCAGTCTGGAAGCCGTCGCGACGCAGTGACGTCACGTGAAGAAGAATGTCATTAAGGCCCGGCTGGTCTGGAACAATGAAGCCGTAGCCCTTGGCTACGTCGAACCATTTGATATGGCCCGATACTTCGATGATATCGCCCAGCTCTTCCGAGGCGTGCTGGCTGTGAAACTGGTCATTTGACACAGACTTGTCCGCCATGCGTTCGCCCCTCCTCTGTTCTTCCGTTGCGATTCCAACCTGATTCTTGTCCAAAGAATAACACTTCCTTAACCGGAGGCGGCAAGCCCTAACTTGCATCCGTCCCCATGAAGACCACAGACTTCACAACTTCATGGTTACTTTTTCCAGCCCGCCAGCAATTTTAAACCGACCCACCACCTGAAATATGGCCGGTCGTCAATTTGGCAATGATGTTTCCGGGACATTTCCCGTCACGTCTGCTGCTCAAAATTTTTGAACACCATTCTGTCCGTGATAACTTGACGTCCGGCCTCCAACATCGGATTCGATGTCCTTGCGTTTCCGAACGACAGCACCGCCTGAATTACAACAGCCGAGGAAAAGACTATGCGCTATCTGCACACGATGGTCCGAATTCGCGACATCGACGAATCTCTCGATTTTTATGTAAACAAACTCGGCCTCGAAGAAATCCGTCGCACCGAAAATGAAAAAGGCCGCTTCACGCTGATCTTTCTCGCTGCGCCATCCGATACGGACCGGGCTAAGGCAGAGCGGGCGCCCGAGCTGGAACTCACCTTCAACTGGGATCCGGAGACCTATACGGGCGGCCGCAATTTTGGCCATCTCGCCTATCTGGTCGATGACATCTATGCCACCTGCCAGAAGCTGCAGAATGCAGGCGTTACCATCAATCGCCCGCCGCGTGACGGGCACATGGCGTTCATCAAGTCGCCCGATGGCATTTCCATCGAGCTGATCCAGAAGGGCGACCGTCTGGCGCCGCAGGAGCCGTGGGCTTCAACCGAAAACATCGGTAGCTGGTAATAAAAATGCCCCGCCACAAGGGCGGGGCTTTTTTCAATCCTGAACGGTTATTCCGTTCCCTGAATGGCTGCGAGAAGCCATTCACCGCCATCCGTGCGGGTGAACGTCCAGAGTTCGACGCTTTCCACCGGCTCATCCGGATTGCCTTCGACGACAGCGTCGGTATTGCGATCCAGCATCACGTCGATCGCCGAATAGCGGATCGCAACGGTTGCGTATTCGACATTACCTTCGCGCCAAGCTTCGGAAACGTCGCCCTGCAGAAGCTTGACGTCCTTCACTTCGTTACGCATGCCGCTGGAAGCGATCTCGCCCAGTTCTTCGGCCAGATAGGACATGGCTTCCGGGGTCGCGAGCTTGCGCAGCGCTGCATAATCCTCACGGCCATAGGCGGTCTGGACTTCGGAGAGCATCTGTTCGAAACGATCCAGATCCTCCTGACCGACATCCATCGGTTCATCTTCAACCGCCGGAGCGGCGGGAGTAACCGGAGCAGCTGCCTGCTTGGCCTCGAACGGGTTCACCGAAGACGTACGGCCACCGAAACCAGCTTGCGGGGATGCGGTCTTTGCCGCGCCGAAAGGCTGCGCGCCTGCGTTACCGGCGCCTGCCGCAGCCGGCTGGCGACGATTTGCGAACATGCGCATGACAAACATGGCAATGAGCGCGATCACCGCAACCTGCAATAACAGGCCGAACATGCCGGCAAGACCGCCAAGGCCGTTGCCGAGCAGCATGCCGATCAGGCCACCGACGAGAAGACCGCCCAGCATGGAACGGCCAAAGTTACCGAACATACCGCCGGAACGCTGTGCCTGCGCAGCATTCTGCGCGCCGGTTGCTCCCGGACGGTTGGTCTGCGTCGCGCCGGTATTCGGCGTCATAGAACGTTCCATCGGCGCAGCATTGTTAGGTGCAGTACGCGTCGGCGCTGGCGCAGAATAGGTGCGTGCGCCACGGCTGCCGAAACCGCCACCGCCCGCACGGCGAGCCTCGGCGAAATCGACCGCTGCAAAAGAGGCAATCAGCCCCAATACCATGGCAGCTGTCAGTTTGGTCAGGCGGCTTCCGGAACCCGGCATCGGTTTCTCCCACTTAGAGTCATGTCTGAATGTTTAAATCAGTGCTCATATGGGAATTCGCCCCCACACCTCACAAGAGCGTGAAGGCAAAAAAATCCAGAAATTTCAAATGGGCCCGGAACTTCAAATAGGCAAAGCCGCATCCAGAATCTGTATCTGAGGCGTGACCGAGCCATTCCAATGATTTAGCGACAGATTGCCTGCAACGTGGACGCTCTGGCCGATATTGTTGAACAGGAAGCGTCCAAGATCACCCTCAGCCGCCCGGAAGGCTATGGCATTGACGCGCTTTCCATCCGCACCACGCAACGCGACACGCACGTGATCGCGCCCGACGCCACGCACATCGGCCAGTATATGGTGCGGCAGCGCCAAAATGGGTTGCGGATGCGCCGAACCGTATGGCCCAGCCTTCTGCAAGGCTTCGTAGAGCGATACTGTTGCACCCGATGCGGCCAGTGCGCCATCGATGGACAGGCTCTGGTTTTCGCGCAGGCGCGAAACGATATGCGCCGATTCTTCTTCAAGATAAGCCCGCAACGCGCCAAGATTTGCGCGCTCGATGGTAATGCCCGCCGCCATGGCATGGCCGCCACCCTTGACGAGCAACCCGCGCTCCATCGCACCACGCACCAGCTTGCCCAGATCAAGCCCCGTGATCGAACGCCCTGAACCCGATCCAACGCCATTGGCGTTGAAAGCAATGGCAAAGGCTGGCCGCCGGGCCTTTTCCTTGAGCCGTGAGGCCAGCAGCCCGACGATACCGGGATGCCAGCGGTCACTTGCAGTCACGATCACCGACGCGCCCGCACCGCCGGAGATTTCCAGCGAAGCTTCCGCTTCCGCTTCCATAATCATCTCGGCTTCCATGGCCTGACGCTCCTGATTGAGACGGTCAAGCTCGACTGCAATCCGATCCGCGGTTGCGGGATCGTCCAATGTCAGCAGTCGTGCGCCAAGCCCCGCATCGCCGATGCGCCCGCCAGCATTGATGCGCGGCCCGATAAGATAACCGAGGTGAAAGACATTGAGCGGTTCACCAATGCGGGCAACGCGCGCCAAGGCAGCAAGGCCGACATTGCTCTGCGACCGCGCAACGACCAGTCCCTTGACGACGAAAGCGCGGTTGACACCTGTCAACGGCACCACGTCGCAGACCGTCGCCAGTGCCACCAGATCGAGCAGGGAAAGAAGATCGGGGCCTGATCCCTTGCCGCGTTCGCGCAAGATTTTGGTCACCTGCACCAATGTCAGAAAGACCACGCCTGCCGCGCAAAGATGCCCCTGCTGCGAAATATCGTCTTCGCGGTTGGGATTGACGATAGCCACCGCATCCTCCGGCAGATCGCCGCCGACCTGATGGTGATCGAGCACGACGACATCCGCTCCGGCCTGCCTGGCAGCTGTAATGGACGGCGCGCTGTTGGTGCCACAATCGACTGTGACGATAAGGCTCGCCCCCTTGGCGACCAGATCGCGCATGGCATCGGGATTGGGACCGTAACCTTCAAAAATCCGGTCGGGAATATAGATGGAGTGCTGAATGCCATAATGCTTGAGAAAACGTGCCATCAAAGCGGAAGAACACGCCCCATCGACATCGTAGTCGCCAAAAATGGCCACGGTCTCGCGGCGCAGAATGGCACCGGCAATCCGCCCTGCGGCATTCTCCATATCGGTAAGCGTCGCGGGATCGGGCATGAGATTGCGCAGCGTCGGATCGACAAATTCCGGCGCGCCTTCAACCGACACCCCCCGCCCGGCAAGCACGCGGGCAACCAGATCGGAAATGCCGTGATGCTGCGCAATGGCAAGCGCCGTATTGGCCTCACGCAGGCCAAGCCGGTCTACCCATTTCTGTCCGGTTGCGGATTGTTTTATTCCGAGGAAAAAGCGCTCTGTCGTCATAATTTTCTAAAGACACAAAAGGCGGCATTTTTGCAATGCCGCCTTTGACTATTCTACGTTCAATCCTGCCAAGGTTTAGGCTGAACCGTTCTAGCGCAATCTCCTAGAACTTCGACAGATCCTGATGCCGCGCCTTGATCTCGCGCACTGTCTGCGAGCTTGAACGCATGACGATGGTGTGCGTCTGGATATAGTCGCGGGCGAATTTCACGCCGGAAAGCATGTTGCCATCCGTCACGCCGGTAGCGGCAAAAAGCACGTCGCCCTTGGCCATTTCTTCCAGCGAATAGACCTTCTTCGGGTCCGCAATGCCCATCTTCGCGGCACGAGCGATCTTTTCATCGGTATTGAGCTGAAGGCGGCCCTGCATCTGGCCACCAATGCAGCGCAGAGCTGCTGCAGCCAGAACGCCTTCAGGCGCGCCTCCAATACCGATATAGATGTCGATGCCGGTTTCGTCCGGGTTGGTCGTGTGCATCACTCCGGCCACGTCACCGTCGCCGATGAGGCGGATCGCAGCGCCGGTTGCCCGGACTTCCTCAATCAGACGCGCATGGCGCGGACGGTCCATGATGCAGGCCGTGATTTCGTTCGGCTTCACACCCTTCGCCTTGGCGACGGACATGATGTTATCCGTCGGGCTGGCGTCAAGATCGACGACACCCTTCGAGTAGCCCGGACCAACGGCGATCTTTTCCATGTAAACATCAGGCGCGTAAAGCAGATTGCCCTTCTCGGCAATCGCGATAACAGCGAGCGAATTCGGCAGGTTCTTGGCGCAGATCGTCGTGCCTTCCAGCGGATCAAGCGCGATATCGACGTCCGGCCCCTGCTTGGTGCCAACTTCTTCGCCGATATAGAGCATCGGCGCTTCGTCGCGCTCGCCTTCACCGATAACAACCGTTCCGGCGATCGGAAGGCGGTTCAATTCCTGGCGCATGGCATCGACAGCAGCCTGATCGGCAGCCATTTCGTCGCCACGGCCACGCAGCCTCGCCGCGGCAACCGCTGCACGCTCGGCCACGCGGACCAGTTCGAGTGTGAGAATGCGATCCAGTCCGTGGGGGTGCTGCTCTGCGGTCTTGGCCATTTGAACAAAGTCCTGAATTCGAATTGCGTGGATGCGGCGTATAAAGTCCGCGACTGCCGCCTCTTATAGCGACACTGTGCAAACCTTTTGTCAAAGTCCCCCGCCCCCTGCAAGTACGCAAAACCTGAAAACACTGTACGCTCAAACCCTTAATCGATTTAAGCTATACACGCTTCGTTTCATGTCCCTGCCGGATGTGATGACAAACGGCTACAAAAAGCGATCCAGTTGGATTGCGACCAGACCAGAACTTCCCGTCTTAGCCGGTGTCTTTCCTACCGCGCCTTCATCACAACGGCATTTCCATCATGATCCCCGGTGGTGTAATCTGCGGTACTGCCGTTATCCAACGGCACAACTCCATCGCGCTTGTAAATGCTGTTCTCCGTCAACCGAGTGGCCAGATCATCGCGGGCCTGGCTAAACGATGCATAGACGTGAACCCTGTGAATATAGTCCACGTGTTCACGGCTTAATGCGCCAGTAAATACCCAGCCATTGGCGGTTTTTCGCGGTCCAAAAATACGACCATGATTGTTATCCAGAAAATAGATCCGATTGGAGAAGGCATAAGCATCTTGTTCCGGTACTTGCCCGTATACTTCGCCATCCACAACACCACGGTATCCAGACGAATGGTGATAGCGCACCGGATAGCCAGCCTTGGTCATGGCATCCACCAGCCGCGCCTTGGCGTCATCCGCACTGCTCGCACCTGAATCAATGAAGATAATATTGATGACCTCATGGATGGTCTGCCCTTCATATTGCATACCACCCCAATCCGCGATCCCTCCATCGGGGTCAATCATCCACTTGCCAATGCGCCCGATGCCGGGAACGTCCGTATCCGCCACGGCTTCAGGAATGACGGGAGCCACCTCATCGGGAACAAGTTGCTGGCTGGAACAGGCGATTGCACCGAGAGCGAGGCCGGCTAAAACAAAAGTTGTTAACGTAGAACGAATCATGAAAATCAACCTTTAGCGGATTATGATCAAGCCATACCATAAAGACAGGAAGATATATAAGATTCCAGTATCAAGCTTCTGCGCAACATCCAGTATCTCAATACAACATCCAAGTCCATCGATGCCAATCAGCTTCCGATTCCTTCAAAGAAAAACTCAGGGCTTTCCACTTCGACCAGCTTTTTTCTTTCGATCATCCAGAAACGGTTGCCGACATTGCGAACAAAACTGCGGTCATGCGAGACGATCAGGCTCGCCGCTTCATTGCGGAGCAGTTCCACTTCCAGCGCTTCCTGACCTTCGATATCCAGATGATTGGTTGGCTCATCGAGAATATAGAAGTTCGGATTGGTCAGCCGCAGAACCAGCATGGCAAGTCGCGCCTTCTGCCCACCGGACAAGCGTTCCAGCGGCTTGGCCTGCATTTCAAGTGTCATGCCCGCACCGGCCAGCAAGGATCGCGTCCGCTGGTCGCCAATATCGAAACTTCTCGCGATCGTCTCGAATGGTGTCCAGTCGGGGCGAAGCTCCGACAAGGCCTGATCGCTATATCCAAGCACAAGGGACGGTGTCGCCTTGATCCCGACCTGCGCTTGATCCGGTGCAAGGATGGCCTCACGCACCAGCGTCAGCAAACGGGTCTTGCCCATGCCGTTGGCGCCCAGCAGGACAATTCGGTCACCCGGATTGATCCATAGCTGTCCCGTCTTGAAGAGAAGTCTTCCAGCGGGCGTGGCAATTTCGGCCTGATCGAGAACAACCAGAGCCTTGGCGTGGCTACCACGGCTGTTCAAGATGATCTTGCCAGCAGAGCGCTCCACATGCGCCGCCTTGGCGCTTTCCTCGATCTTGTCGGCCCGCGCCTTCAACTGCTTGGTTTTGACCACGAGCAGATCACTGCCCGAATTGATGCCGATATTGTTGAGCTTCGCCGCCTGCCTGCGCAATTGCTGGACTGTTTTCATGTCCTTTTCAAACTGCCGCGCATCGGCCGCGTCGATTTCATCGAGCGCGACGCGGGACTGACTGTATGGCAAAGCGAAAACCGGTGATTTTTCGGCCCGCAGAAACAATGTTCGCTTCGTAACCGCATCAAGGAAAGCGCGGTCGTGACTGCTGACGACCACCGCAACCGAACGCGGCAGCGCATTCAGCCAATCTTCCAGCAACCGCACTTTTTCAAGGTCCAGATGGTTGGTCGGCTCGTCGAGCAGAAGAACATCGGGTTCCGAAACCCATGCCCGCGCCAGAAGTGCGAGCCGCTGCCAGCCGCCGCTCAACTGCCCTATGGGGCGCTGCCGCAGCTCTTCGGTGACATTGAGATCATCCAGCACAATATCGGCACGCCAGCTTTCATAATCGCGCGCTTCTTCGTCAAGCCCCTCCAGCACAACCTCGTAAAAGCTGCGACTGAACAGGCTTTCAGGCACATACTGGCTGACATAGCCGATCTTCAGCCCGCGCGACCGTGTGATGGTGCCAAGCGTTGGCTCCCCCTCACCGACAAGAAGACGGAGAAGACTGGTCTTGCCGCGCCCGTTGGCAGCGACAATGCCAAGCCGCTCACCCCCGCCTATAACGAGATCGAGATTGGCAAACAGAGGTTCATGAAGGGTCAGGGAAAGATTCTGGATAGAAACAAGAGACATGGCAATCAGCCCAATTCTGCCACGCACGAATGCCCGGTTTCCAAACCGTGACACGAATAGATGTGCTGGCGAATGTCCGGCAGCGGTTCAACGACCGCGCCTTCAGGAAAAGGCAGATAAGACAGTGATTTCAGTCTTTTTCCGCCCTGCACAAATTACTTATGCAGGGCAAAATCGGGGCCGTGCTGACGGTGATGGTCGTGACGCGTCACATACATCATACAGCCCTCCTTTTCCTGTTTTGTCTCTTGAAACGAATAAAGCCGGATCAAATCCGACCCGGCTTTCATAACAAAGGTGAATCCAACCTGCAAGAGAGGCAGTCACGCCGGTTCTCACCCGGCGCGTTCGATGCGGATCATCTGCGGTTTATCGACCAGATGATCGTCCTTGAGGATTGCTTCCAGCGCCTTCTTGACGGCTGCTTCAGTCGTCTCATGCGTGACGAGGATGACCGTCTTGATGCCTTCGCTCGCTGCGCCATCCATTGGTGGACGCTGAACAATCGATTCCAGAGAGATATCGTTTTCAGCCATGCGCTTGGCAATGGCCGCAAAAGCGCCGATACGATCAAGAACCGTCAGGCGGATGAAGTAACCGCCTGCATGCTTGCGCATCTTGGCCCGTTTGTAAGGCTGCAATGCCTTGGCAGGCGTACCGAACACCGGACCGTGCTGGAAACCCGGACGGCTCTTGGCGATATCCGCGACATCGCCGATTACGGCAGATGCCGTCGCATTGCCACCCGCACCGGGACCAGAAAGCAGAAGCTCGCCCAGAAGATCGGTTTCGATTGCCACGGCATTGGTCACGCCATGAACCTGCGCGATGACCGACGAGGTCGGAACCATGGTCGGATGCACGCGCTGTTCAATGCCTGTATCGGTTTTCTGCGCCACGCCCAGAAGCTTGATGCGATAGCCGAGTTCATCGGCAGCGCGGATATCGGCCAGCGAAATATTGCTGATGCCTTCGAGATAAATGTCATCGGCAGCGATCTGCGTGCCGAAGGCAAGGCTGGTCAGCAGCGCCAGCTTGTGTGCCGTATCGTTGCCTTCGATGTCGAAAGTAGGATCGGCTTCGGCATAGCCGAGGCGCTGGGCATCCTTGAGACATGCTTCGAACGAAATGCCTTCTTCCCACATCCGGGTCAGGATGTAGTTGCAGGTGCCGTTCATGATGCCATAGACGCGCGAAACCGTATTACCCGTCAGCGATTCACGCATCGCCTTGATGACCGGAATGCCACCTGCAACGGCCGCTTCGAAATTGAGCAGAACGCCCTTGTCTTCAGCGATCTTCGCAAGCGCAACGCCATGGCGCGCAAGCAGGGCCTTGTTCGCCGTGACGACATGGCGACCGGCGCGCAGAGCCGCTTCCACGGAAGCCTTGGCCGGACCGTCCTCGCCGCCGATCAGCTCAACGAAAACGTCGATATCGGCAGATTTGGCCAGTTCGACCGGATCGTCGAACCAGGCAATACCGGAAAGATCAATACCACGGTCCCGCGTACGGTCGCGGGCGCTGACCGCCGTAACCGTTACAGGCTTGCCGCATTGGCGCGTGAGCATTTCGGACTTGTCACGCAGGATACGCAACACCGAAGCACCAACGGTGCCGAGGCCGGCAACGCCGATCCGTAATGCATCACTCATTATATCGACCTTCTGTATGGAGTGGCTTAATCGGGTGGGAAGCCACGGGCTGCATGAGGCCGCCCGTGGCCATCTTGAAAATATTATCCGCGACGACCTTCGAGCGGAATTACATTCTGCAGGTTCTCGTCCTTGGCGGAGAGGAACCGCTTGATGTTGCGCGCAGCCTGACGAATGCGATGTTCGTTCTCGACCAGCGCGATACGCACATAATCATCGCCGTGTTCGCCAAAACCGATGCCCGGTGCAACGGCCACATCGGCCTGCTCCACCAGAAGCTTGGAGAATTCGAGCGAACCCAACGGACGGAAGCGTTCCGGAATCGGAACCCAGGCGAACATGGTTGCGGCTGGCGGCGGAACATCCCAGCCCGCGCGGCCAAAGCTTTCAACCAGCACGTCGCGGCGCTGCTTATAGACATTGCGGACATAGGAAATGTCGCTTCCATCGCCATTCAGTGCTGCCGTCGCAGCAACCTGAATAGGCGTGAACGCGCCATAATCGAGATAGGATTTCACGCGGGTCAGAGCCGCGATCAGGCGCTCATTGCCAACCGCAAACCCCATGCGCCAGCCCGGCATGGAAAATGTCTTCGACATGGAGGTGAACTCCACGGCCACATCCATGGCGCCCGGCACTTCCAGCACGGATGGCGGCGGATTGTCGTCGAAGTAGATTTCCGAATAAGCAAGATCCGACAGGATGACGATGTCATGCTTGCGGGCAAATGCGACAACATCCTTGTAGAAATCAAGCGTTGCCACATAGGCCGTCGGGTTGGACGGGAAGTTCAGGATCAGCGCGATCGGCTTCGGGATCGAATGCTTCACGCCGCGCTCCAGAGCCGGAATGAAACTGTCATCCGGCTTGGCCTGAATCGAACGGATCACACCACCCGACATGATGAAGCCGAAGGAGTGAATCGGATAGGTCGGGTCCGGGCACAGAACCACATCGCCCGGCGCGGTGATGGCCTGCGCCATATTGGCGAAACCTTCCTTGGAACCGAGTGTGGCGACGACCTGCGTATCGGGATTGAGCTTCACGCCGAAACGGCGCGCATAATATTGTGCCTGTGCACGGCGCAGCCCCGGAATGCCCTTGGATGCAGAATAACGATGGGCGCGCGGGTCCTGCACGGCCTCGCACAGCTTGTCGACAATATTCTGCGGGGTCGGGAGATCGGGGTTGCCCATGCCCAGATCGATGATGTCGGCGCCCGCCGCTCGCGCCGATGCCTTCAGACGGTTGACCTGTTCAAAGACATAAGGGGGCAGACGACGGACTTTATGGAATTCTTCCGACATGATCCTGTTCCGGTGGAGGGTTGAACGTAATGGCGCGTATGCGCCGCAATGGAGCTATACACCTGTTCTCGAATCGGGTCGAGACGTGTTGCCGCGTCAAAGAACGCGGATTTCGTCTTTAGAGCACATCCCGAAAAGTGTGAAACGGTTTTCGGATAAGATGCGTGCCTAAAACCAAGGAAGAGGGCTTACTCTTCCCCGCTTTCGATCTGTTTCAGGGTAGCGTCCGTTTCCTGCTGTGCCTGCTGGCGCAGGCTCGCAGCCTCGGCGGGCGTGAAGCCGGCGCCGGCGCCTCTGGATGCCGCCAGTCGCGTGCGGTCGGTATCAAGCTTGGTCGTAAGCTGCTGCTTTTCTTCTGCAGTGATCTGCGTGGTCGCAGCCTTCGGCATATGGCCGAATGTGGGGAAAACACCGGTGCGCAAAGCACCTTCCTGCGGGGTGCCCTGAAACTCTTTTCCGCCCGCGCATGCCGTGAGCATCGCCGCCGCTGTTGCGGCCAGCAAAAGATTGGCGATCTGCCGCGTGCGCTTGGTCATGTTTCTGTTCCCGGTTAATGCCGCATAAGATGCTGTTGGCCACAACACCAGACAAGGATAAAGCAATTGCCAAGGGATAGCACCAAGTCGAGGCGTCCTGTCAACAAGTGAGTGATGTAAATCGGAAATTCGCCTTACGGTGAAGGCCGGATCACCCCTCGCAGACTATCCCGACTGACAAACACGAATAGTTAATGTAACCAATAGTTACATAAAGTAATATTTCGTTATTATCGAATAGCCCGCACCGAACGCGAAGTCTTTTAACGCTAAATGCGCATCAATAGTTGCGTTCAGCGATTAAAAAACTTAAAAATTGGTAACCAATTGCCAATCAGGTGATTTGTCCAATACAGCGAAATGACAGTCATAACTCTGAAGTGACCATCATAACACGCTGATATTTCTGAATTTCTTTCCCGGCACGAACAGTCGGGAGCTGTGGGGACGATAGCCATCAGGGATGATGTCAGCCTCGCACGGGAGAGCCGATCTCCCGAAACCAGGTAGGCTCGAATGAAATCGGGTCGCCAAACTGGTCAGGGAAATCGAGCTGGAGCAGACTGTTGAAATTTGCGCATTCTACACACCGGACCACCGGCAGGTTTCTTTCAGGTAGCGTGGCTTTGCTTGCGCTTCTTGTCACCTCCTGCACGTCGACCGGTACGGGCCTAGACGGCAAACCGCTCCAGATGACCTCCGCCTCCGATGGCTCCGTGATTGCCGATACATTGCAAAGTGCTGCTGATCAGACAGCCGCCGCCGAAGCAACGACGGCCCCTTCGTCAGAAGAGAAAAAGGCAGAAGCCAAGCCGGGTGAAACAAACCCCGCAACAGTGGCTGAAGCGACAAACACCAATAATAAAGAGCAGACAAAACCGACCGAAGCTGCGGCAGCCGCTGAACAGCAACCGACACAGATCGCTGCCCTCGCCCCGCAGCAGCCCAAGAGCTCATCGCTTTTCGGCATGTTTGGTGGCAGCAAGAGCGCCGAACCAGCACCTGCGCAAGCCGCAGAGCAACCAGCGGCAGCCGCTCCAGCCGAAACCGCAAAAAAACAGCCGGAACCGGCAAAGGAAGAAAAGCCCGCCGAAGCAGCAGCACCAGAACAGACCGCAGCGGCCAAACCTGCCGAAGCCGAAAAGCCTGTTCAGGTTGCTTCATTGTTCGGGTCAACGAAGAGCGCTTACGCCTCGCCGCAACGCCCAACGGCCTCGCAAGGCAGCATAGCCCGGCTTTTCTCCGACGAATCGGCTGGCACGCGCTCTGACCGAACCGAAAACAAGAAGCTCGCAGTCGCCAAGCCAGTTTCACCATCTGCGAAGCACGACTATAATTATTCACTGCCCGGTGTGCGTCCCAATGGCGGCGTGGAAATCAAGCATCGCAACAGCCTTTATGACGATAGCGATATTGACGCGAACGAAGACGATGAATTCGCAAACGTAACGCTTGCTTCGGCTCCGGGCCTCGCCCGGCTCGCACCCAATGGCCTGAAAGTTCAAAGACAGACCGTGGATGTTGCCTGCCTCAAGCCACAGCTCATATCCATGCTGAAAACCATGGAGCGGCATTTCCGTCGCCCGGTGATGGTAACTTCCGGCTATCGCAGCCCATCCTACAATCGCAAGGTCAACGGCGCCCGCAAATCACTCCATATGATCTGTGCAGCCGCAGATATTCAAATCGACGGCGTTTCCAAGTGGGAAGTCGCCCGTTTCGCCCGCTCCATGTCCGGGCGTGGCGGCGTCGGCACCTATTGCCATACGACATCGGTTCACGTCGATGTCGGACCGGAACGCGACTGGAACTGGCGCTGCAAGGGCTAATAAAAGAGGCGCATCAGGGATACACAAAAGCCGGATCACATGATCCGGCTTTTTCTTTTGCCTTTATATTCAAGGAAATAAGGAATCCGCCCGCCGAAGTTTTCCCCATTTTTGCAGTACATTCGATTTTTTTCAGAAAAGTGTTTTTTGGGGCTTGCGAGTCAGAACCTTCCTGAATATAAGCCCACTCACACCAGCAGGCGCCCATCGTCTAGCGGTTAGGACAGCGCCCTTTCACGGCGCAGACAGGGGTTCGATTCCCCTTGGGCGTACCATTGCTGGTTTTTCTTTTTCCCTTACAATTCAATCCGTTAGCGCCCGATAGGCACTAGTTTATGCTGTCTGAACTTATTCACAGACAGGTGAAAAAAGGGGCTTGCATGTCAGAAATTTCCTGACTATAAGCGCCCCACACCAGCAGGCGCCCATCGTCTAGCGGTTAGGACAGCGCCCTTTCACGGCGCAGACAGGGGTTCGATTCCCCTTGGGCGTACCATTGCTGGTTTTCTTTCCCTTTAGAATTGACGCAAATATTACTGGCTGAATTGCCAGGATGTTGCTACGCGCCGGGCTGCAACCTTTTCGAAAGGACAGCATAATGTCGAAAGCAACAGCAATCGTTACCACCGCCCATGCCAGCCGTTACCTTCAACAGCTCTGCAAACATTGGGCACACAAATTCGCGGTCGAATTCACGCCGGAACACGGCACCATCGATCTTGGCGAAAATCGTCTCGTGATTCTTGATGCCGACGCGGAAAAACTGACCACCACTGTTGAAACCTCGGAAGAAAACCTCGCTCGCCTCGAAGAGGTTGTGGCAAGCCATGTCGTCCGCTTCGCTTTTCGCGAGGAACTCGTCTTCAACTGGGTAAAACGGTAACAAAAACGGGCGCGTTTACCCTATCCGTAAAAAGCCTGCAAATTGCCCGGAATAGCCATTAACGCATCACAATCCGGGCAAATTCTCCCGCGAAATTCTTCCCAAGTCCGAACACCTGATTTGACGGGGAAGAATAATGACAAGCGAAACAAGAACCACCCTCACCTTTCTCGGCGCTGGCCTTGTTGCAGCAGCGATGGTTCTTGGCGCGGATATGAGCTGGGCCGACGTCGTTAAGGCGCTGTTCTAGGCCAACCGCTCTCGTTTCCCGACTATTTTCGCGAAGCTAACAGAAAAGCCTTTCGCACAATCGCCGAACCGCTCTAAATCGGCGCATGATTTTTCAAACACCTTTGGTTACCGGCAAGCTTGAACGCCGCTATAAAAGATTTCTTGCCGACGTCACGCTTGACGATGGGCGCTTCATCACGGCTTCCGTGCCCAACACCGGCTCCATGCTCGGATTGACTGCTACGGGTTCCCGCGTCTGGCTGAGCGTTTCGGATGCCCCTCACCGCAAATATGCCCATACGCTACAGATCGTCGAAGCGGATAACACGCTGGTCGGCGTAAATACCGGCTTGCCGAACCGGATCGCCGAAGAAGCAATCCTCAAGGGCCTCATTCCGGACCTCGCAGGATATGCCAGCCTCAAGCGTGAGCAGAAATATGGCCGGAACTCGCGCATCGACCTGTTGCTGGATGACGGTCCGCGCCCGCGAGCCTATGTCGAGGTCAAGAATGTCCACTTTATCCGCACGCCCGGACTGGCGGAATTCCCCGATACGGTGACGGCGCGAGGCGCAAAACATCTTGATGAACTGGTCGACGTGGTTGCCGCTGGTCATCGGGGCGTGATGCTGTTTATTATCCAGCGAAACGATTGCAACAGATTCAGCATTTCCGGCGATCTTGATCCCACTTACGCACGCGCTTTTGAACGTGCACGTGCAAACGGGGTTGAGGCTTGGGCCGTTCGGTGCCACATAACGGATAAAAGCATTGACGCCGCTGAAGTGGTGCCAATTGAGTAGACCAAGACGGATCGAGTGATGGTAACCTATATCGAAGCAACAAACGCACCCATGAAATATACGGGCCAGATCAGGCTCTATGGCCCCGAGGCCTTCGAGGGTATGCGCACGGTTTGCAATCTGACGGCACGCTGTCTCGACGCACTCAACGATATCGTCAAGCCGGGTGTGACCACCAACGAAATCGACCGTTTCGTGTTCGAGTTCGGCATGGATCACGGCGCGTTTCCGGCAACGCTGAACTATCGCGGCTATACGAAATCAACCTGTACGTCGATCAATCACGTCGTCTGCCATGGCATTCCCAACGAGAAGCCGCTGCGCGAGGGTGATATCGTCAATATCGACGTGACCTATCTCCTCGATGGCTGGCACGGCGATTCAAGCCGCATGTATGCAGTGGGTGAAATCAAGCGCGCTTCCGAGCGCCTGCTTGAAGTCACCTATGAAAGTCTGCTGCGCGGGATTGCGGCCGTCAAACCCGGTGTGAAGACCGGGGCTATCGGTGCTGCGATCCAGACTTATGCCGAAGGCGAGCGCTGCTCTGTCGTACGCGACTTCTGCGGCCACGGTGTGGGGCAACTGTTCCACGATGCGCCAAATATCCTTCATTACGGCACACCAAATGAAGGCGTCGAGATCAAGGAAGGCATGATCTTTACGATCGAGCCGATGATCAATCTCGGCAAGCCGCATGTGAAAGTTCTTGCCGACGGCTGGACGGCGGTTACCAGAGACCGTTCGCTGACGGCACAATATGAGCATACGGTGGGTGTTACCAAGGACGGCTGCGAGATATTCACCCTGTCTCCGGCCAATGTCTTCGGCCCGCCTTCCATGAGATAACGGCGAAGGAATATCGCCTCGGTAATTGTCTGGTCTGTTTTTGCGGGGGTTTAAACAGGATGGCAAAGCACAGGAATGAACCGGGTAGCGACGAGTTGCCCGGCTTCAGCGACACGCTGCAATTAACGCCGAAGATCGACACGCCGCATTATGCCGGGCATCGTGATCGTCTCAAACAGCGTTTCAGGGATGCCCCTGATGCGCTGGCAGATTATGAACTGCTCGAAATGCTGTTGTTTCGCGCCATTCGCCGCGCCGACACCAAGCCGCTCGCCAAGGCCCTGCTGATGCGGTTCGGCTCGATTGCCGAAGTACTGGCCGCCCCCGAAAAGCTGATAGCCGAAGTTCCCGGCGCCGGCCCCACTGTGGCGCATGAACTCAAGCTTGTAGAGGCTGTCGCCAAGCGAAGCGCGCGCAGCACGGTCATGGAGCGCGAAGTGCTGGGCTCGTGGAACAAGGTGATTGAATATTGCACCTCAGCCATGGCTTACGAGACCCGCGAGCAGTTCCGCATTCTCTTCCTCGACAAGAAGAACAAGCTGATTGCCGATGAAGTTCAGCAGACCGGTACGGTAGACCACACACCTGTCTATCCGCGAGAGGTCGTCAAACGGGCGCTGGAGCTCTCCGCCACCGCCATTATTCTGGTGCACAACCATCCTTCCGGCGATCCGACACCATCACGCGCCGACATCGACATGACCAAGCAGCTCGTCAATGCTGCCAAAGCACTCAACATCACGGTGCATGACCATGTCATTGTCGGAAAGCACGGCCATGCCAGCTTCCGTGGACTAGGATTGATCTAACAAAAATTTCGCGATCAAGCAGTTACCAATTGTTAAGCATAGCGCGAAGAATGGTTGCGCAATGCATGGAAATCACTCGAATTTTCTTAAATTTAGACACAATCAGAGGTGAGACGAAAGCCAGTTCGAAGGCACGGCTTTTCGATGGTTTCAGAGCGCACCCCGAAAAGTGTGAAACGGTTTTCGGAAAAGGTGCGCGTCAATGCAAATGATTGGAGTGCCGATCTGAGTCAATCAGATCGAAACGCGCTCCAATGAATTCAGGCATGTTTCCCGCCAGCGTTTCCGGACGGGAAAATCGGAGTAAAAAATGTTGAAGCGTTCTATCACCGCAGTGGCGCTCGGCGCCGCAATCGTTGCTTTTGCAGGCTCGGCTTTCGCTGCCGACATGATGGGAGCAACGGACTATTCCTATAATGATCCGGTTGCCAGCGGCCCGCATGACTGGTCCGGCAATTATGTCGGCGCACAGATCGGCGCTTCTTCATCGAGGGTCCCCGGTCCTTTCACCAACCGCACCGGCGCTCTGGGCGGCGTTGTCGTGGGCAAGAACATGCAGAGCGGCAATGTCGTGTTTGGCGGAGAACTCGAAGGAAACTTCGCCGAAGCCGAACATCGCATCGGTCATGGCGGCAGCCTTCAGCAGTCATGGAACGGCAATGCCAAGGGCAAGGTCGGCTATGCTTTCGACAAGACGCTCGTTTACGGCACGGCCGGTTACGGTGTGACCCGCTTCAAGGCCAAGGACAACACCACCTCGGCTCCGGGCTGGGAAGGTGGCGCACTGATCGGCGCCGGTGTCGAACAGGCACTGACCGGCCCGCTTTCCGTCAAGGCCGAGTATGATTTTCAGCGCTTCAATGACGTGAAGTCCCGCGTCAACGGCGTTGAACAGCGCAACAATCTGAAGAACCATTCGATCAAGGCCGGCCTGAACTACAAGTTCTAGAGCATGTCTCCCGAAAGTGGGAACCGGTTTCGGGATAAGGACATGCTTAAAAACAAGCAGCTAGAGCATTTCCGACGATTCAAGCGAAACAGGAAATGCTTGAGACTTCGCGATCCGATGCGAGACTTCATTCTGTTTTAGCATCAAGCAATTCTGCATTTGCACAAAGGGCTGCGTTTCATAGCGCAGCCCTTTCGTTTTGCATAAATTTATCTTCATTTCGCAGCCTGACTACGTCATTCGATGGCTTGACTCCGACAGGCACTAACCGATTATAAATTGGTAGTGGAAGTGCGGGGAACAATAAGAGCGAAAAGCTCAACCACCATATCGGGAGGTTATCTTACCTTGCCGTGTTGTCTCCTCGCGCCTGAACACTTGGATATGTGGCTCTGCTGTCGCAGGCCATGCAGTCAGGAATGAAAGAATGCAGCGCGTTTTTGACGGACATAACGATGTCCTTCTGCGGCTTTGGGAAAATGCCCGTAAGGGCCAGGACCCGATCAAGGAATTTATCGACGGGACGGATATCGGCCATATCGACCTGCCCCGTTCGCGCAAAGGCGGTCTCGCCGGTGGCATATGCGCCATCTACATACCTTCGGGCGAGCATATCGAACTGGGCAAGCCCGATGCCAACGGCCACTACGAAACACCGCTTTCATCGCCGCTGGAACGCAGTCCCTCCCTCGACATCGCTCTCGAAATGGCAGCCATTGCGCTGAGGCTGGAAGCTGCGGGCGGCTGGAAGCTCTGCCGTAACGGTCGTGAACTCGAGGAAACGCTGAACAGCGACACATTCGCCGCCGTGCTCCACATGGAGGGCTGCGAAGCCATCGATGCCGATCTGGTAGCGCTTGAAGTCTTTTATGCTGCCGGTTTGCGTTCGCTCGGACCGGTCTGGAGCCGAAATAACGTTTTCGCCCATGGTGTCCCTTTCGCCTATCCGATGAGCCCCGATACAGGCCCCGGACTGACTGATGCAGGCAAGCGTCTGGTCAAAGCGTGCAACACCAAGGGCATTCTGATCGATCTGGCGCATATCACGGAAAAGGGTTTCTGGGATGTGGCCGAACTCAGCGATCAGCCGCTGGTCGCCAGCCATTCCAATGCACACGCCCTCACCCCTGTCGCCCGCAACCTGACCGACCGTCAGCTTGATGCGATCCGCGAGAGCAAGGGCCTTGCCGGGCTGAACTACGCCACAACGATGCTGCGCGCCGATGGCAAGGAAGACGCCAACACGCCGCTTACCGATGTGGTTCGCCATGTGGATCACATGGTTGAACGCATGGGCATCGACTGCGTGGCGCTGGGATCGGATTATGACGGCGCTACAATTCCAGCCGAAATCGGCGATGCAGCCGGCACGCAAAACCTTGTCGATGCACTGCGAAAAGCAGGCTATGGTGAAAAAGAGCTGGAAAAACTTTGCCGGGACAATTGGGTAAGGGTTTTGAAACAGGCCTGGCACGAAGCAGACTGATCTGGAGGGCATCCCGAAAAGTGTCAAACGGTTTTCGGAACAAGATGCGCGAAAAAACAAAGACAAATCCCAAACAAGATCACAGGAAGGGAACTCTCAACATGATGCATTTCGGACGTTTTCGTATTCTGGCTGCCGGTGCAGCGCTAGCCGCCGTGCTGGCCGCAAATCCGGCCTGGTCGGCCACGCCTGCCGACACGCTGGTTCAGGCATGGGCCATCGATGACACGATCACGCTGGACCCGGCAGAATCCTTCGAACTGAGCCCGGCTGAATTCATCGGTAACGCCTATGACATGCTCGTTCGCCTCGACATCAACGATACTTCTAAAGTCGTGCCGGGCGTTGCAGAAAGCTGGACCGTTTCCGACGACGGCCTCACCTATACGTTCAAGCTGAAGAAGGACATCAAGTTCGCTTCCGGCAACCCGGTAACGTCTGCCGACGTGGCTTATTCCTTCGAGCGCGCTGTGCGTCTCGACAAAAGCCCGGCCTTCATCCTGACCCAGTTCGGCCTGACCAAGGATAATGTCAACGAAAAGGCGAAAGCCGTAGACGACGATACGTTTGTCTTCACCGTCGACAAGCCATATGCACCGAGCTTCGTGCTGAACTGCCTCACCGCGACCGTCGCTGCTGTCGTCGACAAGAAGCTTCTCGAAGAACATGCCGAGAAAGTTACGCCGACCGACGACTACAAATACGACACCGACTATGCCAATGCATGGCTGAAGACCAAGTCGGCGGGCTCGGGACCGTTCACGATCCGCGAATGGCGCGCCAATGAAGTCGTCATTCTGGAGCGCAACGACAATTTCTATGGCGAAAAGGCCAAGCTCAAGCGCGTCTTCTATCGTCACGTCAAGGAAAGCGCGACGCAGCGCCTGATGCTTGAATCCGGCGACGTCGATGTGGCACGCAATCTGGAGCCGGGCGACTACGAAGCCGTTCTGAAGAACGACAAGCTGACGACCGCCAGCGCTGCCAAGGGCACGGTCTATTACATCAGCCTCAACCAGAAGAACGCAAATCTGGCCAAGCCGGAAGTTCGCGAAGCGTTCAAATATCTGGTCGATTATGATGCAATCGGCTCGACCCTCATCAAGGGCATTGGTGAAATCCGCCAGACCTATCAGGCAAAAGGCGTTCTTGGTTCTCTCGATGCTGCACCGTACAAGCTCGACGTTGCCAAGGCGAAGGAACTTCTCGCCAAGGCGGGTCTGAAGGACGGTCTCTCGGTCACGTTCGACGTCCGTAACGGCCAGCCGGTCACCGGAATTGCCGAATCCTTCCAGCAGACTGCTGCTCAGGCTGGCGTGAAGATCGAAATCATCCCCGGCGACGGCAAGCAGACGCTGACCAAGTATCGTGCCCGTAACCACGATATGTATATCGGCCAGTGGGGCATGGACTATTGGGATCCGAATTCCAACGCCGAAGCTTTCACCAGCAACCCGGATAATAGCGACGATGCATCGACCAAGACGCTTGCGTGGCGCAACGCCTGGGACATCCCGGAACTGACCAAGCAGACGCAGGCAGCTCTTCTGGAACGCGACAACGACAAGCGTGCTGAACAGTACAAGAAGCTTCAGCAGGAAGCTCTCGACCAGAGCCCGTTCGTCATGCTGTTCCAGCAGGTTGAAGTTGCCGGCATTGGCGGCAACGTGAAGGGCTACAAGCTCGGCCCGACATTCGACTCCAACTTCCTGGCGAACGTCAGCAAGGAATAGTCGGTCACGCCTTGGCGCATGAAAGTTTTTCATGCGCTGAATCGGCCTGAAAACAAGAAGATGGAGCGGTTTTCTGAATCAAAAAGGAAAGCCGCTCCAGAGCGTTTCCAGCGAACCTTTTTTCTGTCCGGAAATGCGTCACAACACGAAATGGAACGGCTCATCAAAACCGTTCTAGGGCTTTTCAAGCAAAGATGACTGGGACTTCAGACCACCCTGTTCTGAAATGTTCTCATTGTCGGAAGCGGTCAAAACATTGAGTAACACTGTAACCACCAAAAAGGTAAGGCGAGCGCCCCGGCGTTCAACGGTCCTTGCCGCGTCGTTAGCCAGCTTTCTGGTTATCGTCATCACGACCTATCTGGGCCTTCTGGCCGTCACATTCTTTATTGGCCGTGTGGTGCCCATCGACCCCGTGCTTGCCATCGTCGGCGACCGCGCTCCTGCGCATGTCGTGGCGCGCGTGCGGGAAGAGATGGGCTTCAACCTGCCCTATTATCAGCAGTTCTATCTTTACGTTAAGGGCGTGCTGCAAGGCGATTTCGGCACTTCTGTGCTCACGACCAATCCGGTCATGACCGATATTCGCCGTGTCTTCCCGGCAACGATGGAACTTGCCACCGTAGGCACCATCATCGGCGCCCTCTTCGGCATTCCGCTCGGCGTTCTCGCTGCCGTCAAGCGCGGCAGCCTTGTCGACCAGATTGTGCGCGTGATCGGCCTCGTCGGCTATTCGGTGCCAATCTTCTGGCTCGGTATGCTTGCGCTTTTGATTTTCTATGCGCGGCTCGGCTGGACTTCCGGTCCCGGACGTATCGACATCACATTCGAATATACTTTCACGCCGATCACCGGTTTCTACCTGATCGACGCGATTCTCCAGCGCGACTGGCCTGCCCTCAAGGATATTATCTCCCATCTTATCCTGCCGTCGGCTTTGCTCGGCTACTTCTCCCTGGCCTATATCAGCCGCATGACCCGTTCCTTCATGCTCAATGAGCTGGAACAGGAATATATCGTTGCTGCTCGCGCCAAGGGCATTTCGGAAACCCGCATCATCTGGGGTCACGCGCTGCGCAACGCCGCTGTCCCGCTCGTTACCGTGATTGCGCTTTCCTATGCCGGACTTCTGGAAGGTTCGGTCCTGACCGAGACCATCTTCTCCTGGCCCGGTCTCGGACTCTACATCACCAATTCACTCCAAAACGCTGATATGAATGCCGTTCTCGGTGGCACAATCGTCATCGGGTCGGTCTTTATCGCGCTCAACCTTGTGTCCGATCTTCTCTATCGGGTTCTCGATCCAAGGACGCGCGTACGATGAGCCAAATGACAGATACTTCCAACCTCTCATGGCGCGAATGGCTGCTTACCGAGCGGCCACAATCGCGCACGCAAGCCCGCCTCGGCCGCGCCTATATGGTCTGGCGGCGTTTCACCGCCAACAAGCTCGCCGTCCTTGGCCTGCTAATCATCATCGGGCTGCTCGTCGTTGCTGCGCTGGCCGATGTGCTGGCACCACATTCGCCGGTTGTTGGCGATCTCGCCAATGCACGTCTTCTACCGCCGGGAACACCCGGCTATCTGCTCGGTACCGATGATCAGGGACGCGATATTCTTTCGCGTCTGATCTATGGCTCCCGCCTCACCCTCTATGTGGTGCTTCTGGTCGCCATCATCGCCGCGCCTATCGGCCTTCTGGTCGGCACTGTGGCTGGTTATGCCGGTGGATGGGTCGATGCCGTGCTGATGCGCATCACCGATATCTTCCTTGCCTTCCCGAAGCTCATTCTGGCGCTGGCATTCGTTGCGGCTCTCGGACCCGGCATCGAAAATGCCATCATCGCCATCGCGATCACCTCATGGCCACCCTATGCGCGTATTGCGCGTGCAGAAACGCTAACCGTGCGCAACTCGGATTATATCTCCGCCGTTCGCCTGATGGGCGCGTCACCGATCCGCATCGTCGTGCGTCATATCATGCCGCTCTGCACTTCTTCGCTGATCGTGCGTGTGACGCTCGACATGGCAGGTATCATCCTTACCGCCGCCGGTCTTGGCTTCCTCGGCCTCGGCGCACAGCCGCCACTGCCTGAATGGGGAGCGATGATCGCTTCCGGTCGCCGCTTCATTCTCGACCAGTGGTGGGTTGCCGCCATGCCGGGTATCGCGATCCTCATCGTCAGCCTTGGCTTCAATCTGCTGGGCGATGGCCTGCGCGATGCGCTCGATCCGCGGGGTAACAACCAATGAAGCCTCTTCTGACTGTTGAAGACCTGCGCGTCACCTTCCCGACGCGCACAGGCGCAATCGAGGCGGTGCGCGGTGTCAGCTTCGAGCTTGGCCGCGAGCGTCTCGGTATCGTTGGCGAATCTGGCTCTGGCAAATCCCAGACCGGTCGCGCCATCATGGGGCTCACGCCGCTGCATGCGCAGATCACCGCCAGGAAACTTGAGTTCGATGGCATCGATCTTCTGAATGTATCGGCTCGTGAGCGCCGCGCCTTGCGCGGTGGCCGCATCGCCATGGTGTTGCAGGACCCGAAATATTCTCTCAACCCTGTCATGACCATCGGCAAGCAGATTGCCGAAACGCTGAAGGCTCACGGCAAGTTCAGCGGCGATGAGATTCGCAAGCGTTCCATCGCCATGCTCGAAGCCGTACAGATTCGCGATGCAGAACGCGTGATGAAGCTCTATCCGCACGAAGTTTCGGGCGGTATGGGCCAGCGCGTCATGATCGCCATGATGCTGGTGGCCGAGCCGGAAATGCTGATCGCCGACGAGCCGACTTCGGCCCTCGACGTGACGGTTCAGCTCGAAGTGCTCGGCATTCTGGATAAGCTGGTTGCCGAGCGCGGCATGGGTCTGATCTTTGTCAGCCACGACCTGCGCCTCGTTTCTTCCTTCTGCGACCGCGTCATCGTGATGTATGCGGGCAAGATCGTAGAGGAAATTGCGGCGAAGGACCTCGCCAATGCGAAACATCCCTATACGCAAGGATTGCTGAACTGCATGCCGAAAATCGGAGCCGATCGCCATCCCCTGCCAACCTTGCAGCGCGAGGAGGCATGGAAGCTATGACGGGGAAAGCTATGAGCACGGCATCTGCACTGAGCGTCGACAATATCGACGTCTATTTCGACCATTTCCATGCGCTGAAATCGGTGAGCATCGACGTAGCGCGCGGTGAATCCTACGGCCTCGTGGGTGAATCCGGTTCCGGCAAGTCGACCCTGCTGCGCGCTGTTGCAGGACTGGCACCCGTCGAAGACGGCGAAATCCGTATAGATGGGCAATTGCTGAAGACACCGCGCGACAAGGCATTCTATCGCAATGTCCAGATGGTGTTTCAGGACCCTTACGGCTCGCTGCATCCCCGGCAGACCGTGGATCGGCTGTTGCTGGAGCCGCTTGCCATCCATGGCGTCGGCGACACGGAACAGCGCATCGTGACGGCTCTCGATGAAGTTGGCCTTGGTTCCGGCTTCCGCTTTCGCTATCCGCACCAGCTTTCAGGCGGCCAGCGCCAGCGTATAGCCATTGCCCGTGCCCTGATCGTTGAGCCCAGCATATTGCTGCTTGACGAACCGACCTCAGCGCTCGACGCATCGGTTCAGGCGGAAGTGTTGAACCTGCTCGAACAGGTTCGGCGCGACCGCAACCTGACCTTCGTGATGGTCAGTCACGATCTTGGCGTTGTAACCCATATGTGCGACCGGCTTGCCGTCATGCGCAATGGCGAGGTCGTCGAGCAGTTGCAGGCAGACGATCTTGTCAGCGGCAATATCCATGCCGACTATACGAAAAACCTGATGCGGGCCAGCGAAGGCTTCCGCAGGTAATGCAAAAGCTTGTCTCCCGAAAGTGGTAACCAGTTTTGGAATAAAGACATGCAAAAAACAAAGGGGACCTTCCGGTCCCCTTTTTCATTGCATCAATCGTCGGATGCCTTGCGCGGGGTGTCGCCATCCTGCCCGCGCCGCCAATAGGCGACAATAAGCTGGCGATCCTTCGCAACATTACGTTCCTTGCGCATATAGGTGCGGATCGACCGGAATGCGTTGAACTCGCAACCGGCCCAGACGTAAATGTCTTCCTCGTCTTCCGGTAGTTCGACCGCACGCACCGCATCCTGCAGCAATGTCGTCGTTCCGGCTTCTGCGCCATCGCGGTTCAGCCATTGCAGATCGACATCAGCTCGCGAGACAAGTTCCTGCTGTTCTGAATCACTGCCAATCTCGACGCGCACAACCGCCTTGGTGCCTTCCGGCAACCGTTCCAGAATGCGCCCGATGGCGGGCAGCGCGGTTTCATCGCCCGCCAGCAGATACCACTTCGCATCGCCTGCATCACCGCCGCCCGGACCGGTCATCCCGACAATATCGCCCGGCTTGGCGCTGACAGCCCAACCCGAACCCGGCGCATCGCAATCGTCGCCATGAACGACCATATCAATATCCACCCATCCGGCTGCGGGATCGATGTTGCGGATCGTATAGACACGCGTGGCAAGCTTGGCGTCGCCATCCGGCCAGACGGGACGGCCATCTTCGCCAGTTGTGGGCCATTGCGGCTTGGCAAGACCTTCGGGTGGAAACAGCAGGCGGATATGAAGACCCAACTGCGAGAAGCGGAACAGGTTTTCGCCCTTCAGACGAATACGACGCATATGCGGCGTTACATTCGACACTGCGACGACCTGCATTTCGCGGAAATAGGGCAGCGGCAGTCCAGCAGCCCCATCACCTTCCCAGATAATCTTCGGCTTGGCGCTGCCCTTGTCGAGAAATTCCAGCACATGTTCGGCGATGGAATATTTCATATAGGCAAGACCGGTTTCGTCCTCGCTCGTGACGTCGACACTAACCGTTTCATCATCCCATTGCACATCTGCCTGACCGAAGCTTAATACCAGCTTGGCCGTGCTGCCCTGTCGATGCACATCAGCATGCTCCACAAAATGATCGAGAAGCTGATTGACCACATGACCGGCATTTGTGAGTGCAAAGCGGGTATTGGCGTTGAGTTCGGACATGCCCCGTCCTCCTTTGGGAAACAATTTTCCCAGCCTTACCCGAATATAACATGACTGTTCAAGTCATCTTTTAACTTTGAACCCGCAATAAATTGTGACAGGCAGCGCCTGCCGCCAGACATCGAAAGAGCCGAGTGCGCCAGCTTGCGCGACGCCAAGGCGCGTCAATCCTCCACCGAACTTCTCACGCCAGTTGAAAAGCAGCATCTCGCTTTGCAAGGTCACTGCATTCGCGACAAGCCTGCCGCCTGGTTTCAGGGCGTTCCAACAGGCTTGCAGTACGCCGTCATCCGTTACGCCGCCACCGATGAAAATCGCATCCGGCTCATCCAGCCCTTCCAGCGCCAACGGTGCTTCACCCCTAACCAGCTGCAATCCGGGGACACCCAAAGCCGCACGATTTCGCTCGATCATCGCCTGCCGCTGTTGGTCCGCTTCGATGGCAATCGCGCGACATGAAGGATGAACGCGCATCCACTCAATGCCGATCGATCCACAACCGGCGCCGACATCCCAGAGCAGTTGTCGCGGCAATGGCTGCAATCGCGACAGAGTAACAGCGCGCACGTCGCGCTTGGTCAGTTGGCCATCATTCTCAAAAGCGTCATCGGGCAGACCGGCGACGGGAGAAAACAGGTTCGCTTCCGGCGCGACGATGCATTCAATTGCCAGCACATTGAGATCGGCGCATCGCTCGTGCGACCAGTTTTCGACAATACCTTGAACCCGGCCTTCCTTCGGCCCGCCAATATGTTCAAGCACCGTCATCACGCTTTGGCCAAAACCCTTGTCCTTGAGCATTGCCGCGGCCTTTGCTGGCGTCGAACCGTCATTGCTGAGCACAAGAAGTTTCTCGCCCGGCAGAATGTGCGGGAGCAAAAGTTCAAACGGGCGACCGTGCACACTGACTGTTCGCACATCCTGAAGCGGCCAGCCCATACGCGCAGCGGCGAGCGAAAGCGAGGACGGATAGGAAAGAACATGCATTTCTTCCGGCGAAAAATGCCGGGACAAAGTCGCACCTACACCAAAAAACATCGGATCACCGCTTGCCAGCACAACGACCGGCTGGCCGCGATATGCCTCAATCATCGCGAAAGCTTCGTCGAAGGGAGATGGCCAGGCCACGCGCTCGGCTTTGATATTATCACTCAGAAAATCCAGATGACGCTTGCCGCCGAAAATGACCGCAGCGGAGCTGAGCGCCGTGAGTGCGGTTTTTCCAAGCCCGTCCAACCCGTCTTCACCGATCCCGATCACTGTCAGCCAGCGTGCCATGCGCGATGCTCCTTTTCCCTGTTCGTATGGCGGGGCAGTAGCAAGTGCAAGCGGCAAGGCGTATAAGGCCAATATGTTGAGCCAGCAAAACCGCCAGACCGACGCAATAAAACCTGACAGGCGCAACGCCTGCCCCGGACTTTCACGTATGGTCATGGCCAGGGATGGGGCTATTGCCCGTATCAAACTGCGGCTCGGTCGCCTGTCAGCCGATCAGGCGCGTTCGATTGCAGCAATAGCTGAACGTTTCGATGCAGGCGCAATAGAGCTGTCGATTCGCTCCAATATCCAGTTGCGCGGCATTGAGCCCAGACATTGGAACGGTGTTGTCGCAGCACTTCAGGAGGTCGGCCTTGGCACCGACAATCCCGGCGCGGATGATATTCGCAATGTGATGGTCAGCCCCACCGCTGGCATTGACCGGGGCCAGGTATGCGACGTCACCGGACTGGCATCGTCAGTGCTGGACATGCTGCAGGCCAATGAGGCTTTCTATGCCCTGTCGCCGAAATTCTCGCTGCAGATCGACGGCGGCGAAGACTGCGCGATGATTTCTCATCCGGGTGACATCTGGCTTTCAGTGATAGACGGCAAGACCTTTGCTTTTGGCCTTGCTTCGTCTCCCGACAGGGAAGCGATGGGGGCTTTCGATGCGCAACATGCCCTGCCCTTCATCGACGCGATGCTCCACCATTTTTTACGCCAAGGCAGCTTTGCACGGATGAAGCATCTGTTCGAAGCCACTCCTCCATCAAAGTTTCTGGCGGAACTGGACCGGGAGTTGTCATTTCCCATCCACCCGGCAATCGGCTGGAAGCGCAAGGCGCCGGTGCCATTCTCGCATCTCGGCAACAGGCAGCAATCTAACGGTTCATTTTATATTGGCGCCATGCCGCTCATGGGACGGCTGACACCGCAGCAACTCGCAGGTCTGGCAAACCTCGCCGACAGCGGAAAGCGTGAACTGCGCCTTACGCCATGGCAAGGTGTTATCCTCCCTTATGTAGGCGAAACCCAGATTGGTGAAGTAACCGAGAAATTTCGTTTGCTTGACCTCGGAACGACAGCCGAAGCCCCACATGCGCGGCTTCGTGCCTGTTCGGGATCAAATGGCTGCGTCTCCGCACTCGCCGACACACAGACGGACGGTAAAAGGCTGGCAGTGCATTTGACTGCGGGAAAATCATCCGTGCACATCACGGGATGCGCCAAGTCATGCGCCGCTCTTGCACCTTTACCGCACACGCTTCTGGCGCGCGCGACGGGTCGCTACGATCTTTATGCGCACGAGCCGTTTCCGCAAGACGGGGCTGGACCATCACGCTTTGGACGGCTATTGGCGACTGATATTACCATTGACGAAGCGGCGCGCCTTCTGAACGCCCTACACTGATTAGAGTGGTCATCATGACAGACTATATTCGCGACGGACAGGCCATTTACGACCGGTCTTTCGCCATCATTCGCGCCGAGGCAGATCTAAGCCGGATACCAGCCGATCTGGAAAAGCTTGCAGTCCGTGTCATTCACGCCTGCGGCATGGTGGATGTGGTCAATGACCTCGCTTTCTCGGAAGGCGCTGGCAAGGCCGGGCGCGACGCCCTGCTCGCCGGTGCGCCCATTCTCTGTGATGCGCGCATGGTGGCAGAGGGCATCACCCGTTCTCGTCTGCCCGCCAATAACGAAGTTATCTGCACACTTGGCGACCCATCGGTTCCTGAGCTTGCGACGAAGATCGGCAATACCCGCTCGGCCGCAGCGCTCGACCTCTGGCTCCCGCATCTGCGCAACAGTATTGTTGCAATCGGCAATGCGCCGACCGCCCTCTTCCGCCTGTTCGAATTGCTGGATGCTGGCGCGCCAAAACCTGCGCTCATCATCGGCATGCCGGTCGGCTTTGTCGGCGCGGCAGAATCCAAGGACGAGCTCGCCGCCAACAGCCGCGGTGTACCTTATGTGATTGTACGCGGAAGACGCGGTGGCAGCGCCATGACGGCAGCCGCAGTCAATGCGCTCGCCTCGGAGCGCGAATAATGACGGTAAAAGGCAGACTGTTTGGCCTGGGCGTCGGCCCCGGCGATCCCGAACTGATAACGCTGAAAGCCCTGCGCCTCCTCAAAAGCGCACCGGTTGTGGCTTATCACGCCGCCAAGGGGAAGAAGGGCAATGCCCTCACCATCGTAGAGGAATATCTCTCACCGGAACAGGTTCTGGTGCCGCTGATCTATCCGGTGACAACGGAAAAGCTCCCCGCACATATGGACTACGAACAGATCGTCAGCGATTTCTACGGCGAGATAACGAGCACGATAGCGAGCCATCTTGATCGCGGTCAGGATGTAGCCGTGATCGCGGAAGGTGATCCATTTTTCTATGGCTCGTTCATGTATATTCACGACCGGCTTGCAGACCAGTATGAAACGGAAGTCGTGCCCGGCGTCTGCTCCGTCCTTGGCGCTTCGGCTGTGCTGGGCGCGCCACTGGTCTATCGCAATCAGAC
The DNA here is from genome assembly GCF_008932285.1 of Brucella tritici. NCBI lineage: Bacteria > Pseudomonadati > Pseudomonadota > Alphaproteobacteria > Hyphomicrobiales > Brucellaceae > Brucella > Brucella tritici. The sequence continues at coordinate 762,716 of NZ_WBVY01000001.1, forward strand.
ATTGTCCGTTCTGTCCGGCGTCATGAGCGCGGAGGAACTGACGCGGCGGCTCGCGGATACAGGCGCTGCGGCTATCATGAAGCTTGGCAAAAACCTCGACAAGGTTCGCGCTGTGCTGGGCGATCTCGGTCTCATGGACCGTGCGCTCTATGTCGAGCGCGCCACCATGGCCAGTCAGCGCATTGTGCCGCTTGCCGAAGTCGATGGCAGCGACTGCCCCTATTTCTCGATCATTCTCGTTCCGGGGCAAAAATGGAACGGCGCATGATCCCTGCGATTCTGGTTCTCGGAGAAGCCGCAGTGCCTGCCGCGCAACGCATCGCGACAGCTCTGCAGCATGCCGAGATACGCGGCCTCCAGAACCGTGTTGCGTCGCTGGACAACACTTTCGTGCATTTCGGCGATGCGATCAGATCGCATTATGAGGAAGGTCGCCCCATCATTGCGCTTTGCGCAGCCGGTATTGTGATCCGGGCACTGGCACCACTTCTGCAGAACAAGCGTGTCGAACCGCCGGTTCTTGCCGTGGCCGAAGATGGAAGCGCGGTTGTGCCGCTTCTGGGTGGTCTCTCCGGGGTCAACGACATGGCCCGGCAGATCGCAGCAGCACTTGAGGTTGCGCCCGCCATAACCACATCCGGTGAACTGCGGTTCGGGATCAATCTGTTGCACCCGCCTGCCGAACTGACCCTTGCCAATCCCGACGACGCGAAAAATTTCACGTCGAACCTTCTTGCGGGACAGAAGGTGCGGCTTGACGAGACATCACGCTGGCTTGCCAATTCCAAACTGCCTTTCGCCAATGACGGCGCGCTGACAATCAGCATAACGCCCCACATTCGCACGCCCCGGCCAGACGAGCTGATTTATTATCCTCGCAGCGTGGCGATTGGCGTCGATAGGGTCAGCGAGAACATTCAGAACGATATTGAGGATGCTCTCGCCAATGCAGGCATTGCCCCGGCCTCTCTGGCACTGCTTCTCGCCCGCGAAAAAGACTGCACCTCGCCACAGCTTCAGCACGCGGCAAAGAGCTTCGGCGTTCCGCTGCGCTATGTTGCAGATGCAAAGGATGCTCGTGAGATCATCCTTCGTTCGGTGGAACAGCCGGTCGAGCTGACAGAGCGCGAGGGGATTGCCATTGCGGTGGCTGCCAGCCCGGCAGATGTTCTGTTCGTCGGTCGAAAACGCGGTAAGCTGGTCGTTATCGGCCTTGGGCCGGGATCACGAGAGCTGATGACACCTGCCGTTCAGCATGAACTGGAACAGGCCGAAGACATTCTCGGCTATGAGACCTATGTGCGGATGGCCGAGGAGAATCTTCGTCCTTTCCGCGCCGACCAGACCCTTCATATGACCGACAATCGGGAAGAAATGCAGCGCGCACGCCATGCATTCGAACTCGCGGCTTCCGGGCGGCATGTCGCCATGGTTTCCTCGGGCGATCCTGGTGTTTTCGCCATGGCCGCGGCGGTTGTCGAAGCGCTCCACGAAACGGATAATGCCGCATGGCATGGTGTGGAGCTTGTCATCCAGCCCGGTATTTCCGCGGCGATGGCTGCTGCATCACGCATCGGGGCGCCGCTCGGGCACGACTTCTGCATTATTTCACTATCGGATAATCTGAAGCCCTGGGAAATTATAGAGAAGCGCCTTGCGCTCGCCGCCGAAGCCGATCTCGCCATGGCGTTCTACAATCCCATTTCCAGGGCACGCCCGCATCAGCTTGGTCGCGCGCTTGAAATCCTGCGGCAATACCGGTCTCCCGAAACACCCGTTGTTCTTGGACGAGACATCGGCAGACCGGCGGAGACGACACGGACAACCACGCTCGGCGCACTCACACCGGATGATGTCGACATGCGAACCGTGGTGATCGTCGGCTCGTCCCACACGCAAATTTTTGCGAAGACTGATGGCAGGGAGTGGGTTTATACGCCGCGCTGGTACGGCAAAAAGCCAGAGAAATGACAAACAAAAAGGCAGGGAAATCCCTGCCTTTTTCATATGTTAGCCCTGATTGTTGAATCAGTTCTTCTTCGCCTTGGCCTTTTTCGGCTGGGTAGCGGCAGCTGCATCTGCCTTGGCTGCTGCGGCTTCGGCTGCAACCTGATCTGCGCTCTTCGGTGACGTATCGATAACGGCGCGCACACCGCCCTTGGCGGTTAGCTGGCAAACTGCGGTACGCAAGTCGACCTTGAGATCAACATCGGTGCCGCCTGCAGAGCCCGGACGGGAGTTGACGGCGGAGATAGCGTGCTCCGGCAGGAAATACTTGTTGGCAGCGGCAGTGATGCACGGCTGCGCGAGCGCCGGATCGACATAAGCCGTCGGCGTGAAGCGAGGCATCGAAATCGTCGGCGCGCTGATCGGGGCATCGGTCTTGCCCGGCGTCGCCGTCGTGGTCGGAACAGTCGTCGTGCAGGCAGCGGCAAGCGGGGCCAACATGGCAATGGCTAGAAAACGGGCTCCGGTGCGGGCGCGTCCGTACATGATCTACCTCATAGGATCTGCTGAGTAGGTAAAATTTTAAGTTCGATAACTATTCGGTTTTGCTCGATTGTCGAGTGGCAGGAAGGTCACATTGCCAGAATTTCGATTCGCATCCACAGTCTGGCGTCACTGTTTTGCGAGAATCCAGTTCAACATCTCGCGCCAGTCCGACATCCGGATCGGCGTACCATGGTTGCCGCTCTCGAAACGCCGGAACTGAACCGGATAGCCCGGCGCACGCTTTCGGATCTCGCGATAGAAAGCCTCCTGCTTATCGATTGCAAAAACCGGATCACGGCTTCCATGTCCAAAGAAAACCGGTACGCGTTTTTTGAATGCCGGTGACTTGAAAAACCCGTCATCCCAAAGTGAGCCGAGCAGAATGAGACCAGCAAGCTGGTTTCCCGTCTTTTCATTGGAGGCTATGCGCCAGCATAGTGTTCCGCCCTGCGAACCACAGGACAGGATCAACGGAGCATTTGGCGACGATGCCTTGGCTGCTTCGATCAGCCCGGCAATCTGCGCCTCTCCCGCATCGGCGAAATCCTTGAAATCCGGCGTAATATAGAGACCGCCATTCAGGGCCGCGAGATTCTTCACACGGTTGAAATTGCCCCCGAAGGTAAAATCATTCATGCCCTGCAGGCGATTGCCACCCCGACCATGCAGGTAGATGACGATGAAGGACGCGCCTTCGCGCTTGCCCACCGTCACGGCCTTCACCGGCCCGGCAGCGGTAGGAAAGGTAATATCCTTCTGGTAGGCACGTGCCTTCAGCGACACATAGGCGTCTTTTACTCGCTTTTCGGGCACCGCATCGCGCCCGTTGATATCACGCATCTCGTTGTAATCGATGATCTTGTAATCGCCGTTGTCAGCGCTGCTGATAATGCCGGGATAGGCGAAATAATCGTCTTTGTATGGTGGCAACGATGCTGCCCCCGATGCCATTACAGTCGAGAACAGAAACAATGCCCCAAACAGGCCACCTATTCCATGCTTCGACATTCTGCGGCTCATCGGATTACAGCTCCAGCGTATGGTAGCGCCTGTTGAGATAGACCAGCGCCTCGTCCTCGGATTTGGACCGCAGGCCCACGACTTCCCCGAAGAGTACATGATGCGTGGAATGATCCTGTACGCTGACAACCCGGCAGTCGAAAGCAGCAAGCGCACCCTGCAATATGGGCGCTCCGGTCACCTGCACATCCCAACGCGCCAGTTCGAAACGCTCATCCTGCGTCAGTCCGATACGGCCGGAAAATGCATCCGCAAGCTGCTGATGCGACCCTGCGAGCGTGTTCACAGCAAAAACACCGTTTTCGATGAACAGCCGGTTTTCTTCATGAATCTTCTGCAAACAGATCAGGATCGTCGGCGGATTGTCCGACACCGAACAGGCGGCGGTCAGCGTAAGACCACGCCTTCCCACACTACCGGCCGTCGTGACGATCTGCACCGCGCCAGCGTAATGACTCATCGCATCCCGATAGGACTTGGATTCCACCGAGGCTGCACTTGAAATGATGTTCTTAATCGTTTGCACGTCAAACAGAATCCGTCTCGCCCAATGGCATGTTACCTGAAGCCAGCTGCCTTATTAACAAGCCCGCAATAACGGCCCAAATAACAGGCCCCCATAACGGGCATTGCACAAAGGCGAGGAAACAGCTACCCACTTTTCGTTGAAAATGCCACGAATTGTTTAATGAAGACGGATCACGTGATCGAGTTTGGGAAACGTCCGACCGCAGCGCTGACAAGTATCATCCTTGCACTGCTGGCCAGTTCAGTACTGGCACAGGCGGAGGATATGCGCGTTGGGCTTGCAGCGCCGCTGTCCGGGACCTTCGCTCCATTGGGCAATCAGCTCGCCGAAGGCGCTCGCGTCGCGGCCACGGCGAAGGGCGCAGAACTCGTTATTTTCGATGACCGTTGCGATGCCGAAGGCGGCAAGGAGGCCGCAGAGCAATTTGTGAAGGAAAACGTCCGTATAGCGACCGGTTTCCTGTGCCCCGAAGCGCTTGAGGCAGCACTTCCCGTCCTCGCAGCCAGTAATATACCCATAGTGACATCAGGCGTCAGCGAACCAACGCTGACCGAAAGGCGTGCGCCAGCACCTATGGCGGTATTCCGTCTTGCAACTGGTCTTGAGAAGGAAACGCAGGCGACCGGGAGCTTCCTTGGTAGCCTTTGGCGCGCGCAACCCTTTGCAATCATCGATGACGGCACCATTGAAGGGCGCGAACGCGCCGCCCGTGTTCTGACCAGCCTTAAAGAGCAGCAATTGCAACCGGTTTTCACAGACACCTATCGTCCGGGTCTCGACAATCAGAATGCGCTGGTCGCCCGGCTGCGACGTGCAGGCGCTACCCATGTTTATGTCGGCGGCGAGCGTGACGATATAGCGGCTATAGGCGCAAGTGCTGCCGCGCTGAACTATCCGCTGACGATTGCGGGCGGCAGTCTTCTTGATGCCGCCCCAGGCGCACAGCCTTTAAGTCAGGGCACATTGATGATTGCACCGCTCCACCCGCAGGATCTTTCGACAGCAAAGCCTGCAATCGATGCATTGCGTCAGGCCGGGAAACTTGCAGACGCCTATGCAATCATTGGCTATGCCAGCGCGGAAATCCCTGCCGATGTAATCAAGCGAGCCGACGAGCAGAAGCAGCCGATTATCGACACACTCCGCAACAATTCCTTTGAAACCGTTCTTGGCACCATCAAGTTCGACGGCAATGGTATCCGAACCGACAACCCGAACCGCCTGCAGCGTTTCGATGGCAAGCGGTTCGTGCTAGCCGACAAGTAGTCCAATCAGGCTTGCAGCAATCACCAGTCCGGTCATCAGGCTCATCGTCGACCAGAAAAGATGAAGCGCGGCATCGATATCATCCGCGTTGGCCTCGCGTTTGCCGGATGCATTCAGCATCGGCCCTTCGACTTTTTCGGCACCATATTGACGCGGACCGGCAAGCGCCAATCCCAGCCCGCCTGCAAAGGCCGATTCCGGCCAGCCCGCATTGGGCGAGCGATGCAGACGCGCATCACGGCGCATGACCGAGAACGCCTCTTTTCCCGAAAGCCTGTCTTTCGTGATCGCAGTGGCGAGGGAAGCAAACAGCCCGGTCAGTCTGGCTGGAATATAATTGGCGACATCGTCCAGCTTCGCGGCGAAACGACCGAAGTGACGATAGCGGTCATTCAGATGACCGATCATAGAGTCGGCAGTATTGATGAGCTTGTAGGCGAAGAGGCCGGGCAAGCCGCCGACCAGAAACCAGAACGCAGGCGCAACGATGCCATCCGAAGCGTTCTCGGCAAGACTTTCTATCGCTGCACGGCTGACACCGCCTTCATCGAGATGTTCGGGATTGCGCCCGACGATCATCGACACAGCCCGGCGACCGCCCTCGATACCCTCCTCCCGCAATGCCAGTGCGACCGCCTGCACATGATCGGCAAGGCTTTTCTGTGCAAGCAGCACCGTCACAATCAGGATTTCGGCAATTGCACCGGCAGTCCCGGCGAAAGGCAAAGAGAGTTCAAGCACAAGCCCAAGAACCACACAGGCCATCACCAGCCCAATCGTCAGCCACATGCCGTTTCGGCGAAGCACCGAGGCAGGAAGATTGCGATTGTTCCAGCGCTTTTCGCCCCACGAGATCGCCTTCCCGAACAGGACGACCGGGTGCGGCACCCTGTGCCATAGCTGTGGCGGGTCGCCGACAAAACGATCCAGAAGAAGCGCCAGCGAAAGGATAATCAGCTTTATTTCCATGAGCTTGACCAGAAAAACTGAATCAAAATTTCAACGCCTTTTCAAACTGCGCAAGCGCCACATCATCCAAAGGCAAACCAATGCGCAACCAGCGTGGGGCGTAATCGAACTTCCGGACCAGAATATGTCTCTCGCACAATCTGGTATAAATCCCCAGTGCATCCGCATGTTCAACGAGAGAAAACAGCGCCGTTCCGCCAATTTCCTTCAGACCGTATTTTCCCAGAACAGCCGACAATTCCTGCCGCCGCAGATCGATACGGGCGCGATAATCCGCAAGCGTTCCAGCATTGCTGAAAGCATGATTGGCGATTGCCAGCGCCGGGCCGGAAATCGCCCATGGTCCTAGCCGCCGCTCCAATGTCTCAACGAAACGAGCGCCTGCAATTGCAAAGCCCAAGCGAATGCCAGCAAGACCGAAGAACTTGCCGAAGGATTTCAGCACGATCATCGGTGCATCTTCCGCATTTGCCGCGACACTGACGGCCTCATGTGCATCGGCGAAAGCCTCGTCAACAACCAGAAACCCACCGCGAGCACCGAGCTTTTGCGAAAGACGCAGGAGAGCCTCTTTCGAAATCACACGACCGTCGGGATTGTTCGGGTTAACGATGACTGCCGCAGTCGCCTCGTCTGGAATTTCGTCAATCGTCGCGCATTGCACAACCTTCCAGCCGGAAGCGGAAAATGAGGCCGCGTGCTCCTGATAAGTAGGCCCGAGGACTGCAACCGTCGACGGGGCAATCAGCGTCGGAACGAGCTGAATCAGAGCCTGCGTACCGGGCGCTGCAACAATTGATGCTTTCTCGTTCAGCCGATAATAGATGCGAGCCAGTCGCAGCGTTTCCTGCAGCAGCCCTTCATCCGGCAGGCGATTCCAGATTGCCGGTGTCAGTTCGGGAAGTGGAAAATGCTCGGGATTGATGCCCGTCGAAAGGTCGAGCCAATCTTGCGGCCTGCCGCCAAAACGCGCGACGGCCTTGTCGAGCGCGCCGCCATGCTCGATTTCTGCGCTCAAGCTTTCTCTCCGCAAAAATCGATGACATGCATGAACGAGCCTGAAACGGAACCGACCCGCAAGCCCACCTCACCAACATCGTCGCCGACAGCATTACGTGCACAGAAAAGGCGATCAGCCTTTCCTTCTCGCACGATGCTGGCATAGTGAAACTCATGCGCCTTCAATGGCTCCGTCCAGGGAGAGCCTGCAAGCGGTTCCAGCACACGGTAGCCGAGATGCAATTTTCTGTTCGCAAAGCTCGTCTCAAGCGGCAGAAGACCCAGCATAGGGTGGGCAACCCCCTCTGCATCCTGCAAGCTCTCGCCGAGAACCATGTAGCCGCCGCATTCGCCGTAAACCGTCAGCCCACGTGCTGCGGCTTCGCGTATGCCCGCCTGAAAACGTCCGGCCTGCGCCAAACGCCCTGCGTGCAATTCAGGATAACCGCCCGGCAGATAGATCGCGTCGGCATCCTGTCTCGGAGACTCATCGCCGAGCGGCGAGAAGAACGAAATTTCCGCCCCTCGCCTGCGCCAGCCTTCAAACAAATGCGCATAGGCAAAGGCGAATGCGTCATCGCGGGCAACGGCAATGTGGCTGCCAAGCGGCTTCAGGCGCGGAACATTGGCCATCGCATCGAAGCGCTTCGGTCGCGACCAGATTGTTTGCAGCGTATCAAGATCGATATGCGCTTCCATCACATCGGCAGCGTGTTCGAGAAAGTTTTCGAGATCGGAGTGTTCTCCCGCCTGCACCAGCCCCAAATGCCGTTCCGGCAGCGAAAGAGCGGTATCACGAGGCAAGGCACCAAGAACCGGAATGCCGAGCGGCTCCAGCGCGCCGCGCAACATTGCCTCATGGCGAGGGCTACCGACGCGATTGAGGATAATTCCGGCAATCAGCACGTCCTTGCGGAACTGGCTGAAACCCCAGATCAGCGCGGCAATGGAATGTGATTGCCGGGCACAATCCACCACCAACACCACCGGCAGATCGAGAAGCCGGGCCAGATCGGCAGAGGAACCCTTGCCGTCTATCGCTCCGTCAAAGAGCCCCATCATGCCCTCGGCAACCAGAAGTCTGGCGCCGCTTTCAGTCATGCGGGAAGACAGTGCGCTGATAAGTTCAGGCCGCATTGCCCAAGGGTCCAGATTGAAGCACTCCATCCCGCTCGCAGCCTTGTGATAGGCGGGGTCGATATAGTCGGGACCGACCTTCACCGGCGCAAGCGCTTCTCCCTGCCGCTTCAAGGCGCGCAGCAAACCCAGCGTTACCGTTGTCTTGCCAGACCCGGAAGCTGGCGCCGCTATCATGAAACCCTTCATGCGCTTTGCGCTCCTTCATTCTGGTTTCGTCTGGAAAGCGGATCGCTGGACAGGATTTTACCGCTTAACGCACCCATCCAATCGAGCCCCGCACGCAGACGAACCACTTCGCCCACAACAACGATTGCAGGCGGGTTCAGCCCCGCCACTTCAACATCTTTTGCAGCCCGCGCCAATGTCGTTTCAAGTACGGTCTGGTTGGGGAGGCTTGCATTGCACACGAAGGCGACAGGCTCATCCGGCGAACGTCCAGCCTCGATCAGCCGCCTGGCGATGAGGTCTATGTGTTTCATCGCCATATACATGACGATAACCGGCGCGGAACTGGCAATGCCGGTCCAGTTGATCCCGTCGGGCATCGACCCGCTGGCATCGTGACCGGTCAAAAACGTCACCGATTGATTGATATCGCGATGGGTGGCTGCAATACCTGCATAGGCAAGGCCACCGATTCCTGCGGTCACACCGGGAACGATGCGGAACGGAACACCATGTTCCACCAAGGTCAGCGCCTCTTCTGCTCCCCTTCCGAACACAAACGGATCGCCACCTTTCAGGCGCAGCACCTTCTTGTCCTGTTTCGCAAGTTCGACAAGCCGTAGGGATATATCGCGCTGTTTCGGCGACGGCTTACCGCCGCGTTTGCCTGCATATTCCAGAACAGCATCCGCATTCTTGAGAGAAAGACAGGCATCATCCACCAGCGCGTCATAAACGATGACATCCGCCTGCTGCAGAGCATTGACAGCGTGGAGCGTCAAAAGGCCGGGGTCGCCCGGCCCGGCCCCAACGAGCCAGACATGGCCGGGTTCCATCGCAGGCAAGGTCACTTTGCTCCTCGCAATGACACATGCTGCCGTTTCTTCAGCCTTGTTCATTCTCGTCAACCACATTGATCCACTAGCGGCACAGCTATCAGATACATTATAAGGCGTCCATGAATGACGAAACCGCTCCAACGAATAAAAGTCAGGAAAAAGCCGAGCTTCGCCGCGGCTGGACCACTGGCGCCTGCGCAACCGCTGCCACCAAGGCCGCATTGACAGCGCTCATTACCGGGGAATTTCCCGACCCTGTCGGCATAATTCTGCCCAAAGGCGAAGTGCCTTATTTCCAGCTCGCCTATGAGGGACTGGGCGAAGGCTATGCGATGGCAGGCATCGTCAAGGATGCTGGCGACGATCCCGACGTGACCCATGGCGCCACGATCATCTCAACGGTATTCCCCGCCCCGCCCGGAACCGGCGTCGTCTTTCGCGCCGGCGAAGGGGTTGGAACAGTTACACGGCCCGGCTTGCAAATTCCTCCGGGCGAAGCCGCCATCAATCCGGTTCCACGCCGCATGATGACAGAAATCTGCGAGCAGATCTGCGCCGAATATGGCCTGCCCGCCGATCTCGTCATTACGATATCGGTGCCGGGCGGCGAAGAGATTGCCAAGAAGACCTGGAACCCGCGCCTCGGTATCGTCGGCGGCATTTCCATTCTCGGCACCACGGGTGTGGTTCATCCGTTTTCCTGCTCGGCCTGGATTCATTCGATCCATCGCGGCATCGATGTTGCGCGCGCTGCCGGTCAAAAACACGTCCTCGGCGCGACTGGCTCGACATCCGAAGACGCCGCGCAGGCGCTCTATAATCTGCCGGATTTTGCCATTCTCGACATGGGCGATTTCGCAGGCGGTGTGCTCAAATATCTGCGTGATCACCCCATCGACAAACTCACGATTGCAGGCGGCTTTGCCAAGCTGACAAAGCTTGCGCAAGGTGCGCTCGATCTTCATTCTTCACGGTCGCAAGTTGATAAAAGCTTCCTCTGGGCCATCGCCGAAAAGGCTGGGGTGCCGGAAAGCATGAAGGATCAGATTCTCTTTGCGAACACTGCCCTGGAAGTGCTTGAACTGACTCGATCAATTGGCGTCGATATGGCCACGCCGATCGCGCTCAAGGCAAAGGAAACAGCACTCGAAACCCTTCGCGGCGCGCCTGTGGAAGTCGAGATTATCGTGACCGACCGTAGTGGAAATATCCTTGCGCGCGTCTGACCACAAGATACTCATTCTCGGTGGAACGACCGAGGCTGCCGCACTTGCAACAGCCTTTGCGGAGCTGCCTGTCAATGCCATTACCTCGCTTGCCGGACGCACCAGCAATCCAGCGAAATTAGCTGGTACCGTTCGCAGCGGCGGCCTTGGAGGCATTGACGGCCTCGCCGCCTATCTCGATAGCGAGGGGATCGATCTCATTATCGATGCGACCCATCCCTATGCTGCACGCATCTCGCAAAATGCGGTTCAGGCGGCAGGCAAGCGTGGCATATCATTGGTGAGGCTCGAGCGCCCCGCCTGGGAGGAAAAGCCGGGAGATCATTGGATCTATATTTCCGATGAAGCAGAAGCCGCGAGCGCCATCCCATCCGGCGAGCGTGTGTTTCTGGCCCTCGGTCGCCAGCATATCGCGCCTTTCGCGGAGCGCGCCTACGTTCATTTCGTCATCCGCATGATCGATCCGCCGGATGTGGCACTACCACAGGATTGCGAGATCGTTCTGGCAAGACCCGGTGATTACGCTGCGGAGAAGCACTTTCTGGAAAACCGCCGGATCGGGCTGATCGTCAGCCGCAATTCAGGCGGCACCATTTCCTATGCAAAAATCGAAGCTGCCCGCGCGCTTGGACTTCCGGTCATGATGATTTCCCGTCCACCGGTTGCAGCCAAAAACATTGTCGCCTCGCCAGAAGATGCGATCATATTCGCCCGCGCGGCGCTAGGCTTTTGAACGCGCCACGTGGCTATGCGCTTCATGATAAAGCGCTGAATCGCGAAAGTTTTTAGGGTCCAGTCCGCGTCCGACAAAAATCATTGCTGTGCGTTTCAACCCGGATGCGGCCACCTTCTCCGCTATATCCGACAACGTACCGCGTAGAATCTGTTCGTCAGGCCATCCAACGCGGTAGGCGATAACCACCGGACAATCAGCGCCGTAAAGAGGTGTCAGATCGGCCTCGATTTTGCTGAGGTTTCGGATGGAAAGATGAATCACCAGCGTGGCCCCCGACCGCCCGAGCGTGGCAAGGTCTTCGCCTTCAGGCATGGCAGACGATTTCATCGAGGTGCGGGTCAGGATGATGGTCTGATTGACCTCCGGAATGGTCAGTTCCTGTTTCATGGCAGCGGCAGCCGCCGCAAAAGCAGGCACACCTGGTGTCACGTCATAAGGGATGTCGAGGCTGTCCAGACGACGCATCTGTTCGGCCATCGCTCCATAGATCGACGGATCGCCGGAATGAACTCGCGCAACGTCGAAACCTTGCGCATGTGCGGCTTCCATTTCAGCGATAATCTCATCAAGGGTCAGCGATGAACTGTCGACTAGACGCGCATCCTTAGGGGCTCCGGCAACAATCTCTTTCGGCACCAGCGATCCCGCATAGATGCAGACAGGACATTGCTCGATCAGGCGCAGACCGCGCACGGTGATAAGGTCCGCCGCGCCGGGACCGGCTCCAATGAAATGAACAGTCACGATTTTCCCTTCCTGAACCGCGGACTTGACTTTCCATGACGTGGAAAGTCAATCCGTTTCCGGCAAAAGCTGTTCGATATCGTTGAAGATCGACTGCCATTCTTCGTCCGTCAGTTCGAAGAAATTGAAACTGCGCAGCAGGAAGGCGCCTTCATTGGCTATGAAGGCCAGCCGAGCCTTGCGTCCTTCCGGTGTAGAGACATCAAGTCCATCCCATTGCTTGCGATACCAGAGACGGGTTTCATCCAGATGCTCGGTATTGGGAATGAGACTGGTCATCATGGCCGCAAAGCGCGAGTCATCTTCGGCATCGCTTTCGCGGGTCACACGAATATGGGCTGCGATATGAGAAAGCGCGTCCATCCGGCCCTGCTTTTTCTTGTCGACCTGTGCGTCGAAACGATCGCCCCACCGCCCGATCATCGCTTTCAAAAGTCCGTCCTTATTGCCGAAGCAATACTGAACGCCTCCCTTGGTCACACCGGAAGCCTGTGCGACAGCGTCCATCGTCAGGGCCGCCAGACCACCTTCAGCGACGAGCTTTTCCGCCATATCGAGCACATGGTCGCGGTCGATTGAACGCGGCCTGCCCATTTTGTGCAAATTATTACTTTCCATACAGACGGATTTATATTAAGTGAGCCCTCCTCGCAAGTTTGAATACAAGCGTATTGAAAGGTACTATCCAATGTTGCCGAAAAATCGCTGGCTGGTTCTGACTATTGTTTCCAGCGCATTGTTCCTGATCGTCGTGGACATGACCGTGCTTTACACGGCGCTGCCCCGCCTTACTCACGATCTGGCAGCCAGCGCTTCGGAAAAGCTCTGGATCATGAACATCTATCCGCTCGTCGTCGCAGGCCTCCTGCCCGGCCTCGGCACGCTCGGCGACAAGGTCGGCCACAAGCGCATGTTCATGTCTGGACTGGCAGTCTTCGGGCTTGCCTCCTTCTGCGCGGCTTACTCGCCCAACCCCGAATTCCTTATTGCTGCTCGCGCATTTCTCGCTTGCGGTGCAGCCATGATGATGCCCGCGACGCTCTCCATCATCCGGCTGACATTCACCGATGACAAGGAACGCTCGCTGGCGATCGGCATATGGGCGGCTATTGCATCAGGCGGTGCCGCTATCGGCCCGGTGGCGGGCGGCATTCTGCTCGAATACTTCTGGTGGGGATCGGTGTTTCTCATCAATGTGCCAGTCGTGCTGGTCGCGCTGGCACTCTCCGTCTTCACACTCGAAAACCGTCCGCTTGGTTCAAAACGCAAATGGGACCTGATTGGCTCGATCCAGATCATGATCGGATTGATTGCACTCACCTATGCCGCAAAGGAGCTCGCAAAGCGCGATGCATCAATGACCATATTCGCGACCGCCCTGGCTGTCGGATTGGTTGCGTCATTCATCTTTGTGCGCAGGCAGCTCACGAGCAAAGCCCCGTTGATCGACTTCTCCCTGTTCAGCAACAGGTTGTTTTCGATGGGCGTTTTCGCAGCTCTCGTGGCGTCCGGCTCAATGACGGGGATGGAACTCGTCTTCAGCCAGCGCATGCAACTGATTGAAGGCATGACACCCTTGCATGCCGGATTGTCGATCTTGCCTATTCCTCTGGCTGCCTTCGTTGCAGGTCCGCTCGCTGGCATCATGCTGCCGCGACTTGGTGCGGGCAAGCTCCTGTGGTCGTCGCTGGGGATCACGGCGCTTGGCGTGATCATCTATATCCTGACCTATAAAACTTCAGCGTCATTCTATCTGGCCGGGCTTGCAATTCTGGGCTTCGGCGTCGGTGCAGCGATGACAGGTGCGTCGTCCGCGATCATAACCAATGCCCCTGCTGAAAAGGCAGGCATGGCGGCTTCGGTTGAAGAGGTTTCCTATGAACTCGGCAACGCCCTTGGGGTCACGGTTTTCGGAAGCATCTTGTCAGTCTTCTACACGGCAAGCCTTGTGATTCCCGAAGGTGCAGGCATTCCAGCAATCGTACGCGACAGTCTGGATGAAGCACTTCTGGCGGCTCAATCGCTGCCGCCAGCCGACGCACAACTCCTGACAGCATTGGCATCGACAGCTTTTGAAAATGCTTATACTGCCGTGATTGTAGCAACCGCAGCTCTGCTCTCGGTCGCGACGCTCGTGGCCTACATTGTTCAGCGACGTAAGACCAATACCGCATAATCCAAAGTCAGCTCCGGGCGACAGCCAAAGCAGCGGTTGCCCGGCCTGATACGGTTTTTCCGACTGCAAGAAAACCATTCGCTCCGGTCGCCGCTAGCGCAGCCGCTTCGGCTACACCATGACATCCCACAGAACGAAAAACAGCCTCCGATGGATTTCTAAGACGCGGAGTTTCCTTTTCCAGCCGCTCAGCATCGAAGAAACAAAGTGCACACTCAAAATGCGCAGCAAGCTCGTTCCAGACCGGCTCGCAGCGCTTGGTGCTCAGGGTCGCAATGGCATCAGGCCGTAAACAGGAACCTCGTGACAGCACTTGGCTGGCCAAAACCACCAGCTCATCAAGTGTCACGCCCAACGAACCGCCCACACCAAGGACCGTATTGAAGTTTCTAGAACCCACAGGGCGACGACTGACGCGCTTTGTGCAAGTCTTCCGGCTTCACGCCGAGCGTATCGGCAATGCGTTGAATCATCGTCGCCTCGGAACGATCCAGCCGGTTATCGGAACATGCAATCTTTACGAGGTCACTAAGCAGTGCCAGACGACGTTCGGGCGCCATCTCCGCCAACATGTTGGCTGCTTGCTTGGTTGTCGTCTCGTAAGCAAAATCCTTGAGATACTCGGCCACTTCCGGAAGCTCTTCCGGCGGAATGCCGAAATTCTTTTCGGCAATTTCCTTGAACGCGGCTATTTCAGCCGGATGCTGGTCGCCATCGGCAAACACTACATGCAATAGCAAAAGCAATTCAGAAGCGAGCGCCGGATCGTCGGCCACACGCTGCACGGCGCTCTTCTTGCTGAGAAAAGCGGTAATCCGCTCAAAAATGCTCTCGCTCATGGAACCCCTCGAAGCTATCGGTCAGTGTATAATGAATAACGCCGGATGAGCCGGAAAACAATCTCGCTCAACGAACTGGCTTTCTTCGCAGATTATCCTTGTTCGACTGGCATTCGCGGAACGGCTGCTCTATGTTGCGCCAACCTCTCCTTTAGGCTCCCCCGATGCTTGAATTCTTTGACACGCTTACCCTGCTCCTGACGGCTGCGGCATTTATTGCCGGGATCATCGATTCCATCGCCGGCGGCGGCGGAATGATTACAATCCCCGCCTTGCTGCTGGCCGGAATTCCACCCGTTGAAGCGCTGGGCACGAACAAGCTGCAGGGGCTATTCGGTTCGTCATCGGCAACCATCGCCTATGCCCGCAAAGGGCACGTGGACATTAAACAACACTGGCCGGAAGCGCTTGCCTCCCTCATCGGCTCGGTATTCGGCGCGTTGCTGGCAACGGTTCTCCCTGTGGACATCATGCGCGCGGCCCTGCCGATCCTGCTCATCGCGATTGCGGTCTATTTTGCCGTCAAGCCGAGCCTCGGTGATGTCGACCGCGCACGACGTATCGGCCCGTTTTTATTTGGTATCACCCTTGTTCCGCTGATCGGTTTCTATGACGGTCTCTTCGGCCCCGGGACTGGTTCGTTCTTCATGCTTGCTTTCGTGGCACTGGCCGGTTTCGGCGTGCTGAAAGCCACCGCACACACAAAGCTTCTCAACTGCGCATCCAATATCGGCGGCTTTGCCACCTTCGCCGCTGTCGGCGTCATCAACTGGAAGATCGGCATCTGCATGGGCATCGCCCAGTTCATTGGCGCACAGATCGGCGCAAGCCTCGCCATGAAGGTCGGCTCGCGCATCATCAAACCGCTTTTGATCGTTGTCAGCCTGGCACTGGCGGTCCGCCTCCTGATGGACGGAACCAACCCGCTGCGACAGTGGGTTGGTTTCTAGAGCGCGTTTCGATCTGATTGTATCAGATCAGCGCTCTAAATATTTGTTTTGGGCCGCGCATCTTTTCCGAAAACCGTTTCACACTTTTCGGGATGCGCTCTAAACCCGAAGCGCGACCAGCACCATGCCACAGCCGATAAGTAGAATGCCGAACCAGTTGATGGTGGACATGCGCTCGCCAAGGAATGCCGCACCGAACAGTGCCACCAGCACGACCGACAATTTATCGATCGGCGCAACGCGCGATGCATCCCCAATCTGCAAGGCCCGGAAATAGGCAAGCCACGACGCGCCGGTCGCCAGACCTGAAAGCACCAGAAACAGCCACGACTTTCCGGAAATCTCGCCGGGTTTCTGCCATTGGCCGGTAACGGTCAGGAACAGGCACAACGCGCCAATGATGACCAGCGTGCGCACAAGTGTCGCGAAATCCGAATTGATGCCTTGAATACCTATCTTGGCGAAGATTGCCGTCAATGCAGCAAACACTGCCGACATCAGCGCCCAGAATTGCCAGCTAGCGATCATTGAAGCATTTCCAGCAAAAGTGTGAAACGGTTTTGCGCAGGATAATGCGCAAAAGAAAAACTAGAACTCAATGCCCTTCTGTGCCTTCACGCCGGAGCGGAATGGATGCTTTATCATCTCCATTTCGGTCACGAGGTCAGCCGCTTCAATCAACTCGTCTTTGGCATTGCGACCAGTGATGATGACATGCTTCATCTCCGGCTTGGCCCTGAGAACTTCGATCACTTCCTCGACCGGCAGATAATCATAACGAAGCACGATATTAAGCTCGTCGCAGAGTACCATATCGTAGCTTTCATCCAATATCATGGCCTTGGCTTGCTCCCATGCGCCACGTGCCATGGCGATGTCTCGCGTGCGATCCTGTGTTTCCCACGTAAAGCCTTCGCCCAGCGCTGAAATCGTCACCTGTTCAGGGAATTTTTCGAGCACCCAGCGCTCGCCCGTGTCCCACGAGCCCTTGACGAACTGCACCACGCCGATCTTCATTCCATGGCCCAGCGCACGGAAAACCATCCCGAAACCGGCGGTCGACTTGCCCTTGCCCTTACCGGTATGGACGATCACCAGCCCTTTTTCTTCAGTCTTTGTCGCCTGAATCTTGTCGCGGGCAGCTTTCTTCTTGCGCATCTTATCCGCATGGCGTGCATTCAGTTCCTCTTCCGTCATCGAAAGAAGTTTTTCCGATTTCTCAGCCATTTACCGCCCTTTCCGGATTCAATTTTTGAAGATTTGAACTCAATGTTTCCAGCTCAAACCGCGCAGAGTTGGAGCGAGGCGTCCAGAATCCGCGCACGATGGCATCGTTGAGTTTCGCTGCCGTCTCGGCAAGTGCTGCCGGGTTTTTCCCGGCCATGAAATCATGCACCGACTTGTCGGCGATATAAGCCTGATAGACCGCCTCGAAATGATGGTTCCCGACCTTGCCGGTGGTCGCCGCAAAGGCGAACAGATAGTCGACAGTGGCCGCAATTTCTGCCGCACCCTTATAGCCGTGGCGCATGACGCCTGCGATCCATTTCGGATTGGCTGCACGACCACGTACGACGCGCGAAAGCTCTTCCTCAAGTGCCCGGATCACCGGCTTTTCCGGGCGGGAATGGTCGTTGTGATAGACCGAAGGCATGGCGCCGCTCAAGCTTTCAACGGTCGCAGCCATCCCGCCTTCGAACTGGTAGTAATCATCGCTATCGAGAAGGTCGTGCTCACGATTGTCCTGATTTTGCACAACAGCCTGAACCGAACGCAGACGCTCCTCAAGAAGACCGCGTTCTGCCTGTCCTTCCTCGCCTGCACCATAGGCGTAACCGCCCCAGACAAGCCACGCTTCCGCCAGATCGTTGCGTCCGGCCCAGCCGTTCTCGTCGATCAGGGCCTGCAAGCCTGCGCCATAAGCGCCGGGTTTGGACCCGAAGACACGATAACCCGCACGACGCTCGGCTGTCTTTTCGTCTGCTCCGTCTGCAACGAGGCGCGCCTGCTCAATCCGCATGCGCGCTGCGACTGGATTGTCTTCGGCATCCTCATCAAGAGCGCCGACTGCGCGCACGGCCTTGTCGAACAGTGCAATCTGCTCTGGAAATGCGTCGCGGAAAAAGCCGGAAATGCGCAATGTCACATCGACCCGTGGACGGCCAAGCTTTGCAATCGGAACAATTTCGTATCCCGTTACCCGACGTGACGCCATATCCCAGACCGGCTTGACACCGATCAGTGCCAAGGCCTGCGCAATGTCGTCGCCGCCGGTGCGCATATTCGACGTGCCCCATGCTGTCAGGCCGAACGATGTCGGCCATTCACCATGATCCTGCGTGTAACGGGTAATCAGGAGTTCCGCAGATTTGCGTCCAAGCTCCCATGCTGCGGGAGTGGGAACGGCACGACTATCGGTGGAGAAGAAATTCCGACCGGTCGGCAGTACATCGGGTCGGCCACGCGTTGGCGCACCAGATGGTCCCGGCGGCACAAACCGCCCGCCAAGTGCCGCAAGAAAACCATCTATCTCCGAAGGCCCGCAGGAAACCACCATGGAGCGCAGATGTTCCTCTATGGATTGGAGAACCGCCCGCGTCTGTGACCAGTCTGCGGGACACTCTGTATCACCTGCAACGAAGCTGGCTGCCAGCAATTCGATACGCTCCACCGTATCGCCCGCAATACGCCAGGTTGCAGGACTCGCAGCCCGCAAGAGATCAGGTTTATTGCCCGTCCACGCCTCTGCCATATTGCAGTCAAGGGGATCGAATGTTTCGCCAAGCCCGCAATCCGCAGCGATTGCACGCTGGAGACTTTGATCGCCGGGCGCACCGCCAAGCGAAACTGGCACGCCACGCGGCACACGTGCCAGCGCAACCAGAAGATCGGTCAGTAGCCTGCCTTCAGGCGCCAGCCCGAAAATATGCAGACCATCGCGGATTTGCATTTCCTTGAGATCGCACAGATAGGCGTCGAGCTTTTGCAGCGCCATGTCTGCATCGTCATGGTCGTGAATACCCACATCGCGATCAAGCCCAATGTCGCGCACAAGATCGAGTATCTGCCCTTTCAGCCTCAGCAGGCGGCGCGGATCGACACCAGAGGCCTCGTAATATTCGTCTACCAGTGCTTCGAGGTCTTTCAGCGGCCCGTAACTTTCGGCGCGTGTCAGCGGCGGTGTCAGGTGGTCGATGATGACTGCGCTGGCGCGACGCTTGGCTTGCGTGCCTTCGCCCGGATCATTCACGATGAACGGATAGATATGCGGTGTAGGACCGAACACGGCCTCGGGATAGCAGTTTTCCGACAGCGCGAGCGCCTTCCCCGGCAACCACTCCAGATTTCCATGCTTGCCCATATGCACAATGGCGTCGATACCTGCGACCTCACGCAGAAAAGCGTAGAAAGCAATGTAGCCGTGCGGCGGCACCAGATCAGGCGAGTGATAAGTCTCTTTCGGATCGATGTTGTAACCGCGTGCGGGCTGAATACCCACGAAGGTTTCACCCAGCCGCATCAATGGCAATGCGAAAGCGACAAGCTCCTGCGCAAAATAAGGGTCATTTTCCGGCGCGCCCCAGCGGCCTTCGATTTCCTTCTGAATCGCAACGGGAAGTTTTTTGAAGAAAGCCTTGTATTGATTCAGTGAAATCGTTTCACGTATCTCACGTCCGTCACGCGCAGCGTTGGTCGGACCTGCCGTCAAGACACGCATCAACGCATCACCGTCCGCGGGCAGGTCAGCGACGGGATAGCCGCCCTTCGCCATAGCGTGCAGTACTTCAACCGTTCCGGCTGGCGTATCGAGCCCTACCCCGTTTCCAAGCCGTCCGTCACGGTTCGGATAATTCGCGAGGATAAGCGCAACACTTCTTTCATCAGGTGATTTCCGCTTCAAACGCACCCAGTTTGCAGCAAGTTGCGCCACAAAGCCCACGCGGTTTTCATGCGGCTCGTGTGTCACGATATTCGCTTCCACTGCCGCATCAAACTGCTTTGCAGACTTGAAGGACACGGCACGCGAAAGCACACGCCCGTCCACTTCGGGCAAAGCGACATTCATCGCCAGATCGCGCGCCAGAAGCCCTTGCTGCGAGCGCTCCCAAACCGCCTTCGGCGTGCCGGAGAAAATCACCTGCAACACCATATTGCCGCGCTTATCGAGGACAGTCGGCTTGCGCTCCGCCCCCGGCGAAGAAATTGCAAATCCCGTGGCGTTCAAAACGATATCCGGCGGACAATCCTCGAACAGGCCGTCCACGACCGCCGCAGACAATCGATCCTTGAGGCTCGAAACGAATATTGGAAGCGGATTGAGGCCTTTTGCCTGCAAAGCAGCAATCAGCGCATCGACGGGCTGTGTCTGTCCGCTTTGCACCAGCGCCCGATAAAAAATAATGCCAGCGACAGGTGCCTTTGCATCATTCCAATGCGTGCGGATGCTGTCTAGCGAGGAGACATGCTCTCCCGGCCACCACAGACCAGCCTTGAGCAGAGGTGCCGCACTTTCCGGCTTCTCGGAACCTGCGATCAGCGCAGCGCAATAGCGAAGGAATGCGCCTGCATTCGCCGCACCGCCCTCGATCAGATACTGCCAGAGTTCATTTCGCTCGTGGACAGAGATCGTCGAAAACCGGTCCAGCCCATGATCCGGCTTGTCGTCTCCCGGCAATACGGCGATCTTGATACCGTGACTGACGGCACAGGCATGCAGCGCTTCCAGCCCGTAGGGCCAGTATGTCTCGCCGCCAATGATGCGCACTACTATAAGGCTCGCATATCTGGCAGTACGCTCCACATAAGCGTCCACCGACATGGGATGGGTGAGGCCCAGGAAATTGGCCAGCCGCAAGCTTGGCAAATCCGGCGCAAGTCTATGTGCCTGCGCCAGACTGGCCAGTTCAGTATCGGCTGCGGAAAGAAACAATATTTCTCCCGGCGTCTGGCCGAGATCGACGGCTTCATTGCCGTCGCTGATTGTTCCTTTCTGGGCAAGAAGAAGATGCATCGGTCAGACAGCGTCTTTCACGGCCTTGGCGATGGCTGCTTCATCGATGTCGTGCAGCCCGATCACGACCAGTCGCGTGGAGCGCGCTTCATCCTTGCCCCATGGACGGTCGAAATAATGCTCGATGCGTGGACCGACTGCCTGCACGACCAGACGCATCGGCTTGCCCGGCACATCGACAAAGCCTTTCAGGCGAAGAATATCGTGTTCCGCAATGACCGCTTTCAGTTTTTCCGTGAACAGCTTGGGATCGCCCACAGAGCCCGCTTCGACTACGAAGCTCTCGAACTCGTCATGATCGTGCTCATGTCCATCTGCATGATGGATTTCATGGTGGGATTTGCGGTTGGCGATGTCGTCTTCAGTGCCAACGCCAAGGCCGAGCAAAACGTCAGCTCCCAGTTTGCCAAAGCTCGCAGGAACCATATTCACCCGGCGCGACGAACGCTCGGCCACATCGGCCTTAACACCGTCGAGCATCGAGGCGTCAATCAGATCGGCCTTGTTGAGAACAATCAGATCAGCAGCATGAATCTGATCCTCAAAAAGTTCCTCTAAGGGGCTTTCATGGTCAAGAGATTCATCCGCTGCGCGCTGTGCATCCACCTTGTCGTGGTCATCGGCAAAACGACCTTCGGCAACGGCTGCCGCATCAATCACGGTTACTACACCGTCGACTGTTACCTGCGTCTTGATTTCCGGCCAGTTAAATGCGGCGACGAGTGGTTGCGGCAATGCCAGACCGGAGGTCTCGATCACAATATGATCTGGACGATCAGCGCGATCCAGAAGCTTGGTCATGGTCGGGATGAAGTCATCGGCAACGGTGCAGCAGATGCAACCATTGTTCAACTCGATCACATCTTCTTCGCGGCAAGTCTCGATACCACAACCTTTCAGAATACCGCCATCGACACCGAGATCACCGAACTCATTGATAATCAACGCGATGCGTTTTCCGTCAGCGTTTTCCAGCAGGTTGCGGATCATCGTCGTTTTGCCCGATCCGAGAAAACCCGTGATGACTGTTGCGGGAATTTTCTGTCCCTGCATCGATTTATCCCTTCATCTTGAGCGGCAGCCCTGCCGCCATGAAATAAACTTCATCCGCAACTGCGGCCACTGCCTGGTGCAGAAAGCCTGCATGATCGCGAAATTCCCGTGCCATGCGATTTTCCGGCACAATCCCAAGTCCAACTTCGTTCGAAACAAAAACAACAGGCCCGGCAAGGTTCGGCAGCATAGCAACAAGACTTGCCGTCTCTGTTGCTATATCGCGCTCGGCCATCATCAGATTGGTCAGCCACAGGGTCAAACAATCGATCAGCACGAACCGATCCGCAGCAACATGCAATGTTAGTGCGCCAATGAGATCGAGCGGTTCCTCTACCGTCTGCCATTCTGAACCACGGCGGTCGCGGTGAATGGCAATGCGGCTTTCCATTTCCTTGTCGAAGGCGCGTCCTGTTGCCAGATAGAGCAGCTGAAGCCCCGAGGACGCAGCCATCTTCTCGGCATAGGACGACTTGCCCGAACGGGCTCCGCCAAGGACCAGAACCGATTTTCCCGGCGAAGCCATTTTCATCAGCCCTCAATCTCGGACGATGCATAGTGCTGGATGAACCAGCCGAGTGCGAGGCCGATCACCGCCCACATGAACAGGTTCGTCGCCAGCGATGCGACTGCATATTGCGAAGCAAGCAATGATGGAATCGGTGACGAGATCTCTTCCGGATGCGGAGCACCATAGAGATGTGGAGCCACGATCAACACCAGACCGAGGATTTTTGCCCAGATTTCCTGGCGCAACACGATGAGATAGAGCCCCAGACCGCTCAGCGCCACGGTTGCAATCCACCAGAGCTGACGTTCGGCCAGATCAGCCGCAGGCATTGCCGGCAATTCCGGTGACAAGCCCAACGCGGGCAGAAAAGCGACCGCAAAAAAGCCCGCAACACCCCAATAAATGCCATTCTGTACCGTAATGCGGCGCCCTAGAAGCAAGGCCACGCCACCAAGCAGCAAGGCAAACCCCGCTCCTGCTACGAGATTGGCAAGGATCGTATTGCCCAATCGCCCAAAAGGCAGTTCGGCGCCTTCTTCTTCAGCATCTGCGGCAGCGGCACCATGATCATGCGGCGTGGCTTCCGCCTCGCCATGGCTGTGCCCCCCACCAGCATCTTCATAGACTTCGGCTTGCAGGATCAAAGGCACTGTCTTCAAATACATGGCGGGAGTAACCAGCAGCCCGGCCAGAAGACCGGCAGCAAGTGTCGCCAACAAATAACGGATCAACATTTCTGTCCCTCAATAGCAATTTCGCGCCGATGGCCGTCCGCCATCGAGCCTTGCTCAGCTTCAATTCTCAAAAAGGTTAGGCTGCTCAGTGGCAGGGAAAACCATAAGAATGGCGCGTATCATGTGCTGAATCGTGCAGCGTATCGGAATGGGCAAGCCCTACACCGTAAATCAGGAACGCGCCGAGAAGCAGTGACACCACAGCAGTGCCCAGACGGGCAGCAAGCGGCATTGCGAGTGTGCTGGAAACAGAATCTTGAGTACGTGCAGCCATGACAACCTCCGTGCAGGCAGCAGGGAAAGACCTCCCATGGGGTTCAGGCTCTATGCCTTCACGCAACAGGCAGGTCTCCTGGCTCACGGGTCGCGGGGATTGAGGCTACCTTCCCAGAAGCCTTTAATGCTTCCAGTGGTTACCGGCTGCCCGGCTTGCCTCATCCCTCACCGCTCTACAGTCGCGGGGTCGGCTGCGATAAAGACGCCCGGATTGGGTCCGTCCGTCGCATTCCCTTTTTGGTATCGCCGGGATTCGTCCCGGCAAAGACCTGTTGCACGATTTTGACAGTAGGCTTTCGCCCCTTCGGCGTCAATCAGCGAACATACAACCACATTCGAAGGTTTTGGCCTCTCAGTCGCACCCAGCCATCAATTACATCGGCATGACGTGAAATTCTGGACCAAAGCCAAATCATGAGACCAATGATGAGCGTCCAGGCGATGACAACATCAGACAGGAAATGTGCCCCCATAAACACGCGATTCAATGATACGAGTGCAAGAACCGGAACTAAAATAACCGCTACATTTAATCGAAAACGTGCCGGTACAAGGATCAAGAGCGGCAGCATTGCAGCCGCTGCCGACGATTCACCCGATGGGAACGAACAACTATGACCACACATGCGCGCTAACTGCCAAGCTGGGGTAAAATCAGTCGTCCCTCCGAACTCCACTAGGTTCCTCGGTCGCGCCCGACCAATAAGAAGTTTTAGACTATGGACGAGAACACCAGGGCCAAGCGCGTAGGTAAGTACAACATAGACAACCTTATGCGGCGCAATGATTGAAAGTGGATGACGCCATAAAGCATAGAGTGCCACGAGCGTGACCATAGATACTAACAGATACCATTGACTGAGCCGGTGAAAATCTCGCAATGCGATCCAGTTTGGATTGTGAGAAAAATAGAAACTACCCGCTTTGAAAAAATATCGGGAGACAATCAAATCAGTCTGAGGGAAAATAATAAAAAAACCACTGACTACCACAAAAGAATAAAGGAGCAGATTCTGCACTCTTAGATTACTGAAACGAGATGCAGACCCAGAAGAAACAAAAACACTCAATAAACACCCATTAAATAAATATAATACTAAGTTAATAAATATTCACATATAATAAAAATATTTCTATACAACTATGATAATAAAATAAATCGTTTAAAATAACTAGCAATTAATAAGATTTAAGGCAGTGCGGAACATGGTAAAGATACAAGCTCACATTCAACGGATTTTGAACAGTGCATCGATATCAAGACAGGCTTCCAACCCTTCGGCCAACTCATCCAATGCAGCTTCCACGCCAGCGCGATAGTTCACCGAACTGCTCCGCACACCAAGATTTTCCAGAAATCTCCGGCGAAATTCATCCGCATTGAAAACACCATGGAGATAAGTCCCCGTGATACGCCCATCTGGCGATACAGCTCCATCGTCATGCTCGCCAATGCGGGCGAAGGGACGCCCCATATCCGGTCCGGTCGTTCGACCGATATGAATTTCATAACCTTGCAGCGGCACATCATGGAGAAGCGAGGTCGCCTGCACATTGCGGACCACCTTTTCAGGCTCCATCACAGTTTCGATATCGAGAAGACCAAGACCGTCAATGTCGCGTACATGCCCCTCGATACCAGACGGGTCGCTGATATGGCGACCAAGCATCTGAAACCCGCCGCAGATACCGAGCACATGACCGCCTCGTTTCACATGGGCAGACAACTGGCGATCCCAGCCATGGTCACGAACCGCCTGCATATCGGCTATCGTGGACTTCGTCCCCGGCAGAACGACAAGACCCGCATCACCGGGAATGCTCGAACCGGGCGGCACCATGACCACTTCTACATCCGGTTCAGCTTTTAGCGGATCAAGATCGTCGAAATTGGCGATGCGCGGCAACATCGGCACAGCAACCACAAGCGACTTCTTGTCTCCGCGAACGGCACGTTCAAGAACGACAGAATCTTCGGCTGGCAGTCTCGATACCGCTTTCAGCCACGGGACAACGCCGAAAGAGCGCCAGCCGGTAAACCGGGTAATGGCAGCCAGCCCGTCATCAAAAAGCGAGATATCGCCCCGGAACTTGTTGATCAGAAAACCGCGAACCATGGCGCGGTCCTGTTCGGAAAGAATAGTGTGCGTGCCGACGAGAGAAGCGATAACGCCGCCTCTGTCTATGTCGCCTACGAGAACAACCGGAACATCGGCCTGCGTGGCAAACCCCATATTGGCGATATCGCCAGCCCGCAGATTGATTTCAGCCGGCGACCCTGCCCCTTCCACCAGCACAAGGTCCGCGCCTTCGCTGACCATGGCGAAGGATTCCATGACAGCCGCCATGAGTTGCGGCTTCAATTCCTGATAGTAGCGCCCGCGCGCTTCGCCCCGCACCCTTCCCTGCACGACGACCTGGCTACCCATGTCGGTCTGCGGCTTGAGGAGTACCGGGTTCATATGGACAGACGACGGTACAGCGCAAGCCAATGCCTGCAACCACTGAGCCCGGCCGATTTCACCGCCATCGTCGCTGACCGCTGCATTGTTGGACATGTTTTGCGGCTTGAAAGGGCGAACATTGAGACCGCGATTGCGCGCAACGCGGCATAGTCCGGCAACAAGAACACTTTTGCCGACATCCGAACCCGTTCCCTGAAACATGATTGCGCGTGCCATAAATTGCTGCGTAACTTAAACTGAACTCGCTGGCAACGGGACCTTGATCGGCGAGCATCTATGCAAAAATGCGCATCAGTTTATTACAAATGTGAGCAACATTATTCCAATGGAGCGTTGGCAGCCCTCCGCGGTTATGATCTAGTCCAGGGGAAGAGGTACGGTGCTACAGGGAGGAAACCATGGATGCTGCCGACCAGAACCAGTTCGAACTGAACGAAGATCAGCTTGCCATTCAGGATATGGCGCGAGCCTTCGCCAGTGATCGCGTTGCCCCGTATGCATTGGAATGGGATCGCGAAAAACATTTCCCGGTCGATGTATTGCAAGAGACCGGGCCGCTTGGCATGGGCGGCATTTATGTGCGTGAAGATGTAGGCGGCTCGGCACTCAAACGGCTCGACGCAGTGCTTATTTTTGAAGCGCTGGCAACCGCATGCCCTTCATTTTCGGCTTTTGTCTCCATCCACAACATGGCCGCGTGGATGATCGACACCTACGGTAACGACGAACAGCGCCAGCGCTTTCTGCCGAAGCTCACGTCGATGGAATCGCTTGCCAGCTATTGCCTGACCGAGCCCGGATCGGGTTCGGATGCCGCCGCGCTTAGAACACGGGCCACACGCGATGGCGACCATTATATTCTCAACGGTTCCAAGCAGTTCATTTCCGGTGCAGGCGCCACAGATGTCTATGTGACGATGGTGCGTACCGGTGAGGACGGCCCCAAGGGAATTTCCACCATCGTTGTGCCAAAAGATGCACCCGGCCTTTCGTTTGGCGCGAATGAATTCAAGATGGGCTGGAATGCGCAACCGACGAGAACCGTCATATTCGATAATTGTCGCGTCCCCGCTGAAAACCTTCTCGGCGAAGAAGGTACCGGCTTTCGCATAGCGATGGCAGGACTTGACGGCGGCCGGCTCAATATTGCCGCCTGCTCACTCGGCGGCGCGCAATCGGCACTCGACAAGTCGCTGGAATATTGCAGCCAGCGTAAGGCTTTCGGCCAGACAATCGATCGTTTTCAAGCGCTGCAATTCCGCCTGGCGGATATGGAAACCGAACTCTCCGCGTCGCGCCTGCTTCTTTACACCGCTGCAAGCAAGCTCGATCGCAAAACACATGATGCAGGCAAATGGTCAGCGATGGCGAAGCGCTTCGTTACCGACACGGGTTTCAATGTGGCGAACGAAGCGCTGCAGCTTTTCGGTGGCTACGGCTATCTGCATGAATACGGGATCGAAAAGCTTGTCCGTGATCTCCGCGTGCACCAGATTCTCGAAGGTACAAACGAGATCATGCGTGTGATCATTGCGCGCCAGATGATCGGACGTTGATTTCAAAGTGCATCCCGAAAAGTGGAACGGCTTTCGGATAAGATGCACGTACTTCCAGTTAACAACCGCCAAGGGAGGAATTCATTATGGCCACAATAGCATTTATCGGCCTTGGCAATATGGGTGGCCCGATGGCCGCCAACCTTGTGAAAGCCGGTCACACCGTCCGCGGCTTCGACCTCTTGCCGCAACATCTTGATGAAGCGCAGGCCAATGGCCTCTCGATAGCGTTGAGCGCGCAGGATGCAGTTGCTGACGTCGACGTGGTCATCACCATGCTGCCAGCAGGAAAGCACGTTCTCTCTGTCTATGAAGATATTGCACCAAAAGCTCGAAAAGACTCACTTTTCATCGACTGCTCCACAATCGACGTGGATTCGGCACGCAAAGCACATGAACTGGCCGCGAGCCACGGACATCTTTCCATTGATGCACCCGTTTCCGGCGGCACCGGTGGCGCTTCGGCAGGTACGCTGACTTTCATGGCTGGTGGCAGCGACGAGGCGTTCAAACGCGGAGAGCCGATCCTGCAGCCCATGGCCGGAAAGATCGTTCATTGCGGCGGCGACGGTGCAGGACAGGCTGCAAAGATATGCAACAATATGATCCTCGGCATATCGATGATCGGTGTCAGCGAGGCCTTTGTCCTGGCTGAAAAACTGGGCCTGTCCCATCAGGCGCTCTTCGATGTGGCGTCAACGTCATCGGGGCAATGCTGGTCACTGACAACCTACTGCCCTGTTCCAGGCCCCGTTCCGACATCACCGGCAAACCGCGACTATAAACCCGGCTTTGCGGCAGCTTTGATGCTGAAGGACCTCAAACTTTCACAGGAAGCCGCCCAAAGCGCTGGCGCGGAAACGCCGCTTGGCGCACATGCACAGGAACTTTACAGCCTTTTTGACGGTGAAGGTCATGGCGGCGAAGACTTTTCGGGCATCATCAACTACCTACGCGCCAAATCCGGAACAAAGTAAACAATTGCCAATGCAAAAAACTTGCATTGTTTAGATTTGCTTAAGTCTCTGATAACCGTACGGTAACGATGTTGGGCTAGAAAGGAGCAAGAGACGGGGTCACCCCGGCTCAACGCTCCGGATCTGGTACTGCGTACCGGAGCTCAGTATATCCCGCCAGTGTATTGTTCGGCGGAGATGCCATGCGTAATTGGCAAAACCGTGCACCTCTGGCAGCGCGGTTTTTGCCATTTAGGCCTACGAATAGTTGCCTAAATCTGGCCCGTTGCTCTTGATCCCGCAAAATTGCACAATTACACGCCTTTGTTACAAAGCTTTTTGAGCCGTCCGATTGAAATCCGGACATAATCCTGTGAAATGCAGAACGCTTCCGGTGAAGCCTGTACAGATTATTTTTTATTCAGGGCAATGAGTTTGACTGCACAACGATCAGCCACCGCTGTTTCCACTGCCGACAGGAGGCTTTTCGGCCTGCCTTTGGCTGTAGTTTTTGTGCTGTGCTATTTCGCGTTCCAGACCATTCTTGTCACCGTCGTTTCCAACGGCGCCGGTCTCGATGACGCCGAGCAACTCGCCAATATCGGTTATCTGGATTGGGGGTATGGCGGGTCGCAGCCCCCTCTTTATACATGGATTACCAATCTGGTAGCGTCAGTGCTAGGCACATCGATGCTCACGCTCCAGATCGTCAAGTTCAGCATTCTCGCCAGCCTTTTCCTGAGCGTTTACGGTGCCATGAGACTGCTCGGCTTTTCGCGCATCGTTGCGTCAGCCAGTATGCTTGGCCTGTTTCTCATCCCACAGATCGGATGGGAATCGCAGCGTGCCCTGACGCATTCGGTTGCAGGAACAGCGGGTTGTGGCTGGGCCTTTCTGGCCTTTGCCTGGCATATGCGCGCGCGTCATGCAGGCTCCGCTGCCGCGCTTGGCGCCGCCATGGCGGCCGCGCTTCTCGGCAAGTTCAATGCCTCATTCTTCCTGCTCATGTTGATCGTGACGGGACTTCTTATTCCAGAATATCGCCGCATACTGCTTTCCAAGTTGAGCTTCGTTACAATCCTGGCATTTGCAATCTGCTTTGGTCCAACTGCATTCTGGATGCTGGCCCACAAATCAAGCGTCCTGGCGCGCGCCAACAAGTTCGAGATCGGCGCTTCAGGCAATGTCGTGTTCGATCGACTGATGGGGGTCGAGAGCCTCGTCGAAGCAGCGTTTCTGTTCTCGATCCTTGCACTGGCAATCGCGGGCATTATCGCGCTCATTCACTGGAAAAAGAGAACGGCACCGTCTACCCCGCTCGCCGTCGGCGAGAAGTTCATACGCCTCCTGATTCTCGTCGGGCTGGTTATCGTTCTGGTCGGCGTTGTCGCCACCGGCGCAAATAACGTAAAAGATCGTTGGCTGCAGCCGGTATTGTTCCTCACTCCGGCACTAATGGCCAGCCTTTTTGCCCGATACCGGATCGGAAACAGGGCGTTGATCGACTATGCCGTCGTCAGCGCGGTCGTCGCACTCATCGTTCCGCCAGTCCTGAGCTATTATCTGACTTACGGTTCAAGTTCACCGCCCTATGGCCAACTCGACTATCGGCATCTTTACGAAGAAGTGCAGGCGAAAGGTCCGTTCAAGACGATCCTGACGGACAATGCGCAGATACCGGGCAATTTCAGATTGTTTGATTCGTCCTTGCGTGTGGTGCATCCCGAAACGCCGGACGCCAGAGCGCATTTGACACCACCCGTGCTCGTTATGTGGTTTGGTGGTGCTGTACCGAATGACCGTATTGCAGCATTATTGCAGAATGAGAACATTCCTGTGCCTCAAAACATCATCACCACCACCGATATTCAATACAAGACCCGACCGGACAAGCACATAACAGTCAGCTATTTTCTGGCTCCATAAAGAAAAGGCCCGGTATAC
Source organism: Brucella tritici (assembly GCF_008932285.1). NCBI lineage: Bacteria > Pseudomonadati > Pseudomonadota > Alphaproteobacteria > Hyphomicrobiales > Brucellaceae > Brucella > Brucella tritici. The sequence continues at coordinate 793,313 of NZ_WBVY01000001.1, forward strand.
CCGGGCCCTTCTGTTCTCTTTACTCTACAGTTTCCTGAACCGCATGGGCGGTGCCCTTTACGTCGCGACCAACGCCGCGAACAGTATTTGCGCAGGACGCAAGCGTAAATGCGCAGAGAACGATAGCTACAGGGACAAGTCGGGTCAGCTTCATGACAGTCTCTCCAATGGGATGCGCGTTTCTGCTCTTTTGAAGGAGCAGATGCATAGAGTTCCAAGTCTATTCAAACCAGTTATGCCTCCCGCCACATACGAAGCCCCTGCCCGGCATCTGGCGGTGAAGCCGATTCACTCGGCTGTCACAAAATAAATCTAGCGCAGCGTTTTTCACTGGCAAGAGAATGCATTAGTTACCATCCCAATAAACTGTGAACCACCATCAGCAGGAACGAAACGTCTCGAAGCGCCCGGAACGGCGGTAGCCTTCGAAAACACTTCGCAGATGGTCGGCAACAACCTGAATGTGCGGGCCAGCTTCGGGCTTCACAACCATGCCAAGCTGATAGCGGCCCAGAGCAGGCAGACCATGCTCCGGCCCCAGGGCAACAATCCCGTCACTCAATAGGGTTTTACCGAACGGTGCAATCGCGAGATCAGCCATGATCGCAGCACGCTGTCCCGTCGAATGCGAACTCATATAGGCAATACGGTAAGGACGGCCGCTGCTTTCAAGCGCCTCCAGCGCACTGCCACGCCAGGCACAGCCCTCTTCCCAAATGGAAAGCGGCAGAGGCTCCCGACGATAGGCCGTACCGCATTTGGCACCAGCCCAAACCAGTTCCTCGTCCAGCAGAACTTCCACATCGCCCTTGTTCAATATCGTATGAGATACATTGATCAGCGTCACATCCAGTCGCCGTTCATCGAGCCGCTTGCGCAGGTTGCTGCTCTGGTCGATCACCACATCGACCGTTACGCCGGGATGGCTTTCAGCAAAACGCTTCAACACCAGCGGCAGCACGCATTCGCCGATATCGTCCGGCGAGCCCAATCGAACAACGCCAGTCACCGTGGGCGCTACAAATTTCGAAACTGCTTCTCGATTGAGCGCCAGAAGACGACGCGCATATCCAAGCAGAATTTCGCCATCGCTCGTCAGCGTCACCGAGCGTGCATCCCGATCGAAAACTGCAACGCCAATCTGTTCTTCCAGCTTCTTGATCTGCATCGAAACCGCAGACGGGGTGCGAAACACCGCGTTCGCCGCAGAGGAAAAACTTCCCGTATCGGCGATCGCCACGAATGTACGCAGCACATCAATATCGAGCATTGGAAGGGGGTGTTGAACGGGCGCTGTCATCACGGACTCCGTTTTCAGTACATTGTTCAAATTTTCTGATCTTAAACCTTTCTATATTTCGTTTGATTGAACGTCAAGCCGAATGCACATTCAAGACACGAACAAGCAGAGCTGCAGCGAGCGTATCTACCGAACCTTCTGAATGAGGAGAGAGAAAATGACCATTCAGTGCCAATCCGCTCCCAACGGCCGGACAACTGCCATGCGCTTTACGGCAACATCATCCGCTGCGAGGGCACCATCGTGGTTTCTCGAATTTTACGCCAAAGTGCAAAAGCAGGTGGAAATCTGGTCATTCGAGCGTCGCGTGAGACGGAGCCGTCGTGTTCTGGAAGCGCTGCCTGAGCACATATTGCACGATATCGGCTGGCCGAACGTGGATGATCGTCTGCCAGGCATCGCCAAAAACACGGAAGAGTTCAAGCGTGGGAAGTAAAGCCAATTGAGGGCGATCATACGATCCGCCCTCAATTTCCCGACATTGAATTACCTTTTCGCGGCAGGCATTTAGCCGCACTTTGCAACCTACCCGTTCTGTGTCTCAATAGAACACTGTCTTGTTTGCGCCATCACCGTCCCCCTGTGAATCCGGGTTGACGCGACAGGAACACCGGTCTGAAAGCGACCGGGAAAAACCGGGCCCAAAACCACCCGGAGTCGTGACGGAGACACAAGGCTTCAGCTGCGTCGGGAACCGCAGTCAGAGCCTTCGAGAATGGGAACGATCGGGCATGATCCAGGCTTCATCGGTTAAGCGGTCTATTGTCTTTTTTCTTGTTCCAAACTTTTCGATGATTGCGTTCGCAACGGCCATCGAACCGCTGCGCATCGCAAATCGGATGCTGGGCTATGATGCTTATCGATGGCGATTGACATCGGTTGACGGAAAACCGGTGACCGCATCCAATGGTGTGGAATGCGCAGTCAACGCATCGCTGGAAGACGAGCGACGCTTCCTGCAGCGCGAGCAGCGCCCCTCGATGGTATTCGTCTGCTCCGGCGTTTATGTGGAAGAATTCAGGAACAAGTCGGTCTTTGCGTGGTTGCGCGAAGAATATAATCGCGGCGTGGCAGTCGGTGGGCTTTGTACGGGCGCCCATATACTGGCCGCTGCCGGGCTTTTATCTGGCAAGCGCTGTGCAATTCACTGGGAAAATCTGCCGGGCTTCTCGGAAGCCTTCCCCAAGGCCGAGGTCTATGCCGATCTCTTTGAGGTCGATGGCAACCTTTACACCTGCGCAGGCGGGACCGCCTCTCTCGATATGATGCTGAAACTGATCGGAGATGATTTCGACGCCAACCTGGTCAACAAGATCTGTGAACAGGCGCTGACTGATCGTGTCCGCAGCCCGCAGGATCGCCAGCGCTTGCCTCTGCGTGCCCGGCTCGGCATTCAGAATTCCAAGGTGTTGACCATCATCGAGATGATGGAAGCCAATCTTTCAGAGCCGCAGGCATTGATCAATGTAGCCCATACGATTGGTCTTTCGCGGCGTCAGGTGGAGCGTCTTTTCCGACAGGAGATGGGCCGGTCTCCGGCACGTTATTATCTGGAAATTCGACTCGATCGCGCACGGCATCTATTGTTGCAATCGTCCATGCCTGTGGTCGAGGTCGCAGTCGCCTGTGGCTTTGTTTCGGCGTCGCATTTTTCCAAATGCTATCGGGAATTATACGGACGCTCGCCACAACAGGAACGGGCAGAGCGCAAAATGCTCATCGCCGCTTAAACGCGACACTAAGGAAAGATGGAGCTGCATCTTGAATGGAGCAGCTCCACTCCAGTCAGCTTTCAAAATAAAATCAAAATCATACAGGCTTTTCCGGAATCAGTTCCACAGATCGAACCATCTATGGATGCAGGATTGTTGGATATGTCGCGAACAGGACAGCAGATACTCAACCTTCCGGGATTTCCAGAAGCTGCGATGCAGTCGTCCGACGCTGCGAATATGTCGTATAAAGGCAAATGTCGCGTCCAGCCAACGACTATGGTTTTGTCAAATACCAACTAGAGCGGTTCCAGTTATTACGGAGTCGTTGAAACCGCTCTATCCATCTTTTTCACGCATTATCCGACGCAAAGCCGCTTCGCACTTTTGCTGGAAATGCTCTAGGGACGCATAAAATGGCAGAGTTTCCTAAAAAGGCGAAAGTTGTGATTGTCGGGCTTGGCGGCATCGTTGGAGCCTCGGTGGCACACCATCTGATCGAGCGCGGCTGGGACGATATCGTCGGCATCGACAAGTCCGGCATTCCGACTGATATCGGCTCGACCGCCCATGCGTCGGATTTCTGCTATGCGACGAGCCATGACTTCCTCTCCTGCTGGACAACGCTCTACTCAATCGATTTTTATGAAAAGATGGGGCATTACGCTCGCGTTGGCGGCATCGAGGTGGCGCGCGTTGGCGACGATGCCCGCATGGATGAAATCAAGCGCAAGGTCGCATCGGGTAAAGCCTTCGGCACCCGCGCCAGGCTGATGGAACCGGCAGAGATCAAAGAAAAATTCCCGCTTATCGAGGAAAGTCTGGTTCAAGGCGGACTGTGGGACCCGGATGCAGGTCTGGTTATCCCACGTTCGCAGACCGTCGCCGGCAAGCTGATCGATCAGGCGGAAGCTGCTGGCAAGTTGCAGAGCTTTGCCAACACGCCTGCCCAGTCACTGCTGGTCGAAAACGGTCGCATCAAGGGGGTCGTCACGCATCGCGGCACCGTCGAAGCTGATTATGTCATTATCTGCGCTGGCCTTTGGGGACGCCTCATCGCCGAAATGGTGGGGGAAGACCTGCCCGTCATGCCGATCGACCATCCGCTGACATTCTTCGGCCCCTATAACGAGTTTGAAGGCACCGGCAAGGAAATCGGCTGGCCACTCATGCGCGATCAGGGCAACTCTGCCTATATGCGCGACACTGGCGACCCGAAGACTGCCGAAGGCGGCCAGATCGAATGGGGCTATTACGAAGAAAAGAACCCGCGCCTGTGTCATCCGCGCGACCTTCTGGAAAAGCACGAAGCACGTCTCTCACCATCGCAGCGCGATCTTGAGATGGACCAGATTCTGGAACCGCTTGAGCGCGCAATCGAACTGACACCTATTCTGGGCGAACTCGGCTACAACGAAAGCCACTCCTTCAACGGCTTCCTGCAGGTCACGACCGATGGCGGTCCATCCATGGGTGAAAGCCAGAAGGTGCGCGGTCTGTGGTATGCAGTCGCCATCTGGGTCAAGGACGGTCCCGGCATGGGCAAGCTCATCGCGGACTGGATGACGGATGGTCGCACATCAATCGACCATCACGCTATCGACTATTCCCGTTTCTATCCGCATCAGATGACCGAGCAGTTCATCTGGGATCGTTGCACAGAAACGGCGATGAAGGTGTACAATCCGGCAGTCCACCCGCGTGAACCCTTCTCCAAGGGCCGCAATATCCGCCGTTCGCCATTCTATGAGCGCGAAGTGGAACTTGGCGGTCATTTTATGGAGCTTGGCGGCTGGGAGCGTGCGCATGGCTATGCCGCCAATGAGCACCTTCTCGAAAAATATAGTGATCGCGTACCAGTGCGTGAGAACGAATGGGACAACCGCCATTTCTGGCGCGTCTCCAATGCCGAACATCTGGAACTGACTGAAAATTGCGGCATTATCAATCTCTCGCACTTTGCGATGTACGATATCGAAGGTCCTGACCATGTAGAGTTGATGGAATGGCTGTGCGCTGCCAAGATTGGCGGCGATGCAAATATCGGCAAGGGTATCTATACCCACTTCCTTGATGACGAAGGCATGGTGCGCGCCGACTTCACGGCAATCCGCATGGCAGACCGCATCCGCATGATCAATGGCGCCGATGCAGGGCCTCGCGACTTCCACTATATGCGCCGTGTGGCCGAAGATAAGGGCTTTGACGTAACAATCACCGATGTGACAGAGAAATACGTCACAATCGGCATCTGGGGTCCGAATGCACGCGAGAATCTGAAGAAGGTCGTTGAGAATCCGGAAGGTCTTGATGCGGAAAACTTCCCCTTCGCTGCCATCAAGCCAATCCGGATTGCACGCAAGGATGTTACCGCATTCCGCATTTCCTATGTCGGCGAGCAAGGCTGGGAACTGCATATGCGCTACGAAGACGGCCTTGCCGTCTGGGATGCGCTTCGCTCCACCGGCGTGATTGCGGTGGGCGTCGAAACCTATGCCAACACCCGCCGCATGGAAAAGAGCCTGCGCCTGCAGAACGCCGATCTGCTGACGGAGTACAACCTTCTCGAAGCCGACCTCGCTCGCCCGAAGGTCAAGGAGGCGGATTTCCGCGGCAAGGCAAAGCATGTGGAATATCGCGCCCGCGAGCATCAACCTGCGATGCTCTGTACACTCGTCATGACTGACAATGTGGATTCCAGGGGTGTCGCGCGTTATCCTGTCGGCATCATGCCGGTACAGAATCCGGAAACAGGAGAGACGCTCGTCGACGAACTTGGACGTCGATCCTTCACAAGCTCGGTCGCCTATGGTCCAACCATTGGCAAAAACATTGCTCTCGCTTACCTGCCATGGGCCTATTGTCAGGAGGGCCGCAAACTGAGCGTGGAATATTTCGGCGAGACTTATCCGGTTGAAGTCGTCTCGATTGGCTACAAGCCTCTCTACGACCCCGAAAACCTCAAGCCTCGCAGCTAACAGAGACATCTTCTACATAAAAAGCCGAGGCAGTGCCTCGGCTTTTTTGCATCCTGAAATGGAAAGACTATTTCAAGGTAGCCTTGCCGCCGCTGAGCGTAATCGTTTCGCCGCCAGTCAGAGCTTCACGATCTCCGTTCGGAAAGGTCACAAAACAGCCCGAGGCGCAAAATTCGACAGTTTCACCGGGCGCGACGATCATTTCGCGCTTGGAAGCACCTTCGGTGACCACAATCGTCTGAGGCCCACTATCGTTGTTGGAAATCTGGGCCGCATATGCGTTGCCTGCCAAGACTACAAAGCCGACTGCTGCACCAAGAACAAGCTTACCCAAGCTGTTGACCTGATTTCTGTTCATACCGTCCCGACCTTTCCATCGCTCCCGCCGCGATATGTCCGATGTCGCATGAGCCCTATTGCCCTCTGTCATCTTCTTTATAAGCGGACAAAACTGAACTGCAACTGAACGAAATGTTCATCAAGCGCGGTCGTCGGTATCTTCCTTCGCTTCAGGCTTCACTGCGTTCGCCTTTTTCTTCCCGGCCGCAGAGGAAAGCTCCTTTTCCTTCTGCATCAGCTCTGAAAGCTTCTCGATTTCCGGCCCCTTGAGAACAAGATCAGTCGAGGACGAGGACAGATGCAAGCCTTCCTCATGGAAGCGTTCGACAATCTGGAACCGCAGTTCGTTCTTGATGCCGCCTGTCGACGTTATGTCGGCCACATGGGCGTAAACATCAAAGACCATCAGTGAATCGTTCATACTTTGAAACGAAACAAAAGGTTCCGGGTTCTTCAGGATCGAAGGGTGGCCTCGAACGATTTCGAGAAGCAATGCATGAACCCGGCGAGGTTCTGCCGTATAGGAAGCCTGCACATTAATATCGATGCGTCCAAGTTTATTGCGATGCGTCCAGTTGCCGACATTCCCGTTGATAAGCGTCGAATTCGGCACGATGATCGATTGCTTCTGGAAGGTTTCCACCTCCGTTGCGCGCACGCTGATCTTCTTGACGACACCGCTGACTGTACCGGCCTCCACCCAGTCGCCAACCTTGAACGGACGTTCTGCGAGAAGAATGAGACCGGAAACGAAATTCTGGACGATATTCTGGAGACCGAAACCGATACCGAGAGACAGACCACCGGCAATAAGTGCAAGGTTCGACATATTGAACCCGGCCGCCGATACGCCCATCAGGGCCGCAAGACAAAGCCCTACATAGCCTATGACTGTGCGGATGGAATTGCGAACACCGGAATCGACACGCCCGCGTGCCATGACGCTGTTATCGAGCCAGTTCTGGAACCAGCGCGTCAGCAGATAACCGATCACGAACAGCAGAACGCCCGTCAAAAGTCCCATGAGCGAGATCGAAATATTGCCGATCTGGAAGCCGGTCATCAACTGATAGAAGGTGCTTTTCAGTTCGGCCCACTGGAAGCCGAGTTGCATCAGAACCAGCGGAATACCGATCAAGGCAACGACGAGATTGATCAGAATTCCTGCCAGAAGACCAAGCTGATCAAGGGTTGCGTCATCGAAATGAAAACGCTCCCGCATTGCCTTGCCGATCTGGCTGGACGCGAAAGCCTGCTCCTCGGAAATCGCGCGACCGGTCAGGAAGCCCATATACATGGTAACAAGGAAAGCGCCTGTCACCACAATCTGCTGCGATATGAAGCGCGCCATGCCGATATAGCCGAACACGGCAGCAAGAATTGGCAAAAGCCCCAATATGATGAGGAATGTTCGGAATGCACGCGGCCATGACCGGACGGCGCCATCCTTTTCGCGTTCAACGGGCTTCAGGAAGGCAATTGCCAGAATAAGAACACCGACCATCACGGTGGCCAGCAAGCTCTTCGCCATCGTCAGGGACAGCGGCGACGAGAGTATCTGGTTGACCGTCCCGAAGAAGGAATCGAGCCCGCTTGTCAGCGCCGTTCCCGTTATCAGCCAGCCCAAAACACGCCCCGGTCGGGGGGCGACCGGAACCAGTCGCCACTGCGGCATATCCGAACTGATACAGGCGGATGCCAGCCGATGAATGAAGAAAACAAGCCCCAGCACAATGAACAACGACTGGAAAAGAGCAGCAATATCCGTTCTCAATACATTGAAATAATTGAGAAAAAAATACGTCGTAGCTAGGAAAACACCAACAGCCGCTGACGGTATCACCGTAGACCAGAACGCCACTGAAAGGCGGCTTAGATAAGATGGGGATTCAATCGTCGGATCGCGTTGATAAATCGCGCCTAGAACGCGTCTTGCCCCAATCTGGATGACCAGTGCGGCCACGAACGCGAAAAAGGCGGCGGCAAGAAATGATTTAAGCTTGAACGTGCTAACAAAACGCCACCAGGACTGAACGATACGCCAGAGCGAAACCATCTGGTTGCTGGCGGCTGATGCGACCTCCGTGCCAAGCGTTGTATCGATGTTCACACGCTGGGAAAGTGTCCTTGCAAACAGATCCCGGCGCATATCGCCGATTTTTGCGGACATCTGATTGACGGAAAGCGACGTATCTTCCGTCTCGCCGACAACGGCATTTATTTCAGCCTTCTCAGCGGTCAGCCGGGCGCGCTCTTCACTGACGATTACCGGTTCCGGCGGCTGATCGCCGGATGGTGCAGACCCCAGCTGCTCCAGTCTTGTATTGATCTCACTGAGGCGCGGGCGAAATGCAACGCCAGCTTCCAAAAGCTTCTTTGAAAGAGAGTCCAGCTGAAGCTTGAGGTTGGCCAGTGATTCATCGTTCGAAGCAGCCTTTGGAAGCTGGTCGCTGATCCGCTTTGTCTGCTGCTTCAGGTCATTGATAACCGGCTTTTGCTGTTGAACGACACCAGAAACGGGCGCAGGAGCCTGTTGCTGATCAGTGGCAGTCGGCGCTTGCTGGGTTGAATCGCTTTGGGAAGCAGCGGCTGGTGCAGCTTGTGTTGCCTGCGGGGCTGGCTGTTTGTTGTCCTGCGCGAAAGCCGGCGCAAAGCTGCCCAGCGGCAGGGCGCTGATCAGAAGAGAAAATGCAAGAACACGAAACGTCGATGAATATGCCAATTCAATTCTGCCGTTAAACAAGACATGGTTTCAACATAAAGCGCCCTAAAACGGATGCAAGGCGTGGCTGCTTACAAGATATTGTAGCGTGTAGGAAGCGGACCCATACCGTATTAGACAAGCCTTGATGCCAGTATTTCCTTGTTCGTGCGAACACAAATGATTAATGAGGATTCGCAATGAGTGTGAAAAGCTGGCTCAACTCCACGGATAGACTCTAAAGAAAGTCTTGGCGATTTGATGAAGGGCATGAAAAACACGGAGCAGCACAAACGGCATGGTTTCATGCTGTTCGTTACGTGCGTCCTGTCGTTTACAGCTTTTCTGTTCGCCGTGGATTTTTCAACGCTCGATGACGATGCGGCTCGCGGTCACTCCGGTGGCATTGTCGCAAGGCAGGTCGAAGGCAGTCCTGCAACACCTGTTCGCCAGCAGTCTACCCCTTCACCACAGCCCATGCGGGCAATCCTGATCGAAGCTATCGCAGCCAAGATCAAAACCGCTTATCTCGATCGCACTGGAGCAGCACTCCCTGTTGCAACGGCAGAGATTGTTCTTCCAAAGACGAGATCAGCCGAAGCGGCGCAGAATTTCCGGCGCCTCGCAGTTTTGCAGGGACATTTTGGCTCTGCCCGTGCGCCTCCGAAAAGCGCATAATGCGCCAATCTTGATGATTGGCCCTTACCAATCCTAACGCCATTACAAACAATGCCCGTACCGCCACTTGATACTAAGTGGCAATTGGGGCGTACCAACCGGAACCTTAATCCATGCGTACTTCGAAATGGGTGGTTGTGCTGTATAGCCTGATCGTTGCGATCGGCATCATCATTGCCTTGCCCAACTTCTTCACCCAAAAGCACCTTGACGCGATGCCGTCCTGGTTCCCGAAGCGTCAGGTCACGCTCGGCCTTGATCTGCGCGGCGGCTCCTATCTCGTGCTTGAAGTCGATGCAGCCGGCCTGAAAAAGGACCGTTTGCGTTCTCTGCTTGACGATGCCCGCAGCAAGCTGCGCGCCGAACGTATCCAGCCACAGTCGATCCGTGCTGTCGGCGATGCCGTTGTCGTGACCATCCCTGATGCCGACCAGCGCTCGAAGGCGGAAACGGCACTGCGTACCTTGATCTCTCAGGTCAATACCAGCGGTTTCGGTACGGCAATCAATGACATTGATGTTGCCTCTACTGACAATCAGGTGCGCCTGACTCTGACAGAGGCAGGCTTCAACTACCGTCTTGATGCCGCTCTCCAGCAGAGCCTTGAAATCATCCGTCAGCGCGTTGACCAGGTCGGTGTCGCTGAACCCTCCATCCAGCGTGTAGGCTCGGATCGTATTGTGGTTCAGCTTCCTGGCCTTCAGGACCCGGCTCAGCTTCGTCAGCTTCTCGGAAGCACCGCAAAAATGAGCTTCCATATGGTCGCCGATGCCAATCCGAACGATGCACCGCCTCCTGGCGTGACCATCATGCCGGATTCCAAGGACCCGAACATCAAGTACCCGATCGAGGATCAGGTTGCCCTTTCCGGCGAGCGTCTTACCGATGCGCGTGCAGGTTTTGACCAGCGCACCAATGAGCCGATCGTGTCCTTCCGTTTCGATAGTCTCGGCGCACGCCAGTTCGCCGACATCACGACAAAGAACGTCAATCGTCCATTTGCGATTGTGCTCGATGGCAAGGTGCTGAGCGCCCCCGTCATCCGTGAACCGATCACCGGCGGCTCGGGCCAGATTTCCGGCAGCTTTACAGTTCAGGATACCGTCGTCCTCTCGGCTCTCTTGCGCGCTGGCGCCCTGCCCGCTCCGCTGACCGTCATCGAAGAACGTACGGTTGGTCCGGACCTTGGCGGCGATGCCATCAAGATGGGCCTCATTACCGGTATCGTCGGCTTCGTGCTTGTCGCGGTATTCATCCAGCTCCTTTATGGTGTTTGGGGTACCATCGCCAATGTGGCGCTGCTGCTCCACACCTTGCTCACCTTCTCCGCATTGAGCCTTATCGGTGCAACGCTGACCTTGCCCGGTATCGCCGGTATCATTCTCGGTATCGGTATCGCGGTTGACGCCAATATTCTCATCAATGAACGTATTCGCGAAGAAACGCGGCGGGGCCTCGGGGCTATGGCCGCGCTGGATAAGGGCTTCCATAGCGCCTTCTCTACCATTGTGGATGCGAACGTTACGTCCTTGATCTCGACCTTGCTGCTGTTCACCTTCGGCACCGGTCCGGTTCGTGGCTTTGCTATCACCATGATGCTCGGTATTGCGATCTCGATGTTCACGGATGTGACGCTGGTTCGCATGGCGATGGCCTGGTACGTCCGCAAGCGTAAGCTGAAGGTGCTCGTCATCGAGCCATTCCTGAAGTTCGTTCCAGAAAAGACGAATATCAGTTTCATGAACGCCCGCTTCGTCGGCATCGGCGTCTCGATCGTGCTGTCGATCCTGTCGATTGGCCTGTTCTTCAAGCCGGGGCTGAATTACGGCATCGACTTCAAGGGCGGTATCCAGGCGGAAATCGTCACGTCACAACCAGCCGATCTGGCACAACTGCGCGAGAAACTCGGCGCGCTGGGGCTTGGTGAAGTAGCACTTCAGTCTGCCGGTAGCCCGAACGATGTTCTGATCCGCGTTCAGCGTCAGGACGGTGGCGAGGAAGCGCAGACGGTTGCCGTCAACAAGATGCGCGAAGCCGTAACCGAGCTTGATCCCGGCGTGAAGATCGAGCGTACGGAAGTGGTCGGTCCCAAGGTCTCCGGTGAGCTGGCGCGTTCCGGCTTCATTGCCGTCATTCTGTCGGCACTTGGCATGCTCATCTATCTCTGGTGGCGTTTCGAATGGTTCTTTGCGATGGGCGCGATCATTACGCTCGTCCTGGACACCACCAAGATGGTTGGCTTCTTTGCACTGTTCCAGCTCGACTTCAACCTGACCGCCATTGCAGCACTTCTGACCGCTATCGGCTACTCGGTAAACGATAAGGTCGTGGTTTATGATCGCATGCGTGAAAACATGCGTCTTTATAAATCGAAACCGCTGCGCGAAATCATCGACATGAGTATCAATCAGGTTCTCGTCCGCTGTATTTATACATCAGTGACGACTTTCCTGTGTATGCTCCCGATGGCTATCTGGGGCGGTAGCGCGGTTCATAATTTTGCCGTGCCGATGCTGTTCGGTATCGTTATCGCAACATCGTCGTCGATCTTCATCGCCGCTCCGATTCTGCTTCTGCTGGGCAACTGGTGGCAGCATCGCAAGGAAGCGCATCAGGCTATTGAAGACAGCGCCGCCGCGCAGAAATAACCCGTTTGCCGGGCAAGGTTCAGACCTTGCCCGGCTCCCACATACAGAATTGAGAAGCCAGAGGGGGAAGGCACCTGATGCCCCATGACACGCCTTTGATTGCGACAATCGTCATCGGGTTATGCCTGGCCTTCATCTTCGGTGCGATAGCCACCCGTCTGAAAATCTCCCCTCTCGTCGGCTATCTTCTGGCCGGTGTTATTGCCGGTCCCCACACACCCGGTTTCGTTGCAGATCAGGACCTCATTCTTCAGCTTGCCGAGATTGGCGTCATCCTGCTGATGTTCGGCGTTGGTCTGCATTTTTCCCTTAAGGATCTTCTTTCCGTCAAAGCCATCGCGGTTCCCGGCGCACTCGCACAAATCGCAGCCGCAGCAGCACTTGGCACCGGCCTTGGCCTCGCCCTTGGCTGGGATGTGCAGGCGGGTCTCGTTTTCGGTCTGGCCCTTTCTACCGCGAGTACGGTCGTCCTGTTGCGCGCCATGCAGGAGCGCCGCCTGATCGATACGGAGCGCGGACGCATTGCAGTCGGCTGGCTGATCGTCGAAGATCTCGCAATGGTCATGGCGCTGGTTCTGCTTCCGGCAGTCGCCAGCGTAACTGGTCGTGCCGAAGGCTCGGCAGCAAGCGATCCCATCGCTTCGTGGCTCGGCCTCGGTATTGGCGGCATCATCCTTCTCACCATTGCCAAGGTCGTTCTGTTCGTCGCCCTGATGCTTATCGTCGGGCGCAAGGTCATACCGTGGCTTCTGAATGTCGTGGCTCAGACCGGCTCCCGCGAACTATTTCGTCTCGGTGTGCTCGCCATTGCACTGGGCGTGGCTTTCGGCGCTGCCCATCTGTTTGGCGTTTCCTTTGCGTTGGGTGCCTTCTTCGCTGGCATGGTGATGAGCGAATCCGAACTCAGCCATCGGGCAGCGGAAGAGTCCCTGCCCTTGCGCGATGCCTTCGCGGTGCTGTTCTTTATCTCGGTCGGAATGTTGTTCGACCCGATGAGCCTTCTCCGCGATCCACTACCCCTGCTCGGAACGCTTGCCATTATCCTCATCGGCAAATCAGTCGCGGCATTCTTCATCGTGCGCGCTTTCCGTCGCCCTGTCAGCACGGCGCTCACCATTTCGGCAAGTCTTGCGCAGATCGGTGAATTCTCCTTCATTCTGGCGGGGTTGGGCGTCAGCCTCAATCTTCTCCCACCGGCTGGACGCGACCTTATTCTCGCTGGTGCAATCCTGTCGATCTTCCTCAATCCGGTTATGTTCATCGTAGCGGAACGAATGCGGCCATGGATCGAAAAGCGAAGCAAACACGAAACACCAGCCGGTGAGGCTCCCGGTGTCGAACTCAGTATTTCCGAGCCTGAGCCGTTACCCCAAACTTTGCTGACCGGACACACGATTGTTGTTGGCTATGGCCAGATCGGCGAAAGGATTGCAGCAGGATTACAGGCGGAGACGACGCCTTTTCTCGTCATCGAGGATTCGTCGAAGGTCAGCGCCTCGCTCAAGGACAAAGGCGTCGAAGCCATTGCCGGCAACGCCTCGGATTCAGAGATACTGAAAGCGGCCAATCCGGCAATGGCGCAAAATCTGGTTATTGCAATCCCCAATGCCTTCGAGGCTGGACGGGTCACAGCATTAGCCCGAGCGGCAAATCCGGAAATCAGCATCGTCGTACGCGCCTGCTCGAAGGCGGAAGCACAATATTTAAAGGATCTTGGCGCAGATTTTGTCATTCTGGGCGAAGAAGAAATCGCAACAGCCATGGCAAAGGCAATCGGAACTGAGATCAGAAAGAAAAATGCCGGAATTGTTTCTGAAGAAAACGAATCTCAGACTGACATATTAGGGATAGTATCGGGAGAAGGATCGACCGATATCATGGGCAATAAAGGGGATGATATGAAGCATGAAGGCATGGTGACCGGTTGATGAGAGCAAAGGATTACATCTGGCCGGTCGTAGGCATTTGCGCAGTCGGTATTTCGGCTTGGCTTCTCTATCGCGAGCTTCGCAGCATTTCGCTCGATGATGTTCTGGACAGTCTTTATGCCATCCGCACCCATCATTGGGTTCTGGCTACAGCATCGGCGCTTCTGGCCTACAGTTCGCTCGCCGGTTATGATCGCATTGCGCTCTTGCACCTCAAGCGCAAGATTTCCTGGCTCTTCATCGCGCTTTGCTCCTTCACCACATATGCCTTATCGCACAATATCGGCGCCTCGGTCGTTTCAGGCGCTGTCGTACGCTACAGGGCCTATTCCTCTCAAGGCATGCCCGGCAGTGAAATCGCCGTCCTCATCGCCTTCTGCTCCTTCACATTCATTCTCGGAGTCATAATGACCTCCAGCGTCGTTCTCTTGCTGGAACCGCATATTCTGATGCGTTTCAACGAGGAACTGACGCCGACCGTCTCCATTATCATTGCACTTTTGATGCTGGCATTCGTGCTGCTTTATGTCTTCGGTAGCTGGCTGCGTCTGCGTCCACTTCAGATCGGCAGTTTCCGTCTGGAATATCCGCGAATGTCGGTTGTGGTGCAGCAGCTCATCGTCGCACCGCTGGAGCTGATAGGCGCCGCTGGCATCATCTATTTTGCCTTGCCAGAGGCCGGCAATCCCGGTTTCCTCATCATTCTGGGCATTTTCCTGGTCTCGTTTTCCGCGGCCCTAATCTCGCATGCTCCAGGCGGCCTCGGTGTTCTGGAACTCGTGTTCCTCACCGGCTTGCCGGATATGAATCAGGCTGACGTTCTGGCAGCGCTGATCGTCTTCCGTCTGCTCTACCTGCTTATCCCGTTCGCAATGTCGCTTGTAGTCGTGCTGGTCTTCGAGAAATCCCAGTTCCTCTTGCGATGGAACGACAAACAGCAGAAATAAAAATAGATTACAGCCGGAGCATAGTTTTCACGAAAACCGTCCCAATTTGAATTTGTTTTTCTTAAAATGGCGGCTTTGACCGCCTATCTTGGAAACAGTTTCGCAAATGGAACAAATTGCGAAACTGAACGCCCTCCCAAGGCCTTATCCAAAAGGAAAAACACATGCCTGCGACATTGATCATCCCCGGCTACAAGGGATCGGAAGCAGGCCACTGGCAGCGCCAATGGTTGCATGACGATCCGTCAGCATTACTCGTCGAGCAGGACGACTGGCACTATCCGGTGCTATCCGACTGGATGCACGCGCTCGAAGCAAAACTCGCCGAAAATCCGGGGGCCGTTCTGGTCGCCCATAGTCTTGGCTGCGCACTGGTCGCACATCTGGCCAGCCGCCCGTCGGCGGCTCATGTGGCGGGCGCCCTACTGGTTGCACCGGCCGACGCCGAAACAATGGCTCGTAAGGACGATCGATTCCTGAGCTTTGCTCCGCTCCCGCGCCAGGAGCTGGGTTTTCCATCCATCGTCGTCGCAAGCCGCAACGATGAATATATGAGCTTTGCCAAGGCAGAAGCTCTGTCCCATGTGTGGGGATCGGGATTTGTCGATCTCGGCCATGCTGGCCACATCAATGTAGCAAGTGGATTCAGCCGCTGGCCGGAAGGAATTATCCTCGCATCTTCTCTTCACAGAGAACCGATGAACAACACGCTTTCCCAAGCAGCGTGACCGCAAGCCGTCCATTCCTCGAATGGACGGCTTCTTCGATCTTAGGCACCTTGCCTACGTTCAAGCAGAACCTTCAGGACAAGCGTCAGAAGAGCAATCAACGCGAGCGTCGAAGCCGCAGCGAATGCACCAGCGACGTTATAGTCATTGAACAGTAGTTCCACCTGAAGCGGCAGCGTATTGGTCTTACCTCGGATGGCACCCGAAACGACCGACGTTGCTCCAAACTCTCCCATCACACGCGCATTGCAAAGTACAGCTCCATAGAGCAGTGCCCATTTGATATTGGGCAAGGTCACGTAGAAGAAGGTTTGCCAGGCATTGGCTCCAAGCGTCAGTGCTGCTTCTTCTTCTTCACTCCCCTGCACTTCCATCAGCGGGATCAGTTCACGCGCCACGAAAGGCGAAGTGACAAAGAGGCTGACAAGGAAGATCGCCGGAACCGTGAACATGATCTTGATGTCATAGGCTTCCAGCAATGGCCCCAGCAAACCTTGCGATCCGTAGAGGAAGAGATAGGTCACACCGGCCACGATAGGCGAGACTGAGAACGGTATTTCCACGAATGTAATCAGCAGCCGCCGTCCGGGGAAACGGAACTTGGTTACGAGCCATGCGACGCAAACACCGAACGCCATATTGATAGGCACCACGACAATAGCCGTCAGAATGGTCAGCCAGACCGCATGCAATGTGTCAGGTTTCAATATTTCGCCGAAGAAGACATCTACACCCTTGCTAAAAGCATAAGAGAAGATAACGGCGAGTGGTGCCCCGATGCAGATCAGCGACAAGCCAGCCGCCAGCCAGATCAACAGGTTACGCATCGGACCGGAATTACGTGCCTGCAGGCTTGCGCTAGCGTTCTGCATAACGAAGCTGCCTTGCCTGAATGAGATTGGTCACAAGAAGCATCAGGAACGCCGTAATGAGCATCACGAATGCAAGTGCTGCGGCGGCTGGATAATCATATTCATCAAGCCGGATGAAAACGAGCAGCGATGTTACTTCAGTTTCGAAGGGAAGATTGCCTGAGATAAAGACAATCGAACCAAACTCACCGAGGCTGCGGGCAAAGGAAAGCGACGAGCCTGCAAGGAAAGCTGGAAAAATGGTCGGCCAGATAATGTGTGAGAATGTCTGCCAGGAGCTGGCCCCGAGGCTGCGGGCAGCTTCTTCGACATCAGCGCTCATATCCTCCAGTACCGGCTGCACCGTGCGGATAACAAATGGAATGCTGGTGAAAAACATCGCGATCATGATGCCGAGCGGTGCATAAGCAACCTTTATTCCAATCGGTTCAAGGAACCGTCCGAACCAGCCATTCTGGGCAAAGAGCGTTACCAATGCCAAACCTGCTATGGCAGTCGGTAGCGCGAAAGGAAGATCGACTGCAGCATCAATCAGGCGTTTGCCGGGAAATTCGTATCGGGTCAGCACCCAGGCCAGCAAGAGACCAAATAAGCCGTTAAATACTGTTGCCACTGCGGCTGCACTCAAGGTGATCTTATAGGTCGCCAGTGCCCGATCTGAGGTCACGATATTCCAGAAGTCGCTCCAGCCGAGACTTGCCGTTTTCAGAATCATGGCTAGCAGTGGCAAGGCCACGATGACAGCCAGATAAAGCAAAGTGCAGCCGAGGGTCAGTCCGAACCCTGGTAGCACAGAATTACGTTTCATGCTTAGAAGCGCCACTGAATTTTTCCAAAAAGCAAGGCGATCCCTCAGGGATCGCCAATTAGCTCTGTTTACTTACCGGTGAAGAGCTGATCGAGCACTCCGCCTTCGGCGAAATGTTCCTTCTGCACCTTCTCCCAGCCACCGAAAGCATCTTCAACCGTCACGAGACGTACATCAGGATAGATATCCTTGTGCTTTGCGATGACGTCCTTGTCATGCACACGGTTGAAGTTTTGAGCCAGAATCTCCTGGCCTTCCGACGAGTAAAGATAATCGAGATAGGCTTCGGCAATCTTGCGCGATCCGCGCTTGTCCACTACCTTGTCGACGACCGTAACGGGAAACTCTGCCAGCAGACTGACTTCCGGTACGACAACGTCATATTTGTCCGGTCCAAGAACCTTTTCGGTTCCGCGTGTTTCGGCCTCGAAGGTCACCAGAACGTCGCCAATGCCACGTTCGGCAAAAGTCGTCGTTGCGCCACGGCCGCCCGTATCGAACACGGGCACATTCTTGAAAATCTTCCCGATAAATTCGTGAACTTTTGCCTGATCGCCCTTGAATGCTTCGTTCGCGTACGCCGTCGCAGCAAGATAGGTATAGCGCGCATTGCCCGAAGTTTTCGGATTCGGGAAGATCACCTTCACGTCGTCACGCGCCAGATCATCCCAATTCTTGATGTTCTTCGGATTACCCTCACGAACGAGGAAAGCAGGGAATGAATAGTAGGGTGACGAGTTGTTCGGGAGTCGCTTCTGCCAGTCTGCCGGAATGAGATTGCCCTTGTCGTGCAGGACCTGCACGTCGGTTACCTGATTGAAGGTAACGACATCCGCCTCAAGCCCTTCCAGGATCGAACGCGCCTGCTTCGAGGAGCCCGCATGGGACTGATTGACGGTCAGATCTTCACCGGTCTTGGTCTTCCAGTCTACGATGAAGGCCTTGTTGACCTGTTCGTAGAGTTCTCGCGCGATGTCATAGGAAACGTTGAGGATTTCCTTAGGCTCCTGCGCATGAACCGGAGCGGCGCCGAGACCGAGGGCTACCGCCGTATATAGAATAATTTTTCTCATTAGACCCATCCCCACCGCGCTGTTTGCGAAAAGCGCTCTAAACTCGATTGTTTTCGGAAAACAAATCTAACGAGAGAAGAGACAAAATCAATCTAAATCATTGATTTAAATATATAAACTACTTTCAAAGCCATTCATGGAACCTGCGCCCAAACCACATGCCGGCATGAGAAAATAATTCTCATCAGGATCGAAACCATAAAATGAAATGCAAAAGGCAGGAGACTTTCGCCCCCTGCCTTCAAACCATCCTTGGGCTTCTGGTCTCACCAGAAACCGCGATGCTGCCAGCACCAGAGAAAATTATGCTCGCCACGCTCCAGCCGACTACGGCGGCGGGCTGCAATCTCTTCCGCATTCAACTTCATTTCGCGCCAAGGCTGCTCCAAAAAGGCCGGAACACGCAAAAACGTATTCTTCATTTTCGTAGCGAGCAGTTGAACGGTTCGCTTCATGCCTAGCCTCCTCATTGCCTTCCGCTCAAATATTGTCGCGCTTTCGCCGCAACAATGAACGATAGGTTAATTTTGAAGGCTTCTCGGCTTTTGTCAATAACCTACTTATTTTATCGGAGTTAACTGTGTGAAATAATTTGCGAGCCTGACCAACCAGCCCGCAAATTCATTCCTGTTAGACCTCATAGTCGATTGAGGGCGTAATGCGTACCTTGCCGATATGACGACCGTTCATCGACTCGATCTTGAACTCCAGACCATCGGCAACGAAGCTTTCCCCACCCAGCGGCAAGTGCCCGAGATGCCAGAGAACATAACCGGCCAGCGTCGTATAGCGATCACCATCATCGAGAAGGTCGCGTTCAAGAAGACCACTCAGCCGACGAATATCGGTAAAGCCATCCACAAGATAACCACCATGGCCGTCCGACTGCGCGACAGCTGCCTCTTCATCTTCATCAGGAAACTCACCGGCAATGGCTTCCAGAACGTCGGTGGGTGTCACGACGCCTTCGAAAGAACCGTGCTCGTCCACGACCACCGCGATCTGAACAGGTGAGTTGCGCAACTGTTCCATAACGCGCAACACATTTGCATTTTCATGCACGACAAGCGGTTGTTTTACGATTTTGTCCCAGTCGATAGGCTTCCTGTCGCCGATATCGAGCAGAAGATCCCTCACAAGCGCCACGCCGATGAACTCATCCACCAGACGACGTGCAACGATGACGCGTGAATGTGACAGCTTGCGAATGGCCGCATCCAGTTCCGCTTCGTCTTCATCGAGGTCAAGCCACTCGATCTCGTTGCGCGGCGACATGATGGAACGCACAGGTCGATCAGCCAGATCGAGAACGCCGCGGATCATCTCCTTTTCTTCTGGCAGGAAGACGTCACTGGCGGCTGTCTGCTGGGCAATCACATCAATCGTATCAGAGAGCGGATTTTCACCGCGACCACCACCGAGCAGGCGCAGGACTGCGCCTGCCGTGCGTTCTCGCAGATCATTGGTGGTAACCAGCTTTTCACGATTGTGTCGCGACATCTGATTAGCCGCTTCGATCAATACCGAGAAGCCGATCGCCGCATAGAGATAACCCTTTGGAATGTGGAAGCCGAAACCTTCCACGACCAGACTGAAGCCAATCATCATCAAAAAGCCAAGACAGAGGATGACGACGGTGGGGTGTTTGTTGACAAAGTCCATCAACGGCTTGGAAGCAAGCATCATCACGCCAATGGCGATAACCACAGCAATCATCATGACCGGCAGGTGCTGGACCATGCCAACAGCCGTGATGACGCTATCGAGCGAGAATACCGCATCCAGAACGACAATCTGAACGATCACTTGCCAGAACACAGCATGCACGACCTTGGAACTTTTTGGCCCATGATCGCCCTCCAGCCGCTCGTGGAGTTCCATCGTGCCCTTGGCGAGAAGGAAGAGGCCGCCTATCAGCATGATGATATCGCGCCCCGAAAATGACAGCCCCATCAGCGACACCAAGGGCTCTCGCAGAGTGACGATCCAGGAAATCGACGCCAGTAGTACCAAACGCATCAGAAGAGCGAGACTAAGGCCGATCAGCCGCGCACGATTGCGTTGGTGCGGAGGCAGTTTGTCGGCCAGAATGGCGATGAAGACGAGATTGTCGATACCGAGAACAATCTCGAGTACCACCAATGTCACCAAACCTATCCAGGCATTGGGGTCGGCAATCCAGTCCATGGACCAGTCCATGATATGTCGGCTCCTTTAAAGATCAGCAGAAATGAAAATTGGAAACTACGCCGCAAGCAGTTTGTGGCCGGGCCGCTTTTGTGCGGTCCAGCCCCAAGCGAACAAAGACTATCGGGAATTGTTCAACGCGCGGGAAGCCCGAACGCCCCTCCGGGGAACTCGGACTTCGAGAAGACGAATCGTCAGAACTGTCGTCGGGCATAAAGCGCGATGAACCTTATATGAGGTGTTTGCGAGGCTCCAAGCCTCAGCAACACCAGTTGCCATATGGAACATATGGTTTTGTTATTAAGCAGACTGATGCCTGCTGCACAAGAGACCGATTATTATTCGGCCGGTGAGACATGAACCCGGCGCTTACGCTCCCGACGTGGACGGGCTTTGAAAAAACGAACGCCAATGATCGTCACGATGATTGTGACGATCGTGATCCCGATTACGAACCAGAACATGTGATCGCCGTCCATTCTGGCAAAAACGCCAGCGCCACGGCCAGCTAGCCAGCCCGGAAGGAACATCAGTGGGGCCCATACCAGGGCAGACAGGACATTAGCGGTCTGGAAACGCGTCTGATCCATCGACATCATGCCGGCAACCATCGGCACGGTGCAGCGTACAGGACCGAAGAAGCGGCCCAGAAACACCGCCGAAAAGCCATAGCGACGGAATAGAAGGCGCGCACGCGCGACACCGCTGCGGTGCTTGTTGAGCGGCCACTTGTGGATAATGTTGCGGCCAAGCCACCAGCCCAGGAAATAGGAGATAATATCGCCGATGACAGCACCAATGATCGCGCCGATGATGACGGGAATGGGTTCAATGATTCCGGCACCCACGAGGCCACCAATGGCGATCATGATCGGAGTGGCTGGAATGAACATTCCTATAATGGCGAGAGATTCGCCAAAGGCGATGATGCCCACGATAGGCCCAGCCCATGCCCGATGATCGGAAATAAACTGTCCGAGATCGCCTATTATGCTTTCCATTCCGTCCTCAAATGTCGCGAACCGGATTTTGAAACGATGTGAGCCGTTTCTGTTTTCTTCGGCAAGGGCAACCCGGTGCATGAAGCGCCTTGCTCTGACAAATTCCAGGGGCGGTGCCGGTGTCCGTGACTTCAGAACCACTACCAACCGATCAAGTCTTTTATATGCCGTAGCTTCTCAGACAAGCATCAATAATTGATGACATGACTGCGACATTTGCGGCGTGGTTCTACTCCCTGAACGAAACCTCCCCACCGAACGTATTAGTCCAGCTTCGAGAATATGGAGCCGCAAGGTTCGGCTTACAACGCCGGAGACATGAAAAAATGAATCAAATCAAGAATCTCTCATTTCTGATTCTCAAAAGAGCGCTCAGAAAATACAACCAGAATACACATTCCTGGAAAAATACACCGAAAGCGAGTGGAAGTGGATTTTTGAAAGCCCCACATTTCCGGGCTTTTTGGACAAGCTGTTATTTTTTTCAGAAATTTTGCAGTTGAAGGCTGGACAGGTGGAAAAGAGGCCGTTATAGAACCGCTCACTTCACCGGGGCCGCTGCCTCGGCAAAGCGAGTGGGTGATTAGCTCAGTTGGTAGAGCAGCTGACTCTTAATCAGCGGGTCGTAGGTTCGATCCCTACATCACCCACCATTTTCTCTTCTGAAAACAAATGCTTCCGCTGATAACTGATCCTGAAGGGTCAGACAAAATCTTCCCGTTCGGACAGACATGTGTCTCCGTAAAGCAGATGATTGCCTGCTTTAGAGAATGCTTCAGCTCCGGTTTTCTCATACACCCCCCAATACATTACCGATAATTAATTGGCATATTCATATGCGGTTCATCTAAAAAGAAAGACATTACTCACACGCCTTTTATCGGCGCCCCTGTAAAAGAGTAATGGAGTCAAATAGCCATGAAATCGAAGACCGCATTTATCGCTGTAATTGCAACATCTTTGCTTGCTGTCCCCGCACTAGCACAAGAAAACAACAGTGCAAATACTGATAAACCGGCAGCAGAGACGGCCGTCGCATCAAACAAAGATATGAAGGGCAAACGTGGCCCCGTCGATCTTGAGAAATTCTCTCGCATGGATGATCTCAGGGCCGCCGATACCGATGGCGACGGCGTACTTTCTCGAGCCGAAATCGAAGCATTGGCACTCAAGCGTATCGTGAGCCGTGCAGCCGACCGCATGGAACGTCGTCTCGATATCAATGGCGATGGTAAGGTTACGCTTGCGGAAGTGGAGAACCAGCGCAAGAAGGAATTCGCTGCACTGGATCGGAACGAGGATGGCAAAATCGATCGCAGCGAAATGCGTGCTGCGAAGATGCATCACCAGGCCAGGGGCTCTCACCACAAGGGTCCACACCACATGGGCAACCACAAGGGTGGGGAGCACAAAGGCCCGATGAAGGATCAAGCCGAGAAACCGCAGGAATAAAGCTGAAATTAAAAACCCGGGCTCAATGCCCGGGTTTTTCATGCGTTGATATCAATGTCATCGCTCAGGAGCGGATGACTCCCTTCTTGAAAATGATATTGCCATAAAGTCGTTTCTCACCCGTACGAATGATCGCGAAAGCATCGCGAGCGCGGTGATAAAAGGCAAATCTTTCAATCGGATCGACAGAAATCTTCCGTCCCTCGGCCGCTTCTATGACCGCTTCAAACTCCTTGAAAATCGCTGGCGTTTCATTGGGCGCCTGCATGACAGCGGCTGGCTTGTCGACAAAATCGTCCAAAGGCAGCAGCGACAGAACGGCTTCCGCCATATCCGTCGCAGTGATTCCTGGAAAATCCAGTACGTGGACACCAGAAGACTGCGCCGGATAATTGGCATCAACGATCACGAGATCGTCTCCGTGCCCCATATCGGCAAGAACCTCGAGCAACGAGCCGGTCAGCAATGGATTGATATTCTTCAACATAAGACGTCAGTTCCCATAAAAACTCTGTCGCCTCACACTAAACAACTCGCTTTCAGAATCGCAAGGTCCAAGTGTTGGAAGGCGATCGGCTTTATCTCGTAGTAGGATCCAGCTTGTCGCGCAGCCAATCACCCACAAAGCTGATCGATAGCGTCGTGAACATGATCACAAATGATGGCGCCAGCATGATCCACGGTGCACGAGTGAGATATTCGCGACCATAACCAACCATATTGCCAAGACTGGTCATGGGCGGCTGCACGCCCAATCCTAGAAACGAAAGGCTGCTTTCGAGAAGAATAATCTCCGGGAATGTCAGCGTCATCGAGACAATCAGTGTCGAAGCAATGTTCGGGAGGATATGCTTGAGATACACGCGCGACGGCGTAGCGCCGAGCTGGGTAACCGCTGCCGCATAGCCTTGTGCATTGGCCGAAACGGCCAGTCCACGTGCGATACGGGCATAACGTTCCCAACCGTAGAAACCCATCAGGCAGGTCAGCAGTAGAAGTGAGCTGCCAAAGAATGCCAACACGGCAAGCGACAGAATCAGGAATGGTAGCGCCGCCTGAAAATCAGCCAACATGACCACAACCTGCTCTACAGCACCTCGAAAATAAGCTGCAAGAAAGCCAAGCGCCGTCCCGAACACCGCTGAAATGATCGTCGCACCAAACGCGATGAGCAGCGAAATGCGAATGGATTCGATGAGGCGTGAAAGCACGTCACGTCCCAGCTCATCGGTACCCAGCCAATGCTGTGCGTTCCCTGGCAGTGCGAGGCGGTTTTTCAGGTCAAAGGCTGTGATGTTGTAGGGTTTTATCCAGTCCGCAGTCAGCGCAATCAGGATCATTGCTGCGATCCAGATAAAGCCGATGATGACCATCAGCGGAATGCCTTTACGGTTCTTTTTCGGCTGCACGACAGCGGCGGCGGTATTGGCGGTCATATCCGTCATCGGTTCAGTCTCACGCCTTGCCCTGCGCCTGACGCAGACGCGGATCGAGATAACCATAGAGAAGGTCGACAATGAAATTGGAAATAACCATCGTCGCCGCCACAAGAAGCAGGATGCATTGCACGATAGCAAGATCGCGATTGGCAACCGAGACCACGAGCAACCTGCCCACGCCCGGCCATGAGAAGAGCGATTCAACAACCACTGCTCCTGCAATCAGCGATCCGACCATAAACCCGACGATAGTGACAATCGGAATAGCCGCGTTAGGCAGTGCGTGCCGCCATACCACATTGCGCCAGGACACACCTTTGGCGCTCGCCGTACGAATATAGGGTTGCCCCAGAATCTCGATCATCGCGCTGCGGGAGAACCGCGCCAGAATGGCCGCACCGCCGAGCCCCATCGTGACGATGGGGAGAATGGCGTGCATCCAGCTATCCTGTCCGCCCGAGGGCAGCCAGCCAAGCGATACAGAGAACACCAGCACAAGCAGCAGGCCAAGAACAAAACTCGGTAAAGTGAAGCCGATGACGGCAGTAGCCATGACAGCCCGGTCAATGAAGCTGTTGCGATGCAGCGCAGCATAAATTCCGGCCGGAATGCCAAGCCCAAGCTTGATCAGCAATGCCGGTATCGTAAGCTGAAGCGTCGCGGGAATGCGCTCGGTCACCAGTGTGATTGCAGATTGGCCGTCGCGCATCGATATTCCCAGATCGCCCCGCGCGATGGCTCCGAAATAACGCAAATATTGCTGCCAGAGCGGGTCATCAAGCCCCCAATTTTTCCGGAAGGCAGCTATGGCTTCAGGTGGAGCATCCGGCCCCATGATGATCTGGGCCGGATCACCAGACATGCGCAGGACGACGAAAGCAAATGTTACCACGAGAAGAATGGTGACAAATGCGCGAACCCCGCGAACCATCAGAAATCTAAGCATGAGAATTGTCCGTCTGCAGGGTTCCTGCAAAATGGCAGGCTACTTTGCGTCCCGCTGGCATATCGAGGAGTTCAGGTGTCGCGCTGCTGCAGCGCGCAGCCGCAAAACGACAACGTGGATGAAAGGCGCAACCATCAGGTCGCGCGGCAGGGTTCGGTGGCTCTCCCTGCAGGATGATGCGGTCGCTGAGGGGAACACCGGCCACCGGCACACTGGACACCAGCGCCTGCGTATAGGGGTGGAGCGGTCGGGCAAAAATTTCATCCGAGGATGCTTCTTCGACGATACGGCCCAGATACATAACCGCAACGCGATCCGAAATATTACGCACCACCTTCAGATCATGGCTGATGAAAACCATGGCTATGCCTTCACGTTCCTGCAAATCGCGCAAAAGGTTCACAACCTGCGCCTGGATGGAAACATCCAGCGCCGATACAGGCTCATCGCAAACAATGAGTTGCGGCTTGCATGCGATGGCGCGTGCAATGACGACACGCTGGCGCTGCCCGCCCGAAAGCTCATGCGGATAGCGAGAAGCCTGATCGGGACGGAGACCGACCGCTCGCATCAGCTCCGCAACACGCGCTTTCTGCTCAACAGCGGTTCCAATTCCGTGAATCTCCAGTGGCTCGGCAATCTGACGGCCAATCGGCAACCGTCGGTCCAGAGCTGCCAGAGGGTCCTGATAGACGAGCTGCATACGCGCCCGTAAAGCGCGCCAGCCTGCAGTCTTCTGGCGAGGCAGGGCTGAACCTTCAAACGTCACCTCTCCCTCGCTGGGATCTTCCAGACCGAGAAGCAGCCGCCCGGTCGTGGATTTACCCGAACCGGACTCGCCAACGATGCCCAGCGTTGTTGCCGGAGCGACCGATATGGAAAGCCCGTCGACGGCGCGCACTGCGACAGGTTTTGCAAAAGGGCCTTTGCGCGACGTGTATGTTTTGACAATATCGCGAGCTTCGATGAGAGCGGCTGTCATTGTGCTATTGCCCTTGTGCTCGCCGGGGTTGAAATATGGCCGCCGATGGACGGCAGCAAATGCGACGCGGCCGGATAGGGATGAAAACAGGCGACCATACGCCCCTCACCGGCATCGTCCTGCGGAACACCGAGTCTTGGGAGGCTTCGAGCGCAGAGGTCACTCGCGCTCAAGCAGCGTGGCGAGAATGAGCAACCTTGCGGAAGCTTGCCGGGCTCAGGAACTGTGCCCTCGATGGGTATGAGTCGGCTGCGCCCGCCCTCAAGGCTGGGAATGGAATCAAACAGGCCGTGCGTGTAAGGATGACGCGGAGCAGTAAAAAGCGCTTCGGTCCGGGCCTGTTCGACGATACGCCCGGCATACATGACGGAGACCCGTTCGCAAATTTGCGATACAGCCCCAAGATCATGACTGATAAAGACCACAGCCATGCCGGTTTCCGCACGCAATGCAGCCAATAGATCAAGAATTTGAGCCTGAATCGTAGCATCAAGTGCTGTCGTAGGCTCATCTGCAATCAGGATATCGGGATTACCTGCCAGCGCCATGGCAATCATCAAGCGCTGGTTTTGACCACCGGAAAATTCGTGCGGATAATTATCGATGCGTCGGCCTGCATCCGGTATCCCCACCAGTTCCATCAATCGCAAAGCTTCCGTCCGGGCGGCTGATCCTTTCAGGTTACGATGAAGCCGTACGGCTTCCTCAATCTGTCGCCCAACCCGGATAACCGGATTCAACGAACTCGACGGGTCCTGAAAGATCATCGCAATACGACCACCCCGAACACCTTCGAGCGTGCTGCGCGATGCGGTCAGCAATTCTGTTCCTTCCAGGAGAACACTACCGGAGATCGACGCCTTCTTCGGCAGGAGGCCGAGCGCCGCCAGCCAGGTCACAGACTTGCCGCAGCCAGACTCCCCGACTAATCCGACGGCCTCGCCCCGCTCAATCGAGAGGTCGATACCATGCAGAACCGGCACGCCATCAAAGGCTACTTTGAGATTGGAAATTTCGACCAGCGGCATGATGCAATCCTTCTGGTTCATTCACAGTCGCGGGGCTTGAAACCCCAAAGGAAAAGCGAGCCCGGCCGAACCGGGCCCGCCTCTACAAATGGATCATGCCCAGTTGTTTTTGCGGAAATCCATTGCGAAAGCAGGCGCCGCCTTCCACTTCAATGACTTCGGCTTGGCAGTGAACGTCGCGTTCTGGTGAAGGACTGTGTAAGCAGGGTCTTCCCGTTCACAGATTTCCAGCATCCGCTTGAACGCTTCCTTGCGTTTGGCATGGTCGGTGCTGGTTTCCAGAATGACGGAAAGCTTGTTTGCTTCCTCATTCGTCCACTCGCCGACCTGTTGCTGCTGGCCATTCGGACCGTGCTGACTGACGATGGAAGAAACCGGATCGTTGAAAGGCGCGGAATTGGACCAGTCGCGCACGGCACGTCCTGGGCTCTTCTCCAGAACCTGTTGCCAGTTTTCCTGCATCTGGATTTCAACGTTCAGACCCACCTGTTTCCACATCTCCACAAGGATCTGCGCAGTTGGGGTCTGGTTGGTATAGTAATTGTTGAGCAGGCGGTAAGGGATTGCATCACCCTTGTAACCGGCTTCTTTCAAAAGCTGTTTTGCGAGATCCGGGTTATACTCCGGAACATTCCAGCCCTGAACGAACATATCGCCATAATAATCCCACTGGAGACCAGCCGGAACGACCGTACGACCGGCCCACAGCGAATCTACGATCGCCTGGCGATCGATCGCATGGGTGAATGCGCGACGTACCAACGGATTTTCCAGTTGTGGATGGAACTTGTCGAACACGGTTAGACGGTGGTTAAGAATCGTGCCGCCCTGAACCTCGAAAGCGTCGTTCTTTTCGATGCCCTCGATCTGATCCGGCGGAATATCACAGGCGAACTGATATTCACCCGAGAGCAGACCATTGATGCGGGAAGCTACTTCCGGCACTTCGATGAAGCGGATCTGCTTTAGCGGCGGGCGTCCGCCCCAATATTCGTCATGAGCCTCGAGCACCAGCATATTGTCCGGCTTGAACTCAACAACCTTGTAAGGCCCGGTAGTAACCGGCTTGCGCGCCCAATCGAGATAGCTCGGCGACTCTTCCCAACCACGACGGCTCATGATCTGGCTGCCGTAACGGGAAATGCGGCCTTCCATCGTGACGTCCGGCGTACCGTTCTTGAAGCGTACGGTATATTTGTCGACTATTTCGACACCAAGAAGGGCTGGCCACGAGCGGCGTGCCGTTGCTGGCACTTCAAGCGGCAGTTCCTTGCTTTCACGACCGAGCGGGTTTTTCTCTGAGACATATATTGTCTTGCCTTCGGCTGGCTGCGTGTCGCCAAACATACGTTCCTTGCCAAAAGTGAAGGCAACGTCCTCGGCGGTCATCTCGTCGCCATTGTGGAACTTCACGCCTTGCCGGAGTTTCAGTTCAACGGTTTTGTCGTCAATGCGGGTCCATTCGGTCGCAAGACCTGGTACTGCGGAAAGACCGCCCAGCCAGTCGCGGTCGATCAACGCTTCCCATATACTGGAGAAGAAAACGCGTTCGCCGACATTCGACTGTTCGCGAAGAACGTCGAGCGTATTGCTGTTCGCCACCTTCTGGACTGCAATAGTGATCGATGGGCGATTGTCAGCCTGTGCGATTGCAAAGCGCGGCAGGACGAGCGAACCGGCGGCACCGGCTGAAAGGCCAAGCATTCCGCGTCGGGTCAGATTGATCATTTGGTTGCTCCTGAGATCAATGGTTGCGCGTTGTCAGCCCTTGCGGGCCGGATCTGTAATGGGTGAGTGTCCGGTCGGCATGAGACAGCCGCCACGACAAAGCCTTCTGGGCGTAGTCGCGAACGAGAACCGCATAAGCGGGATCTTCAGCCAGATTGTTGAATTCGTGCGGGTCTGCCTTCAAATCGAAGAACAGTGGCGGCAAGGCCGCAAAATGCACGTACTTGTAGTTTTCGTCCTCAATTACGCAAAGGCTGCAATCATCTTGGGAAAGCTGGACCGAATTCTGCGGCTGATCGTAGAAGACGTCGCGGAAGTCGAACTCGTAATGCAGTTCTGTACGCCAGTTGGCGGGCTTTCCCTCGCCCAGAAACGGCAGTAGCGAACGTCCGTCGCAAGCACGTGGCGTTTCCCCGCCCAACCACTCGAGGATGGTTGGCATGACATCGATGCTTTCGGAAAAGCCTTCTTCAATCTGGCCAGCGTGCCGGTTCTGTCCTGCATCCTTTATAACCAACGGAATGCGGAAACTTTCGTCATTGTAGCCAATCTTGCCAAGCAGATGATGATCACCGAGCTGCTCACCGTGATCGCTGGTGAAGATGATCAGCGTATCGTCCCACTGACCCGTTTCATCAAGGTAAGCGAAGACCCGCCCCAGACAATCGTCGATTTCCGTAATCAGGCCGCAATAGGTGGCGCGCATCTGGCGAATCTGACCCTCGTCAAGCGTTGCACCCGACCCTTCCGCCCCATGAAAGAACGAACCGCGCCTGATGTGATCGATATAATGCTTCATAAGGGGATGCTGTGCCGCTTCGGCATCCGGACTGTCCGCGCGAACGGGTGCAGGCATATCTTCGGCCTTGTACATCGCATGATAAGGCGCGGAGGCGACGAATGGCGGATGTGGACGATAATAGCCAAGATGCAGGAAGAAAGGCTTGCCATCCCTCCCCTTCAAGTATGTCAGCGCGCGTTCGGTGAAGAATGTAGAATCCGAAAACTCCTTCGGGATACGCGACGGCTTGTCGGTAGCGCCCGGAACGGAATGCTCCCCTTCCGGCAGCCAGATATCTTCGCGATTCTCCGGCAGTTCGAAGCCGTTCTGCGCCACCCAGCCAAAATACCCGTCCATATTGGGTTCGAATGCGCCTACGGAGCGAAACCCGTCCATGATATCGCCAAGAACCGTAAAACGCGGATCTCTGTGGGACGTCGAGCGCGGATCAGGTGTCGTCGTCGTGTAACCGATGAGCGCGGGATCGTAGCCGATGGCACGAAGAGCTTTGCCGAGATTCAAATGGCGCTGATCGAGCGGAACGGTGTTCTGCACTGCCCGATGGTTCATCAGGTAGAGCCCCGTAAGCAGGCTTGCTCTTGCCGGGCCACACGGCACGCAGGTCGTGACGTGATTGCGGAAGGTCAAGCCTTCCCGGCAAAGGCGATCAAGATTGGGAGTTTTGAGGAAGGGTTCGCGCCCCTCCGCCCGCATCAGGTGAGGGATAAAATCTGCTCGCCATTGATCAACGACGATAAGCAGGACATTTTTTCTGGTCATATTGGCCTCGTTATTTCCGAGGCTTACTAGGACCCTTATATATCAAGGGCATGACCCTTGTGTAATGTTTTGGTGAAGCTCTGGTTACAGAAACGCCGACCAAAGGCCGGCGTTTCACATATGTCGATGGAATAGTCGATTATTCCGCCTTGGCTTCGATATCGACTTTGTCGAGCAGAGTGAGCGGATCTTGCGATGCCGCTACCATTTCGAGAGCGCCAATTCCCTTTTCAGCTTTCGCTTTGACAGAGAGCTCGAAAATGTTTGGCTTTGCGAGGAAAGTAGAAAACGCCGTCGCAACATCCTGCAATTGTGGCTGGTCAGCTGCCAGCTCCTGCAGAGAGGCTGCAGCCATCAAAGATATCGTGCTGCGCACTTCATCTTCCGACATATCTTTTTCTTTAGCATAAGTCTTGATAGCCTTGGAGATGATGCCCTTTTCCTCAATTTTCAGGTTTACTTGCTTGGCCTTGAGCCCAAGCAGAGCGACCTGCATCATCACCTTGTCGCCAGAAAAGAATTCCTTCGTCAGACCGCCCATCAAACCGGACATTGATACGGTACCCATATCCTTGCCGCTGATCGAGATGTCCTTAATGATCAGATTCTGGTTTGCTTCATCCCAGCTTGCCTCAAAGTTTGACGACATGGTGAGACTATCATAGCCAAGTGCCCGAAGCTGCTGGTAAAACTCGTCATCAGCCTGTGTCGGCACTTTGAGCGACATATCTTCGTACGCGACGCGTACATCGGTCGGAATACCGTTGTAAGGTTTGTTGAGAGCGACTTCGTAGCTCTTCATGGCGAACTGAATGCGTTCAGGCAGCGAAGGAACCGACGGTTCTTCGGTTACAGCCTGATCTCCATCGTCCGCGTTTTCTTCGCCTGCATCAACATCTTCAGACTTTTCATATGGCAGATCGGCGTCGATCCCCACGACCTTAAGCGTACCGAATTCCGGAAGCATGGTCGTGAAAGGGAAGTTTTCAACTTCGTCCTCATTCAGCGCGGCAAACTTTTTCAGGGCTTCGACTGAAGTTGCCCAGGAGAAGCCCTTCAAGGAAGCTTCCTCCATCTTCATGTAGTCCTGACCTTCGGAGAAGGCCAAACCTTTGATCGTCGCATCCATCTTCTGATTGTCGAAAGAAACTGCGACGCGCTCGATACCGCCTTTGCCTTTCGACGCATCAGTCGGCTCGATTTTCATGCCGAGCATTTCGACATCGCCTTTGCCGATCATGTCAAACAGAGAACTCAACTGAAGAATAAGCTCGCGCGTTTCTTCCGGCGAAAGTTCGTCCGCATTTTCGAGGGACTGGAGCTTGTTCAAGGTTTCGGTAAACGGCACGGCAGGCATGCGAGCCGTGAACCCACTGCTGCGAATTTCATCATAGCTGAAATTCGCATCCTTCGTCTTCATGACGATATTCTTCGCCGAGAACGGACCATAGACCGGCTTAGCTTCCTTGTCGTCCGGGCCTGCCTTTTCGGTGTAGAGACGGGCGAGGAAGACACCATCGATGTCCTTGCCTTCTGCAGGCCCCATAGTGCCTGTCATCTTGTCCGAGACTTTTTCACCGTCTTCACCCGGAACTTGGATCGTGAAGTCGAAAGCCGTGCCGCCCGCCGTATAACGAGCAACCTTACCGAGGTTGATATCTTCCAGTGCAACGTCCTTGTAGACAATGTTCTGTTCGTTATTCGCGACGGTCTGGATAACCTTGATTTCCTGCGCAGTCAGGCGCTTTGCCGAGAACCGACCAACCCGCTCCGGCAGCGTCAGACCGCTATTGCCGAAAGTATCTTTCAGCATGGCGGTATCGAAATTAGCGTCCTCGATTGCCACGCTTGGAATTGAAATCTTGTAGTTTCCGATCTCCGTATCAATGCCCGACGCATTTAGCATGCCGGTGAGGAACAGAAACTTGGGACGTCCGTCAACCGAAGCGATACGAACGTTGGAGCCATCCTTCAGCGGCAACGTCACGTCGCGCAGATGAATACGTCCGAGAAAGTCAGCTTCGACGGACGAAGCCTTGCCGCCACGCTTTTCAAGCTGAGACGTAATCGTCTTCTCAAGTGTGATCTTGTATCCGGTCAAACCGGCCGCAGCGATAGCGATTACCGCAACCGCCGCCCATAGCGCCTTGCGCCCACCCTTACGGGTTCCGTTCTTTGCCTGCTCCACGATGCTGGTCCTTTCAGCGCAAATTAAAACGGTGTCTGTGCAAGCCATTGCCAGAACGAATTCGCGGACGAAAGGGAGGCTTCGACATCGCGTAAATACGGCTGAAACAACTGCTTGAAACACACAGCCTGAATCGGTCAGGCAGACAGATGCTCTAACTACCTGAAATTGCAAGCGCAAGCAGGATCGTAAAAGTTTCTCACAATATTTTACAGTTTGCTCAAGCAATACTCGAACAAAGCAACGCACGAAGCATTCTCGGTTCGAATGAAATATCTATGGAGCCATTTCAGCTATTGAAGCGGTTACTACCCCTCTCAATCAAGCATCGAGATACTGTCAGCCACTCAAAGCGGGTGATCGGGATGCGGAGATGTACCATAGGCACCCCAGATCGATTGATCGAAATTCACGATGGCACCCGTCATCAAGCCGGATTCTTCCGAAGCCAGAAATGCTATCGCGCGAGCAACTTCACTTGGATCGATCAATCTGCCGAAAGGCTGGCTCTTCGCCGCGTCATCCAGCCAGTTCTCCGGCGCATTATGAAATTCACGTTGGATACGATCTTCACCGTCCGATGCCATCCAACCTATATTCAGGCTATTGATGCGGATACGATTGCGCAGAACCGAATAGGCCACATTCCGGGTCAGGGTGTCCAGTGCCCCCTTGGAAGCACAATAAGCTGCAATAAAAGGCTGGCCGCCCATCGACGACATCGAAGAAATATTGACGATTGTCCCCTGCACCTTATCGCGTCGGAACAGTTTTATTGCCTCTTGAATGAGGAAGAATGGTGCTCGCGTATTCACAGCAAATAAACGGTCGAACAATTCCGGACTGGTGTCCAGAATGGTGCCCCGATCCGTCAGACCTGCAGCGTTTACGAGGACGTCTAGCTTTCCAAAAACACGGTCAGCTTCCGATACGATCTTGCAGCAGTCTTCCACCTTCTCAAGATCAGCCTGCACGAAGACGGCTTTGGCTCCGAGATTTACCAACTGATCGACTTGCGCGCGTCCTTTTTCAACCGAACGCCCGCATATCACAAGACCTTCAGCGCCTCTTTCGGCAAACAGTTTCGCTGTTGCTGCTCCGAGCCCCTGCGTACTTCCTGTGATGACAGCAACTTTACCGCTGATTTGTCCACTCATTCTACGCTCCGAAAATCCCTGTCAAACCCGACCACCCAGTTCAGCAGTCAGGTTGGCGAGCTCCTGTCCGCCCGCCATGAGGCTTTGTAGTTCGTCCATGTCCACATCGTTCTTCGTGCGTGTTCCAAGCGTTACCCCGCGATTGAGAACTGTGAACTTGTCACCGACTGCATGAGCATGACGAACATTATGTGTGATGAAGATCACACCCAGCCCGCGTGAGCGCACAAGATTGATGTATTTGAGAACCATAGCCGTTTGCCGCACGCCCAACGCAGAGGTCGGTTCGTCGAGGATCAGCACCTTTGCGCCGAAATAGACGGCGCGGGCAATCGCCACACATTGGCGCTCGCCTCCGGACAGAGTACCGACAGCTTGCTGCGGATCACGCACATCGATCCCGATCTTGCGCATCTCTTCGCGCGTTATTTCTTCGGCCTGCAGCGTGTCGAACCAGCGGAAGGGCCCGACGCCCTTTGTCGGCTCGCGTCCAAGAAAGAAATTCCGCATGACCGACATCAGCGGGATCATCGCAAGATCCTGATAGACGGTTGCAATGCCATGATCGAGCGCATCGCGTGGGCTTTTGAAGATGACTGGCTTCCCCTCGACCAGAAAGTCGCCGCTGGTCGGCTTGTGAACACCGGAAAGCGTCTTGATCAGGGTTGATTTGCCTGCACCATTATCGCCAAGCAGACAATGCACCTGTCCCGGTTCCACACTCAGCGAGACGCCGTTCAACGCAATGACCGGACCGAAATGTTTAACAAGATTGCGAACTTCAATGATGGGTGTCGTCATGGCAAATCTCCCTCTCAGCGCTCGCCGGTCGCGCGCTTGCGAATGAAATTGTTGAAGAGCACCGCGATCAGAAGCATTCCGCCGAGGAACACCAGATACCAGTCCTGATCGATCTGGGTATAGGTCAGCCCGATCAACACCATGCCGAAGATGATCGCTCCGAAGAACGCACCAATTGCAGAACCATAGCCGCCGGTCAGCAGACAGCCGCCGATGACCGCAGCGATAATCGCCTCGAACTCCTTCTGGAAGCCACGGCGCGCATCGGTTGAACCGGCATCCAGAACGGTAAGGATAGCCACCAACGCCGCAGCCATTGCCGTACACATGAATAACGTCGTCTTGACGCGACGCACAGGCACGCCGGAATTCCGAGCAGCCAGAGCGTCACCGCCTGCCGCAAAAATCCAGTTGCCGAAACGTGTGCGCACCAGCACATAGGTTGCGATAAGGGCAATGGCGATGAACCAGAGAACCTCGACCGGCACACCTTTTACCGAAGGCTCACCATTGGGAAATTTGTCAATCAGGTCGTTTTCAGCCATCCAGGCGAAAAATCCCTGAAAGGCATCGCCCGAAAAAATACCGGCAAGATAACTGCCTGCAACCGCTTCCTTCACCCCACGCAACTGGGTAGCGCCGCCTGTTGCCCATTTCAGCCCAACCAGCGACAGACCGCGCAGAATGAACAGGAATGCGAGCGTTACGATAAATGATGGCAATCCAGTCCGGATAACAATCTGGGCATTCACCACACCCACAAATGCGGCGAACAGCAAGGTAACGATGATGGCGATGGCAAGCGGCACCTGCCATACAACCAAAGCTGCGGCGAAGATCAAGCCAGCGAAAGCCACCATCGAGCCAATAGAGAGATCGAATTCACCGCCAATCATGAGAAGTGCCGCAGCGACGGCTAGAATACCGAGCTGCGAAGCAGGGGCCATGAAGTTCATAATGCCGGCTGCGGTAAACATAGCCGGATTGGCAACTGAGACGAAAAAGATCGTAATAAGGATCAGGCCGGAGACCGCCCCCAATTCCGGCCGACTCAGGAGCCGTTGCAATGGGCTCGCCGACTGAAGTCGCTCATCCTTCGATAGCGCCGCCGTGCTGGCCTTTTCATGGGGAAGTGGCTCACTCATGATCTTCTCCTGATTCATTTTGGGTACAGAGACCCGTTCCCGCCCATTTTCATGGGCGGGTTCGATATCAGATGGTCTAAATGATGCTTACCGGATGCCCTTGGCCGAAAGTTCCACGACCTGCTTGGCCTTGTCCTTGGTGATCAGGTTCGGACCCGATGGGACATTGCCACCCGGCATCAAACCGTATTTCGCGTTAAGCGCGAGGAACGATACCGGAAGATAGCCTTGCAGGAACTGCTGCTGGTCGATGGCGAAATCCGCCTGCCCCTTTTCGACAGCTTCCAGGAAGCCCGCCGACATATCGAACGTCGCAACATGGATTCCACTGCGACCGCTTTCGGCAGCGGCTTTCACAGCCGGTTCACCTGCCAATGTCGCATTGAGCGTCAGGATTGTGTCGACGGCAGCATCAGATGCCAAGGCAGCACGAACCTTGGCTTCGTTTTCAGCAGGATCGGTCGATGTCGGCAGAACCGTTACATCGCCAAAGCCTTCCTTGAAGCCTGCGCAGCGCTGATCGAGCGAGACGTTACCCACTTCCTGATTGACGCAAATGCCCTTCTTGCCGCCAGCGTTCTTCAATGCTTCGCCTGCGACCTTACCGGCATCGAATTCATCCTGACCGACATGCAGCAGAGCGCCGAGCTTCTTCGAGGCATCGGAACCGGAATTCATGGAAATGACCGGAATACCGGCTGCTACAGCCCGCTGGATTGACGGTCCAAGCGCATCCGCATCTGGAATGGAAACCACAATACCCTGCGGCTTCTGATTGATTGCGGCGTCGATAAGCTGGGCCATCTGCACCATGTCAAAAGTTTCCGGCGCACGATAATCAACCTTCGCGCCGGTATCCTTCGCCGCTTCGGCAACACCATTCTTCACGACAGACCAGAAGGGGTCCGAAGCCTGACCATGACTGACGACGA
The DNA here is from genome assembly GCF_008932285.1 of Brucella tritici. NCBI lineage: Bacteria > Pseudomonadati > Pseudomonadota > Alphaproteobacteria > Hyphomicrobiales > Brucellaceae > Brucella > Brucella tritici. The sequence continues at coordinate 830,572 of NZ_WBVY01000001.1, forward strand.
CGATATTAATATCGGCCGCGTGAGCTGCGAAAGACGCAGCCAGCAAGGCCACCCCGGCTACGGCCGACTTCAATAGAGATTGCATGTTCACTCCTCCCTTGTCCGGCACTCCCCGCCGGTTTGCGTTAACGCTTTACCTTTCGCCTGCTGTATTCCGGCGCTCCTCCAAGCGTTTTACCCGTGAACACACGCAGCTCGTGGATCTCTTCAATAGAATGAAACATTCATAACAAATTATCGTGGAATTATAATTCCATTTCTGGTAGCCCATGTCAATCGCATAAGCTGCCGACGATATGCTTATTTCCCAAAGGAGTTGCGCAGCACCAAACGCTTCGACCATCGTTTCTGGAGGAATGACAATGGCTGATAGGGCTGAGGTTGTGGTGACAGGTTTGATCGGGTCCGGTTTCATGGGCAAGACGCACGCCCTCGCGCTCGCAAACGTCAACCGGGTGTTCGACTTACCGATTGAAGTGCAGCTTCACACATTGGCCGATGTGAATGTGGAATTGGCAAAAAAAGCCGCAAAACAACTGGGATTTGCAAATGCTACCGACAATTGGCGTACACTGATCTCAAACCCGGATATCAATCTCATCGACATCACAACGCCAAACCGGTTTCACAGGGAAATGGCGCTCGCCGCCATTGAAGCGGGCAAACACGTCTATTGCGAAAAGCCGCTTGCACCCACCGCTGCTGAGTGCCTCGAAATGACGCTCGCCGCGGAACGGAAAGGTGTTCAGACTGCCGTTGGGTTCAACTATCTGAAAAATCCGATGATAAAACTGGCCAAGGAAATCATCGACAGCGGTGAACTGGGCGAAATTCGCAATTTTCGCGGTATTCATGCGGAAGACTTCATGGCCGACGCTGACATTCCATGGACCTGGCGTCTCGATCCGGCAGGCGGTGGAGGAGCGTTAGCCGATATAGGCAGCCATATCATCGCTACAGCACGCCATCTTGTTGGCCCGATAACGGCGGTTATGGGAGACGCCGTCACAATCATAAATGAGCGCCCAGATAGTTTGAACCTTTCGCAGATAAAACCTGTGGAAGTGGACGATGTTTGCCGCGCTTTCGTACGTTTTGAAAACAGAGCGACCGGCACACTCGAAGCAAGCTGGATCACCAGCGGTCGCAAGATGCAGCACGATTTCGAGATTTCTGGATCGAAAGGCTCCCTGTTCTTTTCGCAGGAACGCTTCAACGAACTCGACCTGTTTCTCTTTTCCGACAAAAAGGGACAACAGGGCTTCCGCAAGATTTTCGCCGGACCTGAACACGAACCCTATGGCGCATTTTGCGTAGCTGGCGGCCATCAGATTGGCTTCAATGATCTCAAGACAATCGAAGTCCGCGACTTCCTGCTTGCCGCAATGGGACAGAAGAACAATCCCGCCGATTTTCGCGAAGGATATGAAGTCCAGAAGACGGTAGAAACCATCTACGCCTCTTCCCGCGAGCGTCTGTGGAAAAATGTCTAGCCTACACGGGAGGTCGGATGGACGATGAACTCGCCATCCACCGTCATGATTTTCGCTCGAATACCGTAGACATCATGCAATAGCTGTGGCGTGAGAACTTTCGTTGGTTCCCCATCCGCAACGATATGTCCCTTGTCGAGCAGAATAAGGCGCGTGCAATGCTGTGCCGCAAGGCTCAACTCATGCAATGAAGCGACGACAGTTCTGCCCTCTTTTGCAAGTTTAGCGAAAGTTTCCATCAGCCCAAGCTGATGAGAAGGGTCGAGCCCGGCCACCGGCTCATCGGCAAGTATTACGGGCGTATCCTGCGCCAGAACGCGTGCGATCAGCACGCGTGCCCGCTCTCCACCGGAAAGCTCCATCGCCGACCTTTCTCGAAATCGCGTAACGTCCATGCGCTGCATTGCAGTCTCGATGAGCATTTTATCCTGCGCACTCATACTTGCAAAAACCGGCTTCAAAGCAGAGCGCCCCAAAGAAACAAGCATCTCCACTGATACCGGCCACGCAACATCACGCTCCTGCGGCAGATAAGCGAGGTTCTGCGCTTTTGTGGAAGCACTCATCTGGCGTACATCGCCCCGGTCGAGCGAAATCTCCCCTCGGGAAGCAACCAGTTCCAGAATGGCGCGTAACAATGTCGTTTTCCCCGCGCCGTTAGGTCCAATCAGTCCGATGAATTCACCGCCATGAACATCGAAACTTGCGTCGCTGAGTGCCGCCTTCCCGCCAAGCGTAACGGAAAGATTTTTTATCGAAAGCGATGTCATACAAGCTGCCTCCGATACTTGAACACAAGCCATAGAAAGAATGGTGCGCCAATGATTGCCGTCAGAACGCCCAGTTTCAGTTCACGCCCCGGCATGACGACACGCACCAATACGTCAGCCGCCAACAACAGGGCGGCCCCGCCGAAACCGCTTGCAACCAGCAATCGTGATGGACGCGCACCGACAAGCGGACGCAGAAGATGAGGAACGACCAGCCCTACGAAACCGATAGCACCGGCAACAGCGGTGGAAGCACCCACGCAGGCAGCTGTACCCAGCACGGCAAAAAGCTGCACACGAGCCAGATTGACACCCATCGTTGCCGCAGCATCGGCCCCCAGTGTCAGACTGTCGAGTGATCGCCCGAGTGCCAGGAGCATCGCCCAGCCAATAAGGATAAATGGTGCGGCGAGAGCCACATGCGTCATCGATCTATCGGCCAGCGATCCGAGCATCCAGAAGACGATTTCCATTGCGGCAAATGGGTTGGGCGACAGGTTCAGCGCCAGCGCCGTCAATGCACCAGCGAGGCTCGTCACCGCGACACCGGCCAATATGACCGCAAGCGTACCGGCATTGCGCCCTGCCAGAAGCTTGACGAGAAACACCGACACAAAGGCACCTGCAAGCGCGAGGAGCGGCAAAGCCAGCGGAAACAGAAGTGAGAGACCGCTGTAAATAGCGATAACCGCGCCGAACGACGCGGATGCGCTCACGCCAAGCAGGCCGGGTTCCGCAAGCGGGTTGCGCAGGTAGCCCTGCAAGGCAGCGCCGGACAATCCAAGCGAGGCCCCGATAAGAAGCGCGAGCAGTGCCCGCGGCAGGCGAATTTCGCGCATGACCAGCACGATCATTTCGCTGTCATCGCCGAAAAGCGCCTTGAGGCTGTCGGTAATACCGATCGTCGCCGGCCCGGTCAGCAACGAAATGATGAAGAGCAAAACCACAAGCATGGCCAGCCCGACGAGCAGAAGATAGAAGCGGTTACGTTCAGTCACGCGCCGCCTCCGCAAGTTCCGCCACGGCTTCGACGCTGAATGGCCCACCGCAAACTGTCAGATTATCCGCTATCGTCACCGCCCTCGCCTGTTTTTCAAGCGCCCGCAACGCCGGATGTTCAAAATTCTCGAAAGCCAGCGCAGGCGCGCGATCTCTTGAACTACGCACCAGAATATCCGGCTTCTCGAGCACCAGCTTTTCCAGCGGCAGCGGAGCTGAACCGCTGATCCCTGCCTTGTCGGCCAGATTGTCAAGCCCGGCAAGACGCACGGCCTCATCAACCAGCGTTCCCCGACCTGATGTGTAACTGTTGGCATTATAAAGCGCGACCGTCTTGCGGCGGACCGGGGGCTGGATTGCCGCCAGAGCAGTTTTCATTTTGTCGATTTCCCGGCTGGCTTCCGCCTGTCTTCCGAGCAGCTCACCCATGCGGCGCAGATGATCTTCTATATCACCGAACGAGCGTGCTGGCGCGAACTCTTCCACACGAACACCGAGCCTGCGCAATAGCCCAACCGTTGCCCTCGACGAAAATGTGCCCGACAGCACGAGATCAGGCTTCATCAGAAAGACCTCTTCTGCCTGCGCATGGTTGACCGGCAACTCCCGAGCTTTCGCAGCCATGACGGACAATTCCGGGTCCTGTGACAAGTACGAAATCGACTGCAACTGGCCCTCATTGGCCAGCAGCAATGCAAGCTGATCGGTGCATACGTTAATGGAAACGACGTGATGGGGAATGTCCGCGGCGTCTGCAGAATTTCGAACGAAAAGGGCCAGTCCCGCCGCGAGGCAGAAGCTGGTGATCCATTTTGCGGATGCCCTTTTCATTCTCTGTTCAGCCTCAGAAATTCCGGGTCAATCCGACATTGATCGTGCGTCCCGGTGCAATATAGCCGGAGCTGGTCTGATAATCCTTGTCAAAAATATTCTCGACCGAGAACTTCAACTGCGACTGCTTGTCGATGGAATAGAGTGCCACGAAATCAGCCGTCACATAGTCTCCAAGCTTCTTGCTGTTCGCAGCATCAGCATAACGCGAACCGCCATAGATCAATCTTGCTGTCAGATCGAGCTTTTCAATAGGAGTGAAATTGACCTCAGCCGCCGCCTTGAAACGTTCACGATAGGGAAGATCCTGGTCCGTATCTTCATCGATTGGCTGCTTCAGATCGACCGATCCCTTGACGCCCCAGCGATCATCGAAACGATGCGCCAATGTGGCTTCGAAACCCGTAACCTTCGCGCTGGCAACATTGTAAGGCAGATAGGATGGCGCGGTGCTCATGATCGCATCGCGCAACCATGTCTGATAGAACGCCAGATCAAGGCTTGTCGAAGCCGTAGCCTGCCAGTTCAAGCCAACTTCATACGAACGGGACTTTTCCGGCTGCAAATCAGGGTTGGCGAAGCCCGGATAATAGAGTTCGTTGAAGGTTGGTGCCCGAAAACCCGTGGCATAGGATGACCGTAAAACAAGGTCTGGCAGCACTTCATAACTCGTACCCAGATTATAGGTCACGACATCGCCGAACTGGCTGTTATGGTCGTAACGCAGCCCGCCATCGAAACGCAGCGCCTCATATTCGAGCGAATATTGACCGAATACAGCAGCCATATCGCGGCTGGTTTCATCATAAGCAACGGTGGTATTGATCTCCTCGCGGTAAGCTTCCACACCAGCGGTCACGGTGTGGTTGACCTTGCCGGTGTCGAAACTCTTTTCAGTCGAGGCAAAGACACCATACCGCTTGGTTTCAAACCGATCCGAACCGCTCACGCCTTTCCGAAAGTTACGGCTGTTGTCGATACCGGTGCTGAATTCCAGTGTCGATGACCAATCCGCCGTATGATCGATGCGTGTTCCGATCTTGCCGGTAAATGCGGCACTATCGGCCTGGTTCGGTGATGGTGCCTTGGCATCATACTGATTGCGCCCTCGGCTAAGGAGACCGTCCGCATAAATTTTACCCCAGTCGAAATCCTTCGACAGCGCAAAATTGAAAGAGCCCTGCAGAAATCCATCGCGATCAGGTTCATGGCCATAGGCATCCGATGTGGTGAAGTCATATCCTTGCGTGCCGGTTATGGCTGCACCGAAGGCATAGTCGACACCGTCGTTGCTCCGTCCCTGAATGGACCCGGACGCATACCCACCCCATGGGTGGCTGACACCGGTAGAAAGGCTGCCACACCAGGAGCGCTCACCGCAGGCACCGCCCTGCTTGGTGATGATATTGACCACCCCACCCATGGCATCGGCGCCGTATTGCGCCGAATGAGCGCCCTTAGCAATTTCAACACGGTCGATGGAACTCAGAGGGATGTTTGCAAGCGCGGTTGCACCGCTTGTCGCCGACGCTGTGCGCACGCCATTGATGAGAACGACCGTCTGCTTGGACGACATGCCGCGCATGTAGATATCCGAAGATGACCCCTGCCCTCCATTCGTCTTGATGGAAACCCCACTATAGGACTTCAGCAGCGACTGCAGATCCGGGGCTGCCGAGCGTTCTATGTCCGCTGAATCGATCACAGTCACGGACGAGGTCGAGCGCTGCAGCGAAGATGCGCGACGCAAGGGCGTGATCACGATTGTATCAAGGACGACACTACCATCGCTGTCTGGCAGACTCTGAGCAAGCGTCGTGGACGGCAGCGCAAGAACACTGGCCGATACCAATAGAACAGATGATTTCAAAAGATGCATTTTCCCTCAACCCGCCGGACCGGAGACCGATACCGGCTTTTCCTCGCACCGCAGGTTGAAGTAATCATGGCACTGAAGTGCCCCTCTTCCCGACGGCAACATTTCAACAATGTCACCGCCACGGACAGCCGCGCCTGGACACACCCCGTATCCATGCATGGGTGACCGGATACGGCAGGTCTCCTGACTTCCGGGTCGTCGCTTTCCCTCCGCCTTCCCGAGTGCATCGACTGCTCTCAGTGGCTTTCACCGCTTACGCGGCTGTGGAGGATAGCTCTCCGGTTACAGTTGCGGGGGCAGTCGCGGCATCAGCCAGAATGGCTTCACCGTGTTCCCTTTTCATCCGCCTCAATAGCGGAACCGTTTCCTGAGAATTGCGATAGCAACATGGTTAAGGATTCGCAACTCCGCTGAAGCGCAATCCGGCACAGAAAACTGAATCACATTCACAAGGAATGGATTCAGCCTCCTGTTTTCAAAGAATTTTCCTATCGCAGGAATGCGCGGAAACGCTGGAGCGCAAAATAAAACAACACCGAGCCAATGACGATCAGTGCCAGGAATTGCGGCCAGACAACACCCAGCCCTGCTCCGCGAAACAGGATCGATTGCGCCAATATGACGAAATGCGTATTCGGCGCTGCCAGCATGATTGTCTGGATGATTTCAGGCATGCTTTCCCGGGGCGTTGTCCCTCCCGAAAGCACCTGCAAAGGCAAAAGCACCAGCATCAGCAACATTCCAAACTGCGGCATTGACCCAGCCGCAGTGGCCAGAAAAATACCAAGGCTGGTCGTTGCGAAAAGCTGGAGCGCTGCACCAACGAGAAACAGCGACACCGACCCATAGATCGGAACGGCAAGCAGCCCCTGCACCACGAAAACCAGTGCAAACGCCGAGGCAACCAGCACGACCAGCCCCATGGACCAAATCTTGCTGACCATGATTTCAACCGGCGTCACTGGCATCACCAATAGATGTTCTATGGTTCCGTGTTCGCGTTCCCGAATAAGTGCGGCCCCCGTCAGGATGATCGATAGCATCGTAACCGATGAAATCACATTGTTGATCGCCCCGAACCACCCCTTGTTCAAATCCTGATTGAACCTCGCCCTGAGATTGAGTTCGACGGGCGTTTGTGCACTACCGCGATAGCGATTGAGGAATTCGCTCACCTCACTCGACACAATCGACTGCACATAGCCGCCACCGGTAAAGGCCTGACTCATTCGGGTTGCATCGACATTGAGCTGAATGGTCGGCGAACGGCCAGCCAAAAGATCACGCTGGAAATTCGGCGGTATGTTCAGTGCAAATGTATCAAGCCCCTCATCCATCCGGGCATCCATTTCGTAGGACGAAATCAGCTTCGGCGGTACGAAATATGACGGATAAAATGCCGTCGTGATCCGGCTCGAAACAGGCGACTGATCTTCATCGACAATAGCTATCGCCGCATTGTTGAGAGTCTCAGGCATCGCCTTGGAAGCCGTATAAATTGCAAGCGTAAAAGCATAGACGATCAGGATCAGCAGCATTGGATCGCGCGCCAGACCGCGCAGTTCCTTCACGCCAAGCTGGAATATGTTGGATATCCGCATCTTAGCTCGCCTGTTTCTTAAGAAGAACGATAGCGAGCGCCATGAGAACCGGCACCGCAATCAGCAGCGGCAAAAACGAACCTGCGAGATCGGCGAACCCCAAGGCCTTGGAGAAAACCCCGCGCGAAATGGTTACGAAATAGGTCGCCGGATAGATTTTACCGATGAACGCGCCCGCACCTTGCAGCGACGATACGGGGTCAATGATACCGGAATACTGCACAGCCGGAATGAGTGTCAGAAGCGCCGTTCCGAAGATCGCTGCGATCTGGCTGTTCATGAAGGTGGACAGCACCAGCCCCATGCCGGTCGCGATCGTGACATAAAGCAGCGCCGCCAGCGCATAAGTCGGAAAACTCCCTGTGAACGGCACCCTGAAAATAAACACCGCAAAGGCTGTCAACATCAGGAAATTCAAAAATGCCAGCCCGATATAGGGCAGTTGCTTGCCGAATAGAAACTCGAATTTCGTCACGGGCGTCACGTAAAAATTGATAATCGACCCCAATTCTTTTTCGCGAACCACGCTCAACACTGCCAGCATCGAAGGGATCATGAGCAGCAGCAACGGAATGACCGCCGGCACCATTGCCACGAGGCTTTGCACATCGGGATTATAGCGGTAGCGTATCTCCAGATTGAAGCTGCCGACATTCGCCGCACTACCGTAAAGCTCCCGGGCTTTCTGCGTCAGCCAGTTGGCGTGCATGCCTTGAACATAGCCTTTGATTGTCTCGGCTCGTGTGGGCATAGCGCCGTCAATCCAGGCGGCAACTTCCACCGGGCGCCCACGCATGACATCTGCGGCAAAATTCGGCGGTATCTCGATAGCCAGACTGATCTCGCCATCCCGCATTCGCCGGTCCAGATCATCGTAGTCGGTTATGGGAGGCTGTTCGGAAAAATAGCGCGAACCTGCAATTTGCTGCGTGTAATCACGGCTGATCGTCGTATCGTCACGGTCGAGCACCGCAAATTTCAGATTCTCGACATCCAGGTTAATACCATAGCCAATGACAAACATCAGGATGACACTACCGAGTATAGCCAATGTTGCGCGGATCGGATCGCGTTTCAGTTCAAGCGCCTCGCGCCGCGTATAGGCCAGCATTCGCCGCAAGTCCGGCATCCAGCTTGAAGCCTTCTTTGGATGCGTTTCGCCTGCCTCTGTTATCTGTTCTGGGACAATTGCAGGCGATGGCGCTGACTGTTCTGTTTCACCAATGGCGTCCTGAAGATATGCGACGAAAGCTTCTTCCAGAGTCTCAGCATGGCGACTTTCGGTAATCGCCTTAGGCGTATCGCTAATCAGAACTTTACCTGCATGCATCAGCGAAATCCGGTCGCAAAGCTCGGCTTCATTCATGAAATGGGTAGAAACGAAGATCGTAACATTGTCCGTGCGCGACAGATCGGCGAGGATTTGCCAGAAAGCGTCACGAGCGACCGGGTCCACACCCGATGTCGGCTCATCAAGAATGAGAATATCAGGTGAATGGATCAAAGCCACAGCCAGTGACAGGCGCTGGCGGATACCGAGCGGCAAGGCGTCGGGTAAGGAATCCATAACCTCAATAAGATCGAAGCGTTCGGTCAATTCCTGAATACGGCGCTCGGTCAGATCCGGTGCCATATCGAACAATTTGGCATGGAGTTCCAGATTCTGACGAACGGTCAACTCTGAATAAAGCGAAAACGCTTGCGACATGTATCCGACATGACGGCGTATATCGATATCCTTGGGATCGACCTCTCGCCCGAACAGCCGCGCCGTTCCCTCACTGGCAGGCAACAACCCGGTCAAAACCTTCATGGTCGTGGTCTTGCCGCAACCGTTGGACCCCAGAAATCCGAAGATTTCACCACGCGGAATTCGAAAACTTACATCATTCACGGCAGTGAAGTTGCCGAAGCGAACAGTGACGTGTTCTGCCTCAATCGCGATCTCAGCATCCGCACCGAAATCGCGATGTGGAATTTCGATATCCTGATGGTCTTTCCGCAATTCCTCCGGCAAGAGCGCGATGAAAGCCGCATCGAGATTGGGAGTGTTGGTGCGCTGCAGCAATTCGTGCGGTGTACCCGTCGCCAGAATCTGCCCATCATTCATAGCGACCAGCCAGTCAAAGCGCTCGGCCTCTTCCATATAGGCCGTGGCGACGATGACACTCATTCCTGGCCGATCCTTGCGGATGTCATCAATCAGCTCCCAGAACTGGCGCCGAGATAGAGGGTCAACACCTGTCGTTGGCTCATCGAGTATAAGCAGGTCCGGATCATGGATGAGCGAACAGCATAGGCTGGTCTTCTGCTTCATCCCGCCTGATAGCTTGCCAGCCGGGCGGTCCGCGAAAGCCGACATGCCCGTGCGCGCCAGAAGATCGACGATACGACGCTCACGCTCTTTTCGATTATGTCCGAACAGCCGTCCGAAAAAGTCGATATTCTCGAACACCGAAAGCGTGGGATAGAGGTTCTTCCCAAGCCCCTGCGGCATATAGGCGATACGGGGATAAGCAGACTGAAGATGCCGCTTATCTGAAATATCACCGCCGAGAACCTCGATGCGTCCCTGTTGCATCGTTCGCGCTCCGGCGACCAGCGATAACAGGCTCGATTTCCCAACCCCGTCAGGCCCGATCAAACCAACCATGCAACCAGCGGGAATATCAAGGTTCACCTCGCGCAGAGCATGTGCCTTCTCGTAGGACAGTCCTACGTCTTGCGCGCGGACGACAAAGCTGTCGTCTTTGGCGCCAGCTTCGACAGGAACGTCGTTCATTTCACGGTTTCCGCAAGATTTTTCGGCCACTCAGCATTAGCGTCAAGCTTGACATAAGCCATGCCCGGCAATCCGGTTTTCACCTGCTGGATATATTTTTGAAGCAGTTCTTGCGGGATTTTCGCCTTTACGCGGAACATCAGCTTCTGGCGCTCTTCCTCCGTTTCAACGGTCTTCGGCGTAAATTGGGCCACGTCAGCCACAAAGCTGATCTTTGCAGGAATGACATATTGCGGCGCGGCATCGAGAACGATCCGGGCATCGGCACCCATGGCCACCCGCCCGGCCTGCGCCGTCGGCAGGAAGAAGGTCATATAAACGTCGCTGACGTCGACAAGATTGAGCACCCTCCCACCTGCGGAAAGTACTTCTCCCGGTTGGGCAACGCGGTATTGAACACGTCCTGGCTTGGGCGCCCTCAAAGTGGCGTCGTTGATATCTGCCTCAATGCTTGCGATTGCGGCCTTGGCGGCCTCAACCGATGCCTCGGCATCCACCACCTGCGCCTTGGCTGCCCCAATGGCTGCTTCCGTGGCCGCAAGCTGCGCCTTGGCTGCACCGACAGCCGCTTCTGCGCCCTGCGCCGTCGCGCGATCATCGTCCAAAACTTGCTGGGAAACCGTGCGCGATTGCGTCAATTGCTGGGAGCGGACCAGACGACGTTGGGCAGCATCCAGTTGCGCTTCCCGCTGTGCCACGGTCGCCTCTGCAGCCGTGTGCTCGGCTTCGCGCTGCGTGACAAGACTGCGCGCCGTCTCTATACCAATCTCTGCCCGGCGCAATTGCGCCTCAGCCTGCTTGCGCTGACTTTCCAGCTGATCCGTATCCATGCGTGCGAGAATGTCATTGGCCTGCACGAAATCGCCCTCATCTGCAAGGATTTCGCGAATACGGCCCGGACTCTTCGTCGAAATATCGATCTCAACCGCCTCGATGCGACCGTTGCCCTTGGCGATACCTTCCGGCAACCCATCGCCGTTCAACGCTTTCCAGGCATAATACCCGCCTGCGGCAAAGACGATAATCGCTCCTGCCAGTATCCATTGCTTACGGTTGAAAGCCATAATGAAACACCCTCATTGCCATCGTCGTCACAATGCCGTCTTCAGATGAAGCACCGGCAAGCGGTCACTGTCTGCAAGGGGTTTCATTATCCCCCGCCCTGCCTCCGGCATCGGCCAGAACCTTCTTGGGAGGATATGGAACTACCTTTTCATTTAGCAACCGGTGAATTGGGGGAGCGATCCAAAAACGCAAACTCCCGGTTGAATCTGCTCTAACCACGGTGGCAATCATCCGCCTTGATTAGGATCAAGAACCGCTAAAATATACAACAAGGTTGTTGGAGACGCGGGTGCTGATTTGATGAAACAGAGGGGAGCAACGCCGACAGCACCCGCTGGCTGTCGATAGGCGACGTTACGGAAAGATCGCGCTCATGCGCTCGACAGATTGATTTAGCCGGGGTGCCATTCGAGTAGGGCCTCGGCACCCCGGGTCACCGACTCTGGTGGAAACCGGCAACGATTGTTCGTTAGCACCCGCTCAAACGAAGCTCTTTGATTTCAATCAAACAAGCGACAATTCAGCAATCCATCATCACTTTTTTCCGTCAGCTTTCAGCGGTTTGCATTTGCCCCACGTCTTCTTCAGATAGTTCGACACACCTTTGAGCTTCGGATCAGAGAGGAACCCCTGACGAAATAGAATGCTCCCCTTCACCTCTGGCAAAGATTCATTGAGTTCTAGCTGGCGCTTGATTTCGGTCACACCTTCACCCGCCTGCCAGCTGGGTTCGAGTGTGGTTCCTGAGCCGGCCCGATAGAGTGCGAGACCGATGTAGAGATCTGTCTTCGTGTCACGAACCGTATCGGCCCACCATTTCGCAATCGTCCCGTAGGACACATCCTTGCGGCCAAAGGACCAGTAAATCTGCGGCGCGATATAGTCGATCATCCCTTCTTTCACCCAACGCCGGGTGTCGGCAAAATCTCCGTCATAATTGGTTTTTCCGGCGCGGGTTGCAGAACCGCGCGGATCGTCGGCAGCGTTGCGCCAAACGCCGCTCGGGCTGATGCCGAAACGAACATTTGGTTTGATGGATTTTATCCTGTCCGAAATTTCCCGCACCAGCGTATGGGTGTTGTAGCGGCGCCATTCGTATTTGCTCGAAAAGCGTGTGCCAAACCGTGCATATGATTTGTCGTCATCGAGTTTCGATGATGCTGTTTCGTAGTAGAAATAATCATCGAACTGAATGCCGTCGACATCATATTTCTGCACGACCTCTGCCGTCACATTCGTCACCCACTCGCGAACCGCCGGAATACCGGGATCGAGAACATAACGGTCGGCCGAAACGCTTACCCAGTCGGGGTGGGACTTGAAAACACTGGCTGGCGACTCGTTTGACGAATTCCGCAATTCCTTGCGGGTAGATGGCTTCGTATCCATCGAAACACGATAGGGATTAAGCCATGCATGCAGTTCTATGCCGCGCTTATGCGCTTCCTGAATTGCAAACTTCAGCGGATCAAAGCCCGGATCTTTGCCTAGAGTTCCCGTCAGATAGGACGACCACGGTAAATAGGATGACTGGTAAAAAGCATCGGCAGTCGGCGAAACCTGAAAGATGACAGCATTGATACCATGCTCGGATGCTTCATCGAAAAGCCTGAGCAGCTCTTCTTTCTGGCGCTTTATGCGTTCGACATCGTCCTCGATGCGGGACGAACTGCGCGACGGCCAATCGAGATTGAGAACTGTCGCGATCCAGCTGGCATGAAATGCGTCGCAGTCGAGGGGCATGCAATCGTTCCGTCTCAATAACTCGTCAGGCAAGGGATTTGATATGGCTCTTTAACGCATTAAAGCGCCGTGCGTCCATTTGAACGCACAAAGGTCGCTCTAATTTACTAGCACTACGCATCGTTGTTTCCAAAAATCGATCCCGGTTTTTGGATCGATGCTGTAGCTTAAAGATAGGAAAGCAACAGCGAGGGCAGCATGTATAAGAATATTCTCGTAACCACCGATGGGTCAGAATTTGCAGAGCGCGGGCTCGTCCACGCATTTAAGCTGGCACGTACTGTCGGCGCGAAGGTGACGGTACTGACTGTGACCGCTCCCTATTCTGTTTCAGGGCTTCCTGGCGGTTGGACGGATAGCCCCGCCTTCATCGAGCGTTTCGAGCAGGAATGGAACGAATACGCCGATAAATCCCTCGCCCGTGCTCGCGAACTGGCGGCTGAAGCTCAAGTCGAGGTCCATACATTGCATGAGGTTGCCCCACATCCGGCGACATCCATCATTGAGACAGCCAAGGAACTGCGCAACGATCTTATCGTCATGGCTTCCCATGGTCGTCGCGGACTGAAAGGTATGCTTCTTGGCAGTCAAACCTACGAAGTCCTGACGCGCAGCAACACACCGGTTCTAGTGGTAAAATAAAGCCACATCGAAAGGGCCCGAAATTATCGGGCCTTCTTCCTTTTCAGCCAGTCTGGTGACCCGTCGCGCTTTCGATATCGATACGGAAGAAGATCGGTTCAAGTTTGCGTTCGTGTCCGTCCTTCGCGACCGTCTTTATGTATGCCGGTTCCCACCAGGTCGGTTCCGAAGCCATAAGCGCGACGATCGCATTTTTTTCGTCATCACGATCGATTTCCCGATAATGACCGTTCAGCACAACGGTGCGCCAGTTGGTCCGAGACTCGATATGATCGAAAAGGATACAAACCGCATCGTTCTTGCGCAGGGCTTCGGTCTTCTGCCCGTCGGTAGTAAAAGAATAGAGCGAACCACCGCTGAACCGAAAACTGAGTGGTATGATAAAAGGACGATTATCGAGAACATAAGCCAGCCGCCCCAGATGGGTGTGCTGTATCATGTCACGGATATCGTATTCCGACATTTCCCTGATCATCATGGCTCGCCTCCGCCGTTTGCTTATCTATCGATAAACTAACATAGGGCAGCGTTATGGCTTTGACCGTAATCAAAACACAAGCAGGGCCAGATTCTCAAACGAACAGACGCCCTTCCGCGATCTTGACCGCCGTGCCTCCAATCCGCGCTCCTGTGAGCTGTTGCTTGGCGACATCCAGTTCAAGACGAATCCGCGAAGGCCGCCCCATCTCCATTCCCTGCTCGATCCACCACTGCGAACTGCCATCAACAGGCTTGTCGTTTTTCTGGATCATGCCTGCAAAGGCGGCAGCAGCCGAGCCCGTAGCCGGATCTTCATAGACATTCGCACCCGTTACGAACATGCGCGCGTGGAAATTACTGTCGAACAAAATTGTTTCGCGACAATAAACGTATATCGGCAAAGGCCGGCCATCAACGTGCGGCAGGCTTTCGCTCACGTAAACTGGGTCAATGGACACTTTTGCTGCAGCAATCAGATTATGAACCGGTACGAGCAGATAAGGCGTACCTGCGCTCCAGACGGCGGGTACATGGTTCTCAAATCCAATTTCATGCGTGCCGAGACCAATCGCGGCGGCCGCCTCTTCCTTCTCGACCTTGACGTCAACTCGCTCTGGCAAGCGTGGCAGATCAAATTCTGCAAATGCGCTATTTTCGCCAAGTATGACACCACAGCGAACAATACCGACCTTTTCTTCCAGAGCTACGAGCCTGTCAGTCTCATCACCCGTTTTGCGACGGCGAGCAAGCGACACGGCGGCGCCCACTGTCGGGTGCCCGGCAAAGGGAAGCTCATAATCAGGTGTGAAGATACGCACCGCCGCTTCATGCGCGGGATTGCTCGGAGGAAAAATGAATACCGTTTCGGAAAGATTGAACTCGCGTGCGATGGCCTGCATACGCGTATCGGTCAAACCTTCGCTATCATGGACGACAGCCAGCGGATTTCCAGCCAGAGCCTTGTCGGCGAAAACGTCGAAAACCTCATAGAATCTGCCGGAAACGGCGGCGTCACTCATCCCTCATTCTCCCCTCGACTTGCTCACAAAACCGACCGCAAGGACGATTTCACTCCAATGCCTCATGCTTGGCATTATCTGCGAGCATAGCCAATTTCGCGCCGCTGTCATCTGCAAGTCCGACCAAGTTTAGCGATTATTGAAATGCCAGTCGGCAAACGCTCGCACATAGGACGGTGTTGCGTCACCCATCGCACCCGCTGCCTTCACTGGTATGATCTCAGATAGTTCCGGTTCTTCCTCACCAGAAAGATATTGTTCAATCCGCGACACCAGTTCCGGTGATGGCACATCAAAATAGTAACGGCGGAAAAGCGCGATGCTGCGGTTTCCGGTCACGAGACTGATTTGCTGCTCCGCGCGCGCATCGAGAAGATCGAGACCCGTTTCCTCGCGAACCTCCCGTTGCCGATTGGCGTCATAATCGACATAGCCATCAACAATGTCATTATCATCCACCGAGCCTGCCGGAAAATAGACCCTTCCCGCACCCGCATTCTGTGCACTCATACGCCCGGCAATCAAATGCCCTTCGCTCGAGACAATCACGCCGACACCGAAAATATGCCACGGACGTTCTTGCGATACGTCACGTCGCCAGTGCATCAGGGTTGCAAAACTGGTGCGCTTGAACCCGGCATGAAAAGCGCTGCCCGTCAATTCAGCTTCCGGTGCCAGATAGAACTCGCCATCGAACAAAGTGGGGTTCGCAGCCCGCTCATGCGTCCAGTTCGAAACAATCGCTTCCCTGTTCTCCACGGTGTACGGCAGAGGACCAGACAGCACCCGAACCTCAGCACTATCGATAATGTGGACGGTGTTTTCCCGAACCTGTTTCATCGCTCAAACCATGTTCAATGTCACTGCGACCGGGCAATGATCGCTTGCCTTCGGGCGATCCCATCCAGTTCGGGGATAACGATCAACCTGCTGGTCGGGTGGAAATATAGTGCGCCAGGGCTGCCCCCGCCGGATGATATTTGGAACCGCCTTCTCATTCTTCTCAGCGAATGAAGGTGAAGCCATGATGTAATCGAGCTGGCAAAGATGACGCTCTTGCGGCCCGCGCGTATGGTAAAGTGTCCAGCGATCCATAACGGGGCGGCGCTCGACCAGGTTGACCGCGAAGCCGTCCCCTAAAAGCACGTCGAGCGCGCTTTCTTCTTCAACCATGGGCGTGAACTGATAGCCATTCCATTCATCGCCGCCGATAATGATCCGCTCACGGTAATCATTGAAATCACCGCAAATCAGCCAGCGGCGATTTGCAACATTAGACGACCCGAACTTATCCTCGATGATACGGCGTATGGCGCGTGCCTCTGCGCGTCGCACCGGCAGAGATGCTGTCCGTCCATCAAATCCGTTGCGCGCACCCGTCATCGATTTCATATGAGTCACGAAAAGCGATATGGGCTTTCCTGCAATGCGGAAATCCACATTCAGACAATCCCGCTTGAAAATGCGATCATGAGCCTGGATCCCCAGTTCGGCGAGAACCGGCTCATAGAGACCAAAATCATTATAAGTTACGTAGGCATAGCTCGTGACTTCATCGACCTCGATAGGCTGTCCGTCCCGTGTCGTGTCGCGCATCATAACGGCAACATCGATCCCACGGCTGTCATTGCCATCTATGAGATATTTATGCCGGAAGCCATGGCCTATCATCTTGAAAAGATAGCCATACTCGAAGGCATTGAGCGCAGCGAGATTGTCCACTTCCTGCAGGCAAAGAATATCAGCCCGTGTTTCGGCAATAGCGAGCGCTGTCATCTGGCGCGTATCGTCTGCGTGCGCTACAGCGCGTGCCTGCTCGAGAAGGCGATATTGCGCCTCATCGTTGATTTCGAACAATTGCAAGGTGCGATCCTGATGCAATTCATTGCGAAAGCCGGAAAAATCGAACCGGCGCATCAGATTTTCGACATTGAAAGTGGCTATGGTAAACATGTCTTCGCAATCTCTCTGCTTGCCGTGCGATTGGCAAGAGGATGATTTCCGAAACCAATAAATTTCTGCCGAAGCAGTGACTTGGATATAGAATATACCCATATATCGGGAGAACTTTGATTGAAGCGAGCCGAAACGATGCGAAAAATTCTGTGCCTGACGATACTGACAGGACTGTTCGTTGCGGGCATTGCAAGTGTGAGTTCAGCCGTCGAACTGCGTAACAGCCAGTATCTTCCCTCGCTGAAACCGAGCGGGCCATTGATTATCGGCGGTCAGGCCGGTGCCAATCGCACAGATCCCAGCGCTCGCAACTGCTATGGTTCAACGCTTTGCCGGGAAAGTGGAACTTATGTTACCGAACACGGCGTATTGAACTACAAGAACGGCGATGCCCTGCAATATCGACGCACGATGCAACCGCCAACCGCCGGTGCGCGGCCAAGCAGCAACCATATTCAGTGGTGTTCAAACCGCTATCGCAGCTATCGGACATCCGACAATACGTTCCAGCCATTGGCCGGTCCGAGAACAGGCTGCAATTCGCCATTCCAGTAAGAAAAAAGCCGGGTAAAAACCCGGCTTTTTTATTTCCACCAACTCAGGCAGCAGCGGATTTCGTATGAGTCCGTATCAAACGGCCAAGGCGCTTGATGCCCTCATCAATCATCTCATCATTGGCGCATGAATAGCTGAGACGCAGCGTATTGGCACCGGTGCCATCGGCAAAAAATGCCCGACCTGGAACAAACGCCACTTTTTCACTATCGATGGATGCAGCGAGCAGCGCGGCACCATCCATACCTTCCGACAGCGTAACCCAGATGAACATGCCGCCTTCAGGCTTCGTCCAGCTTGTGGTTTCCGGCATATATTTCGCCAGCGCTTCAAGCATCTTGTCGCGGCGGTGCTTATAAACCTTGTGCAGCTTTGCCACCTGAGCACCAAAGCCGTTGCTCGCAACGCGCTGAATGGCGATCTGGTTGATCGTGGACGAATGAAGGTCCGCAGCCTGCTTCATCAGCACAAGCTTGCGAATAACCGGCTTCGACGCAACCACATAGCCAACGCGCAATCCCGGAGCCAGCGTCTTGGAGAAAGAACCGCAATAGACGGTGCGGGTCTTCTCGATGTCACCACCGTTCCGGCCAATGTCGAGCGCCAGGATCGGCGAAATCGCATCACCATTGTAGCGAAGATACTGATAGGCAGCATCTTCGATCACCGGAATGTCGAGTTCATCCGCCTGAGCGAGCAGTTTCTCGCGCCCGGCAAGATCGACAGTTTCGCCGGTTGGGTTGCTGAAATCGGCGGACAGATAAGCAAACTTGACCCGGCCGCCAGCCTTCTTGGCAGCTTCAGCGTAGGATGCTGGGGTACGATTGCCGTTGATCGCCAGCGTATCGTAGTTCGGCTCATAAGCGTTGAAAGCCTGCAGCGCGCCGAGATAAGTCGGCGCGGTCACAAGTGCTGTATCAGCAGGCGACAAAAACAGCTTGCCCAGATAATCAAGAGCCTGCTGCGAACCCGATGTGATGAACACATTGTCTTCCGTGCAGGGAATGCCGATCTTGGCGAGCTCACCTACCAGCCAGATGCGCAGCGGCTTGTAGCCTTCCGAAACAGAATATTGCAGCGCGGCATTGGCTTCAGGACCAGTAAGAATATCCTTATAGGCTGCCTGGAATTCTTCGTGCGGGAAAAGAGCCGGATCAGGAATTCCGCCCGCAAACGAAATAATATCTGGACGTTCCAGAAGCTTCAGCAGTTCGCGGATTTCCGATGCGCGCATACGTTTCGAGCGCGTTGCAAATACATTTTCCCAGTCCAACACGGGAAATCTCCTCAATTAGGCTATCCGTACATTTTACGGAACTTGTAATAGCTAAGTCTCCTCAAAACTTGGCTATTGGATGTGAAGCTCTAGCGCACTTTTCAGCAGACGAGAACAGCTTTTCCCATGCTTCTATGGAATAAAGATATTCGGAATTGTTTTGGCCTTCAAAGTGCACGAAACGAAAAAACTGGCGCAGAATTTGGGTTATTTTCGTTCGCCATATGCTCACGATCACCCCCGTTACAACGCACCATGTATGAAGGGGGCGCAAGAAACGCCCCCTCTTTTCATGTTTCATCGAATTTCAAAATCAGATGATATTCCGGCTCTGGCGTTTGCATCATTTGCAGACAACCAAAACCTGAAACCCACTGTTTTTAGTTACGTGCCTTGTCGACGAGCTTGTTCGCTGCAATCCACGGCATCATGCCGCGGAGCTTTTCGCCGACTTCTTCGATCTGGTGGCTGTCGTTGTTGCGACGAATGCCCTTGAAGCGCGCTGCACCTGCACGATATTCCTGCATCCAATCGGAAGTGAACTTGCCGGTCTGAATGTCCTTCAGAACGCGCTTCATTTCTTCCTTGGTTTCAGCAGTGATGATGCGCGGACCGGTGACATATTCGCCCCACTCGGCAGTGTTCGAGATCGAGTAGTTCATGTTGGCGATGCCGCCTTCGTAGATCAGGTCCACGATCAGCTTCATTTCGTGCAGGCACTCGAAGTAAGCCATTTCCGGCGCGTAGCCAGCTTCAACCAGAACTTCAAAACCGGTGCGGATCAGTTCGACCACGCCGCCGCAAAGAACGGCCTGTTCTCCGAACAGGTCGGTTTCGCACTCTTCCTTGAAGGTGGTTTCGATGACGCCCGAACGACCGCCGCCAACGCCCGAAGCGTAGGAGAGAGCCAGATCATGAGCATTGCCCGAGGCGTCGTGATGAATGGCGATGAGACAAGGAACGCCACCGCCCTTCTGGTATTCGCCGCGAACCGTATGGCCTGGGCCCTTCGGTGCGATCATGACGACGTCAATCGACTTCTTCGGCTCGATGAGGCCGAAATGCACGTTGAGACCGTGGGCGAAAGCGATTGCCGCGCCATCACGAAGATTGTCGTGAATGTGTTCCTTGTAGATGTCAGCCTGCAGCTCGTCAGGGGTTGCCATCATCATGAGATCGGCCCACTTGGCGGCATCGGCGACGTTCATCACTTCAAAGCCGTCAGCCTGTGCCTTCTTCGCGGTTGCAGAACCTTCACGAAGGGCAACACGCACGTTGGCGGCACCGGAATCCTTGAGGTTCAGCGCATGGGCGCGGCCCTGGCTGCCATAACCGACGATAACCACCTTCTTCGACTTGATCAGGTTAACGTCTGCATCCCGATCGTAGTAAACGCGCATTTCCTTATTCCCTTCGTTCAGATTGTTCTTCGGCTTTCTTGCGTCCACCGATGTGATTAGGCCCCATAAAGGGCAAAAAACTGCTTGGTGGCGCGCCGGGCATCCCGGATGACCACGTCGTCAGTCAGTTCCAGATGGTCGCCAAGCAGCAACCGTATTTGCATGTCCCGGACGACAAGCCCGAAAAACGTGCGAAATGCCTCATCGATATCGTCGAAGGCCAGTAAACGTGCCTCCTGCCCCATATGGAGAATGGGTTTGAGGCGCTTGGCCATGGCCACAGGACCGTTGGCAAGAACGATATCGCCCAATGTCGATTTTCCAGACGCCGCATGGCTCACCGCCAGCCGGTTCAAGGCAATCGATGTCTTTCCCGACAGAACCAGCAGCCAGTCGCGTGCGAAATGCTCCAGGCTCGAGAAAAGAGATTCCGCATC
Source organism: Brucella tritici (assembly GCF_008932285.1). Taxonomy (NCBI): domain Bacteria; kingdom Pseudomonadati; phylum Pseudomonadota; class Alphaproteobacteria; order Hyphomicrobiales; family Brucellaceae; genus Brucella; species Brucella tritici. The sequence goes on from NZ_WBVY01000001.1 coordinate 851,500, forward strand.
CAGCTTCTCGCGGGTCAGCGGCACAACACGGACCTTCGATGCCTGCCAGCGAACCATCGCCGTCAGCAGACCATCGCGATCACCAAACCATTTGTAGAGGCTTTCTTTCGAGCAGTTGGCGGCACGTGCAATGCTTGCCGTCGTCAAAGCGCGATCCCCGCCCTCCACTAGAAGGCGCAACGCCTGCTCCAGAACATCGTTCTGACGCGGCGAAAGAGCCTGCTGCTTTTGAGCCTGCAATTCGTCGCTGGTATCAGTCACGGGCCTCTTCCTCCACCTTGTACCGTACGGTACGGTTCCCAATTCATAATTATTGTTTCGTCAGTGGTCAAGCATGTTTTCTAAAATTGCAGCCGCCTGACACGGGAATATTTTTTATCGACATCAAATGCAAAAAAGCGCCTCCCCGAAACCGGGAAAGCGCCCTTTAAAACTATCGATTCCGATGGATTTACAGATTCACCTGCGTTCCAATTTCCACCACACGGCCGGTTGGAATCTGGAAATATTCTGTCGCGTCAGACGCGGTTCGGGCGAGCAGAATAAACAGCTTGTCCTGCCAGAGCGGCAAGCCGGAATGGGCCGATGCCTTGAGCGAACGGCGCGACAGGAAGAACGACGTCGTCATGATGTCGAATTTCCAGCCAAGCTTGCGGCATATGCCAAGCGCGCGCGGAATGTTCGGCTGCTGCATATAGCCGAAAGTGAGCGTTACCTGCATGAAGCGCTCGTTATATTGGGACACGCGCGCACGATCAGCACTTGAAACCCATGGTTTCGATGCGGTCACAACCGTCAGTATGACATTGTTTTCGTGCAGAACTTTATAGTGTTTCAGGCTGTGCATGAGCGCAGTCGGAGCACTCTTTGGATCACCCGTCAGAAACACCGCCGTGCCCGGAACGATGGTCGGCGGACGTTTGGTCATTTGTTGAACGATGAGATCAAGCGGAACTTCAGCCTTACGCGTCTTGTGAAAGAGGTGCCGCGTCCCCCGCACCCAGGTCCACATGATCAGGACGAGCACGACGGCAATACCGATCGAAGCCCAGCCGCCCTCATGAACCTTGATGATATTCGCACTGAAGAACATGATATCGATGATCAGGAAGCCGAGAATAATCGGCAGGGCGCGGCTCACGCGCCAGTTCCAGATACGGGTCATCACGATATAAAGAAGAACCGTGGTGACCAGCATGTTGCCAGTGACGGCAATGCCATATGCTGCTGCCAGATTGCTGGACTTCTCGAACCCAAGCACCAGAATGACCACGGCCAGCCCCAAAAGCAGATTCACGCGCGGAATATAAATCTGGCCATGCAGCTTTTCCGACGTGTGCTGAATTTCAAGGCGCGGCAGAATGTTGAGCTGAACAGCCTGGCGTGCCACCGAATAGGCACCAGTTATTACCGCCTGACTTGCAATCACGGTTGCCGCCGTTGCCAGCAGAACCATCGGCCAAAGCGCGAAACTCGGCATCATCTGGAAGAACGGCAATGCTGCCGCTTCACCATGCGACAGGATGAACGCAGCCTGCCCGAAATAATTGAGCAGCAGGCATGGGAACACCACCCACAACCATGCACGTACGATCGGCTTGCGTCCGAAATGCCCCAGATCGGCGTAAAGAGCTTCAGCGCCGGTCATCGCAAGGAATACGGCACCAACTGTAATAAACGCCACACCGGGACTGACCGTCAGAAAGTGTACCGCATAATAGGGATTGAGCGCCATCATAACCGTGGGGTCATCGAAAATATGCCATAGGCCCGACGCACCCAACGCCAGAAACCACAATGCCATGATCGGACCGAAGACGATGGCGACCTTTCCCGTGCCCAATTTCTGCACCGAGAACAGCGTGACGAGAATAACGACTGTTATGGGAACCACGAATGGCGTTAAGTCTGGAGCGACGATCTCAAGACCTTCCATTGCCGAAAGAACAGAGATTGCAGGAGTAATGACCGCGTCACCAAAGAACAGCGCTGCACCGCAGATGCCGACGCCCAGGATCAGATCAGGCCTGCCTTTCAGCGCACCTCTGACAAGCGCCATCAGCGAAAGAATGCCGCCCTCGCCGTTGTTGTCCGCACGCAAAACGAACAGCACGTATTTGATGGTCACAACCAGCGTCAGCGCCCAGAAGATCAGCGAAACAACACCAAGAATGTCGCTACGGGAAAGAATGCCATCGCTCGCCGCCGCATGGAGGGCTTCGCGAAAAGCATAGATAGGGCTGGTGCCGATGTCACCGTAGACAACGCCCAGCGCCCCAAGCACCAGCGTCTTCATGCTCTCATTGTGCTGCTCGGCATCTTCTGCAAAAGCGACGCTTTCAGGAACACCGACGGCAGGCATAGCGGCCTGTGCCGGCGTGTCATTGCCATTTAGCTCGCCGCTCATATGCAGGCACCTCGCAACTTCCTGAAAAGATTCTGGCTGGAGTTACTGGGGATCGAATTGAGATAATGAGCGTATTCGCAAAAAGTTGCGAATTGCCGCATTGCTGCCGTAGCGTTGCCGAAATCAGCATTAATCATGGACATGGCGCCGATTGAAAGTGGCGATCTGCCCGAATGCAATGACAATAGACTTGCCTCGGCGCGGAAAGCAGATGTCGGAAAACTGCTTCAATGCTTCCCTCATACGATCCTGCGCCCCCCAACGCGTATGAATAGTGGCGGACGCCTAAAGCTTGTCTCACACGAATGCAAATGCGCTTTTTGCACAGCTCCAGTCTGAGCCATGCATCAAGTGCATTGACAGACGCGTTACGCAAGGGCCGCGATGTAGCGGCTGACCGTTACCGGCATCCCATACATCAGTGCATCGGCGGTCAGTCCGTGTCCAATGGAAACTTCGCTCAATTGCGGGATACGTTTCACCAGCGCCGGCAGATTGTCTACTGTCAGATCATGTCCCGCGTTAATATCGAGGCCAAGCTCCGTAGCGGCATTTGCAGCTTTTTCCAGTCGATCCAGCTCGCGCACCGCAGCTGCCGGGTCATCATAGGTTGCACCATAAGGGCCCGTGTAGAGTTCCACACGATCCACACCGATTGAAGCCGCTCGTTCGTAGCCTAGCGGATCGGGGTCCGCGAACAAGGATACACGCATACCACCGGCTTTCAGGCGAGCCACGATTGGAGCCAGAAAGTCAGCCTTCGACACAAAGTCCCAGCCATGATCCGAGGTCGCCTGCGTTGGATCATCAGGCACGAGCGTCACCTGTTCTGGCTGATGCTTCTCCACCAGATCAAGGAACGCTTCGCTTGGGAAACCTTCAATATTGAACTCTGCCTGCGGAAATTCATCATCGATCAGAGCGCGTATATCGCCGAGATCGGAAAACCGGATATGACGCTGATCGGGACGGGGATGCACCGTCAATCCGGCAGCTCCGGCGGCAAGAGCAGCGCGGCCCAGACCGGTAACGCTTGGCCATGGCAAATCGCGCCGGTTTCGCAGCATCGCAACAGCGTTGAGATTGACCGATAATTTCGCAGGCATTGGAGACTCCCGGATGAATATTCCGCTTTATAACGCCTGCCATGAAAAAATGTGAGTGTTTTGCCGTCGCACCGCAACCGCAATCCCCAATCATGAAATCTGCCTGCAACAAACGGGGTTTGCGGAGTTTTCCAGTTCGCATCAATTTGTAAGTGACCGCAACCTTTGTCCCTGCTCGGGCGTTTAAACCGATCGATAAATGGAGGTCTATGATGCGAAATGAGGACATACCTGTCATTCGCCGCATTCCAACAAACAGGGAAGACGTTTTCGCTTTTGCAATTGAAGGACATCTCGACGATGCCTCACTGGAGAATCTCTACGGGCTTCTCGACGCAGCTTACGAAACGCATGAAGAAATCGATCTACTGATCCGCCTAACCGGCTATGAAGGGGTCGATTGGACGGCTGCGTTCTCAGAAAGCATGCTCTCCATGCGTTCAAAGTCTCTCAAAAAGCTTCGTCACTATGCAATCGTTGGCGGTCCCTTGTGGATACAGGCCAGCATAACACTCATGCAGCCTTTTCTGTCCATAGAGCTTCGCGCTTTCGAAGCAGACGAAGAAAACGAAGCCTGGGAGTGGCTCAGCGCCCAACCAACAGACGAATAGTTATTTTACAATGGTCAAACGTTCGGCTGCACGCGTGATCGCCGTGTAAAGCCACCGCTCACGTGTATCGCGAAACGCGAAACTTTCGTCAAAGAGCACGACTTCATCCCACTGGGAACCCTGCGCTTTGTGTACCGTCAAGGCATAACCATAATCAAAATCGTCGTAGCGCTTTTTAGTCTGCCAGGGAATTTCACTGTCGGGATCTTCGAACTGTGCCTTGAGCAGCTTGATCTTCGCCACACCGCGATCATCGTCCTCAGGTGTAACCAAAAGATTGATGCCGGGCTTCACCGTTTCCTTGGATGATGTCATCACCTTCCAAAGTGAACCGTTGAGAAGTCCCTTGGCGGGATCGTTACGCAGGCAGACCAGCTTGTCGCCAGCCTGTGGGTAATCCGCAGTAAAGCCTTTCAGCTCCCGAAGGCGCTGGTTATAGCGGCGGCGCGTACGATTGGTGCCGACGAGCACCTGATCGGCAGACAGCACCATTTCCTGATTAACGTCGCCTTTTCCGATAACCCTTGCGGCACCATGGTCACCATAGGGAAGCTCACGCCCTTCCCGCACATCGAGCGCCATACGGATGATCGGATTGTCCTGCGCCTGACGATGAATCTCGGTCAGGAGATAGTCGGGATCGTGTTCCGTGAAAAAACCACCTCCGGAAATAGGAGGCAACTGCCCCGGATCGCCAAGAACGAGGATCGGAGTGCCGAAACTCATCAGATCGCGTCCCAGCGCCTCATCGACCATGGAACATTCGTCGACGACGATCATCGCCGCTTTGGCGACAGGGCTTTGCCGGTTAAGCGAGAAGGTCGGCGCGATGGAAGTCTTGCCAGTCGTTTCGTCTTCAATCGCTTCTTCGCCACGTGGGCGGTAGATCAGCGAATGGAGCGTGCGGGCATTGCTGGCGCCTTTCGAGCGTAGCACCTGCGCCGCCTTGCCGGTAAAGGCTGCAAACTGCACATCGCCGTCCACATGCTCGGCGAAATAGCGGGCAAGCGTCGTCTTGCCCGTACCCGCATAGCCGAACAATCTGAAAATGGGACTGCGGCCGTCTTTAAGCCATTGCCCGACGGCCTTCAGCGCCTGATCCTGTTCCGGTGAAAACTGCATGATCCTTTCAGACAGGATTCGCCGCCTGAAAACAAGATCAAACCGTGATCAAACGTTTTTGCTCACCAGCGCCGCAAATCTGTCGAGATCGACATTGCCGCCGCTGACGATCACGCCCACACGCTTGCCTTGCAGCTTCGACGCTATCTGTCGTGCGCCAGCAAAGGCGAGACACCCCGTAGGCTCGACCACCATTTTCATCCGACTGGCGAAGAATTTCATACCTTCAACCAGTTCATTGTCGCTGACAGCCAGAATATCGCGAACAGTTTCGCGGATAATGGCAAAGGTCATGTCGCCGAGAGCTTGCGTCTGGGCGCCATCCGCCAGAGTCTTCGGCACATCGATGCGAACTATCTTGCCAGAGCGGAAAGATTGCTGACCGTCGTTCCCCGCCTCCGGCTCCACGCCGTAGACGTCACAGCCCGGTGATAAGGCTTTCGCGGCGAGCGCCGAACCTGCAAGCAGGCCGCCACCGCCGAGACAAACGAACAGAGCGTCAAGCGGACCCGTTTCCTCGATCAATTCCTTGGCCGCAGTTCCCTGCCCAGCGATAATATCGGGATGATTGAACGGCGGAATGAGGGTCAGCCCACCCTCTTCGGCCAGCCGCTTCGAGAGCACATCGCGATCTTCTTCATAGCGGTTATAGGTAACAACCTTCGCGCCATAGCCCCGCGTTGCATCAAGCTTCGCGCGCGGCGCATCCTCAGGCATGATGATGGTCGCGCCAATGCCGAGCAATTTTGCTGCGAGCGCAATTGCCTGCGCGTGATTGCCGGACGAAAAAGCCAGCACACCTCGCGCCTTTTGCTCATCTGTAAACCGCGACAGAGCATTGAAGGCACCACGAAACTTGAACGCACCGATGCGCTGGAAATTCTCGCATTTGAAAAAGAATTGCGCACCGGTTTCGCGGTCGATAGTTGATGATGTGAACACCGGCGTATGGTGGGCGTAACCTTCGATCTGCTTTGCGGCCGAGATCACATTTTCATAAGTTGGAATCTGCTTCATCATTCGCCTCTTCATTCTCTATTTCAGCATCGGCCACAGGCTCAGAACGAGCAGCAAGGCCATAATAAGATTGAACCACTTCAATCGAACAGGATCGGAAAGCCAGTTGCGCAGCAATGTGCCAAATCCTGCCCAGACCGAAACGCTCGGCAAATTCACAATCGCGAATGCAGCGCTGACCAGAAGCACGGCGACATAATAGTTGTCGTGATTGGCATAGGTGGCAATTCCCGTGATCGCCATTACCCAAGCTTTCGGGTTGACCCACTGGAACGCCGCTGCCTGCAAAAAAGTCATAGGCTCGGCTTTATCGCGATGTTTTGCCTCTCCGATGGAACGCGACATGGCAATTTTCCAGGCGAGATAGAGCATATAAGCACCGCCCGCGAACTTCAGCGCGGCATAGAATGACGGAACCGTCTCAATCAAAGCGCCGAGACCGAAACCAACCGCCAACAGCAATATGAAAAACCCGACACCGATACCAAGCATATGCGGGATCGTACGGCGGAAACCGAAATTTACACCGGATGCCAGAAGCATCAGATTGTTTGGTCCCGGCGTAACGGATGACACGAAGGCGAAGACAAGAAGCGCCAGAAAAATTTCAACAGACATAGGACGGCCCCAATTTACGGGGACAAATTAGCTTAATAAAAAACCGGCACAATCGAAACATTGTGCCGGTTTTCAAACATATTGTATCGATTTTGTCGGAAGCTTTTACATGCCTTCTGGACCGCGGTTCATGGCTGCGACACCGGTACGGCAGGTCTCAACCAGCCCGAGCGGTTTCATGATCGAGATAAACTGATCGATCTTGGCGGTCTTTCCGGTAATCTCCAGAATGAAGTGATCAGTCGTCGCATCAACCACCTTGGCCTTGAAAGCGTCGGCAAGGCGAAGCGTTTCGGCTCTTGCCTCACCTTTGCCAGCGACCTTCACCAGCGCTAGCTCACGTTCGACAGGACGATCGTGGCCGAGTTCAAAGGCGCGGTGGCTGAGATCGACAACGCGGTGAACCGGAACAATACGAGCCAGCTGGTGGCGGATCTGGTCGAGCACATGCGGCGTGCCGCGCGTCACGATTGTAATGCGCGACAGGTGCTTTTCATGCTCGGTTTCCGAAACCGTCAGGCTTTCAATATTGTAGCCACGCCCAGAGAAAAGACCGATCACGCGGGCAAGGACGCCCGGTTCGTTGTCAACGAGTACGGCAAGCGTATGCGTTTCCGGCGTTTGCGTTTCGGCTGCAATGAAATAGGCCGATCCGGAAGCTAGGTTCTGTGCATTCATGATTTCTTTCCTCCGGATCAGACGAGCGCGCGGCCCTTGGCATCAATGGCGTTGGCAACTGCCTCATCTGTTGCTTCATCCGGCAACAGCATTTCGTTATGCGCCTTGCCCGACGGGATCATTGGGAAGCAGTTGGCGAGATTTGCCACGCGGCAATCGAAGATAACCGGCTTGTCGATGTCGATCATTTCCTGAATGGCGGCATCGAGATTACCTGGCTTGTCACAGCGGATACCATGCGCGCCGTAGGCTTCGGCCAGCTTGACGAAATCCGGCATTGCCTCGGTATAGGAGTGCGACAAGCGGTTGCCATGCAGGAGCTGCTGCCATTGGCGCACCATGCCCATATACTGGTTGTTCAGGATGAAGATCTTGATCGGCGCATTATGCTGGATGGCAGCCGACATTTCCTGAATGCACATCTGGATCGAGGCATCGCCTGCAATGTCGATAACCAGCGCATCAGGGTGCGCGATCTGTACCCCGAGAGCCGCCGGCAGGCCGTAACCCATGGTACCGAGACCACCAGAGGTCAACCAGCGGTTCGGTTCCTCAAAGCCATAGAACTGCGCAGCCCACATCTGGTGCTGGCCAACTTCCGTGGTGATGTAGGTCTTCCGATCCTTGGTCAGTTCATAAAGCCGCTCAATTGCATATTGCGGCATGATGACGTCCTTGTTCGGCGCATAGGCGAGCGAATTGCGGGCACGCCAGCGATCGATCTGCTCCCACCATGCACCGATTGCCTGCTTTTCCGGCTTCTTTTCAGAGGCACGGAACTGCCGAACGATATCTTCCAGAACATGCGCGACATCGCCAATGATCGGCACGTCGACACGCACGCTCTTGTTAATCGACGACGGGTCGATATCGATATGGATTTTCTTCGAGTTCGGAGAAAATGCGTTCAGACGTCCGGTGATGCGGTCATCGAAACGGGCACCGACGCACAGCATCACATCGCAATCATGCATGGTCATGTTGGCTTCGTAAGTGCCATGCATACCGAGCATGCCGAGCCAGTTCTTGCCGGAGGCTGGATAAGCGCCGAGACCCATCAGTGTGGATGTGATCGGGAAATTGCTGATCTCGACCAGCTCGCGCAGCAGACGGGAAGCTGCAGGGCCGGAATTGATCACACCGCCGCCCGAATAGATGACGGGCTTCTTTGCATTGAGGAGCAGACGAACGGCATCCGAAATCGCCTGAGCATTGCCGTCGAGAACCGGACGGTAGCTGGTGCGCGGCGCAGTTTCCGGCGGCGTATAAATGCCCTTGGCGAACTGGATATCCTTCGGAATGTCGACCACAACGGGACCGGGACGACCGGTGGAAGCGACATGAAAGGCTTCGTGCAGGATGCGCGCCAGATCGTTGACGTCCTTCACCAGCCAGTTGTGCTTGGTGCAGGGGCGCGTGATACCAATCGTATCGCATTCCTGAAACGCATCGGAGCCAATCAGCGTTGTCGGAACCTGCCCGGAGATGCAAACCAGCGGAATGGAGTCCATAAGGGCATCCTGCAGCGGCGTAACTGCATTGGTCGCACCTGGACCGGACGTAACAAGCATCACACCGACTTTGCCGGTCGAACGTGCATAGCCTTCCGCAGCGTGTCCTGCGCCCTGCTCATGCCGGACCAGAACATGCTGAACCTTGTCCTGCTGGAACAACTCGTCATAGATCGGAAGTACGGCGCCGCCGGGATAACCGAAGATACTCTCCACACCCTGATCGATCAAAGCCTGAATGACCATTTCAGCGCCGGTCATTTCGCGTGGGTTGCTCGCTTCTTGCGTTTCTGCGGCGTTTGCGTCCGCCTCACGTTTACCTGCAGTCATTGTTCTCTTCCCGTCGTCTGCATTTTATTTCTGATTTGGATAATAAAAAAGGCCCCCGAGGGAGCCTGTCTTTCGCGCATGGGAGCTTTCGCCGGATGGTTACACCATCCTGCCCATGCGCGCCCGTACCACAAGAATAATAATCGTGTTCATGGTGGCGGACACTAATAGCCGGATTTGGTGTCGTCAACGCATAAATACACCGCCTGCGATATTTTCTTAGGCTCACCTGCCCCAAACGATAACTTTATTTCAACGGAAGATTCTTATCCTGACGCGAAACCTCCTGTTGAGGACTGGGGCGGAGTGGGCAGCATGAGCGAAATCGGGGACAGTTCCAACGCGCGAGAGCAGGGCGAATATGTGCAGCGCAATCGTACGGAAGGCCACGTCATCCAATGCGACGGCGAGAGCGCAATCGTCTCGGCGTTGTCAGGTCCCTCTTCGGCAGCATCTGACGATTATTGGGCCGTAGGCCAGCTTATATCCATTCAGACCGGCAATAATCGCGTTGTAGGTCTCATCCGCAACGTGCTTGTTCCCGGAGATGTCTGGATACGCGGCGGTGACAACACGCTCCATATCCATGTCGAGTTTCTGGGCGAAGTTCGCATACAGCCGACCGGACAAACCACTTTCAACGGCGGCATTTCGCAATTCCCCCACCCCGGCGCTATTGCACATCGCATTCGTGCCGCCGATCTCGCTGCCATTTATGCACAAACCGCTCACAGCAGCGTTTCAATCGGTGCGCTCACACAGGATGCAACCGTTCCCGCCTACATATCTGTCGATGATCTTATCTCCCGGCATTTTGCTATTGTCGGCACAACGGGCGTCGGCAAATCGAGCGCAGTCATGCTGCTGCTACGCCGGATCGTCGCCGAAAAGCCCAATCTGCGCGTACTCATCCTCGATCCACACAATGAGTTCGCGAGCGCATTTCCCGATCTGGCCGTGGCGGTCGATCAGACGAATATCGAATTGCCATTCTGGATGCTGCGGCTGGATGAATTTGCAGATGTGATCTTTCGCGGGCGCGCGCCGAACCCTATGGAACTCGATATATTGCGTGATCTGGTCCAGCTTGCCCGTGAAAAAACACAGGGCGCTGAACTGTCAGCCACGAAAACATTGCGACGACAGCTTGCCGACCGCCAGAGCGTCAGCGCCGACACGCCTATCGCCTATCGTTTGCTTGACCTGATATCCCTTATCGATGAGCGGATGGGACTTCTCGACAGCAAGGCGGAACGACCTTATCTGCGCAGCCTCAAGGTTCGGCTGGAATCGATCTCTGCCGATCCCCGCTTCCGTTTCATGTTCGCCGTAACTGGTGGCCCGGAAACAATGCGGCAGGCCATTGGCCGGATTTTCCGCATACCGCAAAACGAAAAGCCCATCTGCACATTCCAGCTTGCAGGATTGCCGTCCGAAGTCGTCAATGCCGTTGCTTCCGTCTTGTGCCGTCTGGCATTCGATATCGCTCTTTCAAGCGAGGGCAGCTTGCAGACGCTCGTGATCTGTGAAGAAGCCCACCGTTATATTCCCGCCGACCGCGACGCTGGGTTCTGGCCGACAAGACAAGCCATAGCGCGAATTGCCAAAGAAGGTCGGAAATACGGCTCCTATCTCGGAGTGATAAGCCAGCGCCCCGGTGAGCTTGATCCAACGATCCTGTCACAGTGCAATTCGATTTTTGCGATGCGGCTGGGTAACGAGCGCGATCAGGAAATCATCAGGGGGGCTATTCGTGGCGGCGCGCAAAGCATGGCTGGCTTTCTGTCATCAATCGCTAACCGCGAAGCGATAGCCTTTGGCGAAGCATTCTCGACACCGATGCGTCTGACATTCGAAACCATCCCGCCGCATCAGCTTCCCGGACGCAGCAAGAGCGAAAGTGCTCTTTCAAGCTGGCGCAGCGATGGCAAAATATCGCTCGACCGTATCGTTGAAAAGTTGCGTGCTTTTGAGAACAGTTCGCAGGCTGAACCAGTGGACCAGATCGGAGACGAGGATAATCTGTGGGGCAGCCCGGTCTCCACCAGTCGCCGGGACCAAATGCCTACGGACGAAGCTTACCATCGCTCTTCATCGTTGAAGCCGCAAACCTCCCTCAGCCTCGACACAAAACAGAGCATTGAGAAGATGGGCGAACTGGTGCGCAGCTTTCGCAAGGACCGCGAGCGTTAAAGCATGTCTCCCAAAAGCGGGAACCGGTTTTGGGAGACATGTACGAAAACAAAAACTGAAAACGCGCTATCTGAATATAATAAAATCCGACACGCTTTAGGCGCAGACGCGGTTACGGCCCATGTTCTTCGCGGCATAGAGCATCTTGTCGGCGCGACGATAGAGGTCCTTCGAGTTCTCGCGCCGGTCCCATATGGCAAGGCCAATACTGACGGTGACGCCAAGCTTCTCATCGCCCAGATCGATTTCAAGCGTGGATATGGCCTTGCGGATACGATTGGCAAGCTTGATCATCAATTCCGCGTCCATATTCGGCGCAAGAACTGCAAACTCCTCGCCGCCAAGCCGCGCAACGACATCATGATACCGCGTATAGTCCTTCAGACACCGCGCCACTTCTTGCAACACGATATCGCCAATGTCATGCCCATATGTATCGTTCACTGTCTTGAAATGATCGAGATCGATAATCATCAACCCCACAGGGCGCTGAATTCGGTCGAACTGGACCAGATATTCCTTCAGCGCCTCATCGAAATACCGCCTGTTCTGCATGCCGGTCAGGCTATCCGTCAGCGCGGCATGTTCGAGGGTCTGCGACCGTTCGGAAAGATCCTGCGTGATGACCTGCAGCTTGCCGCGGTCCTGCGCATCGGTACGGATTTGCGGATAGATCAGGAATAGCCCGCAAGCGATAGTCGCAATCAGCACCCATATTGTGACGTAACTCAACTGATCGAGCCTCGAAACCAGTTCCGATGCACTCACATCAAGGGGCGATGTCTGCAATTGTCCAATGTCGACACGGGCTTGATATAGCAACAGCCCGATACCGAACATCAAAACAATCAGAATAAAAAATGCCCGCTCCGATTTATGAAATCGCATAGTCCGCGCCCGCCTCTCCTGTTTCAGAGAGTGCCAGCGAGTTATTTCGTTGTCGTTAATCGAGCGAAGGCATCATCAGAATTTGCATTCACACACCAGCGATCATCAAGCTGATTTCGAAACCAGGTCGACTGGCGCTTTGCATATTGCCGGGTGGCGATAACCGAACGTTCAATTGCTTCTTCCCGCGACATCGAGCCTTGCAGAAATGCCGTGATCTCACGCACACCGATGGCCTTCATTGCGGGCAATGCCGGGTCGAGATCAAGCGTCAGCAACGCTTTGACTTCGTCAATCGCGCCATTGCCCCACATCAGGGCAAAACGCCGGGCAATACGCTCTGAAAGCCATGACCGGTCCGGCAGCAATACGATCTTGCGCGCGCTCTCATCGTCTATCAGTGCCTGCCCTTTCGTCTGCTGCCAAGCAAGAAGCGACTTTCCGGTGCCTTCAAAAACCTCCAGCGCCCGAACGATGCGCTGGCTGTCGAAGGGTCGAAGGGTTGCGGCCATATCCGGGTCACGTTCGCTGAGAAGCCGGTGAAGAAGTTCTGGACCGTCCGTCTCCATACGTCCTCGCCAGTAGGCGCGAACATCACCTGGCACCTCTGGCATCTGCGACAGTCCGCCGAGTAGCGCTCTGAAATAAAGCCCCGTCCCGCCAACAAAGATTGGGGTCCTGTGCTTCATGGTAGGTTGAGATAGCAGTTCAGCCACATCATCCAGCCATCGTCCGGTCGAATAGGATATTGATGGGGCGATATGTCCATAGAGATGATGTTCAGCCGCAGCGAGATCCGCTTTGTTCGGTCGCGCAGTCAGGAGATCAAGAACATCGTAAACCTGCATGGAATCGGTGTTCACGATGAAACCGCCAGTCTCACGAGCCATGCGAATGGCAAGTGCCGACTTGCCGCTGGCCGTCGGGCCAGCTATCAGGATTGCATTCGTGACCGCACCCTCATTCATCGCCGGAATTGTTCTCCATGTCCCAACAGGTTTCTCTCGTCGCCACTTTGATTGCCAACCCGGCCAAAGCATCGCTTGCATCAGCGCTTGGGATTAAAGCCTCAGCAGCGGTGAATGCAACCGGACTCTATTGGCTGGCCAACAACATCGCCTGCGACATTGCACTTCCATCGGGGATCAGCAGTGAAGAAGCCGAAACCCTGCTGCGCCATTCGCTTGATGGCGCGCCGGTCGATGTGGTCGTGCAGGAACAGGAGCTCCGGCGCAAGAAAATTCTGATTGCCGACATGGATTCCACGATGATCCAGCAAGAGTGTATCGACGAACTGGCAGAGGAAGCCGGACTGCGCGAGCATGTGGCGGCAATCACCGCACGCGCCATGAATGGTGAAATCGCTTTCGAACCGGCCTTGCGCGAGCGGGTGGCCTTGTTGAAAGGCCTACCGCTCAATGTCATCGACAAGGTCATTTCAACCCGCATCACACTGATGCCCGGCGGGCCGGAACTCGTGCGTACCATGCGGAAACATGGTGCTTACACAGCGCTTGTGTCCGGCGGTTTTACCTCATTTACCCAGCGTATCGCCGAAATGATCGGCTTCAATGAAGACCGTGCAAACAGGCTGATCGACGATGGAAAGCATCTGACCGGCCTTGTCACAGAGCCAATTCTCGGTCGTGAAGCCAAGGTCGAGAAACTCGTGGAAATCGCCGAGCGCCTCGGTCTCACACCGGATGACGCAATCGCGGTGGGCGATGGAGCGAACGATCTCGGCATGATCCAGCTTGCAGGCACTGGCGTCGCACTTCACGCGAAGCCGACCGTGGCAGCGCAGGCCAGAATGCGGGTTGACCATGGCGACCTGACCGCCCTCCTCTATATTCAGGGCTATAGAAAGACGGATTTCGTTCAATGATCATTTTGGAAACGCCGCGCCTCATCATCCGGAACTGGGAGGATCGCGACCGCGACCTGTTCCATGTCATCAATTCCGATGAAGAGGTAATGCGTTTCTTTCCCTTTCGCAGGGACCGCTCGCAATCGGATGAACTGTTCAATCACCTCCAGAAGATGATTTCTGAAACGGGTCTCGGTTTCTATGCGCTGGAGGAAAAAGAAGGCGGTCAGTGCATCGGCTTCGCCGGTCTCGCCCGCACCAACCTCGAACCTCATCTTCCGGACGGTACTGTTGAAATCGGCTGGCGGTTGGCCACTCCCTTTTGGGGCAAAGGCTATGTAACCGAAGCGGGCAAAGCGCTGATCGAATATGCTTTCGGCACCCTTGGCCTCTCAGAAGTCGTTTCCTTCGCCGTCCATAACAACGAACGGTCCACAGCCGTGATGCAGCGCATCGGCATGACCCGTGATCCCTCGAGCGATTTCGACCATCCCCGTGTGCCGGATGAAACTCCACATTTGAAATTTCATTCCGTCTATCGCATTCAGGCAGACTGACCGGCTACCCAGCCCGACGACCATGCCCACTGGAAATTATAGCCGCCGAGCCACCCGGTAACATCGACCACTTCGCCGATGAAAAACAGGCCGGGAACGGATTTGGCTTCCATGGTCTTGGAGTCGAGATTGCGCGTATCGACCCCTCCAAGCGTGACCTCCGCTGTACGGTAGCCCTCCGAACCGGCAGGTTTGATGCACCAGTCGTTTATCGCCGCCTCGACACGGCGGAACGTCTTGTCGGACATATCCGCCAGATGGCCGGTCGCACCGATATCTTCGGCTATGGTCTGTGCAAGTTTCCTCGGCAGGTAGAGCGCCAGTGCCGTTTGCAATGCCTGCTTGCCGTTCTGTTTGCGTTGCTCGCGCAGTGCTTCGAAAATGTCCGTTTCCGGCAGCATCGCAATGCGGATTTCATCGCCTTCCCGCCAGTAGGAAGAAATCTGCAAGATCGAAGGGCCGCTAATACCACGATGCGTAAAAAGCATTGCCTCGGCAAATTTGGTTTTGCCACAGGAGACAACGGCATCGACGGCAATGCCGGCCAGCGGCTTCAGCCGTTCCAGTGTGTTGGGTTCAAATGTCAGCGGTACCAGCGCCGGTCGTGTTTCGACAATCCGCAATCCAAATTGTGTCGCGATATCGTAGCCGAAGCCTGTAGCTCCCATCTTCGGAATCGATTTCCCGCCACAGGCCACGACCAGTGATCGACAGCGAACAGGTCCGTCCGACAGCTGAAGAGAAAAGCCTTCCGCAGATTTTTCAACCGCACTCACACTGCAGCCAAGCTTCAATCGCGCGCCATGGCGCTTCATTTCCTCCAGCAACATTTCGATTATCTGCAACGCCGAACCGTCACAGAAGAGTTGGCCTAGCGTCTTCTCGTGATAAGCAATGCGGTGACGTTCCACGAGCGCGATGAAGTCGCGCTGGGTGTAGCGGCTCAAAGCCGAGATACAGAAATGCGGGTTCTGCGAGAGATAGTTCTTCGGGCTTGCATGAAGATTGGTGAAATTGCAGCGACCACCGCCCGATATGCGGATTTTCTCACCGGCTGCCTTGGCGTGATCCACGACCAGTACGGAACGCCCACGTTTGGCCGCCTCGATGGCACACATCATGCCCGCCGCGCCAGCGCCTATGACCACAATATCGACTGTTTCCAACTCACCCTACTCCGAATGGCGCCGGTCCATAGCACACCGGAGGCAAATGAAACAGAAGGCTCTACAATTTCGAATGACGAATGAGGAGTACTCGAATCTCTTTGTGCGGTTCCGACGCCAAGTGATTCAAACCGCAAAACAAAACGGCATTGCAGATTTCCCCGCAATGCCGTTTCAGCGGTACACTCAATTGAAGATCAGTTGATCCGGACAGTTACGAAACGCAGTTCTCCCGAACGTGAGGCCAGCATCATAAGCGCGTTCTTGCGCCCTTCCCGGCGCAGCGCATCAATACGCTTTTTCACGTCCTCGGGGGTCTTCACATTCACCTGTCCGATATCGACGATGACATCGCCGGTTTCGATACGTTTCTCACCTGCGGCTGAGCCGGGGGAAACATACAAGACCGCAACACCTTCCACATCTTCCGCAATGCCAAATTCTCCGCGAACATCGTCATTCAGTTCGCTGAGCTTCATTCCAAGCACGCTCGGGGCAGCATCGCTTTTCTGCTCCTTTTTCGGCGTATCCGGTGTTGCTGTGCCTTCATCACCGCCCTCGCCTTCCGGCAGCGGAGCCTGATCTTCCGTCGCAGCTTCGGTGCTCTTGTCGTCCTCGACCAGACGCCCGAGCTTGACCTTCACGGTCTTTTCCTCGCCTTGGCGAACCACAACGATCTCGACTTCCTTGCCGACCGGGGTTTCAGCAACCAGTCGCGGCAGATCGCGGGCAGTATCGACCGGCTTGCCTTCATAGCGGATCACGACATCACCAGCCTCGATCGC
This sequence comes from Brucella tritici, assembly GCF_008932285.1. NCBI lineage: Bacteria > Pseudomonadati > Pseudomonadota > Alphaproteobacteria > Hyphomicrobiales > Brucellaceae > Brucella > Brucella tritici. Next base: position 868,356 of record NZ_WBVY01000001.1, read on the forward strand.
CTTGTTGTCAACGCCGGAATTTTCGATCAACCCCGCAATCAGTGCCCCTTTGGTTTCCTTCAGCCCCAAGCTCTGAGCAATATCTTCAGTTACAGGCTGGATACGTACGCCAAGCCAGCCGCGACGAACTTCGCCAAATTCCTTGAGCTGGTCGATAACACCCACAGCCATCTCGGCAGGGATGGCGAATCCGATACCGATGGAACCGCCGGAGGGTGAGATAATCGCCGTGTTGATGCCGATCACCTTGCCGTCCATGTCAAACAGCGGGCCACCCGAATTGCCTCGGTTGATGGCCGCATCGGTCTGGATGAAGTCATCATAGGGACCGGAATTGATGTCGCGCTTGCGGGCCGAGATAATGCCAGCCGTTACCGTACCGCCGAGACCGAACGGGTTGCCAATCGCAAGGACCCAATCGCCGATGCGTGCCTTTTCTGAATTACCGAACTCCACGGCCTTCAGCTTGTGCTTGGATGGGTCAACTTTGAGAATTGCCAGATCGGTCTTGATGTCTTTTCCGACCAGTTCCGCTTTCAGCTTGGAACCATCGTTGAAATTGACTTCAATCTCATCTGCATCGGCAATGACGTGATTATTCGTGACGATGAAGCCCTTTTCGGCGTCGATAACGAAGCCGGAACCAAGTGACTGGACCTTGCGCGATTCGTCTCCCTGCGCACCGCCCTTGTCGCCAAAGAAATCCTTGAAGTATTCCTGGAATGGAGAGCCTTCCGGCACCTGCGGCATTGGAACCGCACCGTCACTTTCGCCATCTTCTTTGACGGTCTGCGAGGTCGAGATATTCACGACCGCATCCAGCAGCCCTTCGGCCAGATCGGCGACGGAAGCCGGCCCCTGAGCCGCGATTGCCGGAGGCGTTCCTATCGAAAGAGTGCCAGCGACGGTCATCGCCCCCAATGCCACGGTTGCGAAAAGGGTGCGAGCAAATCCCGCCTTTGGTGCAATTGCCATGAAGCCCTGCTCCGTTCCTGTCTGCATGCAGTCGTTTGATTAGCGATAGATGTACTAAGGCTTGATCGCTGCAAAATACGGCCTGTTTACGGCCCCGCATAGACTACAGACGATAAATAACGGAAGGAAAGCGGCTTATCCCCTGACAAGCCAGACAATGCCGACGCCGATTGCAAGGGCTGCAATCCCGGCAATGCGCAACATATTCTCCGGCGTCTCGCTCGCTTCACGAGCGAGCTTCTTTGCCAAAGAAGGAAAGCCGCCGTAGAGCAGCCCTTCGAGAACGAAGAGAAGACCTACGGCGGCTAGAAAATCGCTCATGAGCGTTTGACCCGGTTGTTACTGGGCAGGCGTTGCCAGCTTGCCGCCAGCATCACGGAAGAACTTGAAGAACTCCGAATCCGGCGAGAGAACCAGCGTTGTATCCGGTGTCTCAAGCGCTTCACGATAAGCGGACATCGACCGGTAGAAGGCGAAGAAGCCAGGGTCCTTGCCTGCGGAGCCTGCGAAGATCTCACTGCGCTGCGCATCGCCTTCACCGCGAAGGATTTCCGATTCCTTGCGTGCTTCCGCGATCGTTTCGACGACCTGACGATCAGCAACAGCGCGGATACGCTGGGCAGCTTCACGTCCACGGGCACGCAGACGCTCCGCTTCGGCAAGACGCTCCGCCTTCATGCGGTCATAGGTCTGCTGAGAAACTTCAGCCGTCAGATCGGTACGACGGATACGCACATCGGCGATGGTCAGGCCAAGCGACGTCGCATCGGGACGAAGCTGGTCGCGCACTTCGCGCATCATGTCGCCACGCTCTTCCGAAAGTGCCGCTTCGAAACCGCGCTGGCCGTAAACACTACGCAATGCAGCATCGAGACGGGTACGAAGACGCTGCTCGGCAAGAAGCGTACTGCCCGAAACGGTTTCACGGAACTTGCGCGCATCGGTAATGCGATAGACGAGGAACGCGTCGACGTCATAGAACTTGCCGCCCGAAACCTGAACGCGGATATCGTCCAGATCGAAGCGCAGCAGACGGTCATCGATCAACTGCACGGTGTCTGCGTCGAGGAAACCAAAAGGCAGTTTGAAATAGATGCCCGGTTCCGTCTTCACATCAACGATTTGACCGAAACGAAGCACTATGGCCTGCTGACGCTCAGATACGATGAAAGTAGCGGAGTAGATCAGGAAAGCGATGACGGCGATAATACCGCCAATGATTGGGAGCCTGTTCTGGGCCATTACTGGTTACCTCCGCTCGGGGTCGTCGTGGTCGCATTCACGCCAGACCGTGCATCTGGGCGTGGCTGCTGGCGCATGAGTTCGTTCAGCGGCAGATAAGGCACGACATCCTTTCCAGGTTCGACAATAACTTTCTTGGTGCTCTTCAGCACCTGTTCCATGGTTTCGAGGAACAGACGGTTGCGCGTTACTTCCGGCGCCTTCTGGTATTCACCCAGAACGGAGCTGAAACGCTGCGCCTCACCTTCCGCGTCCTGAACGACACGGTTTTTGTAGGCGGCGGCTTCTTCGCGAAGCTGTGCTGCTTCACCGCGAGCCTGACCGAGCTTCTGGTTCGAATACTGGTTCGATTCTTCTACGAAACGGTCTTCATCCTGTTCAGCACGCTGCACTTCATCAAAGGCATCAGCCACTTCACGCGGTGGCGCTGCATCTTCGATGGAAACGGCATTGATCTGGATACCAGCCTTGTAGGTATCGAGCGTCTGCTGAACAATGTCGCGAACGCTGGATGCGATTGCGGAACGGTTGTCACGGAAAACGTCCTGAGCCGGACGGCGACCGACGATTTCACGGATTGCGCTTTCAGAAACTTGCTGCACCATTGCATCCGGATTATCGACGTTAAACAGATACGCCTGCGGATCGGAAACGCGATAGAGAACCGAGAACTGAACGTTGACGATGTTCTGGTCGCCCGTCAGCATCAAGCCCTGCGTGGCACTCCGGTTGCCCTGACCACCGATATTAATCTGCTTTTCGACGATCTGCGCCTTTTCATAGGTTTCGATTGGCCACCAATGGAAATGCAGGCCCGGCTCGGACACTTCTTCCTTCGGCTTGCCAAAGCGCAGTTCAACAGCGAGTTCGTCCGGCTGCACGGTATAGATCGACTGGAAGAGCCAGAAGCCGACGACTGCCGCGCCAATAAGGAAAAGAACGCCGCGATTGCTGCCGCCCTTGCCACCACCACCGGGGAAGACCTGCTTCAGACGATCTTGTCCTTTACGCAGAATATCTTCGAGATCAGGTGGTGTGTTCGGGCCGCCGCCGCGTGGGCCCTTCGGTCCTTGTCCCCAGGGGCCGCCATTATTGTTGTTATTGTTATTATCGCCGCCGCCACCCCATGGGCCGCCGCCACCATTCTGATTACTCCAGGGCATCCTCACCTCTCGTCCAGGCGACGGGAAAGCGAGCTGCCCACTCCCGTCATCAACTAATGTTTCCGTTTTATAGGCATCGGGAGGTCCGCTTTCAACGCGAAGACGACAAAATTCGTGAACTATGCTTTACACAGCACGTTTTTCGTACACGAAATAGCGCGTTGGGTGACTATCCTTGTCACCGGCGGGCACATCCTCCTGCGAAATGGCGCACCAGATTTGCGGATCGATTTCCGGAAAATGCGTATCTCCGTCGATCTCAGCCAGAACGCGTGTCAGATGAATGCGATCCGCAAGAGGCAAGGCCTGCGCATAAATCTTTCCGCCGCCAATAACGCACACCTCTCCGACACCCAAGTCAAAAGCCAGCTTTTGCCCGAGTGCAATTGCCTCTTCGAGAGAACCTACAATGCTCGCGCCTTCAGCTTGAAATCCCTTGTCCCTCGTCACCACGATATTGGGTCGTCCCGGCAAGGGACGTCCGATGGATTCCCAGGTCCGTCGCCCCATGATAACCGGCTTGCCGAGTGTCAGGGCCTTGAAACGCTTGAGATCAGTTGAGAGACGCCATGGCATATCGTTGTCACGCCCGATGACACCGTTTTCGGCGGCAGCAACAATGATCGAAACTATCGGCCGACTAGAGGACATAGTGCACCTCAGACCGCAATCGGGGCTTTGATCGTCGGGTCAGCTTCGTAACCTTCAAGCTGGAAATCCTCGAAACGGAAGGCAAATAGGTCCTTCACTTCTGGATTGATCCACATGGTCGGCAATTTCTTTGGCGTCCGGGTAAGCTGCAAATGCGCCTGCTCGAAATGATTGGCATAAATATGCGCATCACCCAGCGTATGAATAAATTCTCCCGGCTTCAGCCCGGCGACCTGCGCGATCATCATCGTCAACAATGCATAGGAAGCGATGTTGAACGGCACGCCCAGAAAAATATCCGCCGAGCGCTGATAAAGCTGACAGGAAAGCTTTCCGTCCGCGACATAAAACTGGAAAAGACAGTGACATGGCGGCAGGGCCATTTCATCGACCAGCGCGGGGTTCCACGCCGATACGATCAAGCGCCGTGAATTGGGATTTCCATGCAGCATCTTCAGGAGATTCGCGATCTGATCGATGTGCCGGCCATCTGGCGCTGGCCAAGAACGCCACTGATAACCATAAACCGGCCCGAGGTCGCCATTTTCGTCTGCCCATTCATCCCAGATCGATACGCCATTTTCTTTCAGATAGGCGATATTCGTATCGCCTTTCAGAAACCAGAGCAGCTCATGGATGATCGAGCGGAGATGCAGCTTCTTGGTCGTCAGAACCGGGAAGCCTTCTTCAAGATTGAAGCGCATCTGATAGCCGAAAACCGACCGCGTGCCGGTGCCTGTACGGTCGCCACGGTCCACGCCGTTATCCAGCACATGTTGAAGAAGATCGAGATAGGTGCGCATGGGGATTATCCGGAACCGATTCGTTTTGAAACCACTATAAAGAAAAAACCCCGGTGTGAGACACCGGGGCTTCGGATTCGCGAGATCGCTGTGGATCAAAGGTCGCCGAGTTTTCCGAGCTGCTTTGCAACCAGATAATAGAAGGTGACGCGATTTTTGTTGCGGTCGCCCTTCATGACTTCTGCAACATGCGCAACCACTTCATCGCCCTTGGCTTCGTCATTGAGGCCGAGTTTCTTGGCAACCCAATTGGTGCGGACGCGCTTCATTTCTTCCGGGTCCGTTGCCGAAACGAGCGAGGAATCGCGATTGCGCAACGCAATACCCAGATGCTTGACGATCTTGTCGACTACAGCTTCATCGGCACCGGCATCGTAGCGACGGACATCCGCGAGATATTCACTCATATATCCACTCTCCTTCGAATGGGGTACATCACCCCGTTTCAGCCACGGAATCCGGCTATATAAGAATTTACTTGCCGACCCCGATATGTTGCGAGGATTGACCAGCAAATGCAGGCTGTCAATGAAAAATGAACGCAAGGTCAGGTTGTCGAGGTCTTCAGGCAAAACCCGTTAAAAACTGCGCACCCTCTTCCAATCCCGATCAACCGCGCCTATATACGGCCTGTCGGCGCAAGCTGACTATGGTGATAAACGGACGGTGTAATAAACCCATTGGACCCGGGGGCGGTACCCGGCGCCTCCACCAGAATACAGATCAGCCCATCGGTTTGTATTGTGGCGGGGGCGAAACAGGATCGACAAGGGTGTAAAGATCGCTCTTTTACTCGGCATGATACCACCGTTATCGGGTCAATTGAGTAGTTGCAAATGACAACAAAGCTCAGGGTTATGCTCTCGCTGCCTAATGGCGGTGCGGGAAACCCACTCTAAAGTCCTTAGGGTTAGCCCCTTAAGGCGGGGTTCGGAGGCACCTGGCAACAGAAGCCTCCACTTTCCCTTTTCCAAAATCTATGCAGCCGCAGCTTCCGTATCCAGTTCGCTCGCCTTGCGCGAAAGAACGATCTGCGTCAGCACGAAGGCCGTCAGCGCACAACCGGCGATCCCGCCCACCATCGGCAGAGCCGTTCCATCAAAGAACGAGCCGGTTACACCAATCGCCACGCCGCCAATCACAAAATGCAGCGTTCCCATCAGCGCGGAAGCAGTTCCAGCAATCTCGCCATAATCCTCAAGAGCCAGTACCGCCGTTGTCGGGATGACGAGGCCAAGGAATCCATATCCCACGAACAGGAAGCCTGCGATCAGCCAGAGCGACTGGTGCCCCATGAGCGCGGCAGCGAACATGGCAAGCATTGCCGCTGCAAATCCGGAGACCGCGAATCGCATGACGCGGCGAAGTCCGAAGCGCGATCCCAACCACCCATTCAACTGCGACACGCCGAAGAAAGATACCGCATTGGCCGAGAACGCAATGGCATATTGCGTCGGCGTCAGGCCGTAATGGTCGATAAGCACGAAGGACGAATTGGCGAGATAGACGAAGAAAGACGCGATGCCAAAGCCACCGACAAAAACCAGCCCAAGGAAATAACGGTCCTTGAGCAGACGACCGTAGCCACGCAAGGCGCTGCCCAGATTGCTTTCAAGTCGTGCCTCTGCCGTCCGCGTCTCTTTCTGTGCAGTTGCCACCAGAATGATACCGATGCCGGCAGCGACCAGGACCGCCCAGAAAACACCACGCCAGCCAAAGAAGCTGATGATGACCGAGCCGGTCAGCGGTGCCAGAATCGGCGAAATGGAGAAAACCAGCATCAGAAGCGACATCAGGCGTGCTGCCTCGATGCCTGTATGAAGGTCGCGCACGACAGCGCGTGGTATGACCATGCCTGCTGCTGCTCCCAGCCCCTGAACGAAGCGGAAAAGCACCAGCACATCTATATCGGTTGCCATAGCAGAACCGATACTGCCGATACCGAACAGGACCAAACCGCCATAGAGCGGAAGTTTACGCCCGACCATGTCGGACAGCGGCCCGCAGAAAAGCTGCGCAACCGCGAGAGCAATGAAAAAGGCCAGAAGACTCATCTGCACAGCCCCCGTTTCCGCATGCAGATCAGCGGCAATGGTGGGCAAAGCTGGCAGATACATATCAATCGCAAATGGGCCAATGGCGGAGAGAAGGCCAAGAACAATGGCATTGCGCACAAGACTGGAAGCCATGGGGGACGCGCTTTCATCAATGTTTCGTGAGATTCCCGCACCGATTTCGGATCTCCGGTTTTGCTTGGGAGGATGGCGCCATCGGGCTCGCAAAACCGGCACAGGACAGATAAATGTTTGTATTCGCTACCGGTTTTCGTTCCGTCTTGATGATCTCGACCTGCTTTCGATTACGGTCGACACTTGAAAACTCTGCAGCGAAAGGCATTCTATACGTATGGTCAAAACAGATTTGACACTGATGTAAAATTAGACACCATTGTCCAAAACGTCAAGCTATCTTATGTTGGAGTTATGAAGCCTACTGACATAATCGACATAACCGCCCTGCCCGAGAAGCGTGCTGTATCCGAAAAGGGCCTGAATTCCGCGGCGATAAAGCCCGGACAGTGCATGAAGCGCGACTTCATTTTGTGCTCTGCGGCACGCGTTTTCAATCGCGATGGGTTTCAGGGCGCGAGCATAGACCTCATTGCCAACGAAGCGGGCGTGTCGCGTCAGACCATCTATAATCACTATCGCGACAAGGAAGCCTTGCTTGCCGCCGTCGTTGAGGATGCGCTTGCGCGCATGAATGCGAGTCTGTTCGCAGTTCTGGCTACCTTCCCCCAGACTGGTGAAAATCTGGAGCACGATCTGGTGGCTTTCTCGATCCGCATGAGCCGGAATTGCATCTACGATTCGTCCGGTGCGTTTCTGCGCAAGGTCATGCAGGCCAACGAGAGCGATCTGCCGCTCGCAGCGAATATTTGCAGTACCAAAGGTCCGGCACAGGCCATTCCGGCCATAGCGGCACGTCTGGCGCGCCTTGCCATGGATGGTCATTTGCGCGTTGAGGATCCAGATCTTGCTGCACGCCATTTCATGGCGCTTATCAACGCCGATACGCACTATCATATGCTGACGGGCCAAGGCGTTGATGATGCAATCATAGAGAAGAGCGCCGTCAACGGAGTGCGCACCTTCCTGATGGCCTTCGGAAGACGATAGGACAAGCGCCCCTGCTGCGTTCAAAAATTGCACATCTTTCCGCCACAGGCATCGCCCTGTCGCTTTTTCAGGTCATATATCATCGGTTCCTGCGAGAACGAACTTGACATCGACCTCCGAATCCGTGGGATAAGCAAACCATGGTACAGGACCTAATCCGTTACGATATTCTCGCTCAGGAAGCCCTACGCGGCGTCATTCGCAAGGTTCTTGCGGAAGTGGCCAAGGCTGGCTTGCCAGGTAACCATCATTTCTTCATCACGTTCCTGACTGGAGCGCCCGGTGTGCGAATTTCCTCGCGCCTGAAGGAGAAATATCCCGAGCAGATGACAATCGTTTTGCAGCATCAGTTCTGGGACATGCTGGTTACAGATCAGCTGTTCGAAGTTGGCCTGTCGTTCGGTGATATTCCTGAAAAGCTTACAGTGCCTTTTTCTGCCGTCCGCGGCTTCTACGACCCTTCGGTCAATTTCGAACTCGAGTTCGATGTCGCGGTCGCACAGCCTGAAAGCGACAATGACGAAGGCGGCAATGTAGCCCCTATCGAAATCCTCCCGACAGAAGCACCGGTCGAGAAGGCAGAAAAGCCCAAATCGAAGTCGCGCAAGACTGCTGCCGAAAAAGAAGCCGCCGCGGCCAAAGACAGCAATGCAGATGATGGCGCCGACAAGGAAGCCAAACCTTCTGCCGATGTTGTTTCTCTGGATGCCTTTCGGAAGAAGTAATTCCGCGCGCTCCATCCTCATGTGAAGAATGTGCCAGAGCTCCTGCTGGTTTCGTCTGATTGTTTGATTGGACAGTTCCGTTTCACTGTTGATCGTGATCAATGGTGAAAAACAAGCAGGCGTTTTATACTCTGTTCTGACGGCAACCAGTTCAGGATTGAGTTCGATGATTCGTGCAATTGCTCAGGCAGTATTGTGGATAAGCGGTATCGTAGCCGCCTTCTTTGTGGCAAAGGACGAACCCAACTTTCCTCTTCTGCAGATGACAGTAGGGCTCATACTCCTAATCCTGGTGTCCTTGGCCATCTGGTGGTTTACCAATCCGAAGGACCCCCAGAAATAAATGCCAGCCTATTACGAGCTTGCTAGATCGAACCGAAACGCAGTATTTTTTCAGAAGCCTCAACATTTCCGCGTGGTTCCATGAGCGACATCGTCAATCTCAGGCAGTTCAAAAAGCAGAAAGCCCGCGCTGAAAAAGAAAAGCAGGCTGACCAGAACCGCGTTCAATTCGGTCGAACGAAGACTGAAAAAGCCTTCGCTCGTACGGAAGCAACGAAAGCCGAACGTTTTCTGGATCGGAACCGTCTGGAAAAGAACGATGAGTCGGACGAGACAAAGTGAACTCGTCTGGGCGATTACGCAAACATTCCGTCAATATTCGGGGACACGCGACCAGCTACACGCTTGAAGACCCATTTTTCGAACTTATTGAGGAGATTGCTGCCGAGCGGGAGTTTTCCGTGGCAGCTCTGATCGCCGAAATCGACAGCACGCGTGACAGGTCAATCAATCTGTCTTCCGCGCTCAGGCTCCACGTTCTCGACTGGCTTAGGTCCAAAATAACTCAAGGCTGAGGTGCTGGTAGCGCAGGCGTCGGTTCCAAACTTTTCAGGAATTCATTCAGGGATTGACCGTCCTCTGGCGATGCCAGGGGATTTTTCGATCCGCCAGCCGGTTCACCTTGGGGTTTCTCTGCCTCAAGCCGTTGGGCTTCCTCAGCGGTTTTCCGAGCCACTTCGCGCGCACTGGCCTCGGCGCGTCGTCTCGCCTCGTCCTCACGCTGCGAACGATCACGTTCCGCTTCATCCGCTTCGAAAAGCCCAAGCTGACGACGAAGACGCTGCTTTTCCATCAGGCTCGCCTGCATGGATTCAACACGCTCCTGTTCCCGTTCGAGCGCACGCTGGGTCAGGAACTGAACGAGCGGTTGCTTGTCGAATGACATCTCGGGCGCGCTGTAGCTTCCACCCAGCGAGAAGGCTACCTGCGGCGAGATGCCAGTATCGGCGCCATCCCCGTTCTGAAATGTCAAAGTACCGTTTCCGCCAATTCCGAGTGTCGACAGATCGAACTGCAGATCGCTGAGAAGCGCAGCATTTCCATCACTCAGATTTGCCGCAGCCATACGTGCGACACCGCCGCTGACGGTAAAGTCAAACCGCGCATTACCGGGCGCAAATGTACCCTGCCCAGTTGCCCTGTCGGCAATGCCGACAAATTGTTTGGAAGCAAGCTTATCGGGACCGGAAGACTGGTCGCCCGTGGCATCGGCTGCCGCGATCATTGCAGGTAATGCTGTCCCATCCAGACCATTGACGGTAAAATTCTCCACGTCAAAACTTGCAGTTCCGGCCAGCGATCCGACCAGCGCCGCAACGCTCTCGCCACTGCCATTCAGATTAACGGCAGCCTTCACCACACCGCCAAGCGGCGCAGTACCACTCGCTAGCTGGTAAAAATCCTTGAGGTTTGCGCCACTCCATTTCAGCTCTGTCGAGAGGATAGCGTTCTTGTCGCTATTGCTCAGAGACACGTTGCCAACGAGATATCCACCAGCCCAATTGCCGGTCAATTCATTCAACTGGAGCCCGTCCATGGTCTTCAGAAGCCGTGCGGAAAAGTCCGTGGCCGTTCCAAATCCGTCCATGTGAGCCTGCGCCACGTTGAGTTTCATGTCCAGCAGCAGCGGCAGTGACGGGCGGACCGCGAATGCTCCGCGTGGCCAGATTGACTTCGCAGTGGGCTTTGCTGGCTCGAATGCATCCTGCCCAAGCATGATCGCTGCAAGACTGGCGACCTCAAGCGTCGCGAGCTTGGCCTCCCCCTTCAACTGCGGCAGACCGCTATCGGCAAAGTTGGCCTCCAGCCGTGCGGAAACATCTTCTCCATCCAGCTTTCCGGCGAGATTGGGGAACCGCAAGATACCCTTTGCAAACTGAAAATCGCTGGCAAGGTCTGCCGAAAGCCCTTCACCAAATCCGGGCAGTGCGAAACCTGCCGTTGCGATGAACGGTTGCAGATCGGCGGACTTCAGTTGGGCCTTGCCACTGGCAGCGATATCCCCTCCGACCAGTGAAATAACACCATCTGCCACAGCCGACCCGTCAGGTGCCGTGAGCTTGAGCAATGTCCGCATGCCTGCGCTCGGCGCACCCTGCATGCTCAGGTCGGCAGTGAGTTCACCGGCAAGTCCAAGCGGCAAGGCGGGCAAGCCGATCAATGCGAGTACCGCCTCGCCTTGTTCCGATATTGCCGTGCCGTTCAATTGCATCTGCAACGGCTCGCTCTCACCCTCGCCGCCGCTCGCTGTGCCCGAAAGGTCCAGCTTCATGCCGCCTGTTTTTCCGGTAACGCTGAATGAAAATTCTCCGACACCGGGAGCGTTTTTGATATTTGCCTCGACAGGCCGGGCACCCTTGCCCTTGGATGCCGTGCCTTTTGCAGGCGCCTTGTCGGCTTGTGGCACGGACGGTGCCACCGCGTTGGCAATGACATTAATTTCGCTATCCTCGAACAACCCCGGAAAATTCGCCGCGCGGATCGAAAGCGCATGAAACAGAGGGAGCTGCGGATAGCGATTGGCCATCAACGAGAGGAAACGCGAAAGGTCACCAGACAGGATCGTCGCATCGAGCGAGCCGGACGGCGTATTCGCAAAAGGCTCATAAGTGCCCGTTGCGGTCAACGTTGTACCTGCTACATCGCCGACCAGCAGCCGGTCGAAATCGAAGCGCCCATCATGCAGCCGAAGCGCTATGTCGACATTGCCGGCTTCCATGTCCTGATAGCGGACGGGCCCTGCCTTGAATGCCAGGTTCAGCGACTGACCGTCGAGAAAACCCAGCCCATCACCACTGGAGAAAAAAGCTGTAAAGGCTTGCAGCGCTTCGCTTTCAACCGCGCTGCCATTGAGGGCCAACGTGATCGCTGGCTGCGCCAACCCCTTCACTTCGCGAACGAACGAGCCTTTGAGTGTCGTCTTCCCCAACGCAATTTCGAGATTATCGATCCGCTGCATTCCGTCGCGAAGATCGACCTGTCCTGAAAAACCCGCGCCTTCGAGCTTGCGCACGGAATCGTCAACGGTTTCGTTGAGCCAGCTTGCCAGACCGGACGGCTGACGTGAGGCAACGAGCATATCGCCCTTGAAGCCAAAATCCTTGCCAACCGAGAGCGTGCCCTTGGCTTCTACCTTGGTTCGTCCCGGAAGATCGGCAGCGAACTGACGAATATTCCAGTTCTTTCCGTCGGGTTCCGCGCTCACTGTGACCGAGCGTATTGTTGTGCCGCCCGCGATGACGGCAGGAAGGCGCAAATCCACATTGCCGGGTATCGTCGGAATGGGCAGTTGCTCGAGAACGCGGCGTGCTATCGTAATACGATCAGCCACCGGCATTGCGGAACCGGATTGTTCTTCGCTGGCGGCTTCATTCGGCCCCCAGAAAAGCTGCTGCCCATCGGCACTGACCTCGAAACGCGGCTTGTCGCCATAATCAATGAATGCCTTGCCATTCACTACATAAGGATTGTCAGCAGGCCCCTGCTCCATCCGGAATTCGCCGGCATCGAAGCGATTGCGATCCGCCTTGAATTTACCGGTTACGCGCACGCCACTGAAGAAGGGCGTTTCCGTCGGCGTTTTCTGATCCTTAGTCGTCTTGGCAACCATATCGGAAGAGCGAAGCGAAAAGTCACCGGCATAGTCGAGCCGACCTTCGGTCACGGTCACATCGCCATCGGTCTCGAAAATAGCCGGGATTGCTTCCGGCGAAATACGTGCGCGAACGCGCAGCGACCCGTCCGGCTTCGCCTCGCCACTCGTGAGGTCGATTGCCAGCTTTTCGCCTTGAAGAACGAGACTTCCGTTTGCCTGCCACGGGCCTGCAAGGCTGTTTGCCGAGATCACGGCATTGAGTTCGGTAGCTGTATGACTACGACCGCTTGCCTGTTCGCGAAGGGTAATTGTTCCGTCACTGACGGAAAGCCGTTCCAGCTTGATTTTCGTCGGATCGAGCGGCGTCGACGGGCGGATTGCCCAATCAACCTTGCCGCTTTTGTCGAGAGAAATTGTAGCCTGCGGACGATCCACACGCATATCGAAAATCAGAAGCTGACCGCGTAGAAACGGCATCAGTTCAGCATCCATCGAAAACGTATCGACGGTCATCACCGGATGAGTTGCATCGGCCCCAACACGCACATCAGAGAACGCGACGGAAGGAAACGGCAAAAGCCGCGCGCTGACGTCACCGGCGACCTTGACGGGGCGCCCCAGAACACGGCTCGCCTCGCGCTCGAAATCGGCACGATAGCCGCTCCAGTCAACAAAAGGCGGCACGACAAGTGCTGCCGTCAACAGCAGCACGAGAAGCCCGCCGACGATGACGAATATGCGGCCCAAGAACCAGCTCCGGTCAAACAGATTGCAAGTTAACGCGAAACAAAGAGTGAATCACGCTGTCTTTATCTGCGCAACATAACGGCATCGATCCGGCGACAACAAGGCAAATTGCATCGCAGCCATATCGATATGCACGCCTGCCTGAATCAAATTCTTGGCAAACCCGTCCAAACGGCTGATTTGAATCACGAAATCAGTATTTTGCCCGGATTCATGATGTTGTCGGGATCAAGCGCTTTCTTGATGGCCCGCATGTAATCCGTGGCTTCACCCAGCTCCATGGCCAGATACTTCATCTTGCCCTGCCCGATGCCATGTTCGCCAGTGCAGGTTCCCTCCATGGCAATGGCGCGCTTGGCCAGCCTATCCATGAAAGCTTCGGCACGCTCCATCTCGCTGGCATCTTCTGTATCGAGAAGCAGGAGAAGGTGGAAATTACCATCCCCCACATGCCCGACAATCGGCGCTATAAGGCCTGTTTCGGCAAGGTCCTTTTCCGTCTCGCCGATGCAATCGGCCAGACGCGAAATCGGCACACAGACATCGGTGGAAACGCCCTTGCAACCGGGTCTCAGCAGAAAGGACGCAAGATAGGCGTCGTGACGCGCCCGCCAGAGCCGGTCACGCTCCTCGGCATCGTGCGTCCACCGGAACTCACCGCCGCCATTGCCAGTAGCAATTTCTCCAAACAATTCCGCCTGTTCGGCCACGCCATTTTCCGTGCCGTGGAACTCGACAAACAGATAGGGCTGCGCCTCGTAAGGCAGTTTGGAGTGGAGGATCAGCGCCTGCATCTGGAGCGTATTCACAAGCTCTATACGCGCAACCGGAATACCCATCTGGATGGTTTCAATCACGGTGCGGCAAGCCGAATCCACATCCGGGAAAGGACAGATACCACCGGAGATCGCCTGCGGTATCCCCTGTAGTTTCAATGTCAGTTCGGTGATGATGCCAAGCGTTCCCTCGGCTCCGACAAGCAGCCTCGTGAGATCGTAACCCGCAGCCGTCTTCTTCACACGCTTGGAAGTCTCGATCAACCGCCCATCGGGCATCACGGCTTTCAGCGCCAGCACATTCTCGCGCATGGTCCCATAACGCACTGCATTCGTACCGGACGCACGGGTGGAAGCCATGCCGCCCAGCGTGGCATTGGCACCCGGATCAATCGGAAAGAACAGTCCCGTATCGCGCAAATATTCATTCAGTTCCCGGCGCGTAATGCCCGGTTCCACCACGCAATCCAGATCTTCCGCGTGCACCGCAATCACCTTGTTCATGCGCGTGAGGTCAAGAGAGACACCACCAGCGGGCGCATTCACCTGGCCTTCGAGCGACGAACCGGCGCCGAAGGCGATAACCGGAACGCGATGTTCAGCGCAGATACGCACCACATCCTGCACCTCCTGCGCAGTCTCCGCAAAGATGACGATGTCTGGCGCCTGTGTCGGCACATAGGTCGTCGTGTGGCCGTGCTGCTCGCGGATAGCCTGACCGGTCTGCGCACGCTCACCGAAACGCTGCTTGAGAATACCCACTGCTGCTGCAATACCGTTCTCATTGCGTGCAAGCGCGACAACATTTTCAAGCGACATCGTTCATTCTCCGAAATTCATATTCAAACAGCAGGCAACGCCAATGCGACCGGGTCTTGCCCGAGGTGTTCGGCGACAGCCCGGATAACCAGATTATGGTCCTCGCGCTGCGGCAGCCCCGATACGATTACGGCGCCGATCACGCCGGCCCCGGAAACGCGGATCGGAAATCCGCCACCCGCGAGCGCGTAATCTTCCACATTCAATGCTTTATGAGGAGCAAACATGCGATCGTCGCGATTCTGTTCCAGAACAAGACGATAGGTCGAAGCATGAAAGCGTCGCACGACATTGAACTTGCGGCGCAACCACTCCTGATTATCCACAGTGCTTCCGGCGGTCGTCGCATAAAATAATTGCCGGTCCCACAGAGAAATTTCGGTAGCAATGCCGAGCTTTTCCTTCACGGCGATATCACGAATGCGAGCGCCCAGCGCAAATGCGCCGTTCTCGTCAAATGACGGAAAAATAAGTGCCTGTTCCTGCCGGATGATCTGCGCAATCGCCTGTTTGCTGTCGTCGCCCTGTGCCATTTTCTGCATTTCCCCGATGAGCCGCACGAAATCTGTGCGTTCCTTGTGCGCCTTCGATCACGTGATTGCAATAAGGGTTGTCCGCCATCAAACTTGATTGATCGAACACAAGCGGCTAGTGGAGCCTTATGGTTCAGAACCCCAATATAGATGTGCCTTTGAAAGGCGATCAAATACCGGAATTTGTCGAAACCGCCGTGTTCAAGCGCGACGTGTTCTCGGAAACCCATGCCGGCTACTTCGTAGGCGATCCCGACACTCGTATCATCCGTCGCGTCGTAAGCGCTGCTCCCTGGTGGTCGAAGCCGCTGGCATGGATATTGGCCCGGCGTGAAATCCGCGGTCTCAAGACGGTACGCGGCATTGAAGGTGTCCCGCAGCTCCTCGCCACCGACAAGGACGGGCTGTATCGATCCTGGACGGAAGGCACACCGCTGCATCTTGCGCGGCCTTCTGATCCGAAATGGTATCGCACCGCGCATCGCATCCTGCGCGACATGCGCCGTCTTGGTGTCACCCACAACGATCTCGCCAAACCGCAAAACTGGCTTATGACGCCTGAAGGTGAAGCTGCAGTCATCGATTTCCAGCTTGCAAGCGTGCATCGTCGTCGTGGCGCCCTCTATCGCCTGATGGCCTATGAAGACTTCCGCCATCTCATCAAGCAGAAGCGCGCTTTCGCAAAAGACATGATGACACCAACAGAAAAGCGCATTCTGGCACGCCGTTCGCTGCCGTCGCGCATCTGGCTGGCGACAGGCAAGAAAGTTTACAACTTCATCACGCGCGGCATTTTCAGCTGGTCGGACGGTGAAGGCACCGGCGACCGGATCGATAATGAAGGACCAGCTATTCAGGCGGCCCTCAAATCCGATCCGCGTGTCACGGATGTAGCTCTTGCGCTTTACTCGCTGCCAGCCAAGGGCGTCGGCATCTACGCATTCGTGGAAACGCTAAGTGCCGACGAAAAAAGCCTGCGCGCAAGGCTCAAGGGCCAGAAGGTTGAACTGATCCAACCGGTTGCCCATCTGCCACGGCGTGCTGACGGGACCATCCGGGACGACATTCTGCGGCTGATCGCGATGAACCAGATGACGGAACTCGACGATCTGTTGCAGCGCGAACCGGAACTGCGTGGACTGGTTGAAGCACTGGCCTCGCATCGCCTGAACTTTACGGATCGTCGCGTCACTCAATTAGAGTAGTCGAATATTTTAACCCTTTCGCTGGTCTTTCAGCCACGAATCATTACATTCGGGTCAAATGTCTGACTTTCCCGACGATATGCCGTTTTTCGGCGATGACGACGCTCCGGCAGGCCGCACGCCTGCTCCCGGTGGCATTGCCGCACGTGCCATGGCAGCACGCAACCAGCAGCGTGGCGAACCCGATTACCTGAAAGGGCTGAACCCGGAACAGCGCCAGGCTGTTCTGACGACAGAGGGTCCTGTTCTGGTACTTGCCGGTGCGGGCACGGGAAAAACGCGCGTTCTGACAACGCGTATCGCACATATTCTGACCACCGGCCTTGCCTATCCAAGCCAGATCCTCGCCGTGACTTTCACGAACAAGGCCGCGCGCGAAATGAAAGAGCGCATCGGTCATCTGGTTGGTGGCGCGGTCGAAGGCATGCCATGGCTTGGCACGTTCCACTCGATCGGTGTCAAGCTTTTGCGCCGCCATGCGGAACTTGCAAATCTGACATCGGATTTCACGATCCTCGATACCGATGACGTGATCCGCCTCATCAAACAGCTCATTCAGGCTGAAGGGCTTGATGACAAGCGCTGGCCCGCCCGCACTTTCGCCAACATGATCGATGGCTGGAAGAACAAGGGATTCGGGCCCTCCGATATTCCCGAAGGCGATGCGCGCTCGTTCGGCAACGGTCGCGGACGCGAGCTTTATCAGGCCTATCAGGAGCGCCTGCGCACATTGAACGCCTGCGATTTCGGCGATCTTCTGCTGCATCCGATCCGTATCTTCCGCAATCATCCGGATATCCTGCGCGAATATCACGCGAAGTTCCGCTACATTCTGGTGGACGAATATCAGGACACGAATACCGCACAATATTTGTGGCTGCGTCTGCTGGCGCAAAGACCTAAATCGCGGATGACCGTGCCAACGCCAGCCGAAAACTCACCCGTACAGACTGCTCGGGCGTCCGAAGGACCCCGCGGAGCCGATGAGCGCAGCGAATTCGGCGTGAGCGGAGATAAAGTCAATCTGTGTTGCGTCGGCGACGACGACCAGTCGATTTACGGCTGGCGCGGAGCGGAAGTGGACAATATTCTTCGCTTCGAAAAGGATTTTCCGGGCGCAGTCGTCATCAAGCTTGAGCGCAACTATCGCTCCACGGCACATATCCTCGGCGCAGCCGCCCACCTGATTGCGCATAATGAGGGCCGCCTTGGCAAAACGCTGTTTACCGAAGCCCCCAATCCTGACGATCCGAAGGTAAAAGTTCACGCAGCGTGGGATTCGGAAGAGGAAGCCCGTGCTGTCGGCGAAGCCATAGAGCAGGCCCAGCGTCAGGGGCACCTCCTCAACAACATGGCGATCCTCGTCCGTGCTTCCTTCCAGATGCGTGAGTTCGAAGACCGTTTTGTCACGCTCGGCCTCAACTATCGCGTCATCGGCGGCCCGCGCTTCTACGAGCGGCTCGAAATCCGTGATGCGATGGCCTATCTGCGCGTCGTCGCGCAACCGGCCGACGATCTGGCACTGGAACGCATCATCAACACGCCTAAGCGTGGTCTGGGCGAAGCCGCGATCCGTCAAATCCACGATTATGCCCGCGCACGCGATATTTCCATGTTCTCGGCGGCCTGCGATCTCATTGAAACCGAGGAATTGAAGCCGAAGCCACGCTCGGCACTGCGCGAAGTGGTCGAAAACTTCTTGCGCTGGCAGTCCCTGATCGACAACACGCCGCATACGGAACTGGCCGAAACCATTCTGGATGAATCCGGCTATACGGCCATGTGGCAGAACGATAAATCGGCAGAAGCGCCAGGCCGACTTGAAAACCTCAAGGAACTGATCCGTTCCATGGAGGAATATGAGAGCCTGCGTGGATTCCTAGAGCACGTCGCACTCGTCATGGATGCCGAACAGAACGAGGATCTGGATGCCGTCAACATCATGACGCTGCATTCGGCCAAAGGTCTGGAATTTGAAACTGTTTTCCTTCCCGGCTGGGAAGAAGGCTTGTTTCCGCACCAGCGTGCGCTTGATGAAGGCGGACGTTCCGGCCTTGAGGAAGAGCGCCGCCTCGCCTATGTCGGCGTGACCCGCGCCAAGAAGAACCTGCATATCTGGTTTGTTTCCAACCGACGCATCCACGGCATGTGGCAATCGACCATTCCTTCCCGTTTTCTGGAAGAGTTGCCGGAAGCACATGTGGAAGTGGCCGAGCTGGAAGGCAATTACGGCGGTTATGGCAGCAGCTATGGACAGTCCCGCTTCGACAAGGCCGATCCGTTCCAGAACTCCTATTCGACGCCCGGCTGGCAGCGTGCGCAGCAGAACCGGTCTGATGCCACACGCAACAACTGGGGTTCTCGTTCGGGCAGCAAAGTGGAACGCATCGGCTATGGCGAGACCGATTCCGGCTTTGGTGCCGGGCGCGGCTCCGTAAAGGGACGCACGATTGACGGTGAACTGGTGGCCAAGTCGGTGGCTGACAAGCCATCGACCTTCAAGCTTGGCGACCGCGTGTTCCATATCAAGTTCGGAAATGGCACGATCTCGCTTATCGATGGCAACAAGCTGACCATTGATTTTGACAAGGCCGGACAGAAGCGCGTTCTCGACAGTTTCGTCCAGCCGATCTAGCTTCCATCACAGATGAAGGATCAGGGCAGCCGGACTATTCCGGCTTGCCCTTCGCCCATGTGACATCACCCTTGTAAAGCGGCACGGTTGAAAGCGACGTTTTCGCTGAACCGTCCTGAACCTGCGTCGCATGGGCGAGATAAAGCAGCGTATTGTTTGTCTTGTCGTATATGCGCGTGATGACAAGCTTCTTCCAGATCAAGCTCGTGCGTTCGGAGAAAACCCGTTCTCCACCCTTGCCAAGCTCGATATTTCCAATGGTGATCGGCCCTGTCTGCTCGCATGAGATGGACGCATTGGACGGGTCCTCGAACCAGTTGCCTTTCTGCAGCCGGTCGATCATGCCGCGCGAAAACGACGCCAGATGACAGGTTACGCCCTGCACTTTCGGGTCCTGCACCGCATCGATGACGATATCGTTTCCAAGCCAGTCGACGCCAACCTTGCCAACTTCTTCCGCCGGCGCCGCCGAAGCGGCAACGACCAGCATGGGAGCAAGCAACAACCCGGCAAAACGCTTCAGTCCGACCATATCTTCCAGCCTCCAGAACTGTTGTGATGCGAAGGTGGGTGAACAATTGCGGCTTTGCAAGGGCTGGAACTCAACCGCTCCATTTCTCAAGAAAAGCTTCGATTTCGAGCGTCTGAATGTCCGGCACTGCTTCATAGAGCTTTTCCACCGGCCAGTTCCACCATTCGAGCTCAAGCAGCCGTTCTATGATGGCATTGTCGAAGCGTTTGCGGATGAAACGGGCAGGAACACCACCGACCACATGATAGGGTGGCACATCCTTTGTTACGACCGCATTCGCACCAATCACTGCCCCATGACCGATCCGAACGCCCGGCGTGATGACCGCACCATGACCAATCCATACATCGTTGCCGATGACCACGCGCTGCGCCTGACGCCTTGCCCGGAACTCTCCATCAACGCCCAGATAGCGAAAATATTCATTCGGCCGATAGCTGATTTTATGAGTCGTCAGCCGCTCCATCGGGTGTTCGAGAGCGTTGATGCGAACATTCGCGGCAATAGAACAGAACTTGCCGATCTCGGCATAAATCCCCTCACCGTTTCGCTCGAAATAGGTGAAGTCACCGACCGTGACTTCACGAAGAATCACGCGTTCGCCAATATCGGCATATCGCCCCAGCTTGACGGATTTCAGTTGGGCCGTGGAATGAATGCGGGGTTCGCTGTTCTGGAAACGCAGATCATTCGACGATGTCATTGCAAATTCACCTCAAACTTCCCCGCAGCACATTCAGTTCTGGAACGAAGCGTCTAAGCCGCTTCCTGCGCACTATCTTCCTCGCCGGAAAGATAATCCTTGATAACATTCGGCAGAACATCGTCAAACTTCGCAATGAGGGTCTGGTGAATTTTGGTACGGAACGCGGGATCGAAGCGCTCAAACCCCTGCACACAGCCGAAGGGTGCTGATCCTGTTTCGATTGCTTGCAGTTCTTCCGCCCAACGCTTCTCCTGGACGAAATCCAGATAAGCCAGTTCTCTCACCGGGCGAACGGAGGCTTTGTGCCGCAAGATTTCCAGATGATTGGCGAGAGCAACCGTATTGAACTGTTCGATATCGCGATATCGGAAACTGACCTGCTTATTCAGAACGTCAGGCTTCTCCGCGAAGAAAGTCGCCAGCGTGCTGCGCCGCAAGGGGTGCGGGTGATGGTGGATCGACATGAAGCGATCCTTCATGCCAGCGGCAACGGCGCCTTTCCATTGCGCCATGCGGAACTTCGGAAACGTATATTCGTACCGCGATATCTTGCCGAGCAATCGGCGCAGCTTGTACTTCCAGCGGGTATTTTCAGGCCGCACCCAGTCACCATGGAGAACAGGGCGTTCGTTCTCATAAAGATCGGAAATTGTCAGCGGAGCATTCACAAAGAAATCGTCGTTGGAGTAGATGAAATGTTCCGACAGGCCCGGTATCCGCCACATCGCGCCTTCGATAGCACGGGCGTTGAACGAAGGACGGGCAGCGGGCAGACCTCTAAAAATGTCATCATGGGACACGATCTGGATAAAGGACGCATCGCACTTGCCCTCCTGCTTGAACGCATCGAGGAACCGTGGCTTCTGATGATCGGTGATGATGAAAATACGCTTGATGAACGGCGCGAATTTGATAACGGAAGCGATATTGTAATAAATCTCGCCATTATCGAGATAACGTTCGCTGGTTACAGCTTCAAAATGCGTGCGAGCGGAATCGGGAGAGAATTGTTTTCTGGCAGCCATATGCGCCGGATCCTGCCCATCGACCCAAGCGATTATATAATCGATTTCCACTATGGCACTCACAAGAAATTGCAGCTTTATGACGGAAATATATCAGTTTAGCTAACCTTGCAAAAAGAAAGAGTGGAGAGGCTGTTCAACTTTGGTCATGCGGGAACGGCTCTGGCCCCATAGGCTATGAGGAGCCAATTCCACTACGCGACAAATCGTCAAAAGTTTCAGAAATTATTGAAAATTGAACAAATGGCCGTACATTACCGCCACGCTCTTCATGATGGCAGGATGCGGCTATATCGACCGTTCTGCAGTGCATAAAGAAAAGATAAGTTGTCGAGCAGCGCAGTAAAGGCGCGTTCGGAAATTCAAGGCTGACTGGACATGAAAAAATTCCTGCCCATCTTCATCATCGCCTTCGTCGTCGTCATAGTTGGCGCTGCAGGTCTCAACCTTTTCCGCGATAAGGAAGCAGCGAAAGAACCTTTCGGCGGTCCGCTTAACCTAGTGACGATGGACGGCACGCCTTTCACCGAGAAGGACCTGCGCGCAGCACCGGCAGCCATCTTCTTCGGTTTCACCCATTGCCCGGACGTTTGCCCTACGACGCTTTATGAACTGGATGGCTGGCTGAAGCAGCTTGGACCCGAAGCCAGTGATATCAAGGCTTACTTCATCACTGTCGATCCGGAGCGCGATACTCAGGAAGTCATGAAGACCTATGTGAGCAATGTTTCAGACCGCATCATCGGCGTCACCGGCACGCCGGAGAATATTGCTGATGTAGTCAAATCCTACCACGTCTACGCCAAGAAGGTTCCGGGCGAAGACGGCGAATATACGATGGATCACACGGCATCGGTATTTCTGCTCGACAAGGGCGGTCGTTTCCGCAGCACCATCGCCTATCAGGAAAACCCGGATACGGCTCTGGAAAAGTTGAAGAATCTGGCCAAAGGCGCTGCAAAGAGCTAAATAGAATCTACGAAGCATTTACATCGGAAATGCGTCAGAGCCTGAATCAAAAAGCGGCATATGTGTGCGAAAATGGTGATTTTCGAGTACCGGAGCGCAATGTACTTCTGAGCATGGTCCCGAAAAGTTGCAGACTTTTCGGATAAGACGATGCACCAGAGAAAGCTACATGAGCACCGGAACGCAGACAAATTGCCATTTGCAGCCACACAGGGCGGCTTTTGGAACAGGCTCTCAAAGATAGAGAGCTTTTTACTTTATGGCCCAATCACGACTTTTCTTTTCGGCGGATAAAGCGGCAGCCGAGCGCGTCTACAATATTCTCGAACAATCTTTCGAGGAAGACGGCTTCCCAATCGCTATCACCGAGATCGACGAAGACCGGCAGATTTTCGAAGTGTCGGTCTATGTCGAGGACGACGCCGAAGATGTCGCCAAGCGGATCGATGCCTTGGTAGGGCCAGGTCTTTTCGCCGTCGAAGAACTGCCCGACATCGACTGGGTCACACATTCGCTGGAAGGTCTGAAGCCTGTCAGAGCCGGACATTTCTTTGTCCATGGCTCGCACGACCGCGACAAGATCGAAGCAGGCGACATCCCTATCGAAATCGATGCTGGTCTTGCCTTCGGCACTGGTCACCATGGAACGACCGCAGGATGCCTTGAACTGATCGAGGAAACGGTCAATAGCGAACACCCGACCAATGCGCTCGACCTTGGCACCGGAAGCGCTGTTCTTGCCATCGCCATCGCCAAGCTGGCTCCCATTCCGGTACTGGCTACCGACATCGACCCTATCGCCGTTACTGTCGCCGCTGAAAATGCCGCCAAGAACGGCGTGGCAGAACATATCGTTACGGCAACGGCAGAAGGCTTCGGCCACCCGATCTTCCGTTCCTATTCGCCATTCGACCTGATCGTCGCCAATATTCTTGCCAATCCGCTTATCGAGCTCGCGCCTTCCCTCAAGGAACATATGGCATCCGGCGGTTCCATCATTCTGTCCGGAATACTTGATAGCCAGCATGATGCGGTGCTCGCTGCCTATCAGGCGCAGGGACTCACCCACCAGAAGACGCTGCATCGCGAAGGCTGGGTGGCGATCCACCTGAAATAAAGCTGCTTTCCTTATATTTTGCGAGTTACGCCCATGGCTTTTCAGAGTTTCGACGTTACCACAAATCCGGCCAATGGTGGCCCACGCGTAGCGAAGCTGCGCGCGAAAATGGCTGAACTTGGCCTCGACGGCTTTCTGGTTCCTCGCGCGGATGAGCATCAGGGCGAATATGTTCCGCCCCATGCGCAGCGCCTCGCCTGGCTGACCGGCTTCACCGGTTCGGCTGGTGCCGCGCTCATCCTCAAGAACAACGCCTATATCTTCGTCGATGGACGTTATGAGCTGCAGGTCCGCGCCCAGACCGACCCGAAGGTCTTCTCCTATGAAAGCCTCGTCACAAATCCGCCGGCTTCCTGGCTGGCAGACAACGGCAAGGGCCTCCATATCGGCTTCGATCCTTGGCTCCATACCATTTCCGAAGCCCGCAGTTTACGTGAAGCACTGGAGGCTCAGGGTGGTCAGCTCGTTCCGGTCGAAATCAATCTCGTCGATGCCGTATGGGACGATCAGCCGGAAGTGCCGACGGCGGAAGTCACTATCCAGCCGGCCCGTTTCGCCGGACATGAAGCGGAAGACAAGATCAAGGAAATGCAGGCAGCAGTTGCCGCAAGCGGCGCTCGTGCTACCATCCTGACCGATCCGTCATCAGTCGCATGGGTGTTCAATATCCGCGGCAAGGACGTGTCCAATACGCCGCTTCCATTGAGCTTTGCCATCATTCCTGCAAAGGGTGAACCAGAGCTTTTCATCGATGAACGCAAACTCGCCATTGAACCGCGCGCCTATCTGACCCAGCTCGCCAAGCTCTCGGCACCGAACGATCTGGAAGGACACCTCAGTGCTCTCGCGGCCAAGGGAGAAGCTATCCTTCTCGATCCGATCCTCGCAGCTGAGAAGCTCCGCCTCGTTGTCACCAGCGCAGGCGGCAGTGTGATCGAAGGCAAAGACCCTGCCCGTATTCCACGCGCAATCAAGAACAAGGCGGAACTTGATGGCTCACGCGCCGCCCATGAGCGCGACGGTGTGGCAATGGTCAATTTCCTATCATGGGTCGACGCCCAGAAGCCCGGCACAATCGATGAAATCAGCGCAGCGCAGAAGCTGGAAGAATCGCGTGCCAATGCCGGGCGCGACTTCCAGATGCCGCTGGAAGACATATCCTTCGACACGATCTCCGGCGCGGGGCCGAACGGCGCAATCATCCATTATCGCGTCAATACCGACACCAACAGAACGCTTGAAGATGGCGAGCTTTATCTGGTCGATTCCGGAGCACAATATCGCGACGGCACCACCGACATCACCCGCACCGTCCCCATCGGCAAGGTAACGCCGGAGACAATCAAGGCATTCACGCTCGTGTTGAAAGGTGTGATTGCGATCACGACGGCTCGCTTCCCGAAAGGCACACGCGGGCAAGATATCGACGTTCTGGCGCGTATCGCACTATGGAAGCATGGTTTCGACTATGCGCATGGAACCGGCCACGGTGTCGGCTCCTACCTGTCGGTGCACGAGGGCCCACAGAGCATTTCAAAAAAAGGTGCGCAGGAACTGCTGCCGGGTATGATCCTTTCCAATGAACCGGGCTATTACAAGCCAGGTTCATTCGGTATCCGCATCGAAAATCTCATCATCGTCACCGAACCGGAGGTGCCTGAAGGCGGCGACATTCCGATGATGGGCTTCGAGACACTGACGTTCTGCCCTATCGACCGGCGCCTGATCGACAAGTCGCTTTTCACGCAGGAGGAAATCGACTGGCTGAACCGCTACCATGCCAGCGTGCGCGAAAAGCTTTCAGCCCATCTCAAGGACGCTGAACGCAAATGGCTCGAAGCGGTAACCGCGCCGCTTTGATAATGCATTCACACGGTGAAATGGCGTAGCGCGATCAAAAGCGCTACGCCTGCAAAGAACATGGTCATCATGCTGAGCCGCAACGAAAGCACGATGCAGACCGCAAGCACGAGTAGTTCCCGCCAGCCGTGATCCGAAGCGGGCGCGGCCACAATGGCTGTCAGAACAGCTGCAGGCACGGCGTTGAGCGCCGCTTCCACCCGATAATGCACATGGCTGAAGCGTGACAGCACCAGATGTCCGCCAATACGGGTGAGATAGGTGCAGAGCGCACCGGCAAGAATGATCCAGATCGTGGTGGACATTTACGCCTCCCCTTCGCGTGGCTTGGCAATAATCGCCGCAAGCACGATGCCGCCGAGCGCACCCAGCGACACATGCCACGGAGATCCCACGAACTTGTAGGCCGCCACGGCTGAAATCGCACTGACGATCACGACCGGCAACCAGTTCTGCCGATGGCGGAAACTCATCACCATGCCGAGAAAATAGATCGGCAGCAAAAAGTCGATGCCGAAGGCATAGGGGTTTGTAATCAGATTGCCGAACAGCCCACCAATCAGCGCTTCGAGAACCCAGGTCAGATAGAATGTGAGCCCGATGGCCATATACCAGACGAAGGTGACCGGCTTACCGGCTTCGGCTCGTTGTTCAACTTCCGCATACTGGATGTCCACCAGAACGAAAAAGGCCAGCGCCTTCTGCCATGGCTTGAAGTGACGGATGCGCCGACCCGTGGTCGCCGAATAAAGCACGTGCCGGAAATTGACGGCGAAGATCGACATGACGATCATCCACGGCGCGATGTTCTGGCCGAAAAGATCAAGCCCGACCATCTGGCTGGCGCCGGCATAGATGATGGAGCTCATGAACACCGCTTCGGCAAGCGACAATCCGTTATCAACTGCAAGTGCGCCGAACAGCAAGCCAAAGGGCGCTCCGGCAACGACAAGCGGAAGTCCGCGCCGGACACCGTCAATAATATCGGCGCGCGCTGAAGCCCTTACGGGCCGAAAAGTCTGGTCCACGAATATTCACTCCTCCGAATGAAGAGTAGTTAGGAAATTCTGCGGCCCGGTGGAATATGATTTCCCAAAAAATCATACTATTAAACAGGAATGCCGCATTTGCGCATCACTCATAAATCCGGCTGATGCATTCATGAACGATCATGATTGTTGCGGAACGGTCTTTTCGATTTTGTGCATCCAGTCCACAAGCGGGCGAGCCCGTTCGGTGAAGTCGACAAGACGATCTGCCAGATCAGCGCGGGTAATCGTTTCAGGGTCGATTTCTATCCGCACCGAGAAATGCCGATTGCGAATTGCTTCCAGCAAATCATCATCGGTCACGGCCTCAAAACCACGCGGCGTGCGTTTCAGCCGGTCGTAGTCACTGATTTTCAAACCGTTTTTCTTGAGTTTCGCGATCATGGTGCGGAATTCTTCCGGCTTCTCTGCAATGGCCGTGCGTATAGCCAGAAGCAGTTCCTTCTTTGGCCCCCACCAAGCCACACAGGCGTAGCAGTCGCGGACACCCGGCAGGCCGATGCAGACATAGAAGCAGCCACTCTCGTCCCATTTGGTACCCGATTGTGACAGCAGCGCAGACAGGTGACGGTTATAGGGGGCCTTGTCCTTGGAAAACCGCGTATCGCGTTTGATGCGGAACTGCGATTTCACACGGTCGCCCTTGAACGGCAGACCGGCCTTTTCAAAACGACCTGTCAGTTCCTCGACAAGATCGCCAAGCGGTTCCTTCAATTGCTGCTCGAAAAGATCCTTATTCTCGACGAACCATTCGCGATTCTGGTGAAAATCCAGAGCTTTCAGAAACGGGATCGCTTTTTCACCAAAACCGCTGAATGGAGCCATTATTCTTCTCCGACCAGTGTAAACCAGGCGTCTTCATCAATGACTTCGATTCCCAACTCGGATGCCTTGGCGAGTTTGGAACCAGCGCCCGGTCCGGCCACCACAAGATCGGTCTTTTTCGATACCGATCCGGCTGTCTTTGCTCCGTAGCGCTCGGCCATGGCCTTTGCCTCATCGCGCGACATACGTTCCAGACTGCCGGTAAATACCACCGTCTTGCCTTCGACCGGCGAACCCGTAGCAACACGCGCTTCCTCATCAAGCGGCGTCACTTCGGCCAGAAGAGCGGCCAGCACTTGCACGTTATGCGGCTCCGCATAAAAATCCACGACTGCTTCGGCAACGATGGAACCGATGCCCTCAACCGCAATCAGTTCCTGCCAGGCTTCACTACCCTTGTCGGTACGGTCGCCTTCTTTTGGCGGCACAGCCTCCTGAGCCGCTTTTTCAAAGGCGGCATAAGACAGATAGGCGCGTGCAAAGCGCTTGGCATTCACCTCGCCAACGTGACGAATACCAAGGCCGAACAGAAAGCGATGCAAGGCAATTTCACGCCGATCATTGATCGCATCGTAAAGCTTCTTCACGGAAGTCGTGCCGAAGCCTTCAATGTTCTCCAGTTTCTTGAGGGGCGAATCCGCCTGTCGTTTTTGCAGCGTGAAGATATCGGCAGGGGATTTGATCTTCAGGCTGTCATCTTCGGCATGGAAGAAAAACTCGACCTGCTTTTCGCCAAGACCTTCAATATCGAACGCATTGCGCGATACGAAATGACGAATGCGCTCAACCGCCTGCGCAGCGCAGGTCAGGCCGCCGGTGCAGCGATAGACCGCCTCGCCCTCTTCGCGCACGGCATGGCTGCCGCAGACCGGGCATTCATGCGGAAAATGGAATGGCTCGGCATCGGCCGGGCGCTTCTCCAGCACGACATCGACAATCTGCGGGATCACATCGCCTGCACGCTGCACGATGACCGTATCGCCGACGCGAATATCATGCTCATCAGCACGAATGCGCTCACCCTTGAGGCCGATACCCTTGATATAGTCCTCGTTATGCAGCGTTGCATTGGTGACGACCACGCCGCCGACAGTGATCGGCTCCAGTCGCGCCACTGGCGTCAGCGCGCCGGTGCGCCCGAC
This sequence comes from Brucella tritici, assembly GCF_008932285.1. Classification (NCBI taxonomy): domain Bacteria; kingdom Pseudomonadati; phylum Pseudomonadota; class Alphaproteobacteria; order Hyphomicrobiales; family Brucellaceae; genus Brucella; species Brucella tritici. The sequence continues at coordinate 896,971 of NZ_WBVY01000001.1, forward strand.
CTGAATGTCGATACCGCGCAAGATCGTCGTAGCCTGTTCTGCCGGAAACTTGTGCGCAATGGCCCATCGCGGGCTGCGCGAGCGGAAACCGAGCCGTGTCTGCAGATCGAGCCGATTAACCTTATAGACGACACCGTCAATGTCATAATCGAGTTCAGCGCGCTCTAGGCCAATGGCACGGTAATGCGCAAGCAATTCATCTGCACCGTGAAGCCGCTTCGTCAGCGGATTGACCGGGAAACCCCATTCGCGGAAAATCTCCACCATGCCCATCTGCGTATCGGCAGGCATGTCCGACATCTCACCCCAGGCATAGGCAAAGAATTTCAGTTTGCGGCTCGCCGTCACCTTGGCATCGAGCTGGCGCAGGGAACCTGCTGCCGTGTTGCGCGGGTTCACATAAGTCTGCTTGCCTTCAGCAGCCATCTGTTCGTTGAGCGCGAGGAAATCGCTCTTGGCCATATAGACCTCGCCGCGCACTTCCACGACGGACGGAGCTCCAGCCGGAAGCCGGTTCGGAATTTCGGCAATAGTACGAATATTCGCCGTGACATTCTCGCCGGTCGTGCCGTCCCCACGAGTCGCACCGCTAACCAGAATTCCATTCTCATAGCGGATCGACATGGAAAGTCCGTCGATCTTCGGTTCAGCGGTAAATGCGATGGAATTATCCGGCAGATGCCCCAGAAAGCGATAGACACTGCCCACGAAATCACGCACGTCCTCGTCCGAAAACGCATTGCCGAGCGAAAGCATCGGGCGTGCGTGAACAACCTGCGCGAATTTCGAAACCGGCGCAGTGCCAACCCGCAAGGATGGACTATCCGCCCGTACCAGATGCCGGAAGCGCGCTTCGATCGCATCGTTACGACGCTTCAGCGCGTCATACTCGGCATCGGAAATCTCTGGCCGATCATTGGCGTGATAGAGCTCATCATGATGCGCAATTTCGCGCGCCAGACGTTCCAGTTCTGAAACGGCTTCAGGTTCGGTCAGTTTTTCGACGGGAGTATCGGTCATAAGCGGAGCAAAACCTGCTGATTCAATTTTGCTCAACATAACCAAGAAATAAGGCTACGCATACAGCCGCGCTCGGTTACGAACATGTGGTCACACTGACAACGTTCTGTCAGGAGACAAGCGCGCTATTCTTTGTTTGTACGCATTATCCGACGCATCGAAGCGGGATCAGAAATCAGTCCAGTGGACTGATTTCCCCGCGTAGGCGCTTCGCACTTTTGGCGCGCAAATGCTCAATTCTCGGCCAGCAAGCGCTCTGCTGCTGCGCGTGCTTCATCGGTGATGCTGGCTCCGGCCAGCATTCGGGCAATCTCTTCCTGCCGCTCGTCCACTCCGATGGATCGGATCGAGGTAGACATACGGTCTTCATTGGTCGCCGACTTGGCAATCAGGAAATGTGTGGAGGCACGCGCTGCCACCTGCGGCGCATGCGTGACCGAAAGAACCTGCACACGGCCGGAAAGCCGTGCAAGACGCTGCCCGATGGCATCCGCCACCGCACCGCCCACGCCGGTATCGATTTCATCGAATACGAGCGTCGGAGCAGAACCGCGATCCGCAAGCGCCACCTTCAGCGCCAACAGGAAACGCGAAAGCTCACCACCCGAAGCGACCTTCATCATCGGCCCGGCCCGCGTGCCCGGATTGGTGCGCACCCAATACTCAACCGTATCGATGCCTTCCGCCGCCCGCGCTTGTGTGTCGGTCGTCATTTCAACGATGAATTCTGCACGCTCCAGTTTCAGTGCAGGCAATTCGGCCATCACAGCAGCCTTCAGATGTTCCGCTGTTTCCTTGCGCAAACCGGAAAGTTTAGCCGCTGCCGTGTCATAGGCCGCCCGCATTTCAGTCGCCTGACCTTCAAGCTGGATAAGCTTTTCCGCTCCAGCGTCCAGATCGGCGAGATCAGCATCCATCTTGTCGCGCAGCGCAGGCAATCCCTCCACCGCGACAGAATATTTGCGTGCGGCAGCGCGCAAAGCAAAGAGCCGTTCCTCGACCTGTTCCAGCACGCGCGGATCGAAATCAATCTCGCGCATGGCATGATCTATGCCGTCCTGCGCAAGAGCCAGACTGTTAAGCGCCTCATCGATTGCCTTGCAAACCGGCTCCAGCAGATGCGGTGCTTCCGGAATCTTGCGCTCCAGACGGCGCACAAGACTCGCCAGCGTCGGTACAGGTGATCCCTGCCCCGACAGCAACTCGCCAGCTTCGTTCACGTCACCGGCGATCTTTTCAGATTTCATCATGATCGCACGGCGCTCGGCGAGCTCTTCTTCCTCGCCGGGTTGCGGATCGAGCTTGGTCAGTTCTTCAACCGAAGAGCGCAGGTAATCCCCTTCACGCTCGGCCTGCTCGACGCGGGCACGATGCTTGGCAAGTGCGGTTTCCGCATCGCGCCAGGCCTTGTGACGCTCGCGAACTACTGCCGCCTCTGGCTCGAGACCACCAAAAGCATCCAGCAATGTACGGTGAAGATCGGTATCAATCAGCGCGCGGTCGTCATGCTGGCCGTGGATTTCCACGAGCCTGCGTCCGAGATCACGAAGGAGCGCGACGCTCGCCGCCTGATCGTTGATGAAGACGCGCGTGCGACCATCGCCCATCTGCAGGCGACGCAGGATGATGTCGCCATCATCGTCAAAACCATTATCGCGCAGAAAAATCCGGGCCGGATGCGCGCCCGGTACATCGAACACCGCTGTCACCTGCCCCTGATCGGCACCGTGACGCACCAACGAGGCGTCGCCGCGTGCGCCTAGCGCCAGCGAAAGCGAATCAAGCAGGATAGACTTGCCCGCCCCGGTTTCGCCGGTAAGCACGGACAAGCCTGTCTTGAACTCGATGTCGAGCCTTTCAATCAGAACAATATCGCGGATCGACAGGTGCGACAGCATGTGAGAATCAGCTTATGAGCCGCCGCCGGTGATGAGCGACGAAGCCTTGGCCAGCCACGAATTGCCATTCTCGCGCGGTTCAAGACCACCACTTTGCAGAAGCTTGTAGCTGTCCTTGTACCACGGGCTATCCGGATAGTTCTTGCCGAGAACTGAAGCTGCCATCTGGGCTTCCGACGTCAGGCCAAGCGCATAGTAGGCTTCGACGAGACGAGCGAGGGCTTCTTCCACCTGACGGGTGTTGGAATATTCCTCCACAACACCGCGGAAGCGCTTGATAGAAGCAAGGTATTCCTTACGCTCCAGATAATAGCGGCCAACCTGCATTTCCTTGCCTGCGAGCTGGTCGCGAGCGAAGCGGATCTTGGCCTTGGCGTCATCCGTATATTCGGAATCCGGGAAACGATCGACCACTTCCTGCATCGCAGCGATCGCGCGACGGCTCGCAGCCTGATCGCGGGTCACGTCCGGAATCTGGCGGAAGTAGGAAAGACCGATGATGTAATAGGCATAGGCTGATTCAGGCGAAGTCGGGTAAAGCGTATTGTAACGCTTTGCCATCGAGATCGCTTCTTCGTAATTGCCCTTGCGGTAGTTGGTGAAGGCAGCCATCACGAGCGACTTGCGTGCCCATTCCGTGTAGGGGTGCTGGCGGTCGACGGCGGCGAACTTCTTCGCAGCTTCATCAAGGCGACCTGCATCCAGATTGGCGAGACCTTCATTGTAGGTTTTGTCGGCAGGATCGATCGTCTCGACATACTTGGTGAGATCGATGTCGTCGTCCTTGCTGGCACAACCGGCGAGCGGGATAAGAACGGCGATAGCGCCAGTCAGCAGCGCGGTTTTCGTCACACCCTTGAATTTGAAACTCGTCATGCGGTCTCCGGCCTTTTGGCAGCGTCATTCCTGTTTGGAACTGCGTGCTTCTAGCACTGCACGGCTGCTCCATCCATACAAATCATTCAGCTTCAGCGAATGTACGAACATAGCTGACGCCGTTTTGGCCGTCCATAAACCACATGCAGGCGAAATCGGCAATCGTCTAGTGGTCTGAAATCCGCCGGACGGCGTATCGAAACGCGTAACCAGTGTGAATTGTCCCCGGTATTGGCTACCCGTGTGGGTAGATGCTCCCCGATCAATCCACCGTAAAACGACGTATCGACTCAATTGCGAGGTGAACCGGCGAACACGGCTCAATTAAGGCCATGCGCCGATACATACTATTTCTTGGCTAATTTAGAGCGCGTCCCGAAAAGTGTGGAACGGCATTCGGATAAGATTCGCGGTTCCAAACAAACGTTTAGAGCGCCCATGGAGCCGCGATATTCGGCTTCACGGCAACGAAATCGGATGCTCTGGAATTCTGGCGAACACCGGAGGCCTCGACAATATCGAACGCCGTCTTGTCCGACAGCAGCGCCTTGACCGTTTCCGCATTCAGCCTGTGGCCGCTGCGATAGGAACGGAAGCAGCCGAGAAACGGCAGACCGGCAAGCGCCAGATCGCCGACGGCATCGAGCGTCTTATGACGGACGAACTCATCCTTGAAACGCAGGCCGCCCGGATTGATGACAGAATTGTCGTCGCCAATGACAAGCGAATTGTCGAGCGACGAGCCAAGCGCATGGCCGGAAGCCCAGAGACGCTCCACATCCTTCATGAAACCGAAAGTGCGCGCAGTGGAAAGCTCCTTGCGGAAGGTCGCTTCGTCCACATCGTCGGCAAATTTCTGCCGGCCGATCAGCGGGCACTCGAAGTCGATCTCGACCTCAAACCGTGTACCGGCAAAGGGACGGAATTCACCCCAGGAGCCACCGGCTTCGACGCGGACCGTTTTCAGAATACGGATAAAGCGGCGCTTCGCTTCCTGCGTGACGATACCTGCCTCATCGAAAGCTTCGATGAAACGCGCAGAAGTACCGTCGAGTATAGGAACTTCAGGACCATCAATTTCAACGACAAGGTTATCAATGCCCAGTGCGGCGACCGCCGCCATCAGGTGCTCGACCGTGTCGATCTTGGATTCTTTCGGTCCAAGCGACGTGCAGAGGTCAGTGGCGCCAATCTGCGAAACATGGGCCCGTACTTCCGGTGCCTTGCCCTTCAGGTCCGAGCGCTGAAACACGATACCCGTATCGGCATCGGCCGGGAAAAACGTCGCCGAAGCCGGGGCCCCGCCATGAACGCCGACGCCTGAAAGCGTGACCGCACGACCAATTGTCTTTTGATAAGCGCTCAAGACAGTTCCAATCTGCTGAATAAAATGAATGCAGGCCGTTCAAACGGAATTTCAACACAGCCCATTTCGCAATTCTTTGCGTCTATATGGATAGATATAGCTAAAATTGCGACCGGAAATACACAGGGTTCACAAACATGTGCTGCCCCAACCACACCCCGTTTCAATTAAAATAATAATTTGCGTGACTTGAACAAAATCACGCTTTCTTACGAATGTTTTGATTTTGTTTACTGAAACGAAAAAACCGCGGGAGTTACCCGCGGCTTTCCTATTCAGTCACCGAAATGGCTCAGTTCGACTGACGGCGCAGGAAGGCCGGGATTTCGAGCTGATCTTCTTCCGAAGCTGCACGCGGCTGCGGACGACCCTGATCATCAAGCTGGCCGCGACGCGGTGCGTAGATGGACGAGTCCTGCTGCGGAGCGCGACGTTCAGCCGGGCGCATGCTAGGTTCACGATGCTGAGCCGGTTCCAGACGAGCGGCAGGCTGATCTTCCTCACGACGCGACAGACCATGAGTCAGGCGCTTTAGGAGGCTCATCGGGCCGCGCGGCTCTTCCTGTGCAGGCTGCTGCGGAGCACGACGGGCATTAATTTCAGCCTGTGCAACCGGCGGAAAATCCGAAACGGCAGGCATGCGCGGAGCAGGACGCGGTTCACGAACCGGCTGTTCATGCATCTGCGGCTGCTGGTAGGCCTGTGGCTGTGCTGCCTGATGACCTGCCGGTGCCTGCGGCATCGGTGCACGGGCAACCGGAGCGCGTTCGAAGGACTCCGGTGCCGGAGCCTGGAAAATGCGGCTCTGCGGACGGAATTCCGGCTCAGCAGAAGCTGCAGGAGCTGCTGGTGCGGCTGGAATTTCAGCTTCGGCAGACTGGATCGCCTGGGCAATCGGATCGACCTGACGCGGCTGTTCAACAACCGGAGGACGAAGTGCGCCATGCGGAGCCATTGGCTTCGCCTGTGCGGTCTGCTTTACCGGCTGGCGAAATTCCAGCGGCGCAGGCGCCGCGTCTCCTAACTGCTTATCGATACCGGTAGCGACGACAGAAACGCGGATGACGCCTTCGAGGCCTTCGTCGAAGGTTGCGCCAAGGATGATATTCGCATCCGGATCGACTTCTTCGCGAATACGCGTAGCAGCTTCGTCGACTTCGAACAGGGTCATGTCGCGACCACCGGTGATCGAGATCAGGAGGCCCTTCGCGCCGCGCATCGAGGTTTCGTCAAGCAGCGGGTTAGCGATTGCAGCTTCGGCAGCAGCCATTGCACGGCCTTCGCCGGAAGCTTCGCCCGTACCCATCATAGCCTTGCCCATTTCGCGCATCACCGAACGAACGTCGGCGAAGTCGAGATTGATGAGGCCTTCCTTGACCATCAGGTCGGTGATGCAGGCAACGCCCGAATAAAGCACCTGGTCAGCCATTGCGAAAGCATCGGCGAAGGTGGTCTTGTCGTTGGCGATGCGGAAGAGGTTCTGGTTCGGAATGACGATAAGCGTATCGACATTCTTCTGCAGTTCTTCGATGCCGAGATCGGCAGTCTTCATGCGGCGGGCGCCTTCGAAATGGAAAGGCTTGGTCACGACGCCAACGGTGAGTATGCCGCGTTCGCGAGCAGCGCGCGCCACGACCGGAGCTGCACCCGTACCGGTGCCGCCGCCCATGCCGGCAGTCACGAAGCACATATGCGTGCCGTTCAGGTGATCAACGATTTCGTCGATGCATTCTTCAGCAGCCGCGCGACCAACCTCTGGCTGGGAACCAGCACCAAGGCCTTCTGTGACAGCAGCGCCAAGCTGGATCATGCGTTCGGACTTCGACATCGTCAAAGCCTGAGCGTCGGTGTTGGCCACGACAAAATCCACGCCGCGCAGACCGGCATTGATCATATTGTTGACCGCATTGCCGCCGCCGCCGCCGACACCGAATACGGTGATGCGGGGCTTCAGCTCGGTGATATCCGGCTTTTGCAGATTGATAGTCATAGGTCCTTGTTCCTCTTAAGCCTTACCACCGCTTCGCCGCCGCGGTGTGGATTGGTTGTTACCCAGATGGTCACGCCCCAATAATTCAACACGCTATTTCAACAGCTTACACAACACTTGCTACTCAGAAACTCTCTTTCAGCCATTGGCTGACACGTTGAATGCGCCCACCCGTACCGGTCATGAGACCGGAGGAAGCTGCTTTCACCGACCGCTCTTCTATCCCGGCCACCTGCGGGTAAATCAGAAGTCCAACGGTCGCGGCAAAAGCTGCCCCCTTAGCCGCCTCAGGCAATCCCGCTATTCCTAGAGGACGCCCGATTCGTACATTTCTTGCAAGGATTCGCCGGGCCGCCTCTGGCATTCCTGGCAGCTGGCTTGCGCCGCCGGTCAGAACCACACGCTTGCCGACAATATGTCCAAGACCTGACTGGTTGAGCCTGTCGCGCACCAGTTCCAGCGTCTCTTCCACTCTTGCACGGATAATCCGCGTCAGCACCGAGCGCGGATATTGATTGGGTACGTCACGCTCATCGTCACCGATGGGTGGCACGGAGATGAGATCGCGGTCATCGGCAGCGCTCGGCAGAGCAGAGCCGTACATGACCTTCAGGCGCTCGGCATCTTCCATCCGGGTGGAGAAGCCGCGAGCCACGTCCATCGTCACGTGATTGCCGCCAATGGCCACTGCATCGGCGTGAATGAACTTGCCTTCGGAGAAGACGGAAATCGTCGTCGTACCGCCGCCCATATCGATGCAGGCCGCACCCATTTCAGCCTCGTCGCCGACCAGAGCCGCAAGACCGCTGGCATAAGGCGTCGCTACGATGGCTTCCACCGACAGGTGGCAGCGATTGATGCAAAGTTCCAGATTGCGCAACGGCGCCGCATCGGCAGTCAGCACATGCATGTCGACACCAAGGCTGTCGCCCAACATTCCGAGAGGATCGCGAATGCCACGTTCACCGTCGAGCGTATAACCGACCGGCAGCGAATGAACGAGATGGCGCTCGGCTGCGAGCGCCTGCTTGGCACCGGCGGCCAGAACGCGGCGAATATCAGTCTGCTCGACTTCATGGCCGCCCAGATTGACGCTTGCCGTGAAGGTTTCGCTCTTGAGGCGACCGGCCGAAATATTGACGATCAGGCTATCGACGGTAAGGCCAGCCATGCGTTCCGCTGCATCGACGGCAAGACGAATCGACTGCTCAGCCGCATCCAGATCAATGATGACGCCCGACTTGACGCCGCGCGAACGCTGATGGCCGATGCCCAGCACTTCCATACGGTGCGTGCGACCTGGCAGCAGTGCGCCGCCTTCATGCGGACGCAACCGTGCGATGACGCAGGAAACCTTGCTCGATCCGACATCCAGAACCGTTAACAGGCGCACCTTGCGCCCTGCAGTTCCGCCTTGTGATGATCCCTTGCCGCCCAGAATACTCATACGCGCTTCCCCGTGCGGGATAGTTCTTTTTTACGCTCTGCCAGAAACTTCTGGCGCTGCTCCATGCCAGTTGCCGTCAATTGGACCGTCACACGATCACCGAGACGAAGATCGACCGCAGCGATATCGCGCGACAGAAGATGCTGGTCCTGATCGAGCTTTTCGACCTGCGCCAATGCCTTCAGCGGATCGGTTTCCGGCAGCATGATGCGCACGCCATTATCGAGAAGCAGATCCCAGCGACGGTCGCCGACGCGGATGTAGGCGCGAACCTTTCCGGCCAGACCGGGATAGGCGGCAATCTCGTCAACGAACCCTTTGACCTTCTTTTCCGCGCCCTCGCCCACGACGAGCGGCAGCGAATTGTAACGGCCGGAACGGAACGGAACGATCGTGTCGCCAGCGGCGTCGATCAGCGACAGGTCCTTGTCGTTCTGCCAGATGGCGAACGCCTTGCGCTCATGCAGCGAAACAAGAACGGTGCCGGGATAAACCTTGCGAACTTCTGCGCTTTCAACCCAGGGCAGCTTGTCGATGGACTGGCGCGCTTCTTCTGCGCTCAGACCGACAAGAGACGTCTCGCCGTCGAGATCAAGCTGGCCCAGAACATCGATATCGGAGGTCTCGTTGTTTCCAACGACCTTTACATCCTCGATTGCAAAACCGAGCGTGGAAGCAGTCGCCTTGACCACCTCCGGCGTATGACCGCCAACCGCCATGCCATAAAAGCCGGTAGCACCGAGGAAACCCAGCATGCCGACAGTGCCGGCATGGCGCGGAATATTAACATTGCCCTGGAAAAGGCGGACGGCAAAGCGGAACGGCTTGCGCAGGAAGCGCGGCAGGACAAAAGCAGCACCCATCGCCCCCGATGCATCCCGCATCGAGCCCGAGCGCCCATATCCGTCCGATTTTCCGTTCAACGCAAACAAGACGCGTCCTCCACCATCCAACTCAACAATTCACCGAAAGAGATACCAGCCGCTTTGGCGATATCAGGCACGAGCGAGGTAGGAGTCATCCCCGGCTGGGTATTGATTTCCAGCCAGATAACTTCGCCATCTTCAGAGAAACGATCATCGAAACGGAAGTCTGACCGGCTTACGCCCCGACACCCGATTGCCCGATGCGCCGTAAGGGCCATTGTTTGTATTTTTTGGTAAATATTTGGTAAAATTTTTGCCGGACACACGTGAGAAGACGCGCCTGCAACATATTTTGAATCATAGTCGTAGAACTGATGCCCTACCGGAATGATCTCGCACACATCCATGACGCGATCACCCATCACCGCGCAGGTCAATTCCCGACCGGGGATGTATTTCTCGACCAGCACTTCGGCACCGTAATTCCACTCAGCCGAACTGATGATTTGCGGAGGATGCGTCTGATCCTCCTTAACGATCACAACACCAAAGCTCGAACCTTCACGAACCGGCTTGACGACGTAAGGCGGCTCCATCGGATGTTCGGTACCGATTTCAAAACGGTTGAGCAGAAGCGAGGGGGCAACAGTAACGCCAGCAGCAGCCGCAACCTTCTTGGCGCGATCCTTGTCCATGGCAAGCGCCGAAGCGAGCACGCCCGAATGCGTATAGGGAATCTGGAGATATTCGAGAACGCCCTGAATAGCGCCATCCTCACCGAAAGGACCATGCAGCGCATTGAACGCAACGTCAGGCTTCAGCTCGGCAAGAACGCTGGCAACATTGCGATCCACATCGACACGCGTCACGCGATAGCCGCGCTCTTCAAGGGTCGCAGCGCAAGCTGCTCCGGAGGACAAGCTGACCGGACGCTCCGAAGAGAAACCGCCCATCAAAACGGCGACGTGCTTTCCCGTCATGTTAGCATCCCCTCTGCGCAATCCCCTGCGCATCAATTAAACAGAATCCGAGTAACCCAGCAGCACAGGCCGCAGGCACCCGCGGCAGGAAAATCCTGCCGAATCAAATCACTGTGTGGTTAACCCTAAAGAATCAGAGGATTGATTCCGTGACAAGACCCTATAGGAAGGGACGAACCTTACGCGTCGCTTGTGAAGGCAAAAAAGCCCGGAATATCAGGTAGAAAATCCGGGCAACTTTTTTATCAAAATTTTCCAAGAAACTCTTCAACCGGCTCACCCTCGCGGAACAAACCGAGACGTTTGATTTCCCAATGAAGGCGAATACCCGAATTTTCGAAAACTTTGGCGCGTACCGTTTCGCCCAAAGTCTCCAGATCACGCCCCGTTGCGGTGCCTGTATTGATCATAAAATTGCAGTGCATTTCGGACATCTGCGCGCCACCGACACGCAAACCGCGACAGCCTGCCTTGTCGATTTCCTTCCAGGCCGATGTGCCTTCCGGATTCTTGAAGGTCGAACCACCCGTCTTTTCGCGCACAGGCTGCACCGTCTCGCGATGATGCTGCACCTCGTCCATGGCCCGCCGGATCTCATCTGGCTCACCCGGAACTCCCTCGAACAAGACGGAGGTAAAAATCATATCCGATGGCGCAGAAGAATGCCGATAGGCGTAGCCCATACCGGCATTGGAAAGCACATGTACCTCGCCGTTTCGATCAAGGGCGCGAACCTCAACAACGCGCTCGCGTGTTTCCACGCCGTTTGCGCCTGCATTCATGCGCAAAGCGCCGCCAATGCCGCCGGGTATGCCGTGGTAGAAATGAAAGCCAGCCAGCCCCGCGTCCAGAGCCGCTGCGGCCACACGCTTGTCAGGCGTGGCCGCCCCGGCCCGCAACTGCGTATCGGAAACCTGTTCGACTTCGCCGAAGCCTTTTGCAGAAAGCCGCACGACGAAGCCGGGAACCCCGCCATCGCGTACGAGCAGATTGGAGCCGATGCCGACAACGAGAATCGGTATCTCTTCCGGCACGGCTTTCAGAAATGTGGAGAGGTCTTCTTCGTCGGCAGGCTGAAACAGGACCTGTGCCGGTCCGCCAGCGCGGAACCAGGTGATCTTGTCCATGCCGGTATCGGGCGTCAGCCGACCACGCAAGCCCGACAGTTTGCCGTCGAGCTTCTTCAGAAGCGTCTCGCCGCTTTCCATCTTATTTCTTACCCTGTTCTGCCAGTTCTTTCGGCAGTGCATATGCCCACTGCGTAATATTGCCTGCGCCGAGGCAGACTACGAAATCGCCCGGCTCTGCAATCGACGCGACCAACGGCGCCAGCGCCTCTGGACCGCTGGCATAGCGCGCATCGCGATGACCTGCGGTCTTGATGCGTGATACGAGCGTTTCGGAATTGACGCCTTCGATAGGGTCTTCGCCTGCCGTATAGACCGGCGCCACGATGACTGTATCGGCATCGTTGAAACATGCCGCGAATTCGTCAAACAGGCTTGCCAGACGCGTATAGCGGTGCGGCTGCACGATGGCGACCACACGGCCTTTCGTGGCTTCGCGCGCAGCTTTCAGCACGGCGCGGATTTCAACCGGGTGATGGCCGTAATCGTCGAATATCTCGACGCCGTTCCATGTGCCCGTATGGGTAAAGCGACGTTTCACGCCGCCGAACGAGCCGAGACCGCGACGAATATCGTCGGCAGAGATACCCAGTTCATGCGCAACAGCGATTGCTGCCGTCGCATTGGATACGTTGTGCTGGCCCGGCATCGGCAGACGCAGATCCTTGATCTCGGTCGCCTCGCCCTTGCGGGAGCGGATCACGACATCGAACAGGCTCGCCGCACCATCCATGCGATGATTGACAAAACGCACGTCGGCCTGCGGGTTCTGGCCATAAGTCACAATACGGCGGTCTTCGATGCGGCTCACCAGAGCCTGCACTTCGGGATGGTCAAGGCACATCACGCCAAAGCCATAGAACGGCACATTCTCGACAAACTGCGCGAAAGCCGCGCGCACATTGTCGAAATTGCCGTAATGGTCGAGATGTTCCGGGTCGATATTGGTGACGACCGCAATATCGGCAGGAAGCTTGAGGAACGTACCGTCGCTTTCATCCGCTTCCACCACCATCCAGTCACCATCGCCCATGCGGGCATTGGTGCCATAGGCGTTGATGATACCGCCATTGATAACAGTTGGATCGAGGTGCCCGGCATCCAGCAAGGCCGCAACCATCGACGTCGTGGTGGTCTTGCCATGCGTGCCGCCAATCGCGACCGCATGACGGAAGCGCATCAGTTCGGCCAGCATTTCGGCGCGGCGCACGATGGGCAACAGTTTTTCGCGTGCAGCAACCAACTCGGGATTGTTCTTCTTGATCGCCGTCGAAACGACAACCACTTCGGCATCGCCGATGTTTTCAGCCTTGTGGCCGACAAAGACCTCAATGCCTTTTTCACGCAGGCGCTGTACATTGGCGCTGTCGGACTGGTCCGAGCCCTGCACATGATAGCCGAGATTGTGCAGCACTTCGGCAATACCGCTCATGCCGATGCCGCCAATTCCGATGAAATGGACAAGCCCGATATTCAGCGGCATTTTCATGGCCGAGTTCCTTCTTTAAATTCCTGAACAGATTTACCTGCTGCAATAGCCTCTGCCAGATCAGCAAGCAACCGCGCTGCATCCGGCTTACCAACGCTTTTTGCAGCTTTTGCTTGTGCTTCGAGGCGCTCCGGCTGATTCATTGCAGCCTGGAGTATCTCGGCCAAGCGTTCTGGCGACAATTCCGACTGGCGAACGACCTCGCCACCGCCTGCTGAAGCAAGTGCGGCTGCATTCGCCGCCTGATCATGATCGAGCGCATGTGGAAACGGCACCAGCATTGCCGGGCGACCGATCACCGTGATCTCCGAAACAGTCGAAGCACCGGATCGCGAAATCACGAACTGGGCATCCGCCATGCGTGCCGGCATATCGTTGAAAAACGGCGCAACATCAGCGGGAACACCAAGTTTCTCGTAAGCGTCCCGCACGGCGGCTTCGTCTTCCTTGCGCGCCTGCTGGGTAATCAGCAACCGTGCCCGGTCTCTATCCGGCAGCAAGGCCACAGCAGCGGGAATGGCTGTCGAAAAGAACTGTGCGCCCTGGCTACCGCCAAAGACCAGCAGGCGGAACCGTTCATCCGCCTTGACCGGCTTGTAAGAAGTCTCAGCCGCGGCCAGAACTGGAGGACGGACCGGATTGCCGGTCGTGACCGTCTTTTCGGCATAGACCCCGCCGGTCTCGGGCAGGAAACCACCAGCAATTGCTTTCACGCGACCTGCAAGCCCTTTGTTGGCGCGGCCCATGACGGCATTCTGCTCGTGCACCATCGTCGGGATGTTCATGTTGCTCGCGGCATAGAGCGGCGGCAGTGTCGGATAGCCACCAAAGCCCGCGACGAGTTTGGGCTTCAGCCGGCGGAACAATTTACGGGAATCGAGATTGCCCTGCCATAGTGACCAGAACGTCTTCAGGAGCGCTATCGGGTTACGGCCTGCAATTGTCGCCGAACGAATGACATGAATATGGTCTTCCGCGAAGGCACCGGCGAAACGCTGCGCGCGCGCATCGGTCGCCAGATGGACGTCCCATCCGCGTGCCTTCAATTCATGCGCCAGCGCTTCCGCCGGAAAGAGATGGCCACCCGTTCCACCGGCGGCCAGTACGATTACGCCTTTTACCATCGGCCCCTCACAGCGCAGGAATGCGTTTGCCCATATCGACACCGCTACCGACCGTGTGGGTCATGCGGGCTTCCGGACGGCGGCGCGTCAGAGCCAGAAGAATACCCATCGTAATGGCGATGGCGATAAGCGAGGAACCGCCATAGGAAATGAACGGCAGGGTCATGCCCTTTGCAGGCATGAGATGCAGGTTCACGGCCATGTTGATGATCGACTGGAAACCGAACAGAATGACAATCCCCGAGACTGCCAGACGGGTGAACGGATCACGCTCGCGCAGCGCAATCGAAAGACCGCGCACGACGATGAATGCGAACAGCAGCATGATGATCATGCACAGGATGATGCCGTATTCTTCTGCCGCAACCGAGAAAATGAAGTCGGTATGACTGTCCGGGATGATGCGCTTGATGGTGCCTTCGCCCGGCCCCTGTCCGAACCAGCCGCCACGCAGGATCGCTTCGCGACCGGCATCGACCTGGAACGTATCGCCCTCACCCGTCATGAACCGATTGATACGCCCGGCCACGTGATCGAACATGAAATAGGCTGAAACGCCGCCGCAAACAGCAAGACCACCCAGGACCAGAATCCAGAACATCGGCAGACCTGCGAGGAAGAACATCGCACCCCATGTGCCCGTGGTCAGCATTGTCTGGCCAAGGTCAGGCTGGAGAACGAGCAGAGCGGCAACAGTGCCGAACAGCAGCATGGCTAGAAAATTGCCGGGCATTTCGCCACCGCGTTCCCGCTCTGAGAACAGCCAGGCGCAAACCACGACAAATGCAGGCTTCATGAATTCCGATGGCTGGATGGAGATACCCGCCAGATTGACCCAGCGCCGCGCACCCTTCACTTCGATACCGAAGAACAATGCTGCAACCATCAATACGAGGGAAATACCAAGCAGGATCAAAGCAAATCGCCTGATCTGACGCGGCGACAGAAACGACACGCCGATCATGACGGCCACCGCCGGAACCATGAAGAAAATCTGGCGCTCGACGAAATGGAACCCGTCGAGGCCGATACGCTGGGCCACGGCAGGACTTGCGGCGAATGACAGCAGAATGCCAAGCCCCATCAGGGCCAGACATGCAGCGAGGAAGAAGCGGTCTATTGTCCACCACCAATTGGCGACAGGACCGCGATCGACACGGCTTACCATCAGCTTTTTCCTCCTATAAGCTCAACACCCGGAAGCGCCAGAACAGCGCTGCGGAATGCATCGCCGCGTTTTTCAAAATTCTGGAACTGGTCGAAGCTCGCGCAAGCAGGCGACAGCAGCACGACCGGTTCGGGAGCAGCATCGTTACCGGCATCGCGGGCAGCGTGCTCGACGGCGACTGCAAGCGTGTCGGAAATCTCGAACGGCGCCGCATCGCCAAGCGTTGCCGCAAACTGTGCTGCGGCTTCGCCGATCAGATAGGCCTTGGCAATCCGCGGGAAGAACCCGGCCAGCGAAGCAATCCCGCCAGCTTTCGGTACACCACCTGCAATCCAGTAAATGTTTTGCGGGAAGGAGGACAATGCCGGAGCAGTTGCTTCCGCATTGGTCGCCTTGGAATCGTTGACGAACAGGACTTTCCCGCGATGCCCGACCTGCTCCATGCGATGGGCCAGACCTGGGAAGCTCTTCAATCCCGCCTGGATTTCTTCAAGGCTTAAGCCCACCGACAAACAGGCCGCAATCGCTGCAAGCGCATTTTGCGCATTGTGTGCGCCGCGCAGCGAACCGATACCTTCCAGAGAAGCGATTTCATCGACTTCCCCATCCTGCGCCCAGAACAGCTTGGCGCCGTCAGCAAAATAGCCTTTGCCGAGGCGCTTTTCCTTGGAAATCCGTACGACATTTACGCCGTCACGATAGAGCCGGTCCGCAATGGCTTCGCAATAATGATCGTCAACGCCGACAATTGCCGTGTCGCTCGCCGCTACCAGACGTTCCTTGATCGCGGCGTAATTATCCATCGAGCCGTGACGGTCGAGATGGTCCGGCGTCAGATTGAGCAGGATGCCCGCCGTTGGGTTCAGCGATGGCGCAAGATCGATCTGGTAAGATGAACATTCGACCACATAGAAACGATTGGCCTGCGGCGGCTCCAGCGTCAGGATTGCCGTGCCGATATTGCCGCCTAGCTGCATATCCCGGCCAGAAGCCTTGATGATATGGGCAATCAAAGCGGTCGTCGTCGATTTGCCGTTGGTGCCGGTAATGGCAATGAACGGGCAATCGGGAGCAATATGATTGCGTTCGCGGACGAACAGTTCCACGTCACCGATGATTTCGACGCCTGCGGCATGGGCCAGATCGACGGTCCAATGCGGCTTTGGATGGGTCAGCGGCACGCCCGGCGAAAGCACGAAGGCCGCAAATTGCGACCAGTCAGCCTGCCGAAGATCGCCTGTGGCAATACCCGCGCTCTGGGCACGGGCAACGCTGTCTGGATTGTCATCCCAGGCAATGATCTTTGCGCCTCCGCCAAGAATCGCCTTGGCGGTCGCAATGCCGGACCCGCCCAGTCCGAAAAGGGCGACTGTCTTATCCTTGAGGGCGGTGATCGGGATCATTCGATATGCCTGTTATCTGAGCTTCAAGGTGGAAAGGCCGATCATCGCGAGAATGATCGCAACGATCCAGAACCGGATCACGACCTGGCTCTCGGTCCAGCCCTTCTTTTCGAAATGGTGGTGGATAGGCGCCATGAGGAAGACGCGCTTGCCAGTCAGCTTGAAGGAACCAACCTGAATGATGACGGAAAGCGCTTCGACGACGAACAGGCCGCCGATGATGGCGAGAACGATTTCATGCTTCGTCGCAACCGCAACAGTACCCAGCATACCGCCCAGCGCCAGCGAACCCGTATCGCCCATGAAGATAGCGGCGGGAGGCGCGTTGAACCACAGGAAGCCAAGCCCCGCGCCGATAACAGCGCCAAGAACCACAGCAAGTTCACCCGTGCCCGGCACGAAATGGATCTGCAGATAGTCGGCGAAGATCGCATTACCGGAAAGATAGGCAATGAAGCCGAAGGATGCTGCGGCCACCATGACCGGAACGATTGCAAGCCCGTCGAGACCATCAGTCAGGTTTACGGCATTGCCCGCGCCGACCATGACGAAGGCAGCAAACGGAATGAAGAACCAGCTCAGATTGACGACGAACTGCTTGGCAAACGGGAACGTCAGCGAAGACGAGAACGGCTCCTGCCCTGCACGCATGATGACGAAAGCGGCAATAGCGGCGATCAGGAATTCGATACCAAGACGCGCCTTGCCGGAAAAACCCTTGTCGGACTGCTTCGTCACCTTGAGATAATCATCATAGAAGCCGATGGCACCGAAACCTATCGTAACCAGCAGAACAACCCAGACATAGACACTGGCCAGATTGGCCCAGAGCAGGCACGACACAAGAATGCCGGTCATGATCATGAGGCCACCCATGGTGGGCGTACCGGCCTTCTTGAAATGGGTCTGCGGACCGTCAGCGCGGATCGGCTGGCCTTTCCCCTGACGCACCCGGAGCGAGTTGATGATCGACGGGCCGAACAGGAACACGATCAGCGCCGATGTAATCATCGCGCCGCCGGTGCGGAAGGTAATATAGCGGAACACATTGAGCGGTGTCATATGTTCGGCGAAGAAGGTGAGAAGCATCAACATGTAGAGAAAAATCCCTCAAATACCGCTTACTCCGCGGGTTCCACCGGCGGAAACTGGCTGATCAGCGCCTTGACGATTTTGGAAAAGCCGATCCCCTTCGACGATTTCACCATGATGACATCGCCCGGACGGACCGCCTTGATCACCAGCGGCAACAATTCGTCGGTGCTTTGCCTGTACTCGGTCTGAATTTCAACCGGCAAGGCATTTTTAAGTGCCGACATGTCCGGTCCACCGATAAAAAGCGCATTCACTCCGGCATCCACAATCGGGCGCGCCAGATCGGCGTGAAGTTTGCCCGCCTGGCGGCCAAGCTCCAGCATATCTCCCAGAACAGCAATGCGACGGCCACGCGAGCCTTCCGGTGTCGTCGAATGCAGCAGCGACAGGGCTGCGCGCATCGAGGTCGGGTTCGCGTTGTAGCTTTCGTCAATCAGCGTGAACGTGCCCTCGGGATGCTGAAGCACATGGCGCGCGCCGCGACCACCTTCGGCGGACAGCGTCGCCATGGCCATCATCACCTTGGCGATATCAGCCCCGACCAGATCAGCGGCACCGAGGACAGCTAGCATGTTCTGTACGATATGACGGCCCGGCATGCCGACCTTCACCGCTGCTTCCTGCGTGCCGATCTTCACCGTCATGCAGGAGCAGGTTGGGTGTAACTTCACTTCGCGCAGACGATAGTCGGACCGGGCATTCTCGCCGAATGTGGCAATATGTTCGACACCTGCCTTTTCGGCCAGTTCTTCCAACTGCTTGAAGCGCTTGTCGTCGCGGTTGAGAAGCGCATAGCCGCCTGGAACGATACCCTCGAAAATCTCTGCCTTGGCAACGGCGATTTCTTCCAGATTGGCGAAATGGCCGAGATGCGCGGGGGCTATCAGCGTAATCAGAGCGACATGCGGGCGCACCATCTTCACCAGCGGACGAATTTCGTCGTGATGGTTCATGCCGATTTCGAAAACGCCGTAGTCCGTATCGGCAGGCATGCGCGCGAGCGTCAGCGGCACACCCCAATGATTGTTGAACGACGCCACGGAAGCATGGACCTTACCAACTTCCAAAAGCACATGGCGCAAGGCTTCCTTGGTCGTCGTCTTGCCGACGGAACCCGTCACCGCAATGATCTGCGCCTTCGAGCGTGCCCGCGAGGCAATCCCAAGCTTGGTCAGGGCCTCAAGCACATCCTCAACCACGATCATCGGCACTTTGGAATTGCCGAATGCGGGCAGACGATGCTCGGCCACCACGAGAAGACCTGCACCGGCAGCCATGGCGCTGGTTACAAAATCATGCCCGTCAAACTGTTCGCCCTTGATGGCGAAGAAAGCCTCGCCCGGCTTCAGCGAGCGACTATCGATTGAGATGCCGGTTATGCCGCCCGGAAGGTTGCCAAAAGGCCTGCCTTCCATGGCTTCAACCATATCGTTGGAGGTCCAGAGCCAGTCACTCATTCCGAGCGCTCCTCAAGGCGGGCAGCAAGTGCTGCTGCAACTTCCGCGTGATCCGAGAACGGCAGGGTAATATTGCCGACAATCTGCCCTTCTTCGTGCCCCTTGCCTGCAACGACCAGTGTATCACCCGGCTGCATCATGGACACGGCGGTGAAGATCGCTTCACGACGATCACCGATTTCGGTCGCACCCGGCGCTGCCGCCATGATTTCCGAGCGGATTTGGGCTGGAACCTCCGAACGCGGATTGTCGTCCGTGACGATTGCCACATCCGCCAGTCGCGAGGCGATCTCGCCCATGATCGGACGCTTGCCCTTGTCGCGGTCGCCGCCGCAACCGAAAACCACAATCACCCGGCCCGTCGTAAACGGACGCACGGAAGTCAGAACATTTTCCAGTGCCTCGGGCTTATGGGCGTAATCGACATAGGCCGGGGCGCCATCTTCCGTCGCGCCGACGAGATCGAGCCGTCCCGGTGCGCCTTTCAGGAGCGCCAAGGCACGCATTGCAGCAGCAGCCGGAACACCCGTAACCATGGCAAGCCCGGCGGCAACCAGCGCATTTGCGACCTGAAAATCTCCGGCGAGCGGCAGTTCGATCTCAAAAATCTCGTCGCCGATGCGCACTTCGACATGCTGGCGGAAACGCTCGTGTTCCACGCGCTTGAGGGCGATGAAATTGCCTTTCCGTCCAACCGTTTTCACGTCGCATCCGGCAAGTGTTGCCGCTTCGATGGCCTGTGCCGAGAAATGATCGTCGGAGAAGATGATGGCTGGCGCGCCCTTCGGCAAAAGCGTGTTGAAGAGACGCATCTTCGCGCCAAGATATTCTTCGATGGTCGCGTGATAATCCATATGGTCGCGACCGAGATTGGTGAAGGCACCGGCAGCGAGCCTGACGCCGTCCAGACGGCGCTGGTCAAGGCCATGCGATGAGGCTTCCATAGCCGCATGGGTCACGCCTTCATCAGCAAGTTCTGCCAGAACACGATGCAGTTCCACCGGATCGGGTGTGGTCAGCGAATTATAGTCGCTGCGGGTCGGCGAGAATACGCCGGTCGTGCCGATATTCGCCGCAGGAAAACCAGCATAGGCCCAGATCTGCCGGGTAAAGGACGCAACGGAAGTCTTGCCGCTGGTGCCTGTGACGGCAACCATAACTTGTGGCTGCTTGCCATAGAACTGCGCCGCAGCGACTGCCAATGCAAGGCGGGGATCATCGACATGAAGAACCGGCACACCTGCGCCAGCGACAGCCGTATCCTTGCCTGCGATGATGGCGCTTGCGCCGCGCTTGACGGCATCGGCAACAAAAGCCGCACCGTCCGCTTTCACGCCCTTCAGCGCTGCGAAAAGAAAACCGCGTTCGACCTTGCGGGAGTCCGACGTGACGCCGGTGATCTCCACCTCACCGGCATTGCCGGAGGCCAGTTCCTTAAAGAGAGCGATTTCCTTCAGTTTCATGGTCATACCAAATCCAGATTCAGTTGTGCGCGTTTCGCTGCAAAGGCTGCTTTATGCGAATCAGTCGTATTCGTTGGAAACCATTGCTGGCGGCACTTCCTGTTGAAAATCAGGCCTGCCGCTTAAATTGCTAACCATTGCTGGCTGGGCTTCGAGTTGGAAATCGGGTTTCACACCGAGGAACGAAGCGGACCGGCGGATGATCTCCGAAACCATCGGTGCTGCATTAAGACCAGCGGTTGCGCTGAATTTGCCTTCTTCCGGTTTC
The DNA here is from genome assembly GCF_008932285.1 of Brucella tritici. Lineage (NCBI taxonomy): Bacteria > Pseudomonadati > Pseudomonadota > Alphaproteobacteria > Hyphomicrobiales > Brucellaceae > Brucella > Brucella tritici. Next base: position 918,008 of record NZ_WBVY01000001.1, read on the forward strand.
GGTTCGTCGATGATGGTCAGCACCACATAGGTCGGATCATCCATCGGAAATGACGCCAGAAATGCGTTGAAGCGCACGTCCTTCGAGTAGCGACCATGCACGACCTTTTCCGCCGTGCCGGTCTTGCCACCGACGCGATAGCCCGGAACCGTCGCCCGCTTGCCGGAGCCGCCCTGGGCGGTCGCGTTGAGGCGGTAGAGGTAGCGCATATCCGCAGAAACCTGTGGATGAATGACCTGCTTGGCCACCTGATCGGCCTGAGCCTGCGTGCGCATCAGGAAAGTGGGCTCCATCAGCTTGCCGCCATTCATCAGCGCGGCAGCACCAACCGCCGTCTGCAACGGTGTCGTCATCATGCCGTGGCCAAACGAAATGGTCATCGAATGGACCTTCTTCCACACGCGCGGCTCGACGGGACGCGCCACTTCCGGCAACTCCGTCTGCATGCGGTCGAGAAGGCCAATCTTCTTCAGGAATGCGCGATGACCTTCAATGCCGACGGCATCCGCTTCGCGACCAGAACCGATATTGGACGAAAAGATGAAGACTTCCGGCAGCGTCAGCCAGCGGCCCTTGCCGTGGAAGTCGCGGATCGTCTGGCGGCCGAATACCAGCGGACGGCTGGCATCGAGTTTCGACTGCAGGTTGAACTTGCCTGAATCGAGCGCCATCGCCGTGGTGAAGCTCTTGATGGTCGAACCCATTTCATAGGTGCCTGCCGACATGCGGTTCAGGCGGTCCTTGTCCAGCGCGTGGACCGGGTTGTTCGGATCGAAATCCGGCACCGATGCCATGGCAATCACTTCACCGGTCTTGACGTTCAGAACCACTGCACCGGCAGCAATCGCCCGGTAGCGTTCCATGGCCTTGACCAGTACGTCACGCATAATGTGCTGCACGCGAATATCGATCGAGAGGCGCACCGGCTCCAGCGACTGGCCGGTCGCAAGGCCGACAGAGCGCAGATCGGTCAGCCCCTGGCTGTCGATGTATTTCTCCATGCCCGCAATGCCCTGATTGTCGACATTGACGAGACCGAGGACGTGCGAAGCGGTTGGGCCGCCCGGATAGAAACGGCGCTTTTCCGTACGGAATCCGATGCCCGGAACGCCCAGCGCCATGATCTGGCTCTGCTGCTTCGGGGTCAGCCCGCGCTTCACCCAGACGAAACCGGCACCGCTTTTCAGACGCTTATATGTCGCTTCCCAATCGAGATCGGGCAACACTGTCGACAGCATTTCGATGGTTTCATCGGGATCGACAATCTTGCGCGGCTCGGCATAGAGCGAAGCGGTCTTGATGTCGGTCGCAAGAATTTCGCCGTTGCGGTCGAGAATATCGGGGCGCGATGCAAGCTGGTGAACAGCCGGGCCAGCATTATCCTCGTTTTCGCCGCCGATGACACCGAAATAGATGAGCTTGCCGCCCATCACACCATAGATGCCGACAAAGCAGGTGATAGCCATCCAGAGGCGATTGCGCGCGCGATTGCCATGTTTCTTGCGCGAGCCGACAAACGCCATGTTGCCGGCCAGCTTTTCATCGCCGACCGGCTCAACACCGTCATCTGCCTGCATATTCTTTTTTCTGAAAAGTCTCAGCCTCATGATCAGTGCCTCGCCCCGCTTTTCTTGACGCTGCCGGTCGTGATGGCATCCTTTTCAAGCACGCCGCTTGCAAGCAGTTCGTCGCTGCCGGAGATGATCTTCTGGATATCATCAACCGGACGTTCCGGAATTTCGCTGACGCCCAGCACAAGCTGTTCGGCTTCAATCGGCTGGAGGTTAAGTTCCTTTTCGTAGACACCAACGAGACTTTGCAGGCGACCAGGCTGGGTCATCAAAGCCCAGTCAGCGCGCAGGAGCGTGATCGTGTCCTTCTCGGAGTCGATCTGTCGCTTCAGCTTGGCGATGACCGCGATCTGCTTTTCCGCGTCATATTTGATCGTGTAGGTGACGGTCGCCGCCACCAGCATCGCCGCTATCATGATGATGTCGAAAGTACGCAGCACTCGTTTAACTCCGGGCCAGTTCGTTCGTCTCGGGCAGTTTGGGCAGTCCGAACAGGGATAGATCGTCTTCCAGTGGCGGATTTTCCGTCCTGATGCCTGCGCGCAGCTTCGCCGAGCGCGCGCGCGGATTTCGTTCTTCTTCCTCTGCGGTCGGGCCGACAGCGCCCTTGACCGCAGGTGTAAAGCTCGGCAGACGCACATGCGTTTCCGGCAGATGACGCGATCCGGCACTGCCGCCTGCGCGGTCCGCGAAATAGCGCTTCACCATGCGGTCCTCGAGCGAATGGAAAGTCACGACAACCAGCCGACCGCCCGGTTTCAGGATGCGTTCGGCCGCAAGCAACGCCCGCGCCAGTTCGCCCAGTTCGTCATTCACATAGACGCGCAGTGCCTGAAATACCCGCGTCGCCGGATGGATGCGATCCTTCGGATTGCGTCCCACCAGTGCTTCGATGGCATTGGCAAGATCGAGCGTGCGCGTGAAAGGCTGTGCGGTCCGGCGCTTGTCGATCATGCGTGCGATACGGCCCGCATGGCGTTCCTCGCCAAGAAAATTGAAGATGCGGGCAAGATCACCGGTCTTGAGGCGGTTCACCACATCGGCAGCACTTGGCCCTTTTTTCGACATGCGCATGTCGAGCGGACCATCCTTCTGAAAGGAAAAGCCGCGCTCGGCCTCATCGATCTGCATCGACGATACGCCAATATCGAGCACAACGCCGTCCACCTTGCTGCCCGCTCCCTTAACCTTCGAGACTGCCTCATCAAGAACAGAGAACCGGGACTCGACGAGATCGAGCCTGCCCGGAAACTGCTTTTCCATCGCCCGCCCGGCTTCGATTGCAGTCGGATCGCGGTCAATCGCGATCACGTCCGCTCCCGTCTCCAGGATGCGACGCGTGTAACCACCGGCACCGAATGTCCCATCGACAATCACTGCGCCAGGTACAGGCTTCAGGGCATCGATCACTTCGGCGATCAGCACCGGAACGTGACGGACTTCAGCCCCTTCGGCTTGAGAATTGTCTCCGCCGAGGCTTGCCATCATTCCGATCCTTTCCCGGGTACTTGGCCCGTCTTCTAAAGCGTGTTGCGCTTCAATCTTTTGTTTTCACGCAGGTTTGTTCCAAAATCGGTTCCCAACTTCAGGAAACATGCCTTAGCGTTTTGCTTGCGGATTCCGCCCATTTGCCGACAACCTGGCGACATGGCGGATTCGTTCGTCAGTTATCGGATATTAAGCTTAATGAAGCGTTATCCTTTGACTGAGCGCGGGGGAAAATGAGTAAGGGAGTAAGGGAAGACGAGCACCCATTTTCGATCAAGGCAAATATTTTACTTGCCTTGTCCACCACCTGTCCGCACCCTATTCCCCTATTCCCCTATTCCCCTATTCCCCTATTCCCCTATTCCCCTATTCCCCTATTCCCTTACTGCCCTACGGCCCCTCACTTCCTGTTGACACCCGCCACAGGTCCGATTATTTAATGCAAATAGTTTGCAACTGCATAAACACCCAAGGCATTGATTATGGCACCCCATGGAGCAGGCCCCTCCGGCGCTGGTGAAGTAACATTTGAAGGCTGGCGACGTGATCGCGGCGAAGCATCCATGTCCGATGTCCACCGCTCTATCAGAGTCAATCGTTCCGGTTCGAAATTTCGCCGCGCACTTTCCTTTTTCGGTCCCGGCTATCTGGTAGCCGTTGGCTATATGGACCCCGGCAATTGGGCCACCTCGCTCGCTGGCGGTTCCCGTTTCGGCTACACGCTGCTGTCCGTCGTGCTGCTGTCCAATCTTATGGCCGTGCTCCTGCAGGCGCTCTGCGCACGCCTTGCTGTCGCCACTGGACGCGATCTGGCGCAGGCCTGTCGCGATGCCTATCCGCGTTTCCTTGCCTGGCCTCTCTGGCTGCTGGCCGAACTTGCGATTTGCGCCACCGATCTGGCGGAAGTCATCGGCACAGCCATCGGCCTCAACCTGCTTTTCGGCATTCCGTTGGAAATCGGTGTGATCATCACCGCCGCCGATGTGCTTCTCGTTCTTTATCTCCAGAACAAGGGTTTCCGGCGTGTCGAGGCGCTCATCATCACCCTTCTGGGCGTGATCGCGCTCTGCTTCCTCATCCAGATTCTGATGGCGCAGCCGCAATGGGGCGCTGTCATCAAGGGATTTGCACCGACGACCGACATCATCCGCAATCCGGACATGCTCTATATTGCGCTCGGCATTATTGGTGCCACGGTCATGCCGCATAATCTCTATCTGCATTCCGGCATAATCCAGACACGCGATTATGGCCACACGACCGCTGAAAAGCGCGAGGCCATACGCTTTGCGACATGGGATTCCACCATTGCGCTGACATTCGCGCTGCTGGTCAATGCATCAATCCTGATCCTGGCTGCTGCAAGCTTCAACGCCACCGGCAATACTGCGGTCGAAGATCTCGACAAGGCCCATGCTCTTTTGAACCCGCTGCTGGGATCAGCCCTTGCGCCAACGCTTTTTGCGATTGCGCTTCTGTGCTGTGGCCTGAACTCGACCATCACCGCGACGATGGCCGGACAGATCGTCATGGAAGGCTTCATCGATATTCGCCTGAAGCCGTGGCTGCGCCGTGCGATCACCCGCTTCGTGGCCATTGTTCCCGCTGCCGTCGTGACGATCATGTACGGTTCGCAGGGAACGACAGAGCTTCTGATCCTGTCTCAGGTCGTGTTGAGCCTTCAGCTACCCTTTGCCGTCATTCCACTCGTGATGTTCACGGCGGAGAAAAAGAAGATGGGATCGCTGGTCGCGCCGCGCTGGGTGACGTTGCTTGCTGCCATTACCGCTGCAATCATCGTCGTGCTGAATATGAAGCTGATCTACGATTTCCTGTCCGGCGTGCCAATTTAAGCCCCTCCCGAGGCTTTTCGAATGGGCGGCTCCGTATCTTGAAGCCGCCCATTCTTTTACTTCACCGCCGCATTGCCGCCATCGGCGTAAAGCGCCGAACCCGCGACAAAACTCGACATCGGGCCTGCCAGAAACAGCGCGGCCTGAGCGATTTCTTCGGGCTGGGCGATCCGTTTCATCGCATGCAGGCCTGCAGCCCATTCCTTGTGCTTTTCATCTCCGCCCATCGGCGTATCGACACCACCCGGCAAGAGCGCATTTGCCCGGATACCACGGGCGCCGTAATCGGCGGTTATGCCCTTCACCATACCCATGAGAGCTGCCTTCGAGGTTCCGTAAACCGACATGCCCGGAATGCCGACGCTCGTGCCGACAAATGTCGAGGTGAAGACAATCGAGCCCCCACCCCTTTCAAGCATCAGAGGGATTTGTGATCTCGCTCCCATAAACGCCGAGGTCAGATTACCTGCCAGCACCCCCGCCCAATCATCGGGCGCGATTTCGGCAAGCGGCGCGATAGGGCCGACCGTGCCAGCATTGTTGACGGCTATATCAAGGCCGCCGAATTTATCCTTCGCTGCCGCAGCAAGCGCCTCATGCGTTTCAGCTTCCGACACATCGCCCGCAACACAATGCGCCTTTCCGCCAAACGCTGCGATCTCCTCCGCAACACGTTCGAGACCAGTAAGCCCGCGAGCATTCAGCACAATGGCTGCGCCCTCTCTGGCAAAAAGCATTGCAGTGGCGCGTCCTATTCCCGACGATGCACCGGTGATGATTGCGACCTTGTCTTTCAAGCTGGACATATTGAGCCTCCATGATTTCGTGGAGGTCCCAATTAGTGTCCCTGCCGCCAAGCAACTATCCGTTTCTTGCGTTCGAATGCCAAAACGGTTTTTGAGGAAAATTGTCAGTCGGTCTGTAAGCCGGGTTCTGTATGGCCGGGCTTTCGCCCGACGTGGCAGCCATTCATCTGGGACGGATGTCGCCACCCGCCTCGTGCAACCCACCCGGACGGCTGATCCGGAAACCGATTGCCAGCCCTTGCGAGCCAGCGCGCCGTCCCTATTCGGTTTTGCTCCCGATGGGGTTTACCGTGCCGTCTGCATTGCTGCAGACGCGGTGGGCTCTTACCCCACCCTTTCACCCTTACCCCGTCATCCCTGCCGTTTCATCACGCAACGGTACGGAAGACGGGGCGGTCTGCTTTCTGTGGCACTTTCCCTGGGGTCGCCCCCGCCGGGCGTTACCCGGCATCGTGTTTCCATGGAGCCCGGACTTTCCTCACCTGCCGCCTTTCGGCACATGACAGGCGCGGCTGCCCGACCGACTGACAGCGCGCATATAGCAACGATAACGGAACAGCGAAACCGGATTCCTGAAAAAATCTGAACTCAGGCGAAACAGAAAAGCCGACAGTGTCTCCACTGTCGGCTTTCCGTTCACATCAGGCGGCTTGTACTCTACGCGACCGCCGACGTAAATCTGCATTCGCGTCAGAGCGCGCGCATATAGGCCTTGACCGAGCTGCAATACTTCGCAGAGGTCGGGTTCATGCGCGTTGCACCATGACCGGCATTGTACTTCAGGATCGTGCCGCAGGTGCTTCCGCCGCCAAGCTTCTGTGCCTGGGCCAGATACTTCATGCCGAACTGGATGTTCGTGGAAGGCTCGTAGAGGCCCTTGGCGGAACCCGTATAGCCAAGGCCGCGTGCGGTCGAGAGCTTGATCTGCATGAGGCCGATTTCACCGGCCTTGCCGCGCACGTTCGGCTGAAAATTGCTTTCGTGACGCACAACTGCGTGGGCAAGTGCGGAAGGCACGCCATAAGTCGATGCATAACGATTAATGATGTTGGAATAGGTACCGCCCTTGGCGTTACGGACAGTCGTATCTTTCGACTGCGAACGCTTGCCGGTCGAACCCTTTGTGGCCGGTGCTGCACGGCGGCTGACGACCGATGCCTTCTTCGGCGCTTTGGTTGGCTTTTCCGCCTCGGCAGACTTGTTCTGCTGACGTGCCTTGAGGAGAGCTGCGAGGTTGGTCGGTTCAGTTGAAGGGGCACTCAGTGCTGGATTCAGGCCAAACGAACTCATCGCGCCAACAAGGGCGCAAACAACAACAAATTTAATTTTCATAACCTACCGTCTTGGAACGTTTCTTTTGTCAGACCGCCCGTCTTGGGAGAGACAGTCCTGTTTTTGATCCCGCCCGATATGGGTTGTCAGGCCCTTGTCCGCTGGGATTGAGCGATGAAGTGCCGGGCAAATGCAGCCGAAGATTGGTTGTAAAAGTAAAATAGTCTTACAGGTTGTAATATTCCTGATTCACGCAAAAGCCGCCGGAGCGGCTTATAGAAATCGCCGACAACCGGTCTGGATCGATCTATTTTTTTGAAAACATTACAAAAATACGAAACAACGCTAAATAGAAAAATTGCCCGCTAACACCTGGTCAGGCGGTAACATTCTGCAGGGAAAAAATCAGCCTGTAGAGGGTATCTATGGTAGATACATCGGCCACCCCGTCCACATTTTGTGTCCGAAAATGACGCTGAAAGGCCTTAATCACGGTCTCGGTGCCTTCATCGAAGACACCCGTAATGGCGATCTCATAGCCATAAAGTGCCAGCATGGATTGCAACGCCTCGACCGGCTGGCCGTTTTCGCCACGAGCCAGAAACCGTCCGCCGCGGATCGATGTCGGCTCGATATAGTGCCCGACGCCCGCATCGTGGAGCCGCTTCCACGGAAAGTTATGGCCGGGGTCGGTCTTGCGCGAAGGTGCTATATCCGAATGGGCCAGAACATTTTCCGGCTTGATGGCATAACGCTCGCATATATCGCGGCAGAGGTGGATGACAGCATTGATCTGTGCATCCTTGAAGGGAGGATAGTCTTCGAGATTGCCGGGATTGACGATTTCGATGCCTATGGAAGCGGAATTGATGTCCGTTTCACCCTTCCAGTAGCTCTTGCCTGCATGCCAGGCGCGCGCCTTTTCCGAAACCATCTGCACGATCCGTCCGTCTTCATGGACAAGGTAATGCGCAGAAACTTCCATATCCGGCGATTTCAGAACCTGCACAGCCTCTTCGGCAGACGCCAGCCCGGTATAATGGAGAATGAGAAAGGCGGGCACCTTGCCGTCGCGGCGCGGACCAAAATTGGGCGATGGGTCGAGCGTTGCTCCGACAAAATCCGGCCGCTCCAGCGCCAGTTCCTGCAGCAATTCGCTCTCGATTACGCGCACGCTGCTCATGCAGCCTCCAGATTCTTCTCAATGCTCGCCCAGGCAGCGTTTATCGCTGCAAGACGCCTGTTGGCAATGGTTATGAATTCGAGCGGCAAGCCCTCTGCCACCAGGCGGTCAGGATGATGCTCCTTGACCAGCGAACGATAGCGCTTGCGGGCCATCTCGAAGGAAACGCCGCGCTCCAGCCCCAGAATGGCATAGGGATCGTCGGCGCCGCGCTGGACATGCCGGATCGCGATACGATCGAAAGCAACCTCGTCAAAGCCGAAAATATCCGCGACACCTGCAAGAAAGGCCATTTCCTTTTCGTGCACATAGCCATCGGCAGTGGCGATATGAAAAAGGCCGTCGAGGATGTCTTCCAGCAAATGACAATCCGTCTGCCCTTCGCTGCACAATCCGGCAAGCTGGCGCGCATAGGATTCATAGCCTGCGACGTCCTGCTTGGCGAGATCATAGAGGCGCGCGACATGCGCCGTCTCTTCCTTCGGCACGGCGAATATGTCCTGAAAGGCGCGGATTTCGTCCTGGGTAACCACTCCGTCGGCCTTCGCCATCTTGGCGGAAAGCGCGATCATCGCGATGGAAAAGGCCACCCGGCGACGCGTGTCGGCATCGCCCTCGAAAACGGTGCGCACGGCTTCGATAACGCCAGTGATGGCATTCGACGCCACGGACGTGACAAACTCACCAATGCGAACCCAAATCGACATGGGACTTTTCTATAGAATTCCGAATGAACTGAAAACCGCCCATGCAGGCAAAAGTCGAAAAAACAAACATTTAGAAAGAATGGGAAGGCATTGGCTTACAATATTGCGGAGTTCTCCAGTCGCAAGCCTATTGCTGGGGTTCGCGTTCATCGAAGGAGCGCTGTGCGAGCGTGGCCGCTGCTTCTCCCGCCGCCTGCGCCTGCTGATCCGTCTGACCGACGGATTTTGCCGCAGCGACCGCATTTGTGCGCGCGCGTTCAATGGCCGCCGCTTTCTCTTCCGGGCTTACCACGCCGGAACTGTCACGGAGCGACTTGACCAGATCGGGACCTTTTTCCGTGCTGCCGTTTTCTACCGGCTTGGCGGGCTGTGATACAGCAGCGCCCTGCTCGCCGCCATTGGTTGTGGCAGCAGTCTCGTCATCTCCCTTGCCGCAGGCAGCAAGCGCAACGAGAACAATCGCGGAGATGGAAAACAGGAAGTTACGGTTCATGACAAAAGCCATAACCGAACCGAGCCTGCGTTGAAACACGGAAAACGCAGAATGCCCGTCTTTTCCCGACATGGTTGCTTTAACGTTCATTTTCATCCCGAAGCCATTGGCCGAAGCCATCGGCCGAAGCCTATTGGCACGAATGGCGACCCGGAACCCGGATCGCCACCCGCTTGCAAATGCATCACGACTTCCCAACCTTAGTTGGCAGGCGCTGTCCCTGTTCCGGGCGCCGGGGTAGCCGGCGCCGGAGTGGCTGGAGCTGGCGTCGTCGTCGTGTCATTGGTCGAAGGCGCTGCCGGCGCGGATGGTGCCGGTGCGTTGCTCGTGTCGTCCTTCTTGTCGTTGCAAGCTGCAAGGCCGAGAAGTGATACGGCGGCGACAGAAGCAATCAGAAACTTCTTCACGTTGGCTCTCCTTCCTAGATCAGGCTCGTTGGCCCGGTTTCAGGCATTAAATGGCAATATTGCCAAACGCCTCTCTCTGCTTTCTCCGTGCGTGACCGGTTTGTCCGGCCAATCACCTTTACGGTCACTCATCGACACAGAAATCCTGTCGACCGGGACCGTCACACAAGAAAACGGCAACAGCTTGAAAAAGTTCTCTCAAATAGTCTTACCGACCGTAATAAAGCGACAGTATTACAGCCGTATAGCCGCACCCATCAGGTTTAAAAACCCGCAATTAATTCGTCACGCCCTTGTCATTGGACGATGTTTAACTTTGCAAAATCAAAGTCGGGATTCGTGTATTAGGGGAACTTTTGATGCCAGAGCAAGCCGACACAATTCTCAAGCGTGCCGTAACCCAGAACAGCGCCCTCTCGCGGGCGGGCTTTTCCGAAAGGCTGTTTGCGTGGCTGTTCAAAGGGCTGGTCTATCCGCAGATATGGGAAGACCCCGAGGTCGATATGGCGGCTCTGGCTATCGAGCCGGGCCACCGCATCGTCACCATCGCGTCTGGCGGATGCAATGCCATGTCCTACCTGACCGCCGATCCGGCGCGTGTGGAGGCGGTCGATCTCAATCAGGCCCATGTCGCCTTCAACCGGCTGAAACTTGCCGCAGTCAAGAACCTGCCTGACTACGATGCGTTCTATCGCTTCTATGGAAAGGCCGACGACAAGACCAATCTTGCCGCCTACAAGCGCTTCATCCGCCCGCATCTCGACGGCGAAAGCCGCGCCTATTGGGAAAGGCGCAAATGGAATGGCCGCCAGCGTATTTCCATTTTCTGGCGCGATCTCTATCGCCACGGCTTGCTCGGCGTCTTCATCGGCATGGGCCATCGTGTGGCGCGACTCTACGGGATCGACCCGCGCGACATATTGAAAGCGCGCACAATCGAAGAACAGCGCAGTTTCTTCGACACGGCGCTCGCACCGCTTTTTGAAAAACGCATGGTGCGCTGGGCCACAGCCCGCAAATCATCCCTTTTTGGGCTGGGCATACCACCACAGCAATATGATGCCCTTGCGACGGCCGGAAACGGCAATATGGCGCTTGTCCTGCGCAGCCGTCTTGAGAAACTCGCTTGCGGCTTTCCTCTCACCGACAATTATTTCGCCTGGCAGGCATTCGGGCGCGGCTATAGCGGCAATGAGGAGACCGGGCCGCTCCCGCCCTATCTGTCGCGCACCAATTTCCAAACGGTGCGGGCACGCGCCGATCGTATGACAGTGCAGAACGCGAGCTATACCGACTTCCTCGCTGCCAAGCCTGCAGCATCCGTCGACCGTTACATTCTGCTCGACGCGCAAGACTGGATGAATGACGAGCAGCTCAATGCCCTCTGGAGTGAAATCACCCGTACGGCAGCAGCAAATGCCCGTGTCATCTTCCGCACGGCTGCAGAACCGAGCCTGCTTCCGGGAAGGGTGGCACCACAAATTCTGGATCGCTGGGAATATCAGGCGGACACATCCCGCGCCCTGCATGACCGCGACCGCTCCTCGATCTACGGTGGGTTTCATCTTTATACGCTGAAGGATGCCTGACATGTTGCGCAGCCCATGGAGCGTTCAGGGTGTCGACCATGCCAATCTCATGGATCGCGTCTATCGCCGTCAGCGGCACTTCTATGATGCGACCCGCAAATATTATCTTCTGGGTCGCGACCCCATGATCGCAGGACTGTCCGTACCCAGGGAGGGCACAGTTCTGGAAATCGGCTGCGGCACCGGTCGCAATCTGGTGAAGGCTGCGGAAAACTATCCGGATGCGAAACTCTTCGGCATCGATATTTCAGCGGAAATGCTGGATACGGCACGCCGGGCGGCGGAGCGTGCAGGCATTGAAGATCGCGTCCGGCTTGATCGCGCAGATGCAGCCCAGTTCGATCCAGAACGACTGTTCGGGCAAACCGGCTTCGACCGGATTTTCATTTCCTATGCCGTATCGATGATCCCGCAATGGCAGTCGGTCATTCGTGAAAGTATCCGGCATCTCAATACAGGCGGAGAATTGCATATCGTTGATTTTGGCGATCAGGCTCGTCTGCCGCGCTGGTTTGGAAAGGCACTCTTCCAATGGCTGGAATGGTTCCATGTCACACCGCGCAGCGACTTGTTCGCAGTTTGCGATCAGCTTGCGCAGGAACGCAGTGCTATCGTTGAGAAGCGCATTCTGTATCGCGGCTTTGCCTGGATAGCGGTTGTTCGTTCGACAATGCCGCCCTCTGTCACAGATTAGCGCCAAACTTGCCCGCCAGACTGGTGACGTCCGCCTCCGGATCGCGTAACCGTTAGAGGACTGATTCGCGACACGGAACCACTCTATGAACCGTCTGGCCAGCTACAGCATTCTCGCCCTCGGCGCTTTCATTCTTTCCGCCTGCACCACGGTGGATTACGATTTTTCCGACGTAAAGAAATCGGGCGGCTCAGTGGCCAGAATTGCCCCGCCCTCCGGTCCTGTGAAGGCGCCGCGCTTCGGGGATCGCGACCCGCACGACTGGACTGGCAAAACGCCGTGGCACTATCCGATCCACGGTACAGACGTTTCGAAATATCAGACCAACATTGACTGGAGCGCCGTGCGCGCCAGCGGCATTTCCTTCGCCTTCATCAAGGCAACCGAAGGCGGTGACCGCGTCGATGATCGTTTTCAGGAACACTGGAACGGTGCACGCCAGGCAGGTATCCGACGCAGCGCCTATCATTTCTACTATTTCTGCCGTCCGGCCATCGAACAGGCGCGCTGGTATATCCAGAATGTACCGCGTGACCCCGGCGCGCTTCCGCCCGTTCTCGATATGGAATGGAACCCGCAATCGCCGACCTGCAAGCTGCGCCCCAACGCAGCCGTGGTGCGCAAGGAAATGCGCATCTTCCTGCAGGCGCTGGAAAAGCATTACGGCAAGCGCCCGATCGTGTACACGACAGTCGATTTCTTCGATGACAACGACTTGCGGCAAATGGCTGACTATCCGTTCTGGCTGCGCTCCGTTGCCGGTCATCCGGATGAGAAATACGGCCCGCATCCGTGGACGTTCTGGCAATATACGGGCACCGGCTCCATTCCCGGCATCAAGGGCGACGCCGACATCAATGTCTTCGCCGGCGACGCCAATTCGTGGAAAAAGTGGCTGGAAAGCAACAAAGTTCGTTAACACGGCGCAGTTTGGCAGTTCACACCAAGTTTTGCTTCATTTCCGGGGCTTGTTGGGGCAATAGCTAAAGCAATCCCGAAAGGGAGCCTTTTGCTCCCAATCTATTAGTGTGAGTTACCAATGAAGTTTTTTGCTTCAGTTATCGCAGCCGCCTTGCTTGCATCGACAGCCATGTCCCATGCTCAGGCTGCCGCGTCTCCCGCGCCCGCTGCGACGCCAACTGAAAACACCGTCAATCTTCCCAAGCCGGAATGCGAGATCGATTACGGCCGGTGGATGGACAATCTGACCAAGGAAGCCCGTGACGCCGGTGTCGGCGAAAAGGGCATCGCCGAATTGCACAAGGCCATGCTTGAGCAAAAGGTGCTTGATCGCGACCGCAAGCAGACTGTTTTCAACCTGACTTTCACCGAATTTTCCAAGCGCCTCATTTCGGAAGCGCGCCTGAAAAAAGGCCGTGAAAATCTGGTCAAGTATGCCGATGTCTTCAAGAAGGTCGAAGATACCTATGGCGTTCCGGGGCCAGTCCTTGCCGCGTTCTGGGGGCTTGAAACCGACTATGGTGCCATTCAGGGCGATTTCGACACGCTGAATGCGCTCGTTACCCTCTCCTACGACTGCCGCCGTCCAGACCTGTTCCGCCCGCAGTTGATTGCCCTTCTCAAGCTATTCGATCAGGGCGTCGTCGATGCAGCAACAACCGGCGCATGGGCTGGCGAAATCGGCATGATGCAGCTTCTGCCGAAGGATTATCTTGAACGCGGCGTCGATGGCGACGGCGATGGCAAGGTCGATCTGAAGAACAGCGTTCCCGATGCCATGATGACCGCAGGCCGCATGATTTCGGAACTCGGCTGGAAGCGTGGCCAGCCCTGGCTGGAGGAAGTTCGCCTGACCAAGGATCTGCCTTGGGAAGAAGCGATCCGCACCAATCGCAAGCCGCATTCATGGTGGGCTGAGCAGGGTGTGATGGGCCTCAATGGTCCGCTCGGCGCAGACGATGGCGATGCCTCGCTTCTGCTGCCGCTTGGCCGCAAGGGGCCAGCTTTCCTGTCTTATCCCAACTTCGACGTATTCGTGGAATGGAACAAGTCCATCGTCTACGCCACAACCGCCGCTTATTTCGCGACCCGCCTCGCTGGCGCGCCAGCCTTCGATCCGGGCAATCCGGTTCCGGGCCTGACGCAGGAGCAGCTTAAGGAGCTCCAGACCAAGCTTCAGGCCCGCGGTTACGACATGGGCGAAAAAATAGACGGTGTGTTCGGTCTGCTGACCCGCGACGCCGTGCGCGCTGAACAGATGCGCCTTGGAATGCCTGCCGATTCATGGCCGACACAGGAGCTTCTTGATAAGCTCTGACATTCGACAAGGCGCGGTTCAAAAGCCGCGCCTTTTCCTTTCCTGAAATGAAATGCACCCCATGCTCACAACGCTGATCGTCGTTCTTCCTGTTTTCGCGCTGATTTTCTCCGGTTGGGGTGCCTTCAAGCTGAAAATACTCGGGCCTCATGCGATAGCGGAGTTGAACCGTTTCGTCGTCTATCTGGCGCTGCCCGCCCTTCTCTTCGACATCATGGCCAACACCCATGGCAGCGAGTTGTGGCAGCCAGGTTTCATCGCAGTGTTTCTGCTTTCAAGCGCCATTGCTTTCGTTTTGCCCTTTCTGGTGCGGCTGCGCGGAAAACTGCCTCTGGCGGATACTGCGCTTGACGGCCTGAACGCCGCCTATCCGAATACCGGCTATATGGGCATTCCGCTTTCGATGATCGCCTTCGGGTCAGGTGTTTTGGCAGCGACGACCATTTCGATCATCATCACCGTCTGCGTCACTTTTGCTTTTGCGATCGTGCTGATCGAAATCGGCCTGCAGACAGAGAAGAAGCCGCTTCGTCTCATCTGGAAGGTCATGCGGTCCCTGATCCGCAATCCACTGCTTTTCGCTCCGGCACTTGGTGCCGTGGTGTCCTTTCTGGGGTTAGCCATCCCGGCCCCGGCGGAAACCTTCCTGAAGATGCTCGGTGGTGCCGCATCCCCTTGCGCACTGGTGGCACTTGGCCTGTTCCTCGCCCAGCCGCGCAAGATCGAACGCGAAAGCGTCAATGCCATCGCTTTTCTCGTGTCGGTGAAGCTAATCGTCCAGCCGCTCGCGACCTGGCTGCTGGCGGTCTATGTATTCGGACTGCCTCCCCTCCTCGCACAAAGCGCTGCCCTTCTTGCAGCACTTCCGACCGGCACGGGTCCCTTCATGCTGGCCGAGCATTATCGTCGCGAGGCGGCGATAACCTCCAACGTCATCCTCTACTCGACAGTGATATCTATCCTCACCTTGTCGGCATATTTGGCGCTAATTCGCTAAAAAGCGCAAAAAACATCACCAAAAGCCGGTGGCAACTACGGCGAAAACAGTACCAAACGTGGCAGTTCGGTGTCTTTTTCATGAAATGTGAACAAATTTTTCTAGTCAAATATTTCAATAGTTTAGGTGGTAAACGATAGGTTTATTTCTCCATCACGCCAGATTGCAGCACGAAATCTTCTTTTGTTCGAGACGTTTTGCGCTTAGATTCTAGCTTCCTACCAGCGCGCGTCCGGTCACACGGGCGCATATGAAGGAGACAGACCAATGGGACTTACGCGATCTTTGAATGTCCTCATGATCTGTGCGGCATTTGCATTTGTTGCAGCGTTGATAGCAGGCGTCATCCCTTAGGGGAATTAGCCTAAACCATTACGGCGGCTTCGGTTTTGAGGATAGGCCGACCCGCACGAAAACAAGAAAGCCCGGCGTCACCGCCGGGCTTTCTCTATTTTAGGCAACTTCCAGAGCTGCTTCCGTCTTCGGCCTGATGCCGATCATGTGACAGATCGCAAAGGGCAGATCGGCGCGATTCATCGTGTAGAAATGGAAATCCTGCACGCCGCGTTCGATCAGGTCCATCACCTGCTCGGCGGCAATTGCCGCAGCTACGAGCTGATGCGTCTGCGGATCGTTGTCTAATCCTTCAAAGCGTTCCGCCAGCCAGCTCGGAATATGCGTCGCCGACCGTGCGCAGAAGTTTTTGACCTGCTTGAAATTATGCACCGGCAAAACACCAGGAACGATCGGGATATAGATACCGGCACGGCGCACGCGCTCGACATAACGCTCGTAAAGGTCGTTCTCGAAGAAGAACTGGGTGATGGCGCGCGTCGCGCCATTATCGACCTTGCGCTTCAGCATATCGATATCGGTCGCAAAATCCGGGCTTTCCGGATGCTTTTCCGGATAGGCGGAAACTGAAATGTCGAAATCCGCAATATTGCGCAAACCGGAAACCAGTTCGGCGCCGTTCTGATAGCCGCCCGGCGTCGGTACATATTTTTCGCCGATACCGGCGGCCGGGTCGCCGCGCAGCGCCACGAAGCGGTTGACACCGAGAGCTGCGAACTCACGCACGACGCGGTCGACTTCCTCGCGTGTTGCATCCACGCAGGTCAGGTGCGCCGCTGGCTTGACGTCGGTTTCCTTGAGGATGCGCGCCACGGTACGCGCTGTGCGTTCACGCGTAGAACCGCCGGCACCGTAGGTCACGGAGACAAATTCGGGTTGCAGCGGAGCGAGCCGTGTCACCGTATCCCAGAGACGCTGTTCCATTTCCTCCGACTTGGGCGGGAAGAATTCGAACGATACCCGGGTGGTCTGGCCAATATCCGGTCGGCGGGAAAGACCGTAAAAACCCATCAAACTGTCTCCGTCATGCTCATTATCTGTTTTTGTCGCATTGTCTTTATCCCAAAACCGGTTCCCACTTTTGGGAGACATGCGAAGCCGGATCGGCGATAAGAAGGCGTGGATCGCGGGCAAGCCACAGCTTCACTGTCAGGCCTTCCTCTCCATTGGCCGCCTTCGGCTCCAGTTCCAGTGTCTTTTCCGGCTCAAGACCGGCATCTCTCATCCAGCCAAGCATCTGCTCGTCGCTGAATCCAAGCCGCAAATGGGCGTGTTCCTCACGCAGGAATTCGAGCTTGTGCGGCGCAAAATCGACGATCAGCAACCGTCCGTTAGGGCGCAAAGCCCGCGCCGCTTCGCGAATGGCCGCAAGCGGATCGTCAAGGAAGTGCAGAACCTGATGAATGGTCACCAGATCGAAGCTCTCACGCTCCACAGGCAGCGCATAGACATCGCCCTGGCGAACCTGCGCATTCCCAATGGCTGCAAGATCGAGATTGGCTCGCGCCACAGACAGCATGTCACGATTGATGTCGATGCCGACACCCCGAAGGTAAAGCGGGGCAAAAAGCTCCAGCAACCGGCCAGTGCCGGTGCCGACATCCAGCATCGCCTGAAACGGCTTGTCACCGACAACCTTCTTGAGGGCCACTTCGACCGCATTTTCGGAAACATGCAGCCTGCGAATCTGATCCCAACTCCCGGCATTGGCGCTGAAATAGGCGGCAGCCTTTTCCTGACGGCTGGACTTCACCTGCGAAAGCCGTTCCATGTCACGTTCAACCAGCGCATCCGCCTTGTCGAGGCGGGCCAGAAGCCCACGCGCAAGATCGCCGCTGATCGCATTGTCTGCGAGACGGAAATAGGCCCATGCGCCTTCCTGATAGCGATCAATAAGATCGGCTTCTCCGAGCAGCTTCAGATGGCGCGAAACGCGCGGCTGGGATTGCCCCAATATGGTTGTCAGGTCGGAGACGGTGAGATCACCGCGCGAAAGAAGCGCCAGAATGCGCAAGCGGCTCGGCTCAGCCACCGCCTTCAGCACATCTACCATCAGATCGAGTTGCAGTTGCAAACCGGTCATGCCTCCACTTCAAAAGATATAAAGATATGTTTATATGGAAAAGTATTTCGGTGCAAGCGCTTTTGATGCAAAATGGGATGGCCAAGAGATTCGCGCTGGCAGGCATCGAAGGGAAGCAGAATGAGTGCAGGCACCATGCGCCAAAAGGCAATCGCCAAATCTCTGACGCTCCTGCTTCCAGCCGTACCCTATTCGGATTCCGAGCCGATCCGCGCTGCGGCGCTCAGCCCTCATATGAAGACGCTGCCGCCATCCACTGCCGTGTGGCTGGCGACGGTCGCGCATGTGCGCCACACGCATACCGACTACGATGCGCTGCGGGATGATGGATATGACAAGGATTCAGCGCGCTTCTTCGTGCTGGATGCAATCAATGCCAAACTGACCGAATGGCGTGCGACGCGACTTCTGTCGCCCGAAGACGACGAAGCCGTGGAGATGTGAAAACGCCGCCCGGAGGCGGCGTTTTAATATGCAAGAGAACGGGACTACTCGGTGCCGTGGCCTTGCAGATAGCCGTGTTCGCGCGGGTTCGGCATGACAAGGCTGACGACGAAGACAATCACCATCATCACGGTCACATACCAGAAGAAGCCGCTTTCCATGCCCTGCTGCTTGAACCAGAGCGCCACATATTCAGCGGTGCCCCCGAAGATCGCATTGGCGATGGCATAGGAAAAGCCGACACCCAGCGCCCGCACTTCCGCCGGAAACAGCTCTGCCTTCACGATGCCGCTGATCGAGGTGTACATGCTGACAACCGCCAGAGCGATCACGATATAGATGAATGCCCAGGTCGAGCTCTGCACCGAACCGATCAGCGTCATAAGCGGAATTGTTGTCAGGATCGAAATGCCGCCAAAGCCGATCATCATCGTCTTGCGGCCTATCTTGTCGGACAATGCCCCGAAAAGCGGCTGCATCAACATATAGGCCAACAGCACGAAGGTCATTGTCTCACTGGCCGTTTCCTTGCTCATGCCAGCGGTGTTGACCAGATATTTCTGCATATAGGTGGTGAAGGTATAGAAGGCGAGCGAACCGCCAGCCGTAAAGCCGACGACGACAAGGAAGGCCTTGCGATGGTTCTTCCAGATATTGGCGAAGCTGCCTGCCGCCTTGTTGCTGCGGGTTTCTTCCGTCGAGGTTTCATGCAGAGTCCGCCGAAGGAAAAGCGCGACGATGGCCGCTACACCGCCAATGGCGAAAGGAATGCGCCAGCCCCAGGCATGAAGCTCGTCCGATGTGAGGAAGAACTGCAGCACCACAATCACCAGAACAGCAAGCAACTGCCCGCCAATCAGCGTGACATACTGGAACGACGAGAAGAAGCCACGACGCCCGGCCAGCGCCACCTCGCTCATATAGGTAGCGGTAGTGCCATATTCGCCGCCCACGGAAAGGCCCTGCAAGAGGCGCACGATCAACAGCAGGAATGGCGCCAGAACACCGATCGTTTCATAGGTCGGCAAAATGGCGATGGCGAAAGAGCCAAGGCACATCATCGTCACCGAAATCAGCATGGATGTGCGCCGACCAAGCTTGTCGGCAATGCGGCCAAACAGCCAGCCGCCGATGGGGCGCATGAGGAAGCCAGCCGCAAAAATCGCAGCCGCATTCAGCAACTGGCTGGTCTGGTCCTCCGCAGGGAAAAACTGCGATGCGAAATAAAGCGCACCGAAGGAATAGACGTAAAAATCGTACCACTCCACCAGATTACCCGATGCGCTGGCCACGATGGCAAAGACGCGGCGGCGCGTGTCATGGGCATCATGTGCCGCTTCGACCTCGCCATTGGCGTCAGCATGCATTTCTGCATTGTTCATTCTGAAAACTCCCGATAGCAGGCGGTTCTCAAACAGCCTGCAAGCCGCCGATCCCAAGCAGGGATTACCGAAATCGGCGATTGTTTCACTTCATAAACATAAAACCACGAACCGCATTTCAACTGGAAAACAGGCCCGCATTTGAAATGTCCTCCCGGTCGAAATCATACTGTTTGGATCAATCGCGAAAACGCAAAGACGCCTCAAACAGTCCTTGAACCGGCAGTCTCGGCGTTCATTTCCATTGAAAAGTAAAAACGGAGTAAGAGCATCGAAACCGGCCTCCTGAACGAAGTCGCAACGGGGATGGCGCGCATCGCGGCGTTGCGATCATGACGGCTCCATATCTAGAGCGGTTTCAGGATGCGGCCAGACCATAGGAACAAAATCGTTTGCATGCAATCTATTCCAATATGAGAAATTGCTAAAAGACATGATTGTCATTGCCGTGCAATGAACCATCTAAATAACATATTGAAATAATTCAAGAATTATCGATTCTCCCTACACGGGCAATCGATCAATTCCCCGTGTAGAGTGATTTTTCGGGCAATTATTTCTTCTGAACAACCATAAAAATACGCGGGAAACGCAGCAGGACGTTCCCATCGACAGCCGCCGGATAATGTGGCGCGATCTTCGCCTTGTAAGCCTTCAGATAGTCGGCCTGTTCCTGTTCATCGAGCGGATCGAGAAACGGTCGCAATCCTGTCCCCTTCACCCATTCCACAATCGCATCAATGCCATCCAACGGGTGGTTATAGACCGTGTGCCATATATCGAGCCGCGCGGCCTGACCGGCGAGCGCGTTATAATATTCCATCACCGGAGGCAGAGGCCCCCTGCCCTTGGTGCCGATCCTGGCGACGAAAGCCTCTGTCTTTGCGACGTCACGCATACCAACATGGGTCTGCTCGCCCATATTGTCAGGCATCTGGACGGCCAGCACCGCGCCGGGACGAAGCAGCGACAAGAGGCGTTTCATCTGCGCGATATGATCCGGCAGCCATTGGAAAACAGCATTGGAGAAGAGGACGTCCGTTTCCGCATCCGGCTCATAGCTCGTCAAATCGCCGATCGTGAAATCAACCTTTGGCAAGCGGGCCTTGGCCTTCTCGATCATGTCTGGCGAAGTATCGAAGCCGGAAACATCAGCTTCCGGCCAACGCTCGACCAGAAGCTCCGTCGAGTTACCCGGTCCGCAGCCGATATCGACCACCTTGCGCGGCTTATCGACCGGTATCTGGGCCAGAAGATCGCGTGCCGGGCGGCTGCGTTCGTCTTCAAACTTCAGATATTGCTTTGCAGACCAGTCTTTCATCATGCTTCCCTTCATCAAATAAAAAGGCCGGTGCGATGCACCGGCCTTTGAGGGTAATTACCGTGTGAGCGGCTTGTAGGTCACCCGTTTCGGATTGACGCTATCCGGTCCAAGACGGCGGATCTTGTCGGCTTCATAGTCCTCGAAGTTGCCTTCGAACCATTCGACATGGCTGTCGCCCTCGAATGCGAGGATGTGCGTTGCCAGACGGTCGAGGAACATACGATCGTGGCTGATGATAACGGCGCAGCCAGCGAAGTTTTCCAGCGCGTCTTCAAGCGCGCCGAGCGTTTCCGTATCGAGATCGTTGGTCGGTTCGTCGAGCAGCAGAACATTGCCGCCGGACTTCAGCATCTTGGCAAGGTGAACGCGATTGCGCTGGCCGCCGGAAAGATTGCCGACCTTCTGCTGCTGGTCGCCGCCCTTGAAGTTGAATGCACCGCAATAAGCTCTGGAGTTCATTTCAAACTTGCCGAGCTTGATGACGTCATTGCCGCCGGAAATCTCTTCCCAGACGGTCTTGTTGGCGTCCAGCGCGTCGCGGCTCTGGTCGACATAGGAAAGATGAACCGTGTCACCAATGCGAACCGAACCGTTATCCGGCTGTTCCTGCCCCGTCAGCATCTTGAACAGGGTCGATTTACCGGCGCCGTTCGGGCCGATCACACCGACAATGCCACCTGCAGGCAGCTTGAAGTTCAGATCGTCGATCAGGAGACGGTCGCCATAACCTTTCGACAGGCCCTCGACCTCAATGACCACCTGACCGAGGCGCTCGCCAACCGGAATGATGATCTGCGCATCGCCGGGGCGACGCTCTTCCGCACTCTTGACCAATTCGTCATAGGCCTTGATACGCGCCTTGGACTTGGCCTGACGGGCCTTCGGGCTTGCAGAAATCCACTCGCGTTCACGCGACAGCGCCTTTTCACGGGCAGCCTCTTCGCGGCCTTCCTGCTGCATGCGCTTGGCCTTGGCTTCCAGATAGGCGGAATAGTTGCCTTCATAAGGAATGCCGCGACCACGATCGAGCTCGAGAATCCAGCCCGTCACATTGTCGAGGAAGTAGCGATCGTGGGTGATGATCAGCACTGAACCCGGATATTCGCGCAGGTGCTTTTCAAGCCATGCGGTCGTTTCGGCGTCCAAATGGTTGGTCGGTTCGTCGAGAAGCAGCAGGTCGGGCTTCGAAAGCAGAAGCTTGCAAAGTGCCACGCGGCGCTTTTCACCGCCCGAAAGCTTGGTCACATCGGCATCGCCCGGAGGGCAGCGCAGCGCTTCCATGGCCATTTCGACCTGGCTTTCGAGATCCCAAAGGTTCTGGCTGTCGATGATGTCCTGGAGCTTCGCGCCCTCATCCGCAGTTTCGTCGGAATAGTTCATCATCAGTTCGTTGTAACGGTCGATGATAGCCTTCTTGGCGGCCACACCTTCCATCACATTACCAAGCACGTCCTTGGAAGGATCGAGTTCCGGTTCCTGGGCAAGATAACCGCAGGTCGCGCCATCGGCCAGCCAGGCTTCACCGGTATATTCCTTGTCGAGACCGGCCATGATCTTGAGAATGGTCGACTTACCGGCGCCGTTCGGGCCGAGAATGCCGATCTTCGCGTCGGGATAGAAGGAGAGATGGATATTCTCCAGAATCTTCTTGTTGCCATAGGCCTTGTTGAGGCCGGACATGTGATAAATGAACTGGCGTGCCATAAAGCGCGTCGTCTCCGCAGGTTGAGAAGCGCGATCGGCCCAATCATTGCCGAACCGCGCGGAAATTGCTGAGTGTCTGAATCAAAAAGCGTCAGGCCGTAGCGAAAATGATGATTCTTGAGAACCGGAGCGCAGTGTACATAAGTACATGAGCACCGGAAGCGCAGAAAATCACCATTTGCAGCCAGGCATGGCGACTTTTGGATCAGACACTGACGCGTATGTAGGCCAAATATGCCCCGGACGCAAACGGCAACCCACGAAACGGAAGCAGCCTGAACTGCAAATCAAACTCTGATGAAAACCATAAATAATGAAACCGGGCGCGGATATTTCCGTCACCCGGTTTCCCCTCTGGCCACCGTCCGCGAAAGTTTCCTCCCTTTCATCGGACGGCCTGCAAGTTATGACGTGAAATCCTGTTTAAAACGCCCCTGATTGCCCTTCAAAAACCCTGTCTGCAAAGCTAGATTTGCCCAAGCTTTTGCGCTTTTCAAGCGGAATCTGCACAAAAAACGTAATTGCCTAAAATTCATTCACACCCCGTTCCAATGCCTGTTTAAGCGACGCCGTATCGTGGGAGATTGACTATTTGCACGGCATAAAATCAGATGGTGAAATGACATTCAAAACCATCCATCATCTGACGATTTCCGACAAGTCGGAACTTCCGTTCCGCACCGTCCGCGCCGGGACACCGCGAGGGGTTGTCCAGATATGCCACGGCCTTGCCGAACATTCCGCGCGCTATGAACGCTTCGCGTCCGCTTTGGTCACGGCGGGCTACCACGTCTATATCCACGACCACCGCGGACATGGCGCCAATATCGGTGCTCATGCACCAAGGGGAATGTTCGCACAAAAGCAGGGCCATGTTGTGGCTATTGAGGACGTGCGCGCGCTTAACCGGCATATTCACGAAAACCATCCGGGTCTGCCGGTCGTGCTTTTCGGACATTCCATGGGCGGACTGATCGTACTGAACTATGTGCTGGACTACGCCGATACAGTCGATGCGGCCGCGATCTGGAATGCCAATGTCGATGGTGGTGCGGAAAGCGCTGTGGCACTCGCACTCCTTTATACGGAGCGCATGCTGAAAGGTTCGGATGTTCCGAGCGCCATTCTGCCGAAAATGACCTTCCGCACCTGGGGCCGGTCCATAAAGGGCCACCGCACGCTATTCGACTGGCTTTCGCACGATCCGGCGGAAGTCGATGCATATGTCGCCGATCCGCTTTGCGGTTTCGATGCCAGCGTGGCGTTATGGATCGATATTTTCCGCATGATCCGCCGTGGCGCTGACGACCGGAACTTTTCCAACATTCCGCGAAACATGCCGTTCAGTCTCGTTGGCGGGGCCGAAGACCCTGCAACGGTGAACGGCGCCGCCGTGCGCAGGCTGGCGGACAGAATGCGGAAAATGGGTTTCGAGCGTGTCCAATGCACGATCCTGCCCGGCTCCCGCCACGAGAGCCTCAACGAGATCAACCGGGATGAAGTGACGCAGAATTTTCTGGATTGGCTGGAGGAAGCTCTTCCGTATCGGGCGATGTCCGGCTAGAAAACGGCAGTCAACCGATCAATCGAGCTATTATCCGGGCCAGAACTCACGTTTACTTGAACCGTCTTGGCTTTGCCATCCAATCAATGCTATGGAGCGCGCCTTGCGCGTTATCGGGTTTCCGGGCAGGAAAGCCGAGCTTAAGCAGATAGCGCGAGGAATAAAGGAACACTCCGCTTGGACACACCGACGATTTCTGTGGTTATCCCCTGCCGCAACGAAGCCGACAATCTTGCCTTTTTGCTGGATGAAGTCGATGCCGCTATGCAGGGCCGCGCATACGAAGTCATCGTCGTCGACGACGGTTCGACGGACTCGACCAGCGATGTACTCGCGGGCCGCATTCATGCAGGCAAGCCACTGCGCCATCTGCGCCATGACCGTTCGTCAGGCCAGAGCGCGGCTGTGCGTTCCGGCGTTTTCGCAGCACGCGGCAAGATCGTCGTGACCATGGACGGCGACGGACAGAACAACCCCGCCTATCTCCCCGTGCTGGCAGATGCACTGCTAAAGGCCGGGCCTGATTACGGCATTGCTGCCGGACAGCGCCTCAAGCGTACGGATACGAAACTCAAGCAGCTCTCGTCACGCTTTGCCAATAATCTGCGTGGCGCGATCCTCAAGGACAAGACCCGCGATTCCGGCTGTGGTCTGAAAGCGCTGCACACTGACCTGTTCCGACAACTGCCTTTCTTTGATGGATGGCATCGCTATCTGCCTGCCTTGGCGATCCGCGAAGGTTTCGACGTCGTGCATGTCGATGTGGTCGACCGCGAACGCCGCCACGGCAAATCCAATTACGGCATTCTGGACCGTGGCGTGCGCGGCATTCTGGACCTTTATGGCGTCTGGTGGCTGCGGAAGCGCCGCAAGGTCGTTCCGCGTGTGAGAGAGATCACCCATGACTGATATTTTCAACAGCCTGTCGCAGTGGCTGCACGAGGTCTTCGTGGCGCAGTGGGATGGCTGGATCGTGCTGGGCTTCGTCGCTCAGACCTGTTTCACCATGCGCTTCGTCGTGCAGTGGCTGGCATCCGAAAAGGCAAAGCGCAGCGTCATGCCGGTTGCCTTCTGGTTCTTCTCGCTTTTCGGCGGCGCCTTGCTGCTGATCTATGCGATCCAGCGCAAGGACCCGGTCTTCATCGCCGGGCAAGGGCTTGGCCTCGTCGTCTATATTCGCAATCTCTGGCTCATTGCCAATGAGAAGAAGCGGCTGACCGTCGGGGAGTAAACTCCGGGTATTTCTAGAGCATTTCCGGACGCAAGACCGCTTCGCACTTTTGCTGGAAATGCTCTAGTGGATTGAATTTGACGTTTGATACCCGTCCGATATAAATCTCATTTCAAACGTCAAATTCGAAAAACCCACTAGATTCATAAAGTTACTAGTGGTCTTTCTGATTCCGACATTTGCTCAGCACTTATATCCGAGGGATGCAAATGTCGAAATCAGACCATTCGTCAGGCCCGAAGCGTCCGGCCGACCGAACGATAATCTAGCCCGGTGCCTGCAATGTCTTCTGCCTTGTAGACATTGCGCAGATCGATCAGCACATTTCCGGCCATGACATTAGCCACCCGTTTCAGATCGAGCGCACGATAAGCGTTCCATTCGGTCAGCAAGGCAACAACACCTGCGCCCTTTGCCGCTTCATAGGCCGAATTGCACCAGACAACATTGGGCAGCACCGCCCTGGCAGCGTCCATGGCTTCAGGATCATGCGCCTGGACCTTGATCCCTGCCTTCTGAATGGCCGCGATAATATCGAGCGCAGGAGACTCGCGGATATCATCAGTGTTCGGCTTGAAGGCGACGCCCAGAACAGCAACCGTATCCGCACCGTTTTCCTTGGCAGCAGTCACGATCCGTTCGGCCATCGACTGTTTGCGTGTTTCATTGACTGCAATGACCTGCTCGATCAGCGATTGCGGCGCAGCATATTTCTTGCCGGTTGCAGCGAAGGCACGTGTGTCTTTGGGGAAGCACGAACCACCGAAGCCTGGACCGGCATGCAGGAATTTCGAGCCGATGCGATTGTCCATACCAATGGCGCGCGCGACTTCCTGCACATTGCCGCCAGTCTTCTCGCAAAGGTCGGCAACCTCGTTGATGAATGTCACCTTCATGGCCAGAAAGGCATTGGCCGCATATTTGATGATTTCCGCATTTTCCAGCGACGTGACGACCATCGGCGTTTCACGCAGATAAAGCGGACGATAGAGGCGCTGCATCGCGGTTCTGCCGCGCTCGTCTTCCACTCCGACGACAACACGGTCGGGGCGCATGAAATCCTCGATTGCCGAGCCTTCCCGCAGGAATTCCGGATTGGACACCATCGAGAACGACACCCCCGGATTGGCCGCCTTGATGCGGTCGCGTATGCGCGCATTGGTACCGACCACGACCGTCGACTTGATAACGACCACGGCACCGGGCTTCATGGCGGCGGCAATTTCATCCGCAGCCGCTTCAATATATTGCAGGTCAGCCTCGCCATCACCGCGACGGGATGGCGTGCCGACAGCGATGAAGATGACGTCGGCGTCCGCGACACTTGCCGGAAGATCGGTACTGAACTCCAGCCGGCCATCGCGAATATTACGGGTCATCAGTTCATCGAGCCCCGGCTCGAAGATGGTGACCTTCCCGGCCTTCAGCCGTTCGATGATCGATGGGTTCTTGTCAACGCAGGTGACGTGAAAGCCGAATTCGGCAAAACACACACCCGAAACCAGACCCACATAGCCCGTTCCGATCATCGCCAGCTTCATATGTTCAGTCCTTCAGTTTGCCTTCGCGAGAGCCTGTTAAGCTTCCCGGCCCCGGTTTGCCGGAAATGACGGCGTTAGAGAACCGGGGAGCCGTTCACTTAAAGTTACATGCAGACCGGAAGCGTCAAACAACTCCATTTGCAGGCAGCCAGAGCCGAAATATCGGTAGGCTTACAGCCATTTGTCGTAGTCGGACACCAGGAGATGTAGCGGCGTCTCGTTTTCTTCGATATTCGAAAACCGGCCGATCGGCTCGCGGAAAATATTATCCGTCAAATCGTCATTGACAGTCGAAACCTCGCCAATCAGCACATCTCCGCCCTCGCCCCAGAAAGCATGCCAGTTGCCCGGCAGCAGCGTCACGCTTTCGCCCGGCTGCAGCTTCAGATGAGCACCAGCCTTCTGCGTTACAAGTCGTCCATCGGTTGCGACAGTCACGTCGGTTTCTTCATCCACACTGCCATCCGGCAGCGAGTTGAACAGTTCCAGCACCAGTGTGCCGCCACCACGATTGATGATGTCTTCGGCCTTCACCACATGGCGGTGCATCGGAGAAAGCTGGTTCTTGCGCGAGATCATGATCTTTTCGGCATAAAGCATGCCGCCGCCACGCTTGAGGTCCTCGGCATTGCCGTTGCGCGTGGTGAAGAGAAACAGGCCGAGATCGGCAAATTTGCCCTGCCCGTAGTCGGTGATATCCCAGCCAAGGCGCGCGTCGCGAATAGCATGCGCATCCGAAGAGGTCCGCGCCTTCAATTCCTCGGGCGACCAATATGCGAAAGGCGGCATGACATAGCCGAAAGAGCGGATGAAAGCGTCGCTTTCGCGGATGATTTCGTTGATTTCAGAACGTTTCATGGCCACCGAGCCTCCCATGGAATGAAACAGATTGGGATGTGGTAGACGTGGTAACTGGCTTTTAAACCAATTTGCAATCCCGGAAACGCTCCGAAGGCGGTTGTAACACACTTTTGCGACGATCCGATCACGCCGCAAAAGCGACATTTTGGCGTGTCGTCTTTACGCGAAAACCATGTCGCATCCCAATGCGCGTTTAGAATAGTTCAGTGATTGAATCAGAATAACGGAAGCCAGTTCACAGACCTCGGGAGATGTGGGCAAGCCATTGAGATAACGGGATAAGCCGTGCTTCCGGAAGACAAAGGGAACACCGGATCGAGCCATAGTCGCTGGGAGAACAGCAGAAGGCAGATCCAAGATGGAAAGCAAGGGTTCAATTCAATGGACGTTCGCAACGAAATGCTGGGGCTGTTGACCGGGCGCGACCCCAATTTCAGCCTGGAGCAAAAATTCTACACCGATCCAGAATATCACAAGCTGGATCTGGAGAATATTTTCTACAAGGACTGGCTGTTTGTCGGCCATGATTGCGAGCTGCCGAAGACCGGTTCCTATATGACAGTGCAAATCGGCGCGTATCCGGTCGTCATCGTTCGCGATGCGCAGGGTGGCATTCGCGCTTTCCACAATTCCTGCCGCCATCGCGGCTCGCGCATCTGCGCGGCTGAAAAGGGAACCGCCGCAAAGCTCGTCTGCCCTTATCACCAGTGGACCTATGAGCTGGACGGGCGCCTGCTCTTCGCGCGTCAGGTCGGCCCTGACTTCAAGCCAGCCGAATACGGCCTGAAGCCGGTTCATTGCGAAACCGTCGCCGGCTATATCTATGTCTGCGTCGCCGATGAAGCCCCCGATTTCGGTGCTTTCCGCAATCTGGTCGAACCCTATCTCGCACCGCACAATATCAAGGACGCAAAGGTCGCTTTCGAAAGCTCGATCATCGAAAAGGGCAACTGGAAACTCGTCTGGGAAAACAACCGCGAGTGCTATCACTGCGCCGCGAACCATCCGGAACTCTGCCGCACCTATCCGGAAGCTCCTTCGGCAACCGGCGTGCAGGGTGTGATGGAAGATCCCGAGATCAACCAGCTCTGGAAGAATTGCGCCAGCGTCGGCCTGCCCGCAGAATTCAACATGTCCGAGGATGGACGCTATCGCATCACCCGCATTCCGCTTCTGCGCGACGCGGTAAGCTACACCATGTCCGGCAAGGCAGCCGTCAAGAAGCCTTTGAGCGATCAGGTGGCTGGCAACACGAATATCGGCGCAATGCTGCTGTTCAATTATCCGTCGACCTGGAACCATCTGATGGCGGATCATGCGATTTCCTTCCGCGTTCTGCCGATCAGCGCCGAGGAAACGCTTGTCACCACCAAATGGCTCGTTCACAAGGATGCCGTCGAAGGCGTGGATTATGATCTCGATGAACTGACCCATGTGTGGATCCAGACCAATGACCAGGACCGGCAGATCGTTGAAGAAAATGCGGTGGGCATTCGCTCGCCCGCTTATCAGCCGGGCCCTTACTCGGTTGAACATGAAGGCGGCGTGATGCAGTTCCTCGAATGGTACACCAACACCATTACGCCGCGCCTGCGTGGTGAAGCGGCAAAGCTCAGCCGCGTCGCCTGATTTTTGAAATTGCAGTTGAAGAAGTGAGAAGGCCATGCAGCCTCTGAAATATCTGGACGAGATGCTGCCGTGGAACGACAGGTTGCAGATGCTGGAATGCATCTCTGCCATCGAAGAAGCGCCAGACGTCATGACCTTCTCCTTCAAGACCGCCGAGGACAACTGGTTTCGCTATACGCCGGGCCAGTTCGTCACTCTGGAACTGCCTATTGAACGGGCTGACGGTTTGGGACCGGTGCTACGGACCTATACGCTTTCCTCGACCCCGTCCCGTCCCTACCATATCTCCGTCACCGTAAAGGCACAGAAGGACAGTATCGGCACGCGCTGGATGCTCGACAATCTGCGCCCGCCGATGAAGATCAAGGCTTACGGGCCGAACGGCGATTTCTCGCTTGCCAACCATCCGGGCGAAAAATATCTCTTCGTCTCCGCCGGTTCCGGCATCACGCCCATGGTCTCCATGACGCGTTGGCTCTTCGACTGCGCACCGGCAACCGACGTCGCATTCATCAATTGCGCGCGCACGCCGGATGACATCATTTTCCGTCGTGAACTTGAATTGCTTGCCGGTCGCATGGAAGCAATGCATCTGGCCTTCATCGTCGAGCAATCATCGGCACGCCATGTCTGGCCGGGCCTGCATGGGCGCATCGACCGCGCCCGGCTTGAGCTGCTGGCGCCCGATTTCCTGCATCGCAAGGTGTTCTGCTGTGGACCGGAACCGTTCATGAACGGTGTACGCGGCCTGCTGGAAGACGCCGGCTTCAACATGGCCAACTACCATCAGGAAAGCTTTAACCCGGCCAGCGAGATTTCGTCGGTTCCGGTGCCATCCACGCTCTCCGAACCGGCGAGCACTGCGGCAGCACCCGCCGCCCCGGCTATTGCCGCGGCCAGCGTTGTCTTCAGCCTCTCCGGCGTGGAAGTCGAATGCACGGAAAACGACACAATCCTGCTTGCCGCCCGCAATGGCGGCCTCAAGATTCCGAGCGCCTGCGAGTTCGGAATCTGCGGCACCTGCAAGGTGAAGTGCCTCGGCGGCGAAACCGAAATGAACCACAATGGCGGCATTCGCGACGATGAAATCGCCGAGGGCTATATCCTCGCCTGCTGCAGCCGCCCACGCGGTCGCGTGGAGATTGACGCTTGATTGAATCGCATTCCGAAAAGTTTTCGGAATGCGATGTGCGATCTAAAAAGTCAGGCTTTCTTCAGGAATTCGGTCCGCAAAACCAGTCCCTTGACCTGCTTGGTGCTGCAATCGACTTCGTCCGGATTTCCGGTGAGGCGAATGCCCTTGACCAGCGTTCCCCGCTTCAGCGTCGTGGAGGTGCCCTTGACCTTCAAGTCCTTGATGAGCGTGACGGAATCTCCGTCATTCAATTGAGTGCCATTGCTGTCGCGGACGATTACGTCTGTCATGATCGCTTCCTGTCTGGTTCCTGATTGGAATCGTCCGTAGCACTCTTGCCGATGTTATACCAGAACGCGGCTTATTGCTGGTCTCACGAACTCTGTCTGGCTATAGTCGGTTATGAAATAAGCAAAGCGAGTATTCCATGATCGGTCATGCACTTGTGGTTGTCGACGTCCAGAATGATTTTTGCCCCGGCGGTGCGCTGGCGGTTGATCGCGGCGACGAAATCATTCCCACCGTCAACCGACTGATCGATGAAAGCGAACACGTCATCCTCACGCAGGACTGGCACCCCGCCAATCATTCAAGCTTCGCCTCGACTCATGCCCACGCCAAGCCTTTCGATACGATCGAAATGGCCTATGGCCCGCAGACGCTCTGGCCCGACCATTGCGTGCAAGGCAGTCATGGCGCGGATTTTCACGCTGACCTGCAATGGACGCGGGCACAACTCGTCATTCGCAAAGGCTTTCGCATCGGCATAGACAGCTATTCGACATTCTTCGAAAACGACCATAAAACGCCGACCGGTCTTGGCGGATATTTGCGCGAACGCGATATCGGTTCGCTCACACTGGTCGGGCTGGCCACCGACTTCTGCGTCGCTTATTCGGCGCTCGACGCCGTTGCAGAAGGCTTTCAGGTGCGGGTCCGTCTGGATGCATGCCGCGGCATCAACCTCAACGGCTCGATGGACATCATGCTGCAAAAAATGAAACAGGCTGGCGTCGAATTGATCGACGAGCCTGTTTCAGCATCGCATTTACTCTAACTCGCCGTCCGGCATAGCGACAAAGATCAGCACCGCAATGATGGTGATGAAGAACCGGAACGCGGATTCAATCCCGTTCCAGGTTTGCGACATCCACATGCCGAACCATTCCCCGCCAACCGACATGAAGCCGACCTGCCAGACCAGAAAGCCGAGCGCGAGACCGGCAATGGCCCATTTCTTGGAGCGGTTGAAACTCACGGCCCGGTCGGTCAGACGGCCAAGCATGGCAAACGCCCCGATCCAGCACAGGATCGCCGTCAGCGTTTCCGCCGCGATGATGAGAATATAGGCCGCATTATGCAGCATCGGATTATCGATGGCGCGATATTTGATCGTGGCATCGGGAAAGATCGTGTCCATCATCAGAACATGCTGCACAAACCCGAAATTGGTGTCGTAGTCGGTGATGTTACCGAACGAAACCAGCGTTGCGAAAAAGGCTATCGCCGCCACAAAGGCGGTTTTGCTCAAACGTGTTACGACCATGGAAATCCCCTTTCCCCGAATTGCCCGCAGCGTGCCGATCATGATCCCCTGAAAACGATCTGCGGCATGAAAGCGATGTCACTCGCCTCCGGTGATCGTCTTCAACTCCGGCGATTCGGTCAAGGCCAACAAAAAGGGCAGCCGAAGCTGCCCCTTTGATCCAACGACACTGCGCAGTTTAGTGCCCTGTGACCTCTTCGGCTTCTTCCTGCCAGTTCGGATTGAGCCGGTTGTAGCGCAGCGAAGACATGAACGAGAGACCAATCAAAGCCGCGCCGATAAGACCTGTAATGACTTCCGGGATATGTACCAGCGTCTGGACATACATGATGACCGCCAGAACCAGGATCGCATAGAACGCGCCGTGTTCGAGATAACGATACTGGCCAAGCGTCTTGCGCTCGACAAGCATGATGGTGAGCGAACGCACATAGAATGCGCCGATACCAAGACCAATGGCGATGATGAAAAGGTTCGTGGTCAGCGCGAACGCACCGATAACACCGTCGAACGAGAAGCTGGCATCCAGCACTTCAAGATAGATGAAGGCGCCCAGGCCACCGCGATGGACCATATCCATCTGCTCCTGCGTCGCGTCCAAAACCTCGCCCAGTCCTTCGACAGCGAGGAAGGTCAGAAGACCGAACAGGGCTGCAATCAGGAATGTGTGCGAATGCTCGGCATCCAGCTGATAGGAGAAGAAGATGATGAGAGCGATTGCGACACCGATCTCCACCCCCTGCACCGAAGCGAACTTCGACATGCGGCTTTCGATGGCCTTGATCCAGTGCACATCCTTCTCGACATCGAAGAAATACTTCATGCCAACCATCAGCAGGAACGTACCGCCAAAGGCCGCGATACCCGTATGCGAATCCGCAATCACGCGGGCATATTCGTCCGGCTGCCAGATCGCAAGTTTCAGTGCCGAGATCGGATCGGTCCACATGGCAACCGCAACGATAGCCAGCGGGAAAATGATGCGCATGCCGAAAACGGCAATCACGATGCCCCAGGTCAGGAAGCGATGCTGCCATTCCGGCGTCATGTCGCGCAGGATGCGCGCATTGACGATGGCGTTATCGAAAGAAAGCGAAATTTCGAGAACGCTCAGAACCGCACAGATGATGAAGACGGAGACCATTCCCCCAAAGGTGCCGGTCATTTCGTAGCCGAGACAGAGAGCACCTGCGAGACCCAATACGGTGAAAACCATGGGCCAGATAAAGTATCGAAGAGTGGCCATTGCAAACCATCGAATTATTATTGTTATCAAACGGAAACAGGCACTGGTCGCTACAGCGCTACTTCCCGCGAAGCGAAATCCGCTTCCCGTCGCGCGCTCTACCTGACCACTGCTCTTCCCGCCAAGGCGTATCGGCTATGTAAGTAGGCCATCAGATGCAAACAAGAGAAAGCGTGGCAATAATTTGGCTTCTTTGCGGATTTGATGTGCTGAAATATTTCGTTACTATTCCGTGATACTAAAGTAGAACGAACGCATAATTCCAGCTGCTCGCCCTCACAGTAAAATCTGCCAAAACATCAGATTTGTACGAATTGTCACGTGGCAAAAACTTTATCTCAACATAAATTCATAGTGTGGGTGGCAAACCGCTATCGGTTGCGTGCCCTTCAGGAATAAGGGAATTCAACAAATGATTGCTCCGGAAGAGCTACAGAGACGAATAGAAAAAAGACTTGCCGAGAGCAGTTTTTCACAGCCGGAACTTCTGATCAGACGAGCGCATCGCATGGCACTTGATGGCAAGAACGGGTCGGCCTCGGTAGCCAACGCGCTGCTGAAGGAAGCCGGTTCGCAAATAGGTCTGCAGGAGCTTTCCGATATAATCGACCATAAGCCCTGGCTGCTCGAAACGATCATCAACGGCGCGGGCAAGAAGGGTGGCAACTCCGATCATCATTAGAGCATGCCTCCCGAAAATGGGAATCCGTTTCGGGATAAAGACATGCTTGAAAACAAACGGAGAGAGCATTTCCAGCATCTGTCTTTCGTAATAACTGCAAGGGGAGAACCAGACGATGATAACCGGACCTCAATGCCGTGCAGCCAGAGCCCTCGTGGAATTCTCACGCGACCGTTTGGCTCAACTATCCGGCGTCGACGCTGCGACAATCGAGCAATTTGAACGCAAGCTCGGCAAGCCATCGGACGAACAGACAGCGGCATTGACCGAAGCACTGGAAAAAGCCGGAGCGCTGTTCATCCCGGAAAACGGCGGTGGTGCTGGCGTGCGCCTGAAATTCAACCGGTCGGAAACACGGCGCATCGCCAACCTGGAGAATGAAGGCGGCCCGACTGCTTCCGACGACGTGCCGTAGCAGAGGTCGTCCTTTCAAGATTTCACCCTGAAAGCGACCGCACAAACATATAGAGCGCCGATCCGGTTCAATCAGATCGGCGCTCCAAGCTTTCAATTCCCGAAAAGACTTACTTGTCGGTCAGCGCCGGAGGGTCCAGCCGCGGCTGCATCTTGATCGTCACCATGTCCTTGGCATCAAGATCATAATCCTTGAACGCCGCGCCACGCAGAACCTGATCGTCATAGGTCTTCACGTAGTAAGTCATGTTTTTCATGTCAGCAATGGTCGTCCACTGCGTGTATTCAAGCGGTGCGCCGGGTTCCACAATCCAGCCTTTGGGAATGTCGAAATTATTGGCGATATGCTCTGCCAGACGAACGCTTTGCTTACCACTCGGCACCTTGGCTGCCGACAGGACGAAAGCCGTTGCGCGAACGAACCTTGACGGCGGCGTCGTATCACCGGGGACGCCCAGCATACCGGAGCCTTCGCCCAACGGCTTGAACGTAGCACCGTTGACCGTAAGAGGCTTGTTGTTGTCTGGCGACAGGTGAACGTAATTGCGCAGATTGGTCATATGCCAGTCGAAGGGAGGCGAATTCGTCATCACGCCGAGCGGATTGTCGTAAACCTTCAGCTTGCCATCAACGGGTTCGATAACGATCGATGCACCGGTCGCATCGTGCAGCGTATAATGAACCGGAGGCGCAAAGCCCATATTGGGTTGCTTGACATCAATCACGGCAATGCTGGCAAGCGCATCCTTCACTTCGGCTACAGTCGAGAAATTGGTCAGCGCCCAGCTCAACACATCCCACGGGGCGAGACTGTCTTCAGCCTTGGCTGTGGAAGGGTCCTGAAACTTGGCGAAATCCGGGAAATAGAGAATTCCGCCAGCAAGTCCCTTTTCATTCATGCCATCCGTCAGAGCCGGAATGCCAAAAGCGTTCATGCCGATCACGGCATATTTGCTCTTCCACTGCTTGCCGGGCTTCGCATCGGCAGCAGTTGCCGTGAAAGCATAGTTTCGCGGAACGACAATCATATCGGACTTGAGTTCGAACGCGAATTCCATCGTGCGCCCGTAGACCATGCCGCCGTCGCTCGTCGGGAGAACGAAGCTGGTGCAGGCGGATGCTGCCTGAGGAGCGATCAGAGCTGCAGCGATGAGAGCCGTTGCGGCGCCCCGCGCAAACATCCGGCGCGACGACTTCCAGATAGACTGTTTCGTTTTCATGATGACCTCGTTACTCCACGATTTGTCATTTTTAAAATTGCCAAACTAACTTCCCCACCTCACCTCGAAGAGGACGGAGGTGCTGCTCCCATCGCAAATAAATGGCTGCACCCAATGAAAGTCAACAGAACAAACCTTAATATAAGTATCAATTTCCAGTTTATTTCCCCGAATGATTAACATATATATGGAGAAAGATTTGAATCTGATGTATTATCGAAATTGCTAATACATAACCGAGGGGGTTTTTTCGGTGAAAGACGGAAGATCACGTAACCATAGCGGGAATTTACTGCTAAAAGTTGCCAGAAGTATTATATTAGCATCAACTGTTTTAATAGGCGCATCAGCAGCATCGCTGGCCGCAGATGCAGTGACGCCACAACCAGAAATTCAGGATCAGCAGCGCTGGCGCGTGGTCGTCAGCCCTTATCTCTGGGGTGTATCGCTCAACGGTAGTGCCGGATTGCTCGGGCACAGCACCGATGTGCATATGCCGTTCAGTGAGATTCTCGACAATCTCGATATGGGCCTCATGGGCAATGTCGATATCAGCAACGGAACGGTTGGCTTTTTCATCGACGGACAGTACGTCAAGACCAGTCAGAAGGAGAGCCTTCGCGACAACGAGCTTGCGCTCGACATCAAGACGACGAGCCTGTCAGGCGGTGCTTACTATCGTATCTATGAACAGCAGCTCGAAGGAACGACACTCTTCGGAAACCAGCGCGTTTTCGCAATTGAACCGACAGTCGGTGTTCGCTGGACAAAGCTGGAAGCCGGGCTGGAAGTTGGCCGTTTCAGCGGATCGCGCAAGGTGGAATGGACTGATCCATTCGTCGGTACGCGCGTCTTCTATGACATCAATGACCGGTGGAACATTTTCGCAGAAGCTGACATTGGCGGCTTCGGGGCTGGAACCAAACTCAGCGCCAACGGTCAGATTTATCTCGGTTACCGCACGCTCGTCTTTGACGTCCCGACAACATTTCGCGTCGGCTATCGGGCGCTCTATCAGGATTACAAAGACAACGATACGGTCGAGAAGTTCAAATATGACGTGACCCAGCATGGGCCGGTCGTCGGTTTCTCCGTCTCGTTCTAATTCGCGACAAAATTATTTTCATTTGTTTGGCCCGCCGGCAAAACCGGCGGGCTTTTGTTATTCATGCCCGTTGATCCGTTCTAAAGCACTTCCCGAAAAGGGTGAAACAGCTTTCGGATAAGATGTGCGTAAAAACAAAAAGTTAGAGCGCCGATCTGTTTCAATCAGATCGAAACGCACTCTAAGTAAAATTCAACTACTTCCGATAATAATAGGTTCGATATCAAGTGGGGGGAGGAATGACTTATATCTTTGAGTTGCCGATCTATCTTTCTTTTGCAGCCTTCGCGATACTCGGAATTGTGTTCTATGCAGTTGGACGTTTCGCGCTCGACATGCTGTCCAGGCATGCAGCCAGCGACGTCCTATCTATTCCGATCGGTGCGTTTATCAGCACCATTGCAACGGCCTGGGCCCTATCGCTCGGCTTTGTCGCCGCCGATATCTGGAGCGTCAATTCCCGGGCTGATCAGGCGATCAGCGAAGAACGCTCCGCCATATCCCGCCTGATCGGAACCTCCCATACAGACATATTGAACGCGCCCGAACTTACGGCGGCTCTTACCGGCTATCGCCTTGCCGTCATTGACGACGAATGGCGCGACAAGATCAATGTCGAGCCGGCGGGTTCCGTCGAAACCGCGCTGCAGAACATAAGACGCGAGATCATCAATCTGGCGCGCACCGACGTACCCTCACCTGTTATCTCGCAGCTTATCAACGACTTCGATGAGTTGCAGGACGCACGCAATACGCGCCTGGCCGTCGGATCGACCTCAATCGACTATTACAAATGGTATCTCGTGCTTTCGCTGACATTTCTGACAGCAATAACCATCGCCGCCACCCACGCGGACCGCGTGCGGGCTGGCGTGAAGGCGCTCGTCATCTATTCGCTCACTGCCTCTTTCTGTCTCTGGATTCTTGCAATCCATGCCAATCCCTATCAGGGGCTGGAACGCCTTGAACCGTCCCTCCTTTTCACCAGCCACAAGCACGGCTAAGATGCCGGGAGATTCGATCTATTTTATCTTGCTGAAATTGCAGGGAAATATCTTCGGATAGAACCCCGAAAAATGTGAAACGATTTTCAGACAAGATGCGGTATTCAAAACGAACAGTTGGAATGCGGAGCAGCGATTTGATGAAACTGCTGGGCGCTAGTGCCCTCATAGGTTTGGTGTTGCCGGTCGGACAGGCTTCGGCGCAGACCTTCAGCGTCTGCCACGGTTATGAATGCCATTATCGGACCAAGGTTACGCTGACTGCGAAGGACGAGCAGCGCATCCGAAACCTTCTGCACAATGGCAGTCGCAGCGCGGACGGCGAGCGGAAGGCATTGCGAACGGCAGTTGCGATCTTCGAGCAGCGCAGCACGGCCTTTATCGGCGTCCGGGACAAACCGAAAATGCAATTCGGCAAGGCCCGCATCAAGGGTCAGATGGATTGCATCGATGAATCGACCAATACCGATAACTTCCTGCGCTATCTGCAATCACGTGGCTGGCTGAAACATCACACGGTCGCGCGCCGCACATCACGCGGCGCCTTTTTCGACGGTCGTTATCCGCACTGGACTGCCGTCATCGAAGACAAGCAGGGTCAGAAATGGGCAGTCGATTCCTGGTATGAGGCAGGCGGCGGACCGCCAGACATCATGCCGCTCCAGCAATGGAAGCAGCGCGGATATATGGGCGAGCGTTAAAACCTGCGCGCCTGCCTTTCCACTTATAACCACTGCCTTATATTGCGTTGCGAGGGCATTCTGCTCGCGAGACTACCGGGCATCACAGGGGGACGATCCATGCCGATTTTGAAACGGTCTTTTTCCAGCATCTGCACCACAGCACTCGTTGCAAGCAGCATGCTTGCCGCACCGATTGCCGAAGCCTGCACGCGTTTCGTTTATCACGGAGCCAGCGATCAGGTGATGACCGCCCGATCCATGGATTGGAAAGTGGATGTTGCAACCAATCTCTGGATTTTTCCACGCGGCATGAAACGTTCCGGCGAGGCGGGCAAGAACTCGCTCCAGTGGACGTCCAAATATGGCAGCGTCATCGCCTCCGGTTACGATATTTCCACGACAGACGGGCTGAACGAAGCTGGACTTTCCGTCGGCGCCCTGTGGCTGGTCGAATCCGAATATCCGAAATATGACGGCACCACGCCGGGCCTCAGCATCGCGGCATGGGCGCAATATGTGCTCGATAACTTTGCGACGGTCGATGAGGCGGTCAAAACGCTCCGCACAGAGCCTTTCACTATCGTGACGGACAAGGTGCCCGGCGAAGACAGACTGGCCACGTTGCATCTGGCGATATCCGATTCCACCGGCGACAGCGCGGTCATCGAATATATCAACGGCAAGCAGGTGATTCACCACGGCAAGCAATATCAGGTAATGACCAACTCACCGACCTATGACGAGCAGCTTGCGCTCAATTCCTACTGGACCCAGATTGGCGGCACTGTCATGCTGCCCGGCACCAATCGCGCGTCTGATCGCTTCGCGCGTGCATCGTTCTACGTAAACGCCGTTCCAAAAACCGAAGACCCTGTTGAGTCGATTGCCAGTGTGTTCAGCATCATCCGTAACACCTCGGTACCTTTTGGCCTGACGACACCGGACCAGCCGAACATCTCCTCGACGCGCTGGCGAACGGTAGCCGACCAGAAACGCAAGCTCTACTTCTTCGAATCCGCTTTGACACCCAATGTCTTCTGGATTGACCTGAAGGACATCGACTTTTCGCCGGAGACCGGCAAGGTCAAGAAACTAGACCTCGGCGTCAATCAGACCAACACCTTTAATGGTGTCGTCAACGACAGTTTCAAGGAAAGCGAGCCCTTCAAGTTCCTCGGTCTTTAAGCAGGATCTGCAATTTTTAGCTGAACCAATCGCACTCCGCTGCGTTAGTTAACCGTGACCAACCCAGAACGGAGGACCAACCAATGGACTGGAATCGCGTTGAAGGAAACTGGAAACAGGCCAAGGGCAAGATCAAGGAACAGTGGGGTAAGCTCACCGATGACGATCTCGACCAGATCAATGGCCGGCGCGAGCAGTTGGAAGGCAAAATCCAGGAACGCTACGGCGTAGAGAAGGACCGGGTGCGTTCCGGTCTGGACGATTGGTACAATCGCCAGACCTGGCTTTCATAAAGCCGCATCCTTCAAGAAAAGGCCCTGCCGACTGGCAGGGCTTTTTCGATTGTTACCGGCAGCCATCCACGCGCTGCAGAGATGCCGACAACCCCATCAGAGAAAACGTATAGCGGGTCTGCG
Organism: Brucella tritici; assembly: GCF_008932285.1. Taxonomy (NCBI): domain Bacteria; kingdom Pseudomonadati; phylum Pseudomonadota; class Alphaproteobacteria; order Hyphomicrobiales; family Brucellaceae; genus Brucella; species Brucella tritici. The sequence continues at coordinate 958,099 of NZ_WBVY01000001.1, forward strand.
TACCGCGTGCCGAGGTCGCCTGCACATTGAGCGTTTTGCCCGAGCGCATAGCGCGCATCAGCTTCGCCTCATCGGCAACATTTTCCGCCCAGGCGCGATTGCCCTCCGTGAAGAAGGGAAAGCGCGCGCCATCCACCATCACATTGACCGAACTATTGGCCTTAAGCTGATAACCCATCACCAATTGCGGGCTATATTGGCCATCTGCCTTGGAAATAATCACGAAATTGTCGCCATGCTGCACGCCGGTCGGATGAAAATTGATCGGTACAGTCAGAGCGTAACATTTGTTACCCGCAAGCTCGGTGTTCTGGTAAACGCCCCAATCGCGGAATTCACCCAAATAACTCGTCTTCGCTGAAGCCGCGAGAGAACTCGCCACCAACCCTGCCAATGCCAGCGCAACGGTGGTTGCATTTTTTCTCATCGCCCAAAACCTCCATTTTGTTGCCAGTTCACGTCACTTAAAAAATTGTTTCATTGCGTTACTATTTTCTTAACGAACTGCTAAATTTTGTTGAAAGTTGGCGATGAAAACGAAAATGCCGGTCTGTCCAAACAGATCAGCATTCCACAGACATGATATATGAGAGAATATCGAGGCCGTTGCCGGACCGTAGCTGAAACCGCCCGCATCGCTTAGTATGTATAGCTGTTGCTAGCCTTAAATCGCCCTGCAAGCTGCATCAGCAAGAGCCATTATGCCCTCCTGTTGGAATCCAGATTTCCAATTCCAACGTTCATACCAACACCCCACGGCCATGCGATGAATGTCGGTGCCCCGTTAGCACGATCTGGAAATCTAAAGAACAGGAAATGGTGGGCCCGGAGGGACTCGAACCCCCAACCAAGCGGTTATGAGCCGCCGGCTCTAACCAATTGAGCTACAGGCCCCACGCAACGTTGACCTACCCTAAAGAAAGCCGGGACACAAGCTGTCAAATGCATCAGTTGCCCTAATGCGCACATATTCAGTTGCGATGCATGCAACCTAGAGCATTTCCAGCAAAAGTGCGAAGCGGTTTTGCGTAGGATAATGCGACGAAACAAATAGTTAGAGCGGTTCCAGCGACTCCGCTTTAACTGGAACCGCTCTAGAACCACGGTCCTTCTGATTTGAACCGAGAGTTGCAATTGGCACGCATTTCGAATCTGATATCGTTGGTTTCAGACAACAGAGGGAACTTAAGAAATAAGTGATTTCAAAGGCAAAGCGGCCAGCCGCACCGGTGCAACCAGCTTTGCCAGAGCTGCCTCAACTTTCTCTACAGGAGATTTTATGAACAACCGCGCTACCACTCTTCTTGCAACCTCCTTTTCTGCAATCATGCTCGCAGGCGCACTGACGTTGCCAGCGCTGGCACAGGAGAATCAGATGACGAAGCAGCCTGCGCGTATCGCCGTCACCGGCGAAGGCACCATGACCGCCTCACCCGATATGGCCATCCTCAATCTCTCTGTATTGCGCGAAGCAAAGACCGCGCGCGAAGCCATGACTGCCAACAATGAAGCCATGGCGAAAGTACTCGAAGCCATGAAGAAAGCTGGCATTGAAGATCGCGATCTTCAGACCGGCGGCATCAGCATCCAGCCGCGTTATGTCTATCCGGACGACAAGAACGGCCTGAAAGAGCCAAGCATCACCGGCTATACGGTTTCAAACAGCCTGACGGTTCGCGTGCGCGATCTGGCCAAGGTTGGCAACGTGCTTGACGAATCCGTCACGCTCGGCGTCAATCAGGGTGGCGATCTGAATTTCGTCAACGACAATCCGGCAGCCACGATCAATGAAGCGCGCAAGCGCGCCGTTGCCGACGCGATCGCCAAGGCGAAGACGCTTGCCGATGCCGCCGGTGTAGGTATCGGTCGCGTTGTCGAGATCAACGAGCAGAGCCGCCCACCCATGCCGATGCCGATCGCTCGCGCACAGTTCAAGACCATGGCTGCCGCAGCACCGGAAGATGCAGTGCCCGTTGCAGCAGGCGAAAACAGCTACAACGTTTCGGTCAATGTCGTTTTCGAAATCAAGGAATAACGGCAACTCAATTGGCTATAACAAAGGGGCGCACCAGCGCCCCTTTTCTTTTGCCTGCGATAAATGAAAAGCCCCGGCCTGATTGCTCAGGCCGGGGCTTTTGAAACTCTACTATGCCGTTAGCGAATGATCGGGCAGCCGCGTACATTAGCGAATACAACACCGGCAGGACGGCCGTGACGGAAGCCGCGAACCTGAACCGACTTGCCACGATAGACGACACGCGCATTGCGGATGCCCATGCGGTTAGCCTTCATCTTGGCACCTTCCACAGAGCAGGCAGGACCGCGATAGACCGGACGGCCATGGCGATAGTCTCGGTAGTCGACATTCACGATGGCAGAGCTTGCCGGCGTGCTGATGGCTGGAGCAACAATCGGTGATGCGGCGCTGGCCGAAGCTGCCGTCGTGAAGATGGCGGCAACACCAAGAGCGGCGGTTACGACGAACGACTTGAGCGAAATAGCAGACATCTTTGAACCTCTTTCAATTTGTTTTCAGGTCTTGCCTGAGACACCCGAGAAGTAGCGCCCGAAAGATGAACAGAATGAAAAACTCACGTTCATGTGCCATTCAGCTTCCTGTGAAGCGGAGGTGAAGCTCGGAACGCATCCTCTATAAATTTAATAAATTCAATATGTTATGAGAGAACAAAGTTCGCGCCACGATATTTGAAGCACAGATTAAATTTACGCAATGTTTGAAAAACGCAAGCGAGCCATCAGCGATGGCCCGGCATCACCATATGATCCAGATAATCATCGTCATCTTCCAGATCGTGATCGAAAGCCGTCACCTTGCCGCGAACGGAAACACCTGCCTCGTGCACCGTTTCGGGTGAACCCGAAACCAACGGATGCCACCAATAGAGGTCCGAACCTTCTGCAACCAGACGATAGGCACAGGTGACAGGCAGCCAATCCACTTCGTCAACGATTTCCGGTGTCAGGAAAACGCAGTCCGGCACCGTCTTCTTGCGATTCGGATAATCACGGCACTGGCAGCTATCCGGGTTGAGCAGCGTGCAGGCAACGCTGGTCCAGTAAATCTCGTTTGTGTCGTCATCCTGCAATTTATGCAGGCAGCATTGGCCGCAACCGTCACACAGGCTCTCCCACTCGCTGCGGGTGAGCTGATTCAAGGTCTTGGTGCGCCAGAATGGTTTGTCGTTCATGATGCAGCGTATAATGGAATTATGTCGGGAATGGCGTGGACAAATCGCCGCCATTACAGAACACTTGATATTCAATCCTTATCGGGTTATTAGACCCACGTCATCATCATGACCGTAAGCGTCTTACGTTAGGCAACGCATCAATCTCGCCGGGAACGGCAATTCACATTGATGTTTCGTTGCGCCTTTCCCGCATAATATTCAGGAATACAGATGTCTCAGTTTGAATGCGCACGCCGCAGGAAGCTGCCCGCACGCTATGCATCCATCGTGATGCCGTTCATTCTATCGATCATGATGACGTTCATTGTGTCGTTGATTGCAACCGCCAAGAGCCTTGGTGTTACCCATCCCCATCTCGCATCGAGCTGGATGACGGCATGGGCTCTTTCGTGGGTGGTCGCCTTTCCGGTTCTCCTCGCCATTCTGCCCCTCGTGCGCAGAATGGTCGCCATGGTGTGCGACCCGCATTAACCTCTAAACAGCAAAAGCCGCGCATTTTGCGTGCGCGGCTTTTTCAATTCTCTTGCAGACGATTCAGCGGAAAATAGCTTCGCCCTGTTCATCCACAATCTGCCGGCCCTTGTTCAGCGAAATGCTGGCGGCATCTTCGATGCCGGGGCAACGGTCGGCACGAACGAAGCGATATTCCTTCACTTCGCCATTGATCGTCTTGGAAATGACGCCGCAAACCTGATATTGCCCGCCCTCACTATAGGGCGTGGCAATGATCAGAAAGTCCTTGTGCTCAAGGCGACCAGCCTCTTTCGGCTCTGCCGGTGTCTCGGAGGCAGAGCCCCCACCGAAAAGACGCTTCAAAAAAGACATATCGCCTCCCCTTCCCGTATGTTTTTATTCAGTTCAGCTATCCAGGCCCTAGCTATCGGGGCCCTAGCTATCGAGGCCCTAGCTATCGAGGAACGAACGCAGCTTACGCGAACGGCTCGGATGCTTCAGCTTGCGCAGCGCCTTGGCCTCGATCTGGCGGATACGTTCGCGGGTAACAGAGAACTGCTGGCCAACTTCTTCCAGCGTATGATCGGTGTTCATGCCGATGCCGAAGCGCATACGCAGAACACGTTCTTCACGCGGCGTCAGCGAAGCCAGAACACGGGTCGTCGTATCGCGCAGATTGGCCTGAATGGCGGCATCGATTGGCAGAAGCGCGTTCTTGTCCTCGATGAAATCGCCCAGATGTGAATCTTCCTCGTCGCCAACCGGCGTTTCGAGCGAGATCGGCTCCTTGGCGATCTTCAGCACCTTGCGCACTTTTTCGAGTGGCATTGCGAGCTTTTCAGCCAGTTCTTCCGGCGTCGGCTCACGACCGATTTCATGCAGCATCTGGCGCGACGTACGAACGATCTTGTTGATCGTCTCGATCATATGCACCGGAATACGGATGGTGCGCGCCTGATCGGCAATCGAACGGGTGATTGCCTGACGAATCCACCAGGTCGCATAGGTCGAGAACTTGTAACCGCGGCGATACTCGAACTTGTCGACAGCCTTCATCAGGCCGATATTGCCTTCCTGAATAAGATCGAGGAACTGCAGACCACGGTTCGTGTACTTCTTGGCAATCGAGATGACGAGGCGAAGGTTGGCTTCGACCATTTCCTTCTTGGCGATGGTCGCTTCGCGTTCGCCCTTCTGCACCTGATTGACGATACGGCGGAATTCGCCGATGGAAATCGCGGTTTCGGTCGCCAGCATCTGGATTTCAGAACGCAGACGGTCGATGGCGCGCTCTTCCTTGGCTGCGAATTCCTTCCAGCCACGGGCGGAAAGCGTGCTGACGCGCTCCACCCACTTCGGGTCCAGCTCGTGGCCCTGATATTCCTTCAGGAATTCCTCACGACGCACGCCGAAGGATTCGGCCAGACGCAGCAGCTTGCCTTCGTTCTGCACCAGACGCTTGTTGATGTCGTAAAGCTGTTCGACGAGCTGTTCGATACGGTTCTGGTTCAGCGACAGCGACTTCACTGCCTTGATGAGCTGATCTTTCAGTTCCTTGTAGCGACGCTCCTGGCTCGACGACAGTTCGCCGGTCGCGGCCAGACGGCCCTCGACCTGCTGGTCCTGCAGCTTGCGCAGTTTCTTGTAGGTGTCGGCGATAAGGTCGAGCGTTTCCATGACCTGTGGACGCAGTTCGGCTTCCATGGCCGCCAGCGACAGGTTGGCTTCGTCTTCGTCCTCTTCCTCTTCTTCCGTGGGCATGTCGCCGCCGACATTGGTAATGTCGTCGTCATCACGCGAGCGGCGCTGAGGCTTGTCATCGCGCGGCTTTTCCTCTTCCACGCGCTCGATCACGGGAGCCTGCTTGGCTTCCGGACCGGCATAGGTGGTTTCGAGGTCGATGATTTCGCGCAGCAGAATGTTGGAATCGTTCAACTGGTCGCGCCAGATGATGATCGCCTGGAAGGTCAGCGGGCTTTCGCAAAGCCCGGCGATCATCGTTTCACGACCGGCCTCGATGCGCTTTGCAATCGCAATTTCGCCTTCACGCGACAGAAGCTCGACGGAACCCATTTCGCGCAGATACATGCGCACCGGATCGTCGGTACGGTCGGTCGGCTCTTTCTTGGTCGTGGTGGTAGCAACAGCCGTACCGCCAGACTCAACCAGATCGCCGCCCTCTTCCGAGTCGTCGTCGTTGTTCTCTTCGCGGTCGTTGTCCTGCTCGTCATCTTCAACGACGTTGATGCCCATATCGGAAAGCATCGACATCGTGTCTTCGATCTGCTCGGATGTCACTTCTTCGGAAGGCAGCACGGCATTCAGCTCGTCCATGGTGACGTAGCCGCGCTTCTTCGCGAGTTTGATCATCTTCTTGACAGCATCGTCAGAAAGGTCGAGAAGCGGACCGTCGGCAGCACCTTCGCGCTCGACTTCGGCTTCTTCGTTTTCCTTAACCTTCGTTGCCATATGTTCTTCTCCAGGCGACCCCGGTCGCTTCTAAGATATATAGAGTTCTCGGACAGTTTTGCGAGGCCGCAATCCGTCAGTTGATTCTGCGAGTAGCCGATTTCCTCTTAATGGCGGATTAACCTTGCCATCGGTATCGGGCTTCTTCATCTCCGATTTCTTGTGGGCAGATCGGGCGGTCAACCAGACATTGCCTTTTACCGGACCTTTTCCCGGCCATGTTTCGGCCCGGACCCAGCTTGCCGCCCTGCAGCCTCGGATATCACCGGTTTCTGTTCTTTTCCTTGTTCGAACTGTCGTGATTCCGTCATTTACGCCATACGTCAAGAGCGACTCACCTGATTCGCGCTTAAAAAGCGAATCATTTTGTTGTCGCAGCCTCTTCGCTGGCCAGATAGAGCACGTTTTCCGGATCGCAACCCCGCATTTCCGGCTTTTCTCGCATGACTGATTCGGAAATCCGAATCAGAAACCGCCGGGCGGGCGCCCTGAAGACAGGCCAAAACCGTCGATCAGAGCTTCAGTCGCATCAGCTTTCAAAATCTGATTTTGTATATCTCTGAGACGCGCAAACAATTCGCCCGTCTCGTCTGTTTCAAGCGCAGCCTCAACGGCTCGCAGTTCCTTATGTAGTGTGCGCGCACGCTGATGCAAGTGAAGCGCCTGCCGAAGCGCTTCGCGTGCATCATCTTCTGCGGCCAGAGCCGTCGCAGTCCAGAGTTTCGCACCCTTTACCACAAGTTCGAGCATTTCAATCTGTTCGCCATGACCGGCATTGACGAGTGCGCGCCGCATGGCGTGGCCATCTTCCATGTGACCGGCAGCCAGCAAATCCAGCATGGCCAGATGCAGCGACTTGAGCGCTTCATGTCCCAGATCAAGTGCGGCCAGGGTCTCGAAATCCTCTTCGATCAGTCGCGGATGATTGAGAAGCGTCAGCACAATTGCTGTTTCGCGCAAGGGAGCGTGAGATCCGGCGCCCGGCCTGCCGCCCTTGACCAGCGTGGAGCGTACCAGACTGTCGGAAATCGCAAGACGACCATTGCCGCCAGCAGGTCCACCGCGTCCACGCCCGCCATCATTCCTGCGATTGAAAGACGAATTGCGCTGTCCGCCGCCTTGATAGCCTTGGCGCCCCTGATGGCGACCCTGCCCGAAAAAGGCCTGTGCCCGGTCGCGCATATCCTGACTGTAGTGGCGCCGAATATCCTCATTCGCGATGCGGCTGGTAATTTCGCGCAAGCGTGCTTCCAGTTCGGCCCGCCGTTCGGGCGTATCGAACACGCCGCCCGTCGTCTCCCGCGTCCATACCATATCGACCAGCGGTCTGGCGTCATGCAAGACCGCGTGAAATGCGGCTGGTCCTTCCGCCTTGACCAGATCGTCCGGGTCCTGCCCTTCCGGCAATAGCGCAAAGCGCAACGATTTGCCCGGCTGCAAGGCAGGCAACCCGAGATCGACGGCACGATATGCGGCACGAAGCCCCGCCCCGTCGCCATCGAAACACAGAACGGGTTCAGGGCTGATGCGCCAGAGAAGTTCGAGCTGCTCTTCCGTCAGTGCCGTGCCAAGCGGGGCCACCACCTGATGGATACCTGCCTGCGCAAGCGCAATCACATCCATATAGCCTTCAACGGCAATGATGGATTTGGCCGGTTCTCCAGCTTGCGGCTGGCAGGCCTTGCGCGCCCGCAATCCGTTATAGAGAACCCGCCCCTTGTGAAAGAGTTCGGTTTCCGGCGAGTTCAGATATTTGGCCGGAGCATCGGCAGAGAGCGCACGCCCGCCGAAAGCAATAATGCGCCCGCGCAAATCCTCGATCGGGAACATGACGCGATCGCGAAAGCGGTCATAGGAAACGGCAATGCCCTCGCCATGCACGACAAGGCCGCACGCCTCGATCTGCTCGCGCGACACGCCTTTGCCAGCCAGAAACTCCTTCAAGGCATTGCGCGATTCCGGCGCATAGCCAATGCGGAACGCCTGCTGGGTCGCGGTCGAAAGTCCGCGATCCCGCAGATAAGCGCGCGCCTTGGCACCGACGCCACTTTGCAACTGGTTTTCAAAAAACTGCGCTGCGAGCTCCATGACATCATAAAGCGTTGCGCGCTGTGCCTCGCGCTTTTCCATTTCCGGATCGCGCGCGGGCATCGGAACGCCCGCCATATCGGCAACGCGTTCCACCGCTTCAGGGAAACTCAAGCCTTCAAGATCAGTCAGAAACTTGAAGTGATCGCCGGTTACGCCGCAGCCGAAACAATGATAGCGGCCCTTGCGATCTTCACAGTGGAAGCTTGGCGTCTTCTCGCCATGGAACGGGCAGCATGCCCAGAAATCACCCTTGGGCGGATTGCTTTTCTTGCGGTCGAACGAAGCACGCGTTCCTATCAGCGTCGAGATCGGGACGCGGTCTCTGATCTCATCGAGAAAGGAGGGCGGAAAACGCATTACAGATTTCACTTTCAGTTCGTTCGGGCAGTTCGCTCTGGCCGGCAGGTGATAGTCTATAGCCTATATAGGCTCGCCCGTTCTGACAGTCCATCGCGCAGGCATGTCCCTCCCCGCTAATCACATGTCGCTGCCAAACAAGCGAACTGTCACAAAACTGTCATATATCCGTCATGACGCTGCGGGAATGGATTGCTTTTAGTTGCGAACAAGCCCATATCTCTTGGAGAATTGATTAGCCGGAACATATTTTTTCTTCATTTGTTGCGTTAGCTTAATCACAAATGTCCACCTCCAACCCGAAGGGATTTTGCCGTGAATGGTTCTTTGGTCCTTTTGCACCTGGCCGGCGCTGTCGCCCTCTTGCTCTGGGCAACCCGCATGGTTCGGACCGGGGTGGAGCGTGCCTATGGCGACCGGCTGCGCAGACGCCTGCGCAACCAGATGCAGAACCCGCTGCTTTCCGTCGCCTTTGGCCTTGCCCTTGCTGTCGCCCTGCAAAGCTCGACAGCGGTTACGCTTCTCGTCGGTTCATTTGTCGGTTCAGGTTTTGTCAGCGGTGTCGCAGGTCTCATGGCCGTGCGCGGCGGTGAGCTTGGCTCCGCCCTCGTCGTCAAGATCCTGAGCTACGACCTCACCCTTCTGGTGCCGCTCTGCCTTGTCATCGGCACCGGCATCTTCATGACCACCGAACGTCGCGACTGGCGCCAGATCGGCCGCATTCTGGTCGGCATCGGCCTGCTCATCATGTCGCTGGAAATGACCGGACAGGCCACCGAGCCGCTGCGGCAAAGCGAATTGCTGCCAGTCATCGTCGACTATCTGTCAGGCGATCCGATCACGGCCTATCTGCTTGCCGCCCTCATGACATGGCTGTTTCATTCGAGCGTTGCCGCCGTCATCCTGCTCACCACCTTTGCCTCGCGCGGGTTGATCCATCCAGAGCTCGCCGTGGTGATGGTTCTCGGCGTCAATCTGGGTTCGTCGATCATCGCCCCGATCCTGACCCGGCATGCACCACCGGAAACCCGCGTCGTGCCGCTCGGCAATCTCTTGATGCGCGGCGCCGGATCATTGGTCATGCTGGTGCTTTACCAGACCTTCAAACCGTCGGTCGCCTTTCTCGGCACCGATCCGGTTTCGCAGGTGGTCAATGCGCATATCCTGTTCAATGTCATCGTGATGATTGCCGGCATTCCACTTTCCGGCCTCGTGCTGCGCGCAACCGAGGCACTGGTCAATCTCAATGCGGACAAGAACGCCCCGGCGTCGCAGCAGCCGATCGAGATCGAGCAGTATAGCGCGCTCGATACCGCCGTGCTCGACCGACCCTCGCAGGCGCTTGCCAATGCAACCCGCGAAGTGGTCGGCGTCTGCGACACGATCGAAGTCATGCTGCGGCGGATCATCGAGCTTTATGAAAAGCCCGATCAGGTGCGGATCGATGAACTCGAAGCCCTCGATGACCGCGTGGACAAGCGCCATGCCGCGATCAAGCTCTATCTGACCAAGCTTGCAACCCATGAGCTCAGCGATTTCGAGTCGCTGCGCATGCAGGAATTGCTGGGCGCATGCGTGAAGCTTGAGCAGGTCGGCGACATCATCGTGCGCAACATGCTGGCGCATGTTCAAAAGAAGATGGATCACAAACTGGAATTCACCGAGGAAGGCTGGAAGGAACTCAGCCATTTCCACGCCATGGTTCTGGCCAATGCGCATATGGCATTCAATGTGATCGTCTCACGCGATGGTCGCACGGCCCGTCAGCTAGTGCAGGAAAAAGACCAGCTGCGTGAACTGGAAAAGCAGACCAGCATGCGCCATTTCAGCCGCCTGCGCGAGGGTGCCACCCGCAGCATCGAGACAAGCAGCATCCATCTCGATACCATCCGCGATCTCAAGCAGATCAACTCGCTGCTCGCCTCAATGGCCTATCCCGTCCTCGAAGAACAGGGCCTCCTCAGCGATACGCGGCTCAAGACCGTCAAGCAGAGCTGAAATCAGACCATGCGGCGGCGGGTACACACCCGTTGCCGCATGGCGTTGAATATCAAAAGGAAATATCCGCGGCAGGGCGAACCCGAACACGGGCATTTCCAGCCTTGAAGCCATTCAACGTTTCGTTGTGATGCGCAACGATATCCGCAAATTGCAGGCTGGCAGTGTCGCCCGTGGTATGCGCGTCCCCAATCAGAGTGACGTCATAACCGAGAGAAACAGCGCGCCGGACAGTCGTGTCGATGCAATATTGCGTCTGGCAACCACCGACGACGAGATGCGAAATACCCAGCTTTTGCAAAAGAGCCTGAAGATCCGTCTCATGGAAAGAGTCGCAGCTGCGCTTCTCAACGAGAACATCTCCCGGTTTTAAAGCAAGTTCTTCGCGGATTTCCCAACCGGCTATGCCTCTTTCAAGTTCGTCGCCCGGACCGCCATCATGCTGCACCATGATGACCGGAATGCCGGCCTGACGCGCTTTCTCCCGCAGATCACGCAGTCTGATGACAATCTCATCGAGGGCATGGTCGATAGCAGGCTGCCGTTCCGGCGTCCCCGTCCCCGCCACGATGTCGTTTTGAACGTCTATGACAAGCAAAGCTGTTTTCATCGGTTCACATCCGGTCATCGATTAATCCTTGTCATGCATAGCACAAGAAAAAGCCCCCGCGAGAGCGGGGGCTAAACAAAACAAAGGCACTTATGCCTCACGCTTTCACTGCAGAAGCGATTTCACGATGGCGCTGGCCTTGGTGAAATCCATCTTGCCTGCATAGCGCTCTTTAAGAACAGCCATGCACTTGCCCATGTCGCGCAGGCCCTGGGCGCCGATTTCGGCAATCACATCCGCACAGGCCTGTTTGACTTCATCCTCGGTCATCTGCTGCGGCAGAAACTCGGAAATGATCGTGATTTCCTCACGCTCGGCTTCTGCGAGCTCAAGTCGGCTGCCTTCTTCATAGATACGGGCAGATTCTTCGCGCTGCTTGACCATCTTGCCGAGAATGCCCAGCAATTCTTCATCCCCGACCGGGTCCTTGCCAGCGGTACGGTTGGCGATATCTCGGTCCTTTACCGCAGCCAGGATCAAACGCAGCGTCGACATGCGACGCTTCTCCTGTGCTTTCAGCGCGGTCGTGAGGGCCTGGGAAATCTCCTGGCGAAGCATAACGTCTCTCCTGACGGTGTAAGTTCTGTATTGTTCGTTTCCTGCATCTATACAGCAAGCGAATAGAATCGCCGAGCTGTCCGAACCACCATCCCGAGAAATAATAATACGACGATTATCGTCATTATTTCAGGAAAGCATGGCTGCGGACGATTGACCCGGCCTTCAAGTTTCTCTATTGCTCAAGGCTTAGCAGGACATCGGCACGTGCTCGCGGCGGGAGGTTTCAAATCCCCGCTGCCTTTTGGCGCATATATGACCCTTGACGCTCCATCTTTCAAGCCATTCGCCTGTAACGGCAGTGTGGCTGGCTGAAACATGGATACGTGCCGCATAAAGCTTGCCGCCCAAAAGTGGAAACCGGTTTTGGGACAACGGCATGCATGAAAACAAACAGTTAGAGCGTCGATTTGATTCCATCAGTTCGACGCTCTAACTGGTAACGAAGTATTAGCACACGCTGGCGCGCGGCTAACCAAACAGGAGTGCAGATCATGACAGAAACCACACCGAAAACAGCACCCTGGACTGTTGAGAAGCGAACCGCCATCCTCGTACTTGCCGATGGAACCGTGATTGAAGGCAAAGGCCTTGGCGCAATCGGCGCTATCGAAGCCGAAGTCGTGTTCAACACGGCACTGACCGGTTACGAAGAAATCCTGACCGACCCGTCTTATGCCGGTCAGATCGTAACCTTCACCTTCCCGCATATCGGCAATGTCGGCACCAATGCCGAAGACATTGAAGACCTGACGCCAGCCAATCGCCACGGCGCGGTCGGCGCGATCTTCAAGGCCGACATCACGTCACCATCGAACTTCCGCGCAACGGAAGATCTGGACGCCTGGCTGAAGCACCGCGGCGTCATTGCGCTGGCCGGTATCGACACGCGCGCGCTGACCTCGCTCATCCGTGAGCGCGGCGCACAGAACGCGGTCATCGCGCATGATCCAAGCGGCAAGTTCGACCTCGACGCACTGAAGGCTCGCGCCGCCGCTTGGAGCGGTCTTGAAAATCTCGATCTCGCCAAGGACGTCACGGTTGGCCAGAGCCTCACATGGAAAGAAACGCCATGGACGCTCGCCAACGGCTATGGCGAGCAGGATGCCCCGGAGTACCACGTGGTAGCGCTCGACTTCGGCGTGAAGCGTAACATTCTGCGCCTGCTCACCGGCCTCGGCGCAAAGGTCACCGTGCTGCCTGCGACGGCTACGGCTGAAGACGTTCTGGCCCACAACCCGGATGGCGTCTTCCTGTCCAACGGCCCCGGCGATCCGGCAGCGACCGGCGAATATGCCGTTCCAACCATCAAGAAGCTTGTCGAAACCGACCTTCCGGTCTTCGGCATCTGCCTCGGCCACCAGATGCTGGCGCTCGCTCTTGGCGGACGCACCGAGAAGATGCATCAGGGCCATCACGGCGCCAACCATCCGGTGAAGGACTACACGACCGGCAAGGTCGAGATCGTCTCGATGAACCACGGCTTCGCGGTCGATTCAGACTCGCTGCCGGAAAATGTCGAGGAAACGCATGTGTCGCTCTTCGACGGCACCAATTGCGGCCTGCGCGTCGTCGGCAAGCCAGTATTCTCGGTGCAGCACCATCCGGAAGCATCGCCTGGCCCACAGGATTCGCACTATCTGTTCCGCCGCTTCATCAACCTGATCCGCGAAAATAAGGGCGAAACGCCGCTTCCGGAACGCGAACAGGCGGCTTAACCCTTCCGCATGAGTTATCAAAGTAAAAGGCCGGAGTTTTCACTCCGGCCTTTTCGCTTTCTAGTTTCGATCAAGCCTCTGATGGCTTGGCCGATGGCGTTGGGCGCACCCGCGCCACCACGATGACCAGTGCCAGAAAGACCAGCCCGGCACCGACGGCATAAGGCATGCCCGCAAAGACGAACGGCGCATTCATGCCGGTGAACCCGGCGAAGAGCTGCGTGAAGATGAGCGGACCGATGATGGTCGTAATGCTCGACACGCTTGTCAGCGCCCCTTGCAATTCGCCCTGCGCTGAAGGCGGAACCTTGCCTGCCGCAATACTGCGCAGCGGCGGATCGGCCAAACCTTCCAGCGCCGTCAGGAAGATGACGGCATAAACCATCCAGCCTTCCCATGCGATGGCATATCCGATCATGCCAAGACAGGAAAACAATACTCCTGTAATCGCCGTGCGCCGTTCACCAAGCACTGGCAAAACCCTTGGCAGAACCAGTGCCATCACGAATGCCGCGCCGATGCCGAAGAGCCCCAACGAGAGACCAATCTGGGCTTCGCTCCAGTTATAGCGATAAGCACCGACGAAGGCCCAGACGGACGGATAGACTGCGTGGGCCAGCCAGAACAGGAAGAAAACCAGCACCACCCAGCCGATGCCGGGATAGCTTCGCATCTGCTTGAGCGCGCCCAGCGGATTGGCGCGGGCGATCTGGAAAGAACGCCGGTTTTCGCGCTTCAACGTCTCCGGCAGCAGGAAATAGGCGAGGATGAAGTTGATGAAAGACAGGAACGCCGCTCCGTAGAACGGAACGCGCGGACCGAATTCACCCAACAAACCGCCCAGAACCGGGCCGAGTGCGAAACCGACCCCGAAGGCAATGCCGATCAGGCCGAAATTGCGCGCACGATTGCTGTCATCGCTGACATCGGCGATATAGGCGGATGCCGTCGCGAAGCTCGCTCCGCTGATACCAGCCAGAACACGACCGACAAACAGCATCCAGTAGGAGACTGCGAGCGCGCAGATCAAATTGTCGAGCGCAAAGGTGAAGATCGAGGCGAGCAGCACCGGGCGGCGCCCGAAACGGTCGCTCAGATTGCCGATCATCGGCGCGAACAGGAACTGCATCCCGGCATAGACCAGCAAAAGCCAGCCACCATCGACGGCTGCGGTGCTGATATCCGCGCCGGTTAACTCTTCAAGAAAAGTCGGCAGAACCGGCATGATGATCGCAATGCCGATAATGTCGAGGAACAGTGTCATAAAGACGAGTAACAAGCCCCGCCGTACAAACTGGGGATCATGCATGGGACACCTGAAACATGCTCCACGACAAACGAGGTGGAACATTCATAAATTGTGTTGATTGAAGAACTCGCGCGCCATCGCCGCTCAAAACTGAGCGTCACGCTTGCAAATCGGAAAAAGGCCGCGCCGGTGCGAAAGCATTTATCTGGAAAATTATTTCACGACAAGGCGAATATTGCAGGCTTTCGACAAAAAGAACGGGCGTTGTTCCTGCATAAAGAAAAAGGCGGTCGAAACCGCCTTTTTCTACAGTTTCAAAGTGATCTCCACACTACAGTTGCAAATTCGTCAGGCCGTGGCGAAAAGAGTGATTTTCGAGTACCGGAGCGGAGCGTACTTGAAGGTACGTGAGCACCGGAACGCAGACAAAGCGCTCTTTGCAGCCCGGCATCACGAAGAATGCGACTGTAGTGTTAAACATCACCGCTGAATGTATCGCATGATTCCAGCTTGCCGCTATCGAAACCGCGCTGGAACCACTTGGCGCGCTGGGCGGAAGTGCCGTGGTTGAAGCTTTCCGGCACAACGTAACCCTGACTACGGCGCTGCAGCGTATCATCACCGATCTGGTGTGCCGCATTCAGAGCTTCTTCAAGGTCGCCTGCCTCCAGAATACCCTTCTGCTCCGTGTAGTAACCCCAAACACCGGCAAAGCAATCGGCCTGAAGCTCGACGCGAACCGACATCTGGTTGGCTTGCGCTTCGCTCATCTGCTGGCGCATCTGGTTGAATTTCGGCAGAATGCCGAGCAGGTTCTGGACATGGTGCCCGACCTCATGCGCCAGGACATAGGCCTGCGCGAAATCGCCGGAAGCGCCGAAGCGGTTTGCCAGTTCCTTATAGAAACTCAGATCGATGTAGAGCTTGCGATCGCCGGGGCAATAAAACGGCCCGGACGCAGCAGAAGCAAAGCCGCAGGCTGAACGCACCTGCCCGGAAAACAGCACCATCGTGGGCGGCGTATAGGTCTGGCCACGCGACTTGAAAATGCCGCTCCAGACGTCTTCCGTCTCAGCCAGCACCGTACGGGCGAACTGCGTTGTCTCGTCATTGGCAACATTGCCACCCTCGGCAGCCGTTCGTCCGGATTGTCCGGCCTGCTGGGTTACGCTCGGCCCCATGCTGCCATCACCGAACAGGATCGGCAGCGGATCGATGCCGACCGCGCGCAGAACGAAGAACATAACCACCAGAATCAAAATGCCGGAAATGCCGCCGCCGCGAACGATTCGAAAACCGGGACCGCCGAGGCCGCCGCCGCGACCGAAGCCGCCACCTATGCCACCGTCCTGCGTCCCGCGCTGATCTTCCACATTGTCACTTTGCCTACGGCCTTGCCAGCGCATTGACCAACTCCCCTGCACCGTGCCGCTCTCAACGAAGCAGCACCAAACTATAC
Source organism: Brucella tritici (assembly GCF_008932285.1). NCBI lineage: Bacteria > Pseudomonadati > Pseudomonadota > Alphaproteobacteria > Hyphomicrobiales > Brucellaceae > Brucella > Brucella tritici. Next base: position 974,273 of record NZ_WBVY01000001.1, read on the forward strand.
CTGCAATTGTCGCATAAAGAGTTGGCACGGCAACATAAAAAGTAAATGGCAGCGTCAATCACAAACGAAGACTCTTTCGCAATAGTTTGGGCACAAGAAAACTCTTTCTGTTTCGATAGGCAAAACTTGCTGCAACAAGCGCCATCAGAAGACATGCCACGAGAAATGGCGACTTCAAGCCATAGGGAAAGGCGACTTCATTCATGATGCGCCCAGGCATGAAGGCGAAGAACCCTGCCCCGAGGATACCGCCCAGATAAACGCTTTTGATGATTCGGCGATGCACCTCGATCTGCCCCCTCCGGGCCGCCGCGACAGCGCGCGCGCACCCCAACAGCACCAGTAACGAAAGGATGTGTATGGGACTGAACCCGCCGACGAGGTTGATCTGATGAATGAAGAAGCTGGAAATTGCGGTCACGATCATCAGCATCACCCAAAGCCGTCCGAGCACTTTGTGCAATCTGGTACCTTTGCGACGCATGAAGATGACAAGACCGATGATCGCAGCTGGCAAGACAGTTGCAACATGAATTTGAACGGCAAGCGGCGCATGAAGAAGCGGTTCGAAGTTCATCGCAGGGTTCCTGTTGAATTTCCTATCGCTTTCAACAAGACTGCGCTCGTCTCAATCGAAACGGCGTCAAATGCAGGAAAACTTCGTGACCGGCGGCCTGTTGCAATTCGCGCTTCGTGAATTGTCGACCATTCTTCGTGCGCCACGCCTGTGGGGCACCTTCATCATCGTCGTCCTGGTCTTCACCATTACCGGCCCCTTCGGAACGGACCTGTCCATGCCGGTGGCAGTTCGCTTCTTTTACTGGCTCTCGGTGCAGTTTGCCGGGTGGGCTACGGCAATTATCTTTTCCGTGCTGGCTGATGCTTTCCTTGAACCTGTCGCAAGACACGCCTTTGCCCGCATGATGACCGGAGCAGTCGTGGCCGCGCTGCCGATCGGGCTTTGGGTTGCGGTCATCGACTGGGGATTTTCCGGCAGAGCGCCGACGACTGCAGCCATCCTTGCCAATGCCGTCATTGCGCTGCCGCTCAGCGCCCTGTTCTGCATTCTGGCCTATATGACGCTGCGCCGTGATCTGGAAGCTGTGCCGAGAAATGTTTCTGAGTCGTCACCTCCATTGCTGACCCGGCTGAAACCGGATAATCGGGGTGCGATCCTGCGCCTCTCCGCCGAGGATCACTACACACGGGTGGTCACCAGCCGGGGGCAGGAACTCGTTCTTCTACGCTTTTCAGATGCTGTGAAAGAGGTTGGCGCGACGAGTGGGCTTCAGATACATCGCTCGCACTGGATCGCCGACCGATATGTCGCGGGATTGCGCAAAGCCAATGGCGGTTTCAGCCTGCTGACGAATGACGGCGACCTGCTGCCGATCAGCCGCGCGAGCCAGAAATCGGCCCGCGAACGCTTTGGTTCAGTCATAAAACCCACCGAGAAAGCATAAGTGCTTTCGGCGCCTGCCAGGCCCCCACAATCTATACGCTAGCAATTGCAGAAATGCTCGGCATCCGTTACAGCGTGTACCGTCAATGGGGGGCATGGGCGATGCAGAACCGAAAGCAGCTTTATTCGATCCAGATTTTGCGCGGTCTTGCGGCAACAGCCGTCCTGATCGCCCATACGATCGAGCATCCACGTGCAGAAACAAACAATGCCATCACGATGCTAGGCGTTTTCGGTGTTCAACTGTTCTTCGTCATCAGCGGCTTCATCATTGCTTATGTCAATGCCGACGGTCCGTTCAGGCCCGGTGACTTTCTGCTACGCCGCGTTTTCCGCATCGTGCCGCTTTACTGGCTCTGCACGATCACGGTTTTCTTCTGCGCGCTCTATCTGCCTTCGCTATTCAAGACGACGGTTCCGGATGTAGGCTATTTCATCAAATCGCTGTTCTTCATACCCGCCGCCACACCGGGCGATCCAAGCGATTGGCGCCCGCTCTTCAAACTCGGCTGGTCGCTGAACTACGAATTGTTCTTCTATCTTGTATTCGCCCTGTTCTGGTGGTGCAAAAATGCCTTGCAGCGCACGATCTTGCTGACCGGCATCTTCGGCGCATGCGTCATCGGAAGCTTCTTCGTTGAACCATCAGCGAGTATTGCAGCCTTCTATCTGCACAAGAACCTGCTGACATTCATGTTTGGCATGTGGCTGGCAGAAGCGGAAAAGCATCGCCTGTGGGAAAGAATGCCCCCGGTCGCACTGGCCGGAATTGGTATCCTTGCCATGGCAGCGCTCTACGGCACCTTCTCCACCCCACTGGTCGCGTTCAACAACTTCTCCACCTATCTGGTCATGTGCAGCGCGGCTGTATTGCTGGTTGCCGGTGCATTGGGCATCGAACGCTGGCTCGGCGACCTGCGAGACAATTTCTTTGTCGATCTCGGCGCAACTTCCTATTCGCTCTACCTGACCCATATGTTCGTGGTCGGTTTCGGCTGGGCGGTGATGCGCAAGCTGAACCTCGGTCCCATGCTTGAAATCGCCGGCATGGCTGCCATCGTGATTGGCGCGATCATCGCAGCAAAGATTTCCTACCGCCTGATCGAACTACCGTCGAACAGGCTCGGCCATATGCTCACAAAGCGCAAAAAGCCGTCTCTGAAGGTCGCTCAGGCAGAAGCCTGAGCGACCTGCGAACGCTTTGGTTCGGTTATAACATCCATAGAGAAAGCATGAGGCGGGCAAGAATTTTCGTGAATGCCTGCACTTTCTTTGAAATAAAACGATTTGTGGGGTTCCGCTTTCGGAATCGATTGCCTATAAGGCCCGCTTAGCCCACAGAATTCATACGCTGCCAACCCGCCGGAAAACCGTGCGGGCTTTTCTGGCAGGCTAAGCAGCATGTCTCTCGAAAGTGGGAAGTGGTTTCGAGACAAAGACATGCGTAAAACAAGAGCATGATCCCGAAAAATGGGAACCGGTTTTCGGACAAGATCATGCGCGCGAAGAAGATAGGACGAGCGCCCATGCCGAAACGTACAGATATCAAATCGATCCTGATTATCGGCGCGGGCCCCATTGTCATCGGCCAGGCTTGTGAATTCGACTATTCGGGCACGCAGGCCTGCAAGGCGTTGAAAGAGGAAGGCTACCGGATCATCCTCGTCAACTCCAACCCGGCCACGATCATGACCGATCCTGATCTGGCGGATGCAACCTATATCGAACCGATCACGCCTGAAGTGGTGGCCAAGATCATCGCCAAGGAACGCCCGGACGCACTGCTGCCGACCATGGGCGGCCAGACCGCGCTGAACACCGCATTGTCGCTGCGCCGCATGGGCGTGCTGGAGCGCTACAATGTCGAGATGATCGGCGCCAATGCGGAAGCCATCGACAAGGCGGAAGATCGCGCGCTTTTCCGCGAAGCCATGGAAAAGATTGGCCTCGATACGCCGGAATCCAGGCTCGCCAACGCCACCGAAATCAAGGACGAAGACCGCAAGCGTCACGAAGCAAAGCGCGCCGAAGTCAAGGCTCAGTTCTCGGGTGACGAGCTGGACAAGGCTCTCGACAAGCTTGAAACCGAATGGCAGCTCGGCGAAGTCGAACGCAAGCAGCGTTACATGACGCATGCGCTTGCAAAGGCTGCGCAGGCGCTCGACGTGGTTGGCCTGCCTGCCATTATCCGCCCAAGCTTCACGCTCGGCGGTACGGGCGGCGGCATTGCCTATAACCGCCAGGAATTCTTTGAAATCATCGAGCGCGGTCTGGATGCATCGCCGACGACTGAAGTTCTGATCGAAGAGTCGGTTCTGGGCTGGAAAGAATATGAAATGGAAGTCGTCCGCGACAAGGCGGACAACTGCATCATCATCTGCTCGATTGAAAACCTCGATCCGATGGGCGTGCATACCGGCGACTCGATCACCGTTGCACCGGCGCTGACGCTGACCGACAAAGAATACCAGATCATGCGTAACGCCTCGATTGCGGTGCTGCGCGAGATCGGCGTCGAAACCGGTGGCTCCAACGTGCAGTTCGCGATCAACCCGGCCAATGGCCGCATGATCGTCATCGAAATGAACCCGCGCGTGTCGCGTTCCTCGGCTCTGGCTTCCAAGGCCACCGGCTTCCCGATTGCCAAGGTCGCAGCCAAGCTTGCCGTCGGCTACACGCTCGACGAGCTGGATAACGACATTACCGGCGGCGCGACGCCAGCCTCGTTCGAACCCTCGATCGACTATGTCGTCACCAAGATCCCGCGTTTCGCCTTCGAGAAATTCCCCGGCTCCTCGCCGATCCTGACCACTGCCATGAAGTCGGTCGGTGAAGTCATGGCCATTGGCCGCACCTTCCAGGAAAGCTTGCAAAAGGCGCTGCGCGGCCTCGAAACCGGCCTGACGGGCCTTGATGAAATCGCCATTCCGAACATCGAGGAAGGCGACGAAAAGAACGCGATCCGCGCTGCCATCGGCACGCCGACGCCGGATCGTCTGCGCATGGTCGCGCAGGCAATGCGTCTCGGCCTGACCACCGAGCAGGTGCACGACGCTTCGAAGATCGATCCGTGGTTCCTCGAGCAGATCGAAGCCATCGTGAAGACCGAAGAGCGCATCCGCGAACACGGCCTGCCGCAGGACGCTGAAAACCTGCGCATGTTGAAGTCCATGGGCTTCTCCGATGCGCGCCTTGCAAGCCTGACGAGCAAGGACGCGGAAGACGTGGCCAAGCTGCGCGGCGAACTCGATGTGCATCCGGTCTACAAGCGCATCGACACCTGCGCTGCGGAATTTGCTTCGCCGACTGCTTATATGTACTCGACCTATGAAACGCCATTCGTCGGCCAGCCGCGCTCGGAAGCCGAAGTGTCGGATCGCAAGAAGGTTGTCATTCTCGGCGGCGGTCCGAACCGCATCGGTCAGGGCATCGAGTTCGATTATTGCTGCTGCCATGCGGCTTTCGCGCTCAATGATGCCGACTATGAAGCCATCATGATCAACTGCAACCCGGAAACGGTTTCGACCGACTACGACACGTCGGATCGTCTCTATTTCGAACCGCTGACGGCGGAAGACGTGCTGGAAATCCTGCGCGTTGAACAGGAAAAGGGCACGCTTCACGGCGTCATCGTACAGTTTGGCGGCCAGACCCCGCTCAAGCTCGCCAATGCGCTTGAAAAGGCCGGCATCCCGATCCTCGGCACGTCGCCTGACGCTATCGACCTTGCGGAAGATCGCGATCGTTTCCAGAAGCTGTTGATCAAGCTCGATCTCAACCAGCCGAAGAACGGTATCGCCTATTCGGTGGAGCAGGCACGCCTCGTCGCAGCCGATCTGGGCTTCCCGCTTGTCGTGCGCCCGTCTTATGTTCTGGGTGGCCGCGCCATGCAGATCATCCATGACGAGCGTTCGTTGCAGAACTATCTGCTCGACACCGTGCCGGAGCTGGTGCCGGAAGACATCAAGGCCAAATATCCGAACGACAAGACCGGCCAGATCAACACGCTGCTCGGCAAGAACCCGCTTCTGTTCGACACCTACCTGACCGAAGCCATTGAAGTGGACGTCGACTGCCTGTGCGACGGCAAGGACAGCTTTGTCGCCGGTATCATGGAGCATATCGAAGAAGCTGGCATTCACTCCGGTGACTCGGCCTGCTCGCTGCCGGTACATACGCTTTCGCCAGAAATCGTTGCCGAACTGGAACGCCAGACGGCAGCGCTGGCCAAGGCGCTTCATGTCGGCGGCCTGATGAATGTGCAGTTCGCCATCAAGGACGGCGAAATCTTCATTCTCGAGGTCAATCCGCGTGCATCGCGTACGGTTCCGTTCGTCGCCAAGACGGTCGGCACCCCGATCGCCAAGGTTGCAGCCCGCGTCATGGCCGGTGAAAGCCTGGAAGCTGCACTCGGCGCCTACGGCGGCAAGCCGAAGACGCCTTCACGCCCGCATATTGCAGTCAAGGAAGCGGTATTCCCGTTTGCCCGTTTCCCCGGCGTCGATACGCTGCTCGGACCGGAAATGCGCTCGACCGGCGAAGTCATGGGCCTCGACTACGACTATGCTTTGGCCTTCGCAAAGGCACAGCTTGGTGCAGGCGTGGAACTGCCGCGTGAAGGCACGGTCTTCGTATCTGTTCGCGACGAAGACAAGGAACGCGTGCTCGGCGCGGTCCGCAAGCTTGCAAGCATCGGCTTCAAGGTCATGGCAACCGGCGGAACGCAGAAGTTCCTCGAAGCCAACGGCGTCGAATCGACCAAGGTCAACAAGGTCATCGAAGGCCGACCGCACGTGGAAGATGCGATCCGTAATCGCCAGATCCATCTCGTCTTCAACACGACGGATAGCGCAAGTGCTGTATCCGACTCCAAGTCGATCCGCCGTGCAACGCTGATGCAGAAGCTGCCTTACTACACGACCATGGCCGGAGCCGAAGCAGCCGCCGAAGCTATCGCCGCGCTCAAGGCCGGATCGCTGGAAGTTCGTCCGCTGCAGGATTATTTCCGCTGATAGCCTAAAGACATCCCGAAACAAGAAAGCCGCCGGGTGACCGGCGGTTTTTTTATGCTGTTTTAAGGGCTGGTATCTCCAACGGCTTACCTGAAGGATCCCCTTCCAGACTGACCTGCTGGGTGAAAAGGCCATCGTGCAGATGCGGCTTGCCAAGATGAATGACGGCTGCATCCTTCAACTCGGTGTTCAGCATATCGCGAATCCGGTCGTAAGCTTCGGCATCGAGACCATCGAGCGCGCCGTCGATCACAATCCATTGCGGCTTCTGCAAGATCAGGCGAGCGAAAGCGATTGATTGGCGCTCATCGTCGGTCAGAACACGATCCCAGCGCGCAACGCGATCAAGACTCGTGGAAAGCCGTTCAAGCCCGGCCCGCCGCAGCACATTCTCCAAGTCTTCTTCCGAAAACTTTTTGATATCAAGCGGATAGACAATCACACCCTTGAGGTTGCCGGGCGGAAAATAAGGTGCGCGCGGCATGAAGGCGACACCATCGCCGACGGGCATACCGATCCGCCCCTCGCCCCATGGCCAAAGCCCTCCCAATGCGCGGAACAACAGCGTTCTCTGCGTCTCGGTTCCACCCGTGACCAGCACCCGTTCGCCGGGCTTTACCGAAAAGGCCTTGCGGGAAAGCTTCAGGCACAGATCGGGCGCGGCGATGGAAACATCATCCAGCGTCAGCCTGTCATTGTCATTCGTCGCGAGATCGATCTGTCGGTCCAGATGGCCAAGTTCGTCCATGCGCAGCACCGCCTGACGGAAGCTCGCAACACGCAGCAGCGTCGCCCGCCAGTCCGCAATCGCTCCGAAATTATCGACAAACCAGCGCAGTGAATTATGCACCTGCGTAAACGCACCAACGGCCATCATCAGCCCACCGAAGGTCAGTCCTCCGGAGAAATAGACCGGCGCCGCAACGAGGATAGGCGCCACGATGGTGAGCCAGCCGTAGCCGGCGGTCACCCAGGTCAATCGCGTGGTCGCAAAGACGATCTTGCGGATTGCAGCCATAACCGCATCGATATCCAGATCGAGGCGGCGTCTTTCGTCCCCTTCGCCGCGCGACAGGGTGATGGCGTCCACGTGCTCGTTGACCCGCATCAGCGACGCGCGGAAATCAGCTTCGCGCGCATAGCGATTGGCGTTGATATTGACCAGGCTGCGCCCGACGATCCATGTCAGCCACGATGCGGATGCCGCATAGATGATGACAGCCCAGACCATGTAACCGGGGATCGAGAAACTGTAGCCCGCGACATGAAACACGAAGCCGCTCGACAGCGACCACAGGACGCCGACGAAACTCACGAGAATGACGGTCGACTGGAGGAGATTGATCCCTAGATTGCACGATGTTTCCGCAAGGTGACGTGCATCTTCATGCAGACGCTGATCGGGATTGATGCCGATCTCGCCTGCATTGGCGAGACGAAACGCCCTCCCCGGCACCAGCCATTGCCCCACCAGATCACGTGCCAGCCCCTCGCGCATCTTGAGCGCAAACATCTGGTTGAGCCAGGTTTGCGATACGTTGAGCACGAGCAGGCTGCCCGCAATGCCGAAGAAGACCATCAGTTGATGGAAGAAAGCCTGCAAATCGCGGCGGGAGAGCGCATCGTAGAAAGGTTCGTTCCAGCGATTGATGGCGACCTGCCCGACGGCGATCAGCACGACGAGAACGAAAATGCCGGTTCCAAGCATAATCAGCGTGTTGCGCACCGGCGAAGTCATAAAGGCCCCGACCATCATCGACATCTGCGAGAAAAGATCGGTTCCGTCGCGTGAGGGGGGCCCCCCGATCAGCTTTGCCGAACTTTTGCGCAGGCGCTCGGTGACGCTGCGTCTGGGCTTTCTGCGGCGGCGCTCTTTTTTAGGCGCGCTCTGCTTCGTCTTGTCCTTGTCTGGTTCAGACGTCATGTCCTGCCTCGCTGCCCATCCGCCCGCTCAATTTTGCAGATATATTTGTAACATGCTCATTATGTACGTCACGTGGAAGTCAAAGATAGGAGATCACACGCTTTTCGCGTGGGCCAGCGCAATGACCCACAACAATATGCGGGTTTTACCGCAAATCATTCGTTGCAATTATGGCCTGAACACAAACCCTGCCGGAAGCATTCCATGACTGTCACAATCCAGCCCATCGACAAGGTGCTCATTTACGCGACATGGAGCGGTCGCCTTCTGGTCTTTGAAGAGCCGGATTTTCCTGAAACGCCGCTTCAGGTGCCGGGCGGCACGGTCGATGCAGGAGAAGATATTCTCGCGGCCGCCTATCGCGAATTCGCCGAAGAAACAGGGCTTTTCTACGACGACGGCATGATCCATCTCGAAACTATCGATTATGATTATCCCGAACGGGGACAGACCGAGCTTCACCGCCGCCACTGCTTTCATTTGCAATTGAGACGTGCCGCGCCTGAAACCTGGGATCATTATGAAATGACGCCATGCGATGGCAGCGCCCCAATCCTGTTCCGGCTGTTCTGGCTCGACCGATCGAGCGCGCAAAACCGGCTCGGACTCGGCATGGCAGAAAGCCTGAGCAAAATCAGTTTCTAGCTAGCATTCTAGCTGTCTTGTATTGGTCAAATTTGTCGCATATAGTTAGCACATCGATTTTTCGGTCAAGTGACTTTGCGACCCGTGCGGCCCGCCGTGCTTCCTGACGATCTCCTGTCCATAAATTCGATTCACAGGGACGTGTGCGAAGCATACGGACTACTCTACTACTAATGTTACAAAGGAATTTCCCATGGCTACGGGAACAGTTAAGTGGTTCAACACGACCAAGGGCTTCGGCTTCATCCAGCCTGATCAGGGCGGCACGGACGTTTTCGTTCACATCTCCGCCGTTCAGCGCGCTGGTCTGGCCACGCTCGATGAAGGCCAGAAGGTTTCGTACGAAATCGTACAGGACCGTCGTTCGGGCCGTTCGTCTGCCGACAATCTGGTCGCAGCATAAGTTTTGCCGCAAGGCAGAGAAAAGGCGGGTCTTCGGGCCCGCCTTTTTTATTTGTCTGCCTTCCTCAGCCCCTCGCCAGTGCGCTTGCACCCAGAATCAGAGCCGCGATCAGCGCCGCGACGGTGCGGACGTGATTCCATATGGTCCAATCGCGCACATAAGCGAGCCAGACATCCGTCGAAGCGGCGGCATTGGCATCCATCGCGGCAAGCTGGTTGTTCAGCGGCACATTCAAAGCCATCGTGACGCCAATAGTGCCCACGAGATAGACGGCAGCGCCGATCATCGCCCATTTCGACAAGCCTCCGAAGCCCATAAATCCCAGTACGATAATCGCCAGACACAACAATGCAGTGCCGAAGAAGACGGCAAAGAACGTGCCATTAATGACGGTGATATTGATCGACTGCATCGCCGTTATGCCCGCATTGGCCGGAATGCGTGCCAGCGCGGCCATCACGAAACTTGAGAACGCATAAAAAATGCCGCCGGTAATCGCGCTTCCCCATGCCGTCAGCAGAACAAGCAATTGAAAACTCATTGTCATGATTATCCCTCCCATATGCCTTCAACGGCAGCCTTGCGCGCAAAATCTGCAAACCGGCGCGGCTTTCGTCCAAGGGCTTCCTCCACGCCATGCGCCACATTGGCGTTGCGGCCATCGAAAAGTTCGGTGAAAAGATAGCGCAAAAGCGTGATGACATCTTCCGGCAATGCCTGTTCACGCAATGCGGCCTCGTAATCGGCGAATGAGACCGGATGAAACGACAGCGTCCGACCTGTCGCTCCGGCGATTTCGCTCACAGCCTCGTTGAAGCTGAACAGTTCCGGCCCAGTCAGCTCATAAAGCCGGTTGCGATGCCCCGCCTCGGTAAGCGCGGCAACCGCCACATCCGCAATGTCGTCGGCATCGATGAAAGGTTCCTTCGTCGGTCCGACCGGTAAGGTCAGCGAGCCTGAAAGCAACTCGTCCCGCATGTAGTTTTCGCTGAAATTCTGCATGAACCAGCTGGCACGCAGCACGGTCCAGTCCAGCCCGGAAGCCTGCAGAACCCGTTCCGCAGCTTCCGCCTCCTCCTCGCCCCGTCCAGACAGAAGCACGACATGCTTCACACCTGCCGTCTTTGCCGCCGCGAGAAATGCGCGAATGACATCGACGGCGCCCGGCAAGGCAATATCCGGCTGGTATGTCACATAGGCGCTGTCGATACCGTCAAGCGCCGCAGCCCAGGTGGATTGGCTGTTCCAGTCAAAGGGAATCTCGGTGCTCCGCGATACGGCCCGAACTGAAAGCCCCTTCTGCCGCAGCTTTTCCGCAACGCGCCTGCCGGTTTTGCCGGTAGCACCAATCACCAGATAACGATCATCAAGATACGTATTCATCTTCCTTCTCCCAAAATATGAGCAACCCTCATATTTGCAATATGTGAGTAATCCTCATATTCTGTCAAGAGAGAAAAATTGTGAGTCGGTCATGAAGCAGAATTCCGCCAAGCAAGCAGAAACAAGCAGCGCACCGATCCTGCGCCGCACGCCCAGCCAGAGCCGCGCACAGGAAAAGATTCGGCGTATCGCTGAATGCGCCACAGCCCTGATCGCCGCCAAGGGCAGCGACAGCCTCAAGATGAGTGAAATTGCCCAGCAGGCCGGTATCTCCATCGGCGCGCTCTATCAGTATTTTCCCGATAAAAGCGCCCTGATCCGTTACCTGTTTGAAAGCTGCAATGCGCAATCGCGCCAATGCATCGCGGAAGGGCTTGCAGCAGCCAGTTCGGCTGACGAGTTGATCATCGCCTTCAATGCGCTGATCGATGAATATCTGACGCTAATGCGGCTGGAACCGGCAATGCGTGACATCTGGTCGGCCACGCAGACAGACAAGTCCCTGTCAAAGCTGGAAATTGCCGAAAGCAGGCAGAACGGCCAGCTCCTGGCCGATACGATCCGCCGGATCGCCCCCGGCAAGCTGCCGGCGCAACTGGACGAAACCGCCTTCCTGCTGATGCATTTCGGCGAATCCACCATGCGCATCGCCGTCGAGGTTCCGGAAAATGAGTGCGATGCGCTGATAGCGGCTTACAAGGTGATGGCTACGCGCAGCTTGCGCGACCTGATGGCGGGATAGAGCCCAATACCGCCCGATCCAATCAGTTTCCTTGCGTTAATATGTCAGCATTGCTGATGGATCTGTTCGTTTCGGCAACACATTTTCGCGAAATCAAGCAATTGCCGATGAAATCACAATCCATCTGTTGCGCTTCCTGCGCCGATGGGACATAGAAAACCCGCAAAACCGGACCTGCCCGGTGCCGGTTAACAGAGCCTGCCATCTATGGAGATCTATCATGGCATTTCTCGCCGACGCCCTTTCTCGTGTAAAGCCATCTGCGACCATCGCGGTCAGCCAGAAAGCACGTGAACTGAAAGCCAAGGGCAAGGATGTGATTGGTCTCGGTGCGGGCGAGCCCGACTTTGACACGCCCACGAATATCAAGCAGGCTGCCATCGACGCGATCAACCGCGGCGAAACGAAATACACGCCTGTTGCCGGTATCCCTGAACTGCGTCAGGCCATTGTTGCCAAGTTCAAGCGTGAAAACGGCCTCGACTACAAGCCGGAACAGGTCATCGTCGGCACTGGTGGCAAGCAGATTCTGTTCAACGCCTTCATGGCCACGCTGAACCCCGGCGATGAAGTCATCGTTCCTGCCCCTTACTGGGTCAGCTATCCGGAAATGGTGGCGATCAACGGCGGCAACCCGGTTTTCATCAACACGAAGATCGAAGACAATTTCAAGCTGACGGCCGCCGATCTGGAAAAGGCGATCACGCCGAAGACCAAGTGGCTGATCTTCAACTCGCCGTCGAACCCGACCGGCGCGGCTTACACGGAAGCAGAACTCAAGTCCCTGACCGACGTTCTGGTTCGTCATCCGCATGTCTGGATCCTGACCGACGACATGTATGAGCATCTGGTCTATGGCGACTTCGTGTTCACGACGCCTGCTCAGGTCGAGCCTTCGCTTTACGACCGCACGCTCACCATGAACGGCGTGTCAAAGGCCTATGCCATGACCGGCTGGCGTATCGGCTATGCGGCAGGACCACTGCAGCTCATCAAGGCCATGGATATGGTGCAGGGTCAGCAGACCTCGGGCGCTTGCTCCATCGCACAGTGGGCCGCAGTCGAAGCCCTCAACGGTACCCAGGATTTCATCCCGGAAAACAAGAAGATCTTCCAGGCCCGTCGCGATCTGGTCGTATCGATGCTGAACCAGGCAAAAGGCATCAAGTGCCCGACGCCGGAAGGCGCGTTCTACGTCTATCCTTCCTGCGCTGACCTGATCGGCAAGAAGACGGAAGCTGGCAAGGTCATCGAGACCGATGAAGACTTCGTCACCGAGCTCTTGGAAGCTGAAGGCGTCGCCGTCGTTCACGGTTCGGCTTTCGGTCTTGGACCGAACTTCCGTATTTCCTATGCAACGTCGGATGCACTTCTCGAAGAAGCCTGCACCCGCATCCAGCGCTTCTGCGCCAGCCTGCGTTAAACAGCTGTATTGAAGAAGAACTAAAGGGGCCGAAAGGCCCCTTTTTCGTTTCTATACTTCTGAGAAAAAGAGGCGGTCTGGCAAAAAGCCAAAAAAAAAGCCAGACAAATGTCTGGCTTTGAGTTTTGAAGGTGCCTTTGAGGCAAACCTCCAGAGGGGAACACTCAGCCTGCGCAAATGGGAGGAGGAAACGCAGCGCTGAGATGACCTTTATATGCCTGTTGCCCATTGTTTTTGCAATGCGACTTTAGCGCAATGCAGCTATGCATTTTACGCATGTCTAGATCAGGCCATAAAACAATTTAAAAACAATATGTTATGCCGATAAAAATTGCTTCGTAATATTATAATGAGCAGATTAGCCGCCTAAAGCATGAGCATCAGCAAAACAACGATGCCTCCAAATTTGGCAAATCCCCCTTTTTGAGTCGCTCAAAGCAGATGTCATGCAACTGTCACTGCAATGCAGCGGGCCTGTCACACAACGCGCCTAAAAGCCCCGGCAAGATGCCGCGCATGATGCGCCCGGCAGAGTGCAGCGCGTGAAACGTGCTGCGGCAATAGACAGACCCGAGAAGGAGCGTACCCGTGCGGATCGTTCAGATTACAGACACCCATCTCAGCCCAATCAAGCCGCACTTCAACCGCAACTGGGAACCACTCGTTGCCTGGATCGATCAGCAGAAACCTGATCTCATCATCCACACCGGCGACCTTACAGTCGATGGCGCCGATGTGGAGGCCGATCTTCTGTTCTGCCGCACCTGCTTGAGCGAGCTTCCAGCGCGTGTTCTCAGCCTTCCGGGTAACCACGATATCGGCCATCTTCCCGAAAGCCACCAGCCGGTCAATCCGCAGCGCCTGATGCGCTGGCGCCGTCATATCGGTCCGGATAGCTGGGCGGAAAACTTCGGCAACTGGCGTATCATCGGCCTCAACAGCCTTGTCATCGGCTCCGGCGAGGCCGAAGAAGCGGAACAGTTCCAGTGGCTCGAAGACGAATTGAAAAACAGCGATGGCAAGCCCGTCGCGGTCTTCGCCCACAAGCCGCTCTTTGTGGACGATCCGGATGAGGGTGATAGCGGCTACTGGGGTATCCGCCCTGCCCCACGCCAGCGTCTTTATGATCTTTTCGCGCAGTATAATGTGCAGCTTCACGCCAGCGGTCACCTGCACCGTGCGTGGTCGGGCGATGCTTTCGGCACGAACTATATCTGGGCGCCTGCCGCCGCCTTCATCGTCGGGCCGATGGAACGCGACCTCCCCGGTGAGCGTATCCTTGGCGCTGTCATCCACGATCTCGACGAGATCGCCACAAGCAGCATTATCCGCATTGACGAGCTGACGCCCTACGTCATCGATGACGTGGTGCATGAGGTCTATCCGCACCATACCGGCGATGGCGAGAAAGTCACCGAGGAGGCAAGCCAGTGAGCACGCTCGTCCTTCGTGACATCGGCAAATCCTACGGGGGCAACCGCATTCTCGATGGAATTTCCATCGAAGCTGCGGAAGGTGAATTCATCGCTCTCGTCGGCCCATCAGGCTGCGGAAAGAGTACGTTGCTGCGTATTCTCGCCGGTCTGGACCATGCTGATGAAGGAAGCGTGGAGCTTGCGGGACGCAACATAACCGGCGCTCACCCTGCCGACCGGAACATCGCCATGGTGTTTCAGTCCTACGCGCTCTATCCCCATCTGACGACGGCACAGAACATCGCGGTGCCGCTTGCAATGCGTGATCTGACCGCCGTGGAACGCCTGCCCATGATCGGCGCTTTCTTTCCCGGCCAGCGCAGCAAGCGCGCCGCCATCCAAAAGCAGGTCAAGGCAACCGCAACGAGCCTTAAGATCGACCATCTGCTTGATCGCAAGCCGGGCCAGATGTCCGGTGGCCAGCGTCAGCGTGTGGCCCTTGCCCGCGCGCTTGTCCGTCAGCCGGGCGCATTCCTGATGGATGAGCCGCTGTCGAACCTCGATGCCAATCTGCGCGTTCACACCCGCGCAGAAATCGTTGAACTGCATCGCCGTGCCGGTGTCCCCACCATCTATGTGACCCATGACCAGGCCGAAGCGCTCAGCATGGCCGACCGCGTTGCGGTCATGATGGGCGGCAAACTGCTGCAGATCGACACGCCGACCGCGATCTATAATGATCCACGCCATATCGAGGTCGCGCAATTCATCGGCACGCCGCGCATCAATATTCTGGAAGCATTGGTCAGCGATAGCGGCATGGTGCATTTTGCAGGCCGCGCCATCCTGCAGGACGTCGCCGCCCATTCCGGCACCGCTATCCGCATCGGCGTTCGTCCGGAACATTTCCAGCTCAAGCCGCACGACAAGACAGGCATTTCCGGCACAGTCTCGCGGATTGAATTTCTCGGCTCGGAAGTTCTCGTCTATCTCAAGGCTCCCGGTGCCTCGCAGGACCTCACCGTGAAACTTGCACCCGAAGAAGCGCGCGACATCGTCGTCGGCCTCCCCGTGGGCCTGCATTTCGATGCCAGCAACGCCTACCTCTTCGCAGAAGATGGCCTGCGCCTGCGCCAGCCCGCCGGAAACATCGTCAAGCTTGCAGCACCGGCAAAGGCTGCCGCTCATGTCTGATATGACGCTATCCAGCCACGCAGCCAGCAGCGCACGCACGGCGGCCGAAGAAGCCCGTCGCCGCGAAGAGCGGCTGGCCTGGAAACTGGCAGCTCCGGCCATCGTTTTGACGGTACTGCTGATCCTCCTGCCAACCGCCGCCGTCATTTTCTGGAGCCTGACCAATTTCGAGCTTGGTTATGACGGTTTCGAATTCATCGGACTGGAAAACTATGCCGAACTCTTCAGCGACCGGACATTTCTGATCTCGCTGAAGAACACCGCCATCTATACCGCGATCGTGGCACCCGCTTCCGTCTTTCTCGGCCTCGGCGTAGCCCTCCTCATTGAAGGCGAAGTTCGCGGCAAGTCCTTCTTTCGCACCGTCTATTTCCTGCCGGTCGCATCGCTCCTCGTGGCGATGGCAACCGTCTGGCAATATCTGCTGCATCCGACACTCGGCCCCGTCAACGCCATGCTGGGCATGATCGGCATCGCCGGTCCAAACTGGCTAGGCTCCAGCGAGACGGTGCTGTTCAGCCTCGCATTGATCGGCATCTGGCAGAGCGTCGGCTTCAACATGGTGCTGTTTCTGGCCGGTCTCACGGCCATCCCGCGAGAACTCTATTCGGCTGCTGAAGTGGATGGCGTGAAAAACAGTTGGGAGCGCTTCCGGCTGGTCACATGGCCCCTGCTCGGCCCAACCACGCTATTCGTCACGACGATCAGCATCATCAATGCCGTGAAGGTGTTCGAGACGGTCAAGACGCTGACCGAAGGCGGCCCGAACAAGGCTTCCGAAGTCCTGCTCTGGACCATTTATCAGGAAGGCTTCGTCTATCTGCGCGTCGGCTATGCCTCGGCGATGACAGTGATCTTTCTCGCGGTCCTCGTGATCCTGATGATGTTGCAATTCCGTGTGCTGGACCGCCGCACCCATTACTAGAGCATGTCTCCCAAAAGTGGGAACCGGTTTTTGGATAAAGACATGTGTAAAAACAAATAGTTAGAGCGGCTACCAAGATCCCGTTTTAACTAGAACCACTCTGAGGAACCCGGTATGTCCTTCGCCCGTTCGCTTCGCCTTGGCATTCTTTCACTGGGTGCCCTGCTTTTCCTCGCACCCTATATCTTCATGCTGTCGACGGCGGCAAAGTCGCAGCAGGATATTTTCTCGTCTTCCTTGTCGCTGATCCCGCACAACTGGGCGCTCTGGGACAATCTTGCCAAGGCATTCAGCCGTGTGCCGATGGGGCTTTTGCTGTTTAACGGCGTGGTCGTCTGCGCACTTGTTCTGGTCATTCAGGTCGTGGTCGCAATTCCCTGCGCCTATGCCATGGCAAAGCTCAATTTTCGCGGCCAGCGCGCCATGATGATGATGGTCATGCTCGGTCTGCTCGTGCCGATCCATGCCACCGCACTGCCCTTCTATGTCGGTTTCAATCAGCTCGGCGTGCTCAACAGCTATTTCGCTCTCAGCGCACCGTTCTTCATCTCGGTCTTCGGCATATTCCTGTTTCTGCAGTTCTTCCGCGCCATGCCGGATGATCTGATCAGCGCCGCCCGCCTCGACGGCATGTCAGAGGCAGGCATCGTCATGCGGGTGATCGTACCCAATGCCTGGCCTGCGATAACAGCCTTTTCGATCTTTTCGGTTGTCGCGCACTGGAACGATCTGTTCTGGCCGCTGATCGTCGTCAACGGCATGGAACGCGCCACACCGCCGCTCGGCCTCCTCTATTTCCGCGCTGCGGAAGCAGGCGATGATTACGGGGCACTGATGGCCGCAACTCTCATCATCACCCTGCCGCTGCTGCTGGCATTTCTCGCCGCCCAGCGCCGCTTCATCGAAGGCATTACCCTCACCGGCCTCAAGGGCTGAATTCTTCCCTCCCATCCTCTACAGGAGTTCAAACATGAAACGCTTTTCCAGCGCACTCGCCGCTCTGGCAATGGCAACAGGCCTCTGCTCGCCTGCCTTTGCCGACACGACACTGAACGTGCACTATCCGATGCCGGGCTTTTTCAAGGATGTCATGGCCGACATCTCCAAAAAATTCATGGAAGAAAATCCGGACATCAAGATCAACTTCGTCAGCCCGTCGGCGACCTACGAGGAAGGCATCCAGACGATCATGCGTCAGGCCGGAACGTCGGAAATGCCGGATATCACCTTCACCGGTTTGAACCGCCTGCGTGTTCTGGCGGAACGCAATATCGGCGTCGACATGAAGCCTCTGGTCGAAAAAGAAACCGACATGGAAGCGCA
The DNA here is from genome assembly GCF_008932285.1 of Brucella tritici. Lineage (NCBI taxonomy): Bacteria > Pseudomonadati > Pseudomonadota > Alphaproteobacteria > Hyphomicrobiales > Brucellaceae > Brucella > Brucella tritici. The sequence goes on from NZ_WBVY01000001.1 coordinate 992,124, forward strand.
GGGTTTCACCGATCATCTTCTGAGCCTCGCCCGGGTTGGCGACCGTCAGGTCGGTCTTGCTTTCGCAACCTCCAATCCGATCATGTATTACAATGCCGATCTTCTGAAAGCGGCAGGCGGTAATCCCGACACTCCCCCCACCACCTGGGACGAAGTGATTGAGCTCGGCGGCAAGATCAAGGCCCTCGGCAACGGCAATGAGGGCATCGACTTCCGCTGGCAGGGCGACGACTGGATGTTCTCAGCCCTTCTGTTCGGCGCGGGCGGCACCATGCTGACTGATGACGAGAAGAAGGTTGCCTTCAACGGTCCGGAAGGGCTTGAAGCCTTCAAGCTTGTCGACCGCATGGTGAAGGAAGGCGGCATGCCGGTTCTGACCAAGGCTGCGGGCGAACAGGCTTTCGCGGCTGGCAAGGTCGGCTTCTCGTTCCAGACGACTGGCGCGCTGCGCAACACGATCAAGAATGTCGGCGACAAGTTCGATCTTCGCACGGCGAAAATCCCGCTCATCAACGCTGAAAAGGGTCGTCTGCCAACCGGCGGCAACGCGGTTGTCATCCTGACCGAAGATCAGGCCAAGCAGGATGCGGCGTGGAAATTCGCCAAGTTTGCCGCCGGACCATACGGCGCTTCCGTCGTCGTCCCCGGCACCGGCTATGTGCCGAACAACGAACTCGCTGCAAAGTCCGATGAATATCTCGGCAAGTTCTACGAGGAAAATCCGCTCTTCAAGGCTGGCCTCAGCCAGATGTCGCTGATGATCCCGTGGTATGCCTTCCCTGGTTCGAACGGCGTGAAGGTGACGCAGACCATCGTGGACAATCTTTCGCGCGTCGTTGAGCAGTCCGCCACGCCGGAAGATGCCCTTGCCGATGCGTCCAAGGAAGTCCAACGCCTGCTGCCGCGCAAGTAATCAGCCATCACCAAAAAACAAAAGGCCGCGCTGATTGCCAGCGCGGCCTTTTTTGAATCGCAAGCTGCAATCAATAGGTCCAGTTGCGGGCCTTCGAGAACAGGAAGTCGCGGAAAGCGTGCAGTTTCGCGGAATTCTTCAAGGCTTCCGGATAGCAGAAGAACGTATCGAAGGACGGTATTTCTTCCAGTTCCGGCAGAAGCTGCACCAGCCCGGATTCCTTGTCGGCCATATAATCGGGCAAAACCGCAATACCGACGCCGCGCTGCACAGCGCGACGGATCGACAGCAGATTGTTCACCTGCAATGCAGGAATGCGTGTGCTGCCATCGGCGCGTCCGGCAATCTCCAGCCAGTTCAGGCCTGTCAGATAGCTTGGCGCCGGTTCGCCGAAGGTCACGACGCGATGCTGGTCGATCTCGTCGATTGAGTTCAGCTTGCCATATTTTGAAACATAGCCTGCCGACGCATAGACATGCATATGCACCGTGAAAAGCCGGCGCTGGATCAGGTCCGGCTGCTGCGGCTGCCGCAACCGGATGGCACAATCCGCATGGCGCATCGTCAGGTCCAGCTCCTCATTGTCGAGGATCAGTTGCAACTGGATATCGGGATAAAGCTCGACGAACTCCTGAATGCGCTCGACCAGCCAGCCGGAACCAAGACCAACAGTCGTCGTCACGCGGAGCCGACCTGTCGGCTTTTCCTTGCTTTCTGCCAGCTTCGAGCGAACGTTTTCGAGCTTCATCAGAACGTCATGTGCCGTACGATAAAGCGTTTCGCCCTGCTCGGTCAGGATGAGACCGCGCGCATGACGATGAAACAGCGGGACACCGACATCCTGCTCCAGTGCGCTCACCTGGCGCGAGATGGCCGATTGCGACAGATGCAATGTCTGGGCTGCATGGGTGAACGACCCAGCCTCAGCCGCAGCATGAAAAATGCGCAGTTTATCCCAGTCGAGCGGAGCGACCACGATTATCCCCTCTCATTATTTTCACTGCATTCATCTTACGCAAAACCACCTCACACCTTTGTCCAGGAAATGCTTTACTCCGCGGCTTCGTGCAGCGGTTCCTGTGCAGCAAGCCAGCGCTCGGCTTCAAGAGCTGCCATGCAACCCAAACCGGCGGCAGTCACAGCCTGTCGATAAATATCGTCCGTGACGTCGCCCGCAGCGAAGATGCCCGGAACGTCGGTAGCGGTCGAATCAGGCGCGGTCCACAGATAGCCGTTTGGCTTCTGCTTGAGTTTGCCCTCGAACAAAGAAACCGCAGGTGCGTGGCCGATAGCGACAAAAACACCATGCGTATCGAGTTCCTGCGTCTCGCCCGTCACCACGTTCTTGAGGCGCACGCCGGTCACGGTCGCGCCCATTGGCGGCTTTGCCTCGGTGCCGAGGATTTCGTCAATCACGCTGTTCCAGACAACCGAGACGTTCTGGCGCGAAAGCAGGCGATCCTGCATGATTTTTTCTGCACGGAAACCGTCGCGGCGATGCACGACTGTCACGCTCTTGGCGATATGCGAAAGATAAAGCGCTTCCTCGACAGCGGTATTGCCGCCGCCGACGACGACCACATCCTTGCCGCGATAGAAGAAACCATCACAGGTTGCGCAAGCCGAAACGCCGCCGCCCATGAAGGTCTGTTCGCTGTCGAGGCCAAGCCACTTGGCCTGTGCACCCGTAGCGATAATCAGGGCATCGCAAGTATAGACCGTACCGGAATCCCCCTTCAGGCGGAAAGGACGCACCGTGGTTTCGACCTCGGTGATGATGTCATGGACGATTTCCGCGCCGACATTCTGTGCCTGCGTCGCCATCTGGTCCATCATCCATGGTCCCTGCACCGGATCGGCATAGCCCGGATAGTTTTCCACATCAGTGGTAATCATCAGCTGACCACCCTGCTGCAAACCGGCAATAACGATGGGCTTCAGCATGGCGCGGGCGGCATAAATCGCCGCAGTATAACCAGCAGGACCTGAGCCGATGACTATGACTGGCGCGTGACGCTGTGACATGAAGTTTCTCTCCGGTCCGGGAGCGCTTCGACCTGATCAAGGCAGATCGGCGCTCCATATGTTGGTTTTCACACGTTTGCTTTTACGGCACCTTGTCCAAAAATGTTCCACAGTTTTGGGATGCACTCTAAAATCGATTTAAAGCGGCGGGTTCCAGCGTACCAGAATCGCTTTCGCGCCTGTTCGGCCAATGCCCCGACATTATGGCCAAGGTAGGTCTGCCCCTGATTGTTTGCAAGGTTCCACAGGGATTTGCTGAGCTTTAGCCACAGCTTGTGACCTTTTAAGCAAACCCTTTCACGCCAGCACGTTGCGGGTGGATCGATCTCACGCTAAACAAGCTTGATATAAGGAATAATTCGCCCAACCCCGGAGCCGGCCGCCATTTACAAGACAGTCGCCAATATCTGCGCGCGTTTCGGCCTCATCATGGCTGCTGCCATGCTTCTGCCTGCGGCCATCGACCTGCGCGATGGAAGCGACGACTGGCTGATCTTCGTGCGCTCGGCTGCGGCGACAGGCGCCCTTTCTGCGCTGATCCTGCTTGCCACGCAAAACCAGACCATGCGTTTCACCCCGCGCCTCGGCTTCCTGCTGACGGCGTGCCTCTGGCTCACGGCAAGCTTTCTCGGCTCGATCCCGCTCTATTTTTCGCACCTGCCCATCAGCTATGCGACAGCGTTCTTCGAGGCCATGTCGGGCGTCACGTCCACCGGCGCGACGGCGCTGACCGGGCTCGACAACATGCAGCGCGGCATTCTCTTGTGGCGTTCGCTTCTCTGCTGGATCGGGGGCGTCGGCTTTATCGGCCTGGCACTCCTGATGCTGCCCTCGCTGCGGGCGGGCGGGCTTGCGCTCTTTCATATGGAGAATTCCGACAAATCGGAAAAAATCCTCCCGCGCATGAACCAGATAGCGCTGGGCATTGTACTGGCTTATCTCAGCCTGACGGCTGCTTGCACCATCGCCTATTTTGCCGTTGGCATGAGCGTGTTCGACGCCATCAATCATGGCCTGACGACCGTGGCCACGGCAGGCTTTTCAACCCACGACAGTTCAATCGGCTTTTATGAAGGGAACCGCCTGCTGCTGGTCGTTTCCACGATTTTCATGGCGCTCTCGGCCCTGCCTTTCGTGCTTTACATCAAAGCCTTCATGCCACGCCGCATGGAACTGCTGGCCGATCCGCAGGTAAAACTGTTCTTCACAATCGTCATCGCATTCAGCTTCGCGCTCGCAGTGGTTCTGCGGCTCGGCTCCAATGTGCCTTTTGGCGATGCGCTGATTTCGGCCTCGTTTCACTTTGTGTCGGTCATGACCACGACCGGCTATGCGACGGAAGATTATTCGCTGTGGGGACCGCCAGCGATCGGAATTTTCTTTCTTGCTTCGTTTCTCGGCGGCTGCGCAGGTTCCACGTCCGGCGGCATCAAGATGAATCGCCTCATCATCCTTTGGAGCCTGACACAGGCCAATCTCGCCCGGCTCATCATGCCGCACGCTGTCATCAAGATTCGTTACGGCAGCTCGGAAATTTCCGGCGAAATCGCGCAGAACGTGCTTCTGTACCTGTTTCTCTATTGCGCGTCGCTCGTCATCGGTGCGGTGCTGCTTGCTGCTCTCGGCCTCGATTTCGTATCGGCCTTCACCGGCGCACTGACCGCACTTTCCAATGTCGGCCCCGGTTTTGGTGACACGATTGGCCCCGTCGGCAACTTTTCCACCATTCACGACCCTGCACTGTGGGTGTTTTCATTCCTGATGCTGGTCGGGCGTCTGGAGCTCGTTACCGTGTATATCTTGTTCACTCGCGCTTTTTGGGTGCGTTGACAGAGCGTTAAAGCGCGACGCGCTTTAACATTTTGCTTGGGCATGTCTTTATTCCCAAAACCGGTTTCCACTTTTGGAAGACATGCTTTAGGCGGTTTACATCCGCCCGTTTCATTTGATATGAGCAGGATTAGATTGCGCCACAATGGCGACGAATGTTCTATAATTACCCCGGAATGAAATTTCCTTGCGCGCGGAGTTACGCATGCCGATCAAGGCCGATCTGGATGAAATCGATTGGAAAATCCTTCGGGAGCTCCAGAATAACGGGCGCATCACCAATGTCGAACTGGCCGAACGTGTCGGCATTTCGGCTCCGCCCTGCCTGCGCCGCGTGCGCAAGCTGGAAGAAAGTGGCGTCATCCGGGGCTATCGTGCCATTCTCAATGGCAATTCGCTCGGGCAGGATCTGGTCGCCTTCTGTTCGGTCGGCCTCCATCGTCAGGCCGATGCGGATCTCAAGGCGTTTGCCGAGAAAACCAAGCAATGGCCGCTGGTACGCCGCGCCTGGATGGTTTCGGGCGAGTCTGATTTCCTGCTCCATTGCGTCGCGCGCGATCTCAACACGTTCCAGACCTTCGTGATCGAGGAACTGACCGCCGCTCCCAATGTGGATTCCGTGCGCACGGCTCTGACCATTCGTCCGGTCAAGGACGAGCCACTGATGATCCTTTAAATATTAGAGCATTTCCAGCAAAAGTGCGGAGCGGTTTTGCGTGAGGTAAATGCGTATAAACAAAGAGATAAGCGGTCCCACGATTCCGTTTTAACTGGAACCACTCTAGATTTTGCGCCGGGGGTTACTTATTACTTCCCGGCGAATACGCGCTCGTAAACGCCGCTGATTGCAGCGGCTTCCTTTTCGAGCGGGAACGTGGCGCGAACATGCTTGAGAGCATTTTCGCCGTCACGCTTGGCCAGAGCCGGATCAGCCAGATATGGCTCGATAGCCTTGCGCAGAGCGTCCCCGTCGCCAGCAGCAACCGATGTCCCGGTGCCATCCACGATCATTTCTGCATAGGCACCCGCATCGCTGGCAACGACTGCCGTTTGCGACGCCATGGCTTCCAGCGGCGTCAGCCCGAAACCTTCATTGCGCGAAGGCGCAACATAAAGCGTCAGGCGGCGATACCAGACGCGGATATCCGGCACTTCCCCCAGAATGAGGATGCGGTCCTGCAGACCGGCTGCGGCGATCTTTGCCTTCAGCGCATCCTCGAACGACTGATGTTCAGCAGTCGTTCGTCCGGTAACGATCGCCGTCCAGTCCGGATATTTCGGCAAAAGCGCAATCATTGCATCGACAAAAAGGTCTGTTCCCTTGGAGGAACGCACACGGCCGAAACAGCCGACAGCATATTTTCCGGGCAGACCCGACGCCGTGAAATTGTCCTCGTCGCCGACAGGCGGATGAAACCGCTGCAGGTCCACGCCATGCATGATGACCTGATGCGGAACTTCGAGAAAACTCCCCGAGCGACCGCTTGTTGCAATCACCGCATTCATGCGACGAATGAGCCATTTCGTGAAGGGCTTGTGGTCCCGCTGTGCAGCCGAGGTAAAGATCAGCCTTAGTTTCATACGCAGCACCTCGCGCATGAAAATACCGGCGAGCATTTCGATATTGCGTCGCGCGTGCCAGATGCGAAACGGTTTCGTCCTGGGCTTTGACCAGAAGGACCAAAGAGCGTTCCACCCCAGATGCGGAAGCGTGTCCGGCAGGCCCGGTCCCATCGTCGCAATGTTCAGCCCCTTTGCGCGCTGCAAAGGGATTAGCTGAACAATCGTCGATGTGACACCGGAGAGGCGGCGCTTGAAATTCGGCGCCACCACCTCGACGTCCTGAACGCGAACCTGTACGGAATCTGGCTTATGCGCGGACACGGAAATCAGACGAACTTCAGGCCGATGATTTCGTAGGAACGCGAACCGCCCGGAGCGTTGACTTCAATCGTGTCGCCTTCGCCCTTGCCGATCAGCGCACGCGCAATCGGCGATGAAATGGAGATGCGGCCTTCCTTCACGTCGGCTTCCTGATCGCCGACGATCTGGTAGACCTTTTCTTCTTCCGTATCCTCGTCGATCATGGTGACCGTGGCGCCGAACTTGATACGGTCGCCCGACAGCTTCGAAACGTCGATGACTTCGGCGCGTGCAACCAGATCTTCCAGTTCGTTGATACGACCTTCATTCAGGCTCTGGGCTTCTTTCGCAGCGTGATATTCCGCGTTTTCCGACAGATCGCCATGCGCGCGCGCTTCAGCGATTGCCTCAATAATCCGAGGACGCTCCGATTGCTGACGCCAGCGCAGCTCTTCCTTGAGCTTTTCGAAACCGCCAGGGGTCATAGGGAACTTTTCCATACCCAGTCCTTTCCTTCGTCCGGCGCTTGGCCTCTCCCCGAGGCCCTGCACGCACCGGCAGTTTGATTTGCCCGCCTCACCTCGCGCATTGCTTGGATAGTGCGAGGCGCTTCTCGAAGGCCAGCCAGCCTTCGACACACAAAAAGAAAACGGTCACCGAAACATCCGCCTCGGAACCGTTCGAATAACCGTTCACAGAACTATAGCATTTCCATCAACCATTTCACGCGGAAAAATATCTCTCTGTCAACTCTGCCCGTAAGCGGCACCTATTTCGCATTGATCGGCCAGCTCGCGGGCCACTTCTCCGGACCTCCGGCATAATTGCCATCGCAATCGCCTTTTGACCGTTCCTGCAGCAGAACGAAACGCACCCGGCCCTCGCTGCTGTCCGTCGCTTTCCAGACATCATAGATGCCGCAATCTCCAAGCCCCCTTCCCTTGAAGAAGGCTGTCAGCGTCAAGGCTCTCTGTGACCAGTCGATATTCCATGCCGTATCGGTCACTGTCGGGCCATCATCGGAAATGGTCGGCAGGGAGATCGGCACGATCTTGTTTTCATAGCGGCTATAGAAGGCATAAGGCTGATTATAAGCGCCCGGCGAACCGCAAGGCAGGCCGATGAGATCAAGATCATCGGCAACCTTCGTCTCGAAACCGCCTGCATTGCGGAATGTGCCAGGGCTGGCCCCGCCGCAAACCGCCGCTTCGTCTGAAAAATCCTTGCGGATTTCTGCCGGTATGTCTTCGATTGTTTCAATCAGCTTGAGCTGCGGCGGAACCGGTGCCGGTTTGCTGCCTTTGACCTGCAATGCCTCGATGGTTCCGTCGCGCGATTGCTGTTCGTCCACATAGATCAGCCCGCCAACAAGGCCTGAAAGCGAATAGGTCGAGGTCTTTCCGGCAAATTTCAGTTGCAGTTTCTGGCCGTTCTTCATCGCATCGAGCGTCTTGGCAAGATCACCCGTATAATCGAGCTGATCGTCCTCAGCCTTCAAAGCCGAGACATCGACATCGAGCAGGGTTTGACCGTCGATGGAAATCTCCAGCTTGCCGGTTTTCTGTGATGGATCGACATAGGAAAGCCTGAGCAATGGCTTCGAGCCGGACTGGCTGCTGCGAAAGATGCCAAGCCCCGGCGCTCCGTCGCTTGCAACCGGTGTAAGCGTCAAAGTGCAGTTTTGCGCGAAATCGCAAAGCACCAGCGTGTCACGAACCTTCTTGAAGGCAGCCTGCGATTCCCCACCCGCCAGAAACAGCATCACTGTGGCAATCGATGCCGCGAGAGCGGATTGACTATTTAAAGTGAGCATAAACACCCCGTCAGTAAGAATTCGCTCTAACCAAATGCACGCCAAATGCATGAATGTCGCAGAATCGGAAGTTATCTTGCCGTCTGCCCATAATATTGCCTATAGCATGAAGACCGGGAAAGGCTGAAAAGCGTCCGGTTTCTCTTTCTACAGTGGCACACCCTGAAAAGTTCGAAACGAGGCAATGATGACGCGCGTACAGGCCAATATGCTGCTGCTTCTGGCAGGCGTCATCTGGGGCATGGGTTTCGTCGCCCAATCGACGGCGATGGCCAGTATCGGTCCGTTTCTGTTCATCGGCATCCGCTCGGCAATCGCGTCCCTCACGGTCCTGCCATGGGCCGTAGCCGAGGGGCGTCGGGCGAAGACCCGCCTGAGCCGCTCGAGCTATCTCTTCTTCATGTTCATCGGACTAAGCCTGTTCACCGGGCTTGTCCTCCAGCAGATCGGGCTTATCACCACATCCGTCACCAATGCCGGTTTTCTGACCGGGCTTTATGTCGTGATGGTGCCTGTGCTCGGCGTCATTCTGTTTCGCACATGGCCGCATCCGGTCGTGTGGCCAAGTGCGGCGGCATGTCTTGCAGGCATATTCCTGCTTTCCGGCGGAACGCTGAACGCGCTCAAGCAGGGTGACTTGCTGGTCATTTGCGGCGCGGTCTTCTGGGCCTTGCAGGTGGTCCTGATCAGCAGGGCAAACCGTGCAGGACGGCCGATAACGCTGAGCTGCATCCAGTTCGCAACCAGCGCTGCCGCAGGGCTTGCCATCGCATCCATGGTCGAAGACTTCAACTGGACCGCCATCGCGCTCACCTGGAAGGAAATCCTCTTCACAGGCGTGTTCTCGTCCGGCGTTGCCTTCACCCTGCAGGCTATCGGGCAGCGCTATACGACTTCCGCACAGGCTGCGATCTTCCTGGCATCGGAAGCGCTTTTCGCCGCCCTGTTCGGCGCGCTCTTCCTTGGCGAGCGGGTGACCTTCATCGGCTTTATCGGCTGCGGACTGATCTTCGCCGCCATGATGGCGGTGGAACTGATCCCCATGTTCTGGAAACGCAAGTCTGATCTTGTCCCTGAACCTGCCGAGTAAAGTGCGTAAGAGCCTGAATCAAAAAGCGGCCTGTGTGTGCGAAAATGGTGATTTTCGAGTACCGGAACGGAGTGTACTTTTGGGTACATGAGCACCGGCACGCAGATAATTGCCATTTGCAGCCACACAGGACGACTTTTGGAACAGGCTCTACCCTTTGAAGATGAGAGCCGCCCCACCCGCTATGAACGCAAAGCCCAGCAGATGGTGCCATGTAAAGGCTTCCTTGAGGTAGAACACCGAGAACAGGCTGAAGATCACCAGCGTGATGACCTCCTGAATGGTCTTGAGCTGCGCCGCCGAATAGACCTCGTGCCCGATGCGATTGGCCGGAACTGCGAGGCAATATTCGATCAGCGCGATACCCCAGCTGATGAAAATGACGGTGACAAGCGGCGTATTGGTGAATTTCAGGTGCCCGTACCAGGCGAAGGTCATGAAGATGTTCGAGCCGATGAGAAGCAGGATCGGCAGAACGCTCGGCGAAATCAGTGCTGACATGAAAGTGACTTCAGGGACCGGGAGGATGTTGGCTGCGGCATGGCCCGAAGCCGCTGCATGGTGATAGAACAATGGCGGCATTTTGCCAATGCCGCGCCCCGGAGCGCGTTTCATTCTGGTCGGATTATGCTCTGGCCGCTGCCCCGTTTACGCCACAGCCCTTAACGCGGGCGCTGACTCTTCCTTTACGCTTGCAAGCTAATATTCGTGGAACGCCATCGGTTGGTCTCCTGAAGAAAAGGTATGGACATGAGTTCTGTGTTGTCCGCCACCGTTCCAGTCAGCCGCCAGCGCACCCGGTTGCGGGGTCTGGCCCCGTCTTTATCCATCGCCCTGCTGGCCATCATCGCAGGTTGTTCCGGCGAGAGCGCCCCGCGCCCGCAGGCCAGTGTTGGCAACTCCGATATGATGGTTCCCGACGCGCCGGTCGCAAGTGCTGCCCCGGTTAATGCCCCTGTCGTGGAGGCGCCCGTCATGCAAGCACCTGTCATGCAAGCGCCGCAGGAAGAGCGCGTCGTCGGGCTTGCCGAAGAGGAAGAAAACCACGTCGCGCGATCCCCACAGCAGAGCCAGCCGCAATATTCCGGCGACTACGGCTTCACGGCCCCCATTCAAAATCCGATGACCGCCGCCGAAAACATTTACACGATGTCCAATGCGGAAGCGGCTTGCCGCACGCGCCTGAAGCGACTCGGCGTCGTCTTCAAGGAAAAGCCGACAATCTATCGCAGCAGTTCCTGCCATATTGAAAACCCGATTGAAGTATCGGGCTTCAACAGCGGGTCCATCGCCTTCAAACCGGCTGCGACGCTGAACTGTCAGGTGACCGAAGCCTTTGCGCGCTGGATCAAGGGCGACCTGCAACCCGCCTCCCGGATGCGCTATCTGTCCGGCGTGAGCACGATCTATAATGCAGGCGGCTATTCCTGCCGCACCATGAACAACCGTCGCGGCGCGAAAATGTCGGAACATTCACGCGGCAACGCCATCGATGTCACCAAGATCGTGCTGAACAATGGCAAGAACATCATGGTGCGCAAGCCGGGATTCTTCGCCTTCCGCGAAAAGGGCCTGCTCAACAGCGTTCGCTCCGATGCGTGCGGCTATTTCACGACGGTTCTCGGCCCCGGCTATAACCCGGAACATGCCGATCACTTCCATTTCGACCTGATGCAGCGCCGCAGCGGCTATCGCGCCTGCAAATAAGCCCGGCGCAATGCCGGGCTTGACGATGCTTTATTCTTCCGGCGGCACCGGTGTCGGCTTGCCGTTCTCATCCAGGGAAACCATAACGAATTCGGCATGAGTAACGAGGTCGCGCCTATCGCTGAGATAGCGCTTCGCCCAGGCCTCGACCCGCAATGTAATGGAAGTGCGGCCTACCCGCGTTATATCCGTGTATACGCAGAGCGTGTCGCCGATCTTTACCGGCCGGGCGAATGACATTTCGCGTACCGCCGCTGTCACCGTACGCCCCTTGGCGCGCTCGGCGGAACGGATGCCAGCAGCCATATCCATCTGCGCCATCACCCAGCCGCCGAAAATATCATAGGCTGAATTGGCATCCTTGGGCATGGCGGAAACGCGGATGGTCAGCGTGCCATTCGGCTCATTGTCAGTACTCATCAATGTCAGTCCTTAAGTGCTTGAGAGAGTCGGTCTCTAATATGAGACATGCCCGGCGCGAAGAAAAGTACCGCATAAAGCGCTTAAACCGTTAGCATGGATGTCAACTTTAAGAGATCGATATTCATTAATCATGAATTGAAATCGAAAAATCGTGATGCAATTAAATAATAATCTTCGTGATATAAGTAATTTATATAAGTATATTAGAGGAATGATATATGAAACTATCGGCAAGAACTTCCATAGTTACATTAGCACTTCTTGTTTCAGCCAATGCTTATGCATCATCGGCAATCGTAACATCGACAATTAATCTTCGCGTCGGCCCCGGAACCCAGTACGGAACTATTGGCGCGATCCCCAATGGCGTCGGCATCACGGTGGCCGGTTGCACCAGCGGCTATGGCTGGTGTCAGGTGACCTATGGCGGCATGACCGGCTGGGCAGCCTCGAGCTATATCGCCATTCAGACCGGCAATGGCTACACGACGAACGATAATTTCGGATCGACCGCCGCAGCCGTCGGCATACCGCTCATCGCCGGCATCGCCATCGGTTCGGCCCTGTCCGCCAATAGCGGTCCCTATTGGGGTCCCGGCCCTTATCGCGGCTGGGGCGGCGGCGGAAATGTCTATAATGGCTGCATCGGGCGCAATTGCCAGTCGAACTGGGGGCCACCGCGCCCACATTGGACGGACCGTCCTGGCTGGCGTGACCATCCGGGTTATCATCCCGGTTTTGGCCCCGGCTTCGGTCACGGCTTTGGCCCCGGCCCTCGCATCCGTCCCGGCGGCAGACTTTAAAGCGATCGTCACAACCATGCCTCCTGACAGCCTTCTGTCAGGAGCATCGCCGGATAGGAAGAGGGTATGGAGGATTTCGCCTTCGCACTCTTTTCATTTGGACGCTGAAATTCCATATTGAGGGCATGGCTTCCTCAAAAGACAAACACTCCCAGGATTCGCACGACAAGGCTGGCGGCTTCGGTGAAGCCCCACAGGCCGAGTTTTCCGGCGCGCCCCTTTCCGGTTCTATCGCCGACTGGGCGAAGGAGATCGGCGACGAGGCTGCGAAGCCCCGCGCGAAAAACCCAAGACAACCCAAGAAGATTCCAGAACGCAGCAAGGAAGCATCGCGTAGCGGGCGCGGCACGTCCATGGGTGGCGCTGCTTCCGCCAAGGAACGTGCAGCGGCTGGCCTCAATCCGGTTGCTGGCCTCGACATCAGCCTGGAAGACGCAGCGGGGCTCAATCCGTCCGGCGCAACGGCAACGGTTCAGGCCCTGTCGGACCTGATTGCTTCCGGCAATCCACTGTTCAAGAATGGCGAACTCTGGACGCCTCACCGCCCGGCCCGCCCGGAAAAATCCGAAGGCGGCATCGCCATCGAGATGGAAACCAGTTTCGAACCGTCCGGCGACCAGCCGACAGCTATACGCGATCTGCTGGAAGGGCTGGACAACGACGACCGCACGCAGGTCCTGCTCGGCGTCACCGGTTCGGGCAAGACCTTCACCATGGCGCAGGTCATCCAGCGGACCCAACGCCCTGCCCTTATCCTCGCGCCCAACAAGACCCTGGCCGCGCAGCTTTACGGCGAGTTCAAGAGCTTCTTCCCGAACAATGCCGTCGAATATTTCGTTTCCTACTACGATTATTACCAGCCGGAAGCCTATGTGCCGCGCTCGGACACTTATATCGAGAAGGAATCGTCCATCAACGAACAGATCGACCGGATGCGCCACTCGGCCACCCGCGCGCTGCTCGAGCGCGACGATGTGATTATCGTCGCCTCCGTATCGTGTATTTACGGTATCGGATCGGTGGAAACCTATACGGCCATGACCTTCGAAATGAAGATCGGGGATCGGCTTGACCAGCGCCAGCTCCTCGCCGATCTCGTGGCCCAGCAATATAAACGTCAGGATATCAATTTCGTGCGCGGCTCGTTCCGCGTGCGCGGCGACACGATCGAATTGTTCCCGGCCCACTTGGAAGATCGCGCCTGGCGCATTTCGCTTTTCGGCGATGAGATCGAGACCATAACCGAATTTGACCCGTTGACGGGCCAGAAGACCGGCGATCTGAAGTCGGTGAAGATCTACGCAAATTCGCACTATGTGACGCCACGCCCGACCCTCAATCAGGCGATCAAGTCAATCAAGGAAGAGCTGAGACATCGCCTTGTCGAACTGAACAATGCCGGTCGTCTTCTGGAAGCGCAGCGCCTCGACCAGCGCACGACCTTCGATCTGGAAATGCTGGAAGCAACCGGTTCCTGCGCGGGTATTGAAAACTATTCGCGCTATCTGACCGGCCGTAACCCCGGCGAGCCGCCGCCGACGCTGTTCGAATATATTCCCGACAATGCGCTGGTTTTCATCGACGAAAGCCACGTCACGGTTCCGCAGATCGGCGGCATGTATCGCGGCGACTTCCGCCGTAAGGCAACGCTTGCCGAATATGGTTTCCGCCTGCCATCCTGCATGGACAACCGCCCGCTCCGTTTCGAGGAATGGGACGCCATGCGCCCGCAGACCATTGCTGTTTCGGCAACACCGGGCGGCTGGGAAATGGAAGAAGCTGGCGGCGTGTTCGCAGAACAGGTCATTCGCCCGACCGGGCTGATCGATCCGCCGGTCGAAATTCGCCCTGCCAAGACGCAGGTTGACGACGTGCTTGGCGAAATTCGCGAAACCGCGCAGAAGGGTTACCGTACATTGGTCACGGTGCTGACCAAGCGCATGGCCGAAGACCTGACGGAATATCTGCATGAACAGGGCGTGCGCGTTCGCTACATGCACTCCGACATCGACACGCTGGAGCGCATCGAGATCATTCGCGACCTGCGGCTTGGCGCCTTCGACGTACTGGTTGGCATCAACCTCCTGCGTGAAGGTCTCGACATTCCGGAATGCGGCTTCGTCGCCATTCTCGATGCCGACAAGGAAGGCTTCCTGCGTTCGGAAACCTCACTGGTCCAGACGATTGGCCGTGCAGCGCGTAACGTCGACGGCAAGGTCATTCTCTACGCCGACAATATTACCGGCTCAATGCAGCGCGCGATGGATGAAACCAGCCGCCGTCGCGAAAAGCAGGTCGCCTATAATGAAGAGCATGGCATCACGCCAGCTTCGGTGAAGAAGAATATCTCGGATATTCTCGGCTCGGTTTACGAGCGCGATCACGTCCGCGCGGATATTTCGGGCTTCGCGGAAGAAGGCGCGATGATGGGCAACAATCTTGCCGCCCATCTGGAGCATCTGGAAAAGCAGATGCGCGACGCCGCTGCCGATCTCGACTTCGAAAAGGCCGCACGCCTGCGCGACGAAATCAAGCGCTTGCGCGAGACGGAACTGGCTATTGCCGACGATCCGCTGGCGCGCGAATTCGAGGCGGGCGATGCGGGTGCAAGCCGCAACAAGGGCAAGCCCACCGGCAATTCACGTTTCCGCAAGCCGGCACTGGATGAAATGGGCGCCGATACCACCCGCCCGCTTGGCAAGTCGTCTTTGTTCCAGAAGCCGTCGCTTGACGATATGGGACCGGGCACCGACATGGCGAAACCACTATTCCGCAAGAACACGCTTGATGAAATGACGGTCAAGCGGACTGAAGTGCCAAGTGGCGGAAACGATGCGGCGATCCGCCGTGAGCGCGCAGGTATCGGGTCTTACGAAGACCCTGCCGAAACAGCGCGCAAGAAACGGCGCCCCGGCAAGACAGGCCGTCCGGGGCGTTAAAGTTCAATGCCCGAAGGGTTTGTTGCAATCTCTCACTGGGATTTCAACAAACCCTTATTTTGTAGAGATTTTTTAATCTGCTCATACCGCTTTTGTGCTGCTTCATCATTCATTTTTGAATTTTGATTAGGCTGCTTCGGTGAATTAGCCGAATGTGCAGCCCCTCCTATGGGCAGCAAAAAATTCATCTGCCTTTCGTTTCGAGCCACTACATTCCCTCCTTCTCTAAGACCGACAGCAGAACAAGCTGTTCACGTGATACCAGCGAATCCAAAGGCGGTGACGCTAAAGGACGTGCCTCTTTAGGAGCATTCTTCTTCATCTTACCTGATTCTTTACGTTCAAGCTTCGATCCGTAAACCCGCGAGAAACTTGACGGTGAAATTCCCTCATACTGTAAGAACGAAACCTTTCCGCTTTCTTGCGGGTTAGTGGTGATAGAGTCAGAATGCAAGGTAAGAGCCAAGCTTTTAGGATAGGGCTCTATATAGACTACAGACTGTATCCCGGAAGCGACAATATGACGAGCGCAACTGTGACAAGGAAAGGTTGTAGTGAAAAGTTTGGAACCAATGATGCCACCTTTTCCCTGCCTTGCTACAGAAATGATTGCCTCCATCTCAGCATGAACCGCTCTGGAAAATTCAATCAGGTTCTTAACGTCAGTCCTCTTTAAATCGTCCTTAATTCGGCTATTCCCATCAGGGGCAAGCTTCGTTTCTATTTGATCGAACAATTTCTCTTTATAATGGTCGTTCCAGCACTGGCATGCTTGCCATTTGTGGCAGCGATGATCGCCGCTTCCATCGTCAACTCTATAGGCTCCGCCACCAAACTTGGGCACATCATTAGCTCCCTGGCCGATGATTTCTCCTGCTTCTGAAACAATAACCGCACCCACTTGCCTTGAGAGGCACGCCGAGTTTAAGGAAACTCCAGACGCAGCCTGCATAGCATATTCTTCGCGGGTTGGAGTTTGTACCCCGATACCAAACACCAAGTTCAAAAAGCGATCAGCAGACCCTTCAATTCGATCCAAATTATCGTCATCATTCCGAAAGAAAACATCCGCATAATTCATCGTCTTTCGAACAGATTGACCCGAATTGGAACCTTCATCATAGTCAGCATCTTTAATTTTAGCTAAATAAGCAGAGCTCGATATTTGTTTCTCTAGCCGTGCTATCCTTTTTTGCTCTGGAGAAAAGACTCCGACGAGCCAAAATAAATCACCGTATACCTTCCTGAGAATAGCTACTTCTTCCGGATTCTTTAGTGAATCTATAATCGTACAAAAGCGCCGGTCTTCGCCATTTTCAGAATTCGTGCGAGATCGATTAATTTTGTCAATGCTGAGAATAGCTAAAACGTCATTAGAATGCTTTTCGCGAAGTTTATTTCCCATACTTTGAAGGCGCTCAACACGATCAAGAGCCTTGGCAGCTACAAAACTCTCACCAACACTTTCTGCGCGCTCATTGATAATTTCGCTTATTTTAATAACATCGGCTTTATAGCCAAAATTCTCTTCGATCTTCTGCTTGAGAATTTTCGCGACGGTCGTAGCTCCAGAACCAATCGGGGCAACAATGCCGAAAACCAACTCTTGGGTGAACCGCAATTCCGCAGGTGCCACCTCTTCACCGCCCTGCGCCTCAGCCTCATCATTTTCGCTACGCACACTATCAGCATGCTTTATTGATTTTGCTCCCACTTTGCCCCCCAAAGAATCACAGCTACATTTGACAGTACAATTCATCATGTACTTTGAAAAATCAGCTGCAAATATTTCTGCGACATCTCGCCTTTTGCAAGTTTACACGACCGCCTTCATGCGAGATGTCTAATCTATTCCTCCAATGAAAGTTTACATTACCATTAGAATATTTTTTACCGGCACTGTCCGCCATTCATGATGCGATAGCCTGCACGGTCGGCTTCGCAACGGTTGGGGAATGTGCGCCGCTCGTTACCGCGTCTTGCGCAAACGGGCATATATTCCCGCGTGCAGGCGCCCATGCCCGGCCTGCCTGGCCTGTTGCCCTGATGCGGCGGATGCATTCCACCTGCGCCGCCCCAACCCGGACCCGGCCTTGATGAGCACTGGCCGTTTGCGATGATGCGATAGCCTTCTGCTCTCGCCTGGCATGAATTGCCGAATGTCTTGCGCGAAGAACCGCGCGTGGCGCAGACCGGCGCATAATTCATCGGGCAGATTTGCGGTTGCGACGGCCCTGGACGCATCGGTGGACGATGATCCATTCCGCCACCTTCAGCCACGCAACCGGCGAGAAGCAGCGCGCCCGCAAGCACAGCCAATTGTCTCAATTGATGAAATTGCATTTTCCTCTCCCTTTGTCCCGAAGGTTAAGATGGCGCAACCTGCGATAAGAGCAAGTCTTTTTACATAAGTGCAAAACCTTGCGGACCATATCGACAAGCCGCCCATATAGGTTACCTTGGCCGAAGTTGAGGGGCGGAACAGGCGGCATGAATCGGTACCGGCACAGCATAGCGGTTATTCTGGCTTCGCAGCTATTCAGCCTGCCTTTCGGCGTTGCCTCGTCCTATGCAGCCAGTGAACCGAACCCGCCCATCTATGCGCCGCCCCTGCCACCGGAGAAGAAGACACCGACCGTCGGTCGCATCTGCCAGCTCATCGGTGCCAATGCCGACGCCCATGGCATCCCGCGTGATTTCTTCGCCCGGCTGATCTGGAAGGAAAGTCGTTTCGACCATAACGCGGTCAGTCCTGTCGGCGCCGAGGGCATTGCGCAATTCATGCCTTATACGGCGAAGGAGCGCGGCCTTGCCGATCCCTTCGACATAGAGCAGGCCATTCCCGCATCCGCGAGCTTCCTGCGTGATCTGAAAGGTGCATTCGGCAATTGGGGCCTTGCAGCCGCCGCCTATAATGCAGGGGCCGGGCGCGTTTCAAGCTGGATGCGGTCCGGCGGCTTTCTGCCGCTCGAAACTGAAAATTACGTGCTGGATATAACCGGCGCGCCCGCCGACGACTTCGCGGCAGGCAAGGAGATCGTGAACCGTCCGCTCGATCCGAAGCTCGCATTCGATGAGGCCTGCAAGCGTCTGCCGATCATCCGCAGTGCCACGATTCCGATGTCGCGCGTGAAACCCAAGCCCTGGGGCATTCAGGTCGCGGGCAATTTCCGCCGCAGTGCAGCCGTCAATCAATGGGCGCGCCTGCGCAAGCAGTTCGGCACCGTGCTGGCAGGGCACGATCCCGTCATCAGCCGAATACGGACCCCGATGGGGCGGCGAGGCATCTACGCGGTGCGCATCGGCGCCGACAGCCGCGAGGAAGCCGACAGCATTTGTGCAAAGCTGCGCGCCGCCGGTGGCGCATGCATAGTTTCGCGCAATCGATGAGAATACCAGGACATATCCGTTTAAATTCGCGATATATTAGGGTTAGCCTGTTCTATTTTGGGATTGAGTCCATGATTTTCTTGAAACAATCGTAAAAAATTCTGACGATACCGGTTCAAAGATAACCAATCATATGCTCCCCAAAGAATTTGCTTGCCAAATACCGCTTCATAGATCAGTCTCCACCTGTTCGGGCACTTAGCGAACAAATGGAAGACTGAAGAACGGCGTGCCGGGGCCGCTATAAGTTCCGGGTCGAAGGCTCCCCTTCGGCAATGATCGGTTCCTTCCCAATGTCGAGAACTGCCTGCATAACCCTCTGCCGGGTGTGTGGTGCGCTTGGCAGAATTTGTAATACCACTGTCTCCACAAGAGCGGTGGCGCCAAGGAAAAGGAACGGATCCCATGGCACAGACCGGACAGGTCAAATTCTTCAATACCGAAAAAGGCTTCGGTTTTATCAAGCCGGACGACGGTGGCGCTGACATCTTCGTACATATCTCTGCTGTACAGGCTTCTGGCCTCACTGGCCTCGCAGACAATCAGAAGGTTTCCTACGAGACGGAACCGGATCGTCGCGGCAAAGGCCCGAAGGCCGTGAACATCACCGTTACCGGCTGATCGTTCATAAAAGAACCTACCATTTGCCCCGGCTTTCGCCGGGGTTTTTTATTGCCGGCAGGCAACCCTGAACGGATCATCCTTCAGGCGCGAAATATTACAGATGCTGCATGTAATTGACCGGAAACGGACAGGTTTCCATCGCCCTTCACCATTGTTCAGCCTCCATTCATGTCGAAACAGTTAATTAGTTATTCATAAACGATACGTGCGCGCCCGTTCGGCAAGCGTATCGGAGAAATTACAGTCGAGCTTCTGAAGGAGCGAACAATGAACCGATTTGCGAAAACAGCCATTCTGGCAGCGGCATCCCTCGCGGCAGTTGCCGCACCGCTTGCAACAGCATCGGCAGATTCCTGGGGCCGTCATGGTTGGGATCGTGGTGGCTGGGATCGTCCCTACTACCGCGACCGGCATCGCGGCCATGGCGACGCCGTCGCCGCAGGCGTGATCGGTCTTGCAGCAGGCGCTCTCATCGGCAGTGCGCTGAGCCAGCCGCAGCCAACCTATGTGCAGCCTGCCCCGGTCTATGCACCGCCTCCGCCGCCACCGGCCTATTACCCGGCAGCCCCCGCTCGTCAGGCGACTTATTATCGCTCAAGCTATGAGCCATGGAGCCGCGGCTGGTATCAGTATTGCTCCGATCGCTACCGGTCGTTCAATCCGAATACCGGCACCTATCGCGGTTATGACGGACGCGATCACTTCTGCTCTGCAAATTAAAGCCAGAGTTTAGAGCGCATCCCGAAAAGGGTGAAACGGTTTTCGGAACAAGATGCGCGTCAAAACAATGGATTAGGGCGCCGATCTGATCCAGTCAGATCGAAACGCGCTTTAATAGAAAAAGCCGCCTTTAACGGCGGCTTTTTTATTTATGCATATCCAATGTCGTTCAGAAACGGATTGGTACGCCGCTCATCGCCGAACCGGCTGCCGGGACCATGCCCGCAAATGAAGCCGATATCGTCACCGAGTGGCAGCAGCTTTTCCTTGATGGAGCGAATCAGCGCCGCGTGATCACCGCCCGGCAGATCGGTACGCCCGACCGAGCCGTTGAAAAGCACGTCACCGACAATCGCGAACCGCGCTTCAGGATTGAAAAACACGACGTGACCCGGCGCATGGCCCGGCGTGTGGAAGACGTCGAACTCGTGTCCGGCGACGGAAACCTTGTCACCTTCGTCCAGCCAGCGATCCGGCGTAACATTGCGCACGCCCTCGGTGAGGCCGTATTTCAGGCCCGTCGTTTCCAGATTATCGAGCAGAAACTTGTCATCCCTGTGTGGGCCGATAATGTCCACATTCAGGGCTTCCTTGAGATCAAGGGCTGCCGCGGCATGGTCGATATGGCCATGCGTGATCCAGATGGCCTCAACCTCAATCCCCTGGGATTTGATCGCCTCCCGGATGCGGTCAAGATCACCGCCCGGATCGATCACCACCCCCTTCTTGGTCTCACTATCGAACAGAATGGTGCAATTCTGCTGGAAAGGCGTGACGGGAACGATGATGGCCTGCAATTGCCCCATTGGCTTTACTCCACTCGAATAAATAACGGCCCGGAAGGCGCTTCTCACACAGAGATAGTGTCCTGTGCCCGTCAGGTGAAGCTTTAAATAGAAACGGGCGGCTGAACGCCGCCCGTTTTCCCTCTCCAGGATGTCCGAGGCACTCTCTCCGAAAACCGTTTTACGGCTTTCGGGCTACGCCCCGACAGTTCGTCATGCCGGTTGTCCCCACAACCATACAGTCTCCAGAGCGCATTTCGATCTGATTGAAGCAGATCGGCGCGTTTCAACTGTTTATTTTTACGCACATCTTATCCGAAAACCGTTTCACACGTTTCGGGATGTGCTCCGATGCATCAGGCCTTGGCGGCCATCGCGTTCTTGATCAGGCCGACAACGGCCGTGAGCACGATACCACCAACGCCGCCACCTGCCAGCTGGCCGACAACACCGTTGAGAACGGAATCGAGGCCACCGCCCGACAACATCGGGAGGAGCTGCCCGAGGATGACACCACCGATGCCACCTGCCACCGTGTTACCCGTAGTGCCAAGGCTGATATTCTTCACTGCGCCTGCGATGTTGCCACCAACTGCGCCAGCGACGAGCTGGAGAATGATAGGTAGTAGAGATTCCATAATCGTCACCCCATCTGAGTTTTAAACCGGAATAGCGCGACTCCGGCAAAAAAATCTTGTGCCTAAACTTTCCAATGTCAAACAATAAGCGACGGGATAACAAAAAAGCGGTCCGAAGACCGCTCTTTTTCTGTTTAAAACCCAGTTATTCCGCTGCCGCCCGCTTTGGCTGAACTTCTGCAGAATAGTCATTCATTAGAAGATTCGTAATCTCGGAAGGCTTGAAACGGTATTGACCGATCTCGGAAACCGGCGTCACTTCCGCTGCTGTTCCGCACAGGAAGCATTCGGAGAAACCGTCAAGTTCTTCCGGCATGATTGCCCGCTCGATAACTTCAATACCGCGACGCTTGGCAAGATCAATGATCGTGCGGCGGGTAATGCCGTCAAGGAAACAGTCAGGCTTCGGCGTATGCAGCGCTCCGTCCTTCACAAAGAAGACGTTTGCACCCGTTGCTTCGGCAACCTGTCCGCGCCAGTCGAGCATCAATGCATCGGCATAGCCCTTGGCTTCAGCGGCATGTTTGGAGATCGTGCAGATCATATAAAGACCGGCAGCCTTGGAACGCGACGGCGCGGTGCGCGGGTCCGGGCGGCAATATTCAGCAATATCGAGCCGGATACCCTTCATCTTTTCTTCGGGCGAGAAATAGCTCGGCCACTGCCAGATGGCGATGGCAAGATGAATGCGATTGTTTTGCGCCGAAACGCCCAGCGATTCCGAACCGCGCCAGGCAATCGGACGCACATAGGCATCTTCAAAGCCCTGCTTCGTCAGGAGTTCGCGGCAGGCATCGTTGATTTCTGCAACGCTGAAAGGAATCTCGAAACCGAGAATACGCGCAGATTCATGCAGGCGTTCGGTGTGCTCATTGAGCTTGAAGATCTCGCCGCCATAGGCGCGCTCGCCTTCAAACACGGCGCTCGCATAATGCAGGCCATGGGTCAGCACATGAATTTTTGCATCTTTCCAGTCGACGAATTCGCCGTCCAGCCAGATATATCCGTCCCGTTGATCAAATGGAATCGCAGCCATTTTCTTGCTCCTAAGTATTTCATCGAGCATTTCCTTTTCAGGATGAAACGTTGGAAATGCTCTGTCTATTCGTTTCGACGCGCATCCCGAAAACCGCCTTGCACTTTTCGGCATGCGCTTCAGCACTGCAGCCCGCAGCCCGTCTTCCCCAACTAAATCGATATAACTGGTGAGACGACCACCTTCCTCTGCATAATTGCTGGCCTTTTTGTTCAAAATGCTTTGAGGTCGCGCAAACATATTGCGCGAATCCCAAGCGGAGCATGCATGGAAAGAAAATAAATCCTCCACAGGGATCGAATATTGCGGCAACCATCCCCATCACCAAACTCTTGAGATGGTGGCGGAAAGCCAGTCAGCGCAATTATCCCTCCTCCTTGCATGCGTCAGCGCGAACATTATTCCAAAAAAGCCAGCTCACGCTTATCGAAAATTATCTGGGCGATTGAATTATGTCAATAATGCTGACATATTTAACGCAACAGAATGGAGCACCGATGTGAATTCGACGAACGATATGAATTATATAAGCAATCCGTTGACGGCTGAGGAGGCGGCCGACCTCAACGTGATCGAACTTCTGTTTTTTTCTTATCGCGACTTCACCGCCGACCCTGATCTTATTCTGGAAAAGATCGGATTCGGGCGGGCGCATCACCGCGTCCTCTACTTCATCAACCGCAAGCCGGGCATGACGGTCGCGGAGCTGCTGGAAGTTTTGCGGATCACCAAGCAGAGCCTGTCGCGCGTGCTTAAACAGTTGATCGATACCGGCCATGTTGTTCAGGCCACCGGCCTGCACGACCGCCGCCACCGCAAGCTTTATCCGACCAAGAGCGGCCGCCAGCTCACACTTGCGCTCGCCCTTCCGCAATCGCGACGCATCGCACGCGCGCTGGAGGACTGCGCACCGCAGGACCGCGAAGTCATCGAGCACTTCCTCTATAATATGGTCAATCCCGAGCGGCGCGCCCAGATCGATGAGTTTTCCGCCGACGACCCTGCGACCCGGCAGGTTTGAGACAAGTGTTACGCAAGGTAGCAGAAAGTGTCTGAATAAAAAAAGACGTCAGGCCGTGGCGAAAATGGTGGTTTGCGAGAACCGGAGTGCAATCTACTTAATACATGAGCACCGGAAGCGCAGAAAACCGCCATTTGCGAGCCAAGGCATGGCGACTTTTGGATCAGACGATGAGTGCTTGTATAAAAGCAGGTCCACGCAGGCAGTGAATGGACGTGCCGCATTCCAGTCGATAATATGTGCACCAAAGCATCGGGCATAGGCTGGAATGCTGAAGTAAAATTATCGGAATGGGATCGAAAGACGCCATGGCTGTAGAAGAAGAAAAGACGCTCTCGGACGACGCGCCGCATCTCCTCGTCGTTGACGACGATACGCGTATCCGCAGCCTTCTCTCACAATATCTGACCAATAGCGGATTCCGTGTCACCATGGCTGGAAGCGCTGCCGAAGCGCGCCGCAAGCTCGAAGGCATCGATTTCGATCTGTTGATCCTTGATGTCATGATGCCGGGTGAAACCGGCGTTTCGCTGACGAGGTCGCTGCGCGAGCAGAAGAACGTCCCCATCCTGATGCTGACGGCATTGTCGGAAACCGACAGCCGCATCGATGGTCTGGCTGCCGGTGCGGACGATTATCTGCCCAAGCCGTTCGATCCCCGCGAGCTGACGCTGCGCATCAACAATATCCTGCGGCGCGGCGCACCGCCCGCACAGCCGAAGATCGAGCAGATCGTGTTCGGTCCCTATACTTTCTTCATCCCGCGCCGCGAGCTGAAGAAGGGTACGGAAACGATCAAGCTGACGGATCGCGAGCAGGACATCATGGCGATCTTCGCCGAGCGTGCCGGTGAAACGATCCCCCGCCACGAGCTGACCGGTCAGGACGGCGATGTTGGCGAGCGCACGATTGACGTCCAGATCAATCGCCTTCGCCGCAAGATCGAGCAAGACCCGGCCAATCCGGTCTGGCTCCAGACCGTGCGCGGCATCGGCTATAAGCTCAGCATCGAATAGCAACCATCGGCAATCGGGAATATCACGATCAGAAAATGGTGTTTTCTCAAAACGCAGGGCGACGTGTACAAACGGTACAGCCGCAATGTTGTTCATGGAAAACGCAACCGCGCGGCCTTAGGGACGTTTTAACACGATGAAATCGCCCTTGAGAAAATTCTCCCGCTGGTTGGCGCGCATCATGCCGAAGGGGCTTTATGCGCGGTCGCTCATCATCATCATTGCCCCGATGGTTCTGCTCCAGTCCGTGATCGCCTATGTGTTCATGGAGCGTCACTGGCAGATGGTGACCGAACGACTGTCGACCGCCGTTGTGCGCGATATTGCGGGCATCATCGATATTCTCGAAACCTATCCGCAGGAACCGGGCTACGACAATCTCATCCGCATTGCGCAACAGCGGCTGGCGCTGAACATTTCGATCCTGCCGCCCGACCCGCTGCCGCCTCCCGGACCGAAGCCTTTTTTCGCCATTCTCGATTACTTCCTCAGTGAAGAGATTACCCGCCAGATCAATCGCCCATTCTGGGTGGATACGGTTGGCGATTCCGATCTCATCGAAATCCGCATCAAGCTTGAGGACAAGGTGTTGCGCGTCTTTGCGCGACGCAGCCAGGCCTATGCGTCCAATACAGGCATCTTCCTGACATGGATGGTCGGCACCGCACTTGTTCTGCTGATTATCGCCATCGCCTTCCTGCGCAACCAGATCAAGCCGATCCAGCAGCTTGCGGAAGCCGCAGAGAGTTTCGGCAAGGGGCGTCCCATGCCGGAAGGGTTCCATCCGCGCGGAGCCGAGGAAGTACGCCGCGCCGGCATCGCCTTCATTCAGATGCGCTCGCGCATCGAGCGGCAGATCGAGCAGCGCACGGCCATGCTTTCCGGCGTCAGCCACGACCTGCGCACCATTCTGACCCGCTTCAAGCTGCAGCTTGCGCTTGCCGGACACTCCATCGACACCGAGCCTCTCAATCAGGATATTGCCGACATGCAGACGATGCTCGAAGGCTATCTCGCCTTTGCGCGCGGCGAAGGTTCGGAAGAAACGGCAAGCTACGACGTCACGAGGCTTTGCGAAAAGCTGGAGCATGAAGCGCGCTTGCGCGAACGCGGCTTCAAATATCATATTGAAGGCGACAGCGAAGTTTATGTGCGTCCAAACGCCTTCTCGCGCCTCGTCAGCAATCTCGTATCGAATGCCTTCCGTCATGCGCAGAATGTCGAGCTTTCAATTTCACATGAGGATGGCTGGCTGAAGGTCGTCGTGGATGATGACGGGCCGGGCATTCCGGAAGATCGCCGCGAAGACGTCTTCAAGCCTTTTGTCCGGCTGGATGAAGCGCGAACGCAGGATTCAGGCGGCACCGGCGGGCTGGGGCTTGCCATTGCACGCGATATTGCACGCAGCCACGGCGGCGACATCACGCTGGAAGACGCCCCGACCGGCGGGCTGCGCGCCATCATCCACATTCCGGCTTAAAGAACGAACCCTGCGCATCCTAGCGTTCCGGGAATATTGATTTTCCGAGATCGTTTTGACTCGTCGCAATCTTCGCATGGAGCAAGATAACGCCTCCCCTCATCCTGAGGAGGCTCCTGAGCTTGCGAAGGAGCCGTCTCGAAGGACGAGGGAAAAGGGTGACGGATACCGCTGCGTTTACTCTGAAACCGTCGCGCTCTTAATAAAGCTTGCCGCCGTTCGGCACGAGCTTGTCGACGGCTGCGAGGACCACTTCGCCGTCCTCGTCCGGCATGCCGAGTGTCAGCACTTCCGACATGAATGGGCC
Organism: Brucella tritici; assembly: GCF_008932285.1. Taxonomy (NCBI): domain Bacteria; kingdom Pseudomonadati; phylum Pseudomonadota; class Alphaproteobacteria; order Hyphomicrobiales; family Brucellaceae; genus Brucella; species Brucella tritici. Next base: position 1,018,547 of record NZ_WBVY01000001.1, read on the forward strand.
GATCTGCCGTGGCGGGAAGTTCACGACAGCCATGATCTGTTTGCCGATGAGTTGCTCCGGCGTGTAGTGCCGGGTGATCTGGGCTGACGACTTCTTGATGCCGATCTTTTCGCCGAAATCGATCTTCAGCTTGAAGGCAGGCTTGCGCGCTTCGGGAAATGGCACAGCTTCCACGATGGTTCCGCTGCGGATATCGACCTTTTCGAAATCTGCCCAGGTGATGGTGGTTGCTTCGCTCATTCTTTCACTCCCCGGCCCTCATTCCCGGCCTCGCAGAAAACCCGGCGCGAGCGCCGGGCCAAAATTCAACTGATTTATAGTCAGGCGCGACCGACGGTCTCAAAGACGACGCATTCCAGCGCCTCACGTGCCGTGACACCCGACCAGACCACAAACTGGAAGGCCTGGAAATATGCTTCACACGCTTCCAGCGCTGCAGAAAGCAGCACTTCAACCTGACGGCTTGTCGGTTCCGCACCACCGGCCAGCAGCAGCGACTGGCGATACATGATCGCACCTTCCTGCTGCCAGAGATCGAAATGGCCCATCAGAAGCTTTTCATTGATGAGCGACAGCAGGCGCATCACTTCGTTCACACGTGGCTCGGCCACCTTGATGTCGAATGCACAGGCCAGATGCAGTGCCTCGAAATCCTCCATCCAGGAAAACGAGATGTGATAGTCAGTCCAGTTGCCCGCAACCGAAATTGCGATTTCGTCGTCGCCAGTCCGCTCGAACGTCCAGTCGTTTGAATGCGCGACCTGTTCGATCACATCCACCGGATGTGCCTCACGTGCGAATTCAAGCTCAAGAAGGCTCATGTCCGTTTCCTGTTCTGGGAACCATCTGCCCCCAGATGTTTCCTAATTCCCGGCGTGCAAGTCATTGCTCGCCCGTACCAGCCACCGCGCAAGAACAAGCGCAGGAAAACAGGCACGAATTGATCGGTTGAGGAACCGGCATGCACGACGGCATGCAAGCGCCTCAATGGCACACGCACATACGCAACTGATACTGGAAAGCAGCCTGAAAGACGCGAAACCTGACACTCAGCCCCTCGCCGCCGCCTACATGACCGCGTTACGAATCATGTAGTGTTTTCAGTCTATTGATGCTGAATCTGAACGCCAGCCCCTTTTGAACAAAGAGCCGTGAAAGCATGTGGAAATATACGAGGGACCGACCGCGCCCCTTGCCTTAACCGACTCTAAGACAAGGGTTTTTGCCACTTGCGGCCTGTTAATAAATATTCAGGGATTATTTTTGGATTTTGCCGAAGATGACGCCGATTTTGCCGGTTTGGCATCAGAATCAACTTCGAATTTCGCAAGACGTGCTTCGAGAGCTTCGATTCTTGCCAGCAACGCGCTGTTTTCCGCACGCGCCTTGATTGCCATTTCGCGAACGGCTTCGAAGTCTTCGCGCTGTACGACATCGAGCGTGTTGAGCACACGCTCGCTCTGCGAACGCAACGCCGTTTCCACTTCACGGCGCACGCCCTGCGCAGCGCCTGCCGCATCCGTAACAAGCTTGGCGAGTTCATCGAGAACCCGGTTCTGTCCGCTGGTCATGGCAATCATTCCTTATTTCCAGGTGAGACCTGTTGAAAACATAAATTTGAAATAGGGCCGTCTCGGTTCCGATGCAAGCGCAGCTATAGAAAGTGATCAGGTTCAATGCCGTTGAATCAAAACCACGGACCTCGCGAAAATGGTGGTTTTCGAGAACCGGCGGCGAATGTACTTAAGGCTACCTTAAGGGTACATCAGCACCGGAAGTGCAGAAAACGCGATTTGCAGCCGACGGGAACAGCTTGACCATATGGGGCCGGTCCAGCATGTTCCGTCACAAAATGGAGTGATTTCATGATTGAGACGTTGCTGCCCGCATCGGCGCTCGCCTTCCCCAATATCGATCCGGTGATTTTCCGGGTCGGGCCGCTGGCAGTGCACTGGTACGGCCTCGGCTATGTCGTCGGCATCATGTTCGCCTGGTGGTACGGCAAGAAACTCTTGCGAGGCCATCGCCTGTGGGCCAACAACCAGCCGCCCATGGCACCGGAAGCGCTCGATGATTTCGTCATCTGGGCAGCGCTCGGCGTCGTGCTTGGAGGCCGTATCGGCTACGTGCTCTTCTATAATTTCTCCTATTATATCTCCAACCCGCTCGCCATTCCGGCGGTGTGGGATGGCGGCATGTCGTTTCACGGCGGCATTTTGGGCACAACGCTTGCCATGTTCCTGTTTGCCCGCTCGCGTGGCATCAGGGTCTGGAGCATGTTCGACACGATTGCCGCCGGCGTTCCGGTCGGGCTTGGCGTGGTGCGTGTCGCCAATTTCATCAATTCGGAACTTTGGGGCCGCGTCAGCGATGTGCCTTGGGCGGTCTATTTTCCCAATGGCGGCCCGCTGCCGCGCCACCCAAGCCAGCTTTATGAAGCGTTCCTTGAGGGTGTAGTCCTCTTCTTCGTACTGTTCCTCCTCGTCTGGGTCGGACGCAAACTGAAGAAGCCCGGCTTCATTGCTGGCGCTTTCGTCACAGGGTACGGCCTCAGCCGTATCGTGGTCGAATTCTTCCGCGAGCCGGATGCGCAGCTCGGCTATCTGTTTGGCGGCTGGCTCACCATGGGTATGGTCCTTTCGGTGCCGATGGTGCTGATCGGCCTCTGGGCCATGTGGCGCGCAAATCGGACTGCTGCCAAGAATGCCTGATCTTTCGCTGAAAGACCGGCTGAAACGCCTGATCGCCGCCTCCGGGCCGATCAGCGTTGCCGATTACATGGCAGCCTGCCTCGGCGACCGCGAGGCAGGCTATTATACGACGCGCGAACCTTTCGGACGTGACGGCGATTTCATCACCGCGCCGGAAGTGAGCCAGATGTTCGGTGAACTGATCGGCATCTGGTGCGTCAGCGAATGGGACGCGCTGGGACGCCCGGACAATATCGTACTGTGCGAAATCGGCCCCGGTCGCGGCACGCTGATGAGCGATATGCTGCGCACCATCGGCAGGCTCGCTCCGCAAATACTCGGCCAGGCACGGGTCGCCATGGTCGAAACCAGCCCGCGCTTTGTCGAAAAGCAAAAGGAAAAGCTGGCCAATGTCGGTGCGAAGATCGACTGGTTCGAACGCTTTTCCGATGTTTCCGCAGATACTGCCTATGGGCCGCTGATCCTCGTGACCAATGAGCTGTTCGATGCGATTCCGTTCCGGCAGTTCGTCAAGGTCGATGGCCGTTTTGTCGAACGCATGATCGCGCTCAATGAAAAGGATGAGTTCCATTTCGTCAGCGGTCTCGGCGGCATAGATTCCGCACTTTTACCTGCGGGCCATGCGGAAGCACCCGAAGGTGCGATCTTTGAAGCGGCCCCGGCGCGCACCGCCTTGATGCAGGAAATCGCCAGCCATATCGCAACCACACGCGGCGCGGCGCTCAATATCGACTACGGCCATCTGAAAGCCGGTTTCGGCGATACGCTGCAAGCCATGTTGAAACACGGCTTTGACGATGTATTTGCCAATCCGGGCATTGCGGACCTCACCAGCCACGTCGATTTCGACATTCTGGACAAGACCGCACGAGCTAGCGGCTGCAAGACCGGAATGATGACGCAAGGTGAATTTCTGCTCGCAATGGGCTTAGTTGATCGCGCAGGACGGCTTGGCGCGGGCAAGGATGCAGCGTTTCAGGAAAAAATCCGGCAGGACGTCGAAAGACTGGCCGCCCCCGATCAAATGGGAACCTTGTTCAAGGTGCTGGCCATCAGCGATTCCGACACAAAACTCATTCCGTTTGCAGCTCCATGACGGCGAAAGCTTCGATTGACAAGCTGTGCCTCCTCCCCCAACATCCCGCCGTTTGAAGAGAGAATGCTATGACAGATATGCCGCAACCGCTCCGCTCGCCTCTCCTTGAAAAGCCCGTCGGACAGAACGGGAAGCGGATTGCGCATGGCTTTTTCACCCGCAAGGGCGGCGTTTCCGATGGCATTTATACGGGCCTGAATGTCGGAAGCGGTTCGAACGATGTACCGGAAAAGGTTGCGGAGAATCGCCGTCGCGTCGCGGAAAACCTTGGCGTTGCGCCCGATCATCTCATGACCGTGCATCAGGTTCATTCGCCCGATGTCCTGCACGTCACCGAACCGTTCGGCACCCCACGCCCGAAGGCTGACGCAATGGTCACAAATGTGCCGGGCATCGCCATCGGTGCGCTTTCCGCCGATTGCGGGCCAGTGCTTTTTGCCGATCACCAAGCGGGAATCATCGGTTCCGCCCATGCCGGATGGCGTGGCGCTTTCGGCGGTGTTCTGGAGAACACCATCGAAGCCATGATCGGTCTCGGTGCAAAACGCGAGAATATCGTTGCCGTTCTCGGGCCGACCATCGGTCCGGAAAACTATGAAGTCGGTCCGGAATTCTACGCCGAATTCATCGGCAAGGATGCTGCCTACGCTACCTATTTCCGGCCTTCCGACAAGCCCGACCACAAGCTGTTCGATCTGTGGACATTCATCACTGACCGCCTGACGAAAGCTGGCGTGCAGGCAGAATCCCTTCGCCAGTGCACCTATGCCGATGAGGAACAGTTCTATTCCTACCGGCGCACCACCCACCGCAACGAACCCGATTACGGGCGTCAGATTGCAGCGATCGCCATCATAGAAGATTAGGAGAACCGCATGGCCCTTCACTTCGAGCCGGAAGAATTCGCCGCACGTCGCGACCGTCTGATCTTGAAGATGGAAGAGGAAAAGCTGGATGCACTTCTGCTGTTTGCACAGGAGAGCATGTACTGGCTGACCGGCTATGACACATTCGGATTCTGCTTCTTCCAGTGCCTCGTCGTGAAGGCAGACGGGTCAATGGTGCTGATGACGCGCTCTGCCGATCTGCGGCAGGCGCGCCATACGTCGAATATCGAGAACATCGTCGTCTGGACCGACCGCGACAACGCCAATCCGGCTTCCGACCTGCGCAATATACTAACGGAACTCGACCTTCTCGGCACGCGGATCGGGATCGAATATCAGACGCACGGCCTCACCGGCGCCAATGCCCGCAAGCTGGACGAACAGTTGCAGACCTTTGCCAAGCTTTACGACGCCTCCGGCATGGTGGACCGCCTGCGCCTGCTGAAAAGCCCTGCGGAAATCGCCTATGCCAAGCGCGCTGCCGAACTCAGTGACTATGCGCTTGATGCTGCAATAAAGCTAACCAAAGGAGGCGCGAGCGAGGCCGATATTCTGGCTGCGATGATGAGCGCCAATTTCGCGGGCGACGGCGATTATCCGGCGAACGAATATATCATCGGCTCGGGCGACGATGCCCTGCTCTGCCGCTACAAATCCGGCCGACGCAAGCTCGACAAGAACGACCAGCTCACATTGGAATGGTCGGGCGTCTTCCGGCACTACCATGCGCCGATGATGCGCACGATCGTCGTCGGAAAACCGACCACGCATCATCTGGAACTCTATGCCGCCGCGCGCGAGGCACTGGAAGCCGTGGAATCTGCGATGACACCTGCCTCGACATTCGGCGATGTCTTTGACGCCCATGCCCGGACCATGGAAGCCCATGGTCTCACCCGCCATCGTCTCAATGCCTGCGGCTATTCGGTGGGCGCGCGCTTCACGCCATCATGGATGGACCCGCAGATGTTTTATGCCGGAAATCCGGAAAGCATCCAGCCGGATATGACGCTTTTCGCACATATGATTATCATGGATTCCGACACGCAAACCGCGATGACACTGGGGCAGACATATCTCACAACAAATGGCGCAGCTCAGCCATTATCCCGCCATTCTCTTGATATGATTGTAAAATGAGGCGCAATCGGCGATAAAACTGCCACAAGCGCACGCTGGAAACTGCAAAGCCGTTTTCGGACAAGATGCATGTCGATAAAATCGATGGAATATTTCAAACTGGAAATGCCCTACCGCAGAGAACCTGCGCCTTCAGGAGCATGAAGCCGAAGATGAACAAGGCACGTCTTTCAACGATGTTGTTGCTGGCCGGAATGCTTACAAGCGTCCTTGCCGCCTGCAACAGCACCGAATCCGCTCTGAATGTACAAGGTAGCAATCAGAGTTCCGGGCAGAGTTCTGGACAAACCGTTACACCTGCGACGACACCGGGCACCCCGGCGACGGGCGCCGCTCCCGTGCAGCCTGCGGGAACAACCCCGCCTGCAACGACCACGCCAGCGGCACCGCAGCGCAGTGCGGCGCTCAAACCGGGCAAACTGCATATTGCCCCGATTGTCGGTGCACCGGTCAATGTGGTGACACCGCTCACCCACCGCATGAATGATGACGCCAAGACGAAGGGCATCGAGCTTGCAGGCAATAACGACCCCAGTGCTGCCTATGTCATGAAGGGCTATTTCTCTGTTCTTTCGGAAGATAACCAGACTACGGTGCTTTACGTCTGGGACGTGCTGGATGCTTCGGGCAACCGCCTTCACCGGATACAGGGGCAGGAGAAAGTTCCAGGTGCTGCCGCAGACTCATGGAGCGTCGTTCCGGCTTCCGCAATGCAGGCAATCGCTGACCGCACCATGCAGGAATATTCGACCTGGCTTGCGGCAAATCGCGCATAGAAACTTGCTTTGGCAGCAAAAGACTGAAATCTTTTGCTGAATCTGTTTTGCCTACTGTGGGAAAGCCGGAAAACCGGGCTTTTTACAGCAATTGTGTTCCCGGGGGCCTTGCAATGACGATGACTCTTTGCAATAGCCCCCGCATCCGAAAGAAAACCTTGCAAGCTGTCGTCCTTGACCCCGTCAAAAACTACGCAGCTTAAAGTTTTTAAGAGATTAAGTCCGTTCCGGCGGACTGTTGCGACAGAACCAAACTGCAAACCGCGACCGCATCGGCGTCAGAGGCAAAAGAATGAAACTTTTCGCAGGCAACTCCAACCGGGTTCTTGCCGAATCCGTTGCTCAATATCTCAACATTCCGCTCGGTAAGGCCAGCGTCCGTCGCTTCGCCGATCAGGAAATCTTCGTAGAGATTCAGGAAAACGTGCGCGGCGAAGACGTATTCGTTCTGCAATCGACCTCCTATCCGGCAAACGATCACCTGATGGAATTGCTCATCATGATCGACGCCTTCCGTCGCTCCTCGGCACGTCGCATCACCGCCGTCCTGCCCTATTTCGGCTATGCCCGCCAGGACCGCAAACCTGGTCCGCGCACGCCGATCTCGGCCAAGCTGGTCGCCAACCTCATCACCGAAGCCGGTGCCAACCGCGTTCTGACGCTTGACCTTCATGCCGGTCAGATTCAGGGCTTCTTCGATATCCCGACCGACAATCTCTATGCCGTTCCGGTCATCGCCCGCGATGTGAAGGCCAATTATGCCACCGGCAACTGCATGGTCGTTTCGCCTGACGTTGGCGGCGTGGTGCGCGCCCGTTCGCTGGCCAAGCGCATCGATGCGCAACTCGCCATCGTCGACAAGCGCCGTGAGCGTCCGGGTGAATCGGAAGTCATGAACGTCATCGGCGATGTTTCCGGCAAGGACTGCCTGCTGTTCGATGATATCGTCGATTCCGGCGGTACGCTCTGCAACGCAGCCGAAGCCCTGCTCAACAAGGGCGCGAACAGCGTCACCGCCTATATCACGCATGGCGTTCTGTCCGGCGGCGCGGTTGCCCGTATTGCCTCGTCCAAGCTGAAGGAACTGGTCATCACCGATTCCATCCAGCCGACCACCGCCATCAACGATGCGCCGAATATCCGCGTGCTGTCGATCTCGGACCTGATTGGCGAAGCCATCGCCCGTACGGCAGCGGAAGAGTCGGTTTCGAGCCTGTTCGACTAAAACACCAGCCTGATGGCGATCCCGAAACATGCCGCCACCAACAGCACGAGCGGCATGTTCATTTTGAAGACGACAAGCATTAATGCCGCCGCGCCTGCGATCAGGACGGCGGCATTGTCTATTGTGCTCCAGACCGGCAGCGGCAATGTGAAGGGGCCGACGGCTTTCTCCACCACCTGCGAAAACAGGACGTGCAGCGAGAACCACAGCGCCAGATTGGCAATCACGCCGACAACCGCAGCCGTAATGCCGCTCAGCATCGCCGACAGCCAGCGCACCTGACGCAGCCGTTCCACGAAGGGCGCCCCTGCCAATATCCATAGAAAGCAGGGCACGAAGGTAAACCACAGCGCAATCAAACCGCCGAAAAAGCCGCCCAGAAGTGGCGGCAGGCCCGAAAGATTCGCAGCTCCCACAAAGCCGACAAAGACCAGCACGAGGATCAGCGGTCCCGGCGTGGTTTCGGCCAGTCCCAGCCCGGTCAGCATCTCGCCCGGTTTCATCCAGCCGAAATGCTCGACCGCCTGCTGCGCCGTATAGGAAAGAGCTGCATAAGCGCCCCCAAATGTCACCGCGGCAAGCTTCGAGAAGAAGGCCGCTTCCTGCACGAAAACATGTGCACCGCCAAAAGCGAAGAAGAGCCCGAGCAAAGGTAAAAGCCACAACCCGCCCCAGATGAGTGTCTGCTGCGTGAATTCACGCAGGGCGCCGGGCGTCGCATCCCCCAGAACGGTTGCTGCACCCTTCCCCTGAACGGCGTGTCGTAGTCCACCAGCAACAGCCGCGAGCAGAACGACGAGCGGAAACGGCAGTTTCAGGAAAGCTATCGCAACGAATGCCGCAATCGCTACGCAATAGGAAAAACCCGAGGCCAATGTCCGTTTGGCCATGCGGTAGAGCGCTTCGAAAACCACGGCCAGAACCGCAGCCTTGAGGCCGAACAATAGTCCAGCCACGATCTCGACATGCCCGAAAGCGATATAAAGCGCCGACAATGCAAGCATGACGACAGCACCGGGCAGCACGAACAACAGCCCTGCCAGCAAACCGCCGCGCCAGCCTTTCACCGCCCAACCGGAATAGGTCGCAAGCTGCATGGCTTCCGGCCCCGGCAGCAACATGCAGAAATTGAGCGCATGGATCAGCCGCTCCTGATCCATCCATTTCTTCTCGTCCACGAGAATGCGTTGCAGCATCGCGATCTGGGCTGCGGGACCGCCAAAAGACAGAAGACCCACTTTGCCGAAAGTCGTGAATAGTTCTTTGAAACCTGGCTGCTTTACTGGCTCAGTCACCCTGCTACCCTGAATGAATCGTTTCACAAGCTGTCGGTGAGGATCATTACAGGTTCATGACAGTTATCACAGGCAACACCTTGTTTTACTCGGCGGCTGCGCCCTCTTCCGCCAGATCATCCGGCGCATTCGGGTCGCCCGGAGCGGTCTCACAGGCGAGATCGGGGAAATTGACGATGCGCATTCCCTTGAAATCATTGCGCACAACCAGAAGCCCACGCTCTTCAAAATAGGTCAGCAGACGCCGGGCACGGCTGAACGAGTGCGTACCATAGGCGCGCGCCAAAGCCGCATCGGAAGGGCAAGGCGCGCCGGTGACGGCTGCCTGCGCCACGATCAGGAATACGCCCTGCACATCGTCAGTGAGACTTTCCGACAGGGAAAGGGCCTGCTGCCATGTTTCACCGCTTGCCACATCGCTTTCAATACTGGCCTGCGCCACCGCCAGCCTGCGACGGAAGGCAGGGAGAGCCAGCGGCTCGCCCGGAACGCGGTGAATGCGGCAGCGCACCAGAAAATCCTGATAGAGAACGGCCACAGACCGGAACGATGCTTCCGGATCGTCCACGATCTCGCGCATGACCTTTTCAAGAAGCTCATCGCGTTCGGCTTCCACAATGCCGGGAAACAATGGCTCCTGTGCCGGTTCGGCTTCGGGCTTGGGCTTTGCTACCTGCGCCAGGATTTCCGCCGTCGATGGCGGCGGCGGAGGCGGCGGCGCCCTGCGCACGGCAGTACGGATTTCCTGCGGCGCCGGCGTGAAGATCAGGTCGAGTGCATCTTCCGGCGCTTCGGGCAGCGGCATCAGTTTCGGCGACGACGAACGCGCCGATGTTTCCACCTTGCCGATCTTGATCGGCAATGGACGGCGCGACAATGCAGGGCCAAGCGCCACAAAATGCCCGCGCTGCAAATCACGGAACATCTCAGCCTGCTTACGCTCCATGCCGAGAAGATCGGCTGCGCGCGCCATGTCGATATCGAGGAAGGTGCGCCCCATGAGGAAGTTGGAGGCTTCGGCAGCAACATTCTTGGCGAGCTTCGCCAGTCGCTGCGTAGCGATAACCCCCGCAAGGCCGCGCTTTCGTCCGCGACACATGAGATTGGTCATCGCGCCGAGCGAAAGCTTGCGCGCTTCGTCGGACACTTCGCCTGCGGCAGCAGGCGCAAACAATTGCGCCTCATCCACAACCACCAGCATCGGATACCAATAGTCACGCTCCGCATCAAAGAGGCCACCGAGAAAAGCCGCAGCGGAGCGCATCTGCTGCTCGACGTCCAGCCCTTCCAGATTGAGCACCACCGAAACACGGTGCTGGCGGATACGTCCGGCAATGCGGGTCAATTCGGCTTCGGTGCGGGCGGCATCGACAACGACATGGCCATAAAGATCGGCCAGCGTAACGAAATCGCCTTCCGGATCGACAATGCACTGCTGCACCCATTGCGCACTCTGTTCCAGAAGACGGCGCAAAAGATGCGACTTGCCGGAGCCGGAATTGCCCTGCACGAGCAAACGCGTGGCGAGAAGCTCCTCAAGATCAAGCATGGCTTGCTTGCCACCGCCAAGCGCCGCTGCCGAGGCAGAACCGCTTCCAGCAACTGCACCCATGTCGATACCGACCTGCATCTCGCCTCCTTGTTTCAACATAGCAGGAACAGACGACTCGCACGGCCAAGCCTGCGGTCGATCAGGCATTCGCTTAACATCTTTGACGCCGCCAATGCCACCGGTTATGAGAAATGCCCACAGATGCCGGGCACAGGAACTGCTCGCAGCCCAAAAAACTTGCGCCGCCGCACGCTATGGTCTATAGCCAGCGCCATCCGCGTAGACACCCTTGGAGGCAACGCGGAATGGAGCGGTCCGGTCTCTCACTTCGTGACAGACAATACGGGCTGTTTCATGTCGTTTGTTGAAGCATGATCCCGAAAAGTGGAAACCGGTTTTCGGACAAGCTCATGCGTGGAAAACAAGCGACACTCCAGTAACATCGAAAGGAAATGCCATGAGCGAGACTTACGTGCTCAAGGCCGATCTGCGTACCCGGGTTGGTAAGGGGTCCTCCCGCGAACTGCGTCGCAACGGCCAGATTCCTGCAGTCATCTATGGCGACAAGCAGGAACCCCTCGCAATCGCCGTCTCCTACAAGGAGATTTTCTACAAGATTCATGGCGGTGGCTTTAAGACCACTGTTGCCACGATCGAAGTAGACGGCAAGAAGATTCAGGTCCTCCCGAAGGACTACCAGCTGGATCCAGTCCGTGACTTCCCGCAGCATGTCGACTTCCTGCGCGTTTCCGCGAAGTCGGTCGTCCATGTGAATGTTCCGGTTCACTTCAAGAACGAAGAAGCTGCTCCGGGCATCAAGCGCGGCGGCGTTCTCAACATCGTTCGTCACGACGTTGAACTGATCGTTCCTGCCAATGCAATTCCGGAAGCACTCGAGTTCGACCTGACCGGCCTCGAAATCGGCGACTCCGTCCATATTTCGGCAATCAAGCTGCCGAAGGGCGTAACGCCTGCCATCCAGGATCGCGACTTCACCATCGCCACGATTGCTGCTCCTGCCGGCCTGAAGTCGGAAGAAGCTGCCTCGGAAGGCGCTGAAGAAGAAGCCAAGGACGGCGAATAATCGCTTCCGGGGAAGCGTGCTAGATATTTGTTTTCACGCATTATCCTGCACATCGAAGCGGGATAAGAAATCAGTCCAGTGAACTGATTTCCCCGCGTAGACGCTTCGCACTTTTGCTGGAAATGCTCAAAAGGGGCTCTGAACCATGCTGCTCATCGCAGGTCTTGGCAATCCGGGCCCCAAATATGCGCATAACCGGCACAATATCGGTTTCATGGCGGCGGATGAAATATTCCGCCGCCATCGCTTTTCCAACTGGCAGAAGAAGTTTCAGGCCGAGATCGCCGATGGTGTGATCAATGGCGAAAAGGTGCTGCTGGTCAAACCGCAGACTTTCATGAACCTCTCGGGTCAGTCTATCGGTGAGGCCATGCGCTTCTACAAGCTCACCTCTGCCGATCTCGTCGTGATCTATGACGAACTGGACCTCGTTCCTGGCAAGCTGCGCATCAAGACCGGCGGCGGCTCGGGCGGCCATAACGGCATCAAGTCCATCGACGCACATGTGCAGTCTTTCCCTGGCGGCCAGAATTATCGCCGTATGCGGCTTGGCATCGGCCATCCGGGCGCGAAGGAACTCGTGCATAATTATGTCCTCGGCGATTTCGCCAAGGCCGACAATGAATGGCTGGATAAGCTTCTGGGCGCCATCGCCGACAATGTGGGCCTGCTTGCCACCAAGGGCGAAGACAACAGCTTCATGAACCGCATTGCGCTCGCCATGGGCGATGGCAATCAGCGGCCAAGCGGTTTCAAGGCCGATCCCGCGCAACTGGAAAAAGCGCCACAAAAAGCGCAGAGCCATATTCGTCAGGCGCGGCAAAACCAGAAGAAGCCGGATATTCCTGCCAGCGGCCCGATGGCTGAAATGCTGAAAAAGCTGCTTGGCAAAAAGGATTAAGCTTCTGCGACGGCTCCGCCTCTTGACGCTTCACGGTCCTATGACGCATAGCCACAACAATAGAATTCTAGTCTGATAGGTACGATCATGGGTTTCAAATGCGGCATCGTCGGTCTGCCAAATGTTGGCAAGTCGACGCTTTTCAACGCGCTGACCAAAACGGCCGCCGCACAGGCCGCAAACTATCCATTCTGCACCATTGAGCCGAACACCGGCGAAGTGGCGGTTCCCGATCCGCGCCAGAACGAGATTGCCAAGATCGCAGGTTCGAAGGAAATCATCCCGACCCGCATCAACTTCGTGGACATTGCCGGCCTCGTGCGCGGCGCATCGAAGGGTGAAGGTCTCGGCAACCAGTTCCTCGCCAATATTCGCGAAGTCGATGCCATCGTGCATGTGCTGCGCTGCTTCGAGGACGATGACATCACCCATGTCGAAGGCCGTATCGATCCCGTATCGGACGCCCAGACGGTTGAGACGGAGCTGATGCTTTCGGATCTTGAAAGCATCGAACGCCGTATCGTTCAGATCCGCAAGCGCGCCACCGGCAAGGACAAGGAAGCCCTCACCATTCTGCCGGTGATGGAAACGGCACTCGAACTGCTCCAGAACGGCCAGCCGGTCCGCCTGATGCTGAAAGATATCGCCGCAGAAGACCTGCTGACGCTGAAGGGCCTGAACCTTCTGACCTCCAAGCCGGTTCTTTATGTCTGCAACGTCGCAGAAGGCGACGCCGCCAAGGGCAACGAATTTAGCGCTGCCGTCGACAAGATGGCCGAGGAACAGGGCGCGCAGACGGTCATCATTTCGGCTGCAATCGAAGCGGAAGTTGCACAGCTTCCCGATGAGGAGGCCAAGGAATATCTGGACAGCATGGACCTTGAGGAACCGGGTCTCGACCGCCTGATCCGCGCCGGTTACAAGCTTCTCGACCTCATCACCTATTTCACCGCAGGACCGAAGGAAACCCGCGCCTGGACCATCCGGCGCGGCACCAAGGCTCCGGGTGCTGCTGGTGTCATCCATACCGATTTTGAGCGCGGCTTCATCCGCGCCCAGACCATCGCCTATGAAGACTACGTCAAATACAATGGCGAAGTCGGAGCGAAGGAAGCTGGCAAGGCAAGGGACGAAGGCAAGGAATACATCGTCCATGACGGCGATGTGATGCTGTTCCGCTTCAATACCTGATACGATCAGGCCGCCGAAAACCGGCGGCCTTGTCTTTATGTCTACAGGGAGGAGATCGAGGGTGAGCAAGCCTCTGCCGAAATATGCTTATGAGGATATGGAACCGGGAATGGCCCTTCCCTTCGGTCCTCGTACGATCAACAAGGAAGAAATCATCGAATTCGCCAGCGCGTTCGATCCGCAACCGTTCCATCTCGATGAGGAAGCGGGCAAGGCGAGCGTCCTCGGCGGACTGGCCGCGTCGGGCTGGCAGACAGCCGCCCTCATCATGCGCATGGTCTGCGACGCCTATCTCACCAACTCCACCTCGCAAGGCGGTCCCGGCGTCGAATTCACGCGCTGGAAACGTCCCGTGCTTGCGGGCGATACGCTCAACGGCATGACGACCATCAAGGACAAGCGCATTTCCAAATCGCGCCCGGCTATCGGGCTGGTAACGTTCCACCATGAGCTGTTCAATCAGCGCGGCGAAAGCGTGTGTGAAATGCAGCATCCATGCATGATGTCGCGTCGCGATTACGATGCGACAGCGGGAGAAGCGTCATGAGTTTCCTGGAAGAAAATCTCGGACAGAACCTCGTCATCGGCAGCTATACGTTTACTGCCGAAGAAATCATTGATTTCGCGAGAAAATACGATCCGCAACCGTTCCATCTGGATAGTGAAACCGCAAAGAAGAGCGTGTTCGGCGGGCTGTGCGCCTCCGGCTGGCACACTACTGCAGTGTTCATGAAGCTCAATGTCGCTTCCATCGTCAAGGCGACGAAAGAAGCTTTGAAACGTGGTGAGACACCGCCGACATTTGGCCCCTCGCCCGGCTTTGAAAACCTTAAATGGCCGAAGCCCGTTTATGCGGGGGATACGATCACCTACAGGCGCATTGTCCATGCAATCAGGCCGCTCGCTTCCCGGCCCGGCTGGTCCATGCTGACCATGACGACAAGCGCCCATAACCAGAATGGTGAAGAGGTGCTGTCCTTCGACAATGCAGCGATGGTGAAGCTGCCACCCAAGGCCAATGCCTGAAACAAAAAAGCCCGGAGCGATGTCCGGGCTTTTTTGTTTAAATGCAACGTTTCTCAGTCGCCTTCAAAGGCGACGAGCGTGCGGACCGGTACGCCGAGAGCTTCAAGCTTCTTGCGACCACCCAGATCGGGCAGGTCAATGATGAAGCAGGCTGCGACAATGTCCGCGCCCATTTGAAGCAGGAGCTTTGCAGCCGCTTCCGCCGTTCCGCCCGTGGCGATCAGGTCGTCCACCAAAATGATCCGCTCGCCCTTTTCAATCGCATCGCGGTGCATTTCCATTTCATCGATGCCGTATTCAAGGCTGTAGGCAATGCGCACTGTATCGCGCGGCAGCTTGCCCTTCTTGCGGATCGGCACGAAACCGGCCGAAAGCTGATGCGCAATTGCACCGCCGAGAATGAAGCCACGTGCCTCAATACCGGCGACCTTGTCGACCTTGTTGCCTGCATAGGGATAGACCAGCTCGTCGACGGAGCGGCGAAATGCCTGTGCATCGCCCATAAGCGTGGTCACGTCACGGAACTGGACGCCCGGCTTCGGATAGTCCGGAATGGTGCGGATCGCATCCTTCAAGCTGGCTTTAAATCCGGATTCCATTTTCCATCCTTTCAGGCGGCCTGCAGGCCGGTCAAGTTAATCAAGGCAAAGTTGGGGCCAAGGACCTTTACACCCTCAAACGGTCAAATTGCAAAAGAAACCGCCCATTTCTGCCAAGAACATTACGGCGACGCACGGTCATTTTCATGGCTTATTTGCGGCGCAGCCGACCTTCCAGCTACAGCACAAAAAAAATGGGCGCTCGCGGCGCCCATCTTTTAATTCAGGTTGACCCATTGTCAGTGCTTGACATCCGACCAGATTGAACGCTTGGCAACATATACCAGACCAGCAAAAAGGATCAGGAATATGATGACCCGGAAACCGGTCCGCTTGCGATCTTCCAGATGCGGCTCTGCTGCCCACATAAGGAATGCCGAAACGTCGCGTGCATACTGATCGACCGTCTGCGGCGAACCATCGTCATAGGTGACCTGGTCGTCGCTCAGCGGCTTCGCCATAGCGAGCGCCTTTGCCGAAATGAAGTACGGATTGTAATGCGTACCTTCAGCGATCTGCATGCCTGCAGGCGGCTGCTCATCGAAGCCGGTCAACAGAGAATGGATATAATCCGGGCCACCTTCGGCATATTGCGTGAATATATCGAAGATGAACTGCGGGAACCCACGCTCCACTGCACGTGCCTTGGCGATCAGCGAAAAGTCCGGTGGAGCCGCACCATTGTTTGCCGCCGCAGCAGCAGCCGCGTTCGGATATGGCGACGGGAAGTGATCGGTCGGAAGCGCCTTGCGGGTGAACATTTCGCCATCCGCGTTCGGGCCGTCCTGCACTTCATATTCAGCGGCAAGCGCCTTGACCTGTTCCGGCGAGTAACCAAGACCTTCCAGCGTGCGGAAAGCCACCAGGTTCATCGAGTGACAAGCCGAGCAGACTTCCTTGTAGACCTTCAGGCCGCGCTGAAGCTGGCCCTTGTCATAGGTTCCGAACGGGCCGGAAAAGCTCCACTTTTCCTGCTTGGGATGGTGGATCGGAAAATGTTCCGGCTCCGCAGCATTCCCGCCTTCCTCAGCCGAGGCACCACCCAGGGCGATGCCAAGCGCAACCAGCGGAGCAATACCGAAGGCAGCGAAATTCTTGAGGATGTTTTTCATTGTTACGTCCTTCATCTCTCTCGCTGGTTCAGCCCTTGATTTCCACGGGGGTAATCTCGGCCTTGCCGCTCTTCTCCAGAACCGCCTCGGTGATCGAGTTCGGCAAACGCTTTGGCGTTTCGATCAGGCCAATGACCGGCATGATGATGATGAAGAATGCAAAGTAGTAGAGCGTACCCAGCTGCGCCATGAAGACATAGGAACCTTCAGCAGGACGCGAACCGAGCCAGCCGAGGAAGATGGCGTTGATCACGAACAGCCAGAAGAACAGTTTGAACCATGGACGATAGACTGCCGAACGAACCTTCGATGTATCGAGCCAGGGCACGACGAAGAGGATCGCGATCGAACCGAACATGGTCAGAACGCCGCCGAGCTTCGAATCGATCGGGCCGATGTTGAAGGTGATGGCGCGCAGCATCGCGTAGAACGGCAGAAAGTACCATTCAGGAACGATGTGAGCAGGCGTCTTCAGCGAATCTGCCGGGATGTAGTTATCCGGATGACCGAGGAAGTTCGGCAGGTAGAAGACAAAATAGGCGAAGAACACGAAGAAGACGAGCGCGCCGAAAGCGTCCTTGATGGTCGCATAAGGCGTGAACGGCAGCGTATCGGTCTTGGACTTGACTTCAATGCCGGTAGGATTGGTCTGACCCGTCACATGCAGCGCCCAGACGTGCAGGATAACGACACCCGCAATCATGAACGGCAGCAGATAGTGCAGCGAGAAGAAGCGGTTGAGCGTTGGATTGTCGACCGCAAAACCACCGAGCAGCAATTGCTGGATCGGCTCGCCGATGATCGGGAACGCCGTGAAGAAGCCGGTGATAACCGTTGCACCCCAGAAGGACATCTGGCCCCATGGCAGCACGTAGCCCATGAAGGC
This sequence comes from Brucella tritici, assembly GCF_008932285.1. Taxonomy (NCBI): domain Bacteria; kingdom Pseudomonadati; phylum Pseudomonadota; class Alphaproteobacteria; order Hyphomicrobiales; family Brucellaceae; genus Brucella; species Brucella tritici. The sequence goes on from NZ_WBVY01000001.1 coordinate 1,036,028, forward strand.
GGTTGCCATCATGAGAAGGAAGATCACCACGCCCAGGATCCACAGAAGCTCGCGCGGTGCCTTGTAGGAACCGTAATAGAGGCCGCGGGCAATATGGAGATAGACGGCGATGAAGAAGAAGGATGCACCGTTGGAGTGCATGTAGCGCAGCAGCCAACCGGAGTTGACGTCACGCATGATCTTTTCAACGGAATTGAACGCAATGCCCGTATCCGCAGCATAATGCATGGCCAGCACAACGCCGGTCAGAATCTGCGAAATGAGCATGAAGCTCAGAATGCCACCGAAGGTGTACATGTAGTTCAGGTTACGCGGCGTCGGATAGGCCACGAAAGAATCATAGACGAGACGCGGCAAGGGAAGCCGTTCGTCCACCCATTTTTCGATGCCGGTCTTCGGCGTGTATGTGGAGTGTCCACCACTCATTTCATCTCTCCCCAAGACCTGTTAGCCGATCCTGATGACCGTATCGGAAGTGAATGCATATTGCGGGATGTGCATGTTTTCCGGCGCCGGACCGCTGCGGATACGACCGGCAGTGTCATAGGTCGAACCATGGCATGGACAGAACCAGCCACCGAAAGAACCGGATTCACCGAGCGGCACGCAACCCAGATGGGTACATACGCCGATCATCACCAGCCAGTTTTCCTTGCCTTCACCTGCCGAGCGGGCGAGATCGGTCGCCTGCGCGTCCGAAGCAAGATTGGCATTACGCGCGATCGGATCCTTGAGATCACCAAGAGCGGTTGTCTTGGCATCCTCGACTTCCTTGGCGGAGCGGTTACGGATGAAAACCGGCTTACCACGCCATTTAACAGTTAATGATGCTCCTTCCGTCAGGGACGAAACATCAACCTCGATGGACGCAGCCGCGAGTGTCGAAGCGTCCGGACGCATCTGGTCGATAAACGGCCAGGCCAGTCCGCCAACTCCGACGACACCGGCCATTCCCGTCGCAATATACAAAAAATCACGCCGTGTCGGCTCAGCCGTGTCGTGTGCGCTCACGTGCCAATTCCTTTTCAACCTGCATGTTCAATTGAACTCTCCCCTCGTCCTCTTTTGCACTTGCGCAAAAGTAGTCCCGCAAGTGCTCACAGGACGAAATTCCCTCCATTTCACTATCCGGTTTATGCGTGTAAAAATCGCTTGTCCAGACACCAAGCCCTTATGACGGCACGATGTCGCAGGCGGATTTGCTTGCTGAATTCAGGGAATGCATAGCAAAGCGATAACGCATTACAGACAGCGGAAAGCTTTCAACTTTCTCCGTTCCGCCCTATGAAACCGCCCGACTGGCGGGCCCAAAGTCCCGCATAGATGCCGCCACGGGCGATAAGTTCGTCATGCGTCCCCTCCTCCACAATGCGGCCCTGATCCATAACCACGAGACGATCGAGCGCCGCAATGGTGGAAAGGCGATGGGCAATCGCAATCACGGTCTTTCCGTCCATGAGACGTTTCAGATTCTCCTGAATCGAGGCTTCCACTTCCGAATCGAGTGCGGAAGTCGCCTCATCGAGGATCAGGATTGGCGCGTCCTTCAATATGGCGCGCGCGATGGCGATACGCTGGCGCTGCCCGCCGGAAAGCTTGACGCCGCGCTCGCCCACAAAGGCATCGAAGGAGCGTCGCCCCTGAAAATCCTCAAGATTGGCGATGAACCCGTCGGCTTCGGCCTGACGTGCCGCCTGCAGCAATTCCTCATCGGTCGCATCGTCGCGCGCCAGCATGATGTTGTCGCGCAGCGACCGGTGCAGCAATGCGGTTTCCTGACTGACGACCGCAACGGCCCGGCGCAGCGATGTCTGGGTTACGTCGCGAATATCCTGCCCATCAACAAGGATAGAGCCCTTCTCGACATCATAAAGGCGCAGGATGAGGTTCACGAGAGTGGACTTGCCTGCACCGGAATGGCCGACGAGACCGACCCTTTCACCGCCGCGCACAGTGAGGTTGATATTGTCGAGAACGCCCGCAGCCTTGCCGTAATGAAAGGTGACGTTCTGGACATCGATGCGCGCCTCCGTCACCTGCAAGGGTTTTGCATCTGGCCGATCTTCAAGACCGAGCGGAGCAGAGACCAGCCGCATGGAATTCTCGATCAGTCCGAGCTGGCGCAGCATGCCATTGAGCTGCATCATGAGACGGCCAAGGAGCATATTGAGGCGCAGCACGAGGCCAAGTGTGAACGACACCTGCCCGACGGTGATAGCACTGCGCGTCCACAAATCGATGGCAATCGCCGCAACCGTCACGATCATCAGGCCGGAAAGTGCCGTAAGCGAAACGCGAACGCCGGTGAGCGAGCGCATGAACGGAAGAATAGCGCCAAGATACCGCTCGAAACCGTCGCGCAGATAGCGCTCATCGTCATCGGCAGTATTGAGCTTGATCGTCTGGATGTTGGAGTAGCTGTCAACGATACGCCCGTTAATCATCGATCCCGCCTCGGCAGAGGCCTCGGCATGCTTGCGGATGCGCGGCAGATAGCGCCAGGCGATGAAGCCGAAGGCAATGATCCACAGGACTACCGCCGCTGCCAGCCGCCAGTCGAGCCGACCGACCAGAAACAGCGTTGTGATACTGTAGATCGCCATGAACCAGACGACCTGAATCAGGCTTTCGATGAGGTCGCCTGCCGCCTGCCCTGCCTGCCAGACCTTGGTGGCAATGCGCCCGGCAAAATCATTCTGGAAGAAGGCGTAGGACTGGCGGAGAACATAGGAGTTCGCCTGCCAGCGGATCATGTTGTAGAAGCCCGGTGACAAGGTCTGATCCTCAAGCAGCGTATTGATCGCTGTCACGACGAGGCGGATCACCAGGACGGTTATGCCCATGAACAGAAGTTCGGGCCCTGCCGCCTGCAAAAGCGCCGACCAGCTTCGTTCGATGCCACCCTTGCCCGCCTGATCGAGAATATCGACCAGCCTGCCTGTGAAATAGAACAGGCCGGCCTCGACCAGCGGCAGCAATCCGCCAACCACAAGGGAAGCGGCCAGCGGCCATTTCGCCTGTCTTGCATAATGCCACAGAAAGCCGAGTGTGGTGGAAGGCGGTCTCAGCCGGTCCGGTTCACGAAAGGGATCGACCCAACGTTCGAACAGGCTGTAAACCGCTTTCATCAATGGCTTCTGTCCTTATTTTACCAGCGCATCCTCGGTATTTTCATCGAAGCCGAGGAAACCGCCCGACTGACGGGCCCATAGACTTGCATAAATGCCGCCGAGCGTCACAAGTTCCTCGTGCGTGCCGTCCTCGACGATGCGCCCCTTGTCCATAACCACGAGACGATCAAGTGCCGCGATGGTTGAAAGGCGGTGCGCGATGGCGATCACGGTCTTGCCTTCCATCAAGGTATTGAGGCTGTCCTGAATGGCCGCCTCGACTTCCGAATCGAGCGCCGAGGTGGCCTCGTCCAGAATGAGGATCGGCGCATCTTTCAGCATCACGCGCGCAATGGCAATGCGCTGGCGCTGTCCGCCCGAAAGCTTCACGCCGCGTTCGCCGACATGCGCATCCAGCCCCTGCCGTCCCTTCGGGTCAGTCAGCAGCGGAATGAACTGATCGGCCTGCGCCAGACGGATCGCCTGCTGGAGCATCTCTTCGGTGGCATCCGGACGTCCATACATGATGTTTTCGCGTACCGAACGATGCAGAAGCGACGTATCCTGCGTCACCATGCCGATATTGGCGCGAAGCGAATCCTGCGTGACTTTGGAAATGTCCTGCCCGTCGATCAGAATGCGGCCCTTCTCCAGATCGTAGAAGCGCAACAGCAGATTGACCAGTGTGGACTTGCCAGCGCCGGACCGTCCGACGAGACCCACTTTCTGGCCCGGCTGGATGGTGAGCGTGAGATTTTCGATAACCCCTTTGCCCTTGCCGTAATGGAAACCGATCTTGTCAAAGTCGAGCTCGCCTCGAGTCACATGCAATGCCGGTGCATTGGGAACGTCCACGACCTCGTGCGAACGCGCAATCGTCGTGATCCCGTCCTCCACCGTGCCGATGTTTTCAAACAGGGCCGACATTTCCCACATGATCCATTGCGACATGCCGTTGAGGCGCAGCACCAGACCGATGCCGACGGCAACGGCGCCGACAGTGATCGCTTCATTCATCCAGAGCTGGATGCCGATTGCGCCCACCGCAAACAGCAGAATGCAGTTCGCCATGTAGAGCGTGAAATGAAACAATGTGATGAGCCGCATCTGCCGATGCACGGTGCCGAGGAAGCCATCGAGGCTTTCCTTCACATATGATTCTTCCCGGCTTGAATGCGAGAAAAGCTTCACGGTTGCGATATTGGTATAGCTGTCGACGATGCGCCCCGTCATCGACGAGCGCGCATCGGCCTGCTGTTCCGAAATCACGCGCAGACGCGGAATGAAGACACGCAGCAATATGATGTAGACGACGAGCCAGACGGCAAACGGGATCATCAGTACCAGATCGGCAGACGCTGCGATGAACAGCGTGCCCGCGAAATAGACGATGACATAGTTGAGCACGTCCAGAAGCTTCATCACCGTTTCACGAACGGCGAGCGCAGTCTGCATCAGCTTGGTCGAGATACGTCCGGCAAACTCGTCCTGAAAGAACGCCATCGACTGGCGGATCAGGTAACGGTGCATCAGCCAGCGCACGCGCATCGGATAGTTGCCGAGCAATGTCTGGTGGATCAGCAGCGAATGGATCAGCACCACACCCGGCAGGCCGATCAGGACAACGCCCGCAATCAGCGCCAGCCGCCAGCCTTCATTGCTCAGGAATGTCTCGCGCGACTGGTGCGACAGCCAGTCGACAATATTGCCCATGAAGGCAAAGAGCGACACTTCGATCACGGCGATGAGCGTGGTGAAGATCGCCATGCCGATGATCCACGGCCATGCGCCGCGGGTATAATAAAGGCAAAAGGCTACCAGTCCGCGCGGGGGTTCGCGCGGCGGTTCTTCGGGATAGGCTTCGAGTCGTTTTTCAAACCATCTGAACATGGCGATCCTTTTACGGGCACCTTGCAAATTTTCCAAGACGGGACAGGAACAAAACAGGAATATTTTCGTGATGCGAGAATAATTTTTTCTTGCGTGCGCCATCCTCGCCAACTGATGTGTTGACATGAGACGCGCAATCACTCTGAACGCTTGCAGCCATCGGATTTGTAAGCTACCCGCATCATATGGAACTGCGCGTCGCACTTTACCAGCCCGACATCCCCGGCAATACGGGAACCATCCTGCGTATGGCCGCATGCCTCGGCTTTGCGGTCGACCTGATCGAACCCGCCGGTTTCGACATTTCCGACCGCTCCCTGAAGCGCGCCGGAATGGACTATCTGGAGCAGGCTGCCCTCACCCGTCATCAAGATTGGCGTCACTTCGAAGACTGGCGCCAGCAGGCCGGACGCCGCATCGTGTTGCTGTCCACCAAGGCAGCGATCCCCTATACGGATTACCAGTTTCAGGAAAATGACATCCTGCTCTTCGGGCGCGAGTCGTCGGGCGTCCCCGACAATGTCCATGATTCCGCCGATGCACGGCTTCTCATCCCCATGATGCCCGGTGCGAGATCGCTAAATCTTGCGGTTTCGGTTGCGATGACGGCAGGCGAAGCTCTGCGCCAGCGGAGGGAAATCGTCGATTCCCCCCGGCAGGAATGACAATCCAGGATTGCGCCTTGCGAAAGGACCGGCTTCGCAAGGCATCCCATCCCCCATCCGGTCTGAAAGGCTCGCTTCGTCCATGAACCTGTCTGTTCGCACACTCGCTCTCGCTGCCTCCGCCGCTTCCCTGCTGGCAAGCGCTCCGGCCTTTGCCAAGGAGGCTTCCGCCATCGCGCCCAAGGTGATGGTCATCACCATGTTCGGCGAAGAAGCCAAGCCATGGTTTGAAGGCGAAAAATTCACACAGAAGATCAAGCTGCCGGGCCTGAGCCCCGAATATCCGGAGATCGACTGCACCGCCGAAGGCCTCTGCCACATGACCACGGCCATGGGTTTCGCCAATGCCGCAAGCGCGACTGCGGCTATGGCGCTGAGCGACAAGCTCGACCTCTCGCACACCTATTTCCTGATCGCGGGCATCGCCGGTGTCGACCCGAAACATGGCACGCTCGGATCGGCGCATTGGGCAAAATATTCCATCGATGCCAATCTGAACCACCGCATCGACATTCGTGAGGCGCCGGAAGGCTGGCCTACGGACTTCTTCGGCCTTGGCGCTGCAAAGCCCGGCGAAAAGCCGAAATGGGCCGCAGGCACGGAAGTGTTCGAACTGAACGGCAAGCTCGCCGATTACGCTCTGGCAACGACCAAGGATGTCGCACTTCTGGATAGCGATGCGGCGAAGGAATATCGCAAGCATTATACGCAGGAAGCGGCAACCGGCGCGCCCAAGGTCACGATCTGCGATACGGCATCGGGCGATACCTACTGGCATGGTGCGAAGCTCGGCGAAGCCATGACCGAATGGTCGAAGCTTCTGACCGACGGCAAGGCCGACTACTGCACCTCGCAGATGGAAGACAATGCCACGCTGACTGCGCTGAAGCGCGCTGCCGAAGCCGGCAAACTCGATTTCGACCGCATCGCATTGCTGCGCACCGCGTCGAACTTCGACCGTCAGGGCAAGGACCAGACGGCGGCTGAATCGCTCGCCGCAAATTCCGGCGGCTTCCCGCTCGCCACGACCAACGCCTATCGCGTCGGCAAGGCCTATGCCGACAGCATCATCCAGAACTGGAATGCTTGGGAAAAGGCACCGCAGACAGCAGGAAAATAAATTGCTAGTGGTCTTTTTGATTTCGATATTTACTCGGCGCTCCTATCCGAGGGATGCAAATTTCGAAATCAGACCACCAGTTATTGATCTGGCAATTTTGAAAATATAAATTGCCAGATCAATCATGGGATTGATTCAAAACATTATTAAAATTACTCCATCGCCATTACACGTTAATGTGATTGGAGACGAATATTGAAGAAAATTATATTTTCTATTTTTTTATACTGTACAAATTGCGGAATTGCCAACTCAGCAGATATTCCAGAACAAAAATACACGGGCGTAAACTATACAATTTCTGGTGGCGTAGGATATTCCTGGATCAAGGCTGACGAAATAGTATATGACCAAGACAACAGAATAAGTCATCTTATCTGGAAGTCTCAGATGCCAGTTTTAAGCGGCAAGATAACAGCAGACATTGGTTCTGATGTTACATTCTCGGGCAACTTGAAAGTCGGCTTGCAAGGGAAAGGAAATATGCACGATTATGATTGGCTTTCCAATGTCCGCGGCTTCCAGGGATATGACTTCAACAACTGGACAGATCATTCTCAAAGCGAAACCGATTTGGACCGTTACATCAATTTTGACGTCGCCCTGGGGCATAACTTCGTTATCAACCCGCAGAATACATTGAATATTCATGGCGGCTTTAAATATACGAATGTGAAATGGACGTCCTATGGTGGTGATTTCGTCTATAGTTCACGATATTTTCGCGATACCGAGGGAAGTTTTCCTGACGGAAAGGGCATAAGTTACGAACAGCGTTTGCCAGCGCTTTTCGTTGGCTCCGAATGGACCACGAAACTGGACCGTTGGTCATTCAGCGCTCTTGGGCGCGCCGGCATGACCGTTTCCGGCAAGGATATCGATGATCACTGGATGCGCGATCTACGTTTCATTGACACGTTTAACGCTGCGCCATTCTTTGAACTTCAAGCGAACGTGTCCTATTCGTTCAACGAGCAAACAAGCCTTTTCGTCGCTGCCGGGTTTGAAAAGCATCTGAAAATGCGAGGCGATACCCAGATTATCGATCGCTCCGACAACACGCAGGACTTCATTTCCAATGGCGCCGGCGCTTCGTTTCAGGCAGCAACTGTATCAGCGGGCTTGAAGGTAGCATTTTGAGGCATAGTTCGATCTGAGTTAAACGAGGATAGATCAGAGGCTGGAACCTGAGATCAAACGGGTAGCGGCCCAGAATTTCAAAAATGGAAACGCCCTTCGGCTTTACCGCAGGGCGTTTTTTGCTAACAGCAAATCCGAATCTTATTTCATCGCCCCACACAGTCAGACCCTTTCGCTAGGGTCAGGACCTATCGATTGCGTGACAATGACGGGACGCCATCCGATTGGATACGAGGAGAAACGGCGAAGGAAACGTGGTTTATTATCGAGCCTTTTCGACGCTGTATCCAAGTGGATGGCCGCACACTTCGGGCACCGAAATGCCAAGGCTCATCGCAGGTCCTGCCCCTGATCTCGGGCACAATCCGGCCGGAGTGAATCGCGCTTTAATCCGCAGTCGCAAGCCGGCGCATGGTAAACTCGATCACATCGTCCGGGCGCTCGCACCAGCTTTCGATTTCGGTCCAGTAAGCTGCTTTCGGGAATGTTTCGAACCATTCGCGCGCTTTTTCACGCGCTGCCAGCCTCGGCAGGGTAAATGTCTCGCGAACGAAACCGTCGCGCGGCATCCGGCTTTGCTTCAGGCCTTTCTGGGCGCGACTCTTCTGAAGCTGCTTGCGCAAGCCTTCGAGCGGTGGACGGGGCGGTGCTGCTGTCATGCTTTTGCCTCCAAACCCTGGGTAGAGAAAGATAAGGGAGCAGGTTAACAAAGACGAGTCTTTTCTTGGGGAGAGGGTCTATACTGCCCGGCGATCACGCGCTTCGTGCTTTGCGCCAGCAGCGGACTTTGATAAGCCAAGAAGCAATAGTTCATCCATTTACCCTTGGCTGCCTGATACCGCCGACGATCCGGCAAACCGCGCCGGAAGGAAACAGACAATGCAACGCGACGAAATTCCAGCAATCATCCCCGCAGACATCGAAGAGAAGAAGCAGACGGCACAGCGCTGGTTCGAGGAACTGCGCGACCGCATCTGCGCAAGCTACGAACAACTTGAAGATGAATTGCAGGGCCCGCTTTCGGATCGTGAGCCGGGACGCTTCGTTCGCACGCCCTGGCAGAAGGACGAAGGTCGTGGCGGCGGCGGTGTCATGTCCATCATGCATGGCCGTGTCTTCGAAAAGGTCGGCGTGCATGTCTCGACGGTCTATGGCGAGTTCTCGCCGGAATTCCGCAAGCAGATTCCAGGTGCCGAGGAAGATCCGCGTTATTGGGCCAGCGGCATTTCGCTCATCGCCCATCCGCAGAACCCGAATGTGCCTGCCGTCCATATGAACACGCGCATGGTCGTGACCACGCGCCAGTGGTTCGGTGGCGGTGCCGATCTGACGCCGGTTCTGGACAGCCGCCGCACGCAGGATGATCCCGATACGCTTGCCTTTCACAAGGCCTTCCGTTTCATCTGCGAGAAGCACAAGGATATCGTCGATTATCAGCGCGTAAAGGACTGGTGCGACGAATATTTCTTCCTGCCGCACCGCAACGAACCGCGCGGCACCGGCGGCATTTTCTATGACTGGCTGCATTCGCCGGACGAAAAAGGCGGATGGGAGGCGGATTTCGCCTATACGCGCGATGTGGGACGCGGCTTCTCGGTCGTCTATCCGCATCTCGTGCGCCAGAACTTCAACAAGGATTGGACCGACGCGGATCGAAACGAACAGCTCATCCGTCGTGGCCGCTATGTCGAGTTCAACCTGCTTTACGATCGCGGCACGATCTTCGGCCTCAAGACCGGTGGCAATGTGAATTCCATCCTGTCTTCCATGCCGCCCGTGGTGAAGTGGCCTTAACGGTACTGAATGAAAAGGGCCGGAAAACCGGCCCTTTGTTTTAGCGCCTGAATCAAAAAGCGTCAGGCCGCAGCGCAAATGGCGATTTTCGAGAACCGGAGCGCGGAAAAAAGCCATTTGCAGCAAGGCATGGTGACTTTTGGACCAGACACTTATACCAAAACTCGATGAGCTTGACTCATCGAGTTTTGGTTAAGCCCGTGCGGCGACTGAGCATTTTCAGGGCGTGATGCGTTAGCATCTCAGCGCCCTGGTATTATGCCTCGAATGCGACATGATAGGTCACGTTGCCTTGCGGCATATCCGGCCCGAAGGCCAGACATTGGAAATATTCCGCTGGCAAACCCGGCAGTTTCAGCCGCTCATCGGCCTTGAAGCCGAAACGACCGTAATAGCCGGGATCACCCAGAAGAACGCAGCCTTTAGCTCCGGCCGCACGCAATTGCGCAAGGCCCTCGCGGATAAGCTTGGCGCCGATCCCCTCACCTTGCCTGTCTGGACGGACCGAAACAGGCCCAAGCCCGTACCAATCCTTGTCTTCGCCGCCGATCAGAACCGGCGAAAAAGCGATGTGACCGAGAATGTCGCCTTTGTCTTCGGCAACCAGTGACAGAGTGAGCGCCTTTGCAGCGCGAAGCGCATCGACGATTTCTCCTTCCTTCTGGTTGCTGTAAGCCACGGTGCGGAATGCCTCATCCGTCAGGTGGCGGATTTCAGCGGCATCTTCAGACGTTTCCTTGCGAATATGCATGACGCTCTCCTTCACCGGTTATTGAGCTGAGCGCGAACATTTTCGCGCCCTTTGAACGAGATGCGATAAGGACTACCCATTCGGGATTCGATCAGCCGCTTACGGCGCAATTGCTGGAAAACTGCCATCGTGCAATCGGAAAGCAGATAGCCTTCACGGGTAAAGCATTCGATTTCGCAGATACGTCCGTCTTCGCGCAGATGGCGGATGTAACCGCCCTGCGCCAGCACGTGCAAGACGCGCTGTTCCATGCGTGAGATATTCATTGTTGTTCATGCCTGGATGGAAACCATGACAAACACCAGCTCTCGCGGATGGTGAACCATCCACGGCCAATGCCGTTTCCGCTCCTGAACACTGCCCGTCAGGCGCTTTCAGCACCTGCCGTCTTGCAGCTAGTTCGGACCGATCAAAGGCTTCCTACAATCCCTAGCATCAACAATTCCTCTTCAATGCATTTCCGGCAAAAGCGCTAAGCTGTTTTGCGCCTCGAAATGCGTGGGGTAAGACAAGAGGGCCCACAAGCCCTCTGTCGGATCATCTAAGATCACATTCGCCAGAAGTCAAACCGTTCAGGCTTTCGGCTGGTTGCGAAGCTTTTCTGCTTCCGCATAGAATTTCTTTTCCCACTCATTGTGGTTATCGAGCCCCTCCTTGATGAAGGGCGTGAAGATCGCAAGATTCATCAGGCACCAGTTGACGAAACGCGCCGGGAACTTGAGCGGCTTCACGAAATCGACGAAAAGGACCACGCGTGTCTTGTCGGTGTGGTTCCACGCCTCATGCTCATAGGCATCATCGAAGATCAGCACCTTGCCTTCCTGCCAATGACAAACCTGATTGTCCACGCGGATGGCAAGCTGGTCATTCGGTTCCGGCACGATGAGACCAAGATGCAGGCGCAGCACGCCATTATAAGGTCCGCGATGCGGCGGCAGATGCTTGCCCGGTTCAAAGATAGAGAACATTGCCGTCGTCAGGCCGGGGATCTTGTTGACGATACGCCAGGTTTCCGGGCAGGCCTTGATGTTCTGTTCCGACTTCACGCCGAAACCGAGCAGGAAGAATGTCTTCCAGCGATTATCTGTCGAGATCGTCTTCACATCGGTCGAAATATCCTGAAAAGAAGGCAGTTCGCTCTGACGCAGCAGAACCGTATCCAGTTCCTTGCGGATGGCAGGCCATTCCTTCTCGATCTCGGCGGACCAGGGGAAAGTCGCATTGTCATAGACCGGCGGATTGCCGAGCTTGGCATATTTCAGATTGAGACCTTCAGCCCAGGATACGATCCCCATGAAGAAACGGGTGATCGGGCTTGGCCGGTCCATGGCGGCGATGCCTTCGGTACCAAACTTCTGCTTCGGATCGGTCGCTGCCTTGTCTTGTATCGATGTATCGGGATTGGACATCTCATATTCTTTCAAAACGCGCGCTGAAAAGTCTTCATTGCCTATATTGGGCCTGTTTGTCCCAAAACCGGTTCCCACTTTTGGGAAACATGCTCCCGCTATAAAGCGATGAAACTACGGCTGAAATTTGCAAGCAAGCCGTCAGTTGTTTATTTTAAAAGCATTTCCAACAAAAGTGAGACACGGTTTTGTGTTCGGAAATGCTTGGGAAAAAACGGTTAGAGCGAAACTGCACTAACCGCGATCAAGTTTGTCCAGAAGCGTGGCACGGTCAAGACTAAAACCGGAGTCAATCCAGAAAGTTTCAAGAGATCGCAATGCCTCTCCGAGCCCCGGCCCTTTTTCAATGCCCAGAGCCAGAAGATCGCTGCCGGTGACGGGGAAAACAGGGGCATCATAATGCTCGGCGGCATCGAGAAGACGCGCGAAACCACCAGCGCGGATCATTGCATCGTCGCTGCCTGCAGCGTCGGTCCGCGCTGCCGCATAGGCCAGGCGAATACGATCAAGCACAGCCTGCTTGCTGCCGCGATAGATTGTCTTCTTCAGCGCTTGTTCTGAAAGCTCGGGCTTTACAGCGTCGGCCCGCGCCCAGGCTTCAAGCCGCGCCCTTTCTGCATTGGACATTTTCAGCCGCTTGCCCATCTCTTCCATCCGCACGCTATCGGGCGGAATGATACCCTCAAGCCGCAGCAGCGGATCAGGTTGCCAGCCAAGATCGGCCTCGGTTCGCACCAGCCCATGAATGGCGTCGATACCCCATTTCTCGCTTTCAGGCAGAATAAGATTCAGCACTCCCGCCTGCCGCATCCACAAAAGCGCGCGCGACGGATCGGGAGCGGACAGGAGTTTCTTTAGTTCCGACCAGACCCGTTCGGCAGAAAGCTGTGAAAGACCGTCCTTCAACCGCGCGCTGGCGCGCAAGCCGTCGGCCTCGGGCCGCCCTGAACCATACCAGGCGAAAAAACGGAAAAAACGCAGGATGCGTAGGTAATCCTCGCGAATGCGCTGTTCTGCATCGCCAATGAAGCGCAGCGTCCGGCTCTCGATATCGGCAAGGCCGCCGACCTCATCGATAATTGTGCCATCGGCGGTCACATAAAGCGCATTGATGGTAAAATCACGCCGTTCAGCATCGGCTTTCCAGTCGGTTCCGAAAGCGACTTTCGCGTGGCGACCATTGGTTTCGATATCCTGCCGCAGCGTTGTGACCTCGAATGGATGTCCCTGCACGACGACGGTGATTGTGCCATGCTCGATGCCGGTCGGCACCGGTTTGAAACCGGCTTCCGTCGCAAGCCGCATGGTTTCTTGCGGCAGATGCGTCGTCGCCAGATCGACATCGCTCACCTTGGTGCCAAGCAATGTGTTGCGCACGGCGCCACCCACGACACGCACTTCGCCGCCATCACGATTCAGCGCCTTGAACAGGGCTTGCAACGGCTTTGCCTTCAGCCAATCCGCCTTGCCGGAAATATTCATACTCTCGCTCAAACGTAGAGCCTTTCATAAAGTCCGCGAATGATACCGGCGGTTGCCCCCCAGATGAATCGCTCGTGATAGGGCATGGCGTAATAGAAGCGTTCCTTGCCGTTGAATAGCCGGCTTTCACGCCGATGGTTCTCCGGGTTCATCAGGAAGGAAAGCGGCACCTCGAAAATATCGGCGACCTCGTCCGGGTTGGGATGCACGTCGAACGGCGTTTTCACCACCGCCAGAATGGGCGTGATCGAAAATCCGCTACCGGTGAGATAACGCGGCAGATTGCCAATGATCTCGGCACGATCCGCTGCGAGCCCGATTTCCTCGTTCGCCTCGCGAAGGGCCGCCCGCTCCGCCGTGCCATCCTCCGGGTCGATTGCGCCGCCCGGAAAGGCGATCTGGCCGGAATGCTTGCGGAGCGTATCGGTGCGCTGTGTCAGAAGAAGTGTTGCCTCCGATCCGCGATCCACCACCGGCACCAGCACGGCGGCGTCGCGCATCTTAGCCATCGTCATTAATTGTGTAATATCGGGATTAAGTGAATGATCGCCAGTCAGATCATTGTGGCTGGGACGCCACTGTCGAACCCGCTCGGCAAAATCACCGGCTGAAAAGGCTGGGAATTCATTCATTGCAGTGCAGCCTCCAGTGCATCGGACGCCATGATCGGAAAGACCACGCCGCCAGAGCGAACCGCAAATGTCGGCACGCCGTCGATTTCGATTTCTTCGCCCAGCGCCACCAGATCATACATGACGGCCCGTGCGATCAACGCCTCCAGCCCTCCGCGAACCAATATATAGGGCTTCAATCCACCGCTTGTCTGCTCGATTACGAAGCGCAGGGGATGCTGCGCGTCGGCAGCCACGACGTCACCCACATTGGTGCGGAACGTCAGCACCTGCGCCTCGCCCTCGCCAGACACTTCCATCTCCACCGCAACAAAATGCGCGTCCTCGACACGGATGCCGACTTTTTCCACCGGCGTTACGAGATAGGTCCGGCCATCATCATCCTTGCGCAACACCGTTGAGAACAGCCGCACAAGCTGTTTGCGCCCAATCGGCGTACCCATGTAGAACCAGGTGCCGTCTGCCTTGATTTCCATATCGAGATCGCCGCAAAAGTCCGGGTTCCAGCGCTCAACTGGCGGAATCCTGCGCTCTTTCGTTGCCGGACCGCTTTGCGCGTCGGCATGGGCGCGCGCAATCAGGGCCTCCAGACCGCCGGTTCCTTCTGCGGTGCGCATCGAACTTTGGGGCGCGTCTTTGCCTTCAGGGGTGCTTTTTATCATCCGACTCGGTTATTCCTGCTCGAATGTGTTTAATATGCTCGAAGTCATGAAATAGTCACCGTTTCGCGGCTTGTCAGTATATATAGCGATTTATAAGAGCCTGAATCAAAAAGCGGCATGTGTGTGCGAAAATGGTGATTTTCGAGTACCGGAGCGCAATGTACTTTCGGGTACATGAGCACCGGAACGCAGACAAATTGCCATTTGCAGCCGCACAGGGCGACTTTTGGAACAGGTTCTAAGGCAGTTCCGCCAGAGCGGTCATATATTGCGAGGTCCACATGAGCGTTATCGTTACGCCTGAAACCGCCAGTCCCGAACAGATCGTCGCGGAGGCCGAACGGGCGCTCGCAGACATCGCACGCATCAAGGAAAGCGTCGGGACTGTGATCTTCGGTCAGGAAAACGTGATCGAGCGCACGCTCGTCGCCGTTCTGGCTGGCGGGCACGCCTTGCTGGTCGGCGTACCGGGTCTCGCCAAGACCAAGCTGGTCGAAACACTGGGCACCGTGCTCGGCCTTTCCGGCCAGCGCATCCAGTTCACGCCCGACCTGATGCCATCCGACATCATCGGCTCGGAAGTCATGGAACAGGATGCCGATGGGCGGCGCTCGTTCCGCTATCTCAAGGGCCCGATCTTCGCGCAGCTCCTGATGGCCGACGAAATCAACCGCGCCAGCCCACGCACGCAATCCGCGCTGCTGCAGGCAATGCAGGAATATCACGTCACCGTCGCCGGCCAGCGTTACGATCTCCCGGCACCGTTTCATGTGCTAGCGACGCAAAACCCGCTGGAGCAGGAAGGCACCTATCCGCTGCCGGAAGCCCAGCTGGACCGCTTCCTGATGCAGATCGACATCCTCTATCCGGAACTGGATGCGGAACGCCGCATTCTTCTGGAAACTACCGGCGTTTCCGAGGCCAAGGCCTATGAGATCATCAACGCCGAACGGTTGATCGAAATGCAGACTTTGGTGCGACGTATGCCAGTGTCGGAAAGCGTCGTGGAAGCAATCCTCAAGCTGGTGCGCTCCGCCCGTCCCGATGCCGATAACGACCATGCAAAGAAACACATCGCCTGGGGCCCCGGCCCACGCGCCAGCCAGGCGCTGATGTTGTGCGCCCGCGCCCGCGCGCTCTATGAAGGCCGCCTTGCCCCATCCGTCGATGACGTGAAAGCGCTGGCCGAGCCAGTCCTTCAGCACCGCATGGCGCTCAACTTTGCGGCGCGCGCCGATGGCATGCATATTCGTGACGTCATCGCCAATCTGGTAAAGGCTGCCGTCTGATGGTCATTGGCGCAGAAGTTTCCACCGCAGATCGCAAGGAGACACTTGCTCGCGCCCGTGCGCGGGCAGCGGCCATCCCCGATCTGCTGGTTGAAGCTCAGCGCGTGGTCAACACCGTCATGAACGGCTGGCACGGACGGCGCAAACGCGGTCCCGGCGAAAATTTCTGGCAGTTCCGTCCATATGTGGACGGCGAATCCCTTTCCCGCATCGACTGGCGGCGTTCTGCGCGCGACGATCATACCTATGTCCGCGACCGCGAATGGGAATCCGCCCATACGGTCTGGCTCTGGTGCGATTTCTCGCCCTCGATGCTCTATCGCTCACAGCTTGCGCCAGTATCCAAGGAAGCGCGTTCGCTCGTGCTGACGCTCGCTCTTGCCGAACTTCTGTCGCGCTCCGGCGAACGCATTGCCTTTCCGGCGCTGATCCAGCCTTTTTCGGCCCGCAACGGCGCCGAGCGTCTTGCGGCAGCGCTGATGCACGAAGCGCCGGTTGCGGCGCTGCCGGACATCGGGCAGATCCGCCGCTTTTCCGAAGTCGTCCTCGTATCGGATTTCCTGCATCCGTTCGATGAACTGACCGATCTTCTCAACCGTCTGGCGCAGCGCGGTGTCCGCGCACATCTGGTGGAAGTTGCCGATCCGGCGGAAGAAACATTTCCCTATTCCGGCCGCACCGAGTTCCGCGATCCGGAAACCGGCGCCACCCTTGTCGCCGGTCGGGCCGAAACCTATGCGGACGACTATCGCCGCCTCTACATTGCGCGCCGTGAAACCCTGTCAGATTTCTGCAAGCGGCTCGGCTGGAGCTATACGGTTCACCGGACAGACAGGCCGACGGCGGAAGCACTGGCACGGCTTCACGATGCCCTGAGCGCAACAGGGAGCAGCGCAATGGGGACTAGCGCCAAGGGAAGCAGCATATGAATTTTCTGCCGCTCGCCTTCGGTTCGCCGTTTATCCTCGCCGGGCTGATCGCCCTGCCGGTCATCTGGTGGCTTTTGCGCATGACGCCGCCGCGTCCGCAGGAGGAAACCTTTCCGCCGCTTCGCATTCTGGCGCAGGTGTTCAAGCGCGAGGAAGTGCCGTCGAAAAGTCCATGGTGGATGACGCTGCTGCGGCTGCTGATTGCCGCGCTCGTCATTCTTGCACTTGCCTCGCCGGTCTGGAATCCGCGTCCGGTCGCACTGTCCGGCAATGAGCCGCTTGCCATTGTTATCGACAATGGCTGGGCTTCCGCCGAGGACTGGCAACAGCGGGTCAATGCTGCCGAAAAACTCATCTCCGATGCGGAGGGGACCGCTGCGCCGATCTACATCGTGGGTTCAGCGGAACCAGCCAATGCCGAAATCGGCCCCTATGACGGCAAGGGCGCTGCCGAGCGCCTTCAGGCGCTGGAGCCGCGCCCCATCCCGGTTGATCGCAAGTCGGCAATGGAACGGCTGGCTTCCACCTTGCCCGCCGATACAAAGGTCCGCCTTGCCTTCATGAGCGACGGACTGGCATCGCCAGATGACACGGAAACCTTCGCGAAACTGGACAAGTCGGGGCATCTCGCCTCCGTTCTCTGGTATGGCGCGAACCTCAGCCGCACCTTTGCTCTGACAGGCATAGACAACAAGGCTGACAGTCTGGAAGCCGTCGCCATCCGCCCGGAAGGTGTATCTGCTCCGCGCACGCTCACTGCTGCGGCCTATGACGACAAGGGACGTCGCATCGCTGAAGCGCCGCTTTCCTTCGCGCTTGGAAGCGCAGAAGGCACTGCACGCTTCAACCTGCCGGTGGAGCTTCGCAATGATTTCCGCCTGATCCGCGTGGACGGCATTGAACAGGCAGGTGCAACACGGCTGATCGATGCGGGATCGGAACGGCGCACAGTCGGCCTTATCGCCAGCGGTGACGGCGATCTGGCGCAGCCCCTTCTCTCGCCGCTGCATTATATTTCCCGGGCGCTTTCGCCCTATGTCAATCTGATCGAACCGCGCTCCGCCGATCTTCTGCAATCCGTGCCGGAAGTGCTGGATGCAAAGCCGTCGATCCTCATCATGGCCGATATCGGCACGCTGCCGCAGCCTGTCACCGAACAGCTTTCCAAATGGATCGAGGACGGCGGCACGCTGGTGCGGTTCGCAGGCCCGCGCCTTGCCGGTGCCAGCGACAATGATCCGCTTCTGCCGGTGAAATTGCGCAAGGGCGAACGCGCGCTTGGCGGCACGTTATCGTGGTCGGAACCGCAGAAGCTGCGCATTTTCCCGGAAAAAGGACCTTTTGCCGGCCTGACCGTCCCCGATGATGTGACCGTCACCCGGCAGGTTCTGGCCGAACCGTCATTCGATCTCAACGACAAGGCTTACGCTGTTCTTCAGGACGGAACGCCGCTCGTCACGGGTGAACAGCGCGGACGCGGCAATATCGTATTATTCCACATCTCTCCCGATGCCAGTTGGTCGAGCCTGCCTATTTCAGGTTCATTCGTGGAAATGCTGCGCCGCATCGTGTCGCTGTCACAGAGAACCGGCGCGCAGGAAAATCAGGCTTCGGTCTCGCTGCCGCCCTACCAGCTCCTTTCGGCTTCCGGTGCGCTGACCCCGCCCACATCAGAGGCGAAGCCGCTCATCGTCGAAAAGGACAAGCAGGCCAGCGTCAGCATCAACACGCCACCCGGTTTTTATGGCAATGAGGACGGCTTGAAAGCGCTCAACATCTTTGAAGGTGCGAACATCAAGCTGCAACCGATTGCCCAGCCGACGCTATCCGTCGGAATAACGCCCGCCTCCTACACATCGGACCAGTCGATCTCGCTGGCGGGACCGTTCTTTGCGGTCGCCGCAATGCTTCTCGCACTCGATACGCTTTTGATGCTGTGGCTGCGCGGTGCCTTCCGTCGCCGCATGAAAGTGCGGGCCAAGGCAGCGGGAATAGCCGTTCTGCTGGCCGGGTTCCTCGCCTTCAACCTTCTTCCTTCCGGAATAGGCAAAGCACAAGCTCAGACTCAGGCACAATCCCAGTCTGAGGCTCAAGAGCAGGTGCATGACGACACCAAGCCCGGAGACGAGGCGATCATCAACTCCGTCTCGCAGACGCATCTTGCCTATGTCATCACCGGCAGCGCCCAGACCGACGACATCAGCAAGGCAGGCATGCGCGGCTTGAGCTTCGCGCTGATGGACAAGACCGCGCTCGAACCGGGCGATCCTGTCGGCGTCGATCCCGCCAAGGATGAGCTGGCCTTTTATCCGCTGATCTACTGGCCTATCGACCCGCAAGCGCCGATGCCAAGCCCGGAAGCGATTGCCAGGGTCGATGCCTATATGCAGCAGGGCGGCACCGTGCTTTTCGACACGCGCGACCAGTTACAGGCTGGAGCCAGTCTCGATCCGTCCGCCTCACCCGCCAACCAGCGCCTGCGCGCCATTCTCGACGGCATGAACGTTCCGCCACTGGAACCCGTGCCCGACGATCATGTGCTGACCAAATCCTTCTTCATCATGCCGGATTTCCCCGGTCGCTATGAAGGCAGCCCGTTGTGGGTCGAGGCCTCGACACCGAATGCCTCGCCCCGCGAGCGCCCCGTGCGCACCGGCGATGGCGTGACGCCGATCATGATTACGGCCAATGATTTCGCTGGCGCATGGGCCGTGGATGAGCAAGGCAATCCGCTGTTTCCGACCGTGCCGAACGACCCGATGCAGCGCATCTATGCCATTCGCGGCGGTGTGAACATCGTGATGTATATGCTGACCGGCAACTACAAGTCCGATCAGGTCCACGCCAAGGACCTCATTGAGCGGCTGGGGAACTAGCATGATGCTTTGCAGCCCTGTTGCCACTCGATCCCGTTTATCTTTCCCCCTCATCCTGAGGAGCCATCCCCCGCTTGCGCGGGGATGGCGTCTCGAAGGGCTGAGGGGAAACGCACGGTGCGCCTGCCCTCACCCTCGATCCTTCGAGGCTTCGCTTCGCTCCGCACCTCAGGATGAGGGTGGAAGTGTAGTAGCTGACACGGTAGAAACCTACGGCAGTAGGAGGTGAGAATGAATATCGAATTCGAACCATTCCTCTCCACGCCCTGGCTGATTGCCGTTCTCGTGCCGCTGGCGTTGCTGGTTCTGGCCACGATTGCGTTGCGGATGCGTGGAGGGCTGATCCGCCTTCTGGCTGCGGCAGCGCTTGCACTCGCTCTTTTCAATCCTGTCATCATCAATGAAGAACGCGAACCGCTGAAAAGCGTGGTCTCGGTGGTCGTGGATCGCAGCCAGAGCCAGGAACTCGGCAGCCGCCGTGCCGACACCGATGCCGCCTTGAAGGCGGTGCAGGACCAGCTTGCAGCCATGCCGCAGTTTGAAACCCGCGTGGTGGAAGCAGGCAAGCCCGGCGAAAACGAAGACGGTTATGCAACCCGGCTTTTCGGGCCGCTGGCGCGTTCGCTTCTCGATGTGCCGCCGTCCCGCGTCGCGGGCGCGATCATGATTACCGACGGCCAGGTCCACGATATTCCCACCAACAAGAATGCGCTCGGCTTCGATGCGCCGCTGCATGGTCTTGTGACCGGCAAGCCGGACGAATTCGACCGCCGCATCCGCTTCAACAAGGCGCCGCGCTATGGCATCAGCGGCAAGCCGCTCGAAATGTCGTTTACGGTGATCGATGAAGGCAAGAACCTCGGCAGCCCTGCGCCGGTCGAAATCCGCGTCAATGGCGAAACCGTCAGCGAGGAAGAAGCGCAGGTCGGGCAGGAAACGCCCGTCACCATTACCCTGCCGCGCGCCGGTGTGAACATTGTCGAAATCGCCACGCCAGCGCTTCCCGGTGAAGTAACGGATGCCAACAATCGCGCTGTCGCAACCGTGGACGGCGTCCGCGAGAACCTGCGCGTACTGCTCGTCTCCGGCGAGCCGCACAATGGCGAACGCACATGGCGCAACCTGCTGAAATCCGATGCCGCCGTCGATCTCGTTCACTTCACCATTTTGCGCCCGCCGGAAAAGCAGGACGGCACTCCGATCAACGAATTGTCGCTGATCGCATTCCCGACGCGTGAACTCTTCGTGGACAAGGTCAACGAGTTCGACCTCATCATCCTTGACCGCTACCAGCACCGCGACGTGCTGCCGCTACTCTATTACGACTACATTGCGCAATATGTGGAGAATGGCGGCGCCTTGCTGGTTGCAGCCGGTCCTGAATATGCAGGCGAAATGTCGATTGCCCGCACACCGCTTTATAGCGCCCTGCCCGCCATGCCCACCGGCGCGGTGACGGAAAAGGCGTTCTATCCGCGTCTCACGACGATCGGCAAACGCCACCCCGTCACGCGCGGTCTCGACGGCAGTGATCAGGAGCCGCCGCACTGGAGCCGCTGGTTCCGCACCATCGACATTACCGCGCCGCAGGGCGAAACCGTGATGAGCGGCGCAGACAACAAGCCATTGCTGGTTCTCAACCGCGTCGGAAAAGGCCGTGTCGGCATGTTTCTCTCCGATCAGGGCTGGCTTTGGGCGCGCGGCTTCGAAGGCGGCGGCCCTTATGCTTCGCTCTATCGCCGTATCGCCCATTGGCTGATGCAGGAGCCGGAACTGGAGGAAGAGGCGCTGACCGCCTCCGGCAATGGCCGCACGCTTTCCATCCGCCGCCAGACCATGGGCGACAATCCGGGTGTTGCAACCGTCACCACCCCATCCGGCAAGGAATTGCAGGTCAATCTTGCGCAAAGCAAGCCGGGCCTGTTCGAAGGTTCATTGCAGACGGACGAGATCGGCATCTTCCGGGTGAAGAATGGCGATCTGGAAGCACTGGCCCATGTGGGGCCGATCGATGCGCCAGAATTCGCAGACAGCATCTCCACCCCGGATCGCCTGAAGCCGCTCGCTGACGCGACCGGCGGCTCGGTCCATCGTGTACGGGCAAGCGCCGCGAGTTCGGTCCGGGTTCCCACGATTACCGCCATCAGTGGTAATCGTAGCGCCAGCGGCAATGACTGGATCGGCCTGCGTGAAACTGCGGATACGCAGTTGAAAAGCGTCAATCGCCTGCCGCTGTTCTCCGGCTTCCTGGCGCTTGGCCTGCTGCTCTTCGTCTTCGGCAGCATGTGGTATCGCGAAGGGCGGTAAACCGCCCCTCGCTTTCCCCTCTTTTTAACTATTTCGCCTGATTGGCGTGGCGCACGATGCCACTGGCACCGTTCAGCGCGCCGGTTGCAAGTTCGCAGGCGAGCATCCGGCGCGGATCGACAGGCGCTGGCATGACCATCGAACCCGGCGTCACCATCTGGAACCCGAATGGACCGTAATAGGGCTCGTCGCCGACGAGGATAACCAGCTTGTGGCCAGCCTTCCGGGCTGCTTCCAGCGACATGCGCATCAGCTTGCCGCCAATACCCCGCTTCTTCCATTCAGGCCGTACAGCAAGCGGCCCGAGCAGAAGCGCAGGCGTCTTGCCAACCATAACCGGCGTCTGCCGCACAGACCCGACGACGATGCCGCCCATCAGCGCCACAAAGGAAAGATCGAGAGCATGCGGACCGCCTTCACGGATGAAATGCGCGGCACGGGTAAACCGGCCGGGTCCGAAGGCTTCGGCATTGATGGCTTCGATTTCAATGTCGTGCGCCGGGCATTCCTGCGCGTAGGTCAGTTCAAGCTGCTGCATGGGCTTAGATCGCAATAGGAGAAGTCGGTGACCGTCAGGTCAATGGAATGCATTCCGCGCTTGAGCGCGGTTCAAGTTTCATCGTCGGATGAAAAGCATTTCCATTAATCGTTCTCCTTGGCGGTCGGCGTTTGAATGACCGCAATTTGGAAGTTGCATTACACCAAAATGGACAGAGGTAAAACTATTTTTTTCAAAATGGCGGTTTTGACTGATCTTTTTGGAACCGTTACGCACTGTTCACGGCTTGCAGTGCTGCAAAATGGCGGTTCTCGCCCTATTCTCTTTCCAAAAGGAGAAATCGCATGGGACTTCTGGTCGATGGCAAGTGGCATGATGTCTGGTACGACACCGAAAGCACGAAAGGCCGCTTTGAACGTTCAAAATCGCAATTCCGCAACTGGGTGACCGCAGACGGCAGCGCCGGCCCGACCGGTGGAGGCGGCTTCAAGGCCGAGCCAGGTCGCTACCATCTCTACGTTTCATATGCCTGTCCGTGGGCCCACCGCACGCTGATCTTCCGTGCCCTGAAGGGACTTGAAGATGTCATCTCGGTATCGGTCGTGGATTATCTGATGGCGGAAGAAGGCTGGACCTTCTACGGCACGACCGGCAGCACCGGCGATGCACTTTACGGTGCAAAGCGTTTGCATGAAATCTACACGCGCGCCGATCCGAACTATTCCGGTCGCGTCACCGTGCCGGTTCTGTGGGACAAAGAGCGCCAGACGATCGTGTCCAACGAATCGTCGGAAATCATCCGCATGCTCAACACGGCCTTCAACGAATTTGGCGACGCATCGCTCGACTTTTACCCGGAAGCATTACGCGGCGAAATCGATGCGCTCAACGATTTCATCTATCCCAATATCAACAACGGGGTTTATCGCGCCGGTTTCGCCACCACACAGGAAGCCTATGAGGAAGCATTCGGGCAATTGTTCGCAGCGCTTGATTCGCTTGAGGATCGCCTTTCGCGGCAGCGCTATCTGACCGGCGACCGCTTGACAGAAGCCGACTGGCGGCTGTTCACGACACTGTTGCGCTTCGATCCGGTCTATGTCGGCCATTTCAAGTGCAATCTGCGCCGTATTGCCGATTACCCGAACCTTTGGAATTACACACGTGAGCTCTATCAGGTGCCGGGCGTGGCCGCGACCGTGAACATGGAGCACATCAAGGGCCATTACTATCGCAGCCACAAGACGATCAATCCGACCGGCGTTGTACCGCTTGGACCGGAAATCGATTTCTCTGCACCACATGACCGGGACCGGTTCCCGAAAGCCTGACCGGACCAACTGCGTTCTTCCTGCAACACTGTTGTTAGAACATCAGCACTCTCTCAAATCTCTTGCGCCCCTTTGATTTCGATCAATGGGGCGTTTCGTTACGCGGTCCAGATTGCATGCATCACTACCCCAAGGCGAACAAGACTGACCACGACATAAGGAGAGAGAAGATGAACCGCTTCACGATGGGATTGCTGGCCGCAACCGCGCTGACCCTTGCCGCACCGGCAGCATTTGCTGCGGACGCCATTGTAGCCCAGCCTGCATCGGAAATTCAGGCCGTACCGGAAGCTCTGTCGCCATGGCAGATCCGCGTGCGCGCACTCGGCGTCATTCCCCAGAATTCCGGCTATGTGAACGGCGTTTCAGGTTCGGATCTCGACTATTCGAAGTCAATCACGCCTGAACTCGACATCACCTACTACTTCACCGACAATTTCGCAGCCGAACTCATTCTCGGCACGACCTATGCCAATATCAATGGCGCCGGTTCAATCGATGGATTGGGCAAGATCGGCAAGGCATGGTTTCTGCCTCCGACCCTCACCCTGCAATACCACTTCACCAATTTCGGTGCCTTCAAGCCTTATGTCGGCGCGGGCGTGAACTACACCATGTTTTACAATCAGGATGCGACCGGCGTTGAATATCTCAAGGTCAAGAACGCATTCGGCGGCGCGCTGCAGATCGGCTTCGACTACATGCTCAACGAGCATTGGGGCGTGAACTTCGACGTCAAGAAGCTGTTCCTGGAGCCGAAGTTCGACGCCACCCTGATCGGCGGCACGGAAGTCAGCGGCAAGGCCAAGCTCAATCCATGGCTGATCGGTACGGGCATCACCTATCGCTTCTAAAATACCGCAAATTGCGGTGAAGGTGCAGCCAATGCGCCTTCACCAAAGCGGAAGCGGTTCCAGATCGTGAAGCGCTTCCTGCAAGCGCCGCTTGGTTGACGGCGTCGTCCCTTCCGGCAGATCGTCCAGTGGAAAGAACCCGCATTCGGCAATTTCCCGGTCCGGCAAACGCGGTGCCGTCTGTTCGAATTTCCTGCATATATAAAGCGCCACGTGGTCACGCGGCGATGCATGCGCATTCTTGTAGAGCGCAAAAAGCTGCGGAGGGCCTTTCAGAACGATATTGGCCTCCTCGCGCAACTCCTTTTCCAACGCCTGCCCGAAAGTCTCGCCGCGCTCGACACCTCCACCCGGCAGCTGCCACCCGGGTACATAGGTATGCTTCACGAGAAAAACGGAATTCTTCTTTTCATCGAAGACAATTGCCCGGACGCCCAAGGTCATCGGACGTCGCATTAGAAAATAAGTATGAAATATGAAATGACGAAAGCGCATACCGTCTCTCCGCGAGGCAATATACCTACAGCATCGGCCCAAAAATCGGAATCGATTTTTTGGAAAGCACGATGCGTAGATTCAATAGTTTAGAGCGACCTTTGTGCGTCCTTAAGGACGCACGGCGCTCTACCCCAAACAGCACTGACATCAACAAAAAGTCGCTAAAAAGGTTTCGGTTTCAAGCATTATCCAGTAAATGGGCTTAATGTTCCGTCTCGCCCATATCTCCGATATACACCTTTCGCCTCTGCCGCGCGTGCGATATCGCGAATTGGCATCGAAGCGTATCACCGGCTATATCAACTGGCTGCGCAATCGCAAAAACGCGATGCACGGAACCGTGCTGGACACTCTCATCGGCGATATGCAGGCGCAAAAGCCGGATCATATTGCGGTGACGGGCGATCTCGTCAATCTGGCGCTCAATCTCGAAATCGATATTGCCCATGACTGGTTGTCCAGATTGGGCAACCCCGACGATGTCTCGGTCGTTCCCGGCAATCACGATGCCTATGTTCCGGGCGCGCTCGACAAGTCGTGCCGCAAATGGGAACCGTGGATGCGCGGCGACGGAATCGACAATCACGGCAACCGCCCGCAATTTCCCTATATGCGCGTGCGCGGACCCGTTGCGCTGATCGGCGTTTCGTCAGCGCGTGCGACAGCCCCCTTCATGGCGAGCGGTGATTTCCGGTCTGCGCAGGGCAAGCGTCTGGCCGCAATGCTGGATGAAGCCGGTGCACGCGGGCTCTTCCGCATCGTGATGATCCATCATCCGCCGATCTATGGCGCAACGCCTGCCCATAAACGGCTCTATGGCATTCGCCGTTTCCAGAAGATCATACGCAAGCATGGCGCGGAACTGGTACTTCACGGCCATACGCATCTTATCACGCATTACGAGATCGACGGGCCAAACGGCAAGATTCCTGTTATCAGCGTCCCGTCCGCAAGCCAGAATTTCGGCGGCCACAAGCCTGCTGCCCGCTATAATATATTCAATATCGATAAACGGCCTGACGGCGGCTGGTCCTGCCTCATGGAAGAGCACGGCGTTTCCGATGCAAGCGAGACAATAACCAAGCTCAACGAGCGCGTTCTTTATTGATGGCATTACAAAAACGGCGCCGAAGCGCCGTTTTCAATCCGGTTTCAAACACCCTTTATGCGCTAGCGGTTGCGGAAGGTGATGTTACAGCCCTTCCGTGCTGACGCCTGTTCCAAAGCCTGCATTTCGCCCTTCAGACGGGCCACTTCAGCAGCCTTTGCTCCATCACCATTATTCAAGAACAGTGCTGGCCAGAACAGAACAAGCCCAACCCCCGTTGTTATAGTATCGCGCGTCGCAGCGGAGTTCTGTCTGCCGACGGCTGCCGCAGCGCTATAGGATAACCGCACGGCCTCTTCCTTCAGCTGCGAACAGCTCTGGGAATTATATATGCTGGTGGGAACATAGCTGGCAGAGATATTATCAGCGCGGGTGGCGCACCCAGAAATCAAAGCAAAACAAGACAATACGTATAAAGAACGTTTCATAAAAAAACTCATCATGAAAATTATAAGTAAGCAATAAAAGGCAGTAACAGTAAAATTGTGAAACTTTAAAGGCGGCACAAACCGTGCCGCCTTCGGTTTATCGACGATACAAGATTATTTTGCGATGACGCGGTTGGCAGCCGAGACAATCGCTTCCAGCGAAGCACTGACGATATTGTCATTGATACCCGCGCCGAACAGCTTGCCGCCTGGATGAGCCATTTCGACATAGGAGATGGCCGAAGCATCCGAACCCTGCTGTAGCGAATGTTCGGAATAGTCGACGACTGACATCTTCACGCCGAGATATTTGGACAGCGCATCGACAAAACCGTCGATCGGTCCCGTTCCCTTGCCCTCGATATTTTTGGTCACGCCGTTATCGGTGATTTCGGCGGTCAGAATACGACGGCCCTTCTGTTCCGGATCGGGCATCGTGTGATGATCGACGAACTTGATGCGGGCATTCGGCTGCGTCACATAGAGCTGCTGGAACTCTTCGTGAATGCGCTTCGACGGCAGTTCCTTGCCTTCTTCATCCGTGATGTTCTGGATGATCTCGCGGAACTCGACCTGCAGGTTGCGTGGCAGGTTCAAACCGTAATCCGCCTGCAGGATATAGGCGATACCACCCTTGCCCGACTGCGAATTGATCCGGATGATCGCTTCGTAGGAACGGCCCACATCCTGCGGATCGATCGGCAGATAGGGCACTTCCCAGATCGGCGAATTGGCCGTACGGCGTGCCTTCATGCCCTTGTTGATCGCATCCTGATGCGAGCCGGAGAAAGCCGTATAGACCAACTCGCCGACATAAGGATGGCGCTCGGCAATCTTCAACTGGTTCGAATATTCATAGACTTCCTTCATCCGGTTGATGTCGGTGCAGTCCAGTTCAGGGTCCACGCCCTGCGTGTACATGTTGAGCGCCAGCGTCACCACATCCACATTGCCCGTGCGTTCGCCATTGCCGAACAGCGTACCTTCAACGCGGTCAGCGCCCGCCATCAAGCCCAGTTCGGTAGCGGCAATGCCCGTGCCGCGGTCGTTATGCGGATGCAGCGAGATAATCAGGTTTTCGCGATTGTCGAGATTGCGGCACATCCATTCGATCTGGTCGGCATAGATGTTCGGCGTGTTCATCTCGACCGTCGAGGGCAGATTGACGATCAGCTTGTTATCGGCGGTCGGCTTCACGATCTCGATGACGGCGTTGCAGATTTCCAGCGCCACATCCATTTCGGTGCCGGTAAAGCTTTCCGGCGAATACTGGAAGCGATAACCGCCACCTGCCTTCGCTGCCATATCCATAATCATCTTGGCGGCGTCGGTCGCGATCTGCTTGATACCGCCGACATCCTTGGCGAAGACCACGCGGCGCTGCAATTCACTGGTGGAGTTGTAGAAATGGATGATCGGCGACTTCGCGCCTTCCAGCGCTTCGAAAGTGCGCGTGATCAGCTCGGGACGGCACTGGACCAGAACCTGCAAATCCACTTCATCGGGAACATTGCCCTGTTCGATGGCCCAGCGGCAAAAATCGAAATCCGTCTGCGACGCGGACGGAAAGCCGATCTCGATTTCCGGGAAACCCATATCGACCAGCAGGCGGAACATGCGCTCCTTGCGGTCATGTCCCATGGGGTCGACCAAGGCCTGATTGCCGTCACGCAGATCGACCGAGCACCAGATCGGTGCCTTTTCGATACGCTTGGACGGCCAGGTGCGGTCATTGAGCTGCGGAACCGGGAAAGGCGAATATTTGCTGCCTGCAATAGGCATGCCTTTGCGCTCGGAAGTGGATTTTGATTGCGGCGTGGCGACGGACTGATTCATTTTCGTTTCCTCCCGGCTTTCGACGGATTCAAGCCGTCAAGCGCGGATACTACTGATCGATTATAAGGGTTTTCTGGAAAGGAGCACAGGCCTGCGACCGGAGATCGACCGCCGGACGCTCCTTTCAGCGAGCCCGGCGATCGCCGCTAAGGCCGAGGGTAAGAAGCGAGTTTAGAACGCAAACATCAACGCGCGCGCCGAAGGCGGCTGCGGAATGTTCCAGGGATGTTGCGCTTTTGATCGTCATAGGAAAAGCTTTTACACGCGAGATTTGTACTGTGCAAGACAGTATTTCATTCAGGCGAATGGCACCGCGCTGGTTCCCGGTGGCAGCTTTGCCTCGTCTTCCGGCTCGACATGGATCACCACCCGCGCGCTGTCGATCTGCTTCTTCACAGCCTCTTCGATACGGTCGCAAATCACATGGGCATCGCCGACGCTCATATCCGCCGCAACAACCAAATGAAACTCGATGAAGGTGACACGGCCCGCAATACGGGTCTTCAGATCATGAACCTCGATGGCGCCGCCCGCATTGGCCGAAATGACATCGCGAATGCGCATTTCCTCGGTCGGCTCGACACCAATATCCATCAATCCCTGCACCGAGGAATTGATGACATGCCAACCCTGCCAGAGAATGTTGATTGCCACCAGAATGGCGAGCAGCGGATCGAGTATGGCCCAGCCGGTCACGACAGCACCGACAAGACCGACCAGAACACCTACAGAGGTGAACACATCGGTCATGATGTGTTTTCCGTCGGCTTCCAGCGCAGGCGAGCGGGACTTGCGACCGGTGCGAATCAACAATGTCGCCCACACGCCGTTCACGACGGCGGCTGCCGTGTTGATACCGAGACCAAGCCAGGGTTCATCGAGCATTCGCGGCGTTTGAAGCGCAAACCAGGCCTCGCGGAAGATCAAAAGTGCTGCCACCGTGATCAGAACGCCCTCCACGACGGCAGAAATATATTCCGCCTTGTGATGTCCGAAGGGGTGGTTATCGTCGGCAGGCAAATAGCTGACCCGAATGGCCCACCATGCGCCAACTGCCGCGATCACATTGACGATGGATTCCAGCGCGTCCGAATAAAGGGCCACGGAGCCGGTCAGCGCATAGGCCAGATATTTCAAACCCATCACACCGAAAGCAATCGGAATAGACCAAGCGGCAAGCCGCCGAACCTTTGCACTCGCGTCCATGATGAACCTTTGAATATTTTGATCTTGTCCCGAAACCGGGACGGGCCTACGCACGGCCCTTCACTCTTTTACTAGAGCGCAGTTCGATCCGATTGAATCAGATCGGCGCTCTAATGTTTGTTTTGGCGCGCAAGACGCATCCAAAACGCATCTGGCATATGCAGCAACAATTCACCGCCGTTCTATACCCCAGAAAAGCGAAACTTCGTACCCCTGTTTTTTCAGTTCTCGCATTTAATTTTCTCCTGCAAATGCAAGGCATTACAGTTGCAAATGAGTTGCCAAAGCAGGCAATGGGCAGACAGCGAAAAAGCAAAAAAAGCCAGCCGCAGCAATGGCTGCGGCTGGCTCAAAATCGGAACGAAAGGCGTTCGATCAGTAGTTGGTACGACGCGCCTTGTTCTTGCCCGCCAGATGCGTCACCACATTCTCGATCATGCGCATTCCGGCATTGTGGCCGAGCGTCATGATGGATTCCGGGTGGAACTGAACGGCGGCAACCGGCTCCTTCTTATGCTCGAAAGCCATGATGACACCGTCTTCGGTTTCCGCTGTTACCATGAAATCGTCCGGCAAACGTTCCGGATCGGCGAAGATCGAATGATAACGCCCGACCGTCACTTCCTTTGGCAGGCCCGAGAATATCCGCTCCGGCTTCGACACGCGAATGCGCGACGGCTTGCCGTGCATCGGAATACGCAACTGGCGCAGCGTACCGCCATAGGCTTCTGCCAGTGCCTGCAATCCAAGACAGACACCGAAGATCGGCAGTTCTCGCTTGCGCGCTTTGTCGATGGTCGCCTTGCAATCGAAATCCTGCGGCGTGCCCGGTCCGGGTGACAGAACCACAAGGTCCGGCTTGACCCTGTCGAACACGTCATCGGCAACAGGCGAACGCACCGTCGAGACCGTGGCGCCGGTCTGGCGGAAATAATTGGCGAGCGTGTGCACGAAGGAATCTTCGTGATCAACGAGCAGGATCGAAATCCCCTCGCCCACCTTCGCCGCCACGCGCTCTTCGGCGATATGATTGCTCTTCTGTGCTTCGCGCACAGCCGCGATCATTGCCGATGCCTTCAATTCGGTTTCGGCTTCTTCTTCTTCCGGATTGGAATCGAACAGAAGCGTTGCACCGGCACGGATTTCAGCCACGCCATCCTTCACGCGGATGGTGCGCAGCGTCAGGCCGGTATTCATGTCGCCATTGAAATGCATCATGCCGATGGCGCCACCATACCATGCGCGCGGGCTGCGTTCGTTTTCTTCGAGAAAACGCATCGCCCACAGCTTCGGCGCGCCGGTAACCGTCACAGCCCATGCATGGCTGAGGAAACCGTCGAACGCATCCATGCCATCACGAAGGCGCCCTTCGATGTGATCGACCGTGTGGATCAGGCGCGAATACATTTCGATCTGGCGGCGACCGATAACGCGCACCGAACCCGGCTCGCAGACACGGCTCTTGTCGTTGCGGTCCACGTCCGAGCACATGGTCAGCTCGGATTCATCCTTCTTGGAGTTCAGCAGTTTCAGAATCTGTTCCGAATCCGAAATCGCATCTTCGCCGCGCTTGATCGTGCCGGAGATGGGGCAGGTTTCGATACGCCGCCCATTGACCCGCACGAACATTTCCGGCGATGCGCCGACCAGATATTCGTTGTCACCCAGATTGATGAAGAACGAATAGGGCGACGGATTGATTGTCTTCAACCGACGGAAAATCTCCGAAGGAGCGGTATGGCAGCGTTCATAGAAAGTCTGGCCCGGAACCACTTCGAAGAGGTCGCCACGCTTGAAGCTTTCTTTGGCGCGCTCGACGAGCTTGGCATATTCGCCCGGATTGTGATCGCCCCGCGCAAGCTTGGCTTCCGATGGCTTGAATGCCTGTGCGGGCGTCGCCCGTGCAAGACCATGCGTGGAAGACCCGCCGCAGGTGAATTCATAACGATCCACCCAGGCACGTGCCGCATAGTGGTCAGCCACAAAGATTTCATCGGGAATGAACAGCACCAGATCGCGCTGATCGTCGGGACGCTTCAGCTTGTACTGAACCGGGTCGAACTGGAACGCCAGATCGTAGCCGAAGGCACCATAAAGACCGAGATTGGCATCTTCCTCGGAGAAGAAGAGGCCGACAATCGCCCGCAGAACCGTGAAAACCGAAGGCATGCGCGAGCGCTCTTCCTCGGTGAAGGTTCCGCTCGGCTCGGCAATGGTCAGCTCGATGCGGTTTTCTTCGGCCTTGTCGACCGTTACTTCGTCAAGAGCCTTTACCGTGTCCAGGATAGGCCGCAGAAGAATGACGCCACGGGCATTCAGTGCTTCGATGCGCATCGTGCGGGCGCGCGAGGTGATGGCCACCGGAGGATCGACGATAGCCGTGTCCCATCGCGTATAGCGGCCCGGATATTCGTAGTTTGACGAAAACACCGCACCGCGCCGTTCGTTCAACGCATCGATATAGGTCTCGATCGCGCCTTTGTAGGCTGTGAGGTGGCGCACGCGCTCGACGACGATACCGCCTGCCGTCTCGTGCTGGAATATCTCGCTATCCGCAATCTTCGCATTCATGATCGGCTATCCCAAATCCCAACTGTTTCCGAATATTTCCTGAACCCGGTTTCCCCGCCGGTCTTATTCAAACAGCCAAACAAAAAGGCCGCCCGGATAATCCCAGCGGCCTGTTTCCTAAACGCAAATGCACAAACGCCTGCGTGGCCGCTTTTAGCGGGCCCACCACCAACCGTTGATGACGATATTGCGCGAAATGTTCATGGACGTACTGTTAGCGTTCAATGTGTCCGCTTGCAACCGGAAAATTCAACCGTCGAAATGTGCATTGCAGGCCGTCGTCAGAAGGACATTCCAAAGGTTTACCAAAAGAAAATCCGGACAGTTTGGGGCTGTCCGGATTTCCTCAGAACCAGGATAAACGAAACGGAAGGAATGGGACGATTCCTCCAGATCCGGGCACCCTTACCCCATGCCAAAATTTACAGGTGCAATATAACTTTCAGTATGCGCACTATTATTACCATAGGTTGTATATAATTTACAATCTGTGATTGTTATTTGCATTTATGCTTATGTTTAAGCGGCATTCATCGAAACTGTTCGAAAATTTGTAGGACCACCCAACAAGTTTCGTCTTGCGTCGGGGGCCGATTTCGGATTGATTTCCGTGGCAACTCAAACACATATGCAAAATTCAAGAATAGAGCCGTCACATATAAACGGCCATTGGGGACACTGATGAAGAATCTCGATGCGATGGACAGGAGTATTTTGCGCGCCCTTCAGGACAATGGACGCCTGACCAATACCGAACTGGCCGATCGCATAAATCTCTCGCAGACGGCAACTGCCGAACGCGTCAAACGACTGACCCGTGAAGGGTATATTCTCGGCTATTCGGCGCGGCTTTCGCCCAAGATGCTCGACCGGGCCATGCTGGTCTTTATCGAGATCAAGCTTGATCGCACCACGCCGGAAGTCTTTGAAACCTTCTCGACCTTCACCCGCAGCAATCCCGACATTCTGGAATGCCACATGGTTGCGGGCGGCTTCGACTATCTCGTCAAAGCCCGTGTATCCGACATGGATCACTATCGGCGCTTCCTTTCGGAGGCGCTTCTTTCTCTGCCCGGCGTGCGGGAATCGCACACTTATGCCGTGATGGAGGAAGTGAAGGAAACCGCCTATATCGCTGTCTGAACCAGCGACCAGCCCTTCCTGAAGGCATCGTTGCTGTCAGCAGAATGGCAGCAACGAACTCGCTGTTTATAACTTCGATCTTGCTATCGGCCATTTACGGGTATATACCCGCAATATGCCGCATCCGTGTTTCTGTATCCTTCTGCGTCAGGCAGCCCGCAAGACTTCGAGTGTTTATGACAACGCTCTGGCCCCGCTTGGCATTAACGTTGCGCAGTTCAGTACGCTGCGAAAAGTCCGCCGTGCAGGCTCCATTTCGCTGACGGAACTTGCACATCTGTCCGAGCTGGATCGTTCGACCATGGGCCGCAATGTGAAAGTTCTGCAGCGCATGGGCCTGATCGAGCCTGCGGCCAGCGACGACCATCGCGAGACCAGCGTTACGCTGACGGCTGACGGTCGCAATCTCGTGGAGCGCGGCGCCCCGTTGTGGGATCAGGCGCAGGAGGAGATTGAAGCCAGACTGGGAGAGGACGGCGTAGAGCAATTGCAAAGCCTTCTTCGCAGTCTCGATTGATCGGGCACCGAGCGCCCTTTGACTGAAAACAATGACCTGAAGCCACACGCCCTCTATGGAGCGAACGGTTTCGCCATCAGACGCATGGCTGGCCAATAGCCAGCTCGAAACCAGCTTGAACCCCGAAAGCGCCAAAGATGATTTCTGCCCGCCTTGCCAGCTTTCTCGCCCAGAGAAACATCCATTACGGATGGGTCGTCGCCGCCATAACCTTCCTGACCATGCTGGCGACAGCCGCCGCCATGGGGTCGGCGGGCATTCTGATCGAACCGCTCCAGCGTGAATTCGGCTGGACGAATGCGAATATCTCCTTTGCAATGGCGCTTCGCCTTGTGCTTTTCGGCCTGATGGGGCCGTTTGCGGCAGCCTTCATGAACCAGTTCGGCCTGCGCCGCGTGGTTGCAAGCGCTCTCGTCATGATTTCACTGGGGCTTGTCGGTTCCATTTTCATGACCGAGGAATGGCAGATGGTTGCGCTCTGGGGCGTAGTGATCGGCCTTGGCACCGGCATGACGGCACTCGTGCTCGGCGCAACCGTCGCAGCACGCTGGTTCGAAAAGCGGCGCGGCCTCGTCGTCGGCCTGATGACAGCCAGCAACGCCACCGGCCAGCTCGTCTTCATGCCGATTCTTGCCAGCGTCAGCCAGACGATTGGCTGGCGCACATCGCTCACCATCGTTGTCTGCTTCCTCGTTGCCGCGCTTGTACTGGTTCTCGCTTTGATGCGCGATCATCCGGCGGATATCGGCTTGAAGCCTTATGGCCGCACTGCACCGCTTCCGGCACCCGAGCCCCGGAAAAGCTTCGGCGCCATGCTGGCCTCACCGCTCGTCACCTTGCGCGAAGCATCTTCAACCGCCACTTTCTGGGTCCTGTTTCTGACCTTCTTCGTCTGCGGTTTTTCCACCAACGGCCTGATCCAGACGCACTGGATCACGCTTTGCGGGGATTTCGGGATTGCGCCAGTCGGCGCGGCTGGCATCCTTGCCGTGATCGGCGCATTCGACCTGATCGGCACGATCATGTCCGGCTGGCTTTCCGACCGCTTCGACAATCGCTGGCTCCTGTTCTGGTTCTATGCATTGCGCGGCCTGTCGCTGATCTATCTTACCTTTACCGACTTCACCGTCTACGAACTGGCATTGTTCGCCGTCTTTTACGGGCTGGACTGGGTGGCGACCGTGCCGCCGACCGTCAAGCTCGCTGCCGAGCGTTTTGGCCCGGAAAAAGCCGGGCTGGTCTTCGGCTGGGTCTTCACCGGCCATCAGATCGGTGCCGCAGCAGCAGCAGCCTTCGCCGGTTTCGTCCGCACGGACTATGACAGCTACACCCCGGCCCTGATCCTTGCCGGTGCCATGTGCTTTGCCGCCGCGGCCATGGTGTTCATCATCAACCGCCCTGCTCCTCGCGTCGTTCTGCAGGCATCATGATGCGACAGGCTTCTTTCCCTTCCTGTTCAGTGCCAGCACACCGACGCTGATCAGGAAGGCGGCGAGCGTGTCGGTCCAGCCCGGCACCTCACCCAGCAGGACAAGTGCCAGAACCAGAGTGATGACAGGGATCAGTGCCGAAAGCGCTGCCCCTGCCGCCGTTCCCAGCAAGACAACGGCACGGTTGAAGGCAAAGACGCCAAAGGCCGAAGTAAGTACGCCCTGATAGAAACCTTGCAAGGCAATATCGCCCCAGGATGTCGCGCCAAGTCCCTTGGGCAGGAAGATCATATAGATCGGCAGATAGACGATTGCCGAGGTGACGGCTGCGATGGCGGTCGCGTGCAGCCCGTCCATTCCCTTCCTGCGAAACACCATGACATAGATCGCCCACACCAATGCCGCGATGAAAAAGAAAAGGTGTCCGAGCATTTCCGGTCCGCCCAGTTGCGACAGACCGGCGATCAGCATGGCGCCGATCAGGATCAGCACGACCCCGGACCAGCGCGACGGCGCAAGATGTTCCTTGAGAAGCGCCATCCCCAGAACGGCAACCATTGCTGTCATCAGCCCCGGAATGAGCGCTGCCGCATGGGACGCCGGAGCATATTGCAGGCCGCAGGTGGTCAGCAGCGCATAGGGAACGCCCGCACCGGAAACCAGAAGCACAAAGCCGAGCGGACCAAGCTTGCGAAAGCCAAATCCTTTCATCAGCACCACCGGCAACAGCACCAGCCCTGCCACACCGAAGCGCAGGGCAATGATGTCGAAAGGCGTCAATGCGGTCTTGAACCCGAAACGGGTCAGGACGAACGAACCGGACCATACCAGAACACCGGACAGCCCCCAGGCCAGACCGCGTATGGTGTCGGAAGTCGAGCTTGTCGAGGTGGTTTCGGTAATTGCCGTCATGGTTACTCACTGCAGGATGAAGAAAGAGCGCAGACTATCGCACCCCTGGCATGCGCGAGCGCCACGGATAAGCAAGATATCAGGTATTAGAGTTTCTTATGCCGCCCGGCTTCTGGCATCCACTGCTATATCGCAGAACCGTTCGACCAGATGCCGGACCGGACTGTCGGCCCGAAAAACAATATAGACGGTGCGAAACGTCGACGGATCGAGCCGGCGTGCCCGCAATCCATGCAGATCGGCGCCCGGCAGACTGATTTCTGACAGAAGCGTCGTGCCGATGCCATGCCGCACCATTTCCAGCACCGTGGCAACGTCGCGGGTGCGCACCTGCTCGCTGCGCGTTTCGCCATCACCATGAATGATCCTGTCGATAATCATTTCGCAGCCTGCTGCGGCAATCAACTGGCGATCCCGCAAGTCCTCCGCTGCGATTGTGTCATTGCGCATGAAGGGGTCGTCACGTCGTCCCACCACGACAAGTTCTTCCCGGCCAACTTCCCGTGCCTCAAGCTCGGGCGTCGGCAGCGATGTAATGCCGAGATCGGCAATACCGTCGCGCACCCACAGGCTGACATCGTCGTGCCCGCCCTCGAAAGCACTAAAATCAATGCCGGGATAAAGCCGCTGAAACGACTTTCGCAGACCGGGCAGAACATATTCAAGCTGGCTTGGAATTGCCGCGACACGCAGTCGTTCGGGCGCGCCGGAAGCACTGCATCGTGCCTGTAGTTCTATTCGGTCGATTGCGGCAAGGGCGGCCTTGGCATCGGCAAGGATCGATTGTCCGAACGCCGTCAGGGCAGCCCCATCGCGCTTTCGCGCCAGCACATCGACCCCGAGGATTTTTTCCAGTGTCGCAATCGCCTGACTGGCTCCCGATTGTGTGAGCCGCAAGCGCCGTGCCGCCGCACCGACGCTGCCGGTTTCCGCGACGGCTTCAAGCAGACGTAACTGGACCAGACTGATCTTCATCGTTTCGGTTCCGGCTTACTCTTTCATCAAGGCATCGCCCCAGTCAGCGCGACGCGCCCAACGGAACAGATCCCCGGCGCGCTTGGTCAGGAGACGCTCTTCTGCACTGCCGTTATCCTTGCAGAGTTTAACCGAAACTTTGCCGCCGCCAACCCGCGTCGGCGCGATGATCCGCGCTTCCACATTACCGACCGTCTCGCGCACCGCAGCAAGATAGATAAACTTCTCGTCCTCCCACGGCACTTCGGCTTCCTTGGTCAGACGATGAATACGCGAGCGCGCAACGCGGCGCGAAAAATGGCACCAGTCGGGCGCGACCAACGGGCAATCGAGCTGGTGTGGACAGGGTGCCGCAATGATTGCGCCTGCGGCAACAAGCGCCCTGCGTGCATCGAGAATACGCTGCCAGCCTGCCGGTGTTCCGGGTTCCACGATCACCAGCATCTGCCGGGCCGACGCCCACAAACGCTCAATCAGTGCCTGCCGCTTTTCAGGAGCAAGCTCGTCAAGCACATAGGCAATGGTCACGAGATCGGCTTGCGGAAAATCCAGTTTCTCCCGAACCACATCCCCTGCCCGCCAGTCGAGGTCAGGCAGTCCGCTATTTTGCGAAAGATCGTTGCCCACGGCTCTGATCGCAGGGCTTGCCTCGATCATGGTTGCGGATTGAAGCGTGGGCCAGCACTGTTTTGCCGCCCAAAGGGCGGTTCCCGGCCCTGCACCAACATCGAGCATGGATTGCGGCGCAAAATCGGTGCAGACCTCGGCGGCACTGTCCATGCTGGCGCGAACCGCCGCATAGGTCGCAGGCAGGCGCGCCGCCAGATAGGCCTTCGCGGCAAGATCATCGGAAATATGCATGCGTCCATCCCGCGTCTCGGCGCGGTAACGGCGTGAAAGCATTTCAGATGCGCGCTTCAGGTCGGCCAATGCCACGCCCTCAAGCGCGGCATCCACCGCCTGTCGCAAGGAAGCTGGCAGTTCCATTGCCGATCAGCGCTCCAGAACCTGTTTCACGTCCACCAGATTGGAACGGACACGCAGAATGTAGAAGCCCATCGTGGTCAGATGCGACGGCGTGAACCATGCATCCGGGCTACCGTTGGAAACGATGAAAGGCTGCATGTCGAGCGCGGCACGCATCTGCTTTTCCATCTCGTCCCACACACCGTCGAGGTGCTTTTCAGCCAGAACACCGCGGAAATCCGAATGTGCCGCACGCAGCAGGCCGTAATAGGCATAGAGCTGACCATAGGCGAACCAGAAACGGTCATCCGCCCGCGTGTCGAACCAGCCGGCGTGGTAATTCTCGGCACGGTCCTTGAGGATGGCCGAAGTTGAACCGAGGTCACTTGCGATACGGTCGACAAACTGGATCAGATTGTCGGCGCGGGCATCGAAGGTCGCCTGACAATTCTCAAGCCGTCCGTTGAAGGCACGCAGATCCTTGATCGCCGAACGGTAATAGCTCGGCGTCGGCGTCTTCGGACCGAACGGACTCAGGCCGAAATACCAGGAATCTTCGGCAAATTGCAGATTGCCGCGCGCCTTTTGCAGATCGCCGTCGATCTGCGACGTGCCGCGCAGACGGCCGATATTGTCGACGAGTTCAATCGCGGTACGGCGTACCGCTGCATTGATGCCGCGCTGGAACGACGCCTTGTTGTCGAGGAATGGCGTGCGATCCCAATCCATACCGAAAAGACCGAGCTTGTAGAGCAGCATGGAGGAAATCCATGCATTCTGGTTGACATTGAAGTCGGTAAGATCGGCGGCGACTTCAGCGATGGCCGAGCGGGAACATTTGCGCGCCGAGGACGGCAATTGCGCGGCCTGAACCGGCTGATTCGCAGATGCTTCATTGCCAGTCTGACTGGTTTCGGGTGTGGCGGCGGGCTGTTCCACGGGTGCTGCGGTGGACGGCGCTTCAGCCGGAGCGGCCTGAGCCTTTACCTCTTCACCGGGCGTGGTCGCATCCTGATAGCTGTACTTGGCCGGATAGTCAGGATCGAAATTCGTCCATACCTGAGTCTGCCAGATGAAATAGACGTAAAGGCCGCCAAGACCGATCACGACGACCGCAACCGCAACTTTCCACAAAATTCCGAGCCGCAGGAAAAGCCGCCACAATCCGCTGAGCGGAATGGCAATCAGGCGAGCGAGTGCCGCGATGAAACGGCCCAGGAAGGGAAAAACGCCCTTTACTGCATTCCACACTGTAAAAAATCCTTCCTTTTGCCCGAAACTCCGGGCTTTCCACCGCTTCTGCGTCGCCTACGGACCTATGCATTGCAAGTCCCGTTCGCAAGCAGCCAAGCCTCAAAAAGCTTCCAGCTCTCAAATAGAGTGTGCTCATCTTTTCGACAACCTCGAAGCCCCATCCAACTGATTTTATCCGTCATTTTCCGCTGACAGGGTTGAATCCCGAGGGCCGATCCGTAACATGGCGCCAACCCGCTTCGGCCAAATGCGTGGCAATCCTGCCCGTTTCCCCTTGGCCGTCGGTTCCGGAAAATGATGAGCGACAAACAGCTTCAAGGCAGTTTCAAGTCTGGTGTGAAACGGTTTTCCGCCAGAAACTGCGGCCAACGTCGCAATCGAGAACATTTTCGCCGCTATGGTACTTGAATGGCGCAATCTTTGGTGTTTGCTAAAGCTGGAACCGGAAAAACAATCAATCCGTCAAAACGGCCCGGTAAATGGAGAGAACAATGAAGTCCGTATCGACCTATATGCTTACGCTTGCCTTGGGTGGGCTTGCCACGGGAACGGCAATGCTAAGCGCACCTGCAACCGGTTTCGCCGCCGAACCCGCAAGCTGCTCGACCGTCCGCTTCTCGGATGTCGGCTGGACTGACATCACTTCGACAACGGCGGTGGCGACAGAAATCCTGAAAGGTCTCGGCTACAAAACCGACATCAAGGTTCTCTCCGTGCCGGTGACCTATGCGTCACTGAGCAAAAAGGATATCGACGTCTTCCTCGGCTATTGGAACCCGTCCATGACTGCTGACCTCCAGCCTTATCTGGACAACAAAACCGTCGAGACACTGCGCACCAATCTGACCGGCGCGAAATATACGCTCGCCGTGCCAAAATACGCCTATGACGAAGGCCTCAAGGACTTCAAGGACATCGCCACGTTCAAGGATAAGCTCGGCGGCAAGATCTACGGCATCGAGCCAGGCAATGACGGCAATCGTCTGATCCTCGACATGATCAACAAGGATGCCTTCGGCCTCAAGTCGTTCGAATTGGCGGAATCGTCCGAACAGGGCATGCTGGCGCAGGTTGCGCGCAGCATCAAGAGCAAGGAACCGGTTGTGTTCCTGGCATGGGAGCCGCACCCCATGAACAAGCGTTTCGAAATCGCATACCTCACCGGTGGCGACGATTTCTTCGGCCCCAATCTCGGCGGTGCCAAGGTCGAAACGAATGTCCGCACCGGCTATACGCAGGAATGCCCGAATGTCGGCAAGTTCCTCACCAATCTGGAATTCAAGCTCGACATCGAAAACGACATCATGGGCAAGATTCTCGATGATGGCGAAGAGCCGTCGAAGGCTGCAACCGGCTGGCTGAAAGCCAATCCGGGCGTACTCGACCAGTGGCTCGCCGGCGTAACGACCGTTGATGGCAAGGAAGGCCTGCCAGCCGTCAAGGCAGCACTCGGCCTTTAATCCCGACATCTCGCCGGGCTGCGACAAACGCGGCCCGGTAGATTCCACGATGCCCGCACCCTTTCTCTTTGTGCTTACGCATTATCCTACGCATCGAAGCGGGATCAGAAATCGGTCCAGTGAACTGGTTTCCCCGCGTAGACGCATCGCACCTTTGCTGGAAATGCTCTGGCACGCAGCAGGAGACTTGATCGTTGAACTGGCTGACGGACTATAAGATCCCTGTCGGACCGACCGCCAAATCCGTGGTGGACTGGCTGACGGACAATATGGGCGGCTTTTTCGATACCTTGGCCGCCGTCATGCAGAGCCTCATTGACGGGCTGCTTTTCCTTCTCAAGCTCCCTCACCCTCTGCTTCTGATCGCCATCTTCGCTGTCATCGCGTGGCTGATCCAGCGCCGTATCTCGGTGGTCGTGCTGACCGTGATCGGCTTCCTCTTCATCATCAATCAGGGCTATTGGGATCGAACGCTCGAAACCCTGACTCTTGTTCTGTCGGCCTGTTTTCTCTGCATGGCAATCGGCGTACCGCTCGGCATTGCGGCAGCTCATCGCCCGGCGCTTTACGCTGCTATGCGCCCCGTGCTCGATCTGATGCAGACCCTGCCGACATTCGTTTACCTGATCCCGGCAATTGTTTTCTTCGGCATCGGCATGGTGCCGGGCCTGCTGGCAACGGCAATCTTCGTTCTGCCTGCGCCGGTACGATTGACCCACCTCGGTATATCGTCCACGCCTTCATCGCTGATTGAAGCTGGTGAAGCGTTCGGAGCGTCGCGGTCGCAACTCTTGTGGAAAATTGAACTACCTTACGCCATGCCGCAAATTCTCGCCGGTTTGACCCAAACAATCATGCTGTCGCTTTCGATGGTGGTCATTGCAGCGCTTGTCGGTGCTGATGGCCTTGGCGTACCCGTCGTGCGGGCCTTGAATTCAGTCAATACCGCACTCGGCTTCGAGGCCGGTCTTGTCATCGTCGTGGTCGCCATCGTGCTCGACCGCATCTTCCGCGCCGGACGCGAGAAATAGCATGATCCCGAAAAGTGGAAACCGGTTTTCGAATAAGATCATGCTCGAACAGAGATCAGGAGCAAGCGGATGACCATCATCGCACTCGAAGACGTCTGCATCATTTTCGGCAGCAATGTCGACGACGCACTTGCTCTTGCAGATCGCGGGGCCACCCGTTCACAGATTCAGGCTGAAACCAATCTTGTGCTGGGTGTGCATAATTGCACGCTCAACATAGAGGAAGGCGAAATCCTCGTTCTGATGGGATTGTCAGGTTCGGGAAAATCC
Source organism: Brucella tritici (assembly GCF_008932285.1). Taxonomy (NCBI): domain Bacteria; kingdom Pseudomonadati; phylum Pseudomonadota; class Alphaproteobacteria; order Hyphomicrobiales; family Brucellaceae; genus Brucella; species Brucella tritici. Next base: position 1,078,373 of record NZ_WBVY01000001.1, read on the forward strand.
ACGCTTCTTCGCGCAATCAACCGGCTTAATCCGATTTCGCGCGGGCGTGTTCTCGTGCGGGAAGGCGAGCGTGCAATCGACGTCGGCAAGGCTGACCGCGGGACCCTTCGCCATCTTCGCACCGAACTTGTCTCCATGGTGTTCCAGCAGTTCGGCTTGTTGCCATGGCGCACGGTCGAGGAAAATGTCGCTTTCGGCTTGGAAATTTCCGGCATGGGCAAGGAAGAACGCCTTGCCAAAGCACGCGAGCAGCTTGAACTTGTCGGCTTACAGGATTGGTCCAAGCGCAAGGTCGGAGAACTTTCCGGCGGTATGCAGCAGCGCGTCGGGCTTGCCCGCGCATTTGCAACCGGTGCGCCGATCCTGCTGATGGACGAGCCGTTCTCGGCCCTTGATCCGCTGATCCGCACACGCCTGCAGGACGAATTGCTGGCCTTCCAGTCACGTTTGAAAAAGACCATCGTCTTTGTCAGCCACGATCTCGATGAAGCCATGAAGATCGGCAATCGCATCGCCATCATGGAAGGCGGTCGTATTGTTCAGTGCGGCACGCCGCAGGAGATTCTCCTGCAGCCCGCCGACGACTATGTTGCCGACTTCGTTGCCCATATGAACCCGCTCGGCGTGCTTCGGGCAGGCGACATCATGGTGCCCTTCGATCGCAATGCAGCGCCACGTCCTTTTGCCGCGACCGCCCGGCGCGAAACCCTGGTGCGCGAGCTGATGAATGCTGTAGCGGACAGCAGCGGCGACGTCGGGATCATCGAAAACGGAGCAATCGTCGGCAAGATTGCGGCAGATGACATTGTGCGCGCCCTCGCCTGGCATCAACAGCGCGGCACATAAGCACGCCTATGAAACACTAACAAACAGAAGAGCCAAGAAGCCAAACAGGGCTAGCAACGCGACGAAAAGAATGATTAGAAAATTATGCATGAATTACCTATATTATGTATATTTAATAAAAATACATGGCTTAAATACAAAATAGGAATTGAGAATTCGCAACCCAAAAAATAGCGGATAATATTACTGATACAAAAGAAACAACAAAATAAAAATACACGGCAATTCCAAATTTATAACTATTAAAATATCGTTCCTATACTTTGAAACCCCATAGGTTGCAACATTCATGACGCAAATAAAAAACCGCACATGAGAATGTGCGGTTTTTTGTATTCTATGCTGCGTATGAATATTGATCAGCTATGCGCTGCCTGTCTTGCAGCCGCACGGGCTTCTACGCGAGCCTTGATGGCATCGACATCCGCGCGCGGCGTCGCAGCAAAGAGCTTCTTCGTATAGTCATGCTGCGGGTTGTTGAAGACATCGTCCCGCGAACCGTACTCAACCACCTCACCGAAATACATCACCATCACCTCATCGGCGATGTAGCGCACAACCGAAAGGTCATGACTGATGAAGACATAGGTGAGACCGAACTCTTCCTGCAAATCAGAAAGCAGGTTCAGAACCTGCGCCTGAACGGACAGATCAAGCGCGGAAACCGGCTCATCGAGAATAAGCAGCTTCGGGTTGAGCATCAGCGCACGTGCGATAGCGATACGCTGGCGCTGGCCACCGGAGAACATATGCGGATAGCGGTTGAAGTGTTCGCGACCAAGGCCGACCTTCAACAGCATCTGCATCGCCTTGGCGCGACGTTCCTCGGCAGACATATTGGTATTCAGCAGCAGAGGTTCGGCCAGAACGTCACCGATCTTCTGGCGCGGATTGAGCGAGCCATAGGGATTCTGGAACACGATCTGCACCTTCTGGCGCATTTCCGACGTCAGACCATCGCGAGCGATGTTCACATCCTTGCCGCCGATCTTCAGTTCACCGGAGGTCTGCGGATCGATCATGGTGAGAATACGAGCCAGCGTGGACTTGCCGCAACCCGATTCACCGACGATGGCCAATGTCTTGCCTTTTTCGACCTTGAAGCTCACGCCCTTGACGGCATGAACCACTTTCGCCTTGCCGAACAGACCGCCGCCAACATCATAATCGCGCTTGATGTCGCGCGCCTCGAGAACAATCTCGCTCATCACGCTTCTCCCGCACCATTATTTTCAAAGACGAAATCGGAAACCGTCGGAAGACGATCGCCGGTCGCATTTTCCGGCAGGGCCGAGAGCAGCGCACGGGTGTAAGGGTGCTTGGGCGCGGAGAACAGCGACAGCACGTCGGCATCCTCCATCTTGTGGCCCTTATACTGCACAATCACGCGGTCCGCCGTTTCAGCCACAACACCCATGTCATGGGTAATCATGATGAGACCCATGCCGTGTTCCACCTGAAGCCGCATCAGAAGATCGAGAATCTGCTTCTGGATCGTCACATCGAGAGCGGTCGTCGGTTCGTCGGCAATGAGAAGCTTCGGGTTGCACGCAATCGCGATAGCGATCATGACGCGCTGGCACTGGCCGCCCGACATCTGATGCGGGAAGCTTTTCAGGCGTTCCGCTGCGTCGCGAATGCCGACGAGTTCCAGAAGCTCGATGGCGCGTGCACGGCTCGCCGAGCCATTCATACCCATATGCTGCTTCAGCACTTCCTCAAGCTGATAACCCACCGTGAAGCAGGGATTGAGGCTGGCGACAGGCTCCTGGAAAATCATCGAAATGTCACGACCGATGATCTTGCGGCGATCCTTGTCGGACATTGCCTGCAAGTCCTTGCCATCGAAGGTCATGGTGTCGGCGGTAACAGTTGCCGTCTTGGGCAGGAGACCCATGACCGCAAGCATGCCGACCGACTTGCCCGAACCGGACTCGCCGACAATCGCAAGCACTTCGCCCTTGTCGACCCTTATGTCGATCCCGTCGACCGCCCGGAACGGGCCTGTCGAAGTGTCGAAAGAAACCGTGAGGTTCTTGATTTCAAGCAGAGCCATCGATCAGCTCCTCTTCAGTTTCGGGTCAAGCGCATCGCGCAGACCGTCGCCAATCAGATTGATGGCGAGAACAGTAATCAGGATAGCAAGACCGGGGAAAGTAACGATCCACCAGGCGCTCAGGATGAACTCACGCGCTTCGGCAAGCATCGTACCCCATTCCGGCGTTGGCGGTTGCGCGCCCATGCCGAGGAAGCCGAGAGCTGCCACGTCGAGGATGGCGTTGGAGAACGACATCGTTGCCTGCACCACGAGCGGAGCAAGACAGTTCGGCAGAATGGTCTTGAACATCAGACGCAATTTGCTTGCACCGGCAAGCTTGGCGGCGGTCACGTATTCGCGTTCCTTTTCCGCCATGACGGCAGCGCGGGTAAGACGCGAGAAGTGCGGCAGGAGAACCAGCGTGATCGCCAGAACCGCATTGATCAGGCCAGGCCCGAGAATCGCCACCAGAACCAGAGCCAGCAGAAGCGACGGGAACGCCAGAATAACATCCATGATGCGCATGAACACGGTATCGACGCCGCCACCGAAATAGCCGGTGATAAGGCCGATGGTGATGCCAAGGCACATCGAAATGATGACGATGACAAAGCCCACGAGCAGCGAATATTGCGAACCATAGATCAGGCGGGACAGAATATCACGTCCGACCGCATCCGTTCCCAGAAGGAACTGCGTCGAACCACCATCTTCCCAGAAGGGCGGAACCTTCACGAATTCACGGAACTGTTCCGTAGGATCGTGCGGCGCAATAATCGGAGCAAAGATCGCTACCAGAATGATTGCGAGAAATACGAAAAGACCGATCACAGCGCCGCGGTTGACGCTGAAATAAAACCAGAAATCCTTCAGCGCGCGCATCTTGCCAATGTCGTTCGCGGCTTCCGGCTGAATAGCTGAGTGTGTCATGATACCCTCACTTGTGCCGGATACGCGGATTAATAAGGCCGTACAGCAGATCCACGACCAGATTCACCAGCATGATGATGAATGCAATCAGCAGCAGTCCGCTTTGCACGACCGGATAATCGCGACGGAAAATGGAATCGAGCATCCATTTGCCGATACCGGGCCATGAGAAGATCGTCTCGGTCAGGATCGCGCCAGCCATAAGAACGCCGACCTGCAGGCCGATGGTCGTGATGACGGGGATCATCGCATTTCGAAGCGCATGCAGTCCAACAACGCGACGAACCGGCAGGCCTTTCGCGCGCGCGGTGCGCACATAGTCCTCACCCAGAACTTCCAGCATCGCGGAGCGGGTCTGGCGCGCGATAACGGCGAGCGGAATGGTCGCAAGCACGATGGTCGGCAGGATGAGATGCGAGGCCGCCGAGATGAAAGCGCCCTTCTGGTCCGACAGCAGACTGTCGATCAGCATGAAACCGGTCACAGGCGGGAAGAAATAGAGCAGAGAGATACGGCCGGAAACCGGCGTCCACTGCAGCACGCCCGAGAAAAAGATGATGAGCAGAAGCGCCCACCAGAAAATCGGCATCGAATAACCGACCAGCGAAATGCCCATCAGCCCCTGGTCGAACCACGAGCCGCGCTTGACAGCAGCGATGACGCCAGCAGGGATGCCCAACAGAATAGCCACGATGATCGCGCAGATGGACAATTCTACAGTTGCAGGAAACAGCGCGAAGAATTCAACGAGAACAGGCTTTTTTGTCACGAGTGACTGACCGAAATCACCGTGCAGCAGGTTCCAGACATAGTCCAGATATTGCTGCCAGATCGGACGGTCGAAGCCGAGCTGCGCCATCAATTCGGCATGGCGCTCAGGGCTGACGCCGCGTTCGCCGGCCATCAACAGCACGGGATCGCCGGGCAGAACCCGGACGAAAGCAAAAGCCACGATTGTAATGCCTATGAAGGTCGGAACCAGATAGACGAGTTTGTTCAATATGAAACGGAACATACAAAAACTCCGACCGGGTGCCGGGATCACCCTACACCCGGCCCCTGGTTTGGCAAAACCGAAATTCGCATGCCCCTCGAACGAGGCGTGAGCGAATTTCGGTTTCAAACCAAACCAGCAACCAATTGAATCGAGTGTGGTTTACAGATTTGAGGCTCCTGACCGCGCTTGTCACGCAAAGAATAGGAACCTCAAATCCACCACACTCGTGTTGTCAGATTTTACTCGGCAATATCAACTTCTTCGAAGCGATAGTCGCCGAGCGGGCTCTGCTTGAAGCCGGTAACCTTGGCCGACATCGGCACAAAGACCGTCGAGTGAGCAAGCGTATTCCAAGGAGCCTGCTCCTTGAAGACCACCTGTGCTTCTTCATAGAGCTTGGCGCGTTCTTCCTGGCTGGTCGAGACCTTGGCCTTCTGGATCAGGTCTTCGAACGGCTTGTAGCACCACTGGGCGCGGTTGTTGTTGCCAACGCCAGCGCAGCCGAGAAGCGTGCCCAGGAAGTTGTCCGGATCACCGTTGTCACCGGTCCAGCCGAGGATAACGGAACCGTCACGATCCTTGTCGGACGACTTCTTGAGGTATTCACCCCATTCCATCGAAACGATTTCGGCGCTGACGCCAACCTTGGCCAGATCGGCCTGCATGAGTTCAGCAGTACGACGTGCGTTCGGCATGTACGGACGGCTGACAGGCATGGCCCACAGCTTCATCTTCAGATCCTTGACGCCAGCGGCCTCGAGAGCCTTCTTGGCAGCTTCCGGATCGTACTTGTCGTCCTCGACCTTGTCGTTATAGCCCCACATTGTTGGCGGGATCGGGTTCTTTGCAACCTGGCCCTGCCCCTGGAACACGGCATCGACGATAGCCTGCTTGTTGACAGCCTGGTTCAGCGCCTTGCGAACTTCCGGCTTGTCATAAGGTGCCTTCAGCGTGTTGTACGCGAAGTAAGCCACGTTGAGGCCGGCCTGTTCGTCAACCTTGAGGTTGGAATCAGCCTGAAGACCCTTGATGTCTGCCGGAGCAGGATAGGACATCAGGTGGCATTCGCCAGCCTTGAGCTTCTGCGCGCGAACAGCAGGATCGGTCGTGATTGCGAAGACGAGATCGTCGATCTTCGGCTTGCCACCCCAATAGTTTTCGTTGGCCTTGAAGCGAACAACGGCGTCCTTCTGGTAGGCGACGAACTGGAACGGACCGGTGCCGACCGGAATCTGGTTCAGATCGTCCTTCTTGCCGTCGGCGGCAAGCTTGTCCGTATATTCCTTCGAAATGATCGAAGCGAAAGGCATCGAGATATTTGCGAGGAACGGCGCTTCTGGACGGTTCAGCACAAACTTGACGGTATAATCGTCAACCTTGGTGATGTCCTTGATCAGCGCACCCATTTCCATGCTGTCGAAATATTCGTAGGTGATGCCAGCGGTGTACTGGTGCCAAGGATTGTCCTTGTTGCGCATGCGATCAAACGAGAAGATCACGTCGTCTGCGTTGAAATCGCGGGTCGGCGTGAAATAGTCGTTCGAATGGAACTTGACGCCCTTGCGCAGATGGAAAGTGTATTCCAGACCGTCAGCGGTAACTTCCCAGCTTTCTGCGAGACCCGGTACAACTTTCGTCGTTCCGTTTTCGAATTCGGCAAGGCGGTTGTAGACCGGATGAGCCGAGGCGTCGAACGTGTCACCACCGGTATAGGCAGCAGGATCGAAACCTTCAGGCGAAGCCGGCGAGCAATACACAAAGGTCTTTGCCGATGCAGCACCGCTCATCAGAGCCACCAGCGCGGTTGCTGCCAGGAGTTTTTGGTAGAATTTCATTATTGTCCGCCTCCACGGAAAAGCATGCCGCGTGCACCCCATTGCCCGCAGCTTGCGCTTATCGAAACGTGTGGACCGCCACTTTGCAAGCGCAATTTTTAGAACCAGTTCACATTCTCAACCGAATTTGGCCCCAATCGTTAGATTTTTATTCTAAAGATCATTATAATTTCGGAATATTGCGCTAAAGCTCTCCAATTTATAATATTATTCGCACGCATTTTGCATGGGATAATGCAACTTCTGCATCACCGACTCAGACGCGGCGCCGATGCGCCCGATCAATCGGAAATTGCTCGCAATTTTGACCTTTTGACACGATTGCTCCGCCGAATTCGCTAGCCCTATCGGCAAAGGTGCATTATTAAGTGGACCGTATTAGTCATATTTGAGTCCGCCGTCATGCCAGAAACCAATCCAATTCGTCCAACCACGCCCGAAGCCATCCAGCTTGCCAAGACCCTGCTGCGGGCATCGCGCTACGGCGCCATCGCCGTTTTCGACGCAGCGACCGGCAGACCACTGGCAAGCCGCGTCTCCGTGGCGACGGATATGGACGGAACACCTCTCATTCTTGTTTCCGGACTGGCGGCACACACGCCGGGGCTGCTGGCAAACCCGGCTTGCTCGCTGCTGCTTGGCGAGGTCGGCAAGGGAGACCCCCTCGCCCATGCGCGTGTCACACTGCATTGTCAGGCCCGGAAAATTGAGAGAGCATCCGTTGACTACCCCCGCATTCGGCGACGCTACCTCAATCACAATCCGAAGGGTTCGCTTTATGTGGACCTCGGAGACTTTGTCTTTTTCCGGCTCGAACTGGAAAGCGCCAGCCTCAATGGCGGCTTCGGCAAGGCATTCAACCTGACGCCAGTCGACCTGCTGTGTGCAGCTTCGACCAGTGCGGTCTTTGCCGAAGGTGAACAAAGCGCGCTTGATGAGTTCAACGACCAACACACGTCGGAAATTGCCCGAATTGCACAGCAGCTTGCGAAAAGCAGCGCTATTAAAGACCAATGGAAAGTGATAGGGTTGGACCCCGACGGTGTCGACATCGCCAGCGGCGATATCGTTTTGCGTCATATGTTTCCAAAGAGCCCTGATTCCGTGGGGGAAGCTGTTACAGCACTGACCAAACGGTAAAATAAAACCCCTGAAACAAAACCGCATTTTTTTTGGGACGAAATTGCACGTCTTTATACTGAATTGAATATAAGCAAGGGCTTTTCAAATTCAGCATATAGCCTTATTTTGAATATGCATGCTTATGAAAATTCGCATGTATATTTTTAACTTTGTCCAGTCTTACGGGGGTATGACGGCAAATGAGCAACGAAAATACTTTCTTTGATTTAATTGAAAACGTAGATCAGGCTGCCGATTTCCTATCGGCGCTTGCTAACAATAAGCGATTACTAATTTTATGTAAGTTGCTTCATAATGAAATGTCGGTAGGTGCACTTGCCAAGGCGATTGACCTTAGCCAATCTGCCTTGTCTCAGCACCTGGCAAAACTACGAGCTCTTGATCTCGTTTCAACCCGTCGCGACGCGCAGACCATCTACTATATGGTTTCTTCGCCGCATATCGAGTTGATGTTGTCGACACTCTCGAGTCTGTATATGAGTCCAACACCGCGCAGACACAGTCTGGCGGCCGTCGCTCACGCATAACATCATGAGGTCACAGCCGTGCGATGAACGAAAATTCTCATTCGCACGGCTGCGTCCAGCAGATTGACGATCCGGACGACATCCGCCTCTCTCCCTATCGCAGCATTCGCGAAAAAGATCTCGTGGGACGCCAGCAGCGTTTTATCGCTGAGGGCAAAGTGGTTCTGAACGTCCTGTTTTCATCCTCGGCACGCTTTGAGACCGAATCCCTACTTGTTCTGGAAAACCGGCTTGCGGGCCTGAGTGAACAACTCAGCCAATTGCCGCCAGATGTTCCTGTCTATTCCGTCCCGCAGACTGTCATGGATATGGTCGCCGGATTTCATGTCCATCGCGGCGTTCTCGCGGTGGGCCGTCGCAAGACACAGCCGAGCCTTGAGACGATGCTGGCTGCCCTGCCCGCGAAATCGCTCGTTGTTGTTTTGTGCGGCATTTCCAATCACGACAATGTCGGCTCTATTTTTCGCAACGCAGCCGCTTTCGAAGCCGATTGCGTGCTGATGGACGAAACCTGTTGCGACCCGCTTTATCGCAAGGCCATCCGCGTATCGGTTGGCGCCACGCTGAAGGTTCCCTATTTCCACGGTGGAAATATCGATGAGATCATCGCCGCGCTTGGCGATGCCAACTTTAATCTGCTCGCGCTCAGCCCGTCATCCTCGCTCGGCATTTATGATGCGGCCAAGTTCGATCGACAGGCACTCCTGCTTGGAACAGAAGGGGAAGGATTGCCGCCTCGCCTGCTCGCAAAGCTGCAGACGGCGCGTATCCCCATGTCCACTGCGTTCGACAGCCTGAATGTCGCAACTGCGTCGGGCATAGCTCTGTCCCGGTTCAGCAAATTCTCGTAAGAACATCGCATTCGGACGCCAAAAATAAAAAACCTCCGGTTTGAAGCCGGAGGTTTTTCGTTGCAAGAAAGACTGATTTTTCAGGCCGCTGAGGCATTCGCCGTATTGGCGACCAGTCGGCGCAGCATTTCTTCCGCCTGCGGCTCCCGCTCGGACCGACCGATGAACCCGCCGCCAAAGACGCGTGCGGTGTTGCTTTCATCGGAATAAAGCACGCAGGCCTGTCCCGGAGCGATACCACTTTCGCCATCAACCAGCTCAACCCAGGTCTGGCCATCGGCATGGCGCAACACGGCAGGGCGTGGCGGCCGGGTCGAACGCACCTTCGCGAACACTTCCATGCCGCCTTCAGGCAGATCGTTGATCGGCGCATCACCCAGCCAATTGATGTCACGCAGGAAGACTTTGTGCGTTTCCAGCGCTTCACGCGGACCGACGATGACCCGCGCATTGGCGGCATCGAGATGCACGACATAAAGCGGTTCACCCGTGGCAACGCCAATACCGCGGCGCTGGCCGACCGTGTAGTGCACGATGCCATCGTGGCGGCCAAGTGTACGACCGTCGATATGGACAATATCACCGGGGTTGGCCGCTTCCGGCTTCAGCTTGGAGATAATGTCGGAATATTTGCCCTGCGGCACGAAGCAGATGTCCTGGCTGTCCTGCTTCTTGGCAACAGTGAGGCCCATTTCCTCTGCAATTTCACGCACCTGCGCCTTCGGCAGATGTCCAAGCGGAAAGCGCAGATAATCGATCTGCTCCTGCGTGGTCGCAAACAGGAAATAGCTCTGGTCACGATCCGTATCGACCGGACGATAAAGCGCACGGTGCGCACCATTGGCACGGCTACGGATATAATGTCCCGTTGCCAGCGCATCGGCGCCAAGATCGCGCGCGGTCTGCAGAAGATCGGCAAACTTTACCGTCTGATTGCAAGAAACGCATGGAATCGGCGTTTCGCCGCTGACATAGGAATTCGCAAATGGGTCGATCACGGCTTCACGGAAGCGTGCTTCGTAATCGAGAACATAATGCGGAATACCGAGACTTTCCGAAACGCGGCGGGCATCTTCGATGTCCTGTCCCGCGCAGCAGGAACCGGCGCGATGAACGGCTGCACCATGATCATAAAGCTGCAGCGTCACGCCAACGACATCGTAACCTTCACGTTTGAGAATCCCGGCCACAACAGATGAATCGACGCCGCCCGACATGGCGACGACAACGCGCGTGTCTTCCGGCTTTCCCGGCAGATCGAGGCTGTTCAGGCTCATGATTGATTCCAGCTTCCGGGCAAGTGCCCTGCTTCTCAAAATTTAGGTTTCTGCGCCCTATATAGGCTAAAGTGCGGCAATTTGCCAAGGGTCCGGGAACAATCATTGTCCAGATTGCGACAGGCAATGCACACTTCCCCGTGAGGTTTTCCGGTCATATACCGCAAAAAAGCCGGTAATAGGGCGAAAACGAAAATTTTTCCAAGTCTTACCAGATAGTTACCAGCTGTTTAGGTAATTTTTAAAGCTGTCGGGTTAGTCTCACACTCGATTAGGTCCTTGAGTGTTGTGTAGAGAGTACAATGACCGATCTGGTAAGACCGCGTATAAAATATGTTATCGGTCCTGATGGCAGCCCGCTGACCATCGCGGACCTCCCCCCCGCCAATACACGGCGCTGGGTCATCCGCCGCAAGGCTGAAGTCGTTGCCGCAGTGCGGGGCGGACTTTTGAGCCTTGAGGAGGCATGCCAGCGTTATACATTGACGGTGGAGGAATTCCTTTCCTGGCAATCCTCAATCGATGAGCATGGTCTCGCCGGCCTCAGGACCACCAGAATACAGCAATATCGTCACTAGGACCTGTCTCGCCAAAACCGGGACAGGTTTTGGAAGGACGGGGATCATGGCCGCTGCGGAACAATATTTTCCGCAACCGGTCGTGAATCGACAAATCGAAAACCGGCCCACGTGGCCGGTTTTTATTTGCACATTCCATTCCTATGTTGTGAACTTGATGCGTTGATGAAAGCGCGTAGTTGTTCAGGAGGATGGCATGAGCGGGACTATCGAGATTCGCAAGGAAGACAGCTCCGACGGCGGACGTTATGCGGCTGTTCTTGACGGAAACGAAGCCGAAATGACCTATACGAAGCTTGGCCCCTCCCTCATTTCCATCGACCACACTTTCGTGCCGGATACGATGCGTGGCAAAGGCGTCGCGCAGGCGCTTGCCAAGAATGCCGTTCTGGACGCGCGGCGCAGCGGATGGAAAATCATCCCGCGCTGCAGTTTCATGCACGCTCAGGCGATGCGTCACCCGGACTGGTCAGATGTTTTCGGCAAGGAATAATTGCTGAACTCAAGCATGTCTCCCAAAATTGGGAACCGCTTTCGCGGAGAAATCAGTCCACCAGACTGATTTCTGCTCCCACTACGATGGGATAAAGACATGCGTAAAGGCAAAGAGATAGAGCATTTCCAACGATTCGACTTAAACTGGAAATGCTCTATTGCAAGTCGCGAATGCGTCGCGCCAGACTTTTGGAGCCGGTCTTCTTGTCTTTTCCAGCGTTGGATTTTTCTGCCGCCTCAAGAATTGAATGGATCGGAGATTCCGGTCCTTCTTTTTCAGCGGTCGCTGCCACCATGCGGGCGGCAAGCACGGCCATTTCTTCACGAAGCGCTGCATTCTCGCGTTCGATCTCGGCCAGCTCGGGATTTTCGTTCGCGCCAGCATTCTTACGGCTATAGCGCTCGATTTTTTCCTGCGCATCGGAAAGCTCGGATATCAGCTTCTCAAGCTTCTGCTGCAGTTCTCCATTGCGCCGCTTTTCGCTCTTCAACTCCGTCTGCGCAGAGGTCAACTGGGTCGAAACTTCGTTGTAACGCGCTGCGGCTTCCTTGCGATCTCGACGCATTTCGGTCATCTCGTTTGTCAGACGGCTATATTCCGTCTCGCTTCCACTTATCTCGATACGCAAAGTATCGGCCAATCCCTCAAGCGCACTGTAGTGGCTCTGCATCCGTTCCAGTTCCGCCTGGAGGATTTCCGCCTTTTCCAGCGCCGTGTCGCGCGCTGTCTCAGCATCTTTGGTTGCCCGCTCGTGCTCCGCCAGTTGCTTCTCAATATCTGCCTGGCTTCCTTCGAGGAGCGGAATACGCTTCAGTTCTTCATATTGCCGGGCGAGCGTCACCTTCTGTTCCGCATTCTTGTGACGTTCGAGCTTCAGCAGTTGTTCCTGCCGGCTAACCGCAACGGCGTGTTCGGCGCGCAACCCGTCCCGGTCCGCACGTATCTCGGCCAGCGTTATCGGCAACTCCGCCTGAACCTGCCGGCGCGCCAGAAAAAAGGCGCGTCGCCAGACCGAAGGGCCGAGCAGAACCACGACGAAAACCGTCACAAGAACGCCGAATATGAAAAAGAGAGCGGACTGGATCACGGTTTCAAACGGGCCCGAACGGTTTCAGACAAGCATTGACTATTCATAGTGCGCAGTCGACCGTCTTTCCAGCCAGCAAAAACAATCTCCGGCTGAAAAGACACCCTTGCGCAACTAATCCCTAAAACGGATTCCACGTCGGCGCAGCGGAAAGCTTCAGATAACCGATATTCACGCCGAGCCTCGCGCCTACACCGGTGCGGATCGGCACCAGCATGATGTTCTCGCGTTTCAGGACATTGAAGCCGACGCCCGCAATGACATAGGCAGAACCAGCAACACCGGCATAACGGCCGTAAAGGTTCTGGATGTCGTCGAGATTATAGACGAGCATCATCACGCGAGAACCCTGCCCGCCGAAATCCCAGCCAAGCGAAGGGCCTTGCCAATAAGTCTTATGGTCGCCTGCATTCTTGGTATAGAGCGTACCTTCGCCATAGGTCAGGCCGCCGATGAAAGCGCCGGAACCTTCTTCACCAAGAATATAGCCGTTAGGCAGACCAAAACTCTGGAACGCCTTCTCGACCGCGCTTGCGATACCGCCCGAAGTTGACCCGAAGAACCTGTGACCAGATTCGACGATTTCCTCGGCTGTGTATGTGTTCTGTGCTCTGGCCTGACTTGGCAGAGCGATGAAAGAAACAAACAGCGCCGCAAAAAACGCAACGAAGCACGCCGCATTGCGGAACCTGATTTGCGACAGGGATTGTATGGCCATGTAAAATTCCTTTTGGCTCTCCGCTCCTCTGTCTGACGGCCCTGTTAAAAGCCAGACCACGTCTCTTCCGGACATTTTGGTCGAATCGTGCCTATTTTAGACCCGAATTTATTGTCCAAACCTTTAAGTATCGAAATTGGCTTTACGAAGGCATGCAATTTCCGGTCTTTTTCACACTGATGTGAGGGAATGCCGGGGTCGCATGGATCGAAAAGAGAGCTTTGTTGCGGCGGTCCGATGGCCCGTGTATCCAGTTAAATCGATATTCCGGGCGATTCGCCCACCTTCATGCAGCGCGCAAACTCTGGCTTTGCGGGCTGTTTCGTTAACCGACAACGGTCTGCTCATCCAACACGCTGGGACGAGCAGGATCGATCCGCGTTCCGGAGAAAACGCCATGCCAATGCCCGTTACCCTTTCTGCGCTCGACCTCGGTGCGCTTCTGTGCAGCAGGATCTGTCATGACATCATTTCGCCGGTTGGCGCGATCAATAACGGCCTGGAACTGCTGGAAGAAGGCGGAGCAGACGAGGACGCGATGGCGCTCATCAAGTCGAGCGCACGTAACGCCTCGGCCCGTCTTCAATTTGCCCGCATCGCTTTCGGCGCCGCAGGCTCGGCCGGCGTGCAGATTGACACAGGCGATGCACAGAACGTTGCTACTGAATATTTCAAGAACGAAAAGCCGGAATTCACCTGGGAAGGCACGCGTGTCCTTCTGCCCAAAAACAAGGTCAAGCTGCTTCTGAACATGCTTCTGATCGCCAATGCTGCCATACCGCGTGGCGGCTCGCTGGCCGTGCGCCTTGAAGGTGGAGATACCGAACCGCGCTTCGTCATCACTGTGAAGGGCCGCATGCTGCGTGTTCCGCCGAAGTTCCTTGAGCTTCATTCAGGCGCTACCCCGGAAGAGCCGATCGACGCCCATTCCGTCCAGCCTTACTACACCCTGCTTCTGGCCGAAGAAGCAGGCATGAAGATTTCCATCCACGCCACGGCAGAAGACATCGTATTTTCTGCTGAATAAGCGGCCCGGAGCGCGGGGCTGACCCGCGCTCATACTGGCAAACAGCAATAAAACCCTCTATCAGTCAGGCAATGCATTTCCGGTCAGGATATGCGTCTGAAGATATTCGTCGAAGGCGTGACAGCCAGCGCGCATTTGTGGAGGGGAACTGCATGGCGAATGAACCAATGACAGGCTATTGCCTGCTGGTCGACGATTCCTCCGTCATTCGCAAAGTCGCGCGCCGCATCCTGTCCGAAACTATCGCAGAATTTGCCGAGACCTCAACCGGCCGGGAAGCGCTCGAAACCTGTTTTTCGCGCATGCCAGACGTCGTGCTGCTCGACTATGACCTTCCGGATATGACGGCACTGGAGGTCGTGACCGAACTGCGCGCCATGCCGGGTGGCGACCGCCCCCGCATCATCCTGTGTCTTTATGAACTCGATGTGACCCGCATCATGCGGGCGAAGCGTGCAGGCGCCAATGGCTATATTCTGAAGCCATTTGATCGCGCCTATCTCACCGAACAGTTTGCAGGCATTCTGTCCGCCTAAATCCGGAAATAACCATTTCAAAAAGCAAAAGCTCCGCCGAAGCGGAGCTTTTTACATTTCGAAGCCTGTTGTCGATCAGGCGCTTTCACGCATTTCAGCATCCGGCTCACGCAGCACATAGCCGCGACCCCAGACCGTCTCGATATAGCTCTGGCTACCGGAAACAGCATCAAGCTTCTTGCGCAGCTTGCAGATGAAGACGTCGATGATCTTCAGTTCCGGTTCGTCCATGCCACCATAGAGATGGTTGAGGAACATTTCCTTGGTGAGCGTCGTACCCTTGCGGAGCGAAAGAAGCTCCAGCATCTGGTATTCCTTGCCGGTCAGGTGAACGCGCTGGCCGGAAACTTCGACCGTCTTCGCATCCAGATTGACCACCAGGTCGCCCGTCGTGATGACCGACTGAGCATGTCCCTTCGAACGGCGCACAATCGCATGAATACGTGCGATCAGCTCGTCCTTGTGGAACGGCTTGGTCATGTAGTCATCGGCGCCGAAGCCCAGACCGCGAACCTTGTCCTCGATACCGGCCATGCCGGAAAGGATAAGGATCGGCGTCTTCACCTTGGACAGACGCAAGGTGCGAAGAACTTCGTAACCAGACATATCCGGCAGGTTCAAGTCCAGCAGGATGATGTCGTAATCATATAGCTTGCCGAGGTCGATGCCTTCTTCGCCCAGATCGGTCGTGTAGACATTGAAACTCTCGGACTTAAGCATCAACTCGATGCTCTGTGCGATAGCACTGTCGTCTTCAATCAAAAGGACGCGCATCTCTTATCCCCTTTCCGCAGCCGACCCGATGTCCCTCACGGCAGCACACGGAACTATCGTTGCCTTTGCATGAAGGTGCCAGCAAATGGTTAACAAAATATGATTCTGCTTGGCAAGCATATTTCTGTCCTGTTTAGAAAATTCTCTTATGCGCCTGAATCATAAAGATATTCTCTTCCTGATGACTCTAAAGCATCGCATTAAGAATCTTCGCTAAGCGATTCATCTGACTCTAGCTTTCGCCTGTTGCCGAAAAACCACACGAGGTTTACCGAGCCTTAAGTCCTAACGCGTATGATTAACTTCGCCGGTAAAGGAATGGTTACCAAACGAGCGAATTCTTAACTTTTTGTTTCGCTTGTTGAGCCATTTCGGAAAAGCGGCTGCGATGATTTCCCCTTTAGGGGGCTGAATTTGCAAGGAGATTCGGGGGTGAACCAGGCGCGTTTTGCCTGTTTACACCTGTTAATAAAGTCGGGGGGAACGCCCCAACACATGAAAGCTGGTTGGTGTTCAAGGAGTATTGCGTATGAAGCCACGTGAAAGCCTAGTCAGGCTGAAACTGTTCCAGGTGAAGGAAAAACGCCGTCAGCTGGGCCAGCTCGACCTGATGATCGGGGAGTTCGAACGGATGGCCGGAGAACTCGACGCCCAGATTCTATCGGAAGAGAAAAAAGCTGGCATCACTGACATCAATCATTTCGCTTATCCGACCTTCGCCAAGGCGGCACGCCAGCGGCGTGACAATCTCTTCGTATCGATTCGCGACCTGATGTCCCAGAAGGAAGCAGCCGAAGCCGAATTGTCGGCTGCGGAAACCGAACTGACGAAAGCCGAAGCGCTCGAAGAACGCGACGGCGGCAAGGCCCCGCGGGAAGTGATCGAGCGCCCTGTCAACCAGCGCCGCGCCATGATCGGCTGATCGAAGCGGCCTTACGGAAATTCAAGACGCTGCTTTTGTCGAAAAGCAGCGTCCTGCCGTTTGCTGCAAACACCTCATTTTCCTCAGTATATTGATATTTAGAAATCAATGTTTCTTGAATAAAATCGGATTTGCATAGCTCTCTCGCCAGATGTAGTGAGGAAGGGCAATGCAGAAAACCTCCCCTTCCGGGCCGAATTCGACCCCAAGCAAATTCAGCTTCAAGAACAGAGCCAGACCAGTCCAGTGGGTCTTGCTGGCTGTGTTTTCCGCCATTCTGATTTTCGCAGGGGAAGAGTTGCAGCTACCCGCCGCCATGCTTCTGGGCGCGATGCTCGGTGCGATCCTGATGGCTGCTGGCGAAAGCACCTTACGGGTTCATCGCTGGCTGTCGCTTGGAGCACAAGGTGTCGTCGGCTGCCTCATTGCCCGCTCGATCACCGCTGAGTTTTTCACCAGCATGGGGCAGCATCTGCCTGTCATCCTGCTGTCCGTCGGCTATGTGCTGTTTACCAGCACTTTTATCGGCTACCTGCTCGCGCGGTTTCGCATTTTGCCAGGAACAACTGCTGTGTGGGGATCGTCGCCAGGTGCTGCCACCGCAATGACGCTGATGGCAGAAGCTCATGGAGCAGATGCTCGTCTCGTCGCCTTCATGCAATATCTTCGTGTCGTGCTGGTCGCCACAGCCGCTTCGCTCGTCCTGCGCCTAAGCACAGGCGTGGAGACTGTTGCGCCTGTCGAGATCGTCTGGTTTCCGCCCATCGACTGGCCCACCCTTGGACCGACATTGCTCCTGATCGTCGGAGGCTCGTTCCTTGGAGAAATCCTCCGCATCCCGACCGGCGCCATGCTCGTACCGCTGATATTGGGCGCATTGCTCCAGGACACAGGTTTCATCACCATCGACCTGCCACCATGGCTGCTCGCGGTCAGCTACCTGCTTATCGGCTGGCGTATTGGCCTCGGCTTCTCACGCGCCATCATCGCTCATGCGGCGCGTGCTTTTCCAGCAGTGCTCACATCCACGCTGCTCCTGATTGCCGTATGTGGACTGTTCGGCATGGCGCTCGGTCACGTGCTGGGCCTCGACCCGCTGACCGCCTATCTTGCCACCAGTCCCGGCGGCGCCGATACGGTTGCGATCATCGCAGCATCAAGCAATGTCGATCTGCCCTTCATCATCGCGATGCAGACGAGCCGGTTCTTCATCGTACTTCTGGCAGGCCCTGCCATCGCCCGCTTCGTCGCCGCGCGCATCGAGAGGCGAATTACGAAAAAGAACCTTTAATACCAAGTCTCGTTGAGTTTGAATCATCAAGACTTGGTTAAGCCCGTGCGGCGATTGAGCATTCTCAGGGCGTGATGCGTTAGCATCTTAGCGCCCTGCTATAAACAGCCCGATTGCCGGAACTGTCGGGACCGTGTTAGGCTTTCGGCATGACACAGGTTTGCACCCATCTCATGTTTCAGGGCAGTGCAGGCGCAGCTCTGGAAACATATCGTTCGGTCTTTCCCGACTTCCTGATTGAGTCGATCAAAACCTATGACGAAGCGAGCGGCAGTCCCGGCAAGGTGCAGATTGCACGCGTAACCTTCGCCGAACACCGGCTGATCGTCATCGACAGCCCCATTCCGCATCAGTTCGATTTCAACCCGTCCATATCGCTGTTCGTCGATTTCCACGATGCGGAAAGCCTGACCAGCGTTTTTGAAAAGCTTTCGGAAGGCGGCGAGACGCTGATGCCGCTGGACAATTACGGTTTCAGCAAGCTTTTCGCCTGGATCAAGGACAAATACGGGGTTTCCTGGCAATTGAACTTGCAGGCGTGAATCGGGTAGGAGGGCATTTTAGGCCCTCCTCCCACACCACCGTACGTACGGTTCCGTATACGGCGGTTCATGAAGCGTAGTATAGGCGTCGGTGTTCCTTCAGGAACGAGATCAGCCCGATTTTG